>NZ_JCACET010000011.1:0-1486837 GCF_059502485.1 Paraflavitalea sp.
GTTTATCCATAAAAAATGCCCCCATAAGTGTCTAACTTTTTGGGGGCACTTCATTTCAGGGCTTTTTGCTTTTGTATGGTACTTTAGTTTCTTTATTTCTGCTGCAAGCGTATTACCGATGCGCTATTGCTGCCGGTTGTTATCTGTGCTGGCGAATGGTTTACCTGCCAGGCTGATATGCGCTGTGGCAGTTTCAACTGCACTTTCATAACAGGCTGGCCTTGCAATAGCACTTCTGCATTGTGGTTATTAACTTCGGCGTTCATAAATACTTTCGATAACGTACTCAACACCTCATTGGCAGGCTTGCGGACGTAGCTGCCGTTTGCTACAAACAGGCGGCTAAACTGTGCGGCATCTTTGCCTACGGGGTAAGTGAATGAGAGAATGTAGGCATCGGTCTCCCACCCTTCTATCACGTTGTGGCTATTGCGGTGCATGATCCTGCCATCGGCCATCAGGTTGATGAACACATCGGTCACGTTGCCATTATTAGTGATGCGTACGCCAATCATGTCTTTGCCTTCCAGCCTTTCTATTTTAGGTAAACCGCTGCGCTGTTCTTTGTCGCTGGTCATGCCGCGACCAAGGCCGCTGCTTTCAAGTGGTTTGTTGGTTTCGTCGAGCAGCAATATGGCTGTCACAAACTTTGTTTGTTGTGCCTGCTGCGGTGGCATGAAGGAGTAATAGGTTGTAGTGCTGTTGGGATCATGGTCTTTTACTCCCTGGCGTTCCTGCCAACGCATCTTCTCCGGAAAATCATGAGGGTAGCCGTTGGGTAATGTCTCAGGAAACAAGGGACGCACCAGCACAGCGGCTCCTTCTTGGGCGACTTCAAAGTCGATGCCTTTTTTCTTTGCCTCCACTTCTGTATGGAGCAGCCATTCAAACTGGCCTGTTTCATGGGCTTTCACATCGTCAATGATCAGTATCACATTGTCTATCCACAGCACGTTTCTGAAGTTGCGCAGAAAGGTTCTTGCTGTGGGACCTGTTGCATCGGCAAGAATGTATTTCAAACTTCCTGCGTCTATCAGGTTGTGTAAGCTGCCAGGTGTTTTAACTGCATGATACTGGTCCTGGTATTCCTGTGCCTTGCCGTTGAAGAGTATTACGTTGTGTGCGTCGCTGCGTACTGAATAGCTGCTGTATTTCGGGTTGCCATAGTTGACGTTGCCTCCATCGATGAGCAGCTTTTTGCCTTTGTGCCATAGCATGAAAGAGCCCGCATCAGCATGTGCATGGTTCCAGGTGAAGCCGGACTTGATGCCCAGCAGTGTGGCGTCTTTATCCCAGGAGGAACGCAATGAAGCCCACCCCATATTGTCGTACAAGGCTGATAGTGGTCTTGCTGCTTTAACTTCTGCTGCAGGTAAAGCAGGGTTGTATAATAGGCCGATCGGATTGCTTACTGAAAGGTCTTCGCGGAAGGAGCCTTTTTTTGTTTGTTGCAGGTACCATACATAATTAGGGTCAGTGAATCCCAACGCCATCATCAGCTTGGTGGGTTTTTCTCCATTGGAGGTATAGCTGCCATCTCCGAAGTTGAGTGAGTAGAGTTGGCCGTTGCGGGGATAGCTCATGTCTATGAACCAGTTTATGGTTTGCTTCAACAGGTCGTCGTATGTGCGGGTGATGGGCTCTACTGCATTTGTCCATGCCAGCCGAAACATCAGGTATTCGCCCACGCCATAGTTGGCATAACCAATGCTTTCATAAAAGCCTCCTCTGGGATCGAAGTTGGAAACTTTGTTTTCCAGCACACTGCCGTTGAAAGCGAACCACTCATCGGCTGCTTCCATTGCATCGGCGGCCCACTGTTTTGCTTCGGGTACTTCGTTCATAACGGCGAGGGATGCCACGCCTACGTTGAATACTAATGCGCTCCACCAATTGTGTCCCATGGAATTGAGGGTGTGCAAGCGTTTATCTGTCGACATCCAGTCATCGATGGATGGTTTAATGCCCAGCTCAACAATGCGGCCGGCCATCTCTTTTCGTTCGGCTGGTGTCAATATATCGTAAATGGCATCAAAGGCCGTGGCTGCTATGCCGTTCTTATGTCCTGTGCCCAGGGCTGAGTTCCATACCGGGGTGCGATCGTCTAACCTGTCCCAGGCTTTGCTTTTCAGCATATCCTGCAGCAACCGCTTTGTCTGCAAGGCGTAATTTTTATCTTTCGTCATGCGATAGGCCAGCCCCAACTCGCCTATGTCTCCACCTTTACCTGATTGTACTACTGCATCGGCATTCGATCTTATCCGTCGCCATGCAGCCTGCATGGTGGTGTCTTTCTCCATCCGGCTTTTGGCTTGTTGTATGCGGTCGTCTGTAAAATACAGGTATGGATGGGCTTTTATCTTTTTGACAGTAGGTATCTGCGCCAGCAACATAGTGCATGAAAGGAGGCAGCAACAACCTGATAGTAATAATCTTAGTGTCGACTTATTCATGTGTATCATCTTTCTTTATTTTTCTGTGAAAAGCAAGGTGCCAAAGCCTGGTTGATCATAGGGCCGTGGGCCTGCGTCTTCGGGGCGGATCTTATTTACTATTTGTTGGATATAGGTTGTGGCCAGGTGCCTGCGATTTTTGTAGTGGTTCAACACGATCTCGTATACCGGACGTATTTCATCGCGGCCTTTGTCTGAAATTTTATCGTGTTTGTATTTACCTGTTTTATCTGTGTATGGCACAAATGGTACTTCGTTTCCCAAAAGATACTTCGCTGTGTACTCGTAGCCTTTCAGCAAACGGTTGTCATAAGCTCCATATAGATCGACACCCTGGTTCCAGGCTATTTCGGCACACTCAGCGAGGTTGCCAAGTCCCAGTTGTGCATGTGGCTGATCTCTCCCACTCTCCTGCCCCTGTCCTGCTTCATTGATCACATAGTTCAACAGGCTACCATTGCCTTTGCCGTGGAGGTAGTAAGTGACTCCCTGCTGAAACACGGTGCTGTCGTTGCAAAATACACCGATCGCCATTACCATTTTGATGCAGGCATTGCCCCAGTTGCCATTGGCAAATTCTGCATAGTCTTTTGCCCAGGGATAAAAGACCTCGCGGAACATCTTTTCTGTTTGCTCAATGTTCTTCTTTTTCCAGCCCTTGTAGGTGTACCTCAGTATCTCAGCGCCATTGATAAACTGTGAGCCATTCAACCCCGCCAACAATTCTGCATCCCGTGGTATGATCTCTTTCAAAGTGTACGCGTAGGCGTTTAAAATTTCCACCGCCTTTTTTGCATGGGCTTCATTGCCTGTAGCGATCCACATGATGGCATTGTAGTAGACTGCATTGCAATCGCTGTCGACTTCTGCTTTATGGAGTTTCTTTTCAGCATCCCGGGAAACCTGTACAAATGGGCCTTTTATTTTATAATCAGCAGCAGCCTGCGGGTATTTTTTCAATTTTTCAAACGCGCCCAACCAGGGTTCTTTTTTTGCTTTCACCATTTCTCTTATTCTATCCAGGGACGATCTTGCATGCAGTATCCCGGGATGTACAAATGTTTGTGCTGAAGTATGGAGTGTCAGCATTAATAGTATTGTAATCGTTAGTGGTGTTTTCTGCATATTCTTTAGTTTTCCAATATCAATACTACGGTTGTCCGTGGTTTTACCTGTATTTGTTTTTGTGTCACGGTTTTCCTGTTGTCTGTCAGGGCTGTTACTTTTTTGTATCCTGCAGGCACCTGCAATGTAAAGTTCTTATCTGTAGTGGTGTTGAGGGTAATCAGGTATTTGCCGTATTGGAGTGTATAAAAATCGCCTTTGCCGGCGTGTACATTTTCATCGCCCGGTTTAAAGCTGATGCCGTCGGGTATTTTGGCAATCGGTAACTCTTCGCCGGTGTGTGCAGATTTGATACCAGGATAAAAATCGCGCGCGTTTGAAAATGCGAGGTTGATGCGTTGCGGGCGCTTGTAGGTCATGCCGGATGGTGTGTATTGCACATCCTCGAATACTGTAGCAATGTGGTCGACGGTTGGCGTGGTGTAATGGACTCTTGCCAGGAAGTTGACTGCATAGTTGGAGCGCCAGTACAACGATGTATAGAATGTTTCTTCACCGTTCTTAAATGCTACTACGCCGTTTTCTTCATCGGTGAATACGAAGTCGGGCTGGCCGGGTGTCATGGGCAGCTGATGGTTTTGTTTAGGTTGCTTTATTATCAGCTCATATTCATCGGGCACGCGCAATAATGTTTTGAGTGATGTGGTGCCTTTGTCGTTCATCTTGTCTTTTATTACATTGAAGAACTGGTGATCGGCTAACATCTGTTGTGCATATCCTATCAGCTCCGGGTCCAAGGTGGTTGCTGTTACCATCAGTGGCGTGGTCTCTCTTGTGGAACCTTTTTCGCCGTACATGATATAGCCGGGGTATGGATAGGGATCGCGCCAACCGATCACGGCTTCGGCGCGCATGGTTTTATAGCCGTCTTCATCTGTGGATATGTTGCGGAAGTAGGTACGGGCTTTCGTCATCTTCAGTAGCTGCTCTCTCAGCTTTGTGTCGCCCGAATTGGGTTTACCTCTTTCGGCAGTGGCGTTATAAATGTACATGGCCCAGTATCCTATTTCGCCATAGCCGCCTACAAAGCCCAGTTCTTTGGTCAATCCTTTATCGGTGAGCTGGTAATAATTGTTGCCGTAGCGTTTGTCGGGCCCATTGGGTGTTTCGCTACCCAGCCAGGGTTTAAGTCCGACGGCTTCGTATAGGTAGTTCAATGTTTGTGCTTTCGGCAAGGCCAGTTCAGGGGCTATCATGGAAAGGGTGTTGTTGACTTCGTAGAGGCACCAGTCTACAATCATACCCTGGTTGGTGTAACCGCGGCGGTGTGTTTTGGCATAATCCACACATGCTTTGAAAAGTGTTGCCCACTTAGCTTTACGGGCCGGGTCTTTATCCAACTCTGGCTTTATATCATCAATGAAATAGCGGATGGTCATGCAAAGGGGACCTGTGGTGACCCATGAGTCTTCGTAGAGTTTCGCTCCTTCGACCTCATAGCGTTTTGCATAGAGGTCGGCCAGTTCTATGGTTTTCCTGATCACTTTTTTGTCATTGTATACATTGGTCCATTTGATGTAATATGCTTCTGCCAACAGGTGTATCTCATCCTGGGTTGGCACTGCCTTATTCATCATTTTGTCGATCTCTTTGTTCAACAGGGTTTTTACTTCTTTCAGTACTTCTTCTCCGGGTGTTTTTCTTATGCCTGTGCTAGCAGGCAGTGTTCCCTGTTTCTCCTCTTTGGCAATGTCCAGGTAGCCATTGGTATGTGAATAGGCTTTGTAGATGGCTTTGGCCGGTTCTTTCATTTTTTTCTGATACTGTTCGAATGTGGGTGAATAGCGATTGTATCCGCCGGTGCTGCGGATGCTTATGTTCACCTCTGTTTTGCCTTTGGTGTATTTAACGGGCAATGGCATGGTGGTGTAATGAAAGCGGCCCAAGAATGGTTTTTCTTTGTTGGCCAGGTATAGCATATCGTAATCGCCCAGGTGGCGGTAGCCGATCTGGTCTCCTTCAATGAAAAGTATCAGGATGTTGTCATCGCCAGCATCGCTGCCCCAAAACCGAACGGTGATATAGTTTTGTTTTTGTGGATCTACCTGTATCTTAAAACTGACATTGCCGCCTTCCACTCTTTCTGATTCTATGGGCAATAGCATGCGTGCAGGCTCATCAAGTCCTCCTTTGATTGCTTTGGTTGCTTTTTCGGACAGTGCATGTTTTTGTTCCGATGCCGGGTCCCCAAATATCAACTCATCCAACACTGAGTTCTGGGCGCTGGCGCTTATCATCAACAACAGGGAGTATATTAAGAGGTTTACTTTTTTCATTTATGGTGTGTGTATTTTATCTGATATTCCAATATACGTTGTATCGTTCCTGGTGTATGTCGAAGAGGGGCGCCATCAATATTCCGGTGTTCTTAATCCTGAAAGTTAATGGCGCTTCTGTAACCGGCTCAAGGACATCTGACAGCTTAGTGCTTCCGATGTTCAAATCTGAAGTGATGCCTGCCGGCACTTTATAGTTGTATGTATAGTAATCATTTTTAACAGTGGGGTCTGAAAAGGGGGCTCGTCCCGTGAAGTTTTTGCCTAATCTGGCAGCCAACACCACCGGTCCATAGGCAACGGCGGCTACCCGGGGATTGTCGTTCGCAGGCACGAGCCTCAGGCTCATGGGGAATGTTATCTCTACTTTGTCGCCTGTTTTCCATGCATGGTCCAATGTTATATAACTTCCCGGCACCTGTTTCATCTTAACTGCTTTACCGTTGATCTTAACCACTGCTCCGTTGGTAGCCCATGAGGGGTAGCGGATTTGCAATGATGGCGCACCGGCAGCAGCTTGTGTAATCGTGAGGATTGTTTTATCGCTGTATGGAAAACCGGTTTCCTGACGCAGGGTAAAGTTTTTTTCTTTCCAATTCAATTCTGAAGCGATAAAGAGATTTACATATATGCTGTTATCGCTGTGGTAATAGATGGCTTCGTTGTATTTGGCATGGTTCTCAAAGCCTGAGCCAACGCAGCACCAGAATGAGCTGTCGGGCTGGCTGTATACTTTGTATGCTCCTGAGAGCATGGGCAGAAAGTAGGCCACCATGCCTGTGGTGGTATCCTGCTGGCCCAGTATGTGGTTGACGAGGGCTTTCTCATAGTAATCGGCATATTTTACATCGCCGGTATGGGTGTAGAGGTGGCGTGTAAGTTTCAGCATGTTGTAGGTGTTGCAGGTTTCGCCGGTAAGCCCTGTGAGGTGTGTAGAGATAGAATCCGGTGCAAAGAAATGTTCTTTGTGGCTGTTGCTGCCCGTGACAAAGCTGTGGTGGCTGACCACTGTGTTCCAAAAGAAATTGGCTACCTGGTGACCATCGCCGCTTCCTTCGATCTCATATGCCCGGGTAAGTCCCAGCAGTTTGGGTATGTAGGTGTTGGCATGGTGTGGATTCAGCACGTCTTTTTCTTCTTTCAACGGGTCGAGGCGGTCGTTGTGGTAAAAGAACTCTCCCAGCCATTTGTCGTGTGGATTGCCTGTGATGGCGTACAGATTATAAAAGCACTCGTTAACACCGCCAAATTCGTTGCGCAGCATCCTGGTGCGTTGCTCAGCCCCAACGGGGCTAAGTTTTTTGTAGGCCCATGCGCTCATGTGTTTGACAATATCGAGGGCTTTATCGTTGTTGCAATAGAGGTACTGGTCGATCAGGCCTGCCATGATCTTGTGGAGGGTGTACCAGGGCGCCCACACGCTTTTGCCTTCGAGGTTGCGGTTGATGAGTTCCTGGGGGAAGGCGCTCAGGTAGCCGTCCTGGTTAAGGGCTTGCTGCACCTCGGCCAGCACGTTTATCATCGTATCGGCTTTTTGTTTAAAGCGTTGTTCGCCCGTGCCTGCATAGAGCAGGGCTAATGCAGAAAGGATATGGCCAGTGGTGTGCCCGCGCAGCTCGCAGTCGAGTGATTCCCATCCGGCGAGTTTCTTTATCTCGAAATAACCTCCTTCCACGCCATCGGCCATGCCTGCAAATATTTTAAAGCTGTGGAGTAATCTTTTGGTGTCTATGTTCATTAGCCAGTCGATCTCCCGCTTCGTGTTTTGTTTGAAACGGCTGTCCAGCAGGCGTACCTCATCGAGGTTGAAGGCTTGTACTTTTGGTGCAAGTTTATCCTGCAAGGCAAACATGCCTGCGTGCTGGCCGGGATAATGTGATTGTGCACTAACTGCAACTGCAGTAAGCATGGCAACAACTGTTGCCATGCTTACTACTCCATTTCTGCTGATCATTGTTTTTATCATAATTGTTCAATTCTTATCAGGGGTTCGTCCTGTCTTCCGTAAGTGTTATATAGCCTCTTATTTCACCGCCCGTGTTGTTTTGTGTGTTGAGCTGGAAATAGACTTTGCCGGCTTTCAGGTCGGCGAGTTCAGTTGTGGAGAGTGGACGGTTGCTCCAGAAGTAGCCTGTGGCGCTGTCAGTTTCCGGCCTTGGTGGCGTGGCGTTGAAAATGTTCCTTTGGGCGAGTCCATTTTGTACGTTGTTGGAAGGGAAATACAAATCGGCCCTGGGCACCAGCGAGGTCATGCGTTCCCATTTTACGGAGTAGTTAAATACCTGTGAGTTGTTGTCGTACCTGCCAAAGAAGATCGCCTTGCCCGTGGAGGGAACCGCGGGTGTTGGCTTCATTTGTGCAAAGGTGGCCTCGCCGCCAAAATACATGTAGCCTTTGTCTTTATAGGGTGTTTCTTCATCTTTGGAACATCCTATCAATGCTGCTGTCATCATCAGGTATGCTGTCAGTGATCTTATGTTGAATGATATGTTCATAAATAACAGGTCTTAGTTTGTTATTGTAAGGGTTATTGTTCTTACCACTTCTCTCACTTTTTCAGCGGTCTGGTTTTTGGCCACAAATACCACTTTGTACGTGCCCGCTTTTGTGAATCTGTATTGGTAGTTCTCCAATCTCGCGTTGGGTCTTTTGATGCCAACTGCCACATCGGGTATGTATTGTGTGAGGTCGAAGCCTCTGGAGATGCTCCAATCTTCATTGGGTAAAGCGCCCAATGCCGGTGCGTTGAAGGTGAGTGATGTATTGCCATATACCCAGTTGTTGGTGCTGTCGAGCACGCTTTTGTTGTAAAAGGAGCCGGTTGTAAATGGCAGGTTGGTGCCGGAGTTGCCGCCTGCATGTGGAATGAATACGCTGTTGAAAAAGCTGCGCAGGTTGAATGTGTTGATCACCCATCTGCGTGGCAGGTAGCCTGTTCTGGCCGTGTCGGAAGTATAGCGGAATGCGATGTAGAGTGGCTTTCCTTCCTGCCGGTATTGGTGAACTTTAACTACTCCCGATGATATGGTTGCCGTAGATGGCGCCCAGGTGGCGGAGGCTGATATGTCGGTCCAGGTGGCTGCTTTTATATTGGCCACGTCCATCATACCGCTAAAGTTTGTCGATACCAGCAGTGATACCCTGTTTTTATCCAATGGTTGTGTGGCGGCTCCCGGGGCCGTGGTGGTAGTGGAAAAGATCAATAATGCCGAGTCGGGTGTAACATTTTTGGCTGTTGCGTATTCGTAGCTGGAGCCTGGTTCTCCGGAGTAGTAATTGATGTAGTCCGGGTTTCCTGAGAACCGGAACAGTACCGTGTCTGTTGTTTTGTAGGTTGTTGCGGTTGTGGTCACATTAAAGTCGTCTGCCGAATCGACCACATACTTGCTGCATGATGCGAGGAGTGCAAGTATCGTCATGGCGTATAGATATTTGACTTTTTTCATACTGATCGTTTTGATTGTTTTAATACCCTAAGTTCTGCGTGAGTTTTGCATTGAAAATGAGGTCCCATGCAGGTATCGGAAAGAACATGTCTTTCTCGGACACGTTTTGTACCGGTGTCATCGGTATATTATCTGCTCCGTTGCCCATTTCAGCCACGATGGACTGGATGAACGGATAGTTGGGGTTTGTGCCATTGATGTCGGCTGCCAATCCTCTGATGGTTGTGATGAGTATGCCCCATCTTTTCAGGTCGGGGAGCCTTAATGATTCAAAGCAAAGTTCTCTCGAGCGTTCATCCCTGATTGCCTGACGAAGATCAATGCCTTTTGTGCCTAAGAGGGCTGGCGTGTAATCTACGACAGGCGTTGGGCTGAGGTAGGCTACGGCCGTGGCTGCAACGCCTGCATAGGTGAATACTGCGCCTGTTGCTGCCGCGCTGGATGCACCGCTCGTGTTGGTGGGTGGTGTGGCTGTTGCTGTGCCGTTGGCTGTTACGGTATATAGCAGTCCGTTTGGCGCTGCCACCTGTGTGCCTACGGTGTATGCTGTACCGGTTGTCCATTTGTTGCCAATGGTGATGGTGGGAGCTACCGTGTTGTAGCCACTACCCTGCCCTGTGAGTAATACCTGGAAGGTGCCAGACGTGGCGCCGGTGGCCCTGATGTAGATGGCGTTGAATGCAAAGCCAGTCCCATCGCCACGGGTATAGGTGACGGCTGGTGTGCTTGTATAGCCTGTGCCCACTACGAATTGGAGGCTGTCTACGATCCTGGTTGGTGATATTGACCTGCGGCGCACCTGGTTAAGTGCGTCAAAAGCAATGGTAGTAGGCCCATTCAATTCATTTTCGGCTTCAGCCAGCATGAGGAGTACATCGGCATAGCGAAGTACCGGGTAGTTGGTGGAGTTGCCGGTCCTGAATGAGCGGCTCACTGCGGATTCATATTCTCTTCTCCACTTTGCCGGGTGCCTGCTCCAAAGTCTGTTGAATGGCAGTGGTGTTTTTACGCCTACTGTGGTGCCGCTGTACTCGTTGAGGGTAAGGGCATTGTTGCTGGTGGCGAAAATGGCGGTGTTGTTGTGGAAGTAATTGCCAATGTTCCAATCGCGGCGGTAATCGCCGGGCTCATATTTGAAATATTGACGTGGGTGTAGTTTGAGGTAGCCGTTGACATAGTTACTATCGCTCAGTGTCATGGGGACTCCTACGATGATGCCTGTTGAAAGTGATGAGGATACCAATCCTACTGCATTTTGTACGGAGCCGATCTCAAACATATTTTCCTTGTTGTACACATCTCTCGATTCGTCGATAAACACCTGGGGGTAAGTTGACATCAGGCCATGTTCGCCAGAGCTGATGACCTTGTTGCACCAGTATATTACGTCTTTGTAGCGCTCTTTGTCGTTTACCGGTTGGCCTGCCATGTAGAGGTTTACTCTTGCCAGCATGCCTTGTATGCCGGTGCGGGTAATGCGGTCGGTGTAGCCTTGTGTGGTATAGGTCTGGTCATACAGGAGTGAATCGGCCTGTGTCATGTCGGCGATTACCTGCTGATATACCTGCTTTATGGGGGTGCGTGGTATCTGCCCCTGGCTGGGGTCGGATGTGGCGTGTAGTTGTAAGGGAACATCGCCCCACCATTGTGCCAGAATAAAATAATAAAAGCCGCGCAGGAACAATGCTTCGCCTTTTGCGCGGCGTACTGTATCGGCGCTTACTTTGCCGGCAGCAGAGGCGTCGATATTGTCGAGCAAACTGTTGGCATAGTTGATCGATTGATAGCAAGCGCGCCACATGTTGTTGGGGTTGTTGGTGGTGCCATCGTTGGCTGTTGCGGCAAAGTTGGCAAAGCCTGTCTGGTTGTAATAGTATGCTTCATCGGTGGGTGCTGTGTACATGGCAGAATAAGCATTGGCATAGTTCACACCGTATTTGAGGTTGGTGTATATGCCCGTGACTGCTGCTCTTATTTGTGCGGCGGAGGCATAGGCGTTTTCGGGCACGATGGCGCCGTTGGGTTCGGTGTCCAGCAATTTGTTGCAGGAACTAAGGGCTGGTAGTGCTATTGTTAATAAGAGGAATATTTTTTTCATACAACTTAGCTTTGATTCTTTAGAGGGAGAGGTTTAGGCCTGCGGTATATACTTTTGTGCGCGGGTAGGGTGAAAAATCGAATCCCGGCGCGAGATTGCTTCCACCAACATTCACCTCCGGGTCGGGGCCAGTGTATTTGGTAAAGGTGAGCAGGTTTTGTGCGGAGATGTAGCATCTTACATTGGCTATCTTCGCTCTTTTGAGCCAACTCTGCGGCAGGTTATATCCCAACTGAACGGTTTTTACTCTCAGGTAAGAGCCGTCTTCTATGATGCGGGTTGAGTATTGGCGCAGTGCTTCTGTAGTGGCATTCATGCTTGGATAAACATTGCTGGGGTTTTCGGGCGTCCAGCGGTTGGCAAAAGTGGCAAACATGTTTTGGTTGATGTATCCTCCATTGACTGCTGTTGGAAAGCCATTGCCGGAGGTGGAGCCTTCAAATCTCATGCGATTGGCATTCAGTATCTGGTTTCCATAGGACCACTGCAGGAAAATATTCAGGTCGAATCCTTTATAGCTGAAGTTGTTGATCAATCCGCCATAGTGTTTTGGATATGGATTGCCAATTACCGTGTAATCGTTGGCGTTGATCATTCCATCTCCGTTGATGTCCACAAATTTGGGGCTGCCTGGCTGGGCCACTCCACCTGCAGGATTCAGGTTAGGATCGCCCAGGTTGTTGGGGTTTCTTCCGAAGTTGTAATAAGGTACACCTTCTTTCAGTACATAGGCAAAGCCATTGGTGCCATCGGGCACCAGGTAGAAATCACTGAGCTGGTACATGCCGTCTGAAATAAGGCCATAGAATTGTGCGATGGGTTGTCCTACTTTGGCTATGTAGTTCGTTACGCTGCCCACGCTGGCGTCGAATGAACGGATCGTCAGCATAGCGTCTTCTCCGCTATTGAGGCCCATCAGCATATTCCGGTTGAATGAAATATTAAAACTCGTATTCCAGTTGAATCGTTTTCCCTGTATGTTGATGGTATTCAGTGTTAGTTCAAATCCATAGTTCCTTACTTTGCCTATGTTCATAAAGGCGGATGTGAACCCTGTGCTGTGGGGCATGCTCGCATTCAGCAGCAGGTCGTTCGTAGTACGGTTATAATATTCCAGTTCGGTACTGATCCTGTTGTTGAGAAAAGAAAGTTCCAATCCTACATCTGTCTGTTGTCCCGATTCCCATTTGAGGTTTGCATTGGCCATTGTGTTGATCACAATGTTGTACATGATCTGGTTGTTGATGGAATAATAGCTGCCGCTCAGGGTAGATGTGTTGGCTGTGAGGAGTGATTTATAGGCAAAGTCGCTTACGCGGTTGTTGCCTGTCAAGCCATGGCTTAATCTCAGCTTGCCTTCCGTGAGGAAGGTGAGGTCTTTCATGAATGACTCGTTGCTGAATCTCCAGGCAACGGCTCCTGAGGGGAAATAGCCCCAGCGATTATCGGGGTGGAACTTGGAAGTACCGTCGGCTCTCATGGAAAGTGTGAACAGGTAGTTATCTCTATAGGTGTAGTTGACCCTGCCGAGGAACGATGCCATAGAGCTGAGTGAAGAGCCAGACGATACTGCTCTTGGCGTGCCTTGTCCCAGTCCCCGGAAGCCGAGTGATTCGTTGGGCAGGTTGGTGACAGAGTATCCGTAGCTTTCGTTGTTCCATTTTTGCCAGGTGAAGCCTACTACTGCATCGAGGCGGTGGCGCTTGTTGAATGACTTGTTGTAGTTGATCGTGTTCTCATTCAGGAAGCTATAGCTGCGTGAAGTGCTGGTGCTGCCATTTATGCCAAAGGTTTGGCCCGAGCTGGTGAGCGGGCTGCCTGAGTTTGTCATGGAGTTGTTGAAGGTATAGTTGTCGCCGCGCAGCAGGTTGACGCCTACGTTGGAACGGAGGCTCAGGTTTCTGGCAATTTTATAGGTGAGGTAGGCGTTGGCATTGATCGTGCTGTTGAGCCGGTCATTCACCTGGTTCATCGCCTGTACATAGGGGTTCACGCGACCGTTGCCCGGCACTCCTCCTTCGTCTATGTTGTTATCGAGGAGGTCCTCATAGATGAAGCTCACATCATTGGGATCGGCTTTGGCGCCCATCACCGGCCGGTAGCTCCAGAGGGTAGTCATGAAGTTAAAGTTGGCATTATTGGCGCTTGTGTTGATCGGTGTGTTCTGGCTCGAAGGTGTTTGTCCCCATGCTTTGGTGTTGGCATAGTTTACATTGATGCCTACTTTGAGTTTATCGTTCACTTCCTGGTCGAGTGTTATCCTCGCCTGGTAGCGTTTGAAGCCGCTGTTGATGATAAGGCCTTGCTGGTTTCCGTAAGAGGCTGAAATGGTATAGGCTGTTTTCTGGCTGCGGGCGGATAATGAAATGTTGTGGTTCTGGAAGGATGGGTTGTCAACGAACATGATGTCCTGCCAATCGATCGTTTTCACATTCCTGTAATCTTCGAGGGTTTTGCCGTTGGTAAAGTATACTGCGTTGGCAAAAATGGGGTTGGCGTCGTTCTGCAGGCGTACAAACTCGTAGGCGTCCAGCAGCTTCATCAGCTTGGTGGGTGTCTGAAAACCAGAGTAGCCATTGTAGCTTAGCACAGGCTTGGCAGATTTACCTCTTTTGGTAGTAATAAGTACTACTCCATTGGAGCCTCTTGCTCCATAGATAGCGGTGGATGAGGCGTCTTTCAGTACTTCTATCGATTCAATGTCTGCGGGATTGATGGCATTGAAATTGGCATCTTCCTGCGGGAAACCATCTATTACATAGAGTGGTGCGGAGGATTGGGTAACTGATCCTACGCCGCGCACAATAATTTCTGCGTTGGCGCCGGGCTCTCCATCGGCCGATATTACCTGAACGCCCGATACACGGCCGGCCAGCGCCTGATCGATGGTGAGGGCTGGTGCTTTTCTCAGTTCTTCCACGTTAACGCGGGCCACAGAACCCGTAGCATCTTTCTTGCTCACTGTACCGTAGCCAATTACCACTACTTCATCCATCGAGTTGTTTTGTTTTTCCAACGTGATGTTGTACATGGCATCTTTGCCAATAGGCACTTCTTTGGAAATATAGTTGAGTATGGATATTATCAGGATTGGGTTTTTGAGTGTGTCTGGTATGCGGATGGCAAACAGACCATCTTTGATCGTGATGGTGCCGGTTTGGGTGCCTTTCAACGTAACGGAAGCGCCTTCAACAGGAACGCCTTCTTTATCTATGACCGCTCCTTTTATTTCCCGGGCCTTTTGCTGGGCAGAGGCAGTCTGGACGGCAAGTCCGAATAGGCATAGGCAGGCAAGCAGCCATCTAAATGGCCAGCCTCCTTTCACATAGTAGCAAGTTCGTCGCATGGTTTTAGTTTTAGTGTTAAGTGTTGTTGGGTTTATTTAATAGCTGTTGGGTCTTTTTCTATCCTGAACCAATCGACATCGAGGTATCCTCCGATCCGTATATCCGGTCGTGCGGTGCTGGATAATCCTACTTTGCTTCCGATCCATTTATCGGGGGTTGCTGTAAAGGGTTGTCCGACCGGTTTGTATTGCACATCGTCTTCGCTATAGTAGAAGCGGCAGCGTGCATCAGGGCCTTCCACCTTTACCCGCAGGTAAGCGGTTGAGCCTGTCAGTACTTGTTGTTCTATGGTATTTTCTTTTTGTCCTGTCAATGCGTCTTTGCAGGTAACTTGTGTTACATAGTAATTCGAATCTTTTTTGGTAATGCTTACATAGGCGTAGTCATTGCCCATGATGAGGAGCCCGGCTTTTTTGCCTTGCCATATGTCCCACTCTACTGTCCATTTTACTTTTGCTGTAGCCGTAAAGCTCAATGCCGGGAATTTCTGCAGGAGCAGGTTTGGTACCGTAAAGAGGTTGCGTCCTGAGTCGGACGGGAATGCAAAGAGTCGCAGGAAGCCAGTGCCTTTCAGCAAAGCCGACCATTGTATCTGTGGGTTTGCATGCCACTGCCATTGCATGCCCAGTGTATCGGAGTTGAACTCGTCGTTTTCGGGTGGACGTACTGCCGGAAAAGTTCCGGTTATGACAGGTTTTCTAAACTGCAGCACCGGCTGGCCTTTTCCATCTGCATCGGGGTCTTCTCCTATTATGGGCCAGTTGTTTTTCCATTGCATCGGTTGCAGGTGTACCACACGTCCGTATGGGCCTTTGTCCTGGAAATGCATGAACCAGTGTTCGCCTGAAAGGGTTTGTACCCATGCTCCCTGGTGGGGGCCGTTGATCGTAGTGTTGCCCTGGTCCATCACCACTTTGCGTTCATACGGACCATAAATATTTTTGGAACGAAGGACCAATTGCCAACCTGTAGCTACTCCTCCTGCGGGTGCAAATATGTAGTAATAGCCGTTGCGTTTGTATAGTTTGGGGCCTTCTACCGTGTGGTCGATACCGTGACCATCGTATACATGTTTTCCGGCATCCACTGTTTTTGTGCCTGTTGCATTCAACCGGTAGATGGTGAGGAGGCTGTTGATGCCTGCCCTGCTTCCTGCCCATCCCACTGCGAGGTACATCGATCCGTCATCGTCTTTCATTACCGAAGGGTCAATGATGCCTTTACCCGGTAAGACCAGTTGTGGTTCGCTCCAGGCTTTTGCCGGATCGGTGGTGCTGATCATGAAGATGCCATAGTCGGGATCGGGATAGTAGATGTAGAAGGTTTTTCCGATGTAGACGATCGTAGGCGCCCATACTCCTTTGCCATGTTGTGGCTGGTTGTACACCGATGCCGGTTGGAGTTGGGGCAATGCATGGTTTATCAGTTTCCAGTTGACCAGGTCTTTCGAATGCAGGATGGGGAGTCCGGGCATGCAATTGAAGCTCGATGCCGTCATGTAATAATCATTTCCTACCCTGATCGCATCCGGGTCTGAATAGTCGGCATGTAGTACCGGGTTGGTATAGGTGCTCTCTCCCCGATTTGTTACCGGCTGTTGTGCCATAGTGTGGCTTACGACGAGGCTTAATAGTATGATGAGGGGTTTCTTCACTGTCGTTATGCTTTTACTTTATATCCTTTTGCGCCAAACAGGAAGATGATGGCGTAGCATAGTATTGGGAGGTAATATGCTTTCGCCACGTCTTCGTTGGCGGTCATGCCCATGAGGTAAGGAAAGAATGCGCCGCCAACAACACCCATGGAAATGAATGATGAGGCTTGTTGTGTGTGTGGGCCCAGGTTCTTCAATCCAAGGCTGAAGATGGTGGGGAACATGATGCTGAAGAAGAAGTTGATCATCAGTAATGCAATGAAGGAAGGCCAGCCCCAGCTTTGTGCTACGAGGATGCAGGAGATGACGCTGCCGAGTGCAAAGGCTGCCAATAGTTTGTTGGGCGCAATGTATTGCATGAGCCAGGTGCCTACGATGCGGCCTGCTGCCATCATGGCCATGAAGAGGATCATGTAATTGCCTGCCGTGGTGTCGCTAAAGCCCATTTTTTCATGGCCATAATTGATGAAGAATCCCCAGGTGCCTGCCTGTGCGGCCACGTTGAAGAACTGTGCTATGGCTGCCCAAACGAAATGGCGGTGCCGGAAGAGTTTTTTTCCTGGCGTGGTATCTACGTTCACCGCTTCTGCACTTGTTGCGGGAGCAGCGTGGGGATCGGTGAGTGCCGGTACTTTTACGAAGGTGAATGCGAGGGCCACCAATGCTATAAAGATGGCAATGCCTGCGTATAATATTTTTACGGATGAAAGATCGCCTGATCCTTCGCTGCCTGCCAGCAGGATATTGCTGCCCAGTGCCGGGCCGATCATGGTGCCCAATGCGTTGAAGGATTGTGAGAAGTTGATGCGACGGTCGCTGGTGCGTTGATCTCCCAGCGATGCTACAAACGGATGTGCTACTGTTTCCAGAGCGGCCATGCCGCAACCCAATATGAAGAGGGCTATGCGGAAGAAAGAGAAGGACACGCTGTTGGCTGCCGGTATGAAGAGTGCTGCGCCAAGGGCAAAAAGGGTGAGCCCTAATAGTACACCTTTTTTATAGCCAAACTTTTTCATGAAGAGGCCGGCGGGTATACTCATGACAAAATATGCGCCGAACACGGAGAACTGTATGAGTCCTGACTGTGCTTTGGAGAGGTCGAGCACATTCTGGAAATGTTTGTTCAGTACATCGCTGATGGAATGGGCCACACCCCAGAGCATAAAGAGGGAGGTGACGAAGATGAAAATGATCACAAATTTCTTCTCGGTAAATGCCGCTTTGTTCATAAGTGGGTGGGCTGGTTTTGTTGGGTTAGTGGTAAAGTGTTTTGCTGTTCAGTGTGGTGCAGTGTACTGGCAGCGCCTGCCATGGCTGCGGCTTCGCCCAATGTTGCCCGCCGGATAGGGATACGGGCGTGCAGTTGTTGCTGTACAGCCGGGAAAAAGTGATCGAATGCATTGGCTATTCCACCGCCTAACACTACTATGTCGGGTTGTTCTGCTTCGATGAACCGTTCCAACACTATTGCAAGGTTGGCGGCAAACTCGCTGAATATCTGTGCAGCGGCTGTTTCCCGGGCAATGCGTTCTGCTATATATTGTACGTTGGGGGCCTTGTTGCTTGTGAGTGATTGGTAGCGGTGCAGGAACCAGCGGATGGAAATGTAATCTTCCGCCCTGCCTTCGTGTAATGGTGAAATGTTCACATCGCAGATCTCTGCTTCCTGCCCGTGGAGGCGTGCCGAGCCAAGGCCCGTGCCCAAGGTGAGCCCTGCCGGCTTGTGGTATCCTTTGGCTGCGCCGAAAGCCGCCTCTCCCAACAGGAATGCTACAGCATCGTTCTTCAGCCGGATATATGCAGGGGAAATGTTCAAGGCTTTGGCCAACCACTCTTTTACGTTCATGCCATATAGTGATTCGTATTTGTTGAATCCTTTGATATGGGATATGCCTTTTTCATAATCGAAGGGGCCGGGCATGGCGATACCTACTTCGTATGGTGTTGTTTTGAATGACCGGGCAGCCTGTTGTATCGTAGTGTGCCAGGTGTGGAGGATCGTTCCGGCATCGGCGTGCGGATCTACCGACCTGCGTACCAGCGAATCGTGGAGCAAGCTGCCAGTGGTTGTATCAACCAGGGCTGCGGTGATGTGTGATCCGCCGATATCGACTCCTACTACCGGGTTTGTTTTCATGGGTATGTTGTTCATGTATTGCATAGTTTAAGGTTTGATGCGTATGGCATGGCCGCCTGACGCCTGTAGTTTTACCGTGAGTACAGTGGCTGCCGTTATCTTTTTCTCTTCCACTTTTACTTTGGTTGCTGTGGGCACGGATGGATCGTCTGCATAGATCGTGGCCGTAAAGGTTTTGCCTTTGGGCAGGAAGTTGCAATCGATCGTCAGTGTGCGTGCTTCGTTGTTGGTGATGGTGCCTACATACCACTCCTGTCCTTTGCGCCGGGCGGTGGTGATGTATTGTCCGGGTGTTCCCTGCAGTATGCGTGTTTCATCCCAGCTTACGGGAATGTTGTCCCAGAATGAAAGCTCTGGTTCATTCCTGCTCTGGGCGGGTTTATCGTACCAGTATAATGTTTGTAACGGGCTGTAGTAAATAGCGGCCAATGCCAACTGGTGGGCATGGGTGGTTTTGATACGGTCGGCGTAATAGCAGATGGTGTAGTCTGCCGCTCCCGCTATGTAGCGTGTGAAGGGTAATACGGTGTTATGGGTAGCATCGGGCATTTCTTCATTGCCGCGTATGCCCTCTGCCGTTAAGAGGTTGGGCCAGGTGCGTTGTTCGCCGGTAGGTCGCCAGTCGTCGTGGACATTGACCATGATCTGGTTCTCAGCTGTCTTTTTAAACATTTCTTCCAGCCAGGTGGTCCAGCGATGTGATCCTACCTGTACGAAGCCAAATTTCACGCCTTTGATGCCCCAGTCTCTGTATACGCGGAACAGGGAATCGGACTGTGCATATAAGCCCTGGAGGTTTACGTAGAGCCATACGCCTACGCCTCTTTCTTTACCGTATTGGATAATGGCTGGCAGGTCGAAGTTGGGGATGGCCACTTTAGTGGCGTCGGAAGTAAAGGTAAAAGCGGGACCATACCATTTCCAGTCGAACAGGATGTATTGGAGCCCGTGTTTTACAGCAAAATCAATGTTCTCTTTGGCATCGGCTGTAGTTTGTGTCATCACGCGTATGATCTTACCGGGTTTTATCCAGCTCATGTCTTTGATCTTCGATGGCTCGTTGAGGCTCAACAGAAGGTGGTTGTTCATGGCCAGTTGTCCGGGTTGCTCAGCCACCATGATCACACGCCAGGGCGTGGTGAAGGGTGATATAAGATCAGCCGGGGTGTACATGCTGGTGAGGATGGTATTGGGTTTTGTTTCGCTTAGTTTGAATTTGGCTCTTGCATAGTCTACCATTCCTGCTTCGGCCAGACAGGCGTGTAAGCCATTCGGTAGCTGCAATGTCAATGGCCGTTCGCTTTCTCCCGGCCAGTTGTTCAGGGGCAACAGTTTGTAGAGCGCCTGTGCCCATGCAGCATGCCAGGCCAGGGTGCCTTCGGGCAGGGTGAATGCTGTGTTTTCCTGCATTACACGGTAGTAGGTTCCTTTCACATTCTCGGGGAAGTAATACCTGATGGCCGCGCCTTCATTGTAAGCCCTGATCTCTACTTCTACCGGATAGATGGGGTTGTCATCTTTGACAAGGCGAATGGTGATGGCATTGTAATGATCCCGTATGTGACTGTTTTCTCCGTAGGGTGGTTGCCAGGTTGTATCGCGCGTAGTGCGTACAATCTCTTTTACCAGCAGGTTTTGGCTCCAGCGGGCATGGGTGTCTACCTTGAGGGCCATGGCCCGCTCTGACAGGTTGTTGTCGAGCTGTATGTCCAACGCCGACTCCTGTATCACTGGTTTGTTTTTCCAGGCAAGCTGGTAGTACATTTCTTTTTTACCCGGTGATAGTTGCTTCTGGTAAAACTGTACGGTGAGTTGTCCATCGGGTGATTGTACGGTGGCTCGCGTGTTCTCTATCACTGTCTGTGCTGAAGCATGGTGCAGGGTGATAAATGTGCATATTGTTGCTAACAGGGTACGTATCATAATTTTTTTCCTCCTTGCTGTAATGTGCGCTGCCGCAGCAGGGCTTCCATGTAATAGTAATCGGCGTAAATGATCGAGGCATCGATCTCTCCGCTGTTGGGTTTATGGCCTGTGGAATGGAGCAGGAATGCATTGTTGGCGTTCCTGCTTTGGTATTGGTCTGAAGACAAGGATGTCAACATGAAATCTGCTTTTGTGCGGTACTCTTGTGCTTTGGCGGTATCGGTTACAAGGGTGGAAAGTTCCAGCAAAGCTGCTGCGACAATGGCTGCTGCCGAAGCATCCCTCGGGGCATTTGGTATATCCGGTGCGTTGAAATCCCAGTATGGCACGCTGTCTTCGGGCAGGTGCCGGAGGTATACATCGCTCACTTTTTGTGCGAAATCAAGGAAGCGTGGGTCTTTCGTTTCACGGGCTACCATCGTAAATCCATAGATGGCCCAGGCTTGTCCACGGGCCCACATGCTACTGTCGGAATATCCCTGGTGGGTGATGCCTTTTACTTTTTGTCCGGTGGCCGTGTCGTACACTACCACATGGTAAGATGTGTAGTCGGGCCGGAAATGGTTTTTCATGGTGGTCTCCGCGTGTTTCACTGCTATGTTGTACAGGTTACGGGAGCCTCCGTTCTTAGCTGCCCAGAACAGGAGTTCGAGGTTGATCATGTTGTCCATGATCGTGTTGTGGCGCAAAGGCCAGTCTGTACCTGGCACGTTGCGTGGCCAGGAAAGGATGGTGCCTACTTTGGGGTTATAGAGTTTGGCCAGGGTGTCGGCTGTTCTCAGCAGGATGTTCTTATACTGTGTGTCTTGTGTGAGGCGATAACCGTTGCCGATGCTGCAATACACCTGGAAGCCGAGGTCGTGGTCGATGGCTGCCGTGTCGGCGAGTGGAAACAGGGCGGCAGAGAAACGTTGGGCCTTTTGTTTCCACTGGTCATCGCGGGTGTATTCATACGCGTACCACAGTATACCCGGGAAGAACCCGCAGGTCCAGTCGCGGTAATTCACGAAGCGCCATTGCTGCTGCCTATGCGCAATGCTGCGTGGAATGTGCGTGGAGTCCTGCAGGGTGCTTACCGTTTTGGTCAACTGTGTTATGCAGTAACCTAATTCTTTGTCATTGTCTGTGGTGGCTGGTGCTGCTGCGCAACCTGCCAGCCATCCGGCGATGGTTATCATCATCCATGCTTTGCCTTTTTGTAGCTTCATTATTTCTATTCTGTTGTTTTAGTTTTCATAAGGTTCTTCTTGACTTAGGGCGACCCACCCTCAGTGTTTATTGTTTCATTATCTGCTTCGTCGTTTTTGTTTTTCCGTTGCGCAGTTCAACCTGGTACATGCCTGCCGGCAGTTGTTGCAGGGAAATGGCCTGGTTGGTAGCTGTAATCCTGCGCTTCATCAGCAATTGTCCTTTCAGGGTGAATACCTGTATCTGTGCGTCGTTTTCTACTTTATCGAGTTGTATGTTCAATTGATCGGTGACGGGATTGGGAAACAATGTGATCTTGTTGTTGCCTGCTGCATCGGCTGCACGGCCGGCAGTGGTAGTATTGGTACCCGTGAGTAATGGTGCTTCTGCCGGCTCTGTGCCATAGATCAATTGTCCCTGATAGTATACCGTGATGTGGCCGTTTGCTGCCAGTGGCGCAGGCGCCTGCCAGGAATGATCATTGGTTTGCGTGAATGGCGACCAATCGGTTTTTGTGATACGGTATCGAATATTGCCTGTTTCACTGGCTGGGTATAAATTACCCAGCGCAGGTGCTATTTTCCATTCGATGTATTGGTCGGCTCCTTCTTTTGCGGGGCTCACCGTGTGGAAGCTGCGCAGGATATTGTTGTTGCCCAATGGTGCATAATCTAACCAGGCATTGAGTGCAGCGTTTCCGTCTGTGGTGAACCAGTAGCGTACCGAGAGGTCGTTGTAGTTTACGGGTACATTGCCTTCATTGCGCAGGTTGAGGTGTGTGCTGATGGTATTGGCGCTGCTGTTTTGTGTAGCTGACCAGGGTGTCACCTTCACTACCGGCGTTTCGGCTTCGGGTTCTTCTCCCCATACCAGTATGCCATTGCGGTACAGGGTAATGTGCTCATTGGGTGCGTAGGTTGTTTGTGCTTTGTAGGAGTGGTCGTTGGTCTCCTGCAGGTTGCTCCAGTTGGTGTTGGCCAGTCTTGTCTGAATGACGCCCGAGGTACCAGCCGGTAACAGTTGGCCCGCTGTTGTGTTGAATTTATATTCTACATACCCATATGCTCCTTTGTGGGGCTGCGGCAGTGGCATGTATTGCATTTGTATGTGCTGGTTGCCCATCTGTGCGTAATCTATCCAGGTGTTGACGCCTGCAAAGTTTTCGGCAGTGAGCCAATAGCGTGCTGTCAATTCTCCATAGGCTACCGGCAGTGTATCGTTGTTTACCAGTTGGAGGTAAGGGCGTATGTTGTTGTTGGCTGTCTGTCCATTGTCGCCGTCGCGGTATTGTACCGTGAGCTGCAAGGGAGCTATCGTCAAATTGCGGGCTACTGCCTGGGCTGCGAGGTATACAGAATCACCCGGCTGGGTAGCGGTAATGGTTACCGATCCTGCTTTCCTGATCTGCACGTATCCATTTTCTACTGTAGCAATGGCCGTATCGGTGCTGATAAACTTCACCGGCAGGCCTGAGCTGGCTTGTGCGGAGAGTGATTGCATCGTATCGCCCAATAATGCCGGGGGCAGTTGGTTGAAGGTGATGGTTTGTGTTTGGTGTGGCACCAGTTGTTGCAGTTCTGCCACCGAGCGGGCTGTGATGATCCAGTCGACGGTGTAGTTCGTTTCGGCAGATGTGATATCTGCTACTTTGAACTGAAAGGTGGTGAGTGTGGTGGGCGCCGTGGTGGACAGTGGTGTATTGCCCGAGCCGAACCCTCTTTGGGTAAGGTCGTAGTAGTATACTTCTTCTCCTACCCTGCCTGTCCAGCGATTGGCTCCATTGCCAAAGGCGCCGAGATTGGTGTCGAACGTGATATTGCCAACCTGCGGTTTTTTGAATTTGATGGCTACGAGCGGGTAGTTGGCCGGATGGAGTATGGCGCCTGCTGTTTTGCGTATGTCGCCGCGCTTGCTTCCGTTGGCCTGGGTAGCCAGTGTGACCTGCAGTTGCCCATTGTTGACCGTAGCTGTAGCGCCACTCGTGGCTGTGGCCCAGCCATCTGCCGTAGTGGTGAACTGATCATTAAGAAGACCGACTGTGCTATCTACCGGATTTGTATTGCCACCCGGGTGATCGGGTGCATTGTTGAGGTAAAAGAGTAAGGAGCCGTAACCGGGATTGTCGGCGCCAAAGGGCGCTCCTTCCGGTCCCATGGTGTGTAATACTTCCTGTGTCCAAGGCATCTGTAATCCTTTGCGGTATACGTAGTGGTTGTAGGCTATTTCAAATACAGACCGGAACTGTCCGCGACCATTGGCGGATATTGCTTCGGGTGTGTAATCGCTGTAGTTCTTTTCACAATAGTCATAAGCTGTTTCATAGGGTACGGTATTGCCGAGGTTGTATTTGGAGGTGTATTCGAAGCCGCGCATGATGGCGTTGCCGGAAGAGGAATACAGGTCTACGCCTTGTTTCAATGCCATCTCCGCTATTTCGGCCATCGAGCCGAGCGCCAGCATGGTATGTGGCTGGTCGCGGTTGCTTTCCTGTAATTGTCCGGCAGCGGTGAGTACATAGTTGTCGATGCTGCCATTGCCTTCGCCGTGGTAGAAGTAATTGACCACGCGGTTGAACATGGCCGTGTCATTGCAATAGACTGCAATGGACATAAGGGCTTTCATGCAGATGATATCCCAGTTGCCATGTGCGCATGGTCTGAAATTTTGCAGTACGGGATAGAACACGTTTTTGAGCATGGTCTCACATTGTACCTGGTTGGCCTGTGGCCAGCCGCTATAGGTGTGCCGCATCAGTTCGGCTGCGTTGGCAAACATGAATCCATATAATCCGTTCAGCTCTGCATCGCCGCCTACGATGGCTGTTGTGGTGCTGGCGTAGGCATCGAGTATCTGGGTGGACTTCACGGCATGGGCTGCATTGCCGGTGATGTTATACATCAGTGCATTGTAGTAGGCTGCGAGGCAATCGCTTTCCACACGGGATTTGACAGTGCCGCCTGGAATGCCGTTGAGCGTGAGTGAAGGATCGCGGGTGATCTGCGGGAATGGCCCTGCTATGTTGTAGCTGGCAGAAGCGCGGCTGGAAGCACTCAGCAGCTGGAAGCTCTCATATGGACGGCCGTATTGATTGTCTACAAAGTTTTTAAGGCGTTGCAAATCGGTGGTGCTGTGCAGCAATCCCGGATGGGTGAACTGGCCGCTAAAAGAAAATGAGGGCGGGTTGTTGACACCTGCAAATGTGCGAAGGGCTGCTACTGAAGGAAATGTCTTTACCCAGTCTACTTCGTATTGCAGATCGCCGGCTGCTATTTCTGCCTGTGTCAATACAATGTCGGCTATCTTGAACTGGAAAAGGCTGAGTGTGGTGGGTGCTGTTTGTGATAAGGTAGTGTTGCCGAGCCTGCCGGTGGAAAGATCCCAGTAATAAATGTTGCCGGTGGCCGAGGCAATCTTCGTGGCGTTGTTGTTGGTGTTGTTGTAGGAGCCAAGGTTGGAATCGAAGAAGAAGTTGGCGCGTGGCGGCTTGTTGAATTTGATGGCCACAATTGGATAAGCGCCTGCATGGAATGTGACGCCACCATTCTTACGCAGGTCGGCGCGGTACCTGCCTGATGACTGGAGGGCCATGTTGACCACCAGTTGTCCATTGGTAAGTTGTGCTGTGCTGCCTGCTGTGGAAGGCGCCCAGCTGAACGTGTTGCCGGTAGTAAAATCATCATTGAGTAAACCAGTCTGCGCCTGTGCAGGCAAGGCCCACAGGGCTGTAAGAAGGGTGAAAGCAGTAGTAATGGCTCGCATGATCGTTAGGTTTTTATGATAAAGTTTAATGTGGAGACTGATCATTGGAGGATCATTCATTACGGACAGCTCAGGGCTAACGCTAACTAACTGCTTGCTTATGATGATGGAAAATGAGCTGTCCGTAATGAGTGTTTGTATTATTATTCCCAGCCGGGATTATTGGGTTTGAGGTTGGGGTTGAGTTGTATTTGTTGTGATGGTATTGGCAGCAGGTAATGTTTCTGCTCCCATTTGCGTGAGCTGGCGGGCTCGATGATATAGGCGCCTTCTGCATCTTTCGTTGCCGAGGAGAGGCTGGTCCATTTGGTTTGCCACTGGGTGCCTGTCCATTTAATGCCAAGCAAAGGCATGGGCATTTCCACTTCTGCTGTTTTCCAACGTTTGAGGTCGTCGATGCGGAAGCCTTCGAGGAAGAGTTCTACGGTTCTTTCGCGCCTGATCTCTGTGCGCATATCGAGTCCGTTGGCTGCCACGAAAGCATTGCTAAGCTTTGGCATGGTCTTGTTTACACGGTTGCGTACCAGGTTGAGTGAACGGTCGAGGTCTGCATCGCTGATGGTCCCGTCTCGTTCGAACTTTGCCTCAGCATAGGTGAGCAATACTTCCGCGAGCCTGATAACGGGGTAATCATAGGACTCTTCGTTGTCCTGCAGGTTTCTTTCGGTAGCCCATTTCTGGGGTTGGTAGCCGCTGGAAAAGCCTCCGTTGTGGACGCCTTTGGAGTGGGCTATATCCTGCGCATCTCCCAACCAGGTGACGCGGGAGCTGATGTTTTCATTGTCCCAGTGTACGCGTCCGTCCATCATGAATGAATAGCGCATGCGGCTGTCGCGGTCAATGTATTCGGAGGTCGTAGTGGCATATCCCTGGAAGAGGGGCGATTTGCTGACAGGGAGTCCGTCTTTCGACAGGTACATGTTGGCCATCTTGCGGGTTACCCACAATACGTTGCCCAATACCGAGTGGGTGATGTTGGACCTCACCTGCCTCAATTTGTAATCGTAGCGGTTGGCGAGGATGTATTCTTTGTTCTCTGCTTTGCCGATGCCCAGCGGGTTGGATTTTTCATTTTCCAATACAAAGAGGTATTTGTAGGCCGAGTCGCCGAGTGCAGCAGAAGCTCCTGACACACCAAAGAGGTTGTACTGGTTGCTGGTGATGACCGCATTGCTGTTGGTGATCGCTTTATCGAGCAGGGTGTTGGCTCTTGCTGTATTGCTGCGGAACTTTTGCCAGGTGCCTTCGTACAGGGCTACTCTTGCCAGCATGGATTGTACTGCTCCTGTGCTGATGCGTCCTTTATCGGCGCCGGGGATAGCGCTTTCCAATCTTACTGCTGTCAATGCTTCTTCGAGATCGGTCATGATGAAGTCTACTACCGAATCGCGGGCAGACCGTGGTGCATACAACTCCGGTGAATTGATGTCGAGTGGCTTTTTGATGATGGGTACCTGACCGTATTGTTGCAGGAGATCGAAGTAGGTGTAGGCGCGGAAGAACTTTGCTTCTGCTACATATTGTTTGATCTCGTCGGCATTGCTGTATTCCGCTGCTTTGCTCAACAGGTAGTTGGTCTCTCGTATGCGGGTGAAGGCCGTATTCCAATTGCCATCGGTGAGTGGTACTGTATTGGTACCATTGCTGAAGGCGATGCGGTTGCCACGTGTTGCCAGGTCGCTCTTGTCATCGGCATGTGGATTGTCGAAGATCATGGGTGCAAACGTGGCCATGTAGCCGTAGAATTGGTTGGCGGCGAGCTTGAACTGCTCGGCCGACTTCCAGAAATCGGCGTCGGATATTTCATTGATGGGTTTCAGGTCGAGGGCCTTGTTGCAGGCCGTGCCGCCGCTCACGAGAATGGCGACTGCTATAGTATATCGGAGAATGTTCTTTTTCATGTTCATGCAATTAAATCGTTAAAAAACCAGGTTTACGCCGGCGGTGAGGTAGCGGTAAAAAGGGAATCGTTCTGTTGTGTTCACGCTACGTGTCGTTTCCGGGTCCCATCCATCGCGGATGCTGGAGGTTTCCCAGAGGTCGTTGCCAGAGAAGTATATGCGCAGTTTCTGGATCTTCACTTTTTGCAACCACTGCTGTGGCAGTGTGTAGCCGATCACCAGGTTTTTTAAACGGAGGTAAGCGCCGTTTTCCACAAACCAGTCGGAGGGCATGTAGTTGTAGTTGTTGATGGTGCCGGTGGCCGACAGTCTTGGTAAGGAGGCGTTGGTGCGGGTGGGTGTCCACCATTTCTCATTGAACGCGGCATTCTGTCCCTGGAACACCGTTGCCAGTGGCATGCGCCAGTTGTTGGTACGTGCGATCGTGCGTTCTCCTACGCCCTGAAAGATGAAGTTGAGGTCGAAGCCTTTCCAGGCAAGACCGCCATTGAAGGAGAAAGAAAAGCGTGGATCGTCGCGGCCAATGAACACGGCATCTTCGGGGAAGGTGAGTTTGCCATCCCCATTTACATCGCGGAACATATTATCGCCCAGTTGCAGGCTTGTGCGCGGGTCGGTGCTGGTGGCACTGAAGCCTCCATTGATGTTGGTACCGTTGGCAAAGAAGAGTTTCTTGTAATCTTCTATGTCTTTGTCGCTTTGGATGCGACCGGCATACACCATACCATAGTAGGCATTGATGGGATAGCCTTCTACCGCGCTGTTGAAACCTCCGTTGGCATTGCTGATGATGTTGACGCCGCCGAAGTTGACCAGTTTATTGCGGTTGTCACTGATGTTGCCGCCAATGAAGTAAGTGAGGTCCCCTATCCTGTCGCGCCAGTTGAGGGATGCTTCCCAACCCCAGGTTTTCAGCTTACCATTATTACCTGCCGGTGCACCTGCTCCCAATACGGCTGGGTAAGCGCGGGCGATCAGCATATTGTTGTTGTATTTGAGGAAGTATTCGAATGTGCCGGCGAGGCGGTTGTTGAGCACTCCGAAGTCAACGCCTATATTGGATGTTTCTATGCGCTCCCAGGTGCGATCGAGGGCCACCAGTCCGCTGGGGAATACGCGCACGATGGGGCTGGTACCGAGTATCGGTTGTCCGCTGCTGCCCGGACCAGTAGAGAACGCAAGGCCCATCATCTGGATATAGTCGTACAGGCCGATGCCTGTCTGGCTGCCCAGGCTGCCCCAGCTTGCGCGTAACTTCAGGTTGCTGAGCCAGCCCGTGTTTTGCAGGAAGTTTTCCCTGGTGAGCACCCAGCCTGCCTGAAATCCATAGAAGAATTTCCAGCGGCTGTCGGCCACGAAGCGTGATGAGCCGTCGTAGCGTGTGTTGGCTTCAAACAGGTATTTGCCGTCGTAGTCGTAATTCAAACGTCCGAAATATCCTGCCAGTGCATAATGGTTTTGCGACTGTCCGACTGTTTTGGAAGTTAGATCGCCTACGCCCAGGTTAAGGGAAGGTGGTACGCCGCTGAGGATGTCGAATGTCTTACCGTTGAAGTTCTTGAATTCATCTCTTTCGTATTGGGCGCCTGCCATCAGCTTGAAGTTGTGGTCATCGCGGATCGTCTTCGTGTATTCTGCATAGCCGTTCAAGCTGAAATAGGCATCTCTGATCTGTTGTTCGGTGTAAGAACTACGTGCCGGGAAATTGCCCAGTGCAATGGTTCCCGTGTAATCATAATAGGTAACCATGTTTTCAAGGGTGGCCGTGTTGGTGATGCCGTAATAGTAACCGGCTGACCCTACGAACTTCAGGTCTTTCATAGCCTGGTAGGTCAGGTTCACCACCGAGTTGATACGTGTATTGTATTCTTTGGCTTCTCCGCCCAGTTCGGCTGCCCAGTTGACTGCTGCATTGCCCTGGCCGCTGCCCCATACATAGGGTTTACCATTTTTTGCAGCCGACGGCATGCCGGGTTGTATGAAGTTGCCCAGTACATCGTTGAGCCGTGTGGGTTGTACGATGTCGTTTTTCTCCAGTGATATGTTGGTCTCCAGTTTCAGTTTGGGGGTAAGCTGGTAGTCGTTGTTGAAGCGTACGTTGTACCGGCTGTTGGTATTCTGGCCCCATTGGAGCAAGCTACCATCGCGCAAATATCCAAGTGATATGCGATAGCCTGAACGGTCGTTCCTACCTGAAATGCTCAGCTGATGTTCTGTAGAAGTGGCATTGCCCCAGAGGTAATCCTGCATCGTGCCGTCGAAGAACGGGAAATCTCGTACGTCGGTGAAGTCGCTCTTGTAGGGATAGTCTGCGCGGGAGTACCAGTTGGAATCTGGCCGGTTGATAGCGGCCAGGGCCATATTGTACCAGATATTGTTGGAGGTGTTTTTATCTGCTTCCTGTCCTTGTTTCATCATGTTGGCCCATTGGTCTATGTTCATGATGTTGGGCTGCAAGCCTACGCGCTTTTGGGATACGGAGCCGTTGTACTCCACCGTTATTTTGCCCGACTTTGCTCTTTTGGTGGTGATGAGGACCACGCCACCGGCGGCACGGGCGCCATAAATGGCTGCTGCTCCATCTTTGAGGATGGAGATATTGTCGATGTCATTAGGGTTGATGGAATTGAGTGCGTTGAGGCTTACGTAGGGTAATCCGTCTACGATCACGAGTGGGTCTACGTTGTTGGTAGATGAGGCTCCCCTGATCTGGAACTGCCAGTTCTCACGTCCTGGCGCTCCTGAGCTACGGGTTACTACCACGCCGGGCGCCTGCCCCTGCAGGGCGGCCAATGGATTGGCTACCGGGCCACGGTCCTGGAAGGTTTTGGCGCTGATGGTGGTGACGGAACCCGTGAGGGTGGCTTTTTTTGCTGTGCCGTAACCTACCACTACCACATCGCCCAGCTGTTCGCCGGTGGCTTCCAGCTTCACGAGGAGTGGCGCTGTGCCTGCCGGTTTTATTTCCTGTGACTGATAGCCTACGTTGGTGATCTCCAACACGGCGCCGGCCGGAACGGAGAGTATGAACTGACCTTTGTCGTCGGTGGAAACACCGGTTACGGTGCCTTTTACTTTAACGCTGGCGCCGGATACCGGTGTGTTGTTTTTGGCGTCTACCACCGTACCGGTGACGGTGCTGGCAGTTTGGGCCAACACAGTGGCGGGCAGGCAGGCCAGCCATACAATCACCAGGGTCGTCCATCCTGGCAGCAATCGGGATACATAGCTCATAATGGCAATTTTAGATTTGAGGTACTGTTTTCGTTTAGTGATGCAGTTTTATGTGTTGTTTGTGCTGTCGTTTTTTGTGTGCGTGGCAGGGATGATTGCCGCACGATCAATTGTGTTGGTAACACCGTTGTTTCTGCTGGCAAGGCTTTCGCTTCGCCCGACAATACCGTCATGAGGGCTGCAATAGATGCTTTGGAAATGGCTTCTACCGGCTGGGCCACTGCCGATACGGATGGTGAGAACAACGCGAAATGGGTGTTGTCATCGAAGCCTACCACGGCCATGTCATCCGGAATTTTCCGGTGGCGGCCGTGCAGGGCTTCAAGGCCTGCAATGGCGAGGTAGTTGGTGGCAAAGATCAATGCGTCGAGTTGTGGCTGTGTATCGAGGTACTGCCCGATATGTTTTGCTACCTGCTTTTCGCGCTCCATCGTATAGGATACTTTCAATACGCAGGCTGGCAAGTGTTGTTCTTCCATTGCACTGGCGTAGCCTATAAGGCGGTCATCCATCTGGGTTTGTTCGGAATCGAGTGTAACAAAACCAATGTGTGTGTAGCCGTTTTCCAGGAGATGCAAGGCTGCCTGGTAAGCTCCGCCTTTGTTGTCTACTACTATGTTGTGTGTATCGAGCTCCGGGAAGTAACGGTCGAATAGCACTACCGGCAGTTTATCTTCCAGCAGTGCTGCTATGTCGTGGGCCATGCAGGGCGGCGGCGCAATGATGTAGCCATCGACTTGTGTATCGCGGAATCCCTGCAGCAGGTCGCGGGTTACGCGCACGTTGTTTTCGGTGCTGGCATGGAATATTTTATAGTCATACTGGTGTGCATAGGCTTCTACGATACGTGCTATGCCTGAGAAGAAGGGATCGGAAATATCTTCTACCAGCATGCCGATGATCTTGCTCTTGCCTGTGCGCAGGCTTCTGGCCATGCGGTTGGGCCGATATCCCGATTCGGCCACGTATTCAAGGATCGTTTTTGCCCGATCGGCACTGATGCGCTTTTCTGCTGCACGCCCATTGAGGACGTACGAGATCGTAGCGGCTGATACGCCGAGCTCGCGGGCTAAATCGTGTATGGATATTTTGCGCTTCATGGCCGGGTGATGTAAATGCTTTGGGTAACGGAAATGGCTGACTGTATTTTGGGTTCCGCTGTTCGTCCATATTGCCATGCTACCACGGTTATCAATACCGGATATTTCGCTTTGGGGGGTATGGGGGTAAAATGAAGGGTATTTCCTTCTACTCTTGCCGGCCCTTCCAGCACATAGTAGTATACCGGCCTGTCAGCATCGGACACTGCATTCAGTGTTATGCTTTTGGCGTCTGCACGCTGGCTGGCAATGGATGGAAAGCTGATGTGTTGTTCTTTGCCTTCCGTGAGTTTTGCCGGCACCGTCATCTGTGCCTGTTGTACGATGGGTTTGTATTGTGCATCGCCGGGGTGACGGGCAATGAAGGTGAATACATGCTGGCGGGCATTGGGATCGAGGCCGGGCGCGAGTTGCAGGCGGAACGTCGTATCGTTGTCTTTGGTAAATGGTCCTGCCACCCAGTCGATGGTGATTGGCCTTTCATCTTTAGCGTGGCCCAGTGGCGAACCTGCGGGCAATCCTGTCCAGTTGGCCAGGCGGGGGCTACCGCTGCCTACCGTATCATAAAAAGCGCCATTCAAATGGAAGGTGATGCCATCCTGTGCGGGCAGGAATTTAAGGTCTATCTGCAAGTGGCTGTTCTTCTGCGGCGCCATCTTTCCTTCCTGCATAATGCCAATGAGCTGGGGCTTCAATCTTTTGTATTGGGCGCCGTAGTTTTCAACGGCCCGTACTGTTTCTTCATCGAAATACCAGAAGGCTTCGGTCTTGTTGCCGGTATACCGTCTTACCGGCGCTGCAGGTGCCGATGGTGGCGCATCGGGCCTCCATTTATCAGCCAGCCATCCCGATTTAGTTGGATCAACTGGTATTAAAACGGGTGGTCCCTGCTTTGGGTATTTTTTCGGCAGGCGGTACTGTGCGGCTTTCTTTATGTAAAAGGCAATGAATTCTGTTTTGGGTTGCGAGGTTGCAAAATGCCCTTCTGCCGGCACGGCCAGCATGCTTAGTGGCATGTGGGGATGTGCTTCGCGCTCCTTCAATCCTTCCGCACTCCAGGTAGCAGCTGCTTCATATTCTCCCATCGTTTCAAGGGATGGGATGTAATCGATGTTTTGTTCGGGGGACCAGATATCGGGTGCTGCGGTGTTGCGTACATAGGGCCACTGGCCGCTGACGGAAATGCAGGCCAGTGTGCGACCGGGATTCCAGGCTGCGAAATAATAGGGCCAACTGGCTGCTGCCGAGTGGCCGAGTCCTATTACTGGAGCATATGACAACTCCGGATAGCCCGACCGGGCCGCCAGTGAATCCATGAATGTGTTGAACACTTCTCCTGCGCCTTCTTTGAAGTTGAAGAAGTGGTTGAAGGATGGCGATACCCATATTTCTGCGAATCCCAGTTCTGCCATTGTCCGGCGGAAAGCGGGATCGATGAGGATCGAGATCTCCTCCATGTTGTGTTGTGCTACTATGATGCCACGTACCTGTTTACAGTTTTCCGGTATCCACAGGAAAGCGCGCACTGGTCCTTTGTTGCCCTGCACGGGAACCGACCATTGCCATACGGCAGTGGAAGGGCTACCGGCTGCCAACTGCCGGGCGTTACTGCTCAGGGTAGTTATCAACAGCAGGCAGGCGGCAATCGCCGGTCTATAAACAGTATTGACAGTCAGTAATATAGCTTTGGATGGGCGCATGTATCGGGTGAAAAGTTTGGGCAATAGATATCCGTTCAGGTATTGCCGGAGCGGTGTGCCTGTTGGTAATGGAATCAACTTATGGTGTTAATTAGCTTCCTGCAGCTGTGCGACTTCGGAAACGGTGGCGGCAAAGCGCCGGGGAAGGTTTGTGTTTATTCATATTGGCAAGTTTGTAGTTCGTTTAATCGATTGAGCGCCTGTGTTTAAAAAAACTGATACCTATCCACCCTGCGGAAAAACAGTATCAGGACCTTTTACAGTATGCAAAATACAGGGGGAAAACAAAAAGGCGGCGGGGGGTAAAAGCCGTAAAAGGGGGGTAAACTGACCATTTGCCCCCTTTTGGCTGTATCATGAATTGTTGAAAGGTCCAATCGCCTTAACTTCGGAACACCTGTTTACCTATCTTCTGCTCAGGACCTGCACTTTTATTTGTACATCCATCACTTCATTTTTCTAAATCAATTGCTCCATGGCAAAATTCCTGTCATTGATCTGTTTATTATTTACCGGCAGTTCGGGGTTTGGTCAGCAAATGGCTGGGCGTTATTTCAACATTCTTGACTTTGGGGCTGTAGCAGACACGGCTGTTGTGAACACCAGGGCTATCAATGCCGCGATCGAACGGTGTTTTCAAGCTGGCGGTGGCCAGGTGGTGATCCCTGCCGGCCGCTTCGTGTCCGGGACTCTTGTGTTGCGTGATCATGTGGAGCTACATCTTGAGAACGGCGCATTTTTATTGGCCAGTTATAACTACGAGGATTTCCCGCGCCAGCCTTTGCCGCGGTACCGCTCGCAGAAGGATGGCGGCGGCTGGTATGCGCTGATTTATGCCGAAGGGGCCAATCATATCGCCATTACCGGAGCCGGCACTATCGATGGGCGGGGACGGGGTAAGAAGGGGCGTCGGGGCTCGCCGGGTGGCGACCGTGATGGACGGCCACGCAACCTGTTGCTGATCTCGTGCCGCAACGTTCGTATAGAAGGTGTCAATCTTTATAATTCTGCCATCTGGAACCAGCATTACCTCGATTGTGAAGATGTGACGGTTAATAATATACAGGTGTATAATCATTGTAATGGCAATAATGACGGGATCGACATCGATGGATGTCGCCGCTTTGTATTGAGTAATAGTATCATCGACTCCGACGATGATGGGATCGTATTGAAGAGTACCGGGCCTGCGCCTTGTGAAAATATTACCATCAGTAATTGTATTGTGAGCAGTTTTGCCAATGCCATTAAATGCGGGACTGAATCTACCGGTGGGTTCAGGAATATTCAAATATCCGGTTGTGTGGTGAAGCCCAGCCGCAGTCAGTCGCCTCCGATCGTGAAGGTGTCTCCCATCGGTATTACGGGTATTTCATTGGAAATCGTGGATGGCGGTTTGATGGAAGGTGTTTCGGTCAGTAATATCACCATCGAAGGCACTCAATGTCCGCTATACGTGCGGCTGGCCAACCGGGCGCGTAAGCACCGGGAGGATGCGCCGGCGCCGGGGCAGGGCATCATGCGTAATATCATGTTCAGCAATATTCTTGCTTATGGCACCGGCAATTATGGTTCTTCTATTACCGGTATTCCCGGCGCCCGTATCGAGCATATTTATCTCAATAATGTCCGGTTTGTTTCCAAGGGCGGATTGGTGAAAGGTCGTTTTACGCCTGTGGAGCAACCCGGCGCACCGCGGCATGATGTAGCGAAAGACAGTGGGCAGGATACTTACCTGGCATCTTACAGGAACGTGAAGGAAGATGAGCAGGGTTATCCGCAGCCTACCGTTTGGCGGAACCTACCGAGTTATGGTATGTTCATCCGGCATGTAAATAATATTGTTGTGGACAATGCCAGTTTTCTTTCTGCCGGTACGGAGCCACGTGTTGCTGTTATTGCTGTGCACACTACTGGTTTGCAATTGAACCGTATACAAACGATGGCTTCACCGGCGCAAGTGATCCTGCACAACGTGCGGGAGGCTTTCATCGATAAGGGGATGGTTGTAAAGAAGGAGTAACGTTATCTGTGTTTTTATTTTCCTGGCTTTTCTTTCAGGTTTACCTGGTATTGATCGCCGAAGGCTTTGCGGTATTTCTTGATGTATTCTGAAGGGTTCATGCCAAAGACTTTATTGAATTCGGCGCGGAAGAATTTGATGTCATTGATGCCTACCCGAAAGGCGGTTTCATTGACATTGTAATTCGTGTGTATGAACAGCTCTGCTGCCTTGCGGAGCCGGATGAGGCGGATGAAGGAGCGGATGGATAAGCCTGATACCGATTTTACTTTGCGGAAGAGGTTGGAACGGCTCATGCCGATCTCGGCCAATAGTATGTGTTGGTTGAACTGGTCGTCTTCGAGGTGGCTTTCGACGATGGCGATGCAGCGTTCGAGGAACTCTTTGTATTCGCGCGATACTTTCTGATCGGTACTGCGGAGGGTGATGGCATTGTAAAAGTAGTGCTGGAGGATGGTGCGTGCTTTGAGCAGGCTGGCAACCCGCGCCACCAGGATGTCTTTATCGAAGGGCTTGGTAATATAATCATCGGCGCCGCCTTCCACGCCTTTGAGGCGTACATCGGTGGCTGTGCTGGCGGTGAGCAGGATCACGGGAATGTGTTGGAGGGCTTCTTCTTCTTTGATGTGGCGGCACAGCTCAATGCCGTTCATGCCCTGCATCTGCACGTCGGAGATCACCAGGTCGGGCAGGTGCTTGCGTGCCAGCTTCAATCCGTCTTCTCCATCCGATGCCTGGAACACCTGGTAGGTGTTGCGGAAGAGGCCTGACAGGTATTGTAATATCTGGTCGTCGTCGTCGATGAGCAGGATGGCTTTCTTTTCGCTCACGATGGCTTCGAGTGGCTCTCCGTTGCCGGTTGTGATATCTTCCTCTTGTCTTTCCGGCATATCATCGGGCGCCAGTTCTTCCAACAGCATCGGTGATGCCGGCGCCTGTTCGAGGATCACTTCGGGATCGAAGTGTTGTGTGCCTTTCAGCAGGCTAAGGATAAAGGTGGTGCCTTCTCCTTCTTTGCTTTCCCAGGCTATGTGTCCTTTGTGCTGGGCGGTGAAGTGCTTCACGAGGTAGAGCCCGATGCCAAAGCCCTGCTGTGCCGTGATGGCTTTGCCGGAGGCACGGTAAAACTTTTCAAACAACTGCTCTCCTGCTTCTTTGTTGATACCAATGCCATTGTCCTGCACGCGGAAGATCACTTCGGAGGGTGTTTCGCTGATCTGTAATGTAATGCTGCCTCCTTCGGGGGTGTATTTGATTGCATTGGACAGCAGGTTGTATAAAATGATCTCCAGCTTTTCGCGGTCGGCATACAGCTCCGGCTGCTCACACTGGTAATCGAAATTATAGCTCATCTTCCGTGTCTTCGCCTGCTGCACAAAGCAGAGGTACACCTCTTTTGCCAGTGTGCATACGTCCTGTCGTGCGGGCCTGATCTTATCCATCCCGCTTTCTGCTTTGCGGAACAGCAGTAATTGATCCACGAGGCTTAGCATGCGCCGTGCATTGCGGTATACTGTATGGAGTTCGCCATCCGGCGGCGCCTGTTCTTCCTGTTTGCGGCCCAGCAGGTCTTTGAGTGGATTGATGATAAGGGTCAGCGGCGTCCTGAACTCATGGGATATATTGGTAAAGAAGTTGAGTTTCTTTTCGTTGATGGTGCGTTCGCGTTCGTTGAGTACCTGCTCTTTTTCCCGTTCGGCGCGCTCACGCTCCAGTTCTGACCGTTTGTTTTCTGCATCGAGGTGGGCAATAGCTACTTCGTATTTCAATCGTATTTGCCGGTTGCGGTAGCGCCACCAGGTATAAACCAGTGTTACTGCTGCACCAACATACAGTAACCAGGCAAACCAGGTGCGGTACCATGGGGGCAGCACCGTAATATGCAGGGTAACTTCCTGCGGATTCCACACGCCATCTGTGTTGGTATTCTTAACCCTGAATGTATAATTGCCTTCGCTGAGGTGGGTGTAACTGGCTGAACGCTGGTTGCCTGCCTGGTTCCAACCTCTGTCCCACCCTTCCATGTAATAGGCGTAGTTTATTTTATCGGGTGTGCTGTATTCGGGCACGACGTATTGAAAGGCAAACACGGCTTTGTTGTAAGGCACTTTGATGTGTGTGGTGGCAGGTACCGGAAGCCCATCGACCGTAATACCAGTCAGGAAAACCTGAACAGGCTTTGCCGTAGACAATATCTTTTCGGGATGGAAAATGTTGAATCCCTTAATGCCTCCAAACATCAGTTCACCTGAACGCAATGCCAGACCGGCATTGGGATTAAACTGATTGCTTTGCAATCCATCGCCCTGGTAGTAATTGCGGAAAGCACCGGTTGCTATGTGAAAGCGGGATACGCCATTGGAGGTGCTCATCCATAGATTGCCCTGTCTATCGGGCAAAATGTTGAGCACCGTATTGTTGCATAATCCTTCTGCTGTTGTGTAGCGGGTCATGATCTGTCCGCCGGCAGGATCGAAGAGCACCAGTCCGCCTCCTTCTGTTCCTATCCATAAATGGCCTACACTGTCTTCCACAATACTGCGAATGGTATTGCCTATGTTGTAATATTGGTGTTGTTTGTTGATGTGGTCGATGCGAATCAATTGAGAGAGGTTGCCCGACCATAAGCGGCCTTTACTGTCTTCTTTCAATGCAAATAGTTCGGAGAGCCGTGTGTCGAATGCTTCGAAGCGGTCTTGTTGTTTGTTGTAACGATACAATGCTCCTTTCATGCCTCCTTCCTGTAAAGTAGTGGCCCATAAAGTACCGCTTTTGTCTACCAGCAGTTGGTAGCCCATTTTATTCTCCTGGTTGTTGTACGCGGGGTTGAGGCATTTATAGCGGGTGAAGGTATTGTTCGATCTGTTGTATCTATTGATGCCGCCCCAGTAGGTGGCGATCCATACATCTCCTTCGTGGTCCTGTTGTATGCTGGTGATAAAGTTGTTGCTGATGCCGGCCGTGTTGTGCGGGTTGTACTTAAAATTGGTGAACTGGTTGTTTCTGCGGTCCCACAGGCTGATGCCGCCAAACTCGGAGCCCACCCATATTCTGCCGTCTTCCATTTCATAGAAGGCAAACACATAATTGTTCACAAGGCTGTTGGTATTGAGCGGGTCGTGGGCAATGGTGGCGAAGCGGTCTTTCTGCCGGTCGATGACATTGATGCCACCGCGCTGTGAGCCCAGCCAGATCCTGCCTTCGCGGTCTTCCAGCACGGCATTGAAGTTTTCATTGCTGATGCTGTTGAGTCTTCCATCGGCTATAAGGTGCGTGACCTGCCGGGTAGCCGGGTCGAAAAACTTGACGCCATTGCCTTTGGTCACCATCCACAGCCGGTGTTGCCGGTCGATGGCAAAGCCTGCTACTTTATCTGTTGCCAATTCGGGATCGTAGGTGTTCAGCGCACGGGCATATGTGTTTGTCCTGGTGTTGTAACTATAAATGCCATTGTTTGTTCCCACCCATAATGACTCTCCATCGGGCAGAAAATGAAACGCTGCTTTTAACTGATCATTTACCAGTTTCAATTGCCGTGTATCTGGATCGTACCGGCAAAGGCCTATGGAGATCACAAATACCCACACGCGCTTTTGGGCATCGATGCGTATAGTGCCTGCGGCGTATTGGGTGTATATGGTATCATGGACTACCAACGGCACCTGCCAGGCTGTTCCACCAGGAAGCGCTATTATTAGTCCATCGATCAAACTGCTTACCAGCATGGTTCCGTCTGCACTTCGCTGTATATCTTTGATCTCGGTAGTAAGGGGGCGGGTTGCATTGGCGCCATGAGGCCGGTATTTCAGCAGGGAGAATTGTTCCGTGGCAGCGGCGTAGATGCTGAGTCCTTTATTGGTGCCGGCCCAAATATTGCCGCCGGCGTCTTCATTCACTGCATGCACAAAATTGTTGACCAGGGAATTGCTGTCGTTGAAGGTGTTACGGAATACTTTGAAGCTGTAGCCGTCGTAGCGGTTCAGACCATCGAAGGTGCCAAACCACATGAAGCCTTTGCTGTCCTGGAAAATGCTGCGCACGGTGTTGTTGGAAAGGCCCTGTTCAATACCGAGGTAAGTGAGCGGCAATCCATCGTTGGCTGCAACGCGCAGTGCCAACAGGCAGCATATCAGAATAAAGCGTATTTGCATTGGCTTCAAAACGGTCGTTCATGATTCCCCGCCACAAAACCAGTGTGCGGAGGATGGTTGTAAATTGCAATATAAGTAGCTGGTTACCAAAAATAAAATGGCTGTAGTATGTTGTTATACAACATACTCGTAAACTAATATAAAGGAGACTCTGCAGTGTTTTGAGGAACTTTTGCCTAACTTTATTTAAGTTTTCGTTCTTATGATGTGAAAGAATTTGGTGCGTCATTCATGGAGTCTGGTAGTTTTGCAGGCAAATAAAAGTTGATTTTCAATAATTAAGAGGAAGGTTCACAACCCTCTCTCTCCGCCCTCAAAGTTGCTCAGGCAACGTTCTCTGGCGGAAGTCGTCAACAGAAATTGCTAAGTAAACGAATAGTAAAAGCCCTGATTTTCAGGGCTTTTTGCTTTTTAAGCCCTTCCTGCCTTTAGCTCCATTTTATGGTGTATGTCTGGCGTCATCTAAAGCGCCTTGCCTATTTATATAAAGACTCCCGATGCTTTAATGATAAATCTCAGCTTATAGTGGCATCCATAGATGAATACAAGCTACTAATCAGAGCGGTCTTCTACGTACAAAATTTTCCTTCATACAGCATGGCTGAATAGTTACAGCAATCATGAAAATCGTTCTATTGGGACAGGGCTGAATGAGTTGTTTCTGCATTTTGGGCAGGAAAAGACATGTAAGTGCACTTTGAAAGGTTTAGCATCCCGTGGTTGCTCTAAGTTTAACAGCATATCCTTACGAGTCAGGCAAAGCCAACCTAAGTATGCTTACTTAAGTTTCCGGGAAACCGTAAATAATTCTGAAGAAAAGGTTGCTATTTGCTGATGTAAGAGAGGCTGTTGGGCAGGTGGAAATTTAACCGGCTCTCCATCAGATGAAGTTCTTTAAAGTAACGGAGGAAGTGGCAGAGATTGTCCTTAAGGTTTTACTGGTGACGCCAAAAAGTCGGTTAAGCAAGGGGGATTTTTCATTTGGAGGAAGAGTGCTAGAATAGTTGATTTTGCAGAAAACGTGGAAAATGATCGTTGGCGTAAGAATATAGAGTTGAGCTGCTTTGGCATTGGTTTATAAGTTCCTTCTCTTGATTTTTATCAATCTGTTTTTCTAGGATGATCGTGTTAGGTAGGTCAGTAAGGGAAAAATTATCAGCAGAATAATATATAATATCTGTTAGCGTTAGAAAAGTATACATCTATACGAAGAACCGATAGATATATTATTGGGTGTTTGTTAGAAATTCTAGTTTGGATTTGGCAGACAGCTAACAGGAGAATAAATAATAAGATGCTGTTTCTTTAAATGCCAATGGTAATGCACAAAAGGAGTACAGAATACTGAGAAAATGCCAATACTTTGACTATACTAGAAGCCTATTAGCACACTGTAACATGAGATTGATGTACATTAAGTGCTGAATGGATATCTTTTTAACCCTAATGATGCAAGAGTTTGGATACACCTGAGTAATGATGAGCCAAAGGAGCATTGCTCTGTTTGGTACTGAAGCTGACATAGTAGACAATTCGTATAGGTTGTTTAAAATCTCTATACTGAAACTCCAGCTAGTGGCGAAAGCCAGTCCCGTTTTCCATAAAGTAACAACAATTTGGAAGTCGATTCGATTCAACATCGGAGTATACCTCCGACCCATGATGAAAAGGTGTATCCACTTTTATGAAAGATAAGCTTGATATCAAAGAATACTTTTCTGACAAAGAGTTAATCAAGATTCTTTGCCATAAAAGAGCTATTGCCGCTAAAAAAGGGCACGATGACCATTTCTTTAGAAACATTTCTGCTAAAGCGATGTCGCCTCATAAGCGTTTAGATAAAGAAATATTCTCGTTCTTTCCGCCAAGAAGCCAATGGATTAGATTTAAAAAAAAAGAAAGAGAAATTCGTGGTTCTAATACGGTAGACACTAATTCAAGTCAGTTGGAAAGAACTGTTTGGCGGGAGATAAAAAAACACAAGGGATTAGGGGTGAATTCCCCAACCTGGTTAACTAATCTTCTTGAGTTCACAAACAAAATTCGTCAACTTGTTTTTGATGAGAATGAGAATTATCACATTGCAACTCCAAAAACAATTCCAGTCATAAAAGACTTAATCGAAAAGGCGTATAGGCCAATTTCAGTATTCAGGCTGATCGATTTAATTATCACTGGACAAGTTGCACGGTATCTGTCAAATTGCTTTGACCCATTGTTTTCTGATTCATCATACGCCTTTAGAACTGGAATTCAAAAAGGGAAAGTTTTTAATCATCATAAAGCAGTTGAAGATATTATTGAGTTCAAGAAAAAAGTTGGGAAACCGCTATTTGTATCAGAATGCGACATAAAAAAGTTCTATGATTGTGTGAACCACGAGATAGTTTTAAATGAATTTGCATCAATTGTTAAGGAAGCTAAAGAGATACTTAATATTGAGATAGATAGCCGCGCAGTGTATTTCTTTAACTCTTATTTAAATTCTTTTTCGTTTAATGAGGATATTAAAAAGAAGGAAATCGAATTGCTACGCAAAATCGGTGTTGTAAATGGAACTATTCCTTGGGTGAAAGAATCTGAATTGAATGAAGTAAACTCTAATTCGGCAACTGATAAAATTGGAGTGCCCCAAGGCGGGGCAATTTCATGTCTGGTTGCAAATATCCTTCTGACCAGTGTTGATCGAAAAGTGAATTCAAATTCAGACGAAAATACTTTTTACGGTAGATTTTGTGACGACATGATCTTAATGCACACCGATAGAGAAAAGTGTGAATCACTTTTAGAAATATATCAGAAGTCTCTAAAGGAAATCAAGCTGATTAGTCATAAGCCCTTAGATTTTGATGAATACGGAAAAAAATTCTGGGACGATAAACTAAAATCAAAATTGCCTTACAAATGGGATCAATACAATAAACATAATCCTGAAAGTAAGACCAATGTTCCATGGCTTGCCTTTGTCGGTTATCAAATCAAGTATGATGGATTGGTGAGAGTTAGAAATAAATCCATAAAAAAAGAGTTGAACAAACAGGTTTCTGAAACTGATAAAATTATCAATGTTGTTAGAATGTCGCCGCGAATAAATAAGTTGGCGATAAAATTCAGATTGCAGCAACGGCTGATTTCTATGTCAGTAAGCAGATTTAAATTCGGTTCATCAAATATTTCAATGTGCTGGTGCGCCGGCTTCAAGGTTCTAAAGCTTAATCCCAATGTAACAAACCAAATTAGGCGATTAGATCGAAATAGGGAGAAGCAAATAAAAAGACTTGAGCTATATTTGAAAGGGATTACGACTCCAGTTAAAAAGGCAAAAAAGAAAATAACTCCTTTAAAGTATTACGGACACAGCTATAGCTATTACAAGCAGTTTGAAAATTATTCTAAAAGGAAAATGCATCATATGAACGAAATAATTTGCCCTAATTGTAAAAAAGCATTTAAAATAGACGATGCGGGGTTCGCCGAAATTCTTAAACAAGTTCGGGATCATCAATTTGAAGAGGAATTGCGGAATAGGCTGGAACTGGCCGACAAAGATAAAGAAAGCGCGGTGAAATTAGCTGAAGCAAATGTAAAAAACTCGTTACAAGAACAACTTGCTAAGAAAGAACAGGAATTGACTGAATACAAAGCGCAAAAGGAAGTGGAGTTGTCGCAAAAGTTAAATCAAAAAGACAATGAATTGTCGCGCCTCAGGGCTAAGATAGATAATGTCGAAGTAGAGAAGAAGCTTGCCATCACAGAAGCAACCCAGAAAATTGAAAAGGAACGTGATGAGCTAAATAGCTTGGTTAAACTAAAAGATACAGAAAGGCAACTTCTTGAGAAGTCATTAGCCGAAAAATATTTGGCAGACTTAAAAGAGAAAGATGTAATTATTAAACATAAAGACGAAGAGATTGCACTCAGGAAGGACATGAAGTTAAGGCTGTCAACAAAAATGATAGGAGAAACACTTGAGCAACATTGTGAGACAGAATTTAATAAACTTCGTGCAACGGCGTTTCAGAAAGCATACTTTGAAAAAGATAATGACTCCAAGTCGGGCAGCAAAGGTGATTATATTTATAAAGAGTCTGACGATGCTGGCAATGAAATAATTTCAATAATGTTTGAAATGAAAAATGAAGGGGACGAGACTGTTACAAAAAAACGAAATGAGGATTTCTTAAAAGAATTAGACAAAGACAGAAATGAAAAAAGATGTGAATATGCAGTCCTTGTTTCTCTTTTAGAATCAGATAGCGAGTATTACAATTTAGGAATTGTTGATGTTTCGCACAAATATCCTAAAATGTATGTTGTTCGTCCACAGTTTTTCATCCCAATAATAACACTTCTTCGGAATGCCGCAAAGAACTCGATGGAATATAAGGCAGAGCTTGCCTTAGTGAAAAGCCAAAATATTGATATTACCAATTTCGAGGATAAAATAAATACTTTTAAAGAAGGATTTGCAAGAAATTATGAACTGGCAAGTCGAAAATTCAAAATAGCCATAGAAGAAATTGATAAGACGATTGATCACTTGCAAAAAACAAAGGAGGCTTTATTGTCGTCGGACAACAATCTTCGCCTTGCAAATCAGAAAGCGGAAGATTTGACGATTAAAAAATTAGTTCATGGCAACTCTACAATGAGGGCGAAATTCGATGAATTAGATAAGCAATGATAAGTTGAAGCCTCTGGAACGCGCTATGGACTATTGGGCGTAGCTTTACCTATCAAGCCATTTTTTAAATTCCGCTACTTTGTTTTTGCTGATGATGATATCCTCCGGCGGCAGGGGATGTGTGATCAGTTGCAACTGGTTCCTGCCATAGACCAGGATGGTCTTAATGGCATTGACATTAACTATAAATTGTCTGTTGGCCCGGTAAAAAACATCGTTGTCCAGTTGCTTTGCCAATTCGTCTAAACTGATGTTGAGGGAATACTGCTGGTTCAGGAATGTTTGCACCAATACATTGTTTTGCGAAAGATAAATGAACGCTATATCGCGTACCTCCACCATGGCCATTTCGTCGCGTACATAGGTTACGAGGCGCTTGCGGCTGTTTTCAGTAGCATTAATATTGGTATTGACCGTGATCGTTTCTTTTTCCTGCTCCCTTTGTCTTTCCTGGGATAGCTCCAGTTGCCGATTAAGCATGGTGAGGTTATTGACTTCTTCATTGAGCCGTCCGATCTCTTGTTCCATCCTGCCTTCGTATTTGCGGTAGATCAGTCTTATTAACCCATAACAGCTTGCTGATATAATGATGACCATCAGTAATACGCCGATCATAAACCGCTGGTAGAGGTTGTCTAACTGGACTTGTAAAACGGCTATATTGGCGTGCGCCGCCACCATCCAGTCACTTCCTTTTACCGGATAAACGGTTACAATTTCAGCGCTGCGATGTTTTTCCTCCGGGAAACTGCGAATCCCTGCGTCGGCATTTCCCGATCGCAGGATATTGCTGAAGTCCTCCTCTCCTGCTCTACCGGCAAATTTCGAGTTGGTAGCTTCTATTTTTTGCCCCACGAGAGAGGGATTGGGATGGCACAATTCGATACCCTGCGTATTGTACATGCAGAGGAATTCGCTTTGCACATCCGTATTGAGGATGCTTTGCTGGAGGTTGTCAATCACTTTTTGGGGAGGAATGCCATTTTGTAACTGCTGTTCCAGCATCCGGCCTACTTCGCGGGTTTCGCGTCTGCCCGACTCCATTTTACTACTCCAAAGGGCCTCTTTGGCGCTGTTGTAAAAATAACGGAACATGCCAATGCCCACCAGGAGTACGATCAGGCTAATGCCAGTAAAGGTGAAAATATAAAGCCTTGTTTTTTTCATTTTGTACAAATGGCTAAATTAGATGGAAAGGGTAATAATTGGCGGTACCCTCTTTCCTTTTCGGGGCTCTCTTATTCCCTTTCGCCCTTCAAACTTGCCCTTTCCCGACAGCTGTATTCCGTAACCTAATGCTTATCAATAGGTTTGCATTGTCTATTAAAAAGTATACAATGAAAAAAAAGCTGAGTATTATCCTCCTGATCTTCCTGGCCATCTTCGGGTTGATGCAGTTCTTTCGTCCGGAAAAGCTGTCTAATTCGCCGGCTGCAGACCTGGCCGGGGTGCCGGCAGCGGTAAATGATGTTCTCCGAAATGCCTGTTATGACTGTCACTCTTCCCAAACCAACCTGCGTTGGTATGACCAGCTCACTCCTGCCAATTATTTCGTGTATGGTCATATCCGCGACGCGCGGAAGGCGTTGAACTTTTCGAGGTGGGATTCGATGGCCACGCCTGCCCAGAACAATACTTTGTATTATGCGCTGAATAAAATCATGGAAGGTGAAATGCCTTTGCCGGCCTATACATTAATACATAGGGATGCTAAGCTGAAGCCGGCGGACATTGAAACCCTTAAGAAATATGCGTTTTCCCGTACCCCTCGCTCAATAACCGATACTACGCAGATCGGGGTGGCCAACAAAGAATACGCTGATTTCATCCAGGGCAAACTGGCCCCTGCTTCGAAGGTAGCACCCGCGCCCAATGGTATCGATTATATCCCCGATTATCGCAGCTGGAAAGTAATGAGCACGACTGATCGCTTCGACAACGGTACGCTGCGTATCATCTTTGCCAATGACATTGCTGTAAAGGCTATCCAGGAACACCAGACAAAAAACTGGCCCGACGGTGCTGTTTTTGCCAAGACCGCGTGGAAGCAGCAGGTCAATGCAGATGGCTCAGTCTCTGCCGGCGCTTTTTGGCAAGTGGAGTTTATGATCAAGGATGCCCGTAAATATGCGCAAACAGCGGGTTGGGGCTGGGCACGCTGGCGGGGCGACAAACTAAAACCTTATGGTGAAAACGCCTTGTTTACCACCGAATGTGTATCCTGCCATCAGCCCATGAAAGACAATGACTTTGTATTTACCAAACCGTTAAACCTGCTGATCCCCACTCAACAAACTAAATAATCATGAAAAACATATTGTCTGCAGTGATTGCGCTTACGGCCATTGCACTGTTAAATAGTTGCCAGTCCGGCCCTGTATTAGGATTGAATGAAGAGGCTTCGGTGCGTGTAGCAGATGAGCTGCCAGAAAACCCATTACTGCTTCATGCCATTACCAGCGGCGTGCAGCCCAAAGACAGCACCATGTACACCTTGTATGGTAATGATACTGCCTTTGCTTATGCAAGCAGCCACGGCGATAATGTTTATCCTGCCGAGGCTGTACTGTATGAAGTGACCTGGCGGCAACAGGCCGATGAACAATGGGTGGGCGGCAACGTGCCGAAAGCGATCATGACCATCGAACGTGTGGAGTATGTGGCCAACGGGCAAGTAGTGTATACACTTTATCAGGGCACTCCTTTAAAAAAGGTTGCTGCAGCAGATCCTGGATCACGTTTAGAGGTTATCTCCGGACAACGGATGGCTGTGTCGCCTTGAGGGCTTTCTTTGCTGGGCCAGTGTGCAGTAGACCTCGTCAATTTTATCTTTACTTTAATATGAGCTGGCTTCAATTTTGATTGGGTATAGGTATGAAAAGCTTCCCTTTATTACTATTTATCGCCTTGCTGCTGTCGGCGTCCGTTCAGGCGCGGCAGTCGACAGGCCGATTAGATATACAACTCGACAAAAACATTCTTAAACCTGGCGATTCATTGCTTGTAACAGTGGATTATGTAGCTGGCGCTGGTCAACTACTGAACCAATCGCTGGCAACACTGGAGCTGGTGATTGAAAACAAAGAGGGCCGGCGCACTCGTCTCCGCTGGCCGGTGATCGATGGACGGGCTTCCGGTAAAATATTCTTACCTGATTCTTTGCCGCTCGGCCAATACACATTGCTGGCTGGTTTGCAGCAACGATTTTTCGAAGTGATTGGCCAGATAAAAGACGTCAGGAATATAGGAAGTATACAAGCGATGCTTCTCACCAAAACCGGCGACTGGGACGAGCAAAAAGTAACGGTGACTCCGGACGGCACCTTCGCTATCCGTAACTGGCTATTTGAAGACAATGCATTGTTGGCTTTCCATCGAGCAAAAGATAATAATCAACCGCTGAATATCAGCATCAGTAGTCAACTTGATTCCACCTTTGAACCCCTGGCCGTTGCAGGAAGGACCTTTTACATAGGCAACCCGCCGGCAGCGGTGCGGCCAAGCCTGAATAAGCCTGTTGAAACCCCGGAAGCGCTTTTTGCAGATCGCGGTATTATGCTCCCAGCGGTCATTGTAAGAAGAACCGCCAAAACCCGTGCGCAGCAATTTAATGAAGAATATGTCAGCGGTTTGTTCCGGTCAGGAGACGAGCGTTTGATTGATATTATGGATGACCCCAGCGCGATTGGTTTTATCAATGTTTTTAACTATCTGCAAGGCAGGGTGGCTGGTTTGCAAATAGCGCCGACAGGCGCTGCTTCGTGGCGTGGTGGTCAGGTAACGTTCTTTCTGGATGAAGTAAGGGTGTCTGCTCAACAGATAGGCAATATACCCATGACTGATATTACCATTGTAAAAGCGTATCCCCCACCTTTTATCGGCGCTCCAGGTGGCGGCGCCGGGATTGCCGTTTATACCCGTAGGGGTGGCGAAGCCAATTATTTACCCGTCAACAGGCAGGTGTTTAAAGTACGAGGCTACACGCCATCTGCAATAGTGTTGGACATGAATAAGCTAAGGTTATAGTTATAAAAACATCTGTAGCGTATTCAACTATTTTTTAAGGAGTTTGCTTTTGACACGGCTCAGCGTATCTTTTGTGAAGCCAAGGTAGGAAGCAATGACATGCTGGGGGAAACGTTCAAGTAATGCAGGATAACAGGCAGCGAAGTCTGCGTACCGCTTTTCTGCAGATGCGCTTATCGCTGAGGTAATTCTTCTCTGATTGGCGATATTGTTGTTGTCGTCCAGTTGCCGCAGCATTTCGCAGAAAGCAGGGATTTTCATCAGTGCGAGTGCATTGGGCCTACTGATGATCAGCATCTCTGTATTTTCCCAGGCATCAATATTATATATACTGGGGGTATTCATGACCCAGCTTTCTCTGTCCCCCATCCACCAGTTCTCTATACCCAGGCGGACAATATGCTCATTCCCTTTATCATCAACAGTATATTGCCTCATAGCTCCTTTTAAGATAAAGGCAAAGTGCCTGCACTGGTTACCCTCCTGTAAAAAATATTGCCTTCTTCTTAATTTGAATGGCGTAAAAGCCTGCCTATACTGCTCCTTTTCATCAGCCGTTATGGGTGCGGAACTAAACTGTTGGATGTAATCAAAAAGAGCATCATACATATTTACCTCTTTAAGCAAATTTAGAATTAAATACGCATATCTGGCAGTTGGGAAAACGTCGACCTATGTCGACGTTTTTTTTCGATGTAGATCATCTTTTGGCAATATCCTTAAAATGAAATTTGCTCCTCATCATTCAATTATCAGCATCATGTCGAAAAACGTAAAAACAGGTCTTGAAGCTTTGCTCCGTCCAGAGGACAGTATCTTAGTATTGATCGATCACCAGCCTTTCCAGTTTGCTAATCTGAACAGTCAAGAACCATCTATGATCATCAACGCTGTAGCAGGACTTTCCAAAGCGGCGAAAGTATTCGATGTGCCGACGATCCTGACCACGGTTGTCGAAGAACGCGGTGGTTACCTGATCAAGCAGATACAGGAAGTGTTTCCTGAACAGAAACCAATCAACCGCACCTTCATTAACACCTGGCAGGACCCTGCTGTTACTGATATTGTAGCAAAAAGCGGCCGCAAGCAACTTATTATCGCAGGTTTGTGGACAGAGGTTTGTGTGGCAATGCCGGCCATTCAGGCTGCAGGTGAAGGCTATGATGTATTCGTGGTTACTGATGCCAGCGGCTCAGTTTCAGCGGAAGCTCACGATATGGCTGTACGCCGTATGGTTCAACATGGTATTACGCCGATCAACTGGATAGCTGTAGTCTCTGAATGGCAGCGTGACTGGGCCCGCATGGAGTCCGCCACCAAAATCGTGGATGTGTTGCTAAACCACGGCGGCGCAAGTGGTGTGGCTTATGCGTGGGAACTGCAATTACTCAATACACCTGTACCTGCAAGTCATTAGTAATAAAAAGAGCATCAATCATGAGCAACGAAACAGCACAACTGATGACTGATAATCTTGATCAGGTCTGGAACGAAAGAGATCCGGATGCCCGGCTAAAGGCCATTAAAAGAATTTACAGCGACACAGCGATCCTGTATCATGTCGGCGATCAGGTAGCAGGGCACGAGCAGATCAATAACAGTGTTACTGCTGTGCAACAAAGCCTGCCGGTAGGGTTCCGGTTCACGTTGCTTAAGCCTGTTTTGGTGAATCACAATATCGGCAGGGCGATCTGGGGTGCAGGACCGAAAGGGCAGCCTGCTGCCTCGACCGGAATGGACATTGCGTATTTTGAAAATGGCAGGATCAAATCACTCTACGTCTTCCTGGAAAGCTGAAAATATCAGTGCACTGAAGGGTTCGAAATAATTTAAAGAATAAAACAGGCGAGCTATTTAAACTACCGAAATGACAAACAAAGAAATAGTAGTAAAGGCAATGCAAGCGTTTTTTGTTGACAGGGACCACAACGCGATCGAACGTTACTGGGCAGCAACTTATGTTCAGCATAATCCATCGATGATCAATGGTCATCAAGGGCTTCGGGATATCCTTAATAACAGTATCGATACAGGCTTTAAATGGGTTCCCGGTATTTTTATCGAAAAGGATGACCTGGTGATCTCACACAGTGAGGTGCATGGGTGGGGGCCGAACCCGTTGATCGTAGTAGATATTTTCAGGTTTGTGGATGGGAAGATCGCAGAACACTGGGACGTGGTACAGGAAGAAGTGCCTGCAGAAAAAACGGCCAGTGGTAATTCAATGAGTTCATTCAACTACACTGCCGCAAAATGAAAAATAATTTAACAGGCAAATTGTTCCTGGCTGACCTGGGGGCGTTCAAATCTGAACTTTTCTTCGAGTCCGATGACTCACTGGTTTTTAAGATTGTTGAAGGTGGTGGACCTGGAGAACCGGGGCATACCGAAAAGGTACAGATCACAGTGGCTGAGGTGAGGCCGCAGGTTTATATGGTTTGCTGGAAAGAAGCCACCGGATCGACAGTAACACATGTGGAAGACCATGAGAACGGGATACTTTACAGTAACGCTACCTTACCGGATGGTAGCTTTTATCCTATGAAAGGGACTATACGCCCTTTGCAGCAATAAGGTGCCACAGGACGAATTTGTAATGTTTATTCACTGACCTACCCACAGGATTTGCTCAACGCTTAACTTAGAAGAAAAAATATGCTGGATATAGTTATATCATCAAGGCAAGCGGAGATCGCTGCGGGATTTGCGGTCAAACGTATTTTGCCATATCAGCTTCGGCGGATGGTGGGGCCGTTTATATTTATGGATCATGGCGGACCGATCAGTGTGCCTGCTACTGTTGCCGGCGGTTTGGATGTTCTGCCGCATCCTCATATTGGTTTATCGACCGTAAGTTACCTGTTCAGCGGTGAGGTCACGCATCGTGATTCTCTGGGAGTAGAACAGGTGATCAAACCCGGCGAGGTGAACTGGATGACGGCGGGAAAAGGCATTGCGCACAGTGAACGGCTGGAAGACCCGGCGATAAGGGCAGGCTCCAAACTGGAGATGATACAAACCTGGGTAGCGCTGCCTGAAAAGGATGAGGAATCGGATCCATCGTTCAGGAATTTTGCATCGGATGAGTTGCCGGTATTTACCGACACCGGCGTTTGGATGCGCCTGATCGCGGGAGAGGCGTTCGGTTTGAAAAGCGAAGTGAAGACTGCTTCCCCTTTATTTTATCTGCATGCCGTATTGGATGCAGGTACCCGTTTCGGCATACCGCAGGGGTACAGTGAAAGAGGCGTTTATGTGGCGAATGGCAGCGTTACGGTCAATGGCATCATCTACCAGGCCGGACAGTTATTGGTATTCACGCCCGGTGTTGACCCCGTGATCGTCGCCCACGAGCATGCGACCCTGATGATGCTGGGTGGCGAACATCTGGGCGACCGGCATATCTGGTGGAATTTTGTGTCGAGCAGAAAAGAAAGGATCGAGCAGGCCAAGGAGGACTGGAAACAGGGGCGCATACAATTGCCTCCTACAGATAACGAGGAATACATTCCGCTGCCTGAAACAAAATCAAAGCCTGCCGGAGGGCCGCCGCCTAACGCGCTGTCCTGAGCTACCGGCCGCAGGGCGGTTATATAACAATAACAAACAGAAAGAATATTATGGAAATAGGAGTAGACAGTTTTGCCTCAGCGATGTATGGAAGCAATGAACTGGGCAGTGAAGCTGCTATGGAACAGTTACTGGACAGGATCGTTGCGGCCGATGAGGCCGGGCTGGATGTTTTTGGGATCGGTGAACATCATAAAAAAGAGTTTTTGGATTCTGTTCCTTCTATGATCCTGGCCGCCGCCGCAGCCCGGACCAAACATATCCGGCTAACGAGTGCCGTGACCGTACTGAGCACTTCAGATCCTGTAAGGGTATTTCAGCATTTTTCAACGCTCGATATCATCTCAAAAGGCCGGGCAGAGATTGTGGCCGGCCGGGGTTCGGCTATTGAAGCATACCCGCTGTTTGGTTTTGACCTGGATGACTATGATGCTTTATTTGAAGAAAAGCTGCAATTGCTGCTGCAGATCCGGGACAAAGAATTCGTTACCTGGTCTGGAAAGTTCAGGCCGGCATTAAAAAACCAGCCCGTATATCCACGTCCTGTCCAGGAAAAATTGCCTGTTTGGGTGGGTGTCGGCGGAACTCCTCAGTCATTCATCCGTGCGGGTAAGTTGGGGCTTCCACTGATGGTGGCTATCATTGGCGGCGAAACGGAGCGTTTCCGGCCAATGGTAGACCTTTACCGGAAGTCCGGTGCAGACGCCGGCTTCAGCCCTGAGCAGCTCAAGGTCGGATTACATTCTCCAGGGTACGTCGGCGAGGATGACCAGTCGGCTGTCGAGGATTACTATCCCGGATATGCGGAATTATGGACCAAAGCGGGCAAAGAACGCGGATGGCCGCCGGTAACCAGAAGGCAGTTCGATGTTCAGATAGCACCAAAAGGTGTGCTTGTTGTCGGCGGGCCGGAAACGGTCGCTGAAAAGCTTATCCGTCATAGTGAAGCTTTGGGTGGGGTTGATCGTTTTACCTTCCAGATGGACAATGCCGGTCTCACCCATCAGCAATTATTGCGGTCGATCGAACTGATCGGAAAAAAGGTTATCCCTCTTATAAAGCAGTCGTTATAGCTGATGTTTAAGCCCTTAATACAGCAGCGGTGAATTATAAAATAAGACATCATGGAAATACTATTGAAAGAACACGACACTAAAGGATTTGCTATAGCTCAGGAGCATGAAAAGCGCGCAGGAATAATGAGCTATTCCATCGCCGGGCCGAATTTGATCATCATAGACCATACCGTTGTAGAGCCCGGGTATCAGGGTAGAGATGTTGGTAAGCAAATGCTTTATAAAATTGTGGAAATGGCGCGAGAGAAAAAGATCAAGATCATACCTCTGTGCCCGTTTGCGGCAGCTATGTTTAAAAAAACGGAACATATTAAGGACGTGTTGTGATCACATGTTTATTCTGGCAATGGTGCACTTCAAACATTAAACTATACCATTCACAAGAAAAATATTACCATCCATTCATTACAATTTCATGCTGATGCAGGCCATTCATACTTTGCAGCTTGTTGTATCGTTATCTACCTGAATATATGAATTATGCCTACACCTGCTCAGCGTCTTAAAATCGGCGAAGGAAAAATCAGTGGCTATTCGTCGATATTTCTTGGCTTGCTTTCTCTGACCGGCGTTATTTGTTTTAAATACCCGGAGTGGCTCACCACCCCTCAATTCAGGGAAGTATATACCGGGGAGTCTATGAAAATATTGCTGACGGCTACTATCATCGCTTCTTTTTTATTTGCGCTCGTCAGTTTTATACTTAGCAAGCAAAAGAAATGGGCCATGACGGGATTGGTGATCTGCACGCTGGCCATTGTTTTTGGCGGGTTGCAGGTACAAGGCCGGGCAGTTGAAAAGAGTAGCTGGAGTTTGGGTGTTGACTGGTTGTTGCTCGATCTGTTGCTGATGGCTGTGATCTTTGTACCTATTGAAATGGTGTTTCCTAAGAATAAGCAGCAAAGCAAATTCCATGAAGAATGGAGGACCGACCTGCTTTATTTTGTGATCAGCCATTTGTTCATTCAATTCTTTGGGGTGATCACCCAGAAGCCGGCAAAACTATTCTTTGGATGGATCGGACTGTCGGAGGTGCAGCATTGGGTACAACAGCTTCCTTATGTGATCGAGCTTTTCTTCGCCTTCCTGGTTACTGACCTTTTTCAATATGCCGCGCATCGCTTTTTCCATTCGCATACCTACCTGTGGCGTTTCCATTCCGTGCATCATTCCACCAAGAATATGGATTGGCTGGCCGGATCAAGGACGCATTTTGTAGATATTTTTGTGACCCGGTCTATGACTTTCATTCCGCTGTATGTTTTTGGATTTTCGGAGATCACTTTCAATACGTATATCATCTTCATGGCGATCCACGCTGTGCTGATCCATGCCAACACGCGGATCAACTTTGGCTTCCTGAAATACATTTTTGCCACGCCCCAGTATCATCACTGGCATCATTGCGAAGATCCCAGGTATTATGGCAAGAACTTCGCCACCATCTTCCCGTTTATCGATATGATTTTCGGCACTTACTATCTGCCTGGTAATACCTGGCCCGAAGGTACCGGGCTGAGGGAGGCTCATTTTCCGAAGGGATATGTGAACCAACTGGTGTATCCTTTTACTAAGAGCCCTTTTGATGAAAATCTTGATATGGAGAATGAGACCAAGCGGTAGGTGGTATCCCGCGGGAAACCTTGTGTGGCAGCATTTCTTCATTTGATAGTTCTACCTTTGTAAAAGCTATTTACAATTGAAAAGAGACGTATGAAGAAGATAGGATTTTTATCGTTTGGGCATTGGTCTAATCATCCGGCCTATAAAACGCGCACAGCCAGTGATACGTTGCTGCAGTCTATCGATCTGGCTGTGGCTGCCGAGGAGATTGGTTTAGATGGCGCTTATTTTCGGGTGCATCATTTTGCAGCTCAGCTGGCCTCTCCCTTTCCTTTGCTTTCGGCTATTGGCGCCAAAACAAGTAAGATCGAGATTGGAACGGGTGTCATCGATATGCGTTATGAAAACCCGCTGTATATGGTAGAGGATGCGGGCGCTGCCGACCTGATTTCGCGCGGGCGGTTGCAGCTGGGTATCAGCAGGGGTTCGCCCGAGCAGGTGATCGATGGATGGCGGTATTTTGGTTATGAACCAGCCGAAGGGGAAACGGATTCCGATATGGGACGTCGAAAGGCGCTGGAATTCCTGGATAAGCTAAAGGGTGTTGGATTTGCCCAGCCTAACCCCTACCCGATGTTTCCGAATCCGCCAGGCTTGCTGCGTTTGGAGCCTCATTCTCCAGGATTGCGGGAACGCATCTGGTGGGGTGCTGCTTCCAATGCAACAGCTGTCTGGGCTGCCGAACAGGGAATGCTTCTGCAAAGTTCTACCTTAAAATTTGATGAAAGCGGCAAGCCGTTCCATATACAGCAAGCGGAACAGATCAGGTTGTATAAAGAAGCGTGGAAAAAAGCGGGTCACCAGCGTGAACCGAGGGTGTCGGTGAGCCGGTCTATTTTTGCGCTGATGAATGATCAGGACAGGTTATACTTTGGAAGGGATGTGAATGGGACCGACAAAATTGGTATGATCGAAGCCGATAAACGCGCCATTTTCGGAAAAAGCTATGCCGGTGAACCGGATCAGTTGATCAAGGAGCTGGCGAAGGACGAAGCTATCCAGGAAGCTGACACGGTTCTTTTAACGATACCTAATACATTGGGCGTGGATTATAATGTGCATGTGCTGTCTTCTATTCTGAAGCATGTTGCTCCCGGATTGGGCTGGCGTTAAATTATTATATATTGAAGAAGCCTGCAGTACCTTAGTTCTGCAGGCTTCTTCCTTTTTAAGCATCGTGCTTATTTGCGATTGATAAACTCTTTGATGTCATTCACTGCTTCAATGGATGCCGGAGTGTCAATGTGTGAAAATATCCAAACATGTTTCTGACCTGAAAACTCTTTCATTGTTGCTTTTGTCTGAATGGGTTTGATATAAGTGTAGAAGTTTTTTGTATCATCATTCAATACTTCGTCTGTACCTACCAATAGAAGAACCGGAGGGAATTTTGTAAATTTTAATTCGCTGGGGTCTGCTTCTTTCATCCTACCCTGGGCATACAATAAAGCGTGTTCATACAGGAAATTTTTGTTTAAAATCGGATCAACTGCCTGCTTTGTCGTGTAGGAATTATTATTACACTTCAAATCAATCCATGGCGATATTAAAGCTATTGAATTGGGTAAAGGGAGGTTGGTTTTCTGTGCATCGTGTACCAGTGTGATTGCAAGGCCACCGCCTGCACTGTCGCCAATGATCGTGATTTTATAACCAGGATATTTCTTCTTTAGTTCACGGTACACTTTTAATACTTCATTGTTGGCAGCAGGGAAAGGATGCTCAGGTGACAGGGAATACTCAACATATAAAATTGGTAAGTTCAATGACCTGGCTAAATGGCTTAGCATGGCGCGGTAAGCATTTATATTGCCATATGTATATACGCCTCCATGTAAATACATGACAATGTTTTTTTGTGTGAGTTGGTTTTGGTTAAACCAATAGCTTTTTACGCCTGCGATTTCTGTTGCAGCTATTGCTATAGTGCTATCCGGTGGGTATACTTTGCCAAGTGTTTCATAGAAGCTTCTGAATCCATGAATGTTTTGCATTGTGCTATCGGGGATGTTTTGTGCGTTTACGCTTGAAAAACTAAATTGGAGCATGCTCATGATGAAAGCCAGTTTTACTATTGTGTTCATTTTTTTGGGTTTAAAATTTGAATAGTTTGATTTGTATTATTTCTCCTCTTTTAGAAATGGATAATCAGTGTAGCCTTGTTCTCCCCCTCCAAACATTGTAGCTCTGTCGGGTTGATTGAGTGGGGCATCTTTTTCAAATCGCCTGGGCAGATCGGGATTTGCCAGGAATAATGTTCCAAATGAAATGAGCCTGGCTATTCCTTTTTCGAGTTCTGCTTCAGCTGTTTCTTTGTCGTAAGCGGTGTTGGCAATGACTGTATGTTTTATCATTTTTCCGAATAACTCTATTTCGTCATCTGTGGGATAGTGTGGGACCGGTGGGAACATTGGGCCACGCTTCATTAGCTCTATGAAGGCAAAGTCCAGCCTGTTGAGTTCCTGAATGAGGTAGGTGTAGGTGGCTACAGGATTATCCAGCACAATGTCTGCGTAGGGATGGAAAGGTGAAATCTTTATCCCCACTTTGTCTCCGCCGACCGCGCTTATCAATTCCTGCATGATTTCCAATACAAAGCGTGCTTTGTTTTCAACACTGCCGCCATATTCATCGGTTCTCTTGTTAGCGCTTTCTGCTAAAAACTGATTGGGTAAATAGCCGTTTGCTGCATGCAACTCCACGCCATCAAAGCCCGCTTCTATTGCATTTTTTGCAGCCTGTCCGTAGTCTTTTATTATTTGTTTGATCTCGTCAATGGTAAGTGCCTGTGGGGTTTCGTATTCTTTGATGCCCTGCGAGGTAAAATGGTTCATTCCTGTAATGGCTACGGCAGATGGTGCGTGTGGTAAAGCGCCTTTTCTGTCTATCGAGTGGCCTACACGACCTGTGTGCCAAAGCTGGGCGATAATAATGCCTCCATTGTCGTGAACAGATCTTGTGACTTTTTTCCAAGCTTCAATTTGTGCCTGGGTATAAATGCCAGGTGTAAAAGGGCTGCCTGTAGCCTGTTCGCTAATGTTGATTGCTTCGGTGAAAAGTAGCCCGGCACTTACTCTTTGTGTATAATATTGAACTGTTAAATCTCCCACTACCCCGTTTATGTTTGCACGGCTCCTGGTCATGGCAGACATTGCCATTTTGTTTTTAAGGCTTAGTTTACCTATTTGTATCTGTTGTAATAGTTGCATTTTATATTTTTTATAGTTTTTGATTATTCTCAATGCAAAGATGATTCGATGAAGGAAGAGGGACTTGTATCAGATCACTGTTCTTGTCGTTTTGCCTGATTATTCATCGTTGCAGATTGCCGCTGTACATTCCTTCGTCATAATGAACGGCGTCTGTTTGGGTAATGAATAGGATTATGTCGCTTGTGGCGAGGGCTGTGAATAGTGGGTGTTCGTTTTCTACTAACAAGCTTTCCCCTGAGGTGAGGTGTATCTTTCCGGGTGCCTGTATTTCTCCATTAAAGACATAGAACAGGAAGGCGGAATTTTTAGCGGGCGATACTGGAAGCAAGGCTTCCCTACCCTTTTCCAAGCGCATATCCATAATCCAGGTGTTACTTCTTATTTGCAAAGGATAATCTTGTCCCCTGCCTGCCAGTTTTCGCCATTGATTAATGCTGTATGCGTCTTGCAGTTGATGAAACTGAACTTGTGGTTTTAATCCGCCTATTTCCGGCCTGACGAATATTTGCAAGCCTTCTAAGATGCCTCCTTCTTCCAGTACCATTTCCTCATGGTAGAAGTTTGCACCCGCATTCATGACCATTATTTTCTGATTGGTAATGATGTCACTTAAGCCTTCCGAATCCAGGTGTTTCACTTTGCCACTACGCAGGTAAGTCAGTATTTCATCGTCTCTGTGGGGGTGCATTGGAATGAGTGTGCCGGGTGTTATCCTGGCATGGTCTATTCGTCCCAATGTGGAAAAGCCGGTATCTTCTAACTGCGGGCGGATAAGTCCGGGATACAGGATCTCTATTCCGAATCCACTATGCTGCTTGCCATACTTTATGGCAGTATCGATTTTTGTCAACATTGGGTTTGATTATTTGCTTAATTGATCTCAATGGCTACTTTCCCAATGTAGCTACCCTGTTCAGCATAGTGGTAGGCCTCTTTTGATTGTACAAACGGGAATGTCTTGCTTACCTGAATTTGCAGCCCAGCATTGATGGCTTTTAACAATAGCCCTATATTGGTTGGAGTTGGACCGGACAGTATTGTAATGTGTTTTTTGCCGGTGAATAGGTTTTTAAAGAAGGATGTGGGGATCTCAATGGGCTTTGGTGTAGGATTTAAAAACAGCGCTTTGGGTTTCATTATTTTTCTGGCTTTTGCGTACCCCATTTTGCCCGATAAGTCTATTATAATGTCATAGGTATTGTTTTGGGTAAGCACATTGGCTTTTGTGTAATCTATGATTTCGTCTGCTCCCCATTTTCTTGCGTAATCAATGGCTTTTGTGCTTGTTACTGCGGTAATAATTGCCCCTTTCTGTTTTAGTAGTTGCAGTAAAAACATGCCGAAGCCGCCTGTTGCGCCATTTACCAGGATTTTTGTTCCTGCGTTGATGTTGCCCATTTTTTCTACAGCTGTTGCGGCTGCGGCGCCAACGATGGGGATGGATGCTGCCTGTGGAAAACTGATGGATGAAGGTTTTTTCCAAACGGATGTAGAAGGAACAGCAACGTATTCAGCTAATGCCCCCTCCTTCATGGTATTTTTTACTACTCCAAAAACTTCGTCTCCTTTTTTGAAGCCGGTTACTGATGAACCTACGTCTTCAATTGTGCCAGAAAAATCAACTCCTATGTGTCTGGGGAATTTCGATCCAGACATTAATTTCATTTCCCCTTTCCTGATTTTCCAGTCCATCGGATTGATGGAGACTGCTTTAACTTTTACTAAAACCTGGGTTGGGTTAAAGGTGGGGATTGGCTCTTCTACGGTTTGCAAAACGTCTATGTTTCCAAACGTTCGATATGCAATTGCTTTCATTGTGCTACTATTTAAGTTGTTTAAATTGGTAGCACAAAATTGAAAATAGGCAGACTAATAAACTTGTATCAGATCACTGTTCTGTTTTAGGGCTTTGGGAGGCATGCCAAACATTTCATACATGTATTTATTTAGTTGGGGAAGGTCATAGAAGCCAGTGTCATAAGCAATGTCTGTAAGGCTTCTGTCTTTATCTGAAAGCGCCAGGTAAACAACCTGACGCAGCCTTGTCCACAGCAGGTATTTCGATATGCTACTACCTGTTTGTTCTTTGAAAAGGGATGCAAGCCTCGAAGGGGAAAGGAAAACTATATCTGCAAATGTTTGGGGTGTTATGTTTTGATTAAAGTAATTGGCCGTAATGTAATCTACTATTTTCGTTACTCTTTCATCATACTGAGCTGTCGGCAATGTTGAAAGCAAAGCATTAATGATGGTATAAATGTCAAGTGTGTCTTTGCCTGTTTGAAAGAAAGTGCTTGTTTCAGTTGGGGAATTAAAAACGATGTAGTCCTGGTTTGTATTAAACCTGCCTGAAAGTTCCAGGCCAATATTGGAGTAGGGTTCTATGTTTAGAACGTTTAGTGTTCCTTTTTCGGCAACGCAAAAATGGGGAATCTGCGGCTTGATCAAAAAGCCGTGAATGCGCTCACATAAGTGCCCGTTGATAGTTGACGTGAAAGGTGTATCGTTTGACAATACAATCTGGTATGCCGAATGGTGGTGAATTTCTACCGTAAGATTGTAGGCTTTAAGGGCAAGAATGAAAGGATTGTTTATTTGTTTTGTCGCCATGCGCTGTTTTTGCTGTATCTCTACGTAATTTACTAAACAAAAGTAACAAAAAGAGGCAATGGCTGAGGTGAAATAAGGTTACTCACTCCGAACGGAGTGACTTTACAGGGTTTGCCAGCGCAGCTTTTATCGAGATATAGCCTACAGCTATCCATGCTATCAGTACTGACAATACAGCAACGATTAAAAATATGCCTGCATTTATATTGATGCGAAAGGCGAAGTTCTGTAACCAGTTGCTCATCATATAATACGAGACTGGTATTGCTATCAGTAAGCCTACTATGACAAGTATCGTGAACTCTTTTGAAAAAAGAACGATGATGTCTTTTACTGAAGCGCCCAATACCTTTCTGATGCCTGTCTCTTTCATTCTTTGAATGGCCATAAAGGAAACGAGGCCATACAATCCAAGGCAGGAAATGAAGATGGCTATGCCTGCAAATATCTTATATAGTAAAGAGAGTTGTTCTTCCTGCCTGTAAAACCTGGCGATGTTCTCTTCCATGTAGGATCCTGTAAAAGCATACGCCGGGAAAAGGGAGCTCCATGTAGATTCAATGGCCGCCTGTGTTTTAGCGATGTCTGGTGTCTTTAACTTGATACCGAACACAGCATACCGGTCTTTGCGCTGAGCAATGATCATCGGCCTTATTGCTTCTCTCAATGAATTGGCATTAAAATCTTTTACGACTCCGACAATCGTTTTCCATGGGGCGCTGCCCATGCGGATTTCTTTTCCTATAATGTCTGCAGGGTTTGCGATGCCTAACTTTTTGACCAGTGTTTCATTGACTATTACTTCTTTTACCGTATCGCTTTTGTTATAGATTCTTCCGGCTGCTAATTGCAGGCCATAGGTAGCAAAATAATCCTCATCGGCAAATTTCCGGTATATATCAAAGTTGGCTTCGGGTTTATGGTCAAACGAAAAGTTAGTGCTCGATGCATTGTCTGATGAAGGCGCTTCGGAACTGAAGCTGACCGACTGTATGCCGGTTGTTTGCTGCAGTTTTTGTTTAAAGGCTTCTAATTGCACTTGAACGGTGGTGTCTGCATTTGCAGTTATGAGAAATATAGCTTCTTTATTAAATCCGAGGTCTGCATTGCGCACATAATTCATCTGGCTGATAGCGACTATAGTACCGACCATCAGTATCTGTGAAATGGCGAATTGTGTTACCACCAGTCCTCTGCGCAGGGATATTCCACCGACTGTTGCAGCTGTGATCTTGTTTTTGAGTGCTGCTGCAGGCCGGAAGCCGGAAAGGATCAAGGCTGGGTATATGCCTGAAAACACTGTTACCAGTAGCATAATGATCCCTAAGAATAGCATGGTTTGCTGGTTGAACAGGCTTACCATCTCCTGTACCGGTGAGATGTATTTTATCAGGGGCAGGCAAAGCCAGGCTATGAATGTTGCCAGCGCTATTGCTACCGCTACGATCAATGCTGTTTCTCCCATTATATGACCGAACAACTGTAGGCGATTGCTGCCCAGTACTTTCCGTATGCCTATTTCCTTGCTTCTCTTTGCGGCCAGTGCTGTTGAAAGGTTAATAAAGTTGATGCAGGCCATTACGATAATGAATAGCGCTATCAGTGACAGGGTCCATATTGTTGATTTGCTGGTGATGTGATCGCCAAAGTTGTCGTAGCGGGTATCGAAATGTAATTCGCGAAGGGATTGGAGGAAATTCAGGTTTGAAAGATCCTGGTTGTTGGGGTAATGTTTCCTGCTGAATTCAGCCAGTTGTGCATTCATCTTAGCCGGTGAGGTATTTTCAGGCAACAGCATAAATATCTGATAATTGCTTGTTACTGCTCCCCACCTGTCCGGAAATCTGCGGGCATTTAGTTTCAAGGTCTGGAAGGATGTCGCCATCTTCAACGGGAAGTCGGTATTGTTTGGGACATCTTCCAGGATGCCTGCTACCTTTACCGTAGCAGTATAGTTTTCCCGTAGTAGTACATAATTCACTTTTAACAGTTTGCCGACTGCGTTTCTCCAATCACCAAAATAACGGGTGGCTGTTTCTTTGGTGAGTACTGTAACGTTTGGCTCCTCCAGCACAGCGGGAGAACCTGAAAGCCAGCTATGGCTAAACACCTGGAAGAATTGCGGATCACAGAAAAAGAAGCCTGTTTCTTCTATAAATTTTCTTCCCTGGGAAGCGTCTGATGTATTTGTTTCAGGCACTGTTACCTGGCTGCCGAAGCCTGCGAATAAACTGCCTGTTGTTACTTGTGGAAAATCGGCTCGAAGGGCGTCCCGGGCCGGAAAGGGGATGCCGGATTTGTAATCAATGCCGTCTGTATTTTTTTCCTGGCGTGCAATGCGGTAAATGTTATTATACTCTTTCTGAGATGTATCATAACTTAACTCATAGGTTATTACCGCAAATAGCAGCAGGCTTGCGGCTATGCTGATGGAAAACCCTGCAATATTGATGGTTGTGTGGGCTGTGCGCCGTTTTGCGCTTCTTGCAATTAGTTTGATAGTGTTTATTAGCATGGCAATACTTGTATGGTAAAAAATATGCCATCCTTTTAAATGCCTGATTATCTTCGGGTTGAATTATTGTACTATTTAGAGATGTGTTCTTTTTTGATACAGTTTATGGGTCATTCCGATACAATATAAAATAAGCCAGACCTAGCTTGTATAAGGTCTGGCTTAACCTGAATCAACTTAAAGTTAGTGAAGCTGGTGGTTACTGATGTTTTTTTATAATGTAGCGCTTCTTTGGATGGTTACATTTCTGGCGCGCATAACGGTGTTTCCTGACGGGCCAGGAGAACCTGATGAACCTTCCATTTGAAGGTCGATGATCAGGTTGAGTGGCTCATTGACGAAGTTTTGACCGGTTTGGTTAGACACATTGACCCCATCTGTCCAGTATTCGATATTTACATTATTGGTGGTACCAATTCTTGTTAGATAGGCCGTGTACGTGTGCCAGTTACCGGGATTGGATATCGTTGTGCCAACGCTTGACCATTGCCCATTTTGATTTTTGTATGTGTTTGTCCAGTTGGTTGTACTTCCTTTAAACTCCATGATGTCGCTTTCCGGTGGCCACTGATTAGCTCCGTTTAGCCAGAAGGCAGGCCAGGTACCCCTTACAGAAGGGCATTGAAACTCACCTGAAACACGCCACTTGGGCCATGACGCACTCACGGTCACCTGTTGCTTGGCATAGCAGGTATAGGAGAAGTAGTGGATGCTGGGTTTGTCGGATACGGTACCTGGATAAGCTGTAATGGTTAGCACGCCACCCGAGGTACTCATATTCTGCGTTCTCATGCGGGCAGATCCGTTGTGGTCTATTGCGCCCCATGGATAGAAATTGCTCCAATAAGTACTAAAGGAATTTAAAGAGTTAGTAGGTAGTACCGTTACCCAGCTAACAGCGTTGGTTTCTTTTTCGGGTGTTTCCTGGGGGACATTTTTGTCGGCAGTTTGTTTTTGGCAGGAGGATCCCATCAGTATGGCAACTGATGCGATCAGGATTAGGTTTGATCTTTTCATAATGGCTTTTTGATGTTAGAAAATTGGCAGCTCCCTATTTCATTAATATTGAACAGGCAAGTCAAATCTCAATTATTATTGATGGATACAAGGGGGGCTAATCGATCAATTAGGGGGTATAATTTAACTAACAATAAAGCGTAGGTTAGATCGGGGTACTATTCGGAGGTGTTGCCTGTTTTCTCCCGGTGCATGTCTCCCCAGTCTGACATGGCGTCGAGCATTGGGCCCATGGTTTTGCCTAATTCAGTCAAGCGATATTCAACACGCGGCGGCACTTCCGGGTAAACGATCCTTTCGACTATCCTGTCTTCTTCCAGTTCTCTGAGCTGAGCGACCAGCATACGTTCTGAGATCCCTTCGATCGAATTTTTCAATTCGCTATAGCGCCTGGTACCTTGATTCAGTTTGTATAGGATGGCAGGCTTCCAGCGACCTCCTACAATTTGTAAGGTCCTAACCATACCACAGCTGTCGCTAATGCGCTTCTCATTTAAAGCGTTCGTAGAGGTGCTTTTTCTCATTTCTTACCTTTTTGTTAGTACTTAACAATTTAGTATGTACCTGCAAAGGTAGAGACTGCTATCTAACTTTGCGGGACAATATGAATATCATGGAAACTTTTAAAAAGGTAGCTTATTGGATTTTGATCAGTTACTACATTTATGTGTTTGGTTATGCGTCTCTTGAAAAGGTGTTTCAAAGTAAACAGATGATGGACGGCATGAATTTTCTGGGTTTTAACAAGGCCTGGACCCTTCTCATCGGTTATGGTGAATTGGGCGGCTGGCTGATCGTACTCTTTGGGTTGTATAAACCGGCATTCAGAAATATAGGTATGTTGTTGTTATTCCCGTTTGCCGTTGGTGCTTTTACTGCTCATATGGCTCATCATGAATACAGTCATTATTTTAACGCGTTGTATGTTACTGTAACCACCCCGATGATGTTGTACCTTGATAAAAACTTCAGGATCGTTGTGAAATGATCTTGCTTTGATTCGTGGGATACGGACTAAGGTGTGTGGCACAAGTACGCCAAGCTACAAGGCCGGGCTGCATACTTGCCCAGTTAAAGGCACAAGTACGCCGGGCTACAGCGCTAAGCTGCATACTTGCGCCAGTTTTAAGGGGCCAGGCTGCATACTTGCGCCAGGTTTAAGATCATTAAAAATCATATTTTTTTCGGCGTGGCCTGGATAATAATGCGGTTGCTTCTTTATCGTTGTTCTTAAACTTTTCTTTTTCGGGATCCCAGTAAATCTTTCTCTTTAGTTTCATGGCAATCTGGTGCAATAAGCAAGTGCTGCAAGAGTGGTGGCCGACCTCAATGGGCGCTACTGGTTGTTTTCTTGTTTTAATGCAATCCAACCAGTTGGCATGTTGCTCACTGCTTTCGTAGAGATGTATTTCATTCGGACCAATGACTGATTGTAGCATTTTGGGGTTGCTGGCGTCAATGGGCTTAATGCCGTCTTTATCGGCGACCGGATCGCTATCTGTGACCCGGTAACTGCCCCGCGTGGCCCAGAGCCAGCCTTCTGTTCCAATGAATTTTACCCCGTTGGGCAATTCGTTGGAAACGATCATGTGGACGCCGTTGGCATACATGGCTTCTGTGCGAAAGATGCCATGCACATCCCAAAGTCCTTTATAGTTGGTTTCATCACCTGGAAAGCGGGCATGTCCCCATACTTCTATTGGCCCGCTGTATTCCATGTTCATGGCCCAATGTGCCGTGTCTATATGGTGTGCGCCCCAACCGGTGATCATGCCGGCGCCAAATTGTTCGCAACGCAACCAGCCGGGCCGGCTTGTGATGCTTGCTGCTGTGGCGCCTTGTGCATGTACCCGGTCTTCGGTGTAATATACTTCGGGTGTTGCTCCCAACCAGGCATCATAGTTCAGGTTGGCAGGAACAGGCATGTGGATTGGGTTTCCGCCGCCAGGATCGCCTGGCAATCCCACTTCAATGGTTTTTAACTGACCAATTCTTCCATTCCGAACGAGTTCACATACTTTCTTGAATTGTGGCCAGGGGTTGATCGACTTCTGCTGGCTGCCCATTTGCAGGATGCGTCCTGCTTTTTTTACTTCATTGGATAGTATCCTGCCTTCTTCGATGGTCAGTGAGGCCGGTTTTTGCAGATAAACATCTTTGCCTGCATGCACTGCGTGAACGCCTACGATGGCGTGTTGGTGATCGGGCAGGCTGATGTGTACGGCATCGATGTCTTTATTCAGCAGGAGCTCTTTGTAATCGTAATAGGTTTTGATATCCCAGTCGCCGGTCAATCCGCCGTTTTCTTTCGACGCTTTTATGTAGTTGTTTTTTACCGCCTGTACGCCTGCGTCGGCGCGGTTCTTATCCACGTCGCAAACTGCGATGATCCTCGCGCCGGCATAGCGGGCAATCTCTGTCATGTCATGGCCGACCGATATTCTCCCGCAGCCAATGGATGCTACATTGATGCGATTGCTCGGTGCGTTTTTGCCAAATACTGATGCCGGGACAATGGTCGGGAAATGCAAAGCGATGGAAGTGCCTATCGATGCTTTAACGGTGTTGGTTAAAAACCTGCGGCGGCTTAAGGATGGTTTTCTATGTTTTTCCATGGCAAGCGTTTTATGGAGAGAGCACTCCCCTATTTTGTGTAACTAATTTTCTTTGCGGCTTGTTGTGCTTTCAATGCCAGTTCGGTGGCGAGGAAGCAGTGGTGTTGTGTCATGGCGGTTTCGGTGCGGTTGATCACATCATCTACCAATTGCCTGCCGTAAGGAAGGTCTACATTGCTGCAGTCGATGTATTGTGTGTCTTTACCGTTCACTACAAAAAGATGGTTTCCTCCGGTCCTTCCTGCGATGTCTACATTTTTGCGGACCTCGATATAGCCTTCTGTGCCGAGCACTGTCAATCTTCCATCTCCCCAGGTATTCAATCCGTTTGGCGTGAACCAATCTACCCGAATATAGCCGGTGCCGCCGTTGCCACGCAGCATGATATCGCCGAAGTCTTCGAATTGGGGATATTTTGCGTGAGCAACATTGCCTACCTGTGATGCCACTATTTCGGCCTGACTGGAATTGGTGAAGTAAAGGAATTGATCGAACTGGTGTGAGCCTATGTCTGTAATAATACCGCCAAAATACTTCTTATCGAAAAACCATTCCGGGCGGGTGTCGGTGCTCATGCGGTGGGGAGCAAGAATGATCGTTTGTATTACATTGCCGATGGCCCCTGCTTTGATCAACTCTCCCGCCTTGATGGTTGCTTTGTTTTCGATCCGTTCGCTGTACATGATGGAATAGATGCGGCCTGTTTGTTTTTGTACTTTCCGCACTTCTTCCAGTTGTTTCAATGTAGTGATGCCCGGTTTATCGGACATATAATCTTTACCATGCTGCATGGCTCTTATACCAATTCCTGCGCGTTCTACCGGTATTGCTGCGCTTAATATGAGTTGGATGGACTTATCTTCCAGTATCTCTTTTTCACTGTTGGCCAATTTCACCTGCGGGTATCGTTTCACAAACGCCGCAATCAGATCGGGTTCTTTGGCATGGAGTGATACTAATTCTCCACCGCCACGGATCACGGCAGCCACCTGGCTGTAAATGTGGCCATGGTTGATGCCGATGACGGAAAACTTTATTCGTGGATTATCAAATTGCCTTTCGGGTGTTTGTTCGATCTCTTCACTGTATGCTCCTGCTGCGAGCATTGGCTGTGGAATCGTAGAAGCCAGGCCGGCTCCTGTTAAGGTGGCAGCATTCTTCAAAAACTTGCGACGACTAAAGTTCGATTTCAGCATATTTTGTTATTAACCGGTTAATTGTTGATAAATCAAGTTAGCGAACTTTTTATTTTCAGGCGCCAGTTAGTTAAACAGGACAGTGCAGGATGCTCATAAATAGTAAGCTCAATTGGCATATTGTAGAGCTTCAGGCCAGAATCCTTTAGTATATCGTAATTTGTAAGTACTTTCATCAGATAGTACTCAATAGTTTCTTCGTAAATAAACATTATTGTCAATATGAAAAATTCCCGTCGTCATTTCATTAAACAGACCGCATTTGCCGGTGCAGGCGTACTGGCTGCCAATGCAGGTTTTTCAGCACAGAGTTACAGGCGTATCATCGGTTCCAACGACAGGGTTCGTGTGGGCGTGGTGGGCTTCTCAGACCGGCACAGAAGTTCTCATATTCCCTGCTTCATGAATCATTACAAGGAATTGAACTTCGATGTGGTGGCTGTATCGGATATCTGGAAAAGAAGAAGGGAGGAAGGCGCCGCTACCTGGAAAGATAAAATGGGTCATGATATAGTAGCCTGCAGGAATAACGAAGAGTTATATAGTCAAAAATTAGTGGACGCCGTATTTATCAGCACGGCCGATTTTCAACATGCGCTGCATACCATCGAGGCCGTAAAAGCCGGTTGCGACGTATATGTCGAAAAACCTTTTGCCGAGACTATGGAAGATAATCGCGCTGCCCTGAAGGCAGTGAAAGCTACCGACCGCATTGTGCAGGTAGGTTCGCAAAGAAGAAGTGGCGCCAATTATCATGCTGCCAATGAATTTATCCGTTCCGGCAAGTTTGGCCCGATCACGATGGTGGAGCTGACCTGGAACGTGAACCAGCCCGGCCGCTGGCGCCGGCCTGCCCTGGTGGAGCAATGTAAGGAGGCTGATACTGATTGGAAACGCTACCTGATGAACAGACCTTTTGAGGCCTGGGATCCACGTAAATACCTCGAGTATCGTTTGTTCTGGCCTTATTCCTCCGGATTGGCCGGTCAATGGATGAGCCACCAGATCGATACGGTGCATTGGTTCAGCGGACTGCAACATCCACGCAGCGTAGTGGCCAATGGTGGTATTTATATGTGGAAAGACGGCAGAAGGAACTGGGATACCATTACGGCGGTGTTTGATTACGGTCCTGCCGACGACCTGGCCAACGGCTTCCAGGTTACTTTTGGCAGCCGCATGCACAATGGGGATGAAAGGCCCACTGAGATCTACTACTCCAATGGTGGTGAACTGAACCTCAATACCAATAAGGTGTCTCCCACAGGCGGCCTGACCAAAAGGTTTGCCGATGAAATGAAGGTGCAACCCAATCTGTTGCCAGAGACGAGTCTGACCGCAGCAGAACCTGTTATCGCATCCGCCAATACCGGTGGTGATAAACTTACCAGCAACCACGTACGCAACTGGATGGAGTGTATCCGCAGCCGCAAGCAGCCCAATGCTCCTGTGGAAGCCGGTTATAGTCATTCCGTGGCTACTATCATGACTAATGCTGCTGTACGTACTGGTCAGAAAGCTACTTTCAATGAAAAGACGCAAGAAGTAATGGTAGGTGGTAAACCGTTTAAATATTAATTATGGTCTCTTTAAAAAATATCGGGCTGTGCGCATTGAGCACAGCCTTCTTTTCTGTTTCATTTGCTCAGAAAAAGCAATCTGTACAGGTTGTAAAGGTCGACAAAGAAAATAAGGTCAACATCCTGATCGGCTCAAAGCCTTTTACCAGCTTTTTGTTTCCCGATACGCTGGAGAAACCTGTTCTTTACCCGATCCACGCCTCCAATGGAACGATCGTCACCAGGGGATTTCCTTTCAATCCCTTACCCGGTGAGCCTACGGACCATCCGCATCATATTGGTATCTGGTTCAACTTTGAAAATGTGAATGGGCTGGATTTCTGGAATAATTCTTTTGCTATTGCAGCTGATAAAAAAAACAAGTATGGCTGGATCAAGACGGACCGCATACTGGAAACCAAGAGCGGCAATACCGGCGTATTAGCTTACCATGCCAATTGGACCAACCAGGCTAATGATATTCTGCTGGAAGAAACGACAAGGTTCGAGTTCAGCGGCACTGAGCATGAGCGTATCATTGACCGCGTAACGACTTTGAAAGCGAATACTACCGTATTGTTCAAAGATGCCAAGGATGGTATGCTGGGCGTGCGTGTAGCGAAGGATCTGCAGATACCTACTAAAGAAGAAAAGAAATTCACCGACGATAAGGGTAATGTGACTGTAGTAAAAGCGGAAGCGGTTTCCAACGGTAATTATGTTACCAGTGCAGGCAAGGAAGGTGATGCTGCGTGGAGCACGCGGGCCGACTGGTGTAAGCTATATGGCAAGATGGGTAAGGATTCGATCAGCATTTCCATTATCGACCATCCGTCCAATATCAACTATCCTACTTTCTGGCATGCGCGTGGTTACGGCTTGTTTGCCGCTAACCCTTTAGGTGAAGCGATCTTTACCAATGGCGCGAGCGCTAAAAACCTGCAGTTGCAAAAGGGTGAATCGGTTACTTTCCGTTACCGGATCGTGGTGAGTGATGGAAAGAAAACGCCTTCTGTGCAGCAGCTTGGTGTGCTGGCGAAAGCTTTTGCGGAAAAGAAAGCTGAATAGTTTTTGGCTGCACCTGACTTTTGGCTACAACAACCTGCCTTTCGGTTACGCCGTTCTTTTTGTTGATGCGGACTTTTGTATCAACAAAAACGAATAATCATGAACATCGTACTGACAGGCTCTCTCGGCAATATAGGGAGACCTTTGACCCGGGAACTGGTACAGAAAGGACATGCTGTTACCGTCATCAGCAGCAACCCCAACAGGCAAAAGGATATCGAGGGGCTTGGCGCCAAAGCCGCCATTGGCATCATGCAGGACCCCGCTTTTCTATCGGCAACTTTTAAAGGTGCCGACATCGTTTATCTCATGGAAACCATGGAGGCGGTTGGCGATATGTTTGATAAGGGTGTCGATTTCATTGAAAGTATTACGCAGATTGGCCGGAACTACAAGCAGACTGTAGCCGGGTCGGGCGTTAAGAAAGTAATTCACCTGAGCAGTATTGGCGCCCATATGGACAAAGGGAATGGTATCCTGCTGTTTCACCACAACGTAGAAAACATCCTGCAACAACTGCCTGGCGATGTAGCCATCAAATTCATCCGGCCGGTTGGATTCTTCGACAATCTATTCTCCTTCATCAGGACTATTAAGAGCAAAGGTACTATCATCTCCAACTATGGTGGTGACCAAAAGGAGCCCTGGGTCTCCCCTTCCGATATTGCAGCGGTCATTGCTGAGGAAGTGGATCAGCCTTTTGAAGGCAGAAAGATCCGCTACGTGGCAAGCGATGAAGTGTCGCCCAATGAAATTGCCCGGGCGATCGGTGAAGCCATTGGAAAGCCAGATTTGACATGGTCCGTTATTTCTGATGAACAACTGCTGGGCGGTTGGCTGGCGATTGGTTTCAATACGCAAGTGGCCCGAGGTTTCGTAGAATTACAGGCGAGCCAAGGTACTGGTTTGCTCTACGAAGATTACTTCCGTCACCGGCCGGTTTTAGGAAAAGTGAAGCTGAAGGATTTTGCTGCGGCATTTGCTGCTGCCTATCACCAGGAATAGCTGTTGGTAATGGCTCGCGGGTTGCGGGCGATCTAATAAGCTTACTTTTATGGATGTTTAATCTTCATCCGGATGACAGGTATCAAGACACAACGTATTAAATCCATCAGTGAATTCCACCAACTGAGAGGATTGCCGAAGGCGGAGCACCCTTTGATCAGTGTGGTGGATTACAACGCCATCAAGCGTTCATCTGACATCAGTGAGGTCAATTGGGTGCTCGACTTTTACAATATATCTCTCAAGCGTGGATTAAATGCCAAACTGAAGTATGGCCAGCAGGAATATGATTTCGATGAAGGGGTGATGTTCTTCATTTCTCCCAACCAGGTTTTCCGGATCGAAGAAGAGCCTGCCTCTACGGCCAAACGTTCGGGCTGGATGTTGCTTATTCATCCCGACTTTTTATGGAATACGACTTTGGCGAAGAAAATTAAGCAATACGAATATTTCGACTATGCTGTGAATGAGGCTTTGTTTCTTTCCGACAAGGAGGAGAAAACAATGAATGGCATTATTCAAACTGTTAAACAGGAGTATCACTCCAATATCGACAAGTTTAGCCAGAACATCATCATTTCGCACGTGGAGGCATTGCTCAATTATTCTGAAAGGTTCTATCATCGCCAGTTTATCACCCGGAAGATCACCAATCATCATCTCCTGACCCGCCTGGAAGGGTTGCTGACGGATTATTTCAAAAGCGACGACCTGATCAATAAGGGATTGCCAGGTGTTCAATACCTGGCCGATGAGCTGCATGTTTCCTCCAAATACTTAAGTAGTTTGTTGAAGCAATTGACCGGGCAAACTGCTCAACAGCATATTCACGAAAAGCTGATTGAAAGGGCGAAGGAAAAGCTATCTACCACCAATTTGTCGGTGAGTGAAATTGCTTACGAACTGGGCTTTGAACACCCACAGTCTTTCAGCAAGTTGTTTAAAACAAAAACCAGTCTGTCGCCATTGGAGTTCAGGCAGTCATTCAACAGTAATTAAGGTAACAGTAATCTGTCGTAGCTGGTGTATACTGAGCCGTACAGACAAGTAAATTGAGCTATTGGGAGAAACTGCCAGGGGCTTCAAGGGATGAACTTTGTGTTGTAAATCATTTAAAAAGTAACGTGATGTCAACAATTACAAAGATCCCTTTGGGTAAGAACGGACCGTTGGTTTCGAAGCTCGGATTAGGTTGTATGCGTATGTCGCCTGTTTGGGGCGGCAAGGCAAGTGATGAAACGGAAAGTATCGCTACTATTCAGCAGGCGTTAGACAGTGGTATCAATTTCCTGAATACGGGTGATTTTTATGGCGCCGGCCACAACGAGCTGTTGGTAGGCAAAGCCATCAAGGGCCACCGCGATGACGCCTTCATCAGCGTAAAATTTGGCGCTATCTTTTACAATGGCCAGTGGCTGGGGCTGGACCTTCGTCCCAATTCTATCAAGAACTTCATCAACTATTCGCTGGTGCGGCTCGGCATCGATACGATCGATCTTTACCAACCGTGCAGGCTCGATAACAGTGTTCCTGTAGAAGATGTGATCGGTACCGTGGCCGACCTGATCAAAGAAGGTAAGGTGCGATACCTCGGTGTGAGTGAGATCACGGCAGCACAGCTGCGCCAGGCAAACAGTATACATCCGGTGACAGCATTGGAGATAGGTTACTCGCTGGCCGATCGTCAGATCGAACGTGAGTTGTTGCCAACAGCCAAAGAGCTGGGAATTGGTGTCGTGGCTTTTGCCAATACGGCCGAAGGCCTGCTTACCGGCGATATGACCGCGCCGCTGCCTGCTGGTAGTTATCACCATCACTTTAGCCGGTTTCAAGGCGAGAACCTGGTAAAGAACCTTGAAAAGGTGGAGGTGCTGAAAGCAATGGCAAAAGAAAAGGGGTATACACCCACACAGCTTGCCATCGCCTGGGTAAATGCACAGGGGGACCACATCATGCCATTGGTGAGCATGAGCCGCCGGTCGAGGCTGCCGGAAAATATACAGGCTATGGATATTGTGTTTACACCTGCTGAAATGGAAAAACTGAACAAGGAGTTTGCTGTAGGAACGATACTGGGTGACACTTACCTGCAGCGTTAGTATCTTTACTGTATGATCAATCCTACCGAAATAATACCAGGGGTACTCTTTTATTCTTATCTCTCTACCATGCGGAAAGAGAAGGTTGGTTTTTTTGAGTACAATACCCTGGTGTTACAGGTTTCAGGGCTTTTTACGCTGGTTACTTCTGAAGAAACGGTTTCGATGTCGGCGGGTAATATGATTCTCATCAGGAAGAATCAGCTGGTAGAAATCATCAAACAGCCTGTAAACGGAGAGGATTACCAGACTATCGTTATCATTCTGAAGGAGGATGTGCTCAGGCAGATTGCCCTGGAGCAGCAGGTAGAAGGGGTACAAAAATATACAGGTCCTGCCAATGTGGTTATTCCTGAGAATGACTTTCTGCGCGGTTTTTTCCAGTCGATCATTCCGTATGTGAAGCATTCGGAAGAACCGATTGCCAATACTGTTGGTGAGTTAAAAATAAAGGAGGCCGTACAGCTGTTATTGCATATCAATCCGAAACTAAAGGAGTTTTTGTTTGATTTTTCAGAGCCTCATAAAATAGACCTTGAAAAGTTTATGGTGGGCAACTATCACTTTAATGTGCCCGTCGAGAAGTTTGCACAGCTTACCGGCCGAAGCCTTGCTGGCTTTAAGCGTGATTTTCAGAAAACATTTGGCATGGCGCCCAGGCAATGGCTTCAGGAAAAGCGATTGACAGAAGCGCGGCACCTGATAGAGAGCAAGCATAAAAAGCCATCAGACATCTATCTTGACCTGGGGTTTGAAAGTCTCTCTCACTTTTCCCGCTCCTTTAAGAATAAATATGGCAAGGCCCCTACAGCACTGTGATCATGGCTTTGATGGCCTTTCTGCTATCCGCTTTCTGATCCTGCTGAGGGATTGATTTTTTATGCCCAGGTAGGAGGCGATGTGGTAGGACTGCACGCGTTGAAAAATGGTGGGATGTTGTTGCAAAAGATTCTGGTACCTGTGTTCATGGGTAAGCAATAACAGCTCCTCTACCCTGCCCTGCGAATGGTTGAAGAAGTATTCGGCCAGCAGCCGGCCAAACTTTTCCCAGCATTTATGGGTATTGTATAGCTGGTGGAGATCATCGTACGTGATGTATAGGATCTGTGATTCTTCGAGGGCTTCGATGTAGTAAGCGCAAGGATATTGCAGTATAAAGCTGCGAAACGAAACAATGAACTGATCTTCTGAAAAGAAGAACATGTTCTTTTCTTCGTTGGTTTTATCGTCGTAATAGAACACCCTGAAAATGCCTTTTACTACAATGCCCAGGTCTTTACAGACAATGCTCTGCCTGTTGTAATAATCGTTCTTCGCAATGGTTCGTTCCTTCCACAATGGCAAACTCACCGAGATGTCATCTTCGGTGAGTCCGGCAAAGTTGCCCAACACTTTATGTAATAGTGGCAGTTTGTCCAATGTTGCTTATGTTTTGCGCTAAGTTATAGCTGTTTATTTATTTTCCATTGCCTTAAGAATTGAAATGCCGACCCGATCAGGAACAAAACGAAAAGCACCAGCAACGATCTGAGCAGGAAAGGATCAGCCGGGCTTTTGATTAGCGGGTGCCCCAGTGGTATACGACTAAATGTTTCATTTACGGTCGGAATCAGCGACAGGAAAAAGCTGAATGACAGGCTGAAGTTTTCGAAGTAGCGGGCACGGCTGCTTGTCTGCTTTTTGGTGTGCAGGAAATAAGCTGCCACTACCAGTACCACAATGAACAGGGCAAATGCATGCCCTCCGTTGAAGCCGCCACGTTTTGAAATGCCAAGGGCGGTTAAAGACGCGACAATGGTAGTCCAGAAATAAATGCGCCCGGCGTTTATACTGAGGTCTATTTTCCCTTTTTTAACGAATGAAATAACTGCTGCTACGATGGCGATAATGCCGATGATGGTATGAAAGATGCCTAATGCTGACAAATGCATGGTTTCTGATTTATCAGCAAATTTTGTGTGAAAAATCAGGAGATATTTTCACTTAAGTTAATTATTCATAGCTTTTAATAAACTCAATATTGCTTTTTTCTATTTGCGAAAGGGAGGCATTTACGTTATCGTATTTGCCTGTGTACCACAATTGTTGATCGAAATATGACTTCATATCCGTGGTTTTAAAAATATAGCCATGTCTGGCGAAAATTTCATTGCGCATAATTCTCAAATCCCATTTGCTTAATCCTGAGATATCGGCGTGGGTAAGCAATCGTTCAGCAGTTTGGGGATACTTACCCGGTATTGATGAGGAGGTATTCTGTGGAGCAACAGGTGGGGCATTTTCAGCGGAGAATGCTGTGCTTTCAATGGTTGTTGTGCCGTGGCAAACAGCACATGTTTTTTTCCTTGCTCCGTAACAATTAATGCAATCGATCTTCCCGGTCTTATCGCATCTTTTGCAAGGGAAATCTGCATAATGATTGGCCCATACCCAGACATACTCAGTCTGGCCCCGGTAGGTTGCATATTGGTACCCGTTTTCCTTTGTTTCCACAAAGTATGCATTTATCTTACCTGTACTGTTGCAGTCACTGCAATCTTTTTTGCCGGCTCCATAGCAGCCTGAACAATCAACTTTTCCTGTGCCATTGCAGTTTGTACATTTTTGGACAATCTTCTCGGGCTTTTTAGTGGGGGCTTGCGCTGGTTTTTGATCAACCTCAGCTGATTTCTCCTGAAGATCGGCAGTTTGTTTCTCCTCAGTATTACTGTTACAGCCTGTAGTTATATAAACGGAAGTAATAACGACAAACAGGATAAAATTTTTCATGTTAAAACTCCTTTTTTAATACTGTAGGTTACAAAGATTTTGTTGACTGAAAGCAGGTGTTTTAACGTATTTTATTTTGAATCTTGCCAGGAAAGGCGTTAGCCTGTGGATGCATTAAATGACTGGCTGAGCTTGTAAACAAAGTAAATTTGGTCCGATAAACAAAGCCGATGAGGGTATGCCGGCTTACCTTTGTTACGGGTTTTCTTTAAATCGCTGACCTTAAATTTTAGTGTATGGAGTATCAGGCTAAGTACATTACTGAGGATATTAAGCTATCCTGTTACCAGGATAAGTTTTTCAAATCGGATATTGTGTTTGAGGATCACATGCTTATCTGGTTCATTTCCGGTGAGACAAAGGTTGTTCAAGCTGAAGGGACTTATATATTTAAAACTGGTGATATCTTTCTGATACCGCGGAACCAACTGGCCACCATCATCAATTATCCCAAGGATGGGTTACCGCATAAAACAGTGGTGATGCACCTGAAGACTGACTGGCTTCGTAATTTCTACGAAAAGCTTACTGTGAAGCCTACCGCGGGGAGCGTGCAAAAGATCCGGCATTACAATAACCATCCGCTGTTGCAAAGTTGCCTGTCGTCACTGGTACCGTATTTCGACATGCCTGAGTTGCCTGAGCATATTGCTCATCTTAAAATGATGGAGGCTGTCAGTATTTTACGATCCATCGATCCTGATATCGATCATATGCTGGCCAATTTTGAGGAGCCTGGTAAGATCGATCTGGCGGACTATATGGAGAAGAACTTCATGTTCAATATGCCTTTGGAAAAGTTTGGTTACCTGACGGGCAGAAGCCTGACGACTTTCAAGCGGGATTTCAGGAAGCTCTATGATACTACACCGCAGCGATGGCTGACCCAAAAGCGGCTGGAGCTGGCTCATTACCAGTTTGTAGAGAAAAAGAAAAAGCCCATCGACGTTTGTTACGAAGTGGGCTTTGAAAATCTTTCTCACTTTTCCTTTGCGTTTAAAAAGCATTTTGGCTATGCTCCTACCGAACTATTGGCACGAGCGTAGTTCTACATTGGCGACACTATCAGGTAATAATAAAAGAGAGCCGACAAATACGTGATTTGCCGGCTTCTTGTTAACACCAGAACCTATAAAGACACCAGAAAACATTAGTGTACGAGGGCCAATTCTCCATTTATTTTTTGCTCAACCAACTTTCTACTGCTCTTGAGAAATCTGCTACATCGATCGGGTGCCTGCTGGTGATGATGTTGCCATCAACAACTACTGGTTCATCGGTCACTGTTCCTCCTGCATTTTTCAGGTCGACCTGTATGTTCCAATAGCCTGTCAATTTCTTTCCTTTCAGGATATCTGCGGAGGCTAATACAACCGGGGCATGACAGATGGCTGCGATCAGCTTTCCAGATTTGTTGAAGTCCTGGATGAATTTGATCACGTCTTTGTCGTAGCGCAGGTTATCCGGATTCCAGGCACCACCGGGAATGAATACAGCATCATAGTCGCTTACTTTTACCTGGTCGGCTGTGCGGTCGAATTTGATCCATCCAACGGGTTGCAGGTATTGAATGGCCATGATATGTGTCTTTGACATCTCCGGGTAGCTCAGGCCATATCTTGCCGGGGCGGGATTGAATTTAGGGGCCACGATGTCGACCTTAGCTCCCAGTTGTTTGAAGTACCAAACGGGTCCTGTTAACTCGATCTCTTCAAAACCATCTGCTGCTATTACTGCAATTCTTTTTCCCTGCAATGTTTTTTCCTTCACAGGTGTAAAGAAGAATGCTTTCAAAGCTTCATTGCCGGGAGCATTGAGCAGTTGTGTTACCGGCATGTTGACAACGGCTGCGGAGGTTGTCAATTGATTTACTACTTCCAGTTCGTGGGATTTCGTCTGGGCTTCTGCGCTTGCTGCGGCAAGTACGCTTGTTACGCCTGCCAGCATGATCTGATTAATTGTTCTCATTTCGTCTGTTTTTATTGTTAGTGTTTATGATTGGTATGGTCGTTATTTCCGTTTAACAGGCGCAAATTCAATGAGCCTGTGTAATCCGGTTTGAAAGGGTTGCTTTTTGATGCTGCTATTCAGATAGTCAATCACCGGTTGTATTGGTGGAAACTTCAGGTGGTATTGAAATGCTTCATCGTTCCTGAATTTTTCGTAGGTGACGAATTGGGTATTGTCTTCTTCCAACTGGGAAAGCTGGTAATTGATGACGCCGGGTTCACTGCGAAACTGTGGCATGGCCGTGTGGTAGACTGTTTTGAAGGTTGTTTCTGTGCCCGGTTTGCTATCTACGAACAGCATGATCGTGATGGGCTTGTCGTCTTTTCCCGGCTTTCTCTGCCATTGTTCTTTTGTGAGTGGTTCGAGGTCTTTTACATAGATCGTTTTAGCTGGTTGCACCAGTTTATTGTCTGATAGCAGTTTCCGGTTTTTATCGAATGCTGCTTTGTTACTCCATCTTTCGATGGTCCACAAAATGGAGGGATTGTCCTGCTCGTAATATCCTTCGGCCATGATATTGCTTGCCTGGGTATTGGCCTGCTTTATATATTTTCCGAGCACGCTCAGGAATGTTTGCTGTTGCCCTTCTTTTACCTCATATCGTGTCAGTACAGCCACTTCTTCTGTATTGGGTGTGGTGGTGGTGTTTTGTGTCATGGCACCGGTGCTACTCAGCAGGAGGCTGATCGTTACGAGGGCGGGTAGCCGGGTGAAGAATGTTTTTGTTGTCATTGCTGTTGGTTTTGTTTGTTCATCAAAATTAATATGACCTATACCCCAGGCAGAAGGAGGTGAATCACTAAAAATGTGTGACGAATGTCACACCGGAAAGCTTCTTACGTTTTGCCTGATTTGATATGACAAAGTTGAAAAGAAAAGGAAGGAGGCACCTGACGCAAATGTGTCAAAAGCTTTGTGTGGGCTGTTTTGTTATTTGAATTTTGATTCAATATCCTTTGCAAAGGCTTTTCCTTCCTTTCGTAAATGTTTTCTGATAAACAGGCCTCCCAATCCGTTTAACCATGCGGCCAGCTTTATGAACAGGTTTGGATAATCGGTGCCAACCATGCATACCAATTCGCACGTGTTTCCGGATACCGGCCTGATCTGCATTTCCCAGGGTACTCCAACATAAACCCGGACCCATCTCATGATGTATGCTTCAGACGCTGCTGAATAAAGCTGAATGTGTTCTGCAGAAGAATAATCCAGCTGGTAGTGTTGTACGATCATGTCGGTGCCAATGTTCTCCACGTTGCTCATGAAGAGTATGCCTTCTTTAAAATAGCTGTTCATGGCACGATGGGCCGGTGAGTAGGATACATAGTCCGGCTCTGTCATTTCTGTGATCCATTTGTACATATGTACCTGTTTTGCCGGAAGGTTGATGGGGAAACTTTCGGTATATCTAACCCCATATCTTGTGCCGGGTGTTTTTTGATTTTCAAGACATGCTTTCATAAACAAGGTTTAATGGTTTAGGAATATTCAAATTGCTTTATCGTTCGATGGAGCGGGCATATCAAATCCATTTAAGATCACTGCGATGAGGCTGTAGCCGCTTATCAGGAAGAAGAGTTCTGCTACTCCATCTTGTCCAAGTAACTGGACTGCATAATTGTATGTAGAATCAGGAAGTATATGGCCGCTGACCAATGTAGCGGCAATGACATGGGCGATGTCTTCTTCTGCATTTAAACCATGTGGATGCCCGCCGGCTGCCAGTGTGGCGATCGCAGCTGAGGAAAGCCCGAATGCTGCTGCCATGATCTCATGTGCGTATAATTCGAAGCGGGCACCGTAGGCGCCTCCTACGGTAAGGATGGCTACTTCACGCACTGTTTTTGCCAATGTGGCTTGCGTGTCGAGCGTTCGCAGAAAGCTTAATGCAGGTACGCCGAATTGTGGGTATTGCAGCATGGGGGCAAAGGGACCAAGCAATGCGCCTTCGGCATTCAGCATGGTTACCTGGCTTTGGCTCCGGCCAACAAGGCCGGCAATTTCGTCGTGTACGTAACGTACTTCCGGGCTTAGGGTGTCTGGTGGTAATGGTTTGATGCGCATAACTGGTATTTAGGCGTTAGTGAGTTCATCTGTAAACCGTCCGTCGATCAGGATGAATGCCATGCGGCAGATCTTACCGGAGCGGTTTGCCCATGCGTGGTTGGTGCCGCATTGGATCACTATATCACCTGTCTGGATAGTGGTCTCGGCCCGATCCAGCACCAATGTTATCTCGCCTTCGAGCACGATGCCGTAATCGACTGTCTGTGTGCGGTGCATCAATGGATGGGGCGCTCCTGCTGCGGAGGTGGATGCTTTTTCATCGCCCATGGATTTGAACTTATCTGCTGCATCTGCTCCGGTTAGTTTTCTTATCTCTTCTCCTTCGGGCGGGAATTCGATTACACGCATCCTCGTTCCTGTTTTGGGTGGGGGCAGCACCAGGCCCGTTTCGTCGGGCAAGGCTGGCTGTGTGGGGATTAAGACAGGTGTCTCTGCTGTGTGCCATATTTCGAAAAAGGTGGGGCCGCCCGGGCCGCCGACCAACTGTGTGTGTACAGGTGGTGCATCGGAAATAATGATGGCTTTGCCATCTGCATCATGGCCTGTTACAACACGTCTGAATGTTTTTTGCGACTGTTTCATGGGGATTGGTTTAGTTTTTCTTTGATTTACTAAATACAAATACACCGAGGTAGTGAAACAGTACGCCGATTGCCCATGCTGGAGTGGACCATAATGGCCAGGGGTAAGTGGTGTCGGTTAAGTACCATACCAACCAGATGGCTGGTGTGACCAACAGGAATACAATTAAATGAATCCGGAATCCTTTTGCTGCGTTGATGGGGTTAGGATTGTCCCATCTTGTTGAATGTGTCATACGAATGGTTTTGTACCATTGTGTCTATTAGTATGCCATTCAGTTGTAGCGGTAAGTAAGAGCGAAATGAAGGTTGGTCAATTGACTGAAAGCCAATCTGTTTGCGTTGGATAGATCAAAGGAGGTGTGAAGGGCGTTGATGCTGTGTGCCCCGATAATGTCGGGGGCTGTTGTTGGAAGCCCCGAAGATTCCGGGGCATAGCTGCCTGTTATTGGTTTTCGGACGAGTCGATAAAATCCTGCCGTTTGATATTCAGCTTTGCCATTTTTGATTCGAGGGTGCTTGGTTTGATATTCAGTAGCTCTGCTGCTCCCCCGGCTCCGCGTATACGTCCTTTTGTTTTTTTCAGGAAGGAGGTGATGTATTCCCGTTCTGTTTGCTGCTGAATATGCTTTACTTCTTCAAAGGTGTTGATGGCTGTTGGTGTAATCGATTCCGGTGTGGACATGCTGAAGTTTCGTATCGACTGTAATTTCGATCTGCCATCGTTGAGGACGACGGACTGCTCTATAATATTTTCAAGTTCGCGGATATTGCCCGGCCAGTGGTAGGTATACATTTTCTCCATCATAGCATCTGCAATACCATTGAATGGCTTATTCAATGAATTACAAAACTTGCTGGCAAAGTATACTGCGAGGGGTTCTATATCGGTTTTCCGTTCGCGCAATGGTGGCAGTGTGAGCGGAAATACATTGAGGCGGTAATAGAGGTCGAGCCGGAAGTTCCGGTCTGCCACTTCTTTTTCGAGGTTCCGGTTGGTGGCGGCGACTATGCGCACATTTACTTTTACCGGTGAGTTGCCGCCTACGTATTCGATCTCCCGTTCCTGCAAAACGCGCAATAGTTTTACCTGCATGCTAAGGGGTAATTCTCCGATCTCGTCTAAGAAGATCGTTCCTCCATCGGCCTGCTCGAATTTTCCTTTTCTTTTCTCAACGGCGCCTGTGAAGGCTCCTTTTTCATGTCCAAACAATTCCGATTCTATCAATGTGGCGGGGATGGCTGCGCAATTCACTTTTACAAATGGGCCGTTCTTGCGGGGTGAAAGCAGGTGAATGGACTGTGCTACTCTTTCTTTGCCCGTGCCACTTTCACCTAATATCAGTACGGATGTGTTGTAGGGTGCCACCTGGGCTGCCAGGTCCAATGCCGATAGCAATGAATGATGGCTGCCGATAATTTCTTTGAAGGCTTTATTGTCTGCTGTCTCGTCCTGCTTCTTTTTAGCAGTGGCCTGCTGACGGGCTGCTGTAATGGCTGCCGTCTCCGTATACACTGTTTTATTGGCCACGTCTTCGAGGTATGTCTTCAACCGGTTCAACAGGCCAATATGGTCTTTGTTGTAGATATCAACGTGCCGGCTATAAAAGAAATAATGTACAGCTAATCCATAACCGAGTGGCACCGGGAATACGAGGTAGGAACCCAGGCGTAAGCAGTCCATCAGTTTTTGTTGCAGCAGATTGTTGGTTGTGTTTTTATCTGCGTGGTTATAAATGGCTGCATTGTTGTCGCTATTGCTGTTTTCAATGATGTGTGAAAGTGTATTTTTAGTCAGGCCGCCAATGGTCATCAATTCTTTTTCTCCGATGAACTGGTATTCATCGAACCCGGTGCGTAAGTAGCCTGTGTCCATGAATTGTTTTGCATCCAGCGGCCTGATGCCGCATGCAATAAAATCAAATGGAATGTATGGTTGTATTACCCCGGCCATCTTTAGTAGCGAATCCCGGGCGCTCAATGCTTCATTGCTTATTTCCGTGATGCTTTTTTGCAGCTGCTCTTCGCGTCTTAGCTTCGATTCGAGGCTGTGCTGGTGGAGGTACCAGGCAATTTCCAGTGCCACCAGCAGGTCTTTTTCTCTGACCGGCTTTACCAGGAATCCATAGGGCTCCGTGGTCTTTGCTTCTTCGAGTGTTGCCTGGTCGGCATTGGCCGATAAATAGATAAAGGGAATGTTGTCGGCTCTTAATTTACGGGCAATCTCAATACCAGATATTTTGCCTTTGAGCCTGATGTCAAGCAGGACAAGGTCTGGTTTTTGTTGCTGAAGGAGTTCCTGTGCTTCCCGGGCTGAGGGGGCAATGCCGGTTATGGTATAGCCAGCTTCCTCCAATGTCATTTGGAGATTATCGGCTACGATAAACTCATCTTCTACAATCAATATTTTTTTGCTCATACGATAAAGGCAGCTTCGTAAGCGTATTCATGCAAGTAATCAGTTAGTAAGAAGTTGCGTAGGGTTTCGGAATTGCTTTAGTTGCCGCTTCGGACCTGTAGTAAAGTTACATCTTTCAACCAGGTATTGTCGTGGGTTTTAAGGACTACATGATACCATTTTTGTTCGGGGGTATCAACCATAAAAATATCCGAAGTGTCTTCTTTGGCATGAATAGTAAAAACTTTGGTATCGGCATTCGATGACTTTTTTACAAAAGCCTTAGCTTGGTCTATCGTTTTGATTTGGGATAATTGAGCGTCTTTTATTTGCCCGTTTGAATGGAGGAAAGCTAACAGGAATAATAAAGGAAGCATTACTTTGGCCATATTCTTTAATTGATGTTATTGGGTGAGGTGGAAAGATACAAAATTGCATTTGGGACAGATCTAATTATATTTCATTATTTTAGGACGCGTAATAAACTTGATACCTGTATGAAAAGACTGATTGCTTTTTGTTTGTTAGTAGCCCTATTGAAGCCGGCAGTTACTGATGCTCAACTCACTTTTACCAATCCGCTGGCCGTTGACTTCGGTGATCCTTATGTATTGCATGTCAAGGGGGATAAATACTATATGTATGGCACCGGGGCGGGCGCCAATAAAGGTTTTGCTGCATACTCTTCCACAGACCTGGTGAACTGGAAAAATGAAGGGCAGGTATATTTTCACGATAACAAGAATGGATGGAGCGATCCCAAGGCTGCCTGGGATGGTGCTTACTGGGCGCCTGAAGTGTATGAAGTGAAAGGAAAGTTCTATATGTTTTATAGTGCACAGTGGAAAGAGAACCCCACTAAGGAACTGGAGAATTTTCGTATCGGTGTGGCTGTGGCCGATAAGCCTACAGGTCCGTTCATCGACGTGGCTAATAAGCCTGTTTTTGATCCGGGTTATCCTATCATCGACGGCAATGTATTTTTCGATCAGGATGGCAGGGTATATCTCTATTATTCGCGTTGCTGTTACAAACATCCTGTAGAAAGTGAGGTAGCTACCTGGGCTATCAATAAGGGGTGGTATAAAGAGATCGAGGAAAGCTGGGTATATGGTGTTGAACTGAAGCCTGATTTCAGCGGTGTGATCGGAGAGCCGGTGTTGTTGTTGCGTCCGCCGGTAAGTATGAGTGATCAACAATCTGCGTGGGAAAGCCGGTCGGTTACTTCGCAGGAGGTAAATCGCCGCTGGACGGAAGGCTCTGTTACTTTCAAGAAAGGGAATACTTACTTTATGATGTATTCTGCCAATTACTTTGGTGGGAAGAATTATGCTGTAGGGTATGCGACTTCCAAAAGTCCACTGGGGCCTTATATCAAGGGTGCTAACAATCCTGTGTTGGAAAAGAATGTGGAGAAAGGTGGCGTGGTAACCGGAACGGGGCATAATAGTATTGCGCATTCACCAGACGGAAAAGAAATGTTTGCCGTATATCATGGCCGCACGTCGGCTACGGGCGATAAGCGGGTGGTGTTTATCGATCGTATGAAGATCCTGAAAAACGGGCAGTTGGTGGTGGAAGGGCCTACAACCAAGCCACAACCCATGCCTTCCGGAACTTCTGCCAACCGGTAAAACAAAAGAGAGGTTGTCCCTCCTTTTTTCGATAAGCGGCTAAATATTTACGTTAATTCGGCGTTATGGTGTTTTGGTTAACCGAAATCCCTGACCCGTCATGTTTTGTAGAGCCCTGTGCCCCTTATTTTCTGCCGTACTATTTTTCGTAAGTCTGTTTGCCCCTTCCCCGGCAACTGCCCAAATGCGTAAGGTATTTATTGAAGAACAGGAGCCGGACAATGCTCTTCGTAAGATCAGTTTTTATACCCCTGCCCAGGGCTATGTTGCCTTCAGGGACTGGATCGGTTTTACCGCCGATAGCGGACGCACATTTACAAAAAGGTACATCACGGAGTCAAATGTCAATTACAACGGGTATGGCGTCAACCTCACCTTTGGATTTGCCATCAGCGGTGTAAAAGCATTCGATCAAAACAACCTCATCGCCTATGGCGATTATGGCCTTGTGCCTGCCATCCTGCGCTCCACCGATGGCGGTCAAACCTTTTTACTCGTCTTTCACCATCAGTTCAATCCCCTCTGGCCCAATCGTTGGATCTCCGATATGGTTTTTCCGACCAATGGCAATACCGGTTTTGCCGTAGATGGCGACAGGATACTGAAGACTACCGATAAAGGCCTCACCTGGACAGTCAGCAGCGCCAATATCAACTTACCGTACGAGCAGCTCGAAGCGATCGACAACAATAACATTATAGCCGTTTGTAAAAAACCTACACCCAGCGGCTATTTTTATAAAACCGCCGATGGAGGTGCTTCCTGGCAATTGCAGTATGCCCCCGCAGGCAAATTGTCTGCTGCCAGTTTCTTAACCGCTGCCAAAGCATGGATAAATGTAGACGGCAAAATATTTTATACCTCCAATGGCGGCGCCAGCTGGATACAGAAGACCAATCTTTCACAAACAGGCGTCTTCAACGCGCATGTAATGAAGTTTGTGAACGACCATACCGGTTATGCCTTGGGAGAGCAATTTACCATCTACAAAACAACCGATTCGGGCAGGATATGGGAACCCATGCCGCGCGACAACAACGTAACGTATTTGGGATATACTTACAACGACCTGCAGGTATGGGATGATAACCGCCTCTGGGCTGGCGGCGGACATGGTTTACTGGAGCTGAATACCAATCCCGGCGGCACGACTTTGCCACAGGCGTTTTTCCGGATCGATACCACCGGCTCGTACAATACCAATAGCGTGCAACTGATCAATTACTCCAAACCCAATTACCAATACCAATGGATCGTCAATGGTACACCGGCGGGCACCACGTACCATGCCTCCTATGTGCATGATATTTACCGCGCTTCCGATACCGTGCAGCTGATCGTTCGCAACAGCGCTGGCAATGATACTGCCGAAAGGGTTCACTCTTTCAAGGTAGTACCCTACCCTGCACCTGAGGTCCATGCTTTCACCCCCACTGTGGCGGCGCCGGGAACCTCCGTCACCATTACCGGTAATTTCTTTGCCGGTGTATCGGGTGTTTATTTTGGTGGCATACCTGCCAGCTCCTATACTGTACAATCGCTCACGAAAATAGTGGCCGTGGTAGGCCCGGGTGGAAATGGCGAAGTAAAGGTCACTTCTGCCACTGGTATTGGATCGCTCATAGGTTTTATCACCTCTCCTCCCCCCGTGATCACCAGCCTCTCTCCGATCAAGGCTCCCATAGGCGCGACTGTTACCATTAACGGTACTTATTTCGGCGCCACAGTAGCAGAGAATACCGTATTTTTTGGCGGGGTGAAGGCCGTCGTATTAACTGCCTCCACCAATCAACTCACTGTAAAGGTTCCGGCCGGCGCAACTTTCGGGCCTCTCACCGTCACCGTCAACAATCATATAGCCCATTCCGGGCAGTTCTTCAGCGTCACCTTCGCCTCTCAATGTGGTGTTACCGACTACTCTTTCGCCGCAGGAGTTCGACTGCCAGTGGACGGCACAGGGGTTGCTTTCGGTATTGGTGACCTCGATGGTGATGGCAAGCTTGACATAGGTGTACCCAAATCTTTTGGTATAAGCGTTTTACGCAACAAGAGCCAACAAGGCGTCATAGCGTTTGAAGAGGTTTTTGCGCACAATGCAGACGATAGAAACAGAACCAGTGTCAACTTTGCCGACCTCGATGGCGATGGTAAGCAGGATATCGTTGCCGTGAATCATCAGAAAAATGAGATTTTCCTGTATAGGAACAAAAGCAGCGTGGGTACTTTCCTGTTCGACCCTGCTATCATCCTGCCTTCCCCCAATTCGCCCTACAATACTATGCTGCATGATCTCGATGGCGATGGCAAACTTGACATGGTGGTGATAAATATACAGGCCAACGTAAGTTTTATTTCCATCTACCGTAATATCAGCCTGCCGGGCCAGATTGCTTTTGAACCGGCCATCATGCAGCCCGTAGGCTGGAACGATACGCGCGTGAATGCCGGCGACCTGGATGGCGATGGCAAGCCCGACCTGCTGGTAACCGATGGAGGAAATACCAATATGTCCGGAATGGATTTCTCCGTCTTACGCAATACCAGTAGCCTGGGGAAGATATCTTTTGAGCGCACCTTTGTGCCACACAAAGGCGGCAGGCACACTGACGCGGACCTGGGTGATGTGGATGGAGACGGGAAGCTCGACATCGTGTGGATCTATGACCTGCAATTTTTTGAGGACGGCATCCCTAACATAGCCGTATATAGAAATACCAGTGCTCCGGGCAATATATCCTTTGACGTCGTCAACTATATCTCTCCTTTCGGCACCTCTCAGGTCAAGTTGGCCGACCTCGATGGCGATGGCAAGATCGACCTCTTTTCTTCAGGCGGTCGCATCATGAAGAATTACAGTACACCCGGCAATATCTCTCTGCAAAACGTATCGGAATACAACCTGATCATTGGGGGGCACAGCAGTGTAGCGGTGGCAGATTTTGATAATGATGGCAAACCCGACCTCCTCGGCGAATTTAATCAGATATATATTTACCGGAATATCCTGGGACAAAGTATACTGGCCGGTAAGGATACCAGCATCTGTGCAACACAAAATGTTCAATTAGGATATATCGATGCCATCGATCATACCTATGCCTGGACTTCTTCTGCGGGTAATTATCTCTCCAGCGAGGCCATGCCCATTGTGAGTACCTCCGTGAGCACTGATTATTATGTGGGCGTTACCGATCTTTTCGGCTGTACCACCAAAGACACTGTGCGTATCACTGTTGCCGGACCTGCGCTCCCTATCAATGCAGGCACCGACGGATGGATCTGTAAAGACAGTACCCGACAGATCGGTATGAATCCTGTTGCAGGCCATACCTACAGCTGGACTTCCCTGCCCGAAGGATTCACGTCAACTATTGCCAACCCTGTCGTATCTCCCAACCGGTATGAAACCAGCTATATTCTCACTGCGCATAACGGGCAATGCGTGGCCCGCGATACGGTGAAGGTTTATATGACGCCGCTGCCCCCGGCCAATGCCGGCGCCGACAGAAATGTTTGTGCACCTGCTTCTGCCTTGCTGGGTACCGAAGCTACCGGCAGCAATACTTATAGCTGGACCTCCAATCCTGCCGGCTTTACTTCCAACCAGGCCAGGCCATATGTATACCCAACCGTCAACACCAGCTATTACCTGGTGGTAACAGCGCCCGGTGGTTGTAAAGCTTATGACACGGTAAAGACACAGGTCAACATGGCGCCAACCAAACCCGTGGTCACGGCTTCAGGCCCCACAGGTTTTTGTGGTGGCGATTCGGTGATACTCACCTCCTCTGTACCAACCGGAAACACCTGGTACGTTAACGATGTCCTCATACCGGGCGCCACTGCGGCATCCCTCAAGGTAAAAGAAAGCGGTTTCTATGTTGCCCGCCAGGTAAACGGGTTTTGCGAATCGAGGTCGATCCCTCTTTCCGTGCAAGTATGGATCATACCAACTCCGCAAATTACGCTCTACGGAGGCTTACTCTACTCATCGGCCCTCTCGGGAAACCAATGGTACCTCGACGGTGTAGCCATACCAGGGGCCGTGAACAATATCTTTTTGCCACAATCGCCAGGCGTATATACAGTAAAAGTGTCCTTTAACGATTGTAAAGAAGGCGTTTCCAAACCGTTTTATCATGGCGTTACCGTTATTAATGAACCCGCCTGGGGTAATAGCCTGATTGTTGCGCCCAACCCCGTGCAAAACGACCTCTCCATCCGGTTTACCGGCAACGCTGCCCGCTTTACCGCTACCGTGATGGACTTGCATGGACGACAAGTTAAAAGTCAGCAATCCTTCCGCACCAGTTGTGTATTCGACCTGCGTACGCTCAACGCAGGCTTGTACATCATCAGGGTGTTGAATGTGGCCACCGGCGAGGTCATCAACCGTACTATCGTGAAGGAGTAGCGACATCGTGAACAGGAAACGATTATATTTGATGTTGACAACGCGAACCGTTTCCTGCAAACAACGAAAGCATATGAAAAAGAACAGTATTAGTATTGTATTGGTCATTCCTGTTTTAGTAGCGTCACTTCATTGTTCTCATAAACCCATCAGCTCCTCCGCTGCACAAAGGGATACTACCGCAGTGATAGGCGGAGAGGTCTTTAAAGCGCGCTACATTAAAAAGACCATGCAGCTGGTGACCGACTGGCAGTTGAACCATCCGAAGCATGCGCCGACCGATTGGACCAATGGGGCGTTTTATGCAGGCGTGGTGGCCGCCTATAAGACTACCGGCTCCCGCAAGATCCTTGATTCACTAATGGCGCTGGGACAGCGTACGTCCTGGCAACCGGGCCGCCGTTATGATCATGCTGATGATATCGCAATCTCACAAACTTATATCGATGTATATCGCCTTAAAGGTGATCAACAATTTATCCGCGCAACGATCGATACCGTGCAAAAGCTACGTACCGTGCCCGGCCCTGAGTCGAGAAAGGGGTTAATGTGGTGGTGGTGTGATGCATTGTTCATGGGGCCTCCTACCCTTGTGAAGCTGGGTATTTCGTTGAAAGACCCTTCTTATTTTGCGTTGAATGATTCGCTGTTCAAGCAAACTTATGACCTGCTGTATAATAAAGAGCAACACCTGTTTGCCCGTGATGCCAGCTACCTGATCAATGCTGCCGGTGAAGGAAAAAGGGAAGCGAATGGTACCACCGTATTTTGGTCAAGGGGCAATGGCTGGGTAATGGGTGGTCTGGTGCGCATCCTGGAAGAATTGCCGGCCGATTATCCCAAGCGTGCATTCTATGAAGGATTGTATAAAGAGATGGCGGAGAAGATCGTTTCCCTGCAACAGTCGGATGGATTGTGGCGGGCGTCTTTGCTCGATCCGGCTTCTTACCCGGGTGGAGAAGGCAGTGGTAGCGGGTTTTATTGTTATGCGTTGGCCTGGGGCGTGAATCGTGGTCTTTTGGATAAAGCGACATACGAACCAGCGGCGCGAAAGGCGTGGCTGGGACTCAATACGCTGGTGTCGCCGGAAGGTCGCGTGGGTTGGGTGCAACCTATCGGTGCGGACCCGCGGAGGAACTTCAATGCGGAGAGTTACGAGGTGTATGGAGCGGGTGCTTTTCTGCTGGCGGGGTCTGAAGTGATCAAGTTGAAATAAGATTATAGAGAAGCTGTTAATAATAAGTTGCTCAGATAAAAAAGTAAGAGGCTGTCTCAAACAACTTTTGAGACAGCCTCTTACTTTTATCTTTTGTGGGATATCTTGTTGACTTTCTATTCTTCTTTACCAGTCATCTTGAAACGGATGAGCGAAATGGGCACCAATCCTTCATTGATAAAGTCTTTCATGAATGACTGTATGTTGAAGTTCTTGCCTTGTTCCATTCCTTTTTCTGCAATGAGTTGTTCTATCTGGTAAGCGCCAAAGAAGTAGCCGATACCGTAGCCGGGCTGGCGCATGTAGAGGTCCATTTCTTCCCAGATGAGGTAGTTGCCTTCTTCGCCATACCAGCCATAGGGCACTGTTTTTTTCGCATAATCCATGGCGCCTGTCAGGTCGAGCATGTTGGCGTGCATTTTCATATCTGCCAATGCGCGTACTGCTCTGAAGGCACGCAGCATGTAGGCCAGCTCACGGGAGCGAGGGCTTTCATCGTGCATGCCTAATTGCATCAGCAGGTCTTCCATGCCTGTAGCCATGCCTTCTGCGCGCATGCCGGTAACGTATTCCGGATCGTAACCGCGTGGGATGGGGCGTTTGTTCCATTCAGGTACACGCAGGCCATCGGGCGCGTGGCCCGTCATATCGTGGGGATGCAGGGCGGTAGGATCACGGTCCAATACCTGCTCGAAGAAGTTACGCTCTCCGTTGGTGCGCACATAACGGCCAACGGGTTTGGTGGTGAGCAGATCTGGTTCGGGCAATATCTTATTATCGCGTACAAATTTGATCAGCTTTTCCTGTCCGGCTACCTGGAGGGCTTTGAACTCCTGTTCGTTGTCGATCAGTTTCAGCTCAGGGAGGTTGCGGTTGCGGTGCTCTTCCAGTTTGAGCGTGGCCACCGTGCGTTCCAGTTCACGTTGAGTGAGCATGATACACTGATCCGTAGTAAGGGGAAGCAGGTACACGTTTTTCAACATCCAGTCGTAGTTCTCTTTGCCGATGCCTGATGAGCCGGTGAGTGAAGGCTTCTTCTCTTCGAGAAAGGCTTTGAAGTCTTTCAGGGAGGCGATCAACTGATCGATCTGCGGTTGTAGCTCCGGATGACTGGCTATGGCATCGGGCTTCCATCTTTCCCAACGTTTCAGCTCATATTCTTTGAGCTTGATGCCGAGTATGGCCAGGTCGGGCTTCATGTTGGTGAGGTTCGTTTTTGCCTGTGCCAGCTGCTTTGGTAGTTTCTCGAGGCTTTTCTTAAACCGCTGTAGCCGTGTCGAATCCATGGGCAACTGCCTTGGCAGGGATATGGCGCCTTCCATCGTGGGGTTGAACCAGCCAAGCGTATTGTAGAAAGCGGGATCACTTGACCAGCGCTTCATGATACGGTGGTTGAAGTCTTCTCCGTTGAGCTGCGCGCCTACCAGTTTGTAATCGACGCGTTGATCGATGGTCCAGCCGGTGGTATCCATTCCCTTCCAATCTGCCAGCAGCGTCTTCAGGGTGTCGTAGGCTTTCGCCATGGTGGGTGCCGTGTAATCCGGGATGCTATCTACGAGCTTCGGCTCTATCAGGCGCCTGAAGTCTTTGTATAAAGCGACGAGGTCATCGTACTTTTTCTTGCCTCCTGACTGTGGCTTGTTGTCGCCGGTGCTGGTGCAGGTGGCCAGCAGTATGCTGATGCAGAGCCATCCGATGGCTGTGCTGCGGGGATTTGTATGCTTTTTCATAATCAGCTATTTTTTCGACAGCAGATTTCTCACTCCGCTATCGCTTCGTTCGAAATGACAAAAAAGGGTGAGCTTCCTTCAAATGACAAGATGGGTTTCCTTCAAAATGATAAGGATGGGCCCGTTCAAAATGACAAAAGGGGATTTACTTTCCGTAAAAACGCCAAGTGGTTTTGAAGTCTCTTTTCAAAGGTTGTTTGGTGATGATGGCACGCAGCATTTCAATGGGCATGCTGTTTTCCTGGAGGATGGCATCGTTGAATGCCTTTACGCCCATCTTCTTCGAATCGACCAACTCTTTCTTCAATGAATAGAGTTGCAATCCGCCAATCATGTAAGCTATCTGGTACAGGGCGTAATCCACGCGGCGGAAGTAACCACGTACTTCTGATTCCGCATTGGCACGCTCATGCCCTACTCTATCTACCAGGAAGTCGATGCATTGTTGTGGTGTCCATTTGCCGAGGTGATAATTCAGCGACAAAATGATACGGGCGCAACGGTGCATGCGCCAGAAGAGCATGCCTACTCTGTCTTCGGGTGAACGGGGGAAGTTCATATCCCACAGTACCAGCTCCCAATAGAAGGCATGGCCTTCTCCCCAGAAGGGGGTACTGAAATTGCGGTATGCTTTATAGCGGTCTGTCATATAACCTTGCAGGTGGTGGCCTGCGTTCAGCTCGTGGTGAACGGTGGACCGTGAGAAATGGGGGTTGTTGCCGCGCATGGTCATCATCCTGTCGTCATAGCTCATGGTATTAGTAGGATAAGAGATGATGAGGTTTTGACCTCCGAGGAAGAACGGGCTGGTACGCTGGCGTTCGGGCGACATCATGACCATTGTCCAATCTTCTTCAGCCAGGGGATCGATGGTAACGAGGTCGTGCTTCTTCAAAAAGTCAACGGATTGTTTGTAGAGGTCATTCATGGCATCTGGTTGCTTGCCTGGCTCCACATAGGCGTTCTTTACTTTTTCCTGTGCTGCTTTCCAATTGTCGCCAAAGCCCATTTCGCGGGAGGCTTTCAGGAGTTCAGCATCGCACCAGGCAAACTCTTTCGTGGCAATGTCTATCAGGTCCTGTACGGAATAAGGAATGAATTCAAGCCTAAGCTGGCGTGTCACTTCTTCTTCGCCCACGGGATTGGCGGGAATGCCGCTTCCATCATCTTTTTGTGTTGATTCTGTCTTGCTTTTTCTGTTGATGGCATTGGCATATAATCCCAACAGGCTGTCGACCTCTGAATAGGTTTTGGGCACCCACCAGGTGAACAGGGGATCGTAGCCGTTGTAAAAAGAAAAGTAATCTGTTAAAGACCCGCGCAACGCAGTCAACGCGTCGGTAGCAGCTCTTGCCTGTTTTGACCAAAGGCTGTCGGCTTTCTTAAAGGCGGTTATCGTTTGGCTGATCTGTTTGCTGGTTTCGTTCAATTCTTTGGCTACCAGGTGACCGTTTACCACTGCGCCTCTTCTTCTTGGCTTGATGAGTGTATATAGGCGGTCGGAGAATGGCAGGAGCTTAGCGATCTCCTGGTATCTTTTTTCTTCTCCTTCCAGTTTATACTTTGCATCTTCCAGCTTTCTGCTGAACAAGAGGTAGTCTACTTTACCGTTGACGCCCATTTTGTCAAAATCCATCTGGGCCATCTTTTGCTGATAATCGGCCATGAGTTTCAACTGGCGTTGTCTTCCTTCGGGGGAATTGGGATCTCCGAATCCTCTGCGCCCTCCTCCTTCCGGAAACTGGCTACCGTATACTCCACGGTTGGCGTTGGTAGAATAAACACGCTGGATACTTGCCAGGTCGGCCTGGTAACGTATCATCAGGTCGTTCATTTCACTGGTTTGCAGCAGGTATTCGGCTTCTTTTGACTGGGCCATGTTGAATTGCTGATGGAGTAGTAAAACAACGAGGACGAGAGCAGCTTTAATGTTTCTCATAAATTGATGATTGAGCTTGGTTTTGTTCCTATAACGTATATGTATGTCTCTATTAGCAGGAAGGCGTCAGGGGTAGCATTGTACAAAGCAAAAACACCCGTTCCCGACATAGTATGTCAGGAACGTTTCGAAGGCTCAATCAAAAATACCGGGTAGTGAGAGAAATATAGAAATGGTTATTGACGTAGTTTTTACCGTTATTGGTAGGAAGTTATTGGGTGTAATGGTTAAAATGTGAAGATATTCTGCAACTCGATGACATGCTTACCGGCTGTGAAGGTTTTGGGTGCTTTGGCCAGTTTTTCAGCCAATGTGGAAGTGGGCATTGGTTTGAACTTCCTGATGATGCCTATCAAGTTCAGGAACTTCAACAGGCCCGCCATGATTCGTTCAGTCGCACGGTCTGTATCCTTGCGCAGCAGCAGGCCGGGTCTGAATATGATGTAGCTACTGAATGCAAGGCTGTCGATCTTGTCTTCCAACTGGCCTTTCATTTTGGAGTAAAATACCCTGCTGGTGGCAGTGGCGCCATAGGCCGATAAAAGTACTGCGTGGGGAACGCCATTCCTTTTGGCAATCTCAGCGAATTGGACCGGGATCTCGTAGTCGATATGCCACTGTTTTTCTTTGGTGCCAGCCGTCTTCAAGGTAGTTCCGAGACAGGAGAACCAGACATCGCCTTTGATCGATGCGGCTACCTGTTCCAGGTTGTCGAAGTCGGTCAGTACTTCGGACAGTTTGGGATGTATAATTCCTGTTTGCCGGCGCACAAATATTACTACTTCTGTATAATAGGGATCCTGCAGCAATACTTTGATAAGGTCTTTTCCGGTGGCTCCTGTGGCGCCGATGATCAGTGCTTTCATATTTTACTTTTTATATTACCAGCTAAATAAATATAGCATTCCTTTGTGAAACCTGGGTTCAAAGTTACTTCAACGCATCGATGGCTGTTGCCAGGTCTTCCCGGATCTTCGGACTTGCATTCATGATCTTTTTGATGTTACCTTCTTTGTCAATCACGATGCTGGTGGGCCATGAGCTGATGTTGAATTTCTTATCCACCTCACCGGAACCCGGCAGGATCGTGTAGCTAAAGGTGTGTGTTTGCAGGAATGTATTTACCTGTTTTGTATCGTTGAAAGCCAGGGCGAGGAAGACTACCTCTTTGCTATTATAGGACTCCACTAACTTATTCAGTGCCGGCATTTCCTGGATACAGGGGGCGCAACTGGTGAACCAGAAATTCAATACTACCACTTTACCGCGCAGCTTCTGTAAAGACCAGCGATTGCCTTGCAGGTCTTTCAATTCGAAGTCTGGCGCCGGTTTGTCGAGCATGGCTGCAAAAGCCAGTTTTTGTTTGTTCTCCCGCTCCTGTTGTTGTTTAATCATTTCGTCTGTGACCCTTACGACCCGAACAATTCCTTTTTCGTCATCTTCCCTGCTGTGCATGAGTGTTACCCTGCCGTCTCCCCAGGCTTTGTAGAGGCTGTCCAGTTTGCTGGGGTCCAATACTTTTCCATCAGGCAGTATCAATGTGGCTTGCGGCAGCTTATAGGTTGTTTTTCCGGTGGCTTGTGCTCCTGCAGTAAATGTCATTAACAGGCTCAGTACATTGGCGATGATGATCTGGTTGAATGTTTTCATGATCTTTATTCTTAATGGTTGATAAATGTAGTATTATGAGGTGATACTTATTCTTTAGTTTCTTTTCTGAACGTTTCCCAGGTAGTATAGTCCTCTGACTTGAGTACGATCTTATGTGTACTATTTTCTATCGTTATGTAATAGGTGGTGGTGTTATCGGCTACCATTTCAAAGAGGTCGCTGATCCAATAGTCGGCATAATTGTTTTTGAGGCTGGTGAGCAGGTTGATGGGCAGCTGGCTGGAAAGTATGTTGCGGATCACTGCCAATTGTTTACCATTTTCAGTATACCAGGCAAACATCACCTGGCCATTTAGTGTGAAGGTTGCTTTGGAGATTTCCTGTGCTTTTTCCCAGCTCACTTCCTGTGCGGAGGAGAAATCTTTTTTGAAGGAGCTGATCACTTGTTCGTTTACATTGTAAGGCTCGTTGGCAAAGCTGTTGCCGATGCTTGCGATCAACAACAGGACCGAGAGTAGGACTTGTTTGGGTGTTGTAGCGTTAAGGCTGAGTGTCTGTTTCATGATTTTTGGTTTTTAGTAGTTGAGCAATGTTTTGATACCACAAAGCTATTCCGCTATTTTCCGCCGAGTGTTAAGGGAACGCCTGCGTGTACTAACTCCTGTTAACACTTGATCTACCGGGCTGAGGTTCAATCATGAACGCTTCTGTTAACAGCAGTTAACATTATCAATCTGCATCCGGATAACGACTTTTGTATATTTGAAAGAATACGATACAGTATGAGTAAAGGTTTTAAGGGAATGAATAAGCGGCTGCGTTATATCTTTTTCGTTGCTGCGTTTACTGCCAGTGGTATCATTCTCTGTCAGCTTTATTGGGTTTACTATAATTATAAAACAGCGCGGGCCAACTTTATACAAACGGCCACGTTGTCGCTGCGGCAAAGTGTGGATAGTTGTCTGCTTGGTCAAAATACCCTGCCTCCTTCTTTGGCCGGTGAAAAGCCATCGCTGACGATTATGATGAAACAAATGGTTAATCCTACGTCCGGGAGCCGCGACAGTGCCCGCCGGCCGGCAAGTCCAACCTTTTCTATGCAACTGTTTACGGTGGGCGTAGATGAAGATCAGCTACCAGGCGTAAAGGCGCTTGTGGCCAGGCTATTTTCACTGCAGGCCAATAAGCCACTTAACCTCGATACGCTGATGCGTTTTTTTCAGCAGGAGCTATTACGCAACGGGATCAGCGAGTCGTTTACGCTTGCTATCGAGCAAAATAAAAGGGTTGTACAGCCCGGGCAGATCGCCGTTGCGATCCATTTCAATAAGGAGCCTGCCATCGTAAAAGCGGAGCTTCAGCACCCTACTGCCTTTTTATTCAGGACCAACTTTGTTCCCGCGCTGGTATCTTCCCTGCTCATTCTTTTATCTGCCGGCAGTCTTTTTTATATGGGCCGCATCATCAAACGGCAGATGCAGCTGGATACCATGAAAACCGATTTTATGAATAATATCATTCACGAACTTCGTACGCCGTTAACCATACTCCGATCGTCCAATGAGGCGATGGCCAGTTTTGGGGCAGCGGGTGATGAGGCTTCGCTGATGCGCTACCTGGGTATCAATACGCTGGTGATCGATGACCTCGACAAGAACATAGAACGGATACTGGACTTCAGCCGGGCGGAGCAAGGCAAGCGCTTGCCGGTACTTGAAACCATTGACCTTGTACCTGTGCTGCAGCAGGCGCAGTTGCGGTTCAGCCAGGTGGATAATGCGTCTATCACTATCTTCACTGATTCAACACCTTTCGAGGTGGTAACGGACCGGTTTCTGCTGGGCATCATTTTATCGAACCTGCTGGATAATGGGATCAAGTATTCTCCGCAGGATGCCAGGATCGACATTCAGGTGAGCCGTGGCGAACGAAGCTGGCAATTGCAGGTGCGTGATCAGGGTATGGGCATTCCGGCGTTGTCGCTTCCTTATATCTTCGATAAGTTTTACCGTGTTCCCACCGGTGATGTACATGAGATAAAAGGATATGGTATTGGGCTGGCCTACGTTAAACAACTGGTGACCGACCTGAACGGAAAGATCGAAGTGGCCAGCGAGCCGGGCAAGGGAACTGTCTTCACGCTAACATTTTATGCATAATGGAAAATATCAGGGTTCTATTGGTAGAGGATGAAGCCATCTTGGCTGCCATCATCAAAGAGTCTCTTGAAAAGAGGGGTTTCATAGTAGATATTGCTAAAAACGGGGTTGACGGCTGGGTACAATTCAAAACGTTCAGGCCGGATGTGTGCGTGATCGATATCATGATGCCGCGCAAGGATGGCTTTTCGCTTACTTCCGAGATCCGAGTTGTGGATGAAGACATTCCACTGATCCTGCTGACGGCCAGAACGCAAACCGAAGATGTATTGAAGGGGTTTGAGTTGGGAGCCGACGACTACATGAAAAAGCCTTTCAGTATGGAAGAGCTCATACTCCGGTTGAAAGCACTGGTACGGCGGAAAGTGAGCCAGTCGGTGGATGCTACACCAAAAAACATGCAGGTCGGTAAGTTTATCTTCCGCCATCAATATCTTGAACTGGCCAACGGACCGGAAGTGTCTACGCTCTCGCAACGGGAAGCCGACCTGCTGTTGTTGCTCGTTCAGCAGAAGAATCAACTGCTGGACAGAAAGCTGGCGTTGATCAGGTTGTGGGGAGAAGACAATCCTTTTACCGCGCGTAGCATGGACGTTTATATCACCCGCCTTCGCAAGCTTTTCAAAGATGACCCCTCGATCGAGATCATCAACACGAGGGGCCATGGATATTCACTGATAGACCATGAAAAGCGTTAACTGTTTTATTTAAACTGCTTACCTAACTGTTCTACTTTTTTGAGCCAGGCAGCGCGTAGTTTCTCCGTTGATTTCCGGATGAACCCGAAAGTGGAAAACCGGATGGGATCGAAGCCAACGTAGCCGAATACGATGTCTTTCATGATCTGGTATTGGGAGGCTCGGTAGATGAGGTAGAACCACCATTTTGGGGTATCCATGGTCACCAATAGCCGCAGGCTTTTTCCTTTCAGCAATTTATCGGGGAATATTTTTCCTGAGTGGTGTTTGAATGCAAAGCCAGGGAGCAATATCCTGTCGATAAAGCCTTTGGCCAGGGCGGGCATGAAGCCCCACCAGTTGGGATAGGCCATTACGACGTGGTCGGCCCATTGGATCAATTCCTGTGATGCCACGAGGTCGTCTTCGAGTTGCATCGCTTCGCCAGTCTTGTAACCGTCGGCGAGGTTTACATCAAACTTCAATCTTGAGATGTAAATGGTTTGGCAGATAGCGCCTGCGCTTTCCGCCGCTTTCCGGTATGCATCCAACAATGCGTTACAAAATGAGTTTTCGGAAGGATGCCCGAGTATGAGTAATATTTTCTTTGCCATTGCAGATCGTTTTAAGTTGATACTGCAAAGCTGATAAATAAAGGAAGGGGGGACCTGACACAAATGTGTCAAAAACTATTGGTGGGCCAATTTCTGCCGAATGCGGGTGAGTGTTTGCCGTTCGATGCCGAGGTAGCTGCAAAGGTGGGATAAGGAGACTCTGTTGAACAGGGTTGGGTGTTGTTCTACAAAATCGAGGTAGCGTTCTTCTGCTGTCTGGAAGATGAAGCTTTCTATGCGGGCTTGCTGTCGCTTCAATATTTCTTCTGCTACCAGCCGTCCATATTGTTGAATGGCCGGCACCTGCTGGTATAGCCGCTGCATGTCATCGAATGACAGGTAGACCATGGTGGTTGGCTCCAAACATTGAATGGAATACCGGCTGGGCTTTTGGACAATGAATGCCGGGTAATGGGTGGCGTAGTCGCCTTCGGGGTAGAAACCAACGGTTGTTTCTATTCCTTCCTGGTCGATGAAGAAGGAGCGTACCAGTCCTGTGGCTATGAAGCCTATCGACTTTTGTACTTTACCTGCCTGGAGAAACAGGTCTTTCTTCTTTAATTCTTTCGTGGTGAGGTTATCAGAAAACAGGGATAGCTCCACCTGCGTGAGGCCGGGGCAAATGGTGCTGACTGATCGTAAGAATATGTCTATTGCTGGTTCCATTTAATACAATCCTGTTAACATGTTTTTCTTTTTTGCTTCTGCTTTCAATTCCAGCGCAACTTTGTTACCTGGGTACAGCTGTAATACTTTTTCACAATCGGCCAGGGTCTTTTTATATTGTTTCAAGTTGAAGAAAGAAAATGCTCTATGTATATAGGACGCTCCATCTTCGGGGTCGAGCTCGATGGCTTTATCAAAATTATTGACTGCCCGCTGGTATTCGTTCAGGGATTTCCAGGCAATTCCTCTGGCATAATAGGCCATTTCTTCATTGGGGTCGAGCGCTATAGACTTGTCGCAATCTGCCAATGCCTGTTTCATCTGATCCAGTGCATTGTAAGTCAGTGCCCGCCGTGAATAGAACTTGGCATTGTCAGGTTGCAGCTCGATGGCTTTATTGAAGCTTTTGATCGAATCATTGTATTTGCTGTTTAAAAACAGGTTATACCCCCTATTGCAATGTGCAAATGCATGGTTAGGGTCCAACTCTATTGCCCTGTCGAAGTCGGCGAGGGCTTTTTTGTAGTTTTGTTTACCAGCCCAACATCTTCCCCGTTCTTCATATACATCAGCATCCTCGTTGCCGAGTTTTATACTTTTACTGTAATCCTTGATGGCTTTATCGTATTCATCGAGGTCGTACCAGAATTTGCCGCGCTGCGCATATCCATATTCTTTAGCCGAAGACAGCCTGATCATTTCATTAAAATCTTCTTCCGCCTTTGCATTTTCCTGCCGATGCGCCCATCCCCACGCACGGTGCAGGTATACCATTGGGCTGGTAGGCGCCAGTTCAACAGCCTTGTTATAATCGGCCATTGCTTTGTCCCACTCATTTTTTTTACGCCAGGCATCTCCGCGTGCACCAAAGAACCTATAATTGGTTGGATCCAGCTCGATACAGCGGTTGAAGTCTTCGAGGGCCTTGTCATGTTCTTGTTGTCTGAGTACCCATTCGCCTCTATTAAAAATGAAATGACTATTGGTTGGGTCGAGTTGTATGGCTTTATCATAGTAGTTCAGCACATCGTCGATTCGATCTTCCTGAAAGCGTGCATAGGCTGCATGGTTGTAGAGCTCCGCATTGTTGTGGAATGCCAGTATTTCGGGTGTCAACAATTCTATCACCGCCTTATAGTCATCGTCATCTTTCAATGTTTCTACTTCTTTCAGGAGTTGTTTTAGCTTCTTCATTGGCTTTTTAATTGGCATCGTTGTTTATCCTGTTTCCCCGTATATCAGTATTGTCTTTATTGCTTTTGCCGATGTTGCAAACGTTGCACAGGGTTTGGTAGTTGGTGATCTCATTTTTGCCACCTTTCGACCGGGGAATGATGTGGTCTACTTCGAGCCAGATGTGGTCATCTGCATTTTTGCCGCAGGCTACGCAGCGCCAGCCATCGCGCTGGAATACCTGCCAGCGCATGGAGGGCATTACTTTGATGCGTTTTGCTGCCAATTCTTTGGCCTGGTCGAGCAAGGCAAGGTTGTTTTCTTTTGCTTTCAACTTCTCCTGGTAGCTATCTACCAGCTGGTCTACGTCGGCATTCCATATCAGGTCGTTCATGTTCTTAAGTAATGCCTGAAAGCGTTCCGGTTGTCCTTTCGCGATGCGGATAAAGCTGTCGTAGATGGGAAACATGAACATCAGGTCGAATACTTTGCGCATGACCTTGCGGTTATCGAGTGGAAAGGTAACCGGTTTGCCTTCAAATACGATCTTATTGTAACCGGAATCGAACGACCATTGCAGGATCGTGGCCAATGGTGTCATCGGCGGAAATTCATTCATATAATGGGGATTCCAGTACGCGTATTCGGCGCGGTGGAGGATCGCCATTATTTCCTGGTTGTATTTGATAGCAAAGTCGAAGAACTTTTTAAAGGTTGCCTTTGTGTAGGTAGGACGCGACAGGTAGAGGCTGGTGCTGATGCCAAACCGGTCGAGGATGAGGCTCATGCCGAATGGCACGATGGTAACTACTGTGCCATCCGGTTTTTGGAGCCCTGGCCAGTTTCCTTCCTGGCGGCGACCACTGATCTCGATGGCGGCTTCGACGTAGTTCTTTTTGAGGTCTACGACCCGGTTGTGCGTCCTGAAATGTGGCGATAGTGTATACGACGAGTCTTCCAGTATTTCTGTTCCATAACAATCACGGATCAGCTCTGTGAGGTGATTGCAGGCTGCTTCCAACTTAGGTAGAATAGCATGGCGCAGTGCTTCCGCTTTGATCTGGATATCATCTACGAGGAAGATATTCTGGTCTTCCTCATCAAAAGAAATTTCATCTATTTCCAAGGGCAACAATGTTTTAGGTTATCCGGACAGCCTCCTGGGTACCGTTGTGTTGCCGAAAAATAATATTTTTTTTGGAAATCGAATGTTGCTGTTCCTGATTCCCTATAAAGCAGTAGGGCAAATATGCGGATTCCACGGTTCAGTCTGGCCGCTTTGAGCGGCCAGACCGACCGTTTGGTTATTTATCTTTTGTGAAAACACGTTGACCTTCTCCCCTTTTCACGGTCAACTGGTTTTTCGTGGTGTCGAACTCAAACACGATACCTGTTGCAGTACCGTTATCGATCTTGAATTTATCCAGCGCTGTTGCTTCCAGGGGGAAAGCATTGGGGGCTCCGGGTGGCCGGGCATACAGGGTGGCGCCTTCGCGGGTGATCGTAAATTTTGCGGGTGCATCGGGTACCGAATAAGTGCCTACATATTTGTCCAGTACTTCCTCGCTGATGGCGAATGATTCGAAAGTAGGTATCTGAAACGGCTTGTTGTAGTAAATGTCCATAGCGCCACCAACTATATCTTTTACCGGGTAAACCTTGGCGTTGGTAGCGTAGGCCATCGCCAGTTTTTCTTCGGGCTGGTAAGCTACCCAAGCTCCGTAGTTATCGGCCCCGCCTGTGTGTCCATAGAAAGTCTTGCCGCCAAACTCGAATGTAACCATGCCAAAGCCCTCTCCTTCTTTCATTGCTTTCATCTGTTCGAGGCTTTGCTTCGACACGATTTTTCCATCGAACAGGGCCTGGATGAATGTAGCGAGATCATTTGGTGTGGAAACGATGGCGCCTGCACCGAAGAGAATGCTTGGATGGGTTTCTGGCACCTGCTTCCAGTTGCCACCCGGTGGTATAAAATACGTAAGGCTTTCATGGTTGTTCACGTCAATGTTGCCAGTTGCCGTATAGGTATCTTTCAGTCCGATCTTTTTGGTGATCTTTTCCCGGAGGACAGTCTCGTAAGGTTTGCCGGTTACTTTTTCAATGATAAGGCCCAGGATGAAATAACCGGAGTTACTGTACAATGTCTTTGTATCCGGCTCGAAATCGGGTGTTGCCTTCACGATCAGGTCGAGGTGTTCTTCTTTCGTCATCGGCAACGTATTGATGTTGCCCTCACTATTCTGTTTGCGACCTATGTTGGGGATGCCGCTACGGTGCGTAAGAATTTGTCGTATCGTAATCTTATTGGCGTTGGGTACTTGTGGCAGGAACTTGCTGAGTGTGTCGGTGAGTTTTAGTTTCCCTTCTTCGGTCAGTTTCATGATCAACGTGGCCGTGAATGTTTTGGTAATGGAACCGATGCGAAACCTGCTGGCGGACGTCAATGGTTTCTTTTCGATGTCGCTGATCTGGCTGTAGCCAATGGTGCGGGCATACTGCACCTTATTGTCTTTGGTGATGACTAAGCTCCCCATGGCTTTGTTCTTTTCGGCGAGCTTGTCAAAGAACTGATCGAGTTTTTGTTTGTCCGGCATTTGTGCAAGGGTTGCAACAAACGTTGTTCCTATCAAGGAAACGGTCAGCAATATGCTGTTCATGGCTTTTGTGGCGGGTGTCATTTTCTTATTGATTGATTATCAGTAAACAAAAGTACTTTGAAGTACAAAGTAAGTAAATCCTTTTGTATTTCAGTAATGATGCCGTGTATTTTTTTCTGAAACAGCTTAAGTCGAAGCCTTTTAGAAGGGAGTCATTTCGTTCATTGCAACCCTTCGACAAGCTCCGGGTGACAACTTAGTGGCGGTATTCAAGTGTGAAGATGGGAAGTCATGATTGGCCCTGTAGTGGTGTGTTTTACCAATAAATCGTGGAGTTGTAGGCGGGTCCTTTGCTTTATAACATTGTAAATGTTTGTTTGGTTTACCGGTTCCTTCTTTATTATTATTAAATTTTGATAGCCTGTTAGCGGAATAGTATTTGTGTTTTCTTCGCGCGACAAAGGAGAAAAAACTATGAACACTTATGTACTTTCTTTCCGGGAGATCGACCGATCAAAACTATTGGTGGTTGGTGGCAAAGGCGCCAACCTGGGCGAATTGTCAAGCATTCATGGCATTGCTGTGCCTGATGGTTTTTGTGTTACGACGGATGCTTTTAAAAGGATCATCGATGAAACGCCTTCTCTGCGTCCATTGCTCGATGAATTATCATTGTTGACGATCGATCAACGGGACAGGATCAGCACGCTTTGTGGTGAGCTTCGCCAGACTATTGAAGCAGTGGTGATCCCTTCCGACATTCGTGCAGCCATCGCTTCTCTCCTATCATTGTTTGCTTCCAACGAAGCTTTTGCTGTTCGCTCCAGTGCTACGGCCGAAGACCTGCCGACGGCTTCTTTTGCCGGGCAGCAGGATACGTACCTGAACGTGATTGACGAAGCTGCTATTCTGCAGCATGTACGTAAATGCTGGGCATCGTTGTTTACCGAGCGTGCAGTGATCTATCGTATGCAACATGGTTTTGATCATCGTAAGGTGTATTTGTCTGTTGTTGTTCAACAGATGGTGTTTCCACAGGTGTCGGGCATTTTGTTTACGGCCGATCCGGTGAATGGTAACAGGAAGGTGGTGTCTGTCGATGCCAGCTTTGGGCTTGGTGAGGCGCTGGTGGCCGGACTGGTGAATACCGATCTATATAAAGTGCGTGATGGACAGCTGATCGATAAAAAGATTGCCAACAAGCAACTTGCTATTTATGCTTTGCCTGGAGGCGGCACCAAACATCAGCCCATCGAACCGGCACAACAGCAAACGCCAGCGCTAACGGATGAGCAGGTGTTGGAGCTTGCACGTATCGGCAGAAGGATTGAAGCGCATTACGGCAGTCCGCAGGATATTGAATGGTGCCTGGCCGATGGTCAATTCTATATTGTGCAGAGCAGGCCGATCACTACTTTATTTCCGATCCCGGCAGCGAATGAGACCGGCAATCGCGTATATGTGTCTGTTGGCCACCAGCAAATGATGACAGATCCTATGAAGCCATTGGGATTGTCGTGCTGGCTGTTGATGACGCCTGCTACCATGCGTGTGGCGGCCGGCCGGTTGTTTGTCGATATTACACAGCTGCTCTCCTCCCCTGCCGGCCGGAAAACGGTGATCGAGACTACACTTGGTAAATCTGATCCGCTGATCAAAGATGCGTTGATCAACATCACAGAGCGGGAAGGTTTTATTCCGTTGTTACCTGCCGATGAAACAGCTACTGCTGACGGTGGCGGCAAGGGCTTACCGCCTGTCGATTATAAAGCGCTTCATGACTACGATCCTTCTATTGTGACCGATCTCATCCGGCGCAGTGAAGCGTCGTTGGATGAATTAAAACGTGCTATACAGACTAAATCGGGACCCGCCTTATTTGATTTTATCCTGGAAGACTTGCAGCAATGGAAGTTGCAGCGTGTTCATACTCCACAAAGTCTTGGCGTGATCATGACTGCTTTTAACGCTGCGGGCTGGCTCAATGAAAAGATGAACGAGTGGCTGGGTGAAGGAAATGTTTCCGATACGCTTTCGCAATCGGTGCCCAACAATGTTACTTCGGAGATGGGGCTGGCGCTGCTGGATGTGGCCGATGTAATACGGCCTTATCCGGCTATCATCAAGTATCTGGAACATGTAAAGGAGAATCATTTTTTAGACGAACTGGTTCAATTGGAGGGCGGGCAGCAGGTGCGGGATGCTATCGATGCTTTCCTCGATAAATACGGCATGCGGTGTGCCGGAGAGATCGATATTACGCGGACGCGCTGGAGCGAAAAGCCAACTACGCTTGTCCCGCTGCTGCTCAGTAATATCAACAACATGGAGCCCGGCGCCAGCGTCCGGAAGTTTGAGCAAGGGCGGCAGGAAGCATTGAAAAAAGAGCAGGACTTGCTGAGCCGGTTGGCGCTCCTTCCAGATGGTGAGCAAAAGGTGGTTGCTACGAAACGTATGATCGACCTGATACGGAGCTTAATTGGTTATCGTGAATATCCCAAGTATTCGCTCGTGAGCCGCTACTTTGTGTATAAGCAGGCCTTGCTGCAGGAAGCTGAGCAGCTTGTACAAGCTCATGTAATTCATGAAAAGGAAGATGTGTACTATCTCACGTTTGAAGAATTTGAAGAGGCTGTACGCACTCAGGCAATCAACTATTCGCTCATTGATGAACGCAAGGAAGCTTACTCCACTTACGAAAAGCTAACGCCTCCCCGTGTTATCACTTCCGATGGTGAGATCGTGACCGGCGCGTACAAGCGTGAAAACCTGCCGGCAGATGCTATTCCTGGTCTGGCTGTTTCCTCCGGTGTTATCGAGGGACGGGCACGTGTGATCCTGAACATAGAAGATGCGAACCTGGAGGCGGGTGATATATTGGTGACTTCTTTTACCGATCCCAGCTGGACACCGTTGTTTGTTGCTATCAAGGGGCTGATCACCGAAGTGGGCGGGCTCATGACGCATGGCGCTGTTATTGCGCGGGAGTACGGCCTGCCGGCCGTGGTAGGTGTAGAGCATGCTACCACACTCATCCAAGATGGTCAGCGCATCCGGGTAAACGGCACGGATGGATATGTGGAGCTGTTGTAGTTTATTTTTATTGTCTTTCCAACCTTTTGGGTAGCTGCTGTTCTTATCAGGGTGGTTCCTGTCCGGACAATGCCTATTATCCAACAATCTTCTATTTAATCATTGCACATTATGAAGTCGTATAGCCATGCCGTTTACCGGATATATATTGTATTGTTATTTATTGCCTGTTCTGCCCATAACGGATCTGCCCAGACTACCAAATACCTGATCAAGGCGGGCAAATTCTTTGATAGTGAAAAGGGCGTGTTCATGACGCAAATGGCCATACTTGTGAATGGCCGTTTGGTGGATACGGTGAAGGCGATCAGCAGCCTCACCTCCGAAGACCGCAAGGAGTATGCACAGGTGATCGACCTGAGTGGCGCTACCGTGATGCCCGGCCTGATCGATTGTCATACGCACTTGCTGTATAAAGAGTATAGTTATGGCACGCCTACTCCCCGCAGTCTGGACCTGCTGCGAGAACTGGAGATGGATGGTGATGTGTACCGTGCGCTGTATGGCGCTGCCAAAGCGAAGGCTTATCTGGAGAGTGGGATCATTTGGGTGCAGGACCTTGGCAACAGTGGCCGCTTTGCCGATATAGCGTTGCGCAAGGCCATCCGGAATGGCCTGCTGCCCGGGCCTGATATGAGCTGCTCCGGGCCAGGCATTGCGGTGGAAGGAGGACAATTGCCGGGCCTGCTATTGAAGTATCAACATGTGGTGGACGATGAATACCGCATTATCAAAGGGTCTGAAGATGCTGTACAGGCTGTGCGGGAGCATGTGAACATGGGCATCGATGTGATCAAGATCTATTCGAACAATACGCCCAATGTGACGCGGATGCGTGTGGAAGAGATCACGGCTATTACCACAGAGGCACGCCGTTACGGACGCAAGGTGACGGCGCATGCCTCCGATAATGCGTCGGTGTGGAATGCCGTGGCCGGCGGCGTGAACAGTATCGAGCATGGTTATAGTATGGATGATACGACCATGCAGCTGATGGCAACCAAAGGAGTAAACTGGGTGGCTACGCTGGGGGATACTTCTGGCTATCAGGGCATGTTTAAGGGGCTGGACCCTGAAGAGCGCAAGCGCCGGCTCTACCGGCTTTTTGTGCGGGACTCGACCTTATTGCAAAAGGGTATCAAGAACGGTGTCAACGTCATTTTCGGCAGCGATGACTATGTGGTTGGTGACAAGCCGCTGGGTGAAGGGCCTAAGCATACGCTCATCGGTTTTGTAGAAAAGGGCATGACGATCGCTGCCTCGCTGCAAACGGCTACTGTGAAGGCTGCGCGGCATATCGGTATCCGGAATTTCTCGGGATCTATCAAGCGTGGGCAGCCTGCGACCATTGTTGCCTTTGGCGGCAACCTCGACAAGGATATTCATGAACTGCTGAAGACGGTGTTTGTGATGAAGGATGGGAAGATCATCAAGCAGTAAATTTAAAAGGGCCCCGCGATAGCGAGGCCCTTTTACACCTGAATATCAGACTGGAATTATTTAGCCAAATAAGTCATACCTCCATCAACAAGTAGTTCGGCACCAAGCATAAATGAAGAGTCGTCAGATGCCAGGAAAACTGCTGTTTTACCGATGTCGGAGGGTTGTCCGATCCTGCCTATCGGCATTACTCCTGCATAGTGTTTTTTTACCGCCTCAATTTGTTCTGCAGGAATAAACTTGTCAAAAGCGGGTGTATCTGTTGTGCCTGGTGTTATTACGTTTGCTCTGATCTTTCTATTTAAGAGGTCGCTCGAGAATCCTTTCGCTAAATAGATTACAGCTGCTTTTGCGGCACCATACAGCGTAAATGACGCATGTGCACGATGTGCGGCATTTGACCCGATCAGAATAATTGAGCCGCCATCATTCATGTAAGGGAGTGCCTTTTGAACAGTGAAGTAAACGCTTTTAAGGTTCAAGTCCATTGTCTTATCATAGTCGGCTTCGCTGATATCTGCCACAGTTCCTATCGTTCCACCTCCCGCATTTGCTACGATGATGTCTACTTTACCAAATTTTTCTGCTGTCTTTTTAAATGCCTCTTCCAGGCTGGCCAGATTGGTTACATCGGCATTGATTGCTATAAAATCATTTCCAAGCCGGGCCACAGCACTATCCAGGGTATGCTGATTTCTACCGACAATAGCTCCGACAGCTCCTTCGTTCTTAAATGCTTCAGCAATGCCCAAACCTATACCGCTGTTACCTCCGGTAATAACGGCAACCTTGTTCTTTAATTTACTCATGATCTCTCTTTTTTTGATTGATTTACTACACAAAGGTCATTGCCCACAACGAATGAGGGGTTGACCTGCATCATTAAACACCCTTGACATAGGTCAAGTTGGGAAGGTGTTCTTAGTAAATCTGCGCTTAACGGGGTTTGTTCATGGCATTTTTTCTCAGCCTGCTGAGGGTTTCGGGAGATAATCCCAAATAAGAAGCAATCATGTTTAGCGGAAACCGGTTAAGAAAGTGCGGATAGTCATTAATGAGGTCGTTATAACGTTCTTCGGCTGTATAACTGATAGCGGCCTGTACTCTTTTTTGGTTGGCAATCGCGTTATTTTGTTTCATCACCTCCTCCATCGCTAAAAAGGCAGGGATGGGTTTAAAAAACTTCTCTACCTGCGCATTGGTTACCTGAAGCACTTCAAGGTCTTCAAGGGCTTCTATATTAAAGCGACTTGGCGTTAATTGATAATAGCTTTCGAAATCTGCCAGCCACCAATTTTCGACGCTCAATTTCAGGATATGTTCATGGCCCTTTTCATCTACCACAAATGTCCTGGCAGATCCTTTTACAATAAATCCGGTGTATTTGCATACATCTCCTTCCTGCAAAAAGTATTGTCTTTTCCGGAGTTTTCTGGGTTTCAACTGTTCTTTAAAAACGAGCTTCTCATCCTCTGAAAGTACTTTCCCGGATAGTTTCTGAATGTAGTCGAAAAACACTTCATAATTGGACATGTAACGACGTTTCTAATTACCGGCAATTTACTTAAGATGGATGGCTTGTGCCTAAATTGTTGCGGCACCATGCAGCATTTTACTTTGCTGTGTAGTCTTATCAACGTATGTCTTTCAATTTGTTATACCTGCTTTCTCTACCGGCCATCTCCGGCCTTTCGGGCATTTTTCCACGTCCAGCCTGCGTTTGAGCCTTCTTAGCGTACTATTAGCCTACTATTGCCCTACTATCAGCCTACGATTACCATACTTCTGCCCTGCTTGTGCCGGGAGAGTACTATGCCTGAGCTATGGATATATCATAGGCGTTCTATGAGAACATGATGGTATTGTTGTGCACAGGATATGAATGTCCGGCATATCGACGCTGGCGTCTTGTGTCCTTGCTGTGGTTGCTATGATGATCCATTTTGCACCATTGCGTGCATGACTGAAATCAAGAAATTAAAGAAAATGTGAGCTGATATGGGACATTATACAGCGGATCGTACCCTGCCCTGCCTGCGCTGTTGTTTTGGGTTGTGCAATGGCGTAAGTTTATGTAAAATCCATATACTATGGCAAAACAACTTGGTCCTATCAAATTCCGCGGCGGTCTGGATGACGTTTGCGGACGCCTGACTGAAGATGGCCCTATCCTGCAACGCAAAACCGGTCCCACCCGGAAGCAGGTGCTTAAGCACAAGAAATTTATCAATACACGACGTAATGCGCGTGAATTTGGCGGTGCAGTGGCGGCCTCTACCCTGCTGCGGCGGGTGCTGGGCCACACGGTCAAAGCTGTGAAGCATTCGAAGCTGGTAAGCTATATGAACAAAAAGCTGCACGAAGTGGTGATGTCGGATACCGGGAGTGACTGGGGTGACCGTTGTGTGAACAAAGGCGATCTGCAGTTGCTGGAAGGGTTCAATTACAATCAAGAAGTGGGTTTGGATGTTGCGTTGCCGGTAAGACTTTCCCATAAGGTGGATACTGCCACGGGGCAGGTACAATTGTCTGTGCCCGGTTGTCTGGTGCGGCACAAGCGGGTGTTTCCGAAGGAAGCGACGCATTTCCGGATCGTGTCGTGTGCCGGGACGGTGAACTTCGATAGGAAGCGTTGTTCGTTTCACATAGCTGAGAGTGAATTGCTGCCACTGGGCAAGAAGATGGCGGCTTTGCAACTGGAACATCAATTGGCTGGCAAGCCGGGAGAAGTGATGCTGCACACTGCAGGAATGGTATTTTACGAAGTAGTAGTTGATGGGAAGGAACGGATGCTGCGTGGCGGGGTGTTGAGGGTTATGGAGGTGGCGAGGGTTGCGGTGCAGATGCGTAAGCCAGTACAGGAGGCTTTGAAGGTTCGAACAACTGCGCTTTTGGCTCAGCCGGGTGTCTGTGCAAGTGTTGTTGACAAAAAGGATACACCTGTTATTGATAAGAATAGCATACGGGTATCTGTGCCCCTGGTAGAGCGGCAAGTGTGTACTCCTGTTTGTGTTGAGGAAGACACGCCTATTGTGCAGTTGGTGGTGGCTAAAAAGAGGATTTGTGATTCTTGTGTGTTGTCTGAGATGGCAAGAGGTATTGACCTTGGAATGGTGAAAGAAGGAGTTGTACATGCCGTAGTTATGCATGATGTGGGTCGTCTTGTTGAGGAGACAACAGTTGATATGTCGGCTGAAGCAGATTACTTTACGGTAGGTATTACGGATGCAAAGGGGACACTTTTACAAGGAGCGGTTGCTGTTAGAGCGTCGAATGGGGTGACGGGTAAGGTGTTGTTTGGGAAGAAGAGTAGATTAAGGAGATATTGTAAGGGATGAACAAAGTGATAAAAAACACCTATTAAGGCGGCCTGTTATCAATACATGGGAGGATGATTGTCTGCTGGTAGGGCATTCGTAGGGCGGCATCGTAATCACAATATACCTACTTACCCTGTCTGCGTCAGTTTAAAACATTGCCGGGTTTTTACACCCGGCAACATGAATAAACGCTACTGTATGCAAAACGAAAAACTACTACCCTACTTCTGCTTTACGCTGACCTTGATCTGCGTAAAGGAATGTGCCGGAAAACTATAGGTGATCTTGTTATTGCTGACCGGCACTTCTTTTGTTGCCGGTATGTACTGGTCTTTTTTGTCGAATGCAAAGGGCTCCGTCAGAGAAGCGCTGTTGACTACGGTGGCTTCTGCTTTGCCGCTGAAGTCGCCTGCGGTGCTCAATATGTCGGTGATGATGGCTTTATCCTGGTGCCTGTTGACCACATTGATGTATACGGTATTGGATCCTTTGGCATAAACGGTTGACACATCGAGGTAGGGAATGCCTTTGTATTTCTCCGTGCCAAACGTGTCGCAGGCTACCCAGGTGTCGATGGCCTTGCCGAGGCAGTTGTTGGAGAATAGCTTGAACGTATAAAACAGGGGTGATTTATAGGTACCTTTTTTAGGGTCTGATGCCAGCAGGCTCGTCATCAACGTAAAGTTGGTCATCTTCACTACGTTTGCCAGACGGATAAAGGAATTCAATGATTGTGCAATGGGCAACACGGAACGGAAGTTGTTTCCAAAAGATCCCCACTCGTCTACGGATAGATAAATAGGGTTTTTAAATCCGTTCTTTATTCTTTCGGCTTCTATGTCATTTGCCGCCACCCTGATCTTTTCTTCGAAGTCGATTGCGCTTTGTCCCATAAAGTCGTAATAGCTGGCAGCGTTTTCCCAATACCGGTGGATGGAGAGGTAGGTAACCATATCCCCTAACTTTGCCAGTACCTTGCGGTTCCAGTCGACCCAACTTCCTTTGTTGCTGTACCACGATGAGCCGCAAGCCACGAGTTGTATACTGCTGTCGACTGCTTTCATTGCCTTGGCTGCTTCTCTTGCGATATTCCCGTATTCTTCTGCATTTTTATGGCCCAGCTCCCAGGGGGCTCCATCTACTTCATTGCCGAGGTCCCAAATCTTTACGTTGTAGGGAGCAGGGTGACCATTTTTTGCACGCAGGTCGGAATAGTAGGTGCCGCCTTTGTAATTGCAATATTCCAACCAGTATACGGCATCCATGATATTGGCCAGGCCGAGGTTTACGCATACGATGTTTTCACTGCCGATGGATTTGTTCAATTGCATCCATTCATCGGTACCCACCTGGTTACTTTCCAATCCTCCCCATGCGAGGTTGATGCGCTTAGGACGTTGGTTTTTCGGACCGATGCCATCCTGCCAATCGTACCCCATTAAAAAGTTGCCACCGGGCCAGCGTATGTTGGTTACTTTCAATTCTTTCATGGCGTCGATGTAGTCTTTCCTAAACCCGTTCTCATCGGCCAATGGTGATGCGGGATCGTAGAGTGTTCCGTAGAGTGTATTGAACTCAACGGAATCAGGCAAGCCCAATCTCCTTCCGTTGAAATGGATGGGCTCCATGAACACGCCATATATCTTAGGGTCAATTTCACCAATGGGCCTTTCGATGTCAATTTTAATTTTCGCTGTTTGCGCCTGTATCATGCAGGGAAGCAGGTACAATAAACCGGTGAGTATTTTTCTCATACAATCTTATTGAATTGCTTTGTTGTTGTTCTTATTCAAACTTTATCCAGTCCACAGATACTGGTGTATTGGTTTTCGACACCACAAAAATGTTCTGTATGCCGGACGCAGGCTTCGATACTGGCGCCTTTATCGTTTTCCATTCGCCGCTTCGTGTCACTTTCACGTTGGCGATAACAGCGCCCGTGATGCTTCCGCTGTGAATTTCGAGCGTGTTGTCGCCTTCGGCCATGACTTTTATCTGCGCTGATCTGAGTGGCTTCTTTCCAAAATCAACGCTGTTGTATTGCACCCATGCGCCAACTGCGCTGAAGTCTGTTTTCCAGCCTTTGAACCTGTCAGCTGTGTCAAGAAAAGCAATGGAAGCTCCGTGGCCGCTAATGGCCGAATACCTGTCTACCTGTATTTCACTGTTTGCGCGGGTGACGCCGATACCTCTTAAGGTAGGGATCACCTTTTGGATGGTGCCATCAGGATTGAATGTGAGGCTATCGGCTCTTATCGACCTTGCTTTGTCGAAGCGGGGTGAATAGTCTTTGTCGTGATAAAAGAGGTACCACTGGTTTTTGAGCTGAATGACTGAGTGGTGGTTTGTCCAGCAGCCGGAAGCTGATTCATCCATGATAACGCCCGTCATTTTAAATGGGCCTAATGGATTATCGCCGATGGCATATTCCAGTCTTTCTGTTTTATTCTCTACATGCGGGAACGTGAGGTAATAGAGGCCATTACGTTCGAAGAGGTAAGGCCCTTCTTTCAGCCCTTTTTCGGGAAGGCCCTGAAATATGACGGGTTCGGATGCCAGCTCGAGCATGTTGTCCTGGAGCTTTGCGCCATAAATATTTCCCTGTGACCAATAGAGGTAGGCCTGCCCATCTTTGTCGATGAATACGTTGGGGTCGATGCCGTGCACTTTTTTGATCGGCGTTGGCTGTGGTATGTAGGGCCCTGCGGGTTTATCGGCTACGGCCACGCCAATGGCAAATCCTCTTCCATAGCGTGCAGAATCGGGTGAGGCAGGAAAATAGAAATAATATTTTCCATTTCTGTAAATGCAATCAGGCGCCCACATGGCATATCCATCGGGCTTTGCCCAGGGCACTGCCGTTTGGGTGACGATGACGCCATTGTCTTTCCATTCGATGAGGTCTTTTGAAGCGTAAACATGGTAGTCTTCCATGCAGAACCACCCGACGCGTCCATGGCCGGGCGTGGCGAGTATATCATGTGATGGGAATATATAGACGCTGTCGCCGAATACGCGGGCCGAAGGGTCTGCCGAATACATGTTCCTGATGAGCGGGTTTTGTGCGATCGCGCCATGCACTAATGTTAACATCAGGCTTATTACCGCTACTTTTTTATAAAGGATATTTTTCATACGGGTTGAAGTGTTATTTGAATAACCTTGGCGCAAAATCATTGAGTGCCCTGCGCCATGTGAGCCATTCGTGGGCTGTGCCTTGTGATTCGTGATAGACCAGGTTTTTGATGCCGTGGTTTTTCAATGTCTCGTAGGTTTGTTTTGCGTTCTGTCCTTCTTCGGTGCCAATGCTGATGAATAATAGTTTCATCTTTTTATTGAATGCTTCTGCGTCTTTGAATACGCCATTGTAGCCTGTCTCGATGGTGATGGGTGGAGCGTTGCGGTTGAAAGGATTGGGACCAAAGCGGCCTGATCCACTAAAGCCACCCATCCATGCAAACTTGTCCATGTTGTTGAGGACGGCATTCCACGTTTGCGCACCTCCTCTGGACAGACCTGCCATGGCTCTGTGGTCGCGATCGGTGTAGGTACGGAAGGTTTTATCAATGTATGGCACCAGGTCTTTGATCAGGACGTCGGTGATATCTCCTGATGCTTTGCGCACGTCTGAATTCGTTTTGATGTCGCCGCTGGGCATTACGATGATCATTGGCACGGCCTTGCCTGCTGCGATCAAGCCATCCATGATATTGGCCATATGTCCCTGGACGGACCATCCATTCTCATCTTCACCCCAGCCATGGACGAGGTACAGAACCGGGTATTTCTTCTTTGGATTTTTTTCGTATTCAGCGGGTACATATACATTGACATGCCGTTCGAGGCCATTTACATCAGACCAATGAAACAGTGAACGGACTTCTCCATGTGGAATGTTCTTGTTGAACCGGTAATAGTCTCCTTCCGGGCCTTCGGGTATCTCGATGCCTGCAGATTCCCAGTTGCTGCCAAAATAGGCTTCGCTTCCCCTATCCATTACGGGAACGCTGTCGATCATGACTGCATAGTAATGGAAGCCTACTACCAGTGGGGTTGTGGTATACCACCACACTCCTTTTTCATCTTTTGTCATGGCGTGTTTGCCACCTAACTGGAGTGTGACGTTTTGTGCATAGGGCGCTACCACCCTGAATGTAGCCTGGCGGGTTTCCGAATTGACGGCGGGATACTGGGATAAAAATGTGTTGGTGGATGCTGGCTTGAAGCCTGCGGGAAGCGGTTGTTCCTGGTTGTTCTGGACTCCTGCAAACTGGGCCGACAGCATACCATGTGTCATCAAAGCCATCAGCATTAGCGCGATCTTTTTCATGATTTTTTTGATTTTAGAAAGAAAGCCCACCGTGCTATCGGCGTGATGGGCTTTCGTGTTAGACATTATCAACAATCAAAGCATTAATACCCGGGTGTCTGCACCAGTTTCGGATTTTGTGCGAGGGCCGACTGCGGAATGGGATGCATGTACTGCCTCAGTTTGAACGCATGTGGATGGTTCAATCCTACCGGTGTGTATACCCATGTGCCGCTATTATTGGGGTTTGTGTTTTCGATCTTCATTCCATGCAGATCAACTGTCAATACCTGGTCTGCAATTTTCCAACGGATGATGTCCTGGAAGCGTTTGTTCTCGAAGCAGAGCTCTACTCTTCTTTCCTGACGGATGGCATCGCGCATCTGGCTTTGGCTTAATCCTGCGGGCAAATCGGGCAGGTTTACACGGGTCCTGATCGCATTCATGGCATTGTATACCGAAACATCGGGACCTACTGCCTCATTTTGGGCTTCGGCATATCCCAGCAGTACTTCTGCATAGCGGAAATAGATGTAGTTGGCCCCACTCAACCCTTGTGCAGGACGATTCTTTGGATTCAATTTCTTCTTGAAATAGTATCCCGTATTGCTCACATCGGTGCTCGCAAAGTCTATCTGGTTCAATGATGGTCTTACTTTATCGATGCGGGTGTAGATGGTATCCTGTGCAGACATCCAGTCCATTTTGTATGGGGCTCCATCGTACACGATCCATTTGTAGAACCTGCGTTCACGACCCACGTAAGGTTGTTGAGGATTATAGCCGGAGGTGGGGTCGGTTATCGGCTTACCATTTGCCATGAAGAATTGATCTACCAGTTCCTGTGTGGGGTTATAGTTGCCCCAGGTGTAGTATGAGCTGAGCACATACACAGGGCCGCCATATTGTTCATAGTTGGACCCTTTGACATTGGCAACGTACTGTCTATCCCAGATCACTTCTGTGCCATACTCATTGTCTTCATACCAAAGTGTAGAATCTTCGGCAAAAAGTCCGTATGGTTTTCCCGCACCCCAATCGTCCATGAACTTTTTGAACGAAGCTGCTGCAGTTGCCCAACGGGACAGGTCTGCATTGCCAAATCCGGCTATCTTATTGGGATCGGATCCTCCAATATAGGTGGCGGAATTGTAGGTGGGGCTGGCGGCTACTAACTGCAAATAGGCTTTCAACATTTGAGCGGCTCCCAGCGTAGCTCTTCCTGCATCTACGTTTCCTTTGTTGTATTTAACAGCGAGGTATTTGTTGTTAATTACCGTATCCAGGGTTTTCGTTAAGAAGTCGAGTGTTTCTGCATAGGTGCTTCTTTTTACAAACAATTTGGCTGTGTCTGCCCGGACCTGCGGGTCTAAGATAATGGGTACACCTCCCCAGTTGAGGAACAGGATGCTGTAGTGAAAGGCCCTGTGGAAGCGGGCTTCATCTATGCGTTTATTGTACCAGGCGGACGAGTAATTGGCCTTATGGGCATTTACCTGCTGAATGAAGGTGTTGCATTTGCGGATGGATGTATACAGTGCAGGCCAGTTGTACCTGCTGACGGTTTGAATGCCCGTAGCTCCACCACCAAAGAGTGTATAATTGGTAGAAGCGGGATCGAGGTTACCATCTTTAAACTTCCAGGAGTTGTAGTAAAAGCCGGCATCGTTATCGTCGGTAAAATTGTCGAGATTTTCGGGCTGTCCATACATGTCGGGCAGCTGGTCGTATACGTCGTTCAAGAATATATCGGCGTTGGCTTCCGTTGCCCATTGTGTGTTGTCATCGAGGCTTACTTTCTGCTGGTTGTCAAGGTCTTTGTCACAGGCCGACAAACTAAGCAATCCTGTAATTATGCAACTGTATAGTATATATGTTTTTACTGGTCTCATCTTTTTAATTTTTAATGGTTAGAAAGTAGTGCTAAAGCCAACCAGGAATGTTTTCTGGATAGGATATCCCTGTTCGCCGGTTGTTTCGGGGTCGGTGAATTTCAGCTTCCCGAATGTGACTACGTTCTGACCAGTGACGTATATCCGCAAGTTTTTCATTCTAACTTTTGAACTGATGTTTGCGGGGACCGTATAACCTAATGACGCTGTTTTCAATCTCAAATACGAGCTGTTAATAAACCAGAAATCAGAGGTTTGTCCATTGTTGTTGGTAGGCGCTGAATAGGCTCTTGGGTATTTCGAGTTCTGGTTGTCTGGCGTCCACCTGTTGTTGTAGTACTCGTAAGAGGAGTTGCTGTTGTTGTTGAAGTGGGCTACTGTCATAAAGCCATAGACATTAAAGCTTGACAAGCCTGAACCCTGGAATAGCGCAGAGAGATCAAATCCTTTCCAGCTGGCGCTTACATTGATCCCGTAAATGATAGCGGGTGTTTGTGGCCGTGCGATGACTGTTTCATCATAGGAGTCGATCTTTCCGTCGGGTGTTCCGTTGGGGCCTCCGAGGTCTGCGTACCTGATATCGCCGGGACGCAGGGTGCCGAATTGAGCGATCGTATATCCATCTGTGGCATTAATGATTCCATCACCGTTCTTGTCGTCGGCGGTACTGAACAAGCCCATTGATTTATAGCCGAACACTGTATTGAACTGGCGGCCTGTTCTGCTGCGTCTTGGATCGTTTTTGGTTACAGGCGACTCGTATAGCTGTATTACCTTGTTTTGTGCGTAGGTAAAGTTACCGTCGATTGCTACCTGCAGGCCATTGTTGAATTTTTTGGAGGTCCCGATGGACAATTCAATGCCACGGTTGTCCATGATACCTGCATTTTCCTGTGCCAGCTGGAGACCGTATTCCTGTGGCACCACTATGTTGGGCGCTAACAGCATACCTGTTCTTCTTTCATAGAAATAGTCGGCTTCCAATCTTAAGAGGCCTTTCCACAGTGTTGCCTCCACAGCGAGGTCTGTTTTTTTGCTTATTTCCCAGGTAATGTTGGGGTTGTTTTCTATGGACACGAATGAACCTTGTACGAGGGCGCCATCGCCAAAGGCGTATGCATTTCCTCTCAGCGGGTAGCTGCTCAGGAACTGGAAGCCGGTACTGGTAAGGTTTCCGGATTTGCCCCATGATCCCCTGATTTTGAGGAAGTCGATAAAGGTGGCTGATTGCAGAAAGCTCTCATTGGACAATATCCAGCCTACAGAGAATGCAGGCAGATATACCCATCTTTTGCCGGGGGCAAAATAGTAGTGGCCGTCATATCTACCGGAAGCTTCGAGCAGGTAGCGCCTGTCGTAAGCATAGCTTGCGCGGTAAACATAACCAACCTGGCTACCAGTACCTGATCCACCGGCAATATCGAAGTCGTTCTTGTTGGAGCTACCCAAGGACAGTTCATCGATATTGACTGCGTAGTTGTTTATTCTCGCCCTGAAATCATTCTGTTTGTTGTTTCTCTTTTCTGCTACTACCAGGCCAGTGATGTCATGTTTGCCAAATGTGTTGTGGTAGTTCAGGTAGCCCTGCCAGGTGATGGTATTGTTTGTCCAATACTGCTGGTTGAGCCATGCAAAGGTGGTGGCACTGGTTTCCTGTGTAGAGAATGCAGGGGTATAGGTATAAGGAGGCGCTGAACCGGCCTGGGTCCAGTAAATGAATGGCCTGTGCCATTGCTTTTGGGTATAATAGTAAGGATCGTAACTAAATGCTCCTTTTATGCTGAGTCCTTTTATAAATGGCAGCTTTTGCTCGAGGGTAACGGTACTGAGTAAGTTGTTGGTGTTTTGACGGAAATAGCCTTCCGAGTTGATTACGCCGAGCGGGGCATTGCCTGAGCTTTCGCCCCAGAGGCCATTGCTAAACCTGAGCGGCGCTACCGGGATGAACTTGTAAACGCCTCTGAACAACTGGCCGGTGCCTCCATCCACATCGGTGGTCTTCTGTATAGCGCCATTTAATGTAACAGATGCTGCGGTAGTGGGTGTTATGTTGATATCGAGGTTGACACTATAGTTGTATCGCTCATATCCTGACCTGTCGAACATACCGTTTTGTTTGAAGTAGCCGAGGCCGGCATAATACTTTATGGTGGAGGAGCCGCCACGGACGGAGAAATTGCCCTGGTAAATGGGTGAATGTTTTTTTACTACATCGTTCAGGGCATCTGATACGGGGTACAGGTCCGGATCTTTGGCATGGTTGGCAAGATAGGCGTCGATGTAGGCCTGGCTATAGGTGGGGTTTGTGCCCGATGGGTTTTCTGTTAAATAGGCCTCCAGTTTCAGCTTCATATAATCTGTGGCGCTGAGCATTTTGGGTAAATAGGTAGGCTGCTGATCGCCAAAATACCCGCCCAGGGTTAACACCGGCGCACCGGTAATGCCTCTTTTTGTGGTGATGAGCACCACACCGTTTGCTCCACCTAATCCATAGGAGGCTACGGCAGCGGCATCTTTCAACACGGATACGCTTTCGATGTTGTTGGGGTCTACTTCATTGATGTTGTTGCGGATCACACCGTCGACCACAATCAATGGGGTTGTATTATAGGTAACGCCGTTGACCGTGGTACCGGTGGTGGCAATGCCCCTGACGTATATGGTAGCATTGTCGGCACCGGGGCGGCCACCGTTGGCGCGCGTGATAACGCCTGTAGCCCTGCCTGCGAGTGAATTGGAAATGTTGGCGGCAGGCACTGCAGCGAGCTGTTCACCTTTTACCCTGGCTACGGATGCTGTGGAGAGTTGCTTTTTTTGCGTACCGTATCCTATTACGATCACGTCTTCCAGTGAATTGAGCCCGGGGCTTAAGGCTATCTGCATATCAGCTGTTGCGTTCTTGACGGACACTTCTTTTGACTGGAAACCGACATAGGTTATGACCAGCACGGCTGATCTTTCCTGGATGGTAAGGGAAAAGCTTCCGTCTGCGCCAGTGGTTGTTGCATTGGAGGAGCCTTTTTGGGCAACAGAGGCTCCTGCGAGCGCATTGCCTTTATCGTCCAACACTTTTCCGCTTACGGTAAAAGCAAACGGTGAAGGCGGGTGGTTCTTAATACCGAAATCATTTGCAAACGAGGTTATCTGGCAGGTTATTAATGCAAGAAAAAACCATAGTTTGGCATGGCAATCAATTCGTTTCATACAATTAGCAATTTTTGGTTAATAATGAGGCGTTCTCATCAGGTACGGTGCCTGTAACTGATTGTGCAGATGTGCTTTAAGGAGCACTGGAATGAATAGTGGAGTACAAATGTGGAGGGGATGCGGGGTATGTTCCCGGGCTGATAAATTTGTTCATACTGGCAGCAGTTTGGTAATTACAGTAGTTCAATTTCGTGAAACAGTGTAATGCAATCAGTTAGTAAATGAATGGCCAGGAATATGGCGGCCTGACACGTGTATAAAATTCGATAAATTGGCCATCGATGTGTGGGACGATTGTTGGATATAATGTCAATAATGTTCGGATTTCTGGTCAAACTGACAATTAATCGCAAATTGCACATAAGTGCTATTCTATATATTGCCTGTCATGAAGTATCTATCCATACTCATTCTTTGCTTGCTTGCCGTAGCTGGCTATACACAGCCTAAGCATATCAATTTTACCTCCATCACTGTCAAAGACGGGTTGTTATCGAATTCCATTTTTGCCATCTTGAAGGACCGGCATGGCCTGATGTGGTTTGCCACTACTGATGGATTGAATAAGTATGACGGTACCAATTTTACTGTTTACCGAAACATCCCGGACGACAGCAGCAGCCTGCGGGCGAATGAAGTGCTGGCTTTGCATGAGGACAAGGCGGGCAATTTGTGGATAGGCACGGGCGGCGGTGGTTTGAGCCTTTATAACCGTCAAAAGAATACTTTCGAGCACTTTACTTTTAATAATATAGGGCTGACGGCTGACGCTGTCATCAAGAGCATCTGCAGTGATAACCGCGGCAAGCTGTGGATAGCGTCTTACGCGCGTTTGTATGTAATGGACATCGCCTCCCGGAGCATTTCAGCGGTATCTCTTCCGGATGGGAACGGCAATCCTGTGAAAACCGTCGTGGAAAGTGTTTTTGAAGACAGCAAACACCGGATATGGATCGGCACTTATCATGGACTGTTCCGGTATTCTGCTGAAACTAATTCGTTCAGGCGTTTTTTATATCAGGCAGGTGATCCCTCCAGCATAGGCGATAATCATGTACGCACCATCACGGAAGATAAGTCAGGGGGTATCTGGGCAGGTACGATCAACGGCCTGAGTAAACTGCAACCGGATGAGCAGCATTTCATTACTTACCGGCATATACCTGGCAACGAGGAGTCGCTTAGTGACAATGGGGTGAATTGTATAACGGCTGATAATGACGGGCTTTTATGGGTGGGCACCCGGAACGGGGTGACTGCTATTCATATAGCCACCGGAAAAGTGTCTACTTATAAAACCGAGGACGGCAATATTTTTAGTTTGACGGGCAAATCGATCAGTTGTGCCTGGTTTGACGCGGCGGGGATCTACTGGTTTGGCACTTTCCTGCGGGGTATCAATAAGTATGATAAGAATATCAACTTGTTTGGCCTGAAGCTTTCCAGCTCCTTCAATAAAAACGGGCGGGCGTCTCTTATCGTCACCAATTTTGCTGAAAACCCGCGGGGTAATGTGTATGTGTCCACTTTTGATGGCGGGTTGTATGAATTCGACCACCGGACCAGCGAGGTATGGCCAACGGCTATCGGGTTGAATGGACAATCCGTACAGCCTATCACCATTATGGCGCTGCATATGTCGCTCGCAAACAGGTTATATATCGGCACTTATGGAAAGGGCGTGATCGCGTTGAATACGCTCACCGGCAAAACAATGCCCATAACGGCTGAGAACACCTCCGGTAACATATACAGCAATGACATTCATTGTATCGGGGAAGACAGTAAAGGGAATATCTGGGCAGGCACCAATGGCGCCGGCATTCATATTATCCATGATGACAAAGTGGTTGTTACGTATAGCCCCAATCCTTCGGGGCCTCATGAACGTCTTTTGCCGATCAACGGTTATATCAGGGCTATCGTGGAAGATACCGATAAAAATATCTGGATCGGTACGCATGGCGGTGGGCTGGCGGTGTACCATCCTGTTGGTGATACCTGGGATATCTATACTCAAAGTAATAGTCAGCTGCCCAGTAATAAAATACAGTCGCTGCTGTGCGACAGCCGTGGCATGATGTGGGTGGGTACGGATGGCGGCGGGTTATCGCTGTTCAACAAGCAGCAAAAGCGGTTTACACGCTTCACGGAGAAGGATGGGTTGCAGAACACGACGATCTACCAGATCGTGGAAGACCTGCGTGGGCAACTATGGCTCAGCACGAATACCGGCATCAGCAGCATGGACCCTGCTGCTCATAAGTTCAGGAATTTCACCAGTTATAATGGTGTTCAGAACAGCAATTTCTTTCATGGATCGGGCATACGGTTGTCGGGAGGAGAGATCCTGTTTGGCGGGCTGGAGGGTATCAACTATTTCAATCCTGCCGGTCTTACGATCAACCACAATGTTCCGAAGGTGCTGCTGACTGACCTGAAAATATCGAACAAGTCGGTGATTGCCGGAAACGATGCGCCTATTCAAGCGGATATTTCGATCGCCAAAGAGATCAGGCTGGATTATAAGCAAAATTTTGCGCTGAGCTTTGTGGCGCTGAACTATACGCTGGCAAAACAAAACCTGTATGCTTATCGCCTGGAAGGATTGGAAAGGGACTGGAATTACACAGGGACTAATAATACTGCTTCGTATACGAATCTCGATCCTGGTAGTTATACATTTCATGTAAAAGCCAGTAATAATGACGGTGTATGGAGTGCTGCTGAATCGCAGATAAAAATATACGTGCGGCCTCCCTGGTGGCGTACTACTGCTGCTTATGTATTTTATATCCTGGCCATCGTTGGCCTGGTATTGTATAGCCGCTACCGCGTGTTATCAAGGCTGCGCAAGAAGCTTGCGCGGGAACAGGAGCAGCAACAGGTGAAACGCCTGCAGGAGCTGGACCGCCTGAAGCTGAAGTTCCTCACCAACCTGAGTCATGATTTCAGAACGCCTATTTCCCTCATCTCGGGCCCTATCGATCAATTGATCGATGGAGAAAGAACGAATGCCAAACTCGACAAGCTTTATATTGTGCGGCGCAATGCTAAAAGGCTGCTCAACCTGGTGAATCAGCTGCTTGACTTTCGCAAGCTTGAAGAGCAGGAACTGAAATTGCAGCTTTCAAGGGGTGAGTTCGTTTCTTTTGTCAAGGATGTATCGGACTCATTCAGGGACCTCTCTGAGAGAAAGCATATCAATTTTTCTTTCAGCAGTACTATACAACACCTCGAAGCGCTTTTCGATGCTGATAAAATAGAGCGGATATTATTCAATTTATTGTCGAATGCTTTTAAGTTTACCCTGGAAGGCGGCCATATCAGCGTGGTGCTGGAAAATGCACCTGAGCGGAATGATGGTAAGCATCAATGGGTAACGCTGAAGGTGATGGATTCCGGCATCGGCATCCCGAAGGAAACGCTCGACAGGATCTATGACCGTTTTTTTCAGAATGATGGTTCTGCGGCTATTCTTAATTATGGTACTGGTATTGGCTTGTCGATCACCAAGGAGTTCGTGAAAATGCACGGCGGAACCATCGATGTTGAGAGTGAACCGGATAATGGAAGCACTTTTATTATTCATCTTCCTCTTGTTGTTGCCACAGCAACTGTTGTTGACTTACAACCAGTGGCGCCCGTGGCGGAGAAAGCGGAACTCTCTAAAAGTGTGAACGGGTCGGCTAATAAGAAAGTATTGCCGATCATCCTGCTGGTAGAGGATAATGAAGATTTCAGGTTCTATTTAAAAGATAACCTGCGGCATCATTATATGGTGGTGGAAGCAGTCAATGGAAAAGAGGGCTGGCAAAAAGCTTTGGCGCATCATCCTCAGCTGATCATCAGTGATATCAGTATGCCTGAAGTGAACGGTATCGACATGGTGAATAAATTAAAGTCGGATAAAAGGACGAGTCATATCCCGGTGATCTTACTCACGGCGCTTAACGATCAGCAACAGCAGATCAAAGGGCTTGCTACCGGGGCCAATGACTATATTACGAAACCGTTCGATTTCGAAGTGTTGAATGCCAAGCTGAAGAGCCTCCTTGAATTGAACAGCGCTATGAAAAGCACTTACGTGAAACAAATATCGCTTGCTGCCCCGGAGGTGCGGATCGATTCGTCGGATGAAATTCTATTGCAGAAAATCGTCCTCTATCTCGAGCAGAACATCACCAATCCGCAGCTTTCTGTAGAAGGATTGAGCAAGGAGTTTGGTATGAGCAGGAGTACTTTGTATACCAAATTGCTTCAGATCACCGGCCAGACACCGGTAGAATATATCCGTTCTTTCCGGCTGGAGAAGGCAACGGTATTGATGGCGAAAAGCAATATGACTATTGCGGAGATCGCTTACCATGTTGGATTTACAACGCCTAATTATTTTGCGCGGTCATTCAAGCAGAAATTCGGGATGCTGCCATCGGAATACGTTGCCGGTCATAGAAAGGAAAATTCTTAGCAGGGCACAAGCATCTGCAGCACTTACCTGCTTTGTATTGTATATAGTTTTCCTTTTTGAGTGGGGATATCGTAGAGCCAGGTTTTCTTCAATTCCGGTAAGGTAATGGTTGCGTCCTGCGAAACTATTGGGGTTGGTGTTGTTTCGGTTTTATAAAAGGGATTGGGATTTTCTCCTGTGGCGGCAGTTAATGGTTTTCCATCTGCTGCTGTCAATGGATTGGGGGTACGTAACCGGAGATTGCCACCAAGGGTTGATCTAACGACCAGTTTTACCAGTTTTGCTTTTTTCCATTCCATGCTTACTATTTCAAAGCCTCCCCAGGTCAAGAGTCCACTTACTTTTCCGTTGGGCCAGGCATCGGGCAAGGCAGGCAGCAGGGATACGGCGCCATCAGCGCTTTGCAGCAGCATTTCCGCGATACCGGATGTGCAACCGTAATTGCCATCGATCTGGAAAGGTGGATGTGCATCGAAGAGGTTGTTATAGGTTCCACCTCCACCGGGGTTGGCGCCTACCGGCGATAGCTGATTTTGTATGAGTTTGTAGGCATGGTTTCCATCGAGCATACGGGCCCACCAGTTTACTTTCCATCCCATGCTCCAGCCGGTGGATATATCTCCACGTTGGAGGAGGGTGTTTTTGGCCGCGCTGTACAACTGTGGTGTGCGATAGGGTGATAACTGGTTGGAGGGGAATAGTCCATATAAATGCGAGATATGGCGGTGATTGTCTTTCGGGTCGTCGATGTCATCCAGCCACTCCTGTAGCTGACCGTGTTTGCCAATGTGCATGGGGGCCAGCCGGCTACGCAATTGTTGGAGTGTATCGGCAAAAGGTGCATCCTTGCCCAGGATAGCGGCTGCTTTCATGGTGGAGCTGAAGATATCGAAAACGATCTGGTTGCTCATGGTGGTACCTGCATCGAGGGAAGAACCCTGGTGGGCAGCAGGTGCATTTTCGGGTGACATATCCGGGCAAAGGACCAGCCAGTGGTACTTCGGGTGCTCTACCAGATAATCGATGTAATAGGTAGCTGCTCCTTTCATGGCCGGGTAAATGGAAGCGAGGTAGTTTTTGTCGCCCGTGTACAGGTAATGCTCCCATGCCTGCTGGCTCAGCCATCCGCCCCCGTTGTTCCATGCTCCCCAAAAGGCGCCATCTACTGCGCCGGTAGCGCGCCATATGTCGGTGTTGTGGTGTGCCATCCATCCGCGTGCGCCATACATGTCTTTAGCTGTTTGCTGTCCGGTCACCGACAGTTCTTTAACCATCGTTGAAAAGGGTTCAAACAATTCGGCGAGGTTGGTTCTTTCTGCCGGCCAGTAGTTCATTTCAGCATTTATATTGATGGTGTACTTGCTGTCCCATGGTGGATAGAGCCTGTTGTTCCAGATGCCCTGCAGGTTTGCAGGCTGGCTTCCCGGTTGTGAAGCGGAGATCAGCAGGTAGCGGCCATACTGAAAATAAAGTGTCACCAGTTGTGGATCGTTGGCTGTATTGAAGTTTTTCAACCGTTCATCTGTTGGTTGTGTTGCTGCTGCTGTTTGACCAATATCGAGCTTTACCCGGTTGAAGTATCGCTGATAGGCGGCCACATGTGACTGGAGGATAGCAGCAAATGGTTTCACGGCTGCCTTTTGCATTATGCTCTGTGCTCTTTCCTGTTCGTTGCCGCTTACACCTTTGTAGCTGTTGAAGTTGGTAGCTGCGGAAATATAGATGGTCACTGCATTGGCTGCATGCACGGAGAGGGACGTATCACCAGCCGCGAGGGTGCCGCCCTCGTTCTTGATACGCACAAGACCTTTGTATTTCACGCTGCCGGGCACGGTTTCATGTGTGACAGTAGTGCCTTCGATCGTCAGTTCTTTGGCGGCGGTGGTTTTGACAACTGCCTTCGGTTGCGGCGTGGAGAAAAATGCTTTGAAACTGATGCTGCCGGGCTTGCTGGCCGTTAGGCGGATCACTACGACACGATCGGGCAAGGATGCCAATGCCTGCCGGGTATAAGTAACTCCATCAACGGTATAGGTGGTGGTGGCTATAGCACGTTCGATGTCCAGTTCACGGGAATAATTATCGTATGTTGCGTGGCCATCAAATGAAAGGTGCAGGTTGCCCAAAGGTTCAAACATTTGCCCATGGGATGTTTTAGCAATGATTGTCTTGCCTGCCAGTTTCTCTGCGTCTTTTTGACGGCCTTCGAAGATGAGCTTTCTTATTTCGGCCAACGACGCCAATGCTTCCGGGTTATCGTTGCGGTTCGGTCCCCCACTCCACAGGGTGTGTTCATTCAACTGTATGGTTTCTGTTTCCACGTTTCCATATATCATGGCCCCGAGCTTTCCATTGCCAATCGGCAGGGCATTTTCCCAGGTCTTTCCTGAGGGTTGTTTGTACCAGAGTTTTAAGCCAGGTTGTTGCTGTGCAAGACCTGTGAGTGCTGTTAACAGTAATAAAACGAATGGACCCTGTTTCATTATTAGTTGTTTTGTTCTTCTATTGCAGCGGAACCAGTGATGCTGCAAAACCGCCGCGGCGGAGTAGTTGTACTTCTATCGTGGTTGACTGATCCACTACCTGTTGTTGTATGTTGAATGCCTTGTCGTGTTCTCCATCGGCGATCAATGTCATTTTGTATTTAACGCCCGGTTTTAAAAACCCAAAGGTGATCTTTTTTCTCTTCGGCCTTATTTCGGCGTTAATGCCGCCTACATACCAGTCATTGCCTTTGCGACGGGCCATGAGGACCTCTTTGCCGGGAAAACCCTCAATCAATTGGGTTTGTTCCCAAATTACCGGCACCGTTTTAAGAAAGCTCTTAGCGGCATCCGGTAACGCGTCATATCCTTCCGGGCGGTCGGCAAAGTGTTGCAAGGCGGATTCAAAAATAACGCTTAATGCCAGTTCATGGCCATAAGATGTAAGGTGTGGAAACTGGGAGTTGGTAAATGTGACGGGTGTATAATCCATAGCTCCTACCACATTGCGTGTAAAGGGCAGGATGCAATTGTGCTCAGGCGCAGTGGCCGTAAAATCCGGTACATTGTTATACCACTCTGCTCCGCGTACCGCTTCATTGGTCATCATGTTGGGGTAAGTCCTCGCCCACCCTCTCGGCACCATGCAGCCATGGAAGTAGACCATCATTTCAAAGCTGGCGGCATCTTCCAGTATGTCCAGGTAGTATTTAACCATGTCCTGTTTCTCGCTTTCAAAAAAGTCTACTTTCACGCCCACAAAGCCGAGGTTCTTCAGTTTGGTAAATTCTGCTACCCTGTTTTCATGGGTCAGCATACGGTCGCGGGGTGTGGCCGTTACACCGGTGTGCTTTCCTCCGGAGTTGTACCAGATGAGTGGCCGGACGCCTTTCGACTGGATGTATTTAGCAGCATCTTCCAGTGTGCCGCCATTGCCCATGGCATCCCATTCCCAATCGAGTAATGTGTAAGGCCAGTTCATCCTTGCTGCCAGGTCGGCAAAAGCGGTTACGATCTTATAGTCTTTGGTGCCGTGGTTGCTGGACCAATAGTTCCATGATACGGCTCCTGGTTTTATCCAATCTGTGTTTTTGATAACTGATGGCGCGGATACATCTTCTACCAATGTCGAAACGACGATATCGGACAGGCTGCCGGCAATGATGACGCGCCAAGGTGATTTCCAGGGCAGCCTGATGGATGGCAAAGAATCTCCCTGACCGTTGCCGTCTCTGGGGTTGGGGAAGGTAAGTTTATAAGCATTTTTGTCGGCTGTATTCCTCAATTTGGTGCCGCAGTAATCGCGGTTTACATCGGCTTCATGCAACAGGAACCAGCAAGTTTTATCGGGCGTGTTGAATAATGCCGGATAACACCAGTCCTGTTGCTGTATCTTGTCGTCGCTCATCGCTGTGTAGAGTCCTTCATTGGCCGGATTCCACTTCTCCATCCACCGCATGGTTTGTTGCGGAACAGAAAATGCGGTGTGTTCATCTTTTATGATAAAGCTGCCCTGCTTCTCCGGAAACTCATAGCGGAATGTCATTCCATCGTTCCAGGCTCTTATGATGATATTCATTTTGGCTTTGCCCGGCGTTTCAAAAAAGGCTGTCAATTCATTGGCCGTATTTGTGCGGCTTAGCCGCTTGCCATGCAGGGCGGTATACTGCTCATTGATCAAAACCGGTTTGCTGGTCTTCAGTAAAACAAGGTTGCCGGAAAAGTCCTGGTCATTGCGCACCAGCCCGAGATCGATTCGCGGAACCGCCTCGGTTACTTTGCCCTCTGCTTCGTATTTTATGTTCAGGTACCAGGCGCCTTTGGCGGCTTCATCATGCTGTAAGGCCACTTTGATCTTCCTGTTGGGCGATGCTATTGTTGTTTGCTGTGCATTGACCGTAAATGCATGTGCTATAAGGACCAGGATTGTCGTCAGTGTTGTTTTTGTTCGCATATTTGGCCGTGTGGTAAAAGTGTTGCTGCTATCAGCGTGCGGGTTTAATGAGCTGGTATCTTCCGCTGAGGTGCATAAGGCTGAACAGGTACAATAATCCATCGTAGTATGGATCGAAATAGCCGTCTTCGTATGGCTGCAGTTTATCGTTCCAGATAGCCTCCACGAAGTCTTTGCTGTTTTTCTCCGTGTTGATGAGTGAGAGCGTTGCGGCTGTAGATACAAGACCTATAGAATGGCGCAGCTTTTTTACACTGCCGGCCTGCAAAATGAAATCGGGCCTGGAACCATCTACATTGAACTGGTCATCGTACGTATCGATTCCTTTTGAGCGCAGGAATCCCTGGAACCTCCTGGCATAATCTTCCTGCCACTGCCTGTCTTTTCCAAACCAGGTATAATCCATTGCAATGTTCATGGGCACGCGCCAGGAATCGTAGCGAAAGCCCGGGGGCATCCAACGGGTTGGGTGTGGCTGTCCACTAAATTCTGTATAGTCGGAATTGAGGCCTGTTACCGGATGGCAGGCTCGGTGCAGGAATGCGCGGGAAGTATCGGCGCAATCTCTGTAAAATTGTTCGTGTCCATCTTTGGCATACAAGGCCCAGACTTCATAGAAGGCTGGCAGATGATAAGAAGGATCGGTCCATTTGTAATTGTCGCCTTCTGGTACAAACGTGATCTGTTTGTGTTCGGTATTGATGAGGTGGTAGATATTGCCTGTTCCATCTTTTTTCCACATGGCATCGAGTATTCTTCGAGCTTCCTGATAATAGTCGATGCCGGTATTGTTGCCCCAACGATTGGCGGCAAACAGGAGACTGGTAATGTAATAGAGTTCCCCATCTGAAGCCGAGCCTTCTGAGTTCTTTTTCAGGGTTTGTGGATTGATGCTCCAGGCGAAATACGCTTCTCTTGGTCCGCTTTGGTGTTGTAAATATTTTTTGGACCATCTCCATATCCGGTCGAAGACTTCTTTTTTGTTGAGCTGGACGGCGATCATCATGCCATACGAGAGGCCTTCGGTCCTGGCGTCGTGATTTTTAACATCGGATACATAGGCCATCGAATCGCCTACTTCAAAGTAAACGCGTTGGGGCCCTTCAAATATATCATACCAGGCTTTTGCTATTTTCTGGTCGATCACTTTTGGGTCATATCCTAACTCCCGGAAAAGGTTGCGGTAAACGCCTGATTGAATGGCGGGTTTATTGGGACCAGCAGGCTGCCGTTTTTTACTTTGGCCTACTGTGGTGAAGGCTGCTAATAAAAAAGTGGCAAACATCACTGTAACGCATAGCTGGCTTCGGTGTGGGGTAACTAATAAACGTATGGCTTTCATCGTGCTGTAAAAATCGAAAAATACTTGTATGCAGGACAGGAATAGGTTGGTCGATTTGTATCATTTTGCAATGTGACTTATCGGCATTTCTAATAGGGGTAAATTTGTTTCAACTTACTGCCATTATGAATAAATCCATCTTTCTCATCGTTTTGATGAACTTGTTTTTTCTTTCTCTTATTGCTCAGCCAACTGTCAAAGAAGCTCCTGCGGGCTTCGATGTTGAACGTACCGGCATCGGGCATGGAAAGATCGATACCATTTCCTATGCTTCAAAAACAGTGGGCACCACGCGGAGGGCATTGATCTACACGCCGCCTGGCTTTTCTACCAGGAAAAAGTATCCTGTACTTTACCTGCTGCACGGTATTGGTGGCGATGAAAAGGAATGGCTAAACGGAGGCAAACCTCAGGTAGTGCTGGATAATTTGTATGCAGATGGAAAGCTGGTCCCTATGATCGTGGTGCTGCCCAATGGCAGGGCCATGAAGGATGACCGGGCGGGGGGTAATATCATGGCGCCGGACAAGGTGCAGGCGTTTGCCACTTTTGAGCAGGACCTGCTGAACGACCTGATCCCTTTTGTAGAAAAGAAATACCCGGTTTTAAAGGATCGTGAACAGCGTGCCATTGCAGGTTTGTCGATGGGCGGTGGTCAGTCGCTCAACTTCGGATTGGGCAACCTTGACCGTTTTGCCTGGGTTGGCGGTTTCTCTTCCGCTCCCAATACGAAGCCGCCGGCGGCGCTGGTGCCCGACCCTGCTGCTGCCAGGCGCCAGCTGAAATTATTGTGGATTTCCTGTGGTGACAAGGATGGTCTGCTCTCCTTTAGCAAACGCACGCACGATTATCTTTATGAGCAGGGCGTTCCTCATATCTACTATCTTGAACCGGGTGCTCATGACTTTAAGGTTTGGAAGAATGGCTTGTATATGTTCTCCCAGTTCCTGTTCAAGCCTGTCGATACTACCAAGTTTGCCTCTTATACTGTGTTGGGTACTGCTGCTGTTACCAATGTACGGTCGGCCAGCTATCCTCAAGTGATGCCAGATAGCAAGGTGTCTTTTCGCATCAAGGCGCCGGATGCACAAAAAGTGCAGGTGGACCTGGGGCGTAAGTATGATATGATCAAGGATACGGGTGGCTATTGGAAGGTGACTACCGATTCGATCAGCGAAGGGTTTCATTATTATTCTTTATTGATTGACGGTGTGCCGCTGGCTGACCCTGCGAGTGAAACTTTTTATGGTATGGGCCGTATGGCCAGTGGTATCGAGATCCCTTTCCGCGGCGGAGACTATTATGCTGTTAAGGATGTGCCGCATGGGGATATACGTATCAAACGTTATTATTCTTCCGTCAGCAACTCCTGGCGGAGGTTCTATATTTATATGCCAGCCGGGTATGAAGGTTCTACGCAATCTTACCCGGTCTTGTATCTTTTGCATGGTGGCGGCGAAGATGAGCGCGGCTGGGCTACACAAGGCAAGACTGACCTCATTATGGATAATCTCATTGCCGCGAAGCAAGCCAAGCCTATGCTGGTGGTGATGATGGACGGGAATATAGGAACCGGTGGTTTTTCTGAACAGGCGCTGCGTGCTTTTGAGAATGAGTTGAAGCAGGTGGTCATTCCTTTTGTGGAGAGCAATTACCGCGCTGCAAAGGAACCTGTCAACAGGGCGCTGGCGGGTCTTTCTATGGGCGGATTGCAAACGCTGTATGCCGGTATTAAGAACACCAACTTGTTTGGTTATCTCGGCGTATTCAGCTCGGGCTGGTTGCCGGCGCAACAAGCTTTATCCGAGGCGCAATATAAGTTTATCAAGGATAACCAGCCTGCCATTCAGCAAAACCTGAAGTTGCTGTGGGTTGCTATGGGTGGCAAAGAGGATATTGCTTACAACAATTGTAAGGTGATGCTTTCTAAGTTTGACGAAGTGTCCTTGAAATATACCTACAGTGAATACCCGGGTGGCCATACCTGGCCTGTGTGGCGCAACAATCTTTATTCGTTTGCTCCGCTGCTTTTTAAATAACCATTCGTATCCCGGATCTAATTGATACCTGCTACATAACCTCGTCGACTTTTAATGCCTTTTTAATGAGGATAAGGTTGGGCTCTGTAAGTTAATCACCCTGGAAAAAGGCCTGTTCGAGCTTGCCTATTTGGGGAATATATCCACACTTTTTATCGGAAATATGTTGCCTGTCATATTTCCGATGCAAATTCTGCAAATTTTATTGAAAGTTTTCGCTATGCAAATATTATACCCTGCATTCCTACCTGTGTGACTGTAAATGAGTTGAATATTTTTCATGCAATAAGGTGCAAATAGTGCCGTTATTCCAACAGTATAGCAATTTTTTCCCTTTTTATTTAGCGGTTCCAATTAAAATTTAGTTTAACGTAATCCCCCATGTTATGTACAGAATTTTAATGGTAGCAGACGATCATAAAGAAGTAGAGTTATTAAAAAGTGGATTCGAAAAGGCAGCTATCGCCATTGAAATGATCCACGCAGAAACGGTAACGCAGGTACTACACATTTTAAGCACCTCCCTGCCTTCTATTATTTTCCTGGACCTGCGGTTATCGACCGCTTATAGCTGGCATATCACCGAGCAGATCCGACAGCGGGCTCTTTACAACGATATTCCCATTGTGATGTATGCCGATTCGGGTGAAGTTACGCTCATACATGAAGGCTTCCGGGCTGGCGCCGATATGGTGCTGCAAAACTCCGCCAATGTAACCGTGCTCAGCGAATCGCTTAAGAGTATTTTTACTTCCGACTGGAAGACTTTGAAGCAACAGCGCCTGGCCAGGAAGCTGTGTTTAAGAAACAGCCGTACGAGCAACAGTCAGATTGGTTGGCTGTCGGCCACCGGGTAATAGGTTGTACCCAAACTTCAGTGTCAATCCGTACTCTTATATATTTTCATTTTTTTAGTCAATTTGATTTAGGGGTCGGCCCGGCGTGGTTGCCGGGCCATTTTTTTCCATCGGCACAAGTGCCCAGGTGGCGTAAGTACACCTGGCTGCATACTCGCCAGCAACATGACAGGGCAAGGGCGTTTTTCAATTAATACGCCGCTTATATCACTTCAGGCAGGTTCAACTACTGCTCAGACTGCCATGTACCTTCCTTTGCAGGATGAAACTGATCATTAGTCTTATTGTATTTGTATTGCTGATAACAGGAAGTGTCACTGCACAAGTTGTTTATGAACCTGTACTGGTATTAAATCCGGGTGAGCGTGTAGAGAAGTTCCTGTCGTGCTGGTGGCTGGATGAGCAGGGAGCTATTGCTTCGCTGGTGATCCGTCAGCCCGATGGGAAGTTATCAGCCATCGAGCATGGCAAGCGGCGGAATGACCTGAAGCAGGAAGATATATTGATCAGAGCTGCCTGTGAGCGGCTTGATCCGTATAAGGTGCCGCGCGAATCGCATGTACAATTTGGCGCTCTGCAGCCCAATGGTCAATGGAGCATCCGGTCGGGCAACAGGAATTATGGCACGTATGACAAGATCGTGTTCATGCGCGAAACGGAGCAGCATTTTATGGCTATCGTGAGTAATAAGAAAGGGAACGACGAGTCTTTTTATTGTATAGATGACCGAGGCAGCAAGGAGCTGCTTAATGGCCGGCCGCAGCATTTTTATACCAACAGCCAGCTTACGAAGGCGGCTGTGGTAATGTTTGATGCAGGCACTATGTCTGCGGACATGATCAACAAGCTGCCACGGGAGCAGCAGGTGGCGCTGTATGAGCAAATGGGTAATGCCTCGGCCCGGAAGCAGGTTTGGGTGAGCGATGGGAAAACGTATACGGTAGACAAGAAGAGCCGTTTGTTTTTCGATGCGTCGGGTCTGCATTTTATAGAGGCGTCACCGGCCGGTATGTTTTATATCGATGGCCGGCAGCATTCTAAAAATGTGTCTGGCGGCGGCACCATGTTGTTTGCCAATGAAGCGGGTGACAGTTGGGCTTATTTTTATGAGATCTACCTGACGTTTAAAGATAATTTCACGATCAGGGATGCGATCAGTCCTTACCTGACTACTGAGCAAGGACGAACCGTTGTGAACTGGTATGAGGTAAAAGAAGAAGGTGGACAGGTGACGGTAAGGCGTGGGAAGCGTGGGTTATAAATCAATTTCCCAGGCACAAGGTAAGCGCCAATATCCAAATCAGAGAACGCTGGTCTTGTGAAAGTGAGGTGTGCAGTCCACCTGAACCTGTTACCGTGGTATGTGTTTCTGTTGAATGAATGACCGTGTTCGTGCCATCAGGATGAACAATGACCTGAGCTGCTCCCGGTATATCTGAAGTGACGATCACCGTGTTCCGGCCATCGGGACCAACTACGATAGAATGCCCGTCCATCTTATGCATCACCGAGTGTTGTCCGTTGGGATGTACAATGATCTTCGGTCCCGGCTTGTTATCTCCTACTACCACCGTATGCTTGCCGTCGGGACCCACTGCAATGGAATGACCGGCTGACTTATGTACTACCGGATGTGTGCCATTGGGATTTACGATGACCGTTGGTGCTCCTCCTTGTCCACCTATAGCGATGGAGTGTGTGCCGTCAGGATTTACGATGACTGTTTGGCCGTTTACCAGGTATGCCGTGGTGGCAAGTATTGTGGTGAGTAAAAATTTAATCATACCTGAAACTACTAAACGAATACTAACAGCAATGTTAAAGTGGAGGCAGGCAGGATTGGGTTAAACAATTTTAACGATTCCTCTGTCAATCCGTGGTCGATGTAAGGGTCTTTGGTGCCCAACACTCTGATGTAATATCCCATGGAGTTGGTGTGTGTTTAGGTGGAAATTATTTTCAATATTGCTTACATTTAACTATTGATGACGGTCTTGCAATACTTAAAGTACAACTTATAATACCAACAATGAAAAAAGCTGCTTTAATAACCATGGTCACTGTGGCCTCCTTTTGTTCTGGCTTTGCTTTTAAGGCCTTGCTGTCAACGCAAAATAATACAACCGCAAAGGGAAAAGTAACCGGTATTGGCGGTATCTTTTTCAAATGTAAAGACCCTAAAAAAGTGAAAGCGTGGTATCAACAGCATCTTGGTTTGAATACCACTCCTTACGGAGCAAGTTTTGAATGGTATGAAGGTTTCGACAGTACTAAGAAAGGGCAAACGCAATGGACACCCTTTGCCGAAACCACGAAATACTTTGCTCCTTCAACAAAGGATTTTATGATCAATTACCGGGTAGAGAACCTGATGGAGCTGGTTGAGCAACTTAAGAAAGACAGTGTGACCATTGTCGACAAGATCGAAACTTTCGACTTCGGTAAGTTTGTTCATATTCTCGATGTTGAAGGAAATAAAGTGCAGTTGTGGGAACCGACGTATAATTAGTAAATAAGGCGGTTAACAGTATGGGTACAAGTACAAAAGCACAGAATATGCTTCGTTTTTTACAGGCCGAAGGCCCGGGAATAGGGCTGCGAGACTACAAGTCTCGCAGAGCTACTGCTAAGCTGCAACTATTTGTTTCTTATCAATGCTCTTAGCTTCCCTCGCCGCTTTTACTTTATTCACCACCGCAAAAATGATCAACAACGTAAACGCCACCGCCGTCACCACCGCGCCAATGTAGAAGATAGCCCGGATGGTTAGTAACTGGCTTTGAATGCCCGTAGACTTTGCGATCAATGCATTCGAAATCCCTGTCGCCTCTCCTGCCCCATATCCTTTTGATGTCAACAACCCTTTGTATAACTCCTGCCGCTGGGCAAGGGCATCGCTGCCGGGGATCAGTTTGCCCAGGAAACTTATTTTGAAGTGCTGGTTGTAGTTGAGCTGCAGGGTGTAGAAGCCGGCAATGGAATTGAGCGTGGCAATAAAACGGGTATAGGTAAGTACGGTGATGCCCGTTGGTGTGGCCGTTTGCGGAATGGAAGCCAGGCACAGCACACTGATGGGTACAAACAACAATCCCGAAGCAAAGCCCTGAAAGAAAACAGGGATACATACTTCCGCAAAAGACAGATCAGGCGTGAGGTACAGGTAGCCCCACACGTGGTAACCAAACAGAATCGCAAAGCCGGCCAGCAAGAGCTTGGGCAGGTTTTGCTTGTTGGCGAGGATCACCTTTACCACGATGAAGGTAGCCATGATCACTCCGGCTACATTGAACAAGCCCGCATTGACTACATCTCTTGAGCTCCAGCCTAATACCGAAGATGCATAGCCATAGATAAAGTTGATGGTATCCTTGATGCCAAAGAACAACAGCATCAACACCAGGCCAAAGATGAACTTACCAGATTTGAACACGCCCAGATCAATCAACGGACGCTTGAGGGTTGACTGCCGGTAGAGAAAAAGCGTGATCATGAAAACAGCGAACAATGCTGTATTCCTGATGAGAGGGTCTGCAAACCAATAGCGTTTGGGACCGTAGATCATCACAAATCCTGCGGCAGCAGCGCCAAATACAAAGAGTGCGTAGCCAAACCAATCGATCTGGTACAAGGGGTAAGGCTTCCGGGCTGGTGTCGCCTTAAACAGCAGCAGGACCAATAAAATGGCCGTTACCTGGAAGCCGATCAAAATGTAGTACAGGGCTGTCCAGTCTGTAGTGCCCACTATCCGCGAGGCTCCTATGCCAATGAGCAATCCGCCGGTCAGGATCAGTGAAAAGAAGAGGGATACGCCTATCAATGTGCTCTTTGACGCGGGGAGTGTAGAAAAGATTACGATGAGCATGCAACCGGCAATGAGGGCGGTAATGACACCGGTCAGGAAACGTAAGATCGCAAAGATGACCAGGTCTTGCACGAACAGGATGCCGATATTGAGCAAGATGCCTGTCATGAATGCTATCAGCAGGTAGCTGCGGGTATGGAAGTATTTGACCAGCCTAAACATGATGGGCAAGGTGGCGATAATGCCCACGTAAGCGATCTGGAACACAAACGTGATGTCTTCGGGCTGGGCGCCATAAAAGGAAATGACATGGGCTTGGATGATGCCGAAGGAGGCAAACTGGGCTATGGCGGCAAACAATACCAGCAACAGTCCTATCCTGACGAAGCGCAGGTGGCCACCGAGACGGTTATGAAAGTAGATTGTGGGCTCCATCCTGTTTTAGTTGTTTTCTTTCTTCACTTTCACTTTTACGTTCATACCTGCTTTGAGGGCTTCCACGTTGGGCTCATCAAAGATGATCTTGACCGGTACGCGTTGCACGATCTTCACAAAGTTGCCGGTTGAGTTATCTGCCGGCAGCAAGGAAAACTTCGATCCGGTGGAAGCGGCGATGGCTTCTATTTTGCCCCTGAATGTTTTGCCGGGGATGGCATCGGCTTCAATTTCTACTGGTTGATCCAGGTACATGCCGTGGACCTGTGTTTCTTTAAAGTTGGCGATCACCCATTTGTTGTTGGTGTTGACCACCGATACCAGTGGCTGTCCTGCCTGTACCTGTTGTCCTTCAAGGATGGTCTTTCTTCCTGTGTAGCCATTGTAGGGAGATGTGATAACCGTATAGCTCAGGTTGAGGCGGGCCAGATCGAGCAGGGCTTCTGCTCTTTTGCGGGCGGCAAAGAGGGAGTTGTACCGTGATTGCAACTCCCTTACTTTACTGTCGCCGGTTTTCAAGCTATTGATGGCGGCACTGTGGTCGCTTTTGGAGACGTCATATCTTGTTTGTACCTGCTCGTAGTCGGACAGGGTGACGGCTTCTTCGCTCAACAGGTTCTTGTAGCGCTTTACATCCTGCTCCTGCTGCCACAGCCTGGCCTGTGCGGAGTTGATCTGGTCTCTATTGACCAGTGTGGCTGTTTGGGCCGATAGGATGGCTGCGTTTAAAATTTCCTGTTGTGCTTTGGTATCTTCCAGCAGGGCCTCGGCTTCTTTTACCCGCTGTACGTATTCACGGTCGTCGAGGATCACCAATGTATCACCCTGTTTTATCGACTGGTGTTCCTCAAACAACACTTCCTTGATGAAGCCGCCGGCTCTTGCTGAAACGGGATTTACATAGGCATCGACTTGTGCATCATTGGTGTCTTCATATTCTTCGCTGTATACGAGATAGCGAACAAAGTAAATGAGCCCCACGATGACTACCGATACGGCGGTGAGCTTGATGAGTATGTTTACGAATCGCTTTGCTGTATTGGTCTTTGTTTCCATTGTGTTTGTGTTTTTACAGTTTGCCGGTTACGAAACGTAAGCGGTAGTAGATGGTTAAGGCGGCTATATTGGCTTGTATGTAATTGAACCTCGATTCCTGGTACAGGTTGTCAGCTTCCAGCAGGTCGGTGAGCAAGGTTAGCTGGTTGGCGTACTTGGTGTTTTGGATATTGTAGTTTGTTTCTGCCTGCTCGATGGATTTTTTAATGACCAGCATGCGGTTGATGGCTTCATGGTATTTGATGGCCAGCGCCCGGGCTTCCTGTTGCACATTGTCTGCTATCCACTGTTTCTGTTGTTGCAGTTCCGTTTCGCGCAGGCGGGATGACCTAACCCTGTCTTTGTTGTGGTACAGGGAGGAGATATCGTAAGTGGCTTTGACGCCGATGGTGCCTATCGATATGGTTTGCGCCACCGGGGGAAAGATAAAGGTGTTGGGATAGTTGAAACCATAACCTCCGAACAGGGTGATGGAAGGTTGGTTGAATGATTTCGCCAGCTTTGTGCGGTTTGTCTGCAGCTCGATCTGTTTCTGTGCTTTCAGGAGTGCATAGGTGCCCGAATAGTCGTTCAGCAGTTTTTCCAGTTCGAGGCTGTCTTCGAGGTACAGTGATGCCGTGTCTGCCGGGATGATGGTTGTCCAGTCGTCGAGGTTCAGCAGGGTATTCAGCTTTTGGTTGCTGATCTGATAATCGTTTTTATTGGCTGTTTCGCTTAGCAGTACATTAGACAGTTGTACTTCAGCTCTCAGCACATCGCTTTTGGTTACTTTGCCGTTGGCGTAAAAGGTGTTGATGTTTTTGGAGCGCGTACGTGCTCTTGTTATCTGATCCCTTATCAGGTGTGCCTGGAAGTAGAACCTGACCATCTCCAGGTATTGTAGCGCTACCTGCAAGCCAATATTGCCTTCCTGTTCTTTGGTGTTGATGGCGGCGAGTTCATTTTTGTATTTGCTGTCTGCTACGATCGCTTTTTGTCTGCCGCCGGCATACAGGTTGAAGGAGGATTCCAGCGCGAGGGCGCCACCATTGGCATTGGGCGGTTTGGTGATGGAGCGGGGATCGCCCCAAACGCCATCATAGAGGGTTACTTTGGTGTATCGCTGATAAGTGGCGTTGGTGTGAACCCGAGGCAAAACGCCCATTTTGGCATCTCTGAGGTCCAACTCTGTTGCGCTTTCCTCGGTCTTCAGCACCTCAATCAATTTGTTCGATCCTTTTGCATAGCGGATCGCTTCTTCAAGAGACAGGTTCATGGTGGTGGTAGCTGTTGTTTGTGCGCAGAGGCTACCTGCCGATAGCCCCAAACAGGCGAGATAAATGCCAGGCTTTACGTGTTTTCCAATGCTGAACTTTTTCATTGTATTATTGTCTGTTGTGTTTAATGCCTGGCAAACGGTAGCTGCTATTGCTCCATCACGGCAATAGGTTTCCCATCATGACCCGGCATTCATCCCGATCCATGTTAATTATGTTTGCTGCTTTGCCTGAGTACGTTGATTAATTGGGTTCTATACCCGATTTGAAATTGCTCCTGAACCGGCCGGGTGATATGTTGGCCAGTTTGGTAAAAAGCCTGTTGAAATATTGGGCGTCATCATATCCTAACCATACGGCTATTTCTTTTATGCTTAAGTTGGTGTAGCAGAGTAATCGTTGTGCTTCGCGCAGCATTTCCTGCTGTATGAACCACGATGTGGTGAACCCTGTTACTGATTTTATGGTATCGTTCAGGTAACTTATGGAGAAGCTCATCACTTCTGCATAGTCGCCCGGTTTTTTAAAGTCCCGGTAATGTTTTTTGACCAGTTGTTTGAACTTCTTCGTGAGCTCGATGCTTCTTTGCGAGTGTTGTTCCAATGCCGATGCTGTTATGGCCTGAAAGGCGGCGGCTATTTTGTATATGCCGGGTGTCGCGAATGCATTTACTGCCGACCGGTGGAGGCTGCCCAATGAAAAATCATGGTAGGTTTGGAACATCAGTTCAAAGTAACGGGCAAACCACTGGAGGTCTGGTGCTGATAATGGTAACAACGGCCCTTTAAACATAGAAGCCTCGATCATCAACCCTGCATGCTCATCGATCAGTTTGTTGTCAAGGAATAATATCCAGCCGTTGCTGTTGTTGTTGAACTTAACGGCCTGGTGGATACCTCCCGGAGGCAGTAAGAGCAATGTGTGTTGTGGCACATAGATCTTCTTAAAATCAACCATCAGCTCGGCATTGCCTGCCGCCAGCAATATGCATACATAATGATCATTGCGGTGCAATTGACTTATGTCATCCGGGAATTCTGTAATGAAGGTGTCGCTGATCTTGTCGATACGGACGCCCGATATATTCTCTTTCAATTGCCAGATGGGTATTTTGCCTTTCATTGCTCACTTGTTGATTAAATCCACCACACAAAATTACCCCGGTATCCAAGCCGAATGTCATACTTATCACCTATTTTGTTGGACAAATCACTTATTTGATCCGCTATTCTTTAGACGCTGAACCAGGGTGTTCTTTAATGATAGGGTGAAAACACCGTTCGGGTCTTCTCCAAATCCTGTAACTTGTAAACGAAGCTACCGTACCCCTCATATTATAAAATTTAACTGCTATGGCTAAAGACATTATCCTGGTAGCCTATGCCAATGATGCAGATCAGTCGCTGGGCAAAGTGGAAGAGGAAGCCAATGAGATCGTCCGGATATTAACAACCGGAAACGGAGATGAGGTAGAAGTGCACCTGATGGCGGATGCCAGTCTCCAAAAGATCTGGAAATTCTTTGAAAATCATCACGATAGGATCATTGCTTTTCATTTTGCCGGTCATGGCAATGGCACGGCTATTTTTCTGGCTGGTGGGCAGGAAGCTGCTATCGAAGGGCTATCGGGCTTGCTGCGGCAGGCGCCGAAATTGCGCTTTGTATTCCTGAATGCCTGTGCTACCAAAGGCCTGGTGGAATACCTGCACCGGGCCGGCGTGCGTTCGGTGATTGCCACTTCGGTTGCGATCGAAGATGATGCCGCTTTCGATTTTGCCATTCACTTTTATTCTCCGCTTTCCAACTTCTGGACCATCGGCCGTTCGTATGAATTTGCCCGGTCTTTTCTTTGCACCCGGCCCGGGCTGGCCTATGCTTTCCTGGAAGAAACGGCTCCGTTTACGCCTGTTCCGCACCAACTGGCGGATGATTCCGATGCATTGCCCTGGGGCATTTACTACAATCCTGCTTTCGATCCGAAAAAGGATGGAGACGAAGACCTGATCAGCAGCCTGGCCGACTGGACGTTGCCTGATTCGACCGCTAAGCTGGAAGCGCCGGCCAATTATGATCCCAACTATAACCTGATAGAGCTGATCGCCGGGAATGCCGTGCAGATTGCTGATAAGCTGGATGCCTCGACAGTTGCAGCTGCACAGCAAGATCCCGACAAATATCCGGATGTGAATGATCTTATCAGGCTTAGAAACTTATACAAAGATCAGAAGGCTGGTGATGCCGAAAATCTTGTGCCGCTGGCCGATATCATCATCCGGCTGCTGCCCTACCCGCTTGGTGTGTTGCTGCGGCGGATGATGACCATCCGTGCCGATATGCAGCAGGTGACAGAAGCGGAGGATTATCTCTCCATGCTGCAAACGCAGATCAACCTGTACCAAACGCTGCTGCGCCTGTATAGTTACACGATGCTTTCCTCGCTGTGGGATATGATCGAGAAGCAAGGTGTGAGCCCTGCCGTGCCGCAGGATGTACCGCCTATCGAGGCGCTGCCCGATCTTACGGAAAAGGTATTGGAATCGAGCAATAGCAACAGCAAAAAGGGTGTGCGGATCAATAAAGGTCAACGTAATTACCTCGATAATTTTCTCCAGCTCGACGCTAAAACACGCGAGGAGTTCGACTATGCTTCTTTTACGCGTGTGATACGCGAGATACTAGAAAACAATACGCCTTCTCCTTTCATCCAGGAATATGAAAATGTGAAGCAAGGTTTCGAGAACCGGGAAGGCTTCTATCATTCGCACCTGTTTATCCAGGGCCTGAAACTCAAGTTGCGGCATGATAAGGTGCACGAACTGTTGTACCCGGGTTTGTGTTCGCGCATGGAAGAAGAGCTGATCAATGTGTTCAAAACGGTATTCTTTATCCTGCGTTATAAGCTCGTGGTGGTGAAAGATATCGAGTTCGTCAAGGGCCGGTATCCGCCAGGCGCTTCTTACCAGCATCGCCGCATCTTCCTGCACCGGGTCAATGATTCTCCGTTGAGTGAAGAGGAGTTCAGCTCGACTTCGCATACGGACAGTTATTCCGTGCTGTTTATCCGCGGCCGGGACGACCTCAATGATTACATTAGCCTCTCTCCTTTCGTGATCGATAAGAATGCCCTGACCGGCGACGGTAGTTCCAAGCTCTATTTTTTCAGTCATTCTACCAAGAACGCTCATGTGTTTGAATGTCTCGACGATCCCCGTAGTATCATCCGTATCGATAATGAGCAGTTTGAATACCTCGATGGTCTTAAGCGAACGCGCTATGAGCTGAAGAAAATTCAGCGTCGCTTCCTGGGAATCAAAGAACAATTTGAAGCCTTCAAAAAGAAGGTGCAAACATTACAATTTACCGATCATGAGTGAGACAATGGTGGCTCTCCGGAACCCTTTTAAATTTCTGGATGCCTACACCAAGGAGGATAAGAAGTTTTTTGCGGGCCGGAATGAGGAGACGGAACAGCTGTATGAGATGGCCAACAATGGCGACCTGATATTGGTGGTGGGTGAATCGGGCGTGGGTAAAACTTCGCTGGTGCAATGTGGTCTGGCCAACAGGTTCCTGAAAACCGACTGGCTCGACGTGTGGGTGAGGCGCGGAGATGATTTTGTAGTTTGCCTGCGTGATCAATTGATCAAATCCCTGGCAGCACGTGGCAATAAGAGTCTGACAGGCGATGAAATCATTATACAATTAATTCAACAATTATACCTGGATTCATTCAGGCCGGTATACCTCATCTTCGACCAGCTGGAAGAGATATTTACGCTGGGTTCGGTCGACGAGCAGGAAGCATTCTATAAGCAAATCGAAACTATACTGGAGTCAAGACTGTCCTGTAAGATCATACTGATCATACGGGAGGAATTCCTGAATAAGCTGAGTGATTTTGAATCGGTGGTGCCTGAGCTTTTTTCGCGCCGGTTGACCGTCAAGCGTATGACCCGGCATGGTGCAAAGGCTGTCATCACCAAGGCGGCAGCCGGTAACCGGATCGCTTTCAAACCTTCGGAAAAGGTGATCACGGATGCAATCCTCGAAGCGTGTATGCAAAAGGAGCAAACGGTGTATTTGCCCTGGCTGCAGGTATTCCTGGATGCTTTGTGGCGCAAGGCGGAGGCCAAAAAAGAAGAACAGATCACTTTCGATGAGGCATTGATCAATGCGGTGGGCAAGATCGAGGAGGTGCTGCGTACCTTCCTGATCGACCGGGTGCGTGAACTGGCGAAAACAGAAAAGGAAGATGATATCTGGCTTTTTCTGCAGCAGTTTGTCGTAGACGGTGGACTTGCCGAGGAACGTGGCAAGCGCCCTATCCGTGAACAAGAGATAGCAGTGGTGCCCAGGGATAAGGTGAGGAACTGGCTTAGCTATTTCGAACAAAGGCGGGTATTGCGCCGCATCGAGACGGGCCAATTTGAACTGGCGCATGAAAGCCTGGTGCCGATCATTCTCGAGCACCGGCGCTATGCGGTAAGGCCCCGTCATCCTAATCCACCGATCAAGGGCAATCCTTATAAAGGGCTGGCCGCTTATGAAGAGCAGGACCATACTACCTTTTTTGGCCGTAAGGCGATCACCGATCAGCTGGTGCGCAAGATTGCGAGTGAACGCATAGTGGCCGTGGTGGGGCCTTCCGGCGCCGGCAAATCGTCGATCATCAAAGCCGGATTGCTTCCCAAGTTGCGGAAAGATGGTTACCTGGTCATTGCCAAACGCCCGGGCGAGCATCCCGACCAACGGGCCGATGAGATCAAAGCAGCAATAGCGAACGCCCCGGAGCAGCAGAAATTTGTGTTGTACATCGATCAGTATGAAGAGCTCATTACCCGTTGTGAAAGTCAAAAAGCCCGTGATTATTTCATTACCTATCTGAAGTCATTGATAGATACACAGGCCGCCAACGAACCGGGGGCTAAGGATATCCGGATCATTCTGAGTATCCGGTCGGACTTCGAGCCGCAGTTCGATTTCTTTTTCCCCAATCACTGGGGCAAAGGAAGGGTAACGGTGCCTGGCTTTACGCCGGAAGAGATCCGGGAGATCATCGTGGAGCCTGCTTACCAGGCCGGTCTGGAGTTTAAGCCAGAGTCGCTGGTCAATATCATCGTGGAAGAAGTATCGAGGTCATCAGGTTCACTGCCGCTGCTCTCCTACACGCTCAGTCAAATGTATATCGAGTACGACAAGCGGACTGTGGTAAAAGATGGTTTTATTACGGAGCAGGACTATAATATTCTTGGCGGTGTTATCGGTGGTTTGCGGACCCGGGCCAATGAGATCTATGACAAATCGGATGTTGCCAACCAGCGTACGATCCGCAATGTGATCCTGCGTATGGTTTCTTTGGGCGCCGGTGAATTGGCTGGCAAAAGGGTCTATGAAGCTGAGCTGGTATATACCAAGGAAGCGGAGAACGAGCGGGTAAAGAGCAATCTTTCCAAATTTATCGAGAAGCGATTGGTGGTGAGTGGTAAGGATGATAGTGAGCATGTTTATTATGAACCGGCGCATGATGCGCTGGTACGTTCCTGGGAAAAATTATGGATCTGGATCAATACGCATGGCAAAGAAAAGCTGTTGATGCAACAACGGCTCTCGGAAGCGGTGCGCAATTTCCAGGTGGACCAGGTGTTGTGGCATGAGAATTCGTGGCTGAATGTTTTGGAAGAAGTGATCAACTCCGAGGATAACTGGCTCAATAAGCCTGAGACAGAATTCGTGCAGCAAAGTATTGCTAAAAGGGACGAGCTGATCGAAAAGGAGCAGGTAGAGCAACGACAATTGCTGCAATCGGCAAAAGACCGGATTGCGCAGCAGGAACGGGAGGCTACACTGAATAAGGAGAAATTAACTTATTCGAACAGGGCGAAGAAATCGCTGATCTGGGGTATAGTAGTGGCCGGCGTGCTGGTGCTCGTCAGTGGTTTTTTGGCCTGGCAGAATAGTATTGAATCGGACAGGGCTAACATAGAAGCAAACAGGGCTCGCCAGGAGGAACAGAAAGCCAATGAACAGACCAAACTGGCTAAGGACAGAGAACGAGAGGCTAATGCGCTGAAAGATTCGCTTGCTATGAACAACGTTTCGCTTGACAACTCCTATAAAAAAGCCGATTCATTGCGGAGAAAGTCAGAAACAAACAACAAGACGCTGGCAGCACAAAATACGCAAATCGGCAGACTGCTCAGAGAGGCAGAGTTTGCCACACAACGATTGACGCTGTATAATCGTGAGCTTTCAAAAGCCAAGGAGGCTGCAGATAGAAAGGGGGATAGTATCGCTGCCTTGTATGCACAATATGATTCTGTCAGGAGATCGAGTAAATGGCTGGCTTATGCGCAAACGACTGAAGCGATTCATCCGGCATTGGCTTACCAATCTGCCCAACGGGCTTTGGAACTGGATGCAGACGATGCCAAGGTGAAGGCCTACCTCAATCAGCTTGCTGCCACTGAGAAATATTATGAATCATGGATCATATCGGGCATTCGCTCGCAGGTAACGCCCGATGGCAACTATGTGCTGACGATCGATCAGCAAAAAGTGGAATTCTGGAATCCCAATGGCACACGGGCTGCTACCCCCGGGTTCAGGATCTCCGAGGGTATCAATGCACTTAAATTTTCTCCGGACCGGGATATCTTAGTTATTGGTGAAACCACCGTATCGCTGCGCAGGCCCGACGGGTCGTTGCTTCCGGTAAGGGTTGAAAAACCTGTTAGTTTTGCGGGCTTTGCCGCCGGCGCTTCCAACCAGGTATTGGTTGCTTCCAATGATGTATTACGTTTGGTGACTGTTGGCACCAGGAGTGAACAAAAGTTGTTAGAGAAACAGGGGGCTGTGGTGGATGTAGTATCTAATGCCGGGTTCATTACGGTGCTTACCGAGAAAGGTGTTTATGTACTTGACCGGAAAAAAAGCGGGCGTCCGGCAGAACTGTTGATCAATAAAGATGAGACCGCATTCCTTCTTCCCTCGGGAGATGGCTTTCTGGTAATGAAGAACAATATGATCAACCGGTACAATAATAGCTTGCAGAAAATCGGTAATGGGTATTCCGTTGCAGGCTTTTCAAAGGACTATTATACGGGACAGTCTGCTTACTTTTCTCCTGACGGCAAGAAGGCGTTGATCGTTCTCAGTAGCAATTCATCTTCGATAAAGCAGGAATCATATGGGGCTATTACGGTGATGCTTGACCTGACAAGTGGAACGGTCCGACCCTTTGCTACAGAGCCGGTCAATAATCCCCGGTTTTCCGCTGATGGCAGCCGCATACTTCAATACACGATCGGGAAAATTGTTATCTATGACACAAATGGTAAACAGTTAGGTTCTTTGGGAAACAATACGCTGTTTCATTCCTGGAACTTTCTGCCGGGAACCAATGATATCCTTACCAGTTCGCTCGACAGGCGTACCAAGTTATGGACATTTGGTACACCGGTTTCCTTACTGCAACAAGGCAAGCTGGCCAGGTTCTCTGACGATGAGATGAAGCAAACCAAGGTAGAATAAGCTCATTAACCCTGAAATATAGTTTTATGCCTGAGTCGTACATTATCCTCACCGCCAATAAGGCGCCCAAAAAATTAGGCTTTCGTTCGGCTGCTGTAGAAGACAGGAAGTTTGATGTGAAGGTGGAAAAGCTGGAAGCATCGCAGGCTGAAAAGATCGTACGTAATAATAAAGAGGTGGTGACGATTGCCCCTACCATACCCATCAGGCTGGTAAAGCCTTTGAGTGTGGCTGGTGTAGTGGCTACTACCGCCAGCGCCGGACCTACCTGGGGTGTGAAGGCTGTAAAAGCGAATACTTCAAGGTTTACGGGCAAGGGGGTAACGGTTGCTGTACTTGATACGGGCATTAAAGCAGATCATGCTTGTTTTACAGGTGTTCAATTGATAGAAGAGGATTTTACCGGTGATGGATTGGGTGATACGGATGGACATGGTACGCATTGTGCCGGTACCATTTTCGGCCGGGACTTTAAAGGAACACGTATTGGCGTGGCGCCGGGTGTGGAGCGGGCATTGATCGGGAAAGTGATTGGGGAGAATGGTGGTGATAGTGGCAAGATCGTAGAGGCTATTCAATGGGCGCTTAAAGAAGGTGCACATATCATTTCCATGTCGCTGGGCATCGATTTCCCGGGTTATGTAGCCAATCTGACGAGCCAGGGTATGCCTATCGAGGCAGCTACTTCGCAAGGGCTTGAAGCATACCGGAAAAACGTGCTGCTGTTTGAAAAAGTGGCTGCGCTGGTGCGGTCGGCTTCTTTGGGTGGCATATCTCAACCTGCTTTGCTGATCGCGGCTTCGGGTAACGAAAGCAGGCGGCCGGCATTCGAGATCTCTGTGGCGCCGCCGGCTGTATCCGACGGTTTTATATCGGTGGGTGCATTGGGGCAGCATGATAATGGCTTTGAGGTGGCTGATTTTTCTAACAGGGACCCTATCCTATCGGCGCCTGGTGTAGATATCCTTTCTGCTTCGCTCGATGGCGGGCTGGAGTCCAAGAATGGCACGAGTATGGCGGCGCCTCATGTGGCCGGCGTTGCAGCCTTGTGGGCCGAGAAGATGTTAGCTAGCGGCCGGTTGAATGTTACGAGCCTGGCTGCCAGCCTGGTGGCGCTTTGTAGCATGGACGGGTTGAACGGACAGGATCCTGGGGCTATTGGGGCGGGCATGGTGCAGGCGCCTCTACAATAAGGTCCCGGACCAAGGTTACTGGGTATTTGTTTTTTGAATGGGTGTTCAATTGGCCTCCTGATTTGGATAGGCTGGTTTTCATTAGGATATTGTGCTGTCATTGATCCGGGCGGCGATACCCTGCCCGGGATGTGCAACAATCCATAACATGCGTCTTTTCAATTGGTTATTTAAGAAAAAGAAGGGAAATACTATTTCCTGTCCCCGGTGCCTTGGCAAGGGCAATGTGGACCGGTATGATATTAAAAGGCTCCAGATGGAGTTGAAATGGGAGCCCGGCACCTGTGCCTACTGTAATGGTGTGGGCAGGGTTGGTGCGGAAATGATCGCCAATGTGGCGGTTGATGAAGTGTATCTTACTACTGACTTGTCGGACCGGGAAAGGTTGCGACTGATCAACCGGGCCCCGGAAGCTATTATGCGGGCGGTGAGTTATGAGCGGTCACTGGAGAACTTTATTGAAGAGGTCAGAAGCCTGCACTTTACCGATAACATGAGCTCAGAAGAAATTGCCCATTATTATCTCCAGCCCGAAATGCATATGGAATACCAAGCCTTTATTGCCAAGAAACAGGAACTGGTGAGTTATATCAACCGGATCATTGGCGCTACTTCGTGAATTTATTCCCGCTTTCTTACTATAATCACCATGAAGCTATTTCAATTTGTCTGGCGCAAGAAAAAAGCACCGTTGGACAACGGGATAGAAAGCCTTACCATAAAGTCAATTGATCAGCTGCCAACTCCTGATACTATACGGTGCATTCCACGCGGAAAAAAGCTACGCCTCATTTTTGCTCCATCAGTAGAAAAAAAACGTGAAAGTATTGGCGAACAATTAAAGAGCGATCTTGAGGGCTTCCACGTAGGCATTCCTACGTTTAGCAATGAGATTTATATCGCTAAACTAATTGCGGACGAGGAGATTGCAATGCACCAGGATTTTTTTGAAAAATGCGCCAAGGATTACCGAAGGTTGTCGACAGAACTAATCAATAAATTGATTGATCAATTAGGCATCACCATCAATACTGCGTTTCCCTTGCTAACGTTCAACCTTCTTAAAAATAGTGAAAGACAAGTGGGAGAAGTAGATGGCTGGCGTTATTATCTACATGGATATCATTGCGGCTTCACCCATTTGACAACCGGGCAACAGATAGAAACTTCATTGGTATTCGGACTTGAATTTGGTGAACTGGATCCCTATTTCTTTACCAGGTTTATCAAGTCTACTCCTGCGTATCAACCTTTGCCTGTTGGCATCTATGAGGATTATGCAGATGGCGTACGCATCAATAAAAAAATGGTAGCTCTTGGAAAGTTCGAGGTCATATCCTCCAATATTGAAAATACTTTCGGTGTTGTAGTTACTGACAGGGATAAAATACCTGTAGAAGTTTACAGGGAAAATCTTTAGCGATGAAAGGCTGCCTCTTTTTACGAGGCAGCCTTTCGCCTATAAGTTAATCAATTTGTCTGTTTCTTATCGATCTGGTATAAACGCCCCTGATCGGTGATGGCGTATAAAGCGCCTTCTTTGCCCTGGGTGACGTCTCTGAATCGTTGTCCTTCGCTGGCCAGCAGTCTCTCCTCTCCTACTACTTTGTTGTCTCTTATCACCAAGCGTACGATATGTGAGCCGCTGAGCGCACCGATGAAGAGATCATTCTTCCATTCGGCAATGCGATCACTGTTGTAGAAGGTCATGCCGCTGGGCGAAACTACAGGGTCCCAATAATAAACGGGTTGTTCCATGCCTTCTTTTTGCTGAATAGCCTGTCCAATGGGTTGTCCGCTGTATTCAATGCCATAGGTGATCGTTGGCCAGCCGTAGTTGCGGCCTGACAGTACGCGGTTGATCTCGTCGCCTCCTCGCGGGCCATGTTCACTATTCCAAAGCTCTCCTGTTTGCGGATGTATGGCGATGCCCTGTGGATTGCGATGCCCTATCGAGTATAGTTCGGGACGTGCGCCGTTTTGTGAGCCGAAAGGATTGCCGGCAACGGCCTGTCCGTCTTTGGTAATATGGACGATCTTACCCAAACCGGAAGTTACATCCTGCGCCAGTGGACGGGTAGCGAGGTCGGAACGCTCTCCGGTGCTTACGAATAGATTGCCGCTGGCATCGAATACAATGCGGCCTCCGTAATGCAGTGTGCCATTGTAGGCTGGTAAGGCCCGATAGATGACCGTGGCTCCTTCTATTGTCTTTTCATCATTGGCCAATCTGCCTTTGCCTACAGCGGTATTAGTGCCGCCTGCAACCGGTTCTGAAAATACCCAATACACCATGCGGTTACTTTCAAATTGTGGATCGATGCGAAGTCCTAGCAAGCCGCCCTGACCATTGGCATTTACGGCTGGCAGACCTGTGATGGCAGCGCTCACCGCGCCTTCTGTTGTGACGATACGCAGGCGACCTCCTTTTTCTGTGATCAACAATCGGCCATCGGGTAATGATGTGATGCCCCAGGGGCTTGCCAATGCGGTAGTGAGTGTTTTCACCTGGTATTCAGTGAGTGTCTTCACGCTACCAATGCGCGTTTGTCCGGAAAAAGCGGGTTTATATTGTGTATTGGCGGGATTGTTTTCTACTGGCGGGCCTTGTTCGGGTAAATTGTCATCGTCATCTTTTGTGCAAGCGGTTACTGTCAGTAATGAACTGGCAAGGAACGGAATAAGTAGGTTTCTCATCGTTTTTGATTTAATACTTTTTGTGGGTGGTTGTGGAACACATTTGTATAATCAAAAAGCGGGCCTGCATGGCCTGCGGCTATCCGTTTTTGCCGCATTAACCCATTTTTATGCCCTGGAAATTAAGGCCGCCGGCATAGTTTACATTCATGGACAACGCTGAATATTCATCTGATCGCTGAATGTTTTTGAGGTTTTGCAGCATGGTCTCTTTTTCTATCAGCGAATTGTCATTTTCTATTGCCATGATCAATGCGTCGATCACATTCCAACATGGCCAGATATGTGGTACTTCAAAGCCTGCAATCCGCATCATTTCGTATAGCCCGCGTGCTGTTGGGTGATAGAGGCTTTTCCAAACACCAGGTTCAAGAAATGCAATTGTTCCTGTTACAAATCCTTCATTTTTCAACACCCTGTTGATCTCACAAAATGTCTGTAGCGGGGAGAAGGAGTATTGCAGGGTGGAGTTAATCAGTACAGCATCAAATTCGTTTTTCCCAAACGGTAAGAAATTCATATCACAGTGAAAATCAGCCTTGTTTGAAATTAAGTCCAGGCCTGTAAATTGATGACCCCGTTCAAGGAAGTAATTTCTTATGGCAACATCCGTATGACCTATTTCCAGGATATTCAATGAACCCTTGTCTTCAAACAAAAATGCTTTCTCCGGAGAAAGCCTTGAAGGAATTGTCCAATTTACTTTTGATGCCGGGATTTGATAGATTGACATATAAAAAGGGTGTAAACACGGTTTTTAGGGAGTACAGTCGCAGTTTTCTTGATATCATAAAAATAATGGATTAAATTGGACGCAGTTATCGCAACATCGCAAATAAATATTTGTTCTCCTGCAACTGTCCTACTCTCTGAAGCTATAAAGAAGTCTATAGTTAAACTTTAATTCCATGTTTACAATTAAAACGAAGTTGGAAGCTAATGGCTTTTGGTATTTAATCCTGTCAGATCATCCTATCTTATTTAACTTTCAATATTTTGCCATGGGTTCGCAGGGCAGGTTCTCCTCGGGTGAATTAAAGGGGGCTGCTTCCAATGATTCAGCATGGCAATTTTGCAAATCCGATTTCCCCATTCTTCATTTGGGTGTTACAAGCCTTGAAGCAATTGAAGATACGCAACAGTCATCAGAGATGAGGATAGATAAGGCGGCCTACTCCGGCCAACATGGAGCTGCAGATTTTTCGAGGAGAAAAATGATCATGGCTACAGCAGCCACGTTATTATTTGGTTTGCTTGGTATAAAATCTTTTGCCGGCAACGCGTTTTCTTCAGGAGGTGATCAATCAGCTGGATTCGATCCTTATTCAAACTCCTACTCACCTTACCATTCACCCTATTCTTTCTACTCTCCCTACCACGAAAAAGAATAGCAGCAGGTCTATATGTTGTTTTTTTATGCAAGCGAAAGGCCGTGCTATCCGCTGTCTTTTGATGGAGGAGCAGAAACTACTGTATATACGGTTATAGAAGGCCTTGCTTTAAAAGGGATCCATAGTATTCAAGTATCGGTTTTGCCAGCTGCATTCGTAACTACTTATCAAAAAAGAATAATCGACGAATCTGGTTTGGAAATCTTTACGGATCAGCAGCATATTCTTGTGAAGGAGATCAGCATTCCTGTTCCGGATCTATTTGTCGGATTAAGAAAGAATGGTATTCTTATCCTTTCAGTAGAAAGGAATAACTTTTACAGTTATTGCTCGATGCTTCTGAAAACGCTCATGCCTGAACTTGTTATCAGCTTTCTAAAGGGAAGTGAAACGATACAACGTGAGGCTGCTTTACTGGGTATAAGGTCCATTCATTGGGTGTTTAGCATAGGCGCCGACAACCTTCCTGTGCTTCCTGCATCTGCAACTGTTTTTGCCAATTCTCCTGTTACATCCGCTGCATGTAGAACCGAATACAAAAGAGAAGTTTATTATTTGCCGAGTGTAGTAAGGCCGGATCTCTATTGGACCAGTGCAAGGTCTCCGCATTATGTTACTTATATAAATCCACGGGCAGAAAAAGGGTTGCATCTGTTCTGTGAGTTTTGCAGATTGCTACCCGCCATTCCTTTTCTGGTTGTTTTAGGCTGGAGCCAATCAAAGTTGAGCCAGGAGGAAGTCAGGGCTATTGATTTCCTTACATCTCTGCCGAATGTAAAGATCATAGGGCCGGTTTCCGACATGAAAGAAGTGTATGCAAAAACCAGGATACTAGTTGTGCCTTCAAGATGGATGGAAGCTTTTGGCAGAATTGTTTTGGAAGCTCAGTTAAACGGAATTCCTGTGTTGGCCAGTAACAGGGGCAACTTGCCTTTTACGGTAGGGCAAGGAGGTTTGATCCTGCCTTATGGGTTGCCTCAGCTTTGGGCCCGTTCTTTACGAATACTATATTCAGATCAGGGGCTGCTGGATGAATTAAGCGGGAAGGCGAAGGGAAATGCTGAGAAATATGATGCCACAGCTATTGTAGCAAATATCTATTGTTTTTTTATACAGGTTGCTGGTTCTGCTGAACGCATTCAAACGAAGTTACAGGAAACGGCCGGCCGGTTTAATATTGTTTCCGATAAACCCGGATTGGTATATTCTATTGAATCACTTGATGTGAATGATCAACTTATGCAAGAAGAGCCTTTATTGCCATAAATATCTTTCTTATTATGTCAAGACCTCTAATCAGCATCATTTCGCCATTTGCCGGATCTGCAATCATTAAGCATTTTATAAAATCAGTACAACGGCAAACGCTCGATCCGGATTTGTTCGAGCTAATACTGGTTGATGATCGATCCCAATCGACCGGTCTGTCTTTGAATGAAGACCATAGCGGTCTTCCTCTTCATATAATCCCTTTCCACAAGCCGGAACAATTCTCTGGTCATACGGCCGGAATCTGCCGTAATCTGGGAGCACGTTTTGCATCGGGCGATTATTTCCTGTTTATTGATTCCGACTGTATTCTCGATCCACACTGCCTTGAGGAATATCATCAATCGTTGATGAATTTTCCGGATGCTATCTTATATGGTGCTACGCATGAGCTTCCTGCTATTAACCGTGATCAGCTTCCAGATCCGGCCGATGTACAGTTTAATGATCTTGAGGCAGTTTGCAGGATCGATCATCGTATTGAAGAGATTGAAAGCAGCAGGGCAAATGAAAACAGGTGGGACTTTTGGTATAGCTGTAATGCTATGGCGCCTAAATCGAGGTTCGAAAGTGTGGGTGGATTCGATGAAAAGGGATTCCGTTGCCACGATATGGACTTATCCTTTAAATTATTCAAGCAGGAAGGCGTTTTCATGTATTGCCATAAAGCCAAAGTAGTACATATAGAGCACTCCCGCTCTATTAAAAGTTACTATGAGCAAATACAGGGGCTCTTACAGATTGCGCATAAGTACGCAGAGCTGGATGCTTACGTTTTTGATATGGTTGTCAGAAAACAACGATCTCAGCTAAGGGTAGCGGAACAGTGTGAAAGCAGGTTTATTGCTGTGACAGCCGGCATTATGGGTTACCGGCTGGGCTATTGTCTGATTGCTCCGCCGGGATCTACCAAAGAAACCATAATGGAGGCGTTAACGTATGTTCCATACGAGGTTGTCAACAATCCTGACAATATTCAATTTGTGCTTGGTCTCGACAGGAACTGCTGGGATTATAAGATCATTCTTCCTTTGTTTTCCGACGCATCTTCGCCCGTAATAGCTGTTTGTATCCCCCTGTTCAATGCCGGAAAGAAGATCAGGAAAACGCTGGAAAGTGTGTTTACGCAATCCATACAACACTTTGAGGTGCTAGTAATCGATGATGCCTCTGATGATGATTCATTAGCAGGTATAAAAGAGTATATGCATGATAGCCGCCTTCGCATTATATCGCTGCCTCAAAATACAGGTTTGTCCAAGGCGCTCAACCGTGGATTGTACAGTTGTAATGCTCCCTTATTCCTGCATCTCGATTCGGATGACTGGCTGGAGCAGTGTGCGCTTGAAACGGTGGTAAATGCTTTTAATACGGATGGGGAGGTTGCTGCCGTATACAGCGATGCTTACATCCATACAGGAACTCAAACAACAATGCAAAAAGGCTATCAGGCAGAGAGCCCGATAGCGTATTTAAGCTACAAGCCTTACCAGGTAGCACGTACATACAGGAGAAAGTTTTTATTGGAAATGGGGGGCTGGAATATTTCCGACGCATATCAGGGCAGGTTTTATGAAGACAGGCTGATGTTATATTCGATTGCTTCAAGGTTTCCTGTGAAATGGATAGACAAGCGGCTTTATCATGTAACAGACCGGAGCAGTTCACTATCGAGGAGCAATCCTCTTACAACGGCTTCCGCAAAGTTGTCCATCGGGTGGCACGAGGCCAATAAAACGGGTATGATGCTGGGCTATTCGTATAAAGCCGGCCGCCTGGATCTTACATTGCAGGCCCCCAAGCCCCCACTGACTTTTTTGCGATGGAGCATTATCATTCCGTTTCACAAGAATAAAACTCAATTACTGTATTCAGTCCTTTCCTGGCTGCAGAGCGATTTCATGGAAACAACCGGGGAGCTGATCATCGTAGATGATGGATCTGAAGAGGACCTTACCGGCGTTGCGGATCTTAACAAACAAAGGATTAAAATACTATCCATACCGTCTAAAAAAGGGGCCGCGTACGCACGTAATATGGGTATGGTACACGCGGCCTATGAGATGGTATTTTTTTCCGACGCCGACCACATTGTACCGCCGGCTGTTTTGTCTATGCACACGCACCGGCATTTTGCCGCCAAAACAGAAGGATTTGTTGTGGGAGGAATTTTCGGGCGGAGAACATTTTCACATATCAGCGGCAATATTCCGGTAGAACGAAAGTTACGGATACTGGAGGTTTACCAATCCAACGAGGCGGACTTTTTAAGGCTTGCCGCTGACATTGTCGGCGAAGAGGAGTTTGATCTGATGCGTGAAGATGACCGTTTGCATATCTGGAGGGCTGCTCAGCAAAGAAGCTTTACGGATGCTTGGCTGGCAGATTGGGGGAAAATTATTCTTACCTATGGCGAGAACCTTGCAAATTATAAATACAAATGGTCACGGTTGGGCACGGGAAGTGTTTCTGCAAAGAAAAGTGTGATGATCTCGCTGGGTGGGTTCGATACAAATCTGAAGTCGATGGAAGACTGGGAACTGGGGATGCGGGCGCAACAACAAAATTTGTCTATCATTTGTGCGCCAGAAGCAGAGCCCTACCACCAGGTGCACCTGTTGGATGAAAACAGGAGGGAAAATGATCAGTTTGCTATCAGGTACCTTCTTTCCAAACATCCGCAAATGATAGAAGAAATATTGAGTGAAAAAGATGGATTGATGCCACCCGCTCATGCTTTTTTGAAAAAAGTCTATAATACTTATGTGAACGGATTTGAAGCACGGGAAATGTTGGTTGCGGATTTTCAAAATAAGAAGAGTGGTCCGGATTATTGTGTGCTCACATTCGATGATGGCCCGCATTATCTTTCTACACCACTTATTTTGGATACTTTAAAAAAGTACCATGCAAAGGCTGTATTTTTTTTAATTGGCACCTCCCTGGTCAATAATGAATCTATCGTCAAAAGGATTGCCGATGAAGGGCATAATATTGGCATTCACCACTGGGTGCATAGTTCAACGGAAGACCAGACCAGTACAGAGGTCTATGAAATGTTGAACAGAACGATGAATGCTATACGCAATATAACCGGCGTACAACCTTCCCTGGCAAGGCCTCCATACGGCAAATTAACTCCTTCGTATTTAGCAGCCTGCAAACGGCTGAACTTAGCAGTACTTGGCTGGGACTTAAGTGCCAAAGATTGGTATCAAAATGAAGGACGGCAGATCATTGCAACGTTGGCTGCCAATGGAATAAGGAATAAAGTGCTGTTGTTTCATGATGGAACCGGAAATCCGGAAGCCACTAACATGGCGCTGGATTGGCTCTTACAAGTGGTCTGTAAGATCAATATCAGCATAGATCTGCCTGCCAATGGCGCGACTATGGAGAAGATCCCCGGACTAAAAATTTATAATCCGTTTTTAGAAACTATCGGACAATAAGCAAGGTTAACGCTTTTTCAATAGTATATTCAGTGGCCTTTTCTCCGGACGGCCAATCTATTCTTACCGGGTCAACCCGACTGTTTATCCGGTAAAATGAGACAGAAGGTGGCTCCTTCGCCCGGTGTCGATTCGGTATAGAGTGCTCCGCCGTGGTTGGAAATAATCCTTCTGCAGAGGGCTAATCCGATGCCTGAGCCGGGATAGGTTTCGCGGCCATGCAGGCGTTTGAATATTTCGAATATCTGGTCGAAGTATTGTTTTTCGAACCCGATACCGTTGTCTCTTATGCAGATCTTATAATAGGATGCAAAGGGAAGTGGCGTTCTGATGTGTTCGCGCAACTGTTCAGCTGTTGCGGCATGGGCTGTAATGGTAATGACCGGTGGCACATCGGGCTTGGTAAATTTGAGGCTGTTGCTGATGAGGTTATAGAAGAGTTGGTTCATTTGAAGGCCGACTGCTTCAATGGATGGTAACTTATCTACGTTGAAGGTGGCATTCTTTTCATTGGCGACGAGTTCGAAGTCGTGCAATACCTCTTTCACTACTTTGTTAAGATCGACCGGTTGGTAAATGGTGTCTGATTTCAGCAGCCGTGAGAAGTCGAGCAGACCGAGTATCAACTGTCTCATGCGCTCTGATGATTCGGCTATTTTCGATGCGAGGTCGAGGCTGCGTTGCGGCATCTCTTTTTTGGCAGTGAGCATGCTGGCGTATACCTGTATCTTGCGCAAGGGTTCCTGCAGGTCATGGCTGGCCACATACGCATATTGTGCCAGCTCTTCATTGGAACGCAGCAGTTGTTCATTGGCATCGGCCAACTCTTCATTGGTAGCCTGTAGTTCTTCTATTGCCGATCCCAGTTCTTCGGTACGCAATTGCACTTCCTGTTCCAGCTTCGTTTGCAGGTCCTGCTGGATCGTGACATCCTGTGCAGTACCGGATAACTTTACGGGATTGCCCTGCTCATCAAACTGGGTGATGCCGCTGGCGTGGATAATGCGTGTAGCTCCTGTTATTACGTTGTTGATCTTGTATACTTCATCGAAGCGGCCTGTGCCGCCTTTTTCCATGGCTTTGCTAAAGGCTTTGTAGATACGTTCGCCGTCGTCGGGGTGAATACGCGGTGAAGCCCCTGATGGCATGGTGGCCTCTTCTATGCCCAGCCATTGCTGCATGCGTTCCGAATAACTGATCTTGCGGTTGATGATGTCTACGCTCCAGGTGCCCAGTTCTGCCAATTCTATCGCGTTTCTGAGTACGGCTTCTTTTTCTTCCAGTGTGCGCAAGGTAAGCGCCTGTTCTGCCTGGCTTCGGGCAATGGCCTGGTTGGCCAGTTCGCGCTCTGTGACCTCAGTAGCGAGCGTCATGATGCCGGTGACCTTGCCCGCTGCATTGCGCACGGGGGTGTATACAAAGTCGAAATAGGCATCTTCCAACACGCCATTGCGCACGAGCTTTGCCATGGTGCCGGTGCCAAAGTGCGGAATGCCGGTGTCGTAAACGCCTTCCATCAATGCGAGGAAGGGTTGTCCTTCCAGTTCGGGGAGTGCCTGCATTACTGGTAGTCCAGTGATGGTGGAGGGTTTGCCCCAGATCTCGAATATCCTGTCGTTGCCGAGGGTAATGATCATCTCCCTGCCTTCCATCAGGGCAATGCCGAGGGGCGCCTGCTCGAATACAGAGCGGAAGCGTGCCTCACTTTCCCGCAGGGCTATTTCTGTACGCTTGCTTTCTGTGATGTCCGTAGCATGTACTATAATGCCTGTGACGTTGCCATCACTGCGTTTGTCGGGTGTATAGACAATGCTCAACCATTTGTTGGGATTGATCCTGGTGGGGGCAAGCATTTCGAACCGTACCTGTTCTCCGGCGTAGGCTTTGGCAAGGTTCGGCGCTATCCTGGCATAGGCAGCCTCGCCGATAAACTCAGCTGCCGTAACGCCAATGGCTTCATCGGCATCCACATTATACCACTGCATGAATGTTTCGTTGTAGATCGTGTACCGTTGTTCTGCATCAAGGTAGAAGATCATGGCGGGCACAGAGTTGATCAACAACTCCATAAAACCTTCACTTTCCTGGATCTTTCTTTTTTTATTCCTGTTGGGCATAAATAGCTGCAATAATGCAATATCGGGTTAAATTACCGAATTTGTTGATTTGAAGGCAATTAGGGTTTCTACTTATTGTTTATGATCATTTTACAAGTAATCAGCCTGTTATATTAATAAAGCTGTGCCAGGCAGGGGTAATTGCAAAAATCAACCCCCTTTTCTCTTATTCAGCCCCCCATCTCCGGCATGCTGAAGGGCTATTTTGCGGGTACGATTGACTCTCCAATACATTAAACCAAACATTGCTGTATGAACAAATTTCTATCTATCCTATCGGCGGCGGTGCTATCATTATTTACCACGAACGCCCTCGCTCAATCTCCCAACCTGCCCGTAAAAACCACGCTTAATCAGACCTTACTGAGCAACAGGACATTCAATAATGCAACCGGTATAGATACCGTTACCAGCAATATTGCTATCCCTGCCAGCTACACGCTGGAAGTGGTGGGCCGGGTGGATGCTGTCAGCGGGCGGGGCCTCGACATCGAGTCCCGGAATGCAGCCATGAAGGGATGGCGCTTATCGCTGGACGGGTTAAACCTTAAAACCAGCTCAACGCTTAGCGCGGCGAAGGCCATTACGCTTTCACGAAGCGGCGAACAACATACCGTCCGTGTGGCGGTAAAGGGTGATTCTGCCTATATCTACCAGAATGGTGTGTGGGTGGAAACGCAGCCGCTGGCGGCTATTAAAGACATTGTGAATGGCGTGGAGGTGAATGATCCGCCTTATAGCGGCAGCCCGTCATTGATTGGCAACTGGGCCGGCACAGCGCCCAACAATACGGGCATGCCCAGCGCTTATGGCTGGGGGTATCACAGTACTACGGTTACCAACCTGTTTAACGTGGCCAATGGTACCAGCGGTGTCCGCTACACCGATGTAAACGCCACCGTGAATACGCATACGCTCGACGGTGCTACCTACAATGGTCGCCTGCTGTTCCTGCGCTGGGATAATGCTGCTACGCAGAATACTGTTTTCTATTATCCGGTGACGCTGGAGGCGAATACGAATTATGACTTCTCGATGCTGCATGCTTATTTCTCCAATAGTACGGGCGGTCGTTCCATGACGGTAGGCATCGGCAAAACAACGGCCATTACCGACCGCCTCGCTTCACGCACGTTTGTGACCACCGGTACGCGTGTATTGAAGCGGGAGAACTTTGGTTTTACTTCCCAGGAGGCTGGTACTTATTATTTAACTGTTACCGGCGACTGGGGGCTCTTTACGGTGGGCGAACTGGCCGTGCGTAAATTCTTTAGTGAGCCGCGGTTCATATTCGGGAAGAACTATCCTGCCGGGGCTGTGAATATGGAAGTTGCGTCCGTGACTTATGAAGAGGGTGCTTATGCGCCTGCTGCTGTCATCACCGGGCCTGTACAAAATGAGATAGTGACGGGGCCTACAGCTTCTTATCTCACTTCTTTCAATACACACTTTATTGCTAATGGTAAGGTTGACCTGCACCTCAGTGGTAACACACCGATGGTCAATTCAACGGTTGAGCTCAATAGCAATGATGCCTGGTTATTTATCGACAACGTGAAGCCTACGCAGGTGGTGGCCAACTGGCTGGATAAGATAACTGTTAATGGCGCACCTGCAGCCGGGAACCCCAACGTGCGTATCGCTATGTATAAGAATGGTACTGCCATTATTCCGAATGGCAATGTTACTGCCATGCAAGCGCTCGAAGTGTTTACTGCACCTGTGCTGTCTGGTGATAGCCGGACTTTTGAAACGGCTACTTACCATGACAGCCTTGGTGTATTCGACAACAAAGTGCGATCGTTCAGGCTGCGCCGTGGGTTTATGGCCACACTGGCCAACAATCCGGATGGCACGGGCTATAGCCGTGTGTTTGTGGCCAACGACAGCGACCTGGTAGTGAATGCTATGCCTGAAGGGTTAGATACTTCTGTTTCTTTTATCCGGGTGTTCAAGTGGGACTGGCCTTCGAAGAAAGGATGGGCCGGTGGCGGCTTGCCGGTGCAGCTGACTAACAGCACCTGGTTTTACGACTGGAATATCGGTGGCATACCTACGCTTGATTATAATTATGCGTTGATCCGTCACAATGCAGGGTGGCCTTCGTTTACAGAGATCAATGCCAAAACAAATTCGAATACACTGCTTGGGTTCAATGAACCTGATCAGGCCGATCAGGCCAATATGCCTGTAGAGGAAGCGATCCGGCAGTGGCCGGAGATGATGAAGTCGGGCCTGCGCATTGGCTCTCCCGCTCCTGCCAACTCTTCCAATACCTGGCTGTCTACTTTCCTCAGTAAATGTGATTCGCTCAATTACCGGGTAGACTTTGTAGCGGTGCATTGTTACTGGAACAGCCGTACGCCGCAGCAATGGTACAGTGGTCTTAAAGCTATTTACGACCAGGTAAAACGTCCGTTGTGGATCACGGAATGGAACAATGGCGCCAACTGGACCGGTGAGGCCTGGCCTGCTGATCCTGCTGCGCAATTTGAAAAGCAATACAATGACCTCAAAGGTATCCTTGAAGTGCTCGATACTACTTCATTTATAGAGCGCTATTCCATTTACAACTGGGTGGAAAATAAACGGGCGATGGTGCTGGCCGATACGCTCACCAAGGCTGGCAAGTATTATGCTGCCAACCGGTCGGCACTCTCCTACAATCCCAAGCTTGCTTTTGTACATAACTGGAAACTGGCAGTGCCAACGATATCCGGCGCTATCGACACCGGTAATTATTCGAAGTTGACACTTCGTTACCTCGATGTGAATGGCGAGCTGGGCTCCCAATACATTATTGAAAGAAAGGTGGATGGCGTGGATACCGGCTTTGTGGCTATTCATACTGATGCCGGGTATACGTATGGTAGCACCATTACTTTTATCGACAGCATTTATGCACATACTACTTACCGCATCAAAGCTTTCAGCCGCGATGGTAGTCGCTCTGCTTACTCCGGACAATTCCGGGTGTTGCGAGATGCTACTCCCCTGCCTCCTTCGAGCCTTACGGGTGAAGTGCTGGCTTCGAGCCAGATCAGGCTTACGTGGAATGCGGGCACCAACGTGCGTTCGTACAACCTGAAGCGAGGGCTTTCTGCTGAAGGTCCTTTTGAAACCATACTGGCTAAAACAACACAACTTACTTCGCTGGATACCACGCTGACGCCTGCTACCACATATTACTATGTGGTGACCACACTCAATGGTGCAGGTGAAAGTGTGAACAGCAATGTGTTGTCTTTAACGACCAAAGCGCTGGTGGCGCCTGATAGTGTGAAGCGTCCGCGTATAGCTTCCGGCGACAACCGCATCACACTCAGCTGGGACTTTATCTATGATGCGCGTTATGAGGTGCAGCGTGCCGATGCCGCCAATGGCGCTTATACAGTGATTGCTGCCAATGTGAATGCCATCAATTATGTTGATACCACTGCCATTAACGACCGTACTTACTATTATAAAGTGGTGCCTTATAATGCAGCAGGTCGCGGACCCGAAGCAGGACCACTGGCTGGTACGCCTGTATTTGGCCAACACCTGTACATTGCCTTCAATGAAGGCACCGGCCTGTTGGCAGAAGATGTGTGGGGTGCGTATCATGGTACGCTGAGCAATGGCGCTACCTGGGTGGCTGGAAAAGACAGCACTACCGGCGGCGTTGCGCTTGGTGTGGCTGCCCGCTCTTATGTGCAGTTGCCGCAAGGCGTGGTGAGCAATCTCAATGACTTTACCATTGCCTCATGGTTCAAGATGCCTGCCAACCAAGGCAACAATACCCGCCTGTTTGATTTTGGCAACAACGAAGCGGTGTTTATGATGCTGGCGCCCCGGATCAATACCAGTCAGATCCGTTACAAGATCACCTGCCCGGCCGGCACGTATGATCGTTATATCAATTATGCCATTCCGCTCAACCAGTGGGTACATGTCACGATCAGTCAAAAAGGCAATGTGTTTAGCCTGTATGTGAATGGTGCGTTGCAGTATACTGACAGTAATGCTACGATCAAACCTTCCGATATGGGCTTTTCGCTCAACAATTACATTGGCAGATCGCAGTGGCCCAATGATCCTTATAGCGATCATCAATACGACGACTTCAGGATATACAATTATGGACTCTCTGCGGAAGAAGTGAGCCGGTTGGCGCAAGGCAGTGAGCTTAAGAAATACCAATTGATCAGCTTTGGGCCTTTGACCAACAAGCGGATCGGTGATGCAGACTTTACAGTTGCTGCAACAGCCAGTTCTGGTCTACCTGTTACTTACAGCAGTTCGGATACTGCTATTGCGCGGATCGATGCGCAAGGAAAGGTGCAGGTGAATGGTGCGGGTACTGTGTTGCTAACAGCTACGCAGCCGGGCAATGAATTGTATAATGAAGTTCATGCTTCTCAATCCTTCACCGTGATTCCTTTGGCGCTGCGTGCCGAGCACCTGAATGCCAATGGCAGTAATGTGACTGGCAACAGCATACGACCATACCTGAAAATAGTGAACAGTGATAGTGTTGGCATCGCTTATAAGGAGTTGACTGCCCGTTATTGGTTCACAGCAGAGAACTATGCAGGCGTAAATACCTGGATCGACTATGCTGTGCTGGGTAACAAAGTGAAAGCGGATTATGTGGCGCTGCCCCACCCTGCAGCCGGCGCCTTTGGATATATCGAATACCGGTTTGATTCAACAGCGGGTGTGTTAGCCGCGGGCGGTAATTCCGGTGTTATCCAATCGCGTGTTGCCAATGGCAACTGGGCCAACTTCAATGAAGCGGATGATCATTCGCATGCTGTTAGTGCTATGTATGCAGCTAATGCACATGTTACGCTCTATCGCAATGGTAAACTGGTTTGGGGTACTGAGCCTGTTGCTGTTGCTGAGCAGCTTCAGTTGATGGTTGTTTCCCAAAGCAAGCAATCCAATGCCAACTCTATCAGTGCGGTTATCAACCTCTTGAATCAAGGGAATGTGCCGGTGAATTATGAGGATGTGAAGGTGCGCTACTGGTTTACCGCTGAAGGTAGCTTGCCCGTGAATCATTGGGTGGATTATGCACAGGTAGGCGGCACCAATGTGATTGGTTCAGTGACCAGACTTGCTACGCCTCGCGCAGGAGCCGATGCTTACCTGGAGTTTGGTTTCAAGCCTTCTTTAGGTCAGTTGTATCCATTGGCTAACAGTGGCGTGGTTCAGTTCCGCATGGCTAAGTCGGACTGGTCGGCTTTTGATCAGCAAAATGATCACTCCTATACTTTGCCTGCGCCGCTTGCAGAGAATCAACAAATCACCGTGTATTACAAAGGTCAACTGGTATACGGTATAGAGCCTGTTGAAGCATTACTAACCGGTGGCGCCAGCACAACCTCTCCTGTCGACCACCAGCAGGATGTAGTGGCTTCTACTATCCGGTTGTATCCGAATCCTGTTGTCAACAACCTTGTTATCCAACTGGGCGAGGTAAATGCCGGCGCGCATGTGAAAGTGTTCAATACGGCAGGCGCCCTGGTGGCGGTAGCCAGTTTGAACCGTTCAACACAGGTGTTGCCATTGCAGCACTTAGCAGCTGGTGTGTACCAGGTAGTGATCAATAATAGAAAGCAGGTAACGAGTAAGAAAATAATTAAAGAGTAGTTTTCATAAGCATTTAAGCAATCAACGCCCCACGTTTCTACGTGGGGCTTTTCATATTTTGAGGTTAGTCGGTTTTCTTAATTTCCTGCACTACTCCATTCCTGATAATCTGTGCTTTGGTAACGATACCATGGGCGTTCAGCACAAAATTCAATTGCCTGTCGCTCCCGTCCGCGAAGAAAAACTTATGAATGGATTCTGCTTTTAGTGCCATGTCGCCACCGCCTGTCTTCCTGTATAGTTTACCATCTTTGATATGCAATTCAAACTGTCCGATGTCTGTCTGGTATTTCCCAACAAACTTCTCCAGATATTTACTATCTATCTGTATTTCCCGATGTTGATATGGATCAATCACTTCTTTGCCAAAGAGGATAGCGTTTAGAGCGAAGGAAATGGCTTCGAGGTTAGAGTTGTTATTAGAAAGGATAATAACGTGTATGTCGTCTACAGGAAAAATAAAATTGTAAGCCGTGAATCCCGGAATCGTGCCACTGTGCCCAATTATTCTTTGGTTTAAAGCCGAGTCTATTATCAGGCCGTAGCCATATTTCCTTAAACCAGGTGTCGTCATTTTCGTAAACATTTCGGGTGAAACTATTTTGCCGCTGAACAATGCCTTATTCCATATATACAAGTCTTCAACTGTGGAAATGATGGCGCCGGCGCTGTACGGGAACGCCATAGAATAGTACTCAGTGTTTTGCCACCCGGTCTGTGTTCGTGAGTATCCGGCTGCTCTGTTGATCAATATAGTGTCCAGCCGATTAACAATTGTATTTTCAGGTCCTGCTTTCTTAATGACATTATTCAGGATATACCTGTCGTAAGTTTCGCCGCTGACTTTCTCAATGATACGCCCCAATAGGAAATATCCAGAGTTGTTGTAATTGTAATTTGTCCCTGGAGTAAATTCATACGGTTCGTTTTTGAACAAGGTTATCACCGAGTCCTTTTCGTAAGGGAGCGTTCCGAGCTTTCCGACTTTCGGGATGTTCGTATAACTCTTAATTCCGGACGTATGGTTCATCAACATATGAAGCGTGACGCTGTCCCCTTTCGGAAAGTCCGTGAAATATTTACTTAGTCTGTCTTCGATGCTTAACTTACCTGCCTGGTGCAACTGAAGGATGGCGGCGGCTGTAAATTGCTTTGTCACCGAGCCTATTCTGAACTTTGTCTGAGGTGTATTTCGAACATTCCACTCTCTGTTGGCTAATCCAAACGCTTTCTTAACCAGAACGTTTCCCTTTTTCGTTATCAGCACAGCCCCGCTAAACTCATTGACCTTCCCTTGCGCTTCGAAATATTTAATTATGCGAAAAGAATAATTGTCCTGTCCTTTTGCCGGCAAAGAAGGTAAGCCAAGTAAAAGTGCTATCGCTGTCTTCGATGCTACCTTTATTATAGACATAACAATATTTGTTTTGTAAGCCCTGTATGGATAAGTTGGGGCTTTCTTCATGGCGGCACTCCATGTTACGTCAACTGAGGCCATATTCTAAAGATAGGAAGAATTACTGTCGACCAGGAGATGGTGCTTACAGTCTGTCCGGTCCCCAAACGGCGCGGCGAATGAGGCCTATTACGAGCGTGAGTACGGCGGAACCGATCACCGCCCAGATCACGGGGAAGGTCTTTCCGCCTACTGTGATCGCAAATATCTCGGGCAGGCCTAATTTGCCTGCGATCCAGGGACCGATATAGGCGCCGATAAATCCGACAACGATGGAAACGAAACAACCGCCGAGGCTAAACCCTGCGAGGGATTGTCCGACAGCGCCACATATAGCGGCAATAATCAATAAGATCAGGAATTCAGTAAGTGTCATGGCAAAGGAGGTTTACTTCCCTGCCATCATGCAATTTAAGTGCCGCACTAAAACTTGATCAGCAGCTTTTCGGCAATGAGTTTATTGTCAGCATAATATTCAAAGACCCATTCTCCGTTCTTTTTGAATACGATGCCATTGGTAGTGCCTTTGGTGGCAATGTAGTAGTCGGCCGCTGAGGTTTTGAGCAGTGACATGACTATTTTAGGTGAGGTATCTATCAATTGGAAGCCGTTGGCAGTGGCCTGTGCATACAGGGTTCCGGCTGCTTCTTTTGATTCTGGTGTAGCCGGTGTCACTGGTGGTGTTGTAACCGGTGTGGCAGGTTGGGTAACTGGCTGCGTGGTGGCGGGCGCTTCTACCGGACGGGGGCTGGTGGTAGCTGCAGGTCCGGCATAAGTATAGGGCACATCGGCCAATGATTTGAATGCATCTGTCAGCGCCTCATTATATGAGGTGGCCCAGTCTTTCTCGCGGCTTTTGCCTTCCTTGCTTTTGAAGATCACATTGCCCTGGCAGTCCTTTAATGTGAAGGTGAGGTTGGTGGAAAAGATCGCTTTTCGCTGTCCTACTTCGGCTTTCAGCGCACTGCATCTGTCGGTGGCAATTTCTTTGGGTAATTCCTGGTTGTCGAAATAAACGGTAAAGCCTTTGTTTTCCAGCAGGGCCTTCGTCAGGAAGTTTAATCCATACTGGTTGGCATCTTTCAGGAAATCAAACTTCTCCGGCACCACCACGTATTTATAGTTGTTGATGCTGTTCTGGGCTTGTGCCACCACTGAAACGAGTAAAAAAAGCAATAAGACGTTCCTTTTCATATACTTGCTGCTGCTGTTTGTAGCGAATTTATGCAAGTACCAGCAAAAAAGAGAGAAATAGTTTTAGCTCAGGGTGAGCCGCGCCTGAGGGCGACCCACCCTGAGCCGTTCGAAGTTGTCTGCTACTTTGCTACCCAGATCTCTGTAATGATATGGGTAAGGTTGGAGGCGATGCCCTTGATCTGCAACATGCCTTTGGTCTTTCCATCGGCGGTCCGGAAGACATATACTTCACCTTCATGGGGATGGGTGATCATATTGCGTGGGTTGACAGCATTGTTCCAGGTGTCCTGGATAACCTGCGCCGGTATGCCATTGGGATTTTCATCCTGTAGCTGGCTCAGTTCTTCCCAGGTGATCTTCGCTTTCCTGAAGGTGATGGCAGGCTTGTGTTGCCAGTTTTCCTGTCCATATTCGATGGGGAACGCATCCGGGCTATAGAAACCATAATCTTTATCCTTGCGGTAATAGCCAAACAACAAACCTTGCTGTAAGACGGTATTGATGCTGATCTGTGGCATGCTCAGGTTGTTCATTTCATCGGCAGAGAACCAATTCTCTGTATTGAATCCCTGGTCTTCTTTGTAATACAGGTAGACAGTAGTATTGTCGACTTTGGTGAGTGTTGGCTCGGCCTTTTCTTTTTTGCAGGCGACGAGGCTGAAAATAATAATGGCTACAGCGAGTAAGCGTTTCATGTCTTTGTTTTTTGATAACACGAAGATGTGAAACGAAAATGGCTGCAGAAAGGGGCGCTTAACCGATGGGGTGTTTGGCTTAATGGAAAAGTACTATCTTTCGACAATCAACCAAACACCCATATTATGAGTTACGATTTATACTGCTATAGATCAAAATCGGGCAAGCCAGACAACGATGAGGCTGACGAGATCATTGGAGCTGATAGTGACAAATGGGCTAAAAAAGACAGAGACCCGGTCCGTAAACTGGCTATCGTGAAAGCTTTAAAGGCGTATAACCAACGCCTCGATGCTTCCGACTTTCACTATGGCGATGTTGCGCAACTGACGCCCGATATCATTGAGAAAGAACAGAAGAGGTTTAATCATATTGAAATCAACCATCCGGAAGATGAACCCTCACTGACATTGACTGTATACGATAACCACGTATTCCTGACGGTTCCCTACTGGTATCAGGGAGAAAAAGCCGCGCAGCTGTTTGAATACATGAGGGCTTACATCAATATTATCAGGCAAACCGCCGGGTATTTTGTTAGTGATCCTCAGACTGGTGAAGTTTTTGATCCGGCGGAAGTTGGGTTTGATGGTCTTGCCAAGTACCTGAAGACAGGCGAACTTAACAAGCATATGTAAGAGCTACTCTTGCCGTTCAGGCCACCACTCTACTAATTCGAAATCTGTCAGTAGTCTGCAAATATTTCCCTTGCTATCGTAGCCGACATATGTTGCATAAAAACCATCGCCATAACCTGTGTGGAATGCTGCGAAGTTGTGCGCATCAAAGTTGTATAATACGTAGTCCCAGCTCGGGCGGCTGTGTTTGCCCATTTCATTGATGAACACTTTTGTCCAAAGACTATCATCCTTTTTGTAAAGTTCCATAAATGCGTCATTGGCTTTTTTGTCTATAAACATACCAATGCCTGCATCAACTCCATAGCCATACTTTGTTCCGGTATCGATAAGAATGGGTTTTTGCCCTTCGTGCAACGCAAACTCCCATTTCGCTACAGCGCTATCTGAAAATAAAATCCTGCTGAATGCTACTCTTTCATCTTTATCGATCTTAGCAATGGCCAGTTGAACAGGAAATTGTCCGACCGGGAATTCGTGGGCATATGGTTTTGCATCATGTATTACTATCGGGTCACCTGCAATCACTTTTCCGCTTTCGATGTTTATTTTGCCGATGTTAACTGCGTAAAAGCTAATGGGGAAAGTATCCATTTTAGCTTGCGTTCCTGCAAAATAAGCCGTTTCAAAGATGGCCGGTTTGGAGGTGACGGAGAACGGTATGATTTTAACAGTGTCCAGCTTTTGCAATGAGATCAGCTTTTCCGTTGTAGTCCCGTCAGCCGAAAGATATTTTTCGCCGGAGAAATTATTGCAGGAAATAAAAAGCAGTACTATTAGCAATAGTCTCATATATCTACGTGATTAGGTATACTATCAATCAATTTGCCCCGTGTGCATGTCGAGCTGGAATAAGGACAGCTTCCTGAGCACAGTTTCTGATATGGATTCCGAAGTCAATAAAAAAGCTGTCGGGAATACTACGAATAAGGGCATTCTTGTTTGTTCCACTTTATATTGCCGGGAGCCGCAGACATAGTAGGCGTTATCGGCCTGCACGACCGGGAACAGGTTGCCATCCATCATGGCGTAGCAATTTTCTCCATCGCAATAGCCCCACATCTTCCGGGAATAATACAATTTACCTTCTTCATCTTTTAAGAAGAGGTCGAGGTGGCCTTCCTTGTTTTGCTGCACTTCATAATTGTGGATAGAGGGATTGTTGTTCCTGAATTCTTCGAGGCTGGCATATACTCCTTTACGTAGTGTGAGCGCAGTATCCATAGCATATGCAAATCTTCTTTTGTTTAGTGAGTCAAGGGCATCGAATGAAAAGAAACGGTTCCTTTTGATGACGGCTGCTTCGTCTGTAGCGGCTACTTTATCCATTAGGATTTCCAATAAGTCTTCGAGCCGCTTGCGGGCGATGTTCACGGCGCTGGCATTAGAACTGATAACCGTGTCCAGATAAGTATAAGGCGCATACCCTTCCGGGGTTTTCAGGAAGGCTTCTGCCCGAAAGGCAATTCTGCCTTTGCCCGGATATTTCATCAACTCCATGGTTGGTCTGGCTACAGCCGTATCAGACAACCAGCATTTTTTAATAATGATCAGCAGTGACCTGATGCCTCCGGTAAAGGCGTATTGGTCTTTCAGGTAAGCCTGGACCTCATGGCGCAGGCCTGCACGAAAACGAATGTCCTTCCATTTTCTGTTTTCTGTGAGGAAGCCCATCCGGCTGGTATCGGGCCTGAAGTCTACCACTTCGAGGTGTTTGATGGCTGGGGCTATGTTTATATCTTTTGTTCTATAGAAGGGAGTCAGGTAAAAAGACTGGCATTTGTCATTTAAGAACTGCCTGCCTTTTACCTGCCTTTGCGCGGTTGCAGCGAGGAACAGGCAAGTGAGTGCGAGCAATAAAGAGATCCGTTTCATGTAAGGGGTTTGGGGTGTTGCAATCTACCAAATTAATCCGGCAAGCGCAACTTTGGCGATGTTTCCTGTGTGTTAGCGTTATCGGTAAGCCCGCTTTTATTTTAATGGGAACATTCCCTATGGCCGGGAACATTCCCACCGGAAAATACCTCTTCCTTTTTGTCGTACACATGATGCTTTTCAGGATACTTGTTGCCTAAAGCCTTGCCACGATGAAAAGCATTACACACCTTGTCTTACTGGTATTACTTGCGCCTTGTTGTTTTTCCCAGGCATTTACTTCCGGCAATTTCGTCGTCGTCAGAATTGGCTCAGGGGCTTTTTCCCTGACCGCCGGCGTTGCTCAGCCTGTCTTCCTCGATGAATACAATCCCTGCGGGGACCTGGTAAGAAGTATTCCGATGCCGGTAGCCGTATCGGGCAGCAACAAAAGATTGACGTTGCCTATTTCAACTACAGACTACACGGAAGGCTACATCAGCCTCTCGCAGGATGGCAGTCAGTTGGCGTTGGCGGGTTATGATGCTGACCCGGGAACTGCTTCGGTAGCTACTACCACCGCTTCTTCCGTAAAAAGAGTGGTTGCCATTATCGATATCAATGGCAATGTACATGCCGCTACTGCTATCAGTGCGTTTAACGCTGCTACTGTCCGCGCTGCCGTTATCGAAGATTCGGTCATTTGGGTCAGTGGCGGATCGGGAGGCATTATGTATACCACCCTGGGTAGTACTACTCATACGCAGATTACAACCACTACGGCCCGCTCTTTAATGGTGTCCAACGGGCAGTTGTATGCCACTTCTACTTCGGGTTCTTTACGATTAACTGCCGTGGGAACAGGACTGCCAACGACTACCGGGCAAACGATGGTGAACCTTCCCGGAACACCGACTGCGGGTAGCCCCTATCAATTCTTTATCGTTAATGCCGGCAGCGGATCGGATGTACTGTATATAGCTGATGATAACCTGCTACGGAAATATTCTTTGGTGAGCGGCACCTGGGTGAGCAATGGCACTATTGGTGTTGCTACTGACAAATACCGGGCTGTTACCGGACGATTGACAACAGGCGGTCACGTATTATTGTATGCCATCCGGAAGAATGACAATGCCACTGGCGCCAGCGGAGAAATTGTCACGATCACCGACAGCACAGGTTATAACAGTTCTTTTTCTTCCCTCACTCCTACTGTGCTTGTTAAACAAAACGACAACAATGTTTTCAGGTCGATTGTAATGGCGCCTGCCGTTACTACTCCCTCTTTTGCCACTGCAGCTCATCAACAGGCGCTGGCCAAAGAAGCTGCTTCTCTTAATTCGAAAAAATAATTAGTATGATGCTCTTATATAGGTTACTTTCTGTTTGCTCATTTATTTTATGCGCCACAGCTACGCAAGCCAGGCAATTACCTGAATTGAAACCTATTCTCGATGCGCAGGCGGGCAATGCTGTCATTGAAATACCTGCCGGTACTTATTTGCTCAACAATATGACTTATGGGGCTTACCAGTTTAATAACCTGAGCAATGTAACTGTCAAGGGGAATGGTGCTACCATTATTTGCAATTCGCAGGAGCTGGCCCTGCGGTTCTATAATTGTACGAACATCACTGTACAGGACCTTACGATCGATTACGATCCGCTTTGTTTTACGCAGGGTGTTATTGTGGCTAAAGACCCAAGCAATTTGTGGTATGAGGTAGAGATCGATTCAGGATATGCAGTGAAAAATGTAAGGCATAGCCGGGTACAGTTTTATGATGCGGCTACGCGGCAATTAAAGAGAAACAGTATTACCACCAGTGAAGGGTATTATTCCGCATTTGATTCAGTTGGTCCCCGCCGGTTCAGGCTGACCAAGAACAATGCCTGGGTGGCGTATGAGAAAGTGGGTGACCTGGTGGTGCTGGATGTTGTATCGACCAAGGCCAATCCTGCTGCGCATGCTTTTCAACTGGAGAAATGCCAGTATGCCACTGTGCGGGATGTGAACGTATACAGTTCCAACAGCTTTTCTTTTTTTGAAAGGGATTGTAAGGCCACGCATTACAACCGCTGTAAAGTAGGCAGAGGTCCCACAAAGCCGGGCATGCCGGCCCGCCTGCGTTCTTCCAATGCTGATGGCATTCACAGCAGTTATGCCAGCGTGGGGCCATTGGTGGAGAATTGTGAGGTGAAACATACCGGTGACGATTGTATCATCGTATGTGGCCGCTCCTTGCCGGTGTGCAGGATCGATACTGCCACCAAAAGTATTTATGTGTTGAGCAGAGAAGGTGCGCCGATCCTGTATGCGGGCGACACCTTGCAACAGGTATTGTATGCCGGGGTAAAGGGCGGCATGATGAAGATATTGTCGACCACCACATTCACGCCTACCTCAGTGGACACGCACGCCATCAACATCCGCTATCCCGAGCTCTTGTTTAAAACAAGTTATACGCGGGGCACCCGTATTTATGTGGACACCTTGCCAACGATGGACACCGGAGATGTTGTTTACAACTATACGCATACCGGCAGAGGTTTTGTCATCCGCAATAATAAAGTAGGCTATAACCGTTCGCGTGGCATTCTTATCAAGAGCAGTAATGGCCTTGTTCATAACAATGAAATTACCGGCACAGCTATGAATGGCCTGTTGGTGGCGCCCGAGATCCATTGGATGGGGGGAGGCTTTGCCGATAATGTGGAGATCTGTCACAACCTTTTCTTTGAATGTATGTTTGAGAAGACCAACCAGGGGATGCCGCCCGGTGTGCTTTCCGTATTTTATGTCAACGGGCTGGCCACAGTTCCTGCGGCGGGTGCATTCAGTAATATCAATATCCATGATAATACGATCCAAAAATCTCCGTACCCTGCGATAGTATATACATCTGTTAATGGCATACAAACTTTAAACAACGTGGTGCTCCCTTATCCATGTAGCAGCAGAGAACATGGAAAGCGGTTTGGCGTAACCTTTACTGCGCCGGTGTGGCAAAAGAACAATACACCCTGAAACGGTCAGCTATGAACGCTGATCATGGCAAGTATCTAATCGTCAATACATTGTATTACGCGGGGATGGTTGTTGTTTTTGATATTCCGTGTATTCACGAAATATCGTGAGCCTGTTTTGTGACTAATCACAAACTGATCTTTTAGTGCTTGTACCGTAGACAATTGTTTACTTTTAGCGGGCGATTCCTCCTCTATGGGAAGTGTCAGCAGCGCAACAATGAACCGACATGTATTTCTACTATTGATATCCTTACTGGCTTTCCGTGCTACCACTAATGCCAGACAAACATCCGTTTCCCCCTCTCCTGTTGCCAAAGAGCGGGCAGCTTTACCTGAGCGCCTGTCACAAACAAAAACGAATACGGATAGCGCTTTAAGGAGTGAGTTGCGTGCTCATGAAGAGGCGCTGCAATTATACGCCCGATTGAAAGATACAGCGAACCTCTCCCTAGTGCTGCAAGAACTTGCCCTCGTCAATATGTACTATTCCCGGTTCGATACAGCCTATGTGCAGTTGCTCAGGGTTTTAGAATTTCATATACGAACAGGTAATAAAAAGATAGCACCGATTGCCCAGGCCTTTGGCTGGCTTGAATTTGCCAGGGGCAATCTTACAGAAGCACTTAGATGGGCGATCAATACGGAAAAAAACGAACAGGAATTCAACCTCCACGACGACATCACCAATTCTATACTCCTGGGGCTTATCTATATAGAAGATGGGCAATACCAACTGGCGTTGTCTCATTTATCCGCCATCGGGGACAGTGCCGGAGACTATGATCACTTAGTGGCCCAGAAAATAGCAGAGATATACCTCCGGGACAGGCAACCTGAAAAGGCGCTGTCTTATCTGCAGGACTTTGAAGCGAGGCATCCTGCGAAGCGTTCTCAGGAGCAGGAAGCTATGGCGGCCATCAAAGGCGATATTTATGTTGCACTTAACAAACCGTTGGTGGCCGAACAACATTATAAGGAAATGATCGTGCAGGATAAGAACGCTCAACCATTCAAATTGAGGAAACCATTTCCAATATTGTTCAGTACAACAGGGACCGCTGCTTATATTAAAATAGCACGCTTCTATGTAAACCAGGGACGCTATACAGAAGCAGCGCCTTATGTGGCTGCCGTTACCAGGGACCATTCGTTTTCCGGCAGTCAGTTGTTTATAGCCAACAACCGGCGCGATATACGGTGGCTGCAATATAAGCTGGACTCCGTGGCAGGTAATTATAAGGCGGCATTCGAGCATCATATCCAATACACGCGTCTTAATGATTCTATCTCCAATGTTACTATTACCCGTCACTTTCACCAGCTGCAGATCAAAAATGATATCGACAAGAAGGACTCCGCAATTAATCAGCAGGACAGACTCATAAAAACAATGGACGAAACAAATCGTCTGCGGCAACACAACCTGGAACAGGCCAACTTACTACGCAATATCAGTATTGGCGCTACCATTATATTCCTCGTGCTTGCGGTATTATTCTACAGACAGTATCGTCAGAAGCGGCATGCCAATCAGCTGGTGACTACACAGAATGATCAGCTGCAACACCTGCTGAAGGAGAAAGAATGGCTGCTGAAGGAGGTGCACCACCGCGTCAAGAACAACCTGCATACCATCATCAGCCTGCTGGAATCGCAGGCTATATTCCTGGAGAACGATGCACTGAAAGCTATCGAGAGCAGTCAGCACCGGATCTATGCTATGTCGCTGATACACCAGAAGCTGTACCAGGTAGACAATGTCAAGAATATCGAGATGGGGCAATACCTGCCTGAATTTATCCAATATCTTAAGCAAAGTTTCGGAACTTCGAATAAGATACTGTTCTGTACGGAGATCGAGCCCTTGTCATTGGATGTGTCGGTTGCGATCCCCATTGCGCTTATTCTCAATGAAGCGGTTACCAACTCCATCAAATATGCATTTCCAGGTGACCGTAAAGGAACGATACTGGTGGCCATGTACCGTTCCGGAGAAGAGATCGTGCTGGAGGTGGCCGATGATGGCATCGGTATCGATAAAGATATTATCAACAATACGCTTAACTCGCTGGGTGTGGAACTGATGAAGGGATTGAGTGAAGACATCAACGGCCGGATCGAGTTTGCCAACGAAGGCGGCACAAAGATCACTGTTCGGTTTTCAGCCGATTCACCCTTCTATCCTACCTTGCACTTAAATAAAGAAAAGGAGAACCTTTCATGAACATCAGGATACTGATCGTGGAAGATCAGTTTATAGAAGCCAATAATTTAAAGCATACGCTATTGGGCGCTGGGTACGAGGTGTGCTCCATTGCCCGGTCTGTGCCTATAGCGCTTACCATTATTGAAAAGGAAAAGCCGGACCTGGTGCTGCTCGACATCTTTTTGCAGGGACCGCTTACCGGTATCGACCTCGCCAGAACGCTGGAGAAACAGCATCTGCCTTTTGTTTATCTATCGGCCAACTCCAATAAAGATGTGCTCGATGCTGCTAAAAGTACCAAGCCCTATGGCTTCCTGGTGAAGCCCTTTCGCAAAAGTGATGTGCTGGTGATGCTCGATGTGGCGTGGTATCTGCACCAGGAAAAGCAGGTGAGCCGTAAAGACCATAAGCCGGCATCAGGTGCGCAGGCCGATGCTGCGGTGGGTGGCATCATCGGCAGCGGCCCTGCGCATGAGGAATTATTGAAGAACATCCGCCTGGTGGCGCCTACCAATACCTCGGTTCTCATCATCGGTGAAAACGGAACCGGCAAGGAACGGGTGGCGCAAGCCATTCACCAGTCTTCTCCGCGCAGTGCACAGCCTTTTGTAGTCGTGAATTGCGGTGCTTTGCCTGCCAACCTAATAGAGTCTGAATTGTTCGGTCATGAGAAGGGGGCTTTCACGGGTGCGCTTCAAAAGCGTGTGGGCAAGTTTGAACAGGCCGATGGCGGCACCATCTTCCTCGATGAAATTGGAGAATTGCCACCCGATGCGCAGGTAAAGTTCCTGCGTGTGTTGCAGGAAAGGGAAATCGAAAGTATTGGCGGCCAGGCGAAGAAAGTGAATGTGCGCATTATTGCTGCCACCAACCGCGACCTGGAACAGGAAGTAGCTGCCAGCCGTTTCCGGGTAGATCTTTATTACCGGCTGAATGTGTTTCCTTTGAACCTCCTGCCTTTGCGTGAGCGCACGGAGGATGTATTACCACTTGCTCAGCATTTTTTGAAGATCCATGCGCAGGCAAACGGTAAGGCCATCAGTGGCTTTTCCAAAGAAGCTATCAATACACTACAACATTATAACTGGCCGGGCAATGTGCGCGAATTGCAGAACATCATAGAGCGTACTGTATTGCTGACGGAAGGTACGGAGGTCGATCACCTGCCCATGAAAGCGGTGACACGTGCAGCTGACAGTGTTACAAACACCGATGCCAGGAAGGTGAAGACCATGGAAGAAAATGAAAGGGACCATATCATTGCCGTGCTGGAAAAATGTAACTGGAAGATATCGGGGAAAGGAGGCGCTGCAGAGTTGCTCGATATCAATGCCAATACCCTATTCTCACGGATCAAGAAGCTGGGCATTGAAAAGCTGATCAGCGCGCGTAAAGGCGAATGATCAGATTGAATGCGCGGCGGGCAATATAATATGAAACACGGTCCCCTTGCCTTCCGAGGAAATGGCATAAATAGCTCCATGATGGTTCTGCGCAATCTTTCTGCACATGGCAAGGCCAATTCCTGTGCCCTGGTATTCCTTTTTGCCATGTAGCCGTTGAAAGATATTAAATATTTGATCGGATTTTTCCTGATTAAAGCCAATACCGTTATCAGCAACTTTAAGATGATGGTAGGTCCCTTTCCGGAGATGTAACAACTGCGTATTCGCTTCGTCTGCCGGCTCTGCAGTAATGGTGATAACCGGATCTGTACCTGGTTTAATAAATTTCAATGCATTTGAGATCAGGTTGCTAAAAAGCTGGGACATCTGCAAAGGTATAGCCTCAATAACGGGCAGATGATCATATTGGATCGTGGCATTTGTTTGCTGGATCAATAACTCGAAGTCATTGGAGATATCTGCCACGATCTTATTCAGGTCAACCTGTTCCATGATTATTGTATCACGCGACAGCTGTGAATAAGCAAGTACATCTCTTATCAGCGTAAGCATTCTTGCCGATGAATTTTTTATCTTATCAAAATAGCCACGGCTGCGGTCGTCAACATCATGCAGGTGATTTTCCAGCATCTGTGTGAAAATGCTGACCTTTCTTAAAGGCTCCTGCAGATCATGAGATGCGATGTAGGCAAACTGGGCCAATTCTTCATTCGATCTTTTGAGGTTGGCATTTGCTTCGGCCAATTCCTTGGTTCTGGAGGCAACAATATCTTCAATCTTTTGCCTTGCCATTACCTGTTCTGTCACATTGATGGTGATCGCCAATATCCCCAGTATTTTTCCCTCAGCATCCTTGTAGGGTTCATACACAAAGTTCTGGTAAGTGGTTTCCAGCTTTCCTTTTCTTATCAGTTCCACCGGGCGTTCATTGGCATGAAATGATTCGCCTGTTTCATACACCCGTTTCATCAGGGCTTCCAGCCCTTGCTCTCTTGCGTCGGGAAGCGCGTCGAATACAGGTTTATTCATCACTGTTTCAACGGGCTTGCCCCACAATTCGATCATCAGGTCATTCACAATCTCAACGATATGATCAGGCCCGGTAAGAATACACATGGCTACGGGAGCCTGCAGGATCATATTTTTAAAATTCTGCTCGCTTTGTTCCACTTGCTGCTTGGCAACTACAATATCGGTTACTTCCGCGGCTGTATTCATCACACCATATATCTTTCCGTCACTATCATAGATCGGGGTAAAGCTGTAGTTGAAATAAAAAGGCTGTAATTTTCCTCCAACTACCAGATCCACCCGCTGATTTCTTGCATGGAAGGGAATGCCTTTGGTATATACATCGTCCAACTGCGGGTAAATATTTTGGTCGGCTAATTCAGGCAGCACTTCATGATATGTTTTTCCAACCACCTCATAACCTTTTCCCCACACATCCATGATTGTTTTATTAACCAGGCTGATCCGCATTTCCCTACCGGTATATACGCCGATGGGGAACGGTGCGTTTTCTACCACAGACCTTAATAAATGTTCAGTTTCTTCTGCTTTTTTATGCAAAATAAGCCGGTCCGAAACATCATGGCATAATACCATCACGCCTGTGATCCTTCCATCGCTTTCACGATAGGGCTGATAAACAAGATTGAGAAGCCCTTCAATCTTTTTGCCCAGCGTGTACACTGCGTACGGCGCATCGTAGAGATACATTGGTTCGCCTGTTGTGCGAACATTGTCCAGGATTCCCCGATAATCATCTGCTGTTTCGGGAATAACGTCGAACAAAGGCTTTCCCAGGAGTTCTCCTATTGTCCGGTCGATCAGTTTTCCATAGGCATCATTTACTACCTCTACTACAAAATTTTCACCCTTCAATATCACAATACCTACAGAGGCTTCCCTGACCAGGTTCTGAAACCGTTGTTCTGATTGGGAAAGCGTCTTCAACATGGAAATTTTGGGTGTTGTTTCTGTACACGTCACAAAGCATCCATCTATGTTACCTTCATCGCCGTAAACAGGGCTATAGCTAAAAGTCCAGTAGATATCTTCTATACGGCCGTTGCGGAAAAAAGGCACTAACTGATCTTCGTACCAAACAGCCTCACCGGTGGTCATTACTTTATGAATCAACGGCCCGGCAAATTCCCAGATATCGGCCCAAACCTCTTTTCCACGTTTGCCGATGGCGGGATGCTTGCCCTCATTACCCAGGCTTGGACGAAAAGCGTCGTTATAAAAACATATAAGCTCTTCCTTACCCCAAAAGAGGAACATGGGGAAGGCAGAATGAAGCACAATACTGACAGTAATTTGTAAACTCCTGGGCCATTGATGCGGCATCCCAAGGCTGGTAGAAGCCCAGTCATACGACCGAACTAATTCGCCCATTTCTCCGGCATTTTCCAAAAAACGCAGATCGTCCTTTTCTTGTCGTAACTCCATATCTATCAGATGAGCTTAATTCAATACTTTTTTTAAAATCAGCACGAGGTCTTCGAACTTATCAGGCTTGGTAAAAAAGTCTTTGGCGCCCAGTTCCCTGGTCAGTTCGATAGTTACTTTATGAGCAGAAGTAGACAGGATGATTACCGGAATATGTTTGAGCTTATCATGCTTCTTTACTTCTATGAGAAACTCCTGGCCATTCATTTCCGGCATATTGAGGTCCAGGAAAATAATATCGGGATGCTCTGTGGCCGTCAGCAGGTCCTGCAACGCCTCTCTGGCATTGTCGATAAACAATAATTCTATATCCGTTGTAGCTTCCGACAGCGCAGTGGCAAAGATCTCATGGTCGTCTTCGTCATCATCGATATGTAGTACCTTGGTTACAGCCATAGTTTTGGTAGAGTAATTTTAAAGCCGGGCTATAAAAATACGGGCTAATGATCATAGGCAGCATCCCTTACAAGATTTTGTAGAAAACTTTCCTCAATCCAGGGTCGTGTATGTCAGTCAATGACTTTCCATAATAAAAACGCCCCATTGGAAAATGGGGCGTTTGCTGATTGCTTGCCAGGCTATACGAGGTTAAACTGATTGCTATATTCTTACTCGTACTCCAAAGCAAGTTCTTAATGGGGCTACTGCTTGATAAACTGCCGGGTGGTCAGTTTGCCATTATCATTGATCCTTACGGAATACGCAGCACCTCCACGTAATCCACTCAGGTCGATGGTATTGCCCCTCGCTGTTTTATGTTTAACACCGGATTGATCATATATTTCCACCACTGCATTGCCAGAAACGCCTTTGATCTTTAACACAGAAGTAGCTGGATTGGGATACACCTCTACCCTTTCGCCTGTGGTTTCATCTTTTGATGTGGTAGCAGATTGCGTAATGCCGGGCGCCTGCATCGACCCTCCTGCGATGGTGCAGAACTTCGTCAATGTGCTACCCTTCATGTCACCTGTAGGCATGGTGAAGGTGATAGCGCTTTCGCCATTGCTGTATACGATACCGCTGCCGGTAAGCTCTTTATTGAGCGTGATAACGATAGACGATTCAGTATATACCGGATCAGCTACGGAAACTCGGTAATTCGTATCATACTTGCGCACGATCACTACAGCCTTTTTATTAGACTTCACGATCAGTCCATCACCCATATCTACCTGCCCTGGGGCATAAAACACGATGGCGTACTTAGTATAGGTCTGATCCCTGCGGATGGCCTGTACATTGGCATCGTTGGCTATTCTCACGAAATTATGGTTGGCAGCGAGGGTAGTCATGTCGCTGGCCTGTTTATCGGGTGCTACTATGTAGAAGTATGTCCTGTTCGTTGGTGTCGGACTGTGCCTTACATACAGGTTGAACATGAGGTTACTCTGCACAGCGGTAGTGCCACTATTGTGGAGGCTTCTCCAGGTGCCTGTTTGTGTTTTATTGGTGAGGGACATATATCCTCCATAGGGAAACAGATAGCCTACGTTGTTGTGGTGTACCCAATTGAGCGTATTAGAGCTCATGGAATCGACTGATAAAGTTGTCGAAGGGCTGTTGTAGATAATGGTGCCAACCGACTTTGTTTGGTTGACTGTCGTCACTACTTCGTTGGTTTTACTGGCGGTAATGCCATTGCCCATGCACACCATCATACTGTCCATGAAGAAGTAGGCTTTCTTTGCTGTGAGGCTTTTGTAATTGTGCTCATAGGCAATGATGCCATCATCATTGTGGGCAACACCGCCTCCAAAGGTATTGGTGCCGGTGAGGTAGCCATTCGTAAAACCGGCTCTTACTGCTGCCGAATCCTCATTCATTTCAGACGTGGTGCCGGGTATGCGTCCCCAATGCCAGGTAGGGAATATATCGAAGTATTCTGTTCCCGTGGTCATGATATTGGTGGCGCCGAGCGGCAGATTGTATCCTTTCAGGTTTTCATTGTTCAATTGTTCCGTGCCTTCTGTGCGTGTGGAGATCACTTTTGCCGACAGGTAGTAGTTTTCTCCGTGGCTCGTAAGGATGGCAGACTTCCAGAAGTATTTTGCTCCGAGCACACCTGACGGACCGCCGCTGAGGTGGGCTTTCCATTTGTCGTAGGCTACTGCATTGGCGGGATCGTTTAGCTTTTGTGTATCCAGCGTCTCTGCGCCGGCTGTAACCAGACCACCCGGTCCTGAAACGCCTCTTCCAATAGAACCAAAGTCCACGCTGCCGCGATAGCCGATCACTTGCAATCCCCCCAGCATCAGGTTGATGAGGTTGTTTTTGTAGGTCGTCGTAAAGGACGATTCGAACGAGGTGCCGCTGGCCATGCGCCAATAGACCACTTCATCTCCGATCAGCGATCTGCCGTACCCTCCGGTATACAGTTGGTCGTGGTGCTGATGCAGGCTGTTGTCGATCATAATGCCTTCGTCGTCATCTGCTGCTGTAACTGTCAATCCTTTCACTACGTTGAGGTAGCCTTTGTTGGCTACATCGTAGCGATTGGAGAGAAGGCCTTTGCGGATCACGTTGATCGATACCCAGGCGCGGTTGGCACCTTTGTGTGCTACATTGGCAGTATAGTCTCCGATCAGGTGGATATAGGCCGCAATAGAATCCTGCGGTATGACACCCTTCATCAGTACCAGGCATGTCAGCAGGTTGTTGGGTACCCGTACCTGTGTATCGTGCCAGTTGCCTGACGTATAATGAACACCCAACAGGTGACGCATACCGAGCATCACTTTACGGGGAATGGAAGTGTCCTGGTAAGCCGCGTTGGAAGTAGTGCTATAAGCAGCCGCGATCCTGTTCAGGTATAAAGCATGTCTCGTCCAACCCGTACCGGAATAGCTGATGTTGGAGAACTGACCGTTCGGTTGCATCGCATTGATGTAGGCGGACAGGTCACCAGTTTCATTATTGGAGTAATGGGCTTTCAACCTGTTCAGCACGGTGGTGATCTCCGTTGTCTGTGTAGGCGTATTAGGCACAGGCGTCCATACTTTTAAATCGGCAATACGGTAACCAGCGCTATTGGCTCTTCCACGGCCATTGAATTTTACATAACGGGCATAGCCAGCCATGCCTGTGAAAGTTACTACGGATGAAGTGTTGGAGGTAGTAACGGCGTTGATCCAGCTGTTGGCATCATTGGAGAATTGCACATCGAGTGTGGTGGCATAACGGCCATCAGCAAAGGTGATCTCTACTTTGTCAATGGGCTGAATGGAGCCAAGGTCCATATACAACCATTGGTTGAAATTATTATTGGAAGATGACCAGAAGGTGGTGGTGGAACCATCGACGGCATTCGATCCGGGATAGGAGCCACTTTCTGTGGTAGAAACGGTGACTGGTTGATTGGTGGAGATAAGTGTTTGTGCATGGGTGGCTAACGACATAGCGGTAGCAGCTCCAAGCAGTAAAGCTTGCAGGAATAAAGGTTTTTTCATAAATGGCTTATTTAGCGAGATGATATAATTCGCATCCCGCCAGCAATAGAGCGCCTACGCCATATACGTTGGTGCTTTCATAACTGGTGGTGATGGGACCTGAGCCGATATTCTGCACAAATCCCAGCTTTCCCTCCGGATGGACAGCCGTTACGAGTGCGTGCCAGGCCTTTTCTACTACAGGTTTGTATTTTTTTGCAGGTAGTAGTCCTTTGTTGATGCCCCATGCCAGCGCGTAGCAATAGAAAGCTGTTCCGCTGGTCTCTTTGGTGGCGAAGGTGACCGGGTCGAGCAGGGATGCATGCCAGCTGCCATCTGGTTGCTGGAGTGCGGCCACTCTTTCGGCCATCTCTTTGAATTGTTTTTCGTAGCGGTTACGGTTGTTGAATGTAGCGGGCATATGATCCATCATTCTTGCCAGCCCTGCTATTACCCATCCATTGCCTCTTGACCAGAATATCTTTTGGCCATTCTTTTCACGCTGGGTGAAGAAGCGGCTATCACGGTAATAGAGGAGCTCTGTCGTGTCGTATAAAAAGGCGGATGTCTTCCACCATAAAGAATCGGCTTTGGCGAGGTAGCGCGGATCGCCGGTAGCGGTACTCAGCATGGCAAGCCCCGGAGGGCCCATAAACAAGGCATCGCACCAGGCCCATTCGCGGTGGTTGAGGTTGGGCGCCACGGTGAGCGGTTCATCAAAACGCCTGTTCACGATAGTGTCTGCCAATACCTTCCACTTCGCGATCATCTTTGGTTCGCGGTGTTCCATATATAGGCCCGTGTACATCTGGGCGATGCAATAGTCATCGGCGAACAAGCGCACTTTGCCTGTGTTCCAGTCATATTCTTCGCCTATGTTGTAAAGGAAGCGGTCATATTCCGGTGCATTGTTGATCTTCTTCAGTTCAATGATGCCGGTATATAGTGCGCCATTCTCCCACTCTGTTTTAGGTCGTTTTATGATGCGGCCTTCTTTCCATTCATCGATCTGCCATTGGGCTGCTTTGTTCATGACAGCTAATATGGAAGCTGGTTGTATGGCAGCCGATAACTGACCTTTTGTTGCTGTTTTACGGTTCGCGACGTGCCCCTGAAACTGCCTGCGGGCATTGAAGGCTTCTGTTACCAGGTTGAACGAGTCGCGCTGGCTTGCCTGATCAACATCGATGTGTATCGTCTTCGATTCTCCGGGCAACAGGTTGAAAAAGTTGTCCGAGTAAAATACAGGAGCTATGCTGCGACCTGCAAAGTCCTGTAGTTTCAACTCGGTAAAGAAAGAAATAACAGGAGAAGGATTGGACACTGTCAGCGTCAAACGGTCTTTGCTTCTTTGTATGGGGCTTACTTTCAGTTCTATTTTCTCCAAGCTATTGATGGCCTGGAAACCTGCTGTTGCCGGACCGGTCAACGTCCAGGCACCTTTGTAGGCATCTGTCGAGCGCCAGTAAAATGGATCATCTATGAGCTTGCCTTTGTCGTCGAGCAAGCGCAGCTTGATGAAATGTACGGGTGTGATGTCTGCCGGGAATGCTATTTGGATAGCATCTTTCACGACACCGTCAGCCGGGATATCGATGGTTGTTTCTTTCGTGTATACTCTGGTAGAACGCAGATCATATACTTCTGCAATGAGTCTATAGTTATTGAAGCCCTTGCGGTAATCATTGTAAACGGAAACTGTATTCTTCACGTAATCAAATTGCACATGTAAGGGACGCAGGCCGCTTTGTGAATAATACAGTGCGGCGGTGGGCTCCAGGTACCAGTCGTACATACGGGAGGCTGTTTGTGGCAGCGGGCTATTGTGGTACCAGAACAGGAAGCCGGAAGCCCAGCGATCTCCGAAGCCAAACTTGTTGTAGTTCCATACTTCCCAGATGGCGCGGTAGTTCATGGCGCCTACGAACTGGGCTTTGCGGGCAAACTCGTCGATAGATGCCGAGGGACCAAACTGGTCGATGGCATCTTTGTATTTCGTAGTTACCTGGTGAAAGCCGCCGCCGTCGAGATAATCCCATACAGCTTTGTTGATGGGCCACAGATCAGCTTCGGGCATCAGCCTGCGAAGCGATGATATAGTGGGCAGGCAGAGTGTTCCGTACTCGGGGTTGAAACCATCTACCCTGCTACCGCGTTTCGATGCTGTATTCTCAAAGTACTGCATCGGGTTTTCATATTTGTAGGGGCTGCCATCGTGAACGCCACAGCATTCCGATTGCATCTGGTAACCACGGCTGGGATCGAGTGTTTTGATCAGCGCGGCCGCTTCCGGTATTTCAGTGGATTCATTGGAGGAAACGTGATACGCCAATGCCGCATGGTTGCGGATGCGTTTCACGGTGCTGCGGATATTGTCAAGATAAAGCGCCGTGTCTGCCGGGAATCTTGTGTCGCCAGTGATCCAGTATTCATTCCATACCAGTATGCCCATTTCATCACACAGCTGGTAGAAGTAGTCAGACTCTGCTATTCCCCCACCCCATAGGCGGATGAGGTTAAGGCCGGCCTGCCGGGTGTAGCGCAGTTCTGCTTTTGTTCTTGCTGCTGAGTTGCGTAGCATGGCTTCTGGTATCCAGTTCGTGCCCCGGATAAATACGGGAACGCCATTGACGAGGAACCTTCGTGATTTATCCGGTGTTTGCTGATCGGAGGTTATTTGCCTGATACCGAATCGAACGGTTTGTACATCGGTGGTGATGGCGCCTGCCTTAAAGCGCAGTTCCAGTGTATAGAGATGAGGGTTTCCTTTATTGACGGGCCACCAGAGTTTCGGTTGATTAATGATCAACTGTTTGTATTCCTCCGGGCGAAACTCCACTATCTGCCGTTCGCGCGGTTTCAGTGTAAGTGCTTTTTCGAATTTGGCGCCAGTCTCTTTGATCAACCCGCTTACTATTCCTTGTTGGGGTTTATCGGTTGCATTCACTACTTCTACTGAGACTGTTTGTTTGGCAGTGCTTGTATCAGGTAACGGGAGTTGTGACCAGGTGAAAGGATGTTCGAGTGTTACATCACCTGTCGTGTATATCTCCACGTCTCTCCATATACCGGTGTTGCGATCGCGGATGCCATCAGGAGCGGTGAAGTCCCAGCCTACCGACATGAGCATGGTTACATTCTGGCCGATCTCTCCGTTGCCGCCGTTGCTATTTTCGCCAACAGCACCGCTTTGCCGGAATAGTTTAGGACCGGTAGAAGTGCCCGGCACATCGACTGGCTTTACGCTGATGGCAAGGACGTTCTTGCCATCTTTACGTGCGGCCGCTGTGATGTCGAAGGACTTTGTATTGAACATGCCGTTCAGGTCACCCAGCTTTTTACTATTGAGCCACACTTCTGCGCGGTAATTGATGCCGTGTAGTTTTAACCAGATACGTTTTCCGTTGTAGGTAGTGGGTATGTCGAAGGAGGTGCGGTACCAGTAGTGGTAAAAGTCATTGCCTGCTTCGTTGATATCCGGTATCAGTTTGCGGCTGCGCCGGTTGTTGTCACCAACATAAGGATCGGGATAAACGCCATTGGCAACGAGGCTGGTGAGTACCGTTCCCGGTACAATTGCTTTTTGCCAGTTGCCTGTTGGTAGTGTGGTTGCAGATGCAAATGCTCCATCTCCTTTCAATTCGCTTACACGCACCATTTGCCAGTTGTGCCGGCCCTGGTGGCCGGCTTCGGAGGTAAGGAAGAATGATTGTACGGATGAATGCGCCGACAAGCTGCTTTCGTGCTGGCCGAAGGATACAATATAACATATGCTAAAGAACAAGGTGGTCAGTTGGCGCATAGATGTTTCAGATGGGTACTTTAATGGTTTGTGTGCCGCTATGTAATGGTTTGCTTACTCCTTTCCAGATGAATTTACCAGTGAGTCCTGCAGGCAAGGTGATGACTGCTTCCCATGTTTTATCCTGCTTTTGATATTCTACTTTAATATCTCCGTTGGGATGTGGTATACTGCAGCGAGCCTGTTGCAGGTCTCCGAGATTGGGTTCGATCGTCACTGATTTGAAGCCAGGCTTATCACTGTCTACGCCACAAACGGTGGCCAGAAAATCATAGCAGGGACTGGAGCTCCAGGCATGGCAATCGGAACGGACATTCGGCGCCAGGGTTTCCGGGAAAGTGCTCAGGCCAAGGGCTATCACATCTTTCCAGGGTTGCAGGGTAGAAAGATAGCGATTGCCTAAGCCAGATTTTTTGAGTGCCTTGGTGAGGTAGAAACGGTAATACGGCGATGTTTGGATCAGGCTGGTATCGTCCAGTATGCGTTTCATGAGTGCAGCGTGCTTTGTCATATCAAGGCAATCGGTCAGGATGGCCCAGATGTTGGCGTGCTGACTGAAGGATTTTTTCTCCGGTGAATCAGCCAGTAATGATTTCGTAGCATCATAGCAACGACTATAGACTGCTTTACGCATCTTGTTGGCGAGTGTTTTGTAATAAGTTGCTTTCTCCTGTTGGCCGAATTGCTGATAGAGATCTGCTGCCTGCTCAAGTGTGTATACATAGTGCAGGGATAAAATAGATGAATTTCCATCGAGCCCACCGGGTGGAATGCCTTTGTAGGTAAAGGACCAGTCGACGAAATTCCAGAAGCCGAGTGTTCCTAATAAACCTGTCTGCTGATCTATACGGAATTCAAACCATTTGAGGATGGCTTCCATCGGCACGAGGTACTTTTTTACAAAGGCAGGATCATCTCTGTACATCGTATAGTCGTGCAGCATAGAGATCCAGAACAAAGAGAAGGGCGGAATAAACTTGCCGCCTCTTGCCGGGTAGGCATCCATCGTGAGGCCATCCGGCATTTGTGATTGGTGAAACTGTTCGATGGCGTTGCGCACCAGGCGATCGTCTCCTGAAACATACAAGGAGATCAACGCCTGAATGCGCGTATCGCCAACGTATTGTAGTTGTTCATAGTAAGGGCAATCCATGTAGGTTTCATTGGCGCACAGGCGGGCGGTGCGCCAGCCGACTGTCCAAATGTCTTCAAGGCTCTTGTCGCTGGAAGTAAAGAGGGCTTTTTGTTCAAAGGGATAGGCTGTAAAGATGGATTGCATCTTGTCGAGCACAAGGGGCGCCTCTCCCGTATTAATATCCAACTGGATAAACCGGTAGGTGCGCATCCATAAAGGCCTGAAGAGGTGTTGTTGTCCTCCATCGGGCCGGAATATATCATAATAGCCCAGTATTCTTTTGCCGGCAATCTCATTCCTATTGTCCTTCAGGTTCTTTTGATCGAAGAGGCTTTCAGCGTAAGTGATCTTTACCGTGCTTTTGTTGCCGCCGCTAAAGGTGATCTCGGGATAACCGGTGGTCAAGACTTTTCGGTCGATCAGTATGGTGGCTGATGTATTAGCAGGAATTTTGATAGTTCCATTGCTGGTAAACTCTTTTAATAGTACGGCTGAGTCTATTCCATACACCCGCACGATGTTCGTTATTGACTCGGGCGTTTCTTCCATGAAGGGCACTGAGCGTGCCTTCAGCATGCGCTTGTCGGTATAGTACCTCGCTTTTGTTTCTATCTCCGGCTTTTGCCATAACTTGTCATCATAGCCGATCTGTTGCCATGCAAAGGGGTATTTATCGAAGTTTACGCTGTCGGTGCTGCCGACAATGTAGGAAGCGAGGCGTGATGTCGGAAATGGTACCGGTGCATAGGCTTCATTCCTGATCACCCGCCAGGATGTATCTGTATTGACCAGGCTTTCGGCTTCGCCGTTGCCCTGCAACACAAAGGCCGTTTGAGCAGTAACCTGCGCCACGGGAGCACCACCTCCTATATTCCAAACTTGTGCTGCCAGTACGTTTTTACCGGTTTGCAGAAAGGGGGTAATGTCGAGGCTTTCATAATTCCAGTTCAGCAGGTCGCCTCTGGCGGGTCCAAAGCAAACCGGCTTTCCATTGACAAATAGTCTGTAACGCTGATCGGCTGTTACGTGTATCATAAAAGCTTTCGGTACGGCTTTCAGTTCAAAGCTTTTCCGGAAGTGGTATACACCATAGGCTTTCACATCCATATCGGGGCATCTTATCCATTCGGCCTTCAGGGGCAGGATTGGATTACCGGGGACAGGCGCTTGCGCCTGCCCTCCAGTGGTTCCAATTAATAAGATGCTCAACGTAATTCCTATTCGAAATAAAAAGCAATTATGGCTCATCAACATGCTGCAATGATAAGATGAGTTGAGAATATTTTAATACCCGTCGTTTTGCGGAAACTTCTCCTTGCCACCAAGTGTACGGTCGATCTGCGTTTGCGGAATAGGCCGTAATACGTGATAAGGCTTGATCAACAACTTAGCTACCGGGTTATATTTATCTACACGTTCGAGTAATTTGCCGGTACGCACAAGGTCTGTCCAACGCATGAATTCACCGGAGAGCTCACGTGCGCGTTCATCGAGGATGAAGTCGATATTGAGATCTGATGCTTTCACTTCCATCGCCAGCTTGTTGGCTTCTGTTTCTGCCGGTGTGGCGCCGGGCCTTGCTGAACGTCTTCTCAAAGTATTGATGTAAGTAACGGCCTCCGCTGCTTTGTTGCTCATCAACAATGCCTCAGCAGCGATGAGGTAGGTTTCTCCCAGGCGATAGATCGGGAAGTCTTTTACACCGATGCTGTTGTTGACAGCTGCACGTAATGAATCCTGGAACTTCTGGTTCATGGGCCAGATGCCGGGACCGTATTGGCTGGGAGTAATGATCGTGTAAACGCGTGCATTGCGCTCTTCTGTCGTGATCTCTCTGTCGAGTACTACCAATGCCGTGTCTTTCAGCTTCAGGTTTACCGATTTGCCGTTGATCGTATAGGTTCCGGGCTTGTTGCAAAGCCAGGTGTTCTTGAATGTTTTTTCCCAACGGGTATCGAGTGTCTTGTCATACAGGTTGATCATGTAGGTAGTTGGGCGGAAGTGCGCGAACGGGCGGCCATTGGCCAAGTCGCGTGTCATGCCGGCATAACCTTCGTAGCCTGTGCAGAAACCAAAGCAGGTAACGTTGGCGCCACCACCGGGATTACCAAGGTTGCCGGGGCTGGATTGAATGTTGGCGCTGAATTGGCAGGCCAGCATCGTTTCTGCATTGGGTTTGCTGGGTTGGGCATACAGCTCGGAGAAATCATCGAGTAGTTTATATCCGCCTGTCTGTATTACATCTTTGGCCAGTGTTGCGGCGTTGTCATAATCGGTAGGTTGTTTTGCGGCGCCTCCAGCCCTTGTGAGGTACACTTTGGCCAGCATATGCTTGGCGGCCGGGATCGTGATGCGACCGTAATCGCCTGTTGTTGCCGGAAGATTGGCAATGGCGAAGGTGAGGTCGTCAACAATCACTTTGTATACGTCTGCAATTGGTGAGCGGGTAGCTACATTCGATGCATCGCTGGTTGGCTTCAGGGTGATGTGAAGCGGACCGAATTGCTGTACCAGGATGAAGTAATACTGGGCGCGCAGGAATCGTGTTTCCGCTACCCGCATGTTCTTCAGCTTTTCATCCATACCTGTGATGGCTGGCGCTGCTTCTATTACAGCGTTGCAGGTATTGATGCCGCCATACATGCTGTTCCAGATACCGGTGGTAATGCCACTGGCCGGGTTCAGGTTGGCGGTGTAGTTGGCAAAGGTGACGTCGGCGTTGCCGTTCTGGTATTCATCGGTACCGTACACTGTCATCCATCCACCGCTTTGTGTGCCATAGAATGAGCGAAGGTAGCTGTAAGAGGCCTTTACGCCATCTTCCAGGCCTGCAGGTGTATTGAGATAAAGGTTTGATATCTGTGAGCGCACATCTTCGTCGAGGAGCTTATTGCAACCTGAGTTGATAACGAGGGCGCCGGCTATTGCTATCGTGAATATTTTTCGCATGGTTTGTGGCTTTAGAATTTAACATTAAGTCCCAGCATGTAATTGACAGTCGAAGGAGCATCGGTGATCTCCGGATCTGTTCCATCGTGCTTGCGCACGTAGTTGGAGAACATGTATGGATTGGTGATGTTCAGGTACACGCGCAGTGATTGTGCTTTTACTTTCGATATCAGTTGCTTGGGCAGGTTGTAGCCCAAGTTGATATTGCGGATGCGGATGAATGATCCGTCGAAATATTTCAGTGTGCTGCCAAATACCACACCCGGGCTGCCGGAGGTTCCGCTGATCGGACGTGGATAAGCATTCGTGGGATTGTTGGGTGTCCAGTAATCCGAGCTTACCACATTGTAACGACCACCGAAGGCGATAGAGTTATTAGGTGGGTTGTGGAAGGCGCTCACGATGGTGTTGCCACTTACTGCTACAGCAAAAATGCCGATGTCGAATGATTTATAGTTGAAGCGGTTGTTGAAACCGAACGTCCATTTGGGTGTTGGTGAGCCAATGATCATACGGTCATCCGGATCGATCTTGCCGTTCGTGTTGCGGTCGGCTACTTTGATCTGTCCGATAGAAGAGCTGTATTGTGCAGCTTGTGTTTCTCCTTTTTGCCAGATACCTGTTTTTTGATAATCGTAGTATACCTGCAGGAACTTCCCGATGAAGCGGGCATTACCGATATCATCTACTTTGCCGAGTGACAGTTCCAATATCTTTTCCTGGTTGTAGGCAGTGGTAAAATCTGTAGTCCACTGGAAATCCCTGCCTGCAATGTTCTGTGATGAAAGGGTCAACTCCACACCCGTATTCTGTGTGCTGCCTATGTTGGTGATCACAGAAGAGAAGCCTGTTGAGTTTGGCAGAACATACGGGAGCAGCAGGTCGAATGTGCGGCTTCTGTATCCTTCGATAGCACCTGTGAGCCGGTTGTTCAGCAATCCGAAATCAACACCGATGTTAAAGGCTTCTGTTGTTTCCCATTTCAGGTTCGGGTTGGGAATGCTGGATGGATAATAACCAAGTGCAGCCACATCATTGAAATCGTAATAAGAACGGTTGAGTGTTGACAGGGTACCGTAAGGGTCCAGTGCCGTGTTGCCCGTGCGTCCGTAGCCTAAACGGAATTTCAGGTTGGACAGGATATTCTGGTTTGCCATGAACGCTTCATTCGAAATGTTCCAGGCAAAGGCCGCAGAGGGGAAGAAGCCCCATTTGTTGCCGGGAGCGAATACGGATGAACCATCGGCACGAACGGTAGCGGTAAACAGGAAGCGGTTATCGAAACCGTAATTGATACGTCCCATGTAGGACAGGATATTGAACCGTGAATAGCTGCTGCCGATGCTGGCCAGCAACCCTGATGAACCGAGGTTGTGAAAGGTCACTGATTCTACAGGAAGGTTTTCTCCTGCTGCTGCGCCTGTTTCTCTTACGCGTTCCTGTACGCTGTAGAGGGCAGTGGCGCCAATCTTATGTTTACCAAACGTTTGGTTGTAGTCAAGGATGTTTTCGAGTGTGTAGGAGAAAATGTATTCGTTGGACATGCTGGCATTGGGTAGCTGTCCCTGACGGGCAATGGAATTGGATGCATTAAAACTACCAAATCGGCTATTGGTAAGGTCGGGACCAAAGTTGACACGGAACTTCAGGTTCTTAACCAACTCTGCTTCTGCATACAGACTGGCCAATAAACGTGTGCGTTTCTCTTTGCGGAGCACATTGCCCGGGATGAAATCGCTGAGGGGGTTATACATCAGCGGGTCGTTGGTGGGGTTACTGAGCATCTTGCCATCCGAGCCATAGGGTGAGCCGATGGGGTTGATCACTACAGTAGCAGCGATCGGATTGAAGTTGGCTCCGTTGCGCTCGCTGAAAGAACCCAGCACCGATACGCCCATATTGATCTTGTTGGTGATCTTCTGGTCGAGGTTTATGCGAAGGGTATAGCGGGTGAAATCCTGTAGCTTGATGTACCCATCGTCCTGGTAGTAGCCCAGTGATACATTGTATTTCGTAGTGGCAGATGCGCCCAGTATACTCAGCTCATGGTTTTGCTGGAAACCATTTTGTGTGATCTCTCTTTGCCAGTCGGTGTATTGACCTTTAGCGATAGCGTCCAGTTCCAGGGTGGAGAATATCTTGGCATCGGAGGCTGCAGGATCGGCATCATTGTAGTTGTTGATCGTCCTGTTGGCTTCGCGGCGGAATTCTACATACTGCGGGCCTGTGAGATTATTGATGTAACGATTGATCACTGTTTTGCCTACGTAGGTATTGTACCGTACTTCCGGTTGTCCGTTGGCTGTTTGTTTGCCCCTGGCGGTAGTAATGATGATCACACCGTTGGCGCCACGTGATCCGTAGATGGCTGTGGCGGATGCATCTTTCAGTACATCCATCGACACGATGTCGTTGGGGTTGATATCATTGAAGCCGTCGTTGGTGGGGATGCCGTCAATTACATACAGCGGATCGTTGCCGGCTGTAATAGAACGGTGACCGCGCAACAGCACAGAGGGTTCTGCACCGGGCCTGTTAGAGTTCTGTGTAACGTACACGCCTGCTACCCTGCCCTGCAGCAATTGCTGGGCATTGGTGACCGGTACTTCACGCAGTGCTTTTTCACTGATGGAAGAAATGGCGCCTGTTACGTCTGTGCGCTTTCTTGTACCGTAACCCACTACCACGACATCGTTCAAGGCCACTGCATTGGCCGTTAAAACTACATCGATTGAGCTTTTTGTGCCGACGCGTATTTCCTGCGTACCAAATCCTGCGGAAGTAAATATGAGTACGGATGATTCGCCGGCAACACTGATCTTAAAGGCTCCGTCTATACCTGTTTGGGTAACGGCATTGGTTCCTTTTTCACTGACTGTTACGTTGGGAATGGCGACGCCTTTGTCATCGGTCACTTTTCCGGTTACTTCTTTAGCCCGCATGGGCACGCCGGCCTGTACAGTTATTGCCTGAAGGAATACTGTCATCACCAGCAGCAGGTGAATGAATGCTGCCCTGGACTTTGGGCGCCGGAGGCAGCGTAAGTTAGTAGTCAATTTTTCAAACATGGCAATGGAGAGTTTATTTTTTGGAGTTGATTTTTTATGATGGGGTTTTAAATAGCCGGGTTATGGAATTGCCTGTGTTGTCGCCTGTCGGGAAGGTGAGTCGAATAACAGATCCACTTCCCTGTTTGGTTGCACCCGGTCCTTCGAGTTTCCGGTTGAGTACCAGGGTTACTTCTTTTTGTTTGTGCAAAGGGTCGGCAGCGGTAATGTAGTAACCGCCGGATGTGTGCCGGATCAGCACAGTAGCTTTCATCCGTGAACTGATGCTGAGACCATCCGGCATCACTACTGTGGCTGGTTCATAGAATACAATGGCGTAATAATCATTGTAAGCCACTGCTTGTACATCAGCAGTATTGCTAACCACTTTGAACTTGCCGGGCACCTTGCTGGCCAGGAAAGCTTCTTTTGTAGCGGCAGGTATTACTATATATTGGTAGTGTGCATTGGTGGGCGCTGTACCATGTGCAAACCAGCAGCTGAATACATCGCGTGTGATGGTTTCGTTGCTGCCTGTTGTGTTGATGCTTTTCCAGCTCCCTGATTGCGGTGCCTTGCTTACAACAACGGATGATGCTTCCGGAAATACATAGCCTACACCGTCATGGTAAATCCATTGCAGGCTGTTGAACTGCTTCGTCTTTTCACTTAATACTTCTGTTTTGTTGCCAGCCTGTATGCTTACTTCTCCGTTCAGGAAAGTTTGGTTGACTGTTGTGTGTACTGTTTGAATGCCCAATGCATTGATGCCTGCACCCAGGCAAAGCATGGCATCTCCCAAAAAGAAATAAGCTTTTTTTGCCTGTATGCCGTTGTAGCTATGTTCGTAGGCTATCAGTCCGGCGTTGCCATCGCTGGCGCCGCCTGCAAATTGATTGGAACCATACTGGTACCATTGTAACAGCACGGATGCAGGATGATTCACTGCAGTGGTGCCCGGAATTTTGGTCCAATCCCACACCGGCAGGATGTTCTTATACTCGCGGCCGTGGGTCATGATATTGGTAGCACCCAATGGCAGGTTGAAACCTTTGAGGTTTTCTCCGTTCAATGATTCGGTGCCGGCTGTGCGGGTAGAGATCACTTTGGCAGAGAGGTAGTAATTGCTACCATGCAGGGTCATGATATCCGACTTCCAGAAATAGTTGTTGCCCTGGTATGCTTGTGGGAATGCAGCACCAGCCAGATGAGCTTTCCATTGTGCGTAATCTGTTACGTGAACAGGATCAGCCAGCGACAGGTTGTTGAGGGTGGTTGTATCCATACCACTGAGCCCATTCTCGCGGGTAATGTTCCTGCCATTAGTACCGAAGTCTACCACATCACGGTATTCCAGGAGCTGGTGTCCTTTGAGTGCCAGGTTGGATAGTATCGTTTTCTTTTCGGGTGTAAAACTCTCCGCGAAAACGGTTTGGCGGGAAAGTGCCAGCATTTCTGCTACATCACGCACGTAGCCTAATCCATAACCGCCTGAGTAAAGTTGTGGCCGGTGCTGGTGAAAGCTGTTATCTATTTTAATGCCTTCATCCCCTTGCATCGGTTCTATCGTAAGTGTGGAGGCCAGTGAAGCATATCCTCGTTCTACCAGTTGCTGATCATCGCTGATGCAGCCTTTATAAATGGTGATGATGGAAACCCATACCCTATTCTGTCCTTTATGTCCCGGGCTCGGTGTTGCATCGACCAGGTAGCTTGCATACTTTTTTACCTGTTCGCCTGGCAGGTATTTTTTTACCAGGATCAGTGCGGCCATGTACTCATTGGGCCCGCCGATCTCCATATCCCACCAGTTGGAGGAACGCAGGCGTTTGTTATATATAAAGGCGAAGCCTTTGTCGATCTTGTTTAATAGTTCTGTTGACTGATAGCTGCCGCCTGCAGGATTGTTGTAAGCAGCTGCCATCGACCGCAGGCGTTTCATGTGGGCAGACCACTTAGCTGTGACTGTATCCTGGTAGTTAATATCAGACCAGCTACCGTCGGCCTGCATACCGGCGGATGGATCGGTCTGATTGGCGGTGCCGCGCAGTGACCTGGCGGTTAATCGCTCTGTAAGTATATCGAGGCTTTTGGAGGCAGGCATTGTCTGGCTTATTACCGGCTGGAGAGCCGTCATAAGCAGTGTGAAGACAGTGGCTTGCAATCGATGGTTTCCTGCCATAAAAGTTCGTTAGCGAATCCTGAATTGATAAACCAAATATAGCTTGCCAATAAACCGGATATTGATACTCTTTTTGCGTTTTATGGTATTAATCCGGCTGTTTCTGCTGTTGTGAGTGACTGGTTGTGGTCTATCATTTTGATGATACGCTTAACGGTCTTTGCCGAGCTGAATCCATCGGGCGGTGTATTCATTACATAATCAGTGAGGCGTTCGATCGTGCTGGTGGCTACATGCATGCGTGTGTCGGATGATGCGTAGTAAATGAATACTTTTCCGTCATCGTCGGCTATCCAGCCATTGCAGAATACGACATTGGAAACGTCGCCGATGCGTTCTTCGCCCTGTGGGGCGAGCAGGTAGCCTGCCGGCTTATAGATGACATTGGTCAGATCATCGAGGGCCGTCATGAACATGTAGAGTACGTAGCGCAATCCCGCTGCCGTGTTACGTACACCGTGTGCGAGGTGTAGCCAGCCATGCGCTGTCTTGATAGGCGCCGGACCTTGCCCGTTCTTGGCTTCGTAGACCGTATGGTATACTTTTTTATCGATCACTGTTTCTTTGTCGATCACAGCAGGTTCCATAGCGTCTGCCAGGCCGAAGCCGATGCCTCCCCCATTGCCCGTGTCTATGAAACCGTCCTGGGGCCGGGTGTAGAAGGCGTATTGACCGTTCACCAATTCCGGATGAAGCACCACATTGCGTTGCTGTGGTGAAGGTGTTTTAAGATCGGGCAGGCGCTCCCAGGATTTAAAATCCTGTGTACGTGCGATGCCGCATTGGGCCACGGCGGCTGATTGATCGCCTGCTGTTGCAGCAGGATCTCTCCTTTCTGTACAGAACAGGCCATATATCCAACCATCTTCATGTACCGTGATGCGCATATCGTATACATTGGTATCGGGCTCGTTGGTTTCCGGCATATTGACAGGGTATTTCCAGAACCGGAAGTTGTCGATACCGTTGGGGCTTTCGGCTACGGCAAAGAATGATTTTCTGTCACTTCCTTCTACACGGCATATGAGGAGATAACGATCGTTCCATTTTACGGCGCCGGCATTGAACACCGCATTAATGCCCAGTCTTTCCATCAAGAATGGATTGGTGGCCGGGTCAAGGTCATAGCGCCAAACAAGGGGAACGCTGGTTGCTGTGAGGACAGGGTTCTTGTATCTGTCGAAAATGCCATTGCCCAACTCTTCCGGTTCGTTCGGTTGGTTCAGCTCTCTCTCATGCGCCTGCTGGAGTTGTTGTAGTCTTTTTTCGAAGTCCATTATGGTAACTGGATTTGGTATTTTATTAATCGGTTAGCTTATCCCACCAGGTTTTCTTCAATATGACGACTATGATGGCGAGGATAAGTATGGTGATCAGCAAGGGTACTGTGCGACTTAAAATGAGGTACATCGGCAGGATGGTGAGGCATAGTTGAGCAATGATGCCGAGGACCACATTGAACATGTCGCGCCGGAAATTGGTATTGGGTCCAAAAGCGGGATTGTCTTTCTGTACTTCCAGCAGCACCGGTTTCCAGAAGCCCCAGGGGTGTACCGTGCTGTAGAATTGCTTCAATACTTTCATGTCGGTGGGCGGTGCAGCGTACGTTCCCGCAATGGAGCCCGCCAATGAGATCGCAAACAGCAAGGGGAAAAAGTACAGGAATTCCACACCTTCGAAAAAGCGGGTGAATATGAGTGCTGCGGCCACGCCCGACAACATGCCCCAGAAGAATCCATTGGCGTTGAAGCGCCACCAATACCATTTTAACACGTTGGCTGCAATGTATCCGCCATACAGGGCTGATACGATCCACTGGAGTACGTGGTTAATGTCTTTTACAAAAAAGCCCAATACGATGCCCGTGATCACTACGAGGGTGCCCACGATGTAGTTCATCAGGATGACTTTTTTGTTGGGTGCGCCCGGGTGAATGTATTTCAGGTAAATATCATTCACAATGTATGCCTGCGCAGCATTGAGGGTACCGCTGAAGGTGCCCATGAATGCGCCCAATAAACCTGTCAATACCAGGCCCACCAGACCTACGGGCAGAAAACTATTGATAGTAACCGGCAGGATACGCTCGAAGTCAATGGTGCCATCGGCCGATTGCAGGTTCATCTGGTTGTAGTACAGCAAGCCCAGGACCGTAAGCCCGATGATGAGCGAATACCGGATAGGTAATAGTATGATCGATACAAATCCGCTCATTTTACTCGCGTCTTTCGGTGAACGGGTAGATAGTATCTTCTGCATGTCGTAGTTGGGGGCCGGACCAGCAAGGGATGCAAAGACGCCTTTGAAAAGCATCATCATGAAGAAGGCGCCGAATAGTGAATAGCCGTCGCTTTCGATCTTTGTATTTACTTCTGCAATTATATGGCTCCAGTCGAGGGATAAACGGGTGCCGAAAAAGGGACTGTACCAACCTTCGGGCACAGCCAGTGTTTGTCCCTGTAGTTTTATGTAAGCAATGATCGCGATTGAAAAACTGGCAACGGTCATAATGCCGTATTTGATCATGTCTCCCAGCACTATGCTGTGCAACCCACCAATAATGGAATAAAACATGGCGAAAAAGGTCAATACAATGCCATAAAAGTGAGCAACATAATGAGGCGGCACGTTGAAGGGTACGTAGTTTTTTACATATTCCCAGGGCACGAAGATCTCTATGAATTTACCCAGTCCGATGAATCCGTAGACCATGAAGCCGAGGCAACCAATGAGGGCAAATGCTATCACGACTTTGTGTGATCCTTTAACGCCTTTACCACTGTTTCCAAAGCGGGTGGCCAGCCATTCGGCCCCTGTGGTGGCATTGGAGCGGCGCAGCCACCGGGAGAGATACATCATCAGGAATACCTGATTGAATACGGGCCAGAGCCAGGGTATCCACAGGCTTTTCATACCATACACAAAGCAGAGGCTCACCATCCACATCGTTCCGCTGATGTCGAACATGTCGGAGGCATCGCTCAATCCCAGTTTGTACCAGGACAGTGATTTCCCTCCCATCAGGTAGCTTTGCTGATCTTGTCGTGCTTTTTTCCGGTACCGTAAACCGATAAGGATCATAACGAGGAGATAGGCAATTACAATCAGGCAATCTATTAGCGTCAATTTCATTCGCTTAAGGTAGTTGGTTTTCCGGTACGTTTGCTGGCATGGGCTGTTCGATCTATCCGGATTTCAAAGGTAAACCAGCACAGTACAGTACAGTGATACTTAAAATGCATTTTGTGATACATTTTTAACAGGGCAATGTGTTTTATTCTACTCATTCTGTACCTTAGTTAGCAACGATTTATGCCTGTACAATGAATACTACGCTCAGAGAAATCACGCCCCTTACGCAAAGCGACTGTTTTACTTTGTTTTCCCGGAAGAAGAAAAACTTCGATTTTCCGCTGCATCATCACGAAGAATATGAGCTGAATTTAATACTCAATGCGAAGGGTGCCAAGCGCATCGTGGGGGATCATGTTTCGCTCATTGGTGATGCGGAGCTGGTATTTGTTGGGCCCAACCTCGATCATGGCTGGTTTGACTGTGAGCTTACCGGTAAGGAGATCCAGGAGGTTACCATCCAGTTTAACAAAGACCTGCTGGCTGATTCACTGCTCAAGAAGAATCAGCTCAACTTTATTAATCATATGTTCGATCGCTCCCGGCATGGCATTCTTTTTTCGCAGGAGGTGATCAAAAGGTTGCAGGGAAGGCTCCTTGGCCTTGTAAGCAAAACCGGCTTTGATTCCGTACTGGAGTTGTTCTCGATTCTTCATGATCTCTCTACGTCACGAAACATGGTGATATTGAGTGGCACGATCAATAACAAGAACAAGGAGGTCTTCAACTATAATAGCAGAAGGATCGAAAAGGCATATGAATATATGAACAAGCATTACCAGAACCAGATCACGCTGAATGAGGTGGCGAAGGTGATCAATATGCCGGAGGCTTCTTTCAGCCGCTTTATCAAGAAGCGTACGGGGAAAACTTTTACTGATAGCTTAAATGATATCCGTCTTGGTCATGCCACGCGCATGCTGATCAATACTACCGATACGATTGCCGAAGTGGCTTTCAAGTGCGGGTTCAATAATATGTCCAACTTCAACAGGATCTTCAAACGAAGGAAGAATACTACACCCAAGGGGTTCCGGGAGAATTACTCGGGAACGAGAATATTCATCTAATGCTACTATATAAAAAAGGCGCTTCCTTTATGAAAGCGCCTTAAAAATCCAGCAGCAATACGAGTCCTACTGCAAATGATTACCCGGAAAAAATATCTTTAGTGTCAGTAACAACAGGTAGGGTGCAGCAACCATCAATATCGATACCAATAATCCATTTAGTTTGTTTGGTTTTTTGGTCCAGGCTGGTTCGAACTTGTTGTAGATCTTTTCGTCGTAATTGTTAAGGATGAAGATGCGGTAAAAGATCAATGCGGTACTAACGTAAACAAATATCGCAAATGACATGCCCAATGACTGGGTAGAAAACCATGCATGCCGGATCAGTCGAAGGAAAGCTGCCTGTAAAAACAGTACCCATCCTCCAATAGACATCGAAATAATGTACATGGTCCATAATCGTGCAGGGAAAGTGGTCAGGTCCTGGTTACGCTGTTGGTAATGAGCGTAAATGTTGAAATAGACATACTCAAAATGTTTCACGGGTATGCGGATTTAGGGTTAGCGGATTATTGCCTCCCTTAAACGTTTGGGGCGAAAATACTGGTATACGGATTTGTCAAAAAGGAGGTGATTACAGCATTCCCAATATTGGATTTAGTGGTAACTACTTAATTGTAAGCGTTATCTATATTATACCCTTCGAAAGATTTATCAGCTATTTTTCTGTGTTTTTTCTCTGCAGACATCTTGACAAAATCGCCCGGTTTACAGGTTGAAAACATTGCTATGTTTTATACATATCAGTGTGATCGTGTAATGGCTTTTGTAGCGATGCAACGGGGAAGCATAAATTGCTGTCAACCTGAAAAACAGACAGTATGAAACTCCTGAAAATGGCTCTTTTTGCCGGGTCACTAATAATTGCATCGGCCAGTTGCAAGAAAGACAAAGCCAGCACCGGCGATCCGGATTCTATTGTTGGTATATGGGAGTTAAGGAAAACCACCGCTGCTATGAATCCCACAGGGGCTGTATATGCCTCCGGCAATGGGCGTATCGTAAAATTTTCCAGTACTGCTTATGAGATCATTGAAAACGGCCAGGTTACGGAGATCGGACAATATACTGTTAAAGCTGATGCTACCGTTCAGGAAAGTGTGTGTCTGAATATAAGTGCTGAAGAATATAGTAAAATTATTGTATTCAGCAGCAGTAACAATCCTACCAAACAATTCTTCAAGATCGAGAATAACAGGCTTCATTTTATTGCCGGCTGTTATGCATACGACGCCGGGCACACGAAAGAGTACGCGAGGATATCATTTGATACGGATACTCCTTAGTTGTCTGGTTTTGCTGCCGGGTACTTTTACATCTTTGTTAACATATAGAAGGGTATCATTGTGTAAATACAACGCTGCCTGTATTCCCAGACTTCCTGTGTAATTGGTAGAAGGCCCGCATCTATACCATAAAAATGAGATTACTTATTCTGTCTTCATTGTTTATCACTTCCTTTTCAGTCTTAGGACAAACTCCCCAAACGACAACCATACAGATTTCTACTAATAATTGCCGGATGGAGGAGTTTTCATGGGTCGGTTCAGATACTGTCTCTTTCTATAGGTTGCCTGAGGATACATTGGCTTATGTAATTATGCCAGGTCAGGTAATAACGTGGCCCGCTAAAATTAAAAACGCAGTTACCGGGAATTACAGGGTACGTTACATGAACAATTATGGTCAGGTAGTGAATAAAGTAGTTACACTAACTGAGAAGCCTACCAACAATGTTGCGCTATGTCCAGACAAATTATCGGCGTATCCGCAAAATACATTGGCAAAATTGCAGGAAAAGGACTCGGTAGTGGTCTGGATTCATTCCAGTGGTTGCTATCACGCCAGTGGGTCGAAAATTGTCATTACGAAAGTTGAGGGTCAGTTTGTGGCCCGACTTTATAACGCTTCCTGGAAATACGTGAAAAAAGGTAGGCAAATGGTGGTAGAATTTAAAGACGGCGGGCTTTTGCAAACAACCACCATGAGCCAAGAGGGGGTTCAGGGGTTTATCCAATTTGAAAATGAGCTTAACTATGTGAAAGATGATGGCTGCATCTCAACGGATTTGTATGATGTAAAAAGCAAGTATTTAAATGTGAATAAAACGGATGGCTCCTGTAGCTGGCGTGGAGCTTATCGTTTAAGGAAGTCCATCTTTGGTGATGAGGTTAAGGTACTCCAGACGGGGAAAATGAAACTTGCCTCTCCTACTTCTATAAAGTCTTCTTTAGCTTCACCTCAACTTTAGATCCTTCAGTTTTGATGGTTATTGTCTTTTTAATGGCCGCTGATGCAGTGGTGGAAACACTATAGGTGTTGGTATTGGCGGTTGAGCCCTGGAACATGCCGTTGATGTAGGTGTCTGTATAACCAACCACCTCGGTCCTGCTGCTGTTGTGTATGTAGCCAAACTCTGTATAGAGCAAATACTCGCCGGGCATCAGGTTGGTGAATTCAAAATGGCCATCATTGTCGTATACAGTCGTTACTTTGATGCAGGCGGCTGCGTCCTTGGACAGTGGAAAGCCCTGGCGGCCTTTCTTTCTGGCTGCATCATTCACTTTTATCCATTCTTTGAAATAGTCAGTATGCGGGATCAGGATCACTGAGGTCCCTACCCTGGCGTGTTGCTTTTTATTGATGTTCAAAACGGCCATTCCCTTCAGCAGGCCCTCATTCTGGTTGTCGCGGGCAAAGGCCTGTCCCAGAATAACTGAGTTGCCTGAAGTCACCATTTTCATTGTAGATGTCTTGTCGAAGGTTGTCGTAAAGGGGTTGTAGTCGATCTCTTTATCAACAAGCAGCAATTGTTGTCCCTGGGTTTGTATTTCTATCTTCCAGAGGCGGCGGGTGTCTTTATCAATATAATAGACATAGCTGTCGTTGGTGGCTTCTTCAAATACTTTTACCTGCCACACTTTGTGCTCCCCTGTGAACCCGCTTGTATACATATGGCTTTTTACTTCTTCTATGCGGGCTTTCTTTGTATTTGTTTTGTTGGTTGGCTTGTAATCGTATACGGCAAGATCATTTTTGTAGCCTGAAGTGAGTGGCAGCAGGCCCAGCAGGTATGGATAGGTATAGCTGTCGAAGAAGGCGGTGCCTGCGCCATCTTTGATGGCATGTTTTTTCCCGGTTTGTTTGTCGTGGTAATGGCCTGTCACTTCTTTACCATAGTTTACCACCATTGCCTTGGTTTTGCTGAAGGAAGAGCGGTAAATGGGTTTGAAGGTGCTGCCGTCGGCAATGCTGGTGTCGATGATCAGGTCTTCCGATCCTCTCATTTGTAAGGCCGTATAGACTGCGAGGGCTTTATCGGTGGAGTTGATCTGTACAGTAAAGGTGCTGATCTCTACCTGTTGGCCATTGGAGTAGGCGTAGCAGGCCATTTCATAGGTGCCGTTCTTAATCCACTTTCTATCGAATGCGTTATCTGCCGGTGTCAGGAGTGCCTGCGCTTTGCAGAAAAGGGTCGCACTTATCAATAACAACGTAGCAAGGGAGCGCATTGCAAGGGCTCGCTTTGAACTATTCATGATCATAAATGGATGGTTAAAACAGTCAAAAATAGGACGTGTTTTAGCACCCACAAATACCGACAAATGAGTAATTTATGTCTACTGGTTTTCAGGTATGTAGCACTTTACTTCGCAGGCAGATTTCTCACCCTGTGCAGTGATTGATGTTTGAGGTACGTATGGCAGGGTTCGAAATGACAAAGAAGGTGGTAGCGTTAAAAAATTATTACCTTGTCGATATGAAATTACTGACCGAACAGGAGCTTATCTGGTCTGATGTGGTGGCAAATAACCGGATGAACCGTAAGCGGAATGCGAGCGGTGTGAATAGCTATGAAAAGGAGCTGAAGTTCAAGCCTGAGACGTTCCTGAACAGCCGGCTTCAGGAAAAGGGGCTGGTTAAGTGGCTGGACCTGTGTTGCGGTGAGGGCAATGCCTTACTCCAGTACGCCAAAGAGCTACATGGAAAAGAGTTACAGGACAAGGCTGTACTAAAAGGTATCGATCTTGTTGATCAATTTCAAACGGTGCCTGCGTTTATCAGTTGCCTGCAGTTTGAAGTGCGTTCATTGGTTGATTGGATTGCGGATGAACGATACGACCTCGTTACCTGTGTTCATGGACTGCATTATACCGGGGATAAGATCAGGGTAATACAGGCAGCGCTACAGGCTGTTGCCGATGAAGGCCTGTTATTGGCTAATCTCGATCTGAATAGTATTAAGGTTGAAGGTGATCCGCTTCACAAGCAGTTAAAGGGTTTATTCAAAACAAACAATATTGATTACAATGCCCGGCAGAAGTTATTAGTCTGTAAAGGTCCCCGTAATATTGCTGTTCAACTTACGTATCTTGGCGCTAATGATCAGGCCGGTCCAAATTATACCGGACAGGATGCTGTTGATTCTTATTATGCTGTTGGTCTTTAACTTTCATGGAAGACTATCTGCACGGTTAGGTCGTCGTTGCTTTCCAGTATGGTTAAGATGCCGATAAAGTGTGCCAGCAGGGCCGGAAATTCTACGAGTGGTTTTGAATTCAGGTATTGGTGGATTCGCTTATTGACTGCTTCCAGTTTCTTTTCTGCAGAGGGATCGCCGGAGTTGAAGATGTTTTTCCATGCAGGCCCGGACTTGCTTGTTTTGTTATCGGGATTGTCTGTGGTGTCGGTCCGGAAGCTTTTGTCGTGTTCCCTCCTCTTCTTTGTTTCATAGTTATATACTTTCTCCAATATTTCTTTCAGGAAAACGGGTTTCACCACATTGTCTGTGGGTATCTTATTGAAGTTGGGGGCGCCTGTTTCTTCGTCAAGAACATGTGGGTTCCTCGACTCTGAACAGGAGTAAAACTGCAATAGCCGGTATTCCTCGTCTGTCAGGTTATATTGCTTTTTAAAGGTATCCTTGAGTTCGTAGCTTTCATTATTTATATCCCATACCTGTCCATATATACCGTCGTCAAAGCGTATGAACCTGAAGTTTTGAAGGGGAATGGCAGTTTGTAGTTGCTTGTCTTTGTACGTTAAGATATAGATGTCTGTATTTACACTCATTGGTCAAGGGTTATATTATGTTTAAAATAAGTAAAATATCCAGGAGTGTAAAAACTTATCCTGACAAAGGGATTAATGCTTTGCTTTGGCGCTCAGTATAACCTGGTAGATGAATAACGGCACCGACCAACCCATCCAGAAGAGGGAGGGTGAAATGTCTTCGAAGGTGCCGAAGTTGATCTTCAGCAGATATTTGAGGGTTAGCCCTGAAACAATAAATGCGAGGGTGACGATGTAGCTGCGCGTCATCCATTCCTGGTGGAGTTTAAACTTCTTTTGCAGGGCAGCTCTATAGGCAATGACGGTTGAAATGATCCAAACGCTTACCCATACCTGTGCGGAAAAGGCGTATGCCCAGTTAACGTCGTAGGCTGTTGTGAAGCTCAGGATCGTGGCGCAAACTGAGCTGACCAGTATGGCCAGCAAGTATCCTATGCCCACCCACCGGTGGAGCTTGATGTAGCGTGCCCTAAATCTGCTCCAGAACTGGAGTGGCCCCAGGATCAGGGCTCCGCCGCCGGCTGTGATGTGTGCGATCAGCACCCATTTCCGGGTAAAGTATTTGCCGAGTGCTTCGGGGGTTAGCTGGAGGAAGTGATCGGCTCCCTTCATAAAATGGCGGGTAATGACAAAGATCAGTATCCAGAATAACAGCTGGCGCAGGCTGATGAGGCGGTAAAATGGTATTCGTTTGGCGGTGGTTCCGGATGGCTTTACTGTTTCAGGCATTTGCGGTTTGTTGTATGTGAATAATGCCTGCAAATTGGAATGGCAGCGCCGGAATTAAAATAACCGAATTGATTTTCAGGTACTGAATATTTTTTCGGTATGGCTGCCGGAGAGGCAAATGGACTTAAAAAGGTACATTTACCATTAAAAAGATGTACGAAAGAAAGATACAGGAGGACCTTGATTGTGGCATTAGCGTGGCGATGAAGGTATTTGGCGCCAAGTGGAAGCCTTGTATTATCGATGCCATCAGCCGCGGGGCTAAGCGTCCCAGTGAACTGCACCGTGAGATCACGACTACCAGCGCCCGTGTGATCGATATGCAGCTGAGTGAACTGGTTACTTATGGTGTACTATCCAAGAAAGCAGGTACAGGATTTCCCCTGTATGTAGAATACTCCCTCACTCCTATGGGCGAAAGCATCCTGCCAATTCTTGCTCATCTCAGTGCCTGGGGTCTCCAAAACAAAGAGGTGGTGAAGAAAATAGCTTATCAGCAAAGCGGACAGGAAGACCCAACTAACAAGAAGCACTCCCGGAACGAATTGAGCGCTATTTGTTGATGTTGTTTTATTTTTAGCTTCACTATGATCTGATCTTAAGTATGGGTAACACAGCTTTAATGCAGCAACAGCTTGTGTCTTGTATATTGGGTGGCGCTGTTGGCGATCATATAGGCTTGTATTCATGCTGCCCGAAGAGTGAATAGTTTATTTATCTGTTGTCCAAATCCCCCTCCTACAAAGTCTATTTCCCTACCGGTCTGTTCTTTGTTGAGCGAATAGCTTTGGTGTTTTATAAAACATAAAAAGTAAAGCTCATGAATCAATTGGAAAACAAAGTAGCTGTTGTGTATGGTAATGGCGGTATTGGCGGCGCCATTGCAAAAGCATTTGCAGGGGCTGGTGCGCGGGTATTCCTGGCTGGTCGTACGCCTGCGAAGCTCAAGGCCATTAAGGATGATATTCTGGTTGCAGGTGGCAGCGTCGAGACTGCTCAACTGGATACATTGGACGAACAGGCGGTAGAACAGCATATGGATGCTGTAATAAAGAAAGCCGGGAAAGTAGATATTTCTTTCAATGCCATCGGTATTCCTCAAAAGGGTATTCAGGGTATTTCACTCACTGAACTTTCGCTGGAGCGTTTCTTTCTTCCCATTTCTACTTATACCCAATCACACTTTGTGACGGCGAAAGCGGCGGCGCGGCGAATGATAAAGCAAGGCAATGGTGTGATCCTGATACATACGCCCAATGCCAGCCGGATCAGCCCTCCTTTTGTGGGTGGCATGGTGCCTGCCTGGGCAGCGCTGGAAGCGCTCTGCCGTTCTTTGTCGACAGAATGCGGCCCCTATGGTGTAAGGGCTGTGTGCCTGCATACAACTGGTATACCTGAGACGGCTTTGATCGATGAAGTGTGGGAGATACATGGAAAGGCGCATGGTGTTCCTTTTGAGCAATTCCATGCGTCGATGGAAGGAGCAACGCACCGGAAACGTTTGACGACGCTCAATGAACTGACAAATGCAGCAGTGTTTGTGGCTTCCGATGCCGGCAGTGCTTTTTACGGGCACTACTGTTAATCTGACTGCGGGGATGATTGTATAATATAACCCTTCGACAGCACTTCGATAGGCTCAGTGTGACATACAATAAAGAAGGCCTTCCGTTTAAACCGGAAGGCTTTCTTTATTATACTTATTTCTGTATTCCTGTGGTGAGAGGCCGGTTACTTTTTTGAAGACTTCTCTGAAGGCTTTGTCGTCGGAGTAGCCTACGTTGATCATGATCTCGAAGATGGTCTTACGGCCTCTTTCCAATTCTTTTTTGGCGGCTTCTACTTTTACACGTTGCAGGTATTCTACCGGTGTGTTGCCGGTGGCTTTGATGAAGCGCCTGTCGAAGTTGCGCCTGCTAACGGCGAGGTCAGTGGCCAGTTTCTCGAAAGATATTCGGATGTCGATGTTTTCTTCTATATAGGTCTGTGCTCTGCTGATAACATCATCGCCGTGGCTTTTTTGCATGTGAAAGATGGCAAACTGCGACTGGGTGGTTCTTTCTATATCGATCTGAAAGATCTTAGAGCAGAAGATGGCTGTTTGCCGGTCGAAGAATTTCTCTACGAGGTAGAGCATAAGGTTCAGGAATGAATAAGCGCCGCCGTTGGTGTAGATGCCTTTTTCGTCGGTGATGATCCTGTCTTCTATTACTTTCACATTCGGGTGCAGCCGCCTGAACTCTTCTACTTTATGCCAGTGTATGGAACAAAGTCTTCCTTCAAGGAGGCCCGTAGCGGCGAGCAGGAAGGCGCCTGAGCACATGCTGGCTATCTCTGCTCCGTTTTTGTATTGTTCGTTTATCCAGTCGATCAGTGGCTGGTTTTGTTTGATATCTTCCTCTGTAACATCTACAGAGGGTATGATCACCAGGTCTGTTTTTTCAATCGTCCTGATGTCTGCAGGGTGTATGGCGAGGTAGTTGTTGTAGGCTTTCACTTCGGTAATGTAGCCTGCAATCTGAATGTGGAGCTGGGTTTGGTTGCCCAGCATTTGACCAAATCCGGTTGCTCTGCTTAATATTTCGTAGGCCCCTCCTACGCTGGTAAGGTTTACTTCTCCAACCGGAACGACGATGGTAATGTGTTTCATGCGAAAGTTTAGTCAAAAGTAGGCAAGGTCGTTGTCCGGATCAACCCGTCTGAATGTCCATATTGCACCCCTGGAGATTTTCGATGTTTGTGCAGGACGCTGTAAATTGCGGCTGGAATGAATCACTTCGAATCTTCACATTTTATGGAAGCTTTTCAAATAGATTTTGTGGGTAACGGTCAGCCTTGTTCGGCCGAAGTGGAGCTGGAAGGCATAGGCGATTCGTGGGATGCACATGTACATGTGAAGGGACATCCTGTTATTCATGAGTTGCATGTCAAGTTCTGGCTGGAGAGCTTTTTATTGCCTGTGTTTTCTTCGAGGGCGGATGCACAATTCTTTGAGCCATTGCTGGAAGCGATCGATGTAAAGGCAAAGTTGTTATTGCCGAAAGAGTTTAATTGACCCTCTTCTTATTTAGTGAGTTATTTCGTGCTTTCACTAAATATGGTAAAAAATATCCTGCTTATTTTCTCCTATTTTATTGACAATCATTTATTTGACAAATTGGCATTGTGTTGGAATCCTTCAGGATAATTCAACAATTGTAAACGTCAAATTATGAAAATCGTAGTCATCGGAGGCACCGGCCTCATCGGCAGCAAAGTAGTCGCAAATCTTCGTCAGTGGGGGCATGAAGTGATCGCCGCTTCTCCCAACACAGGTATCAACACGATTACCGGAGAGGGCCTGGCAGAGGCCATGCAAGACACGGATGTGGTGGTTGATCTTGCCAACTCTCCTTCTTTTGAAGACAAGGCTGTTATGGATTTCTTTCAAACAGCGGGCACCAACTTACTGGCTGCAGAGATCAAGGCTGGTGTAAAGCATCACATTGCTCTTTCCATCGTAGGTGTGGACCTGATGCAAGAGAGTGGTTATATGCGCGCAAAGCTGGTTCAGGAAAACCTGATCAGGCAATCGGGTGTTCCTTATACTATTGTCCGCAGCACGCAATTCTTCGAGTTCCTGGCGGGTATTACCAACCAGGCTACTGATGGTAATGAAGTCCATATTTCTACTGTTCAATTCCAGCCTATCGCTTCTGATGATGTGGCTGGTTTCGTGACCCAGGCTGCGCTGGCAGCACCGATCAATGGCTTTATCGAGATTGCCGGTCCTGAACGTTTTATCGCGTCTGACATTATTGGTCAGTATTTAGAAAAGACCAGTGATCCGCGCAAGGTGGTTGCCAATGGAAAGGCTGTATACTTCGGTGCTCAGATCAGTGAATCTGCATTGGTGCCTGCCGGCAAAGCCAACCTGGGAGCTACATCTTTTGACAAATGGCTGGAACTCTCCAGGCCCAGGGTTTAACGGGGTTGTTGCCTGCTGACCATTGAAACGAAGATGACAGGTGTCAGTTTGCCGAGGCGGTTGTAACGGGTGTGCACTTTCTACCTGTTCGTGTACCAGGATAACTCTACGCCGGCGTATGATCCTTACGAAAACCGGTCAACAACACGGCAAGTCGATCGTCGGCAGGCAACTTCTTCTAATGTCTGTTCTCATTAATCATTTATCAAACCGTCTATTATGATCTTTTACTTCCTGCATCCTGCAGCGTATTATCATCCGCATGACCCGGCTGATCAACGCAAGCTCGTGCCGCTTCATGAGCCAGATCACAATACCGCCGAAGGCAGTGAGTTCCTTGACGACGCTTTGCGCATGGATGATGAGCCTGTAGTGTATACGGAAGAAAGTGTTTCTTCCGGTAGTCCTAATAACCTGCTGTAAGTATTTCAATTGTATTTAGTAACCTTTAAAATGAAGTGGTATGAAAAATTATGACTCTCCCGGTGACGCTTTGTCGGATCTGAAGAACAGGGGTTATAACACTGATCTGGCAACAGAGCATTTCTGTCTTTACTGTGGCGACTTGGACATGCGGCTTGATCCGGAGGAATTTCATGTAGATGAAGTCTACCGGGTTAAGGACAATTCAAGTCCGGATGATGGCTCTGTAGTATATGCTATTTCTTCTCCGCTTGGCGTAAAGGGTACATTGATCGATGGAGATTCCGAACATTTGAATGCCGAGATGGCTCAAAAATTACGTAGTGAGCCACCATCATCCCGTGCATAGTCTCCCGCAGTAATTAAATTCTTAATAATGAAAATTGATCTGTTACGTGTGTCTGTGTGCACGTTGTTATTCATGTATTCAAACAACTTTGTTATGGCTCAAACGAGTAAATCTGTAAAGCCTGAAAACGATCCCCGCATTTTTTCTCCTGTAAGGGGTTTTCTAAAAGCGCTTAATTCAGGTGGTGGAAAACCAATAGAACAGCTGAGTCCTGCTGCTGCAAGGCAGGTGTTAACAGACGCACAAAACTCCGTATCTGTCGATTATTCCGGCATCGAGGAGTATGAGCGGTTGATCTCCCAGGATGGTGAAAAGGTAACTATTCATATTGTAAAGCCTAAAGGGGCAAAAGCTGACGCACCGGTGTTCATCTATATTCATGGTGGTGGCTGGGTTTTGGGGGATTACCCAACGCACAGAAGGCTGGTGAGGGACCTCGTGGTGGGCAGTGGTGCGGTGGCTGTGTTCCCCGATTATACGCCTTCTCCTGAAGCACGCTATCCCGTGGCCATCAATCAAATTTATGCTGCTACCAAATGGGTGTCGGAGCATGGTGATGAGATTGGTGTGAATGGAAAAAATCTGGCAGTGGTGGGCAATAGTGTAGGCGGTAATATGACTGCAGCAGTGGCGCTGATGGCCAAAGACAAGAAAGGTCCCGCTATCAAGTTGCAGGTGTTGTTGTGGCCGGTAACTGATGCAAATTTTGAAACGGGCTCTTACAATGAACTGGCGGAAGGAAGGTTCCTGACGAAAAATATGATGATCTGGTTCTGGGATAATTACCTGCCTGATCACAGGAAGCGGGAGGAAATTTATGCGTCGCCTTTGCGTGCTACTACTGCCCAGTTAAAAGGGCTGCCTCCTGCACTTGTACAGACTGCAGAAAATGATGTGCTTCGGGATGAAGGGGAAGCTTATGCCCGTAAACTGGATGAGGCGGGTGTTCCGGTTACGTTGACGAGGTATGGCGGCCTCATCCATGACTATGGTTTGTTAAATCCGCTGGCGGGTGTGCCTGCTGTGCAAACTGCGTTGTTGCAGGCAGCGGCCGTTATTAAAAAATCGCTCGCCCATTAACCGGACTGTTATGTACATGAAAAGCTATACTCCTGATGTGGCTGCTGCTTTAACGGCTGTTGTTGACCGTCTGCGGGACTTTCAGGATGATGTAGAGCTTTATCTCGATCAGATCAGGGAGCATCAATTGCAGCACTGGTTCCCGCAAAGGCTCGGCATAAGCCATATCGTATTGAATAGTTTGCTCAGCCGGTTGGAGAACCAGGACTATTGGTCTGTTCTAAATAATAAGATCGGTAATGGCAGGGGCAGGTGGAGCAGTTTAAAGAATGACGCAGTAATTGGAGGTCTAAGATCGCTTTTCAGGGATTGCTCTATTGTACAGTTTGCAGACTGGTCGAAGACGGTTGATGCGTCTGAATTTTGGTATGGCTTGTTTTCTGATGTGATCAGGCCGTTGAACAAACGGGATTATGAGTTCATTTTTCATCCGGGCAATGTATCGGCGCGGCTTTCTTTCGAGGTGAATGAGTTGCTGGACATCATTGGTGATTATGCTTCTTATGGGCGGGTTACGTTGATGGTTGACGAGGAGGATGCGGATCGATTATGGAGCCGGTTAAATGGCCGGGCGACTTATGCTACCAGTTCCGGATTCAGATCACCCAACGTGAAAGAAAAATACTTGTTCCTTTTCAATGCTATGCGTGTAGATGTATTGCTGATCAATGGAAATGATCGTATGGTGTTGTTGTCGCGGGATGGGCAATTCAATTTTACAGGAAAGTCGTTGAATAAGATTAGTGTGCCAGATGACAACAGGGGGTACTTTAATTCCGGTTACCAACTTGGTTTATTGCTTCAGCTCGATATTCCTTACTGTATAGTCCTGGGCCGTGCCATTTCCGGGGCTGCTGCAAAGTATGCTACACGACTGGGCGCTGCTGAACTGTTTTCTTTTATCAATAATTGTATTCTCGAATCGCGTCAGGTGTCGTTGAGTTAGATCGCTGGCAAGGGGCTGACCGGTTCAAACTAACTTTTTATCATCAATTAAATCTCGTTTATGTTTTCGCTCAAACAATCAATGTCAGGTATTATAATGATGGCTGCCTTATTGGTACTGTCATCAAGTGCCAATGCTCAAACGATTCCCAAGGGGGTAAAGAATATCGTGTTTGTTCATGGCGCTTTCGCCGATGGCTCCAGCTGGGCCAAGGTGTTGCCTATTCTAAAGGCTAAAGGGTATAATGTAAGTGCCGTTCAAAATCCACTTACTTCTGTAGAGGATGATGTGGCGGCTACCAAACGGGCTATTGCATCGATGGATGGGCCCGTGTTGCTGGTTGGCCATTCTTACGGTGGCATGGTAGTTACTGCAGCCGGCAATGATCCTAAAGTGGTTGGGTTGCTATATGTGGCCGCGCTGGTTCCTAATGAAGGACAGTCAGCTGTCGATGTCACTGGAGCGTTTCCTCCTGGCCCGGGTACTGCAGAGTTCAGGCCGGATGCTGCCGGTTTCTTATCTCTTTCTTATAAAGGTATTCATGATCATTTTGCGCAGGACCTGAAACCTGGTGAGCGGGATATCTTGTTTGCTACGCAAGGTCCCTGGGCTGTGAAGGCTACTACCGATAAGGTGCAAAAGGTGGCGTGGAAGTATAAGCCTTCCTGGTTTATTGTAGGTCTCGATGACCACCTGGTTATTCCTGATCTGGCCCGGGCAGAAGTGAAAATGATCAATGCAAAAGCAATCGAGTTGAAGACAAGTCATGTCCCCATGCTATCTCAACCCGGTAAAGTGGCAGCGTTCATTATCAGTGCCGCGCAAAGCTTATAATATCAATTCTTTTATTCCATAAAAATCAAAACACCATGCAAGAGTTTTTAATTGCGATCCACAGGGATCTTACCAGCAAAAACCCAACTCCCACTCCCGAACAAATGAAGGAGGCCATGAAACCTTACCAGGAATGGATTGCCGGTATTGCATCCAGTGATCATTTGGTAGGCACTGTAAAAAGATGGGACATTGACGGAAGAACTATCAGCGGTACCGGCACTGTGAAGGAAGGCCCATTTGCTGAAAAGAAAAGTTCTATTGGCGGCTTATTCCTTATCAAGGCAAAAGACTACGATGAAGCTGTGAAGATTGCCAAAGGGTGCCCCATTATTCAGTATGGCGCTATTGTTGAAGTTCGTATGGCTATTCCCGCTGCATAGGGGTTTGGGTGTTGTTTGAGTAGCTGCTTGCCAGGGGGCAGGCAGCTTTTTTATTATTGCATAAAAAAAGCTCTGCATAAGAGCAGAGCTTTCGTATAGCTTCAATGTGTTGTATTAATACCTGTTGCCACCACCGTAGCCGCCGCCACCGCGACCGCCTTTGTTGTAGCCACCACCACCGCCACCGCGGAAGTTACCACCACCACCACCAAAGCCGCCGCCACCGCGAGATGGTCTTTCTTCTTTGGGTCTGGCTTCCATTACTTTGATAGCCCTACCTTCTACCATGGCGCCATTCAGTTCTGCTATGGCCTTTTTGGCAGCTGCATCATCTTCCATTTCAACGAATCCGAATCCGCGTGAATTACCGGTTTCTCTGTCGTTGATGATCTTGGCAGATGTTATTTCGCCATAAGGAGCAAAAAAGTCCCTTAAGTCTTCATCTTGTACGTTGAAGCTTAAGTTGGAAACATAGATGTTCATTTCTTAATAATTTAAAATTAAAATAGTGAGAAAGCAAGGAGTAAGAGAATAATTAAGATGCAAGTACAAGAGCAGAATAATTAACGTTACTGATGCAAAGCTCGTTTACGAATTAAAGGTATGATTTATCGGAATATAAAGTGCTAAACGCGGTATATTATTCCGGGGAACGGGATTAAAATGCCTTTAATAAGCCCGTATCCGGTCTTATTTTCCCTTGTTTCACAGTTAGTTGTGTAGATACCACACATCTTATAATGAAAAATGTTATTTTATAAGTCTCACTATCCGGGATGGTCCTGGCTTGACTGTGATAGCCGCATCTCCGCGTTTACCCTTAGACGATAAGTATATTGCCTTACTTCCTGTACCGTAAACTACCGGATTGCGCTCAAAACGATCTTACATTCTTGTTTTCGTGTCCAATCGGGTGCAATTTTACACCAGCAAAACGCAATAGAGTCCAAGTCCGTAAAAATCCAATGTCCCGAAAGTCCAAACAAAAATCCGTACCCTATCTGAAAGTACCACTACCCTGAACCTCGCGCCCTTACAACAACTGTAGTGTGCCACCTCTCGAACCACTTGTAAGTTTTTACCGTAGAAATTCATTACCCTCTGGCGAGCAGCCGGAGGGTTTTTCTTTTGGGGCTAATTGCTTATCTTCTGGGCATGAAAAGACTACTGCTTTGCCTGTTGTGGCCTGTGGCGCTTCATGCCCAGTCGCTCCCCGACTCTACCTCCCGGAAGATCGATAGTGTTTTTAAGTCTTATACAGCTGTGACGCCCGGTTGTGCCGTAGCCGTGGTAAAAGATGGACAGGTGGTGTTCCAGAAAGGTTATGGCCTGGCCAACCTGGAATATTCAGTACCCATTACGCCCAATACTATTTTTCACATCGCTTCCGAATCGAAGCAGTATGTAGCTTTTTGTATGCTGTTGCTGGAAAAGGAAGGCAAATTATCGCTGGATGATGATGTCCGCAAACACCTTGATTATGTGCCCGACTTCGGTCACAAGATCACCATCCGTCACCTCATTTATCACACCAGCGGGCTGCGGGATCAATGGCAGTTGCTGGCCAATGCCGGCCAACAGTTGGATGACGTTATCATGCAGGACCATGTCATTAAGCTGGTATCGAAGCAGCAGGCACTCAACTTTAAACCCGGCGAAGAATGGCTGTATTGCAATACTGGTTATACACTGATGGCAGAGATCGTGAAGAAAGTGAGTGGTCTTTCCCTGCGGGCATATGCGGCTAAGAATATCTTTGAGCCCCTGGGAATGAAGGATACGCATTTCCATGACAACTATCAGGAACTTGTTCCTGGTCGTGCTTATTCATATGGCAACGCTGCCGGGGGCAAGTTCCAGCATGCGGTACTGAGTTATTCTATAGTGGGGGCTACCAGCCTGCTTACGACTGTGCTGGACGAAGCCAAGTGGCTCAATAATTATGAAACCGGCACTGTAGGTGGCAAGGCGCTTATCGAAAGAATGTACGAAGTAGGTGTGTTGAATGATGGCCGCAAGCTGAACTATGCTTTTGCTTTGAGTACGGGTAAATACAAGGGCTGGCAGCAGATCGCTCATGGCGGTGGGGATGCGGGATTCCGGACCTTTGTCAGCCGTTTCCCGGAGAAAGGGCTCGGTATTATTATATTCAGTAACCTCGGTTCATCGGATGTGACCGGCTTAACTAACCGTGTAGCTGATGTGTTCATCTCCACGGCTAAAGAAGAACCTAAAGTGGAAGAAACTTATGTGACTGATAGTGTGTTGCTGAAGAAGCTGCCCGGAAAGTATTATACGGAGCGTGGCGACCGTCTGGAAATGCTGTGGCGTGATGGAAAACTGATGAGGCGTAATTTCAATAATACCACTTTTGAATTGAAACTATCGCCGGCAGGCGCTAACCGTTATAAGGTTTCTACCGGTGGTGTTTTAATATTGAATGAGGCTTATGTAAAGCGAGACTCTTTGCCAGAGTTGCAAGTAGAAATGCCTACTTCTCTCCTACACTTCAAGCGGCAACCTAAAACCGACCAGGTAGTGACGGCTGAATTTGCCAGCAGGTATTATAGCGCTGAAACGGAAGGCTTTTATACGGTAACTTTTAAAGAAGGCAAGTTGTCGCTGGAGCATCGAAAATATCCCACTGTTGCTTTGCAATACATCGCTCCCGATCAGTTTACCTCTGCGCATTGGTGGATGAATCACATCAGGTTTATACGTGACAGCAAAGGAAAGATCATAGCTTTTGAAGTGAACTCAGGCAGGGTGTTGCATTTGCGGTTCGACAGGGTGAAGTGATACTACTGGCCTGGTTGAGTAAGCCCTTCCCCATCTATCTACACGCAAACAGAACTGTAAATCAGACCATTGGTTGGCAGGAGAATTGTGCGGCTTATGCTATAAACATGTGTTATGGCAAATCTACTTTTCGATCGCCGTCACCTGCGGGAATATTCTCTGTGGGGCATTATTGCCGGACTGGCTTATTCGATCCCGGTCCTCATTTATCTGGCTGTGGCTAATTATTATTATACTGCCACCATATTTATAGGTTGTATTCTATTTATGTTCGTGGTGTTAAGCTATACGATGAAATTAACACGTCGCCGGCCTGAATACAAAAGTACCTGGTCCATGATCATTGCGGGCCATATGGTTGTTTTGATTGGTATTATTAGTTCTATTCTTGCTTCTTTTTTATTGTGCTTCATTTTTATACCCGGGTTTATGAGTGGCAACAGTGATGACAGTTATATAAGCCGTGCACCGAAAGCCATCAATGTCGATAACACCAGTACACTCATGTTGATTGCCATGACGGCTACGCTCGTCAATTTTGGTGTTGGTGGTGTGATCAATATCGTGGTGGCGTATGCAGTGAAGCTCAATCAAACGAAGGACAGAACGCCTTCTGTTTTGCAGGAACATCCGAAGTATAAGCATTAGGCCATATATAGATATTTTCTCATTGCTTTAGGGCTGATTTGCCATACTAATGGCGAATCAGCCCTGATTATTTATATTTATGCCCTAAATCATTTGCCCCTCCCCATGTCAGCAACATTTGCTACTTATTCCAAATTTCATACGCCGGAAAATGCGCAGTACCTGATCGATCTTTTGCAGCATCTCGAAGTTCCCTATACGCTTGAGCATGAGGTAAACCAGCTGGACCCGATATACATTGGCGGTAACATCGATCCGATGTTTGCTTTAAAGATCCCTGGCGACCGTTTTAATGACGTGAATGCATTGATGGCTGAGCTGGCCAAAAAGGATATGGCACAGCCGGGATTTGAGCATTACTTACAGTCTTACACAACTGCAGAGTTGCAGGAAATAGTAAGGGAGCCCGCTACCTGGAATGCTTATGATGTTCAGGTGGCTACTACGCTTCTATCAGAGAAATCGGATGAGCCAATACCTGTTTCCGTGAGTGCTGTTGAAGTGGAAGGGCCTGTGAAGATCCAGGAGCCATGGATCGTACTCGGTTATATTGGGTGCCTGGTGGGGCTACTTCTCATCTTCTATTGGAGCCTCACAGGATTTTTTGCCGGATTGGCCATTGTTCAAGCTAAAAAGACCTTAAAGAACGGGAGTGTCATAAAAATGTTTACCGAACAAGACCGGAAGCATGGACGTATCATGATGGCCTTGAGTTTGGTTTGTGTAATACTGGGATTTGTTTTGTTTTATATGCGACTTACCTGGTACTGATAGTAAAGTTGAATACTTAGACTGCTATGAAAATAATAACTATATTCCTGATCACTGCACTGGCTGGCTGCACTACTACGCCCAAATATTTTGAAGGCGAGCTCACTTTTTCACTTGAAGTTATTAAGAAAGACTCTTCCTTCGACTTGAATCGTATCCCTTCGGCGGGTGTTAAAACCTCCCGGCTTGTTTGTAAGAATGGCAGCTTTGTTCAATGGCCCGACGGCGGCTCCGTGGAATACCATTATTTTAACCGTTCATTGAATGAGATATTCTATAAGCTCCGCAATATGGATACCTTGCTTTTGCTGGATTATAGCAAATTGTCGGCTGACCTCGACCCTGTTTTATCTGTAAATACGCAAGCTAATGCAGACACCGTTTTAGGAAGGATCTGTAACCGGCTGACATTGAAAACGCGGAAGATGACATTGAGTTTTAGTTATGATCCTTCATTGGCCATCGATCCTGATTGGTATAAAAACACCCTGGGCGGTTACTATAATATTCTTTATGGCAATACGAAAGCTGTTTACCTGAAGTTTTCTATAGAGGCTGACCAGTTTATTTCAAAGGGTATTGCCACTGAAATCATACAAAGGCCTGTTCCTGATACCGACTTTCCCAATGTAGACAAACTACCGAAACAAAAATTATAAGGTTTCTTATAGTAAGAGCAATGCCGCCTCAACCGGGGCGGCATTGATTATTTAAAATGCTTTACCAGCAAAGGTTAGGCTGCTACAGCCGCTTTCTGCTGTGTAATGGTTTCGTCTTCTTTTTTAACGCCACTACCCTGCCATTTTGTTTTCAACAGCAGTATCATAACACCGAGCGTCAACACACCATAGGCTACGCCCAGCATGGCTTGTGTAGTGATGGTGATCGTGTTGGCCAATATAGAACTGAATACAGCTGTTACTACGCTAAAGCCCCCACCTGTCAGTCCGCTTGCCTTACCGGCAAACTGTGGAAAGCGGGTAAGGCAATACGACATCAGGTTGTTGAAGATGAAGCCCGCGAGGCTGTGCAGCAGGAATACAAACACCATCAGGGTAACGATGTGCTGGAAATACAGGGCAACCGGGATCAATATGGCTACTGTTATCAGTTGAAAGGTGCTGGCCATCAACAACTTTTTCAGGAATGGCTTTTTGATCAGCATGCGGGAAATAGATCCGCCTACAAAAACTGCCACACCGGAGAACAGCGAACAATATCCTGTTACAGCTGCGGAGAAACCCAGGCGCTCTTCGATGAGAAAGGGACTGCACATACCATATACCAACAGCATGGCATAGCTAAGGCCCAAGATCACCATGCCGGCTGTGAAGTCGGGCGTTTTGATCATATGGCCATAGGTCTTTAAGATCTGGCGTGGGCTGAATGGTTGTGCTGCTTTCATGGATTCGCCACCTGTGAACACTTCTATCACAAAGAAGAAGAGACCAAAGTAGCCGAGGAATACAAAGTTGGACGACCAGCCCCAGGTGGTTTGAAAGTATCCGCCCAGGAAGGGCGCCACAATGGGTGCGATGGCCCAGATGACAGAGAACATGCTGGTGTATTTCTTCAACTGGTCGCCGGCATATACGTCGACGAAAAATGCCCGCTTGCTCACCACAATGACGGCTACTGTGATGCCCTGCAGGATGCGCATGCCGTATATCAATTGCAGGTTGGTAGTGTAGGCAATGGTAAAGCTGGCGGCGCTGAATACCAGCATGGAAATGAGATTGGGCCAGTAGCGGCCGAAGCTATCGATAAGGCCGCCTACGATCAGCTGGGCAATGCCATAGGTGATAATAAAGAGGGATAGCGTGAGCTGAATAGCTGCCGGCGTGGTGTGCAGCTTTACTGCCATATCGGGCAGCGAGGGGATGAAAATATCCATTGCAAATCCCGACAATGGAATGAGCCCCAATGCGACAATGGTATTGAAACCTACTCTTGATTCTTTGATGCGTCTCATGGCTGATGTACTTTTTGAAGATGTAAAAGTAGCTCAGCGCTGGTTCCCGGTTATTATACTATTCAAAGGGATGCTTATAAAAATCAAAGATGGTAGGCCGGCGCCATTTTCTGACCTGTCCGGAACTCCATCGGCGGCATGCCCGTAGATTGTTTAAAATATTTATTGAAGTGGGAAGGGTATTCAAAACCAAGGGCATAGGCAATCTCTGCTATGTTCCAATTGGTATTGCGCAGGAGTGTTTTGGCTTCAGCCAGTACACGCTCCTGTATAATGGTGCGGGTTGATTTGCCGGTATGCTTTTTCACCACACTGTTGAGGTGGTTCACATGCACATGCAATTGGTCGGCAAAATGTGCAGGCGTTAATAGCTTCAGCGAGCTCTCCGGAGAGTCGACCGGGAACTGCTGGTTGAGCAGGGTTTGGAAAACGTTGACAAGGCGGTCGCGCGCAATGACCGGCTGTATAAACTGTTTTTGTTGCAGGCGGATGCCTTCATGGATCAGGAGCTGGAGTATGTTGCGGATCATGTCCCATTTGAAAGGATAATCGGATTCCTGCAGTGCTTTCATCTCTGCAAAATACCCACACAAACGGTCTCTTTCCTCATTGGTGAGTGTAATTACCGGAAACAGCGAAGGGTTGAACAGCGAGCAGGCGTATTGAACATCTGCGGGGATAAAACCTTCTATGAACTGGCTGTTGAACAGGCAATGGTACCTGTTGATAGGACTCGAATTGATCTCGATAGAGGCTGGCACCGAGGGATTGGTAAAGATAAGGCAGGGCTGATTGAGCTCGATCTCCTGGTCATTGTATACGAGGCTGCCGCCGCCCGGGCCAATATTGCTGCCAATACATATCTTGAAATAATCCCGCCGGTTGAACGGCGTCTTGCGGGTGGGCGCTGTAGCCTGTCTCACAAAGAAATGTCCTTTGCCGGAAGCGTTGTGCAAGAGGTCGGCCGGCACGCTGAGGCCAAAGCGTTCGTAAAACTGCTGCAGGCTTTCTGTAGGTATTTTCTTTTCCATCTCTTATATAATTCAAAGGTAGGGTGTTTTGTTCATTCCGGCTGTCACAGATTACCCCATCGCTTCTTTATTGGCTGGTAATGAACGGGCTACCCTTTGTGGCAGCCGGGCTGCGGGAATAAGCGTTGCCAGTATGAGCACGGCTGTAAAGAGAAAACCATCCTGCAGGGCATAATGCTCGGACAACAATACGCTGTAGGCTTTATCGATGTAATGGTCGTAAATATAACTGTGCATGGAACTGCTGATGGCAATGCCTACAGAGCCGCCCAGTTGTATGATGAGGCTATTGAGAGAGGTGGTCGTGGATGTTTGTGCCTGGCTTACCGCGTTGAGCATGGCTGTAGAGACCGGTGATATCAGGAAGCTGATGCCCAGGCCCCGCACGATCATGGCTGATATGATAAACAGAATGGCGGTGCCTGTATCGATGAAGGCAAACAGTACAAAAGACGCCGACAGCAAACAGATGCCCAATATAGAGATGTTGCGGATCATGCCATTATCGGCCAGCTTACCGGCGATAGGCCGCGTTACCAGCATGATCAGTGCATTGGGCAATAATAGGAGGGCACTTTGCAGTTCTGTATATCCGAGATAACCTTGCAAAAGGAATGGCAGGAAGAACATACCACCAAAGAGCGCCAGTGAACGGATGGCCACAATGATAAAGGCCCTGTTGAATCCCGCATTAGAGAATACGGAGAGGTCCAGCAAAGGGTCCGGACGCCGGGAAGAACGGATAAACAGCCAGCCACAAAAGAAGGTTAGCAATATGCCGGTGATGAATTGCCAGGAAGCAAAGCCATGCCGGGAGCCCGTGTTGGTGAGCGTAAATTGCAGGAGTACTACAAAGGCCACAAACAGAAAGTATCCCCTGAAATCGAAACGTGGGTTGCTGCGCGGACGTTGTTTCAGGTACGACAGGTAGCGGATGTTCATCAGAATCGCAATAATGCCTACCGGGATGTTGACATAGAAGATAGATTGCCAACCAAGGTACTCGGTGAGCACACCACCCAATGTTGGTCCCAGGGCAGGCCCCATCACGTTACCAATACCCCACCAGCCAATGGCGCTTCCCCGTTCGTTCTTTGGAAAACTCTCCGATAGGATGGCCAGTGATGTGGGCGCCAGCGCACCACCGCCAATGGCCTGTATGATCCTTGACAGTACCAGCAGGTCGAGGTTGGTGGACAAACTACATAACAACGAGCCTATGGTAAACACTATGATGCTGCCCATGTACAGGTGATAATAACCGATCCTGTTCTTGAGCCAGTTGGTGAGTGGTATAAACAGCAGGAAGGTGATCATGTAGGCGGTGATCACCAGTGACACTTCATCTACTTCTACCTGGAACTGGCGTTGTATTACCGGCAGCGATACGTTTACAATGCTGCTGTCGATAGCCGCCATCGAAGTGCCGATCATTAAGGTGAGGATCACTTGTGTTTTGTTCTTCAATATACCACGCTTTTAATCAATGCCAATCATCCACTAAAAATCCATTCCCGGCTGTTAGTGCCGTCCACAACTACCTATTCATCGCTTCTGAGGAGATTGGACAACAAAACTACTTCAAACACTTCATACACTGTTTTCTTCAATACAACAATGTTACCACCAGGGCGGCAGGGCCTGCTGGTTAACTTGCGCCCTGAAATATTGATTTATTACCTTATCAAACTCATGTATGAAGCGTTTATTACTGGCGTGTTGTATTGCCCTACCCTGCCTGATCATTTCCTGTACCAAAGACAAAGCAGAAGAAAATCCGGAGGGACCGGGCGGTAATCCTAATCCCAATCCTCCCGGACAAGAATTACCGGAAGGCGTACAGCGCAAAGCGGGTATACCTATTCCCGGCACGCTGGTGCAGCAGCAGATCGGTACACAAGGTGGCGAGATCGTATTGGGCAATGTGAAATTTGTATTCCCTGCCGGTGCCCTCGACAAGGTTGTTACATTCAAAGTGCAGCAATTGAAAAATACAGCACCCAATGGCATCGACAGCGTTGCCTATCGGTTTGAAACAACCGGAGATGTGCAAGCCAGCAAACCAGTGAAAATGATATATACCTTTCCGCGGGATGAAGAGAACAGGCCTTATATTCCCGGCGGCGATCCCAAAGCGCTGGCAGGTGTAGCTATTCATAAAACAGAGAATGGCAGCAGCTCCGGTGTGTATATCAAGCAACCCGGCAAACCGGTGATCAATGAAGCAGCTGGCACTGCCACCATGGACCTGCCCCTGAAAATATCCAACGGCAAACTCGACATCATCAGCTTCCTGAAATACAAACTGTGGATCAACTGGAAAGATGGTGATACCGTTAGCAGCACCACGGTTGTTTGCGATGATGAGATCGAGTATCGCGTTACCTGTCTGGGAATAGATGATATCGAAGACGATCTTTTTGTGCCGCTCGTAGACGAAAAGCCTGTGTCGCATGAGCAACGCAGCTATATTACCTTGATATACGTGAATGGCGTACCCATGGGTGCCGGTAAACCGTATGGCACCATTCTTTCTAACCACAAGGATAACTTTTTTGTGTACCATGCGCCGTATGTAGTACCGGGTGGTGCAGATAAAACCAGTAAATCCTTTTCAATAAGCTGCGATATCGATGTGATCAAAAACGACGTGTCTAAATATTACCTGGTTTCCAATGTAAAGCTCATCAATGAAAATACAATCACAATCAAAGGGAAGACCATTGTGAACGTACGTGCAAGTGCTTTGGAAGAGAGAGGACGGAAACACATCAGCATCAGCCTTAGCAACCATGATTATCCCGGCACCAGAGCGCAGGCTTCCATGGAGGTCAATGATGTGTTTGCCGGGATAGGCAATTATGAAATGAACCAACCTGCCAACCTTCATGTAGGCGCCTCTGCCAGTTACGACACCGAAAACTGGGCGGCCTCTGCACCTGATCCTGAAACCAATGGATTACATCAATATGGAGATGGCTGGGTAAGTATCGCTACTTATAACAGGATCCAGGAGATTGTCAAAGGAAGTTATGCATTTACTTTGGTACGTACTTTCAATGGCAAGGTAGAACGGACACTTGTGACGGGCAAATTCCATATGCCAGTGACTATTTCAAATTAATTCCCCTGACTGAATATATTACGACAGCGCGTGTTCCGAACGACGGAATAAGCGCTGTCTTTTTTTCATGGCTACCTTTCTGTATTATTTCAATGTATAGGTAAGCGATATCAATCCTGTGGAATAAGTCCTTGTATCGACAAGATTTAACAGGATGCGGTTCTCGATATCTTTGAACAAAGGCTTGCCGCTGCCTAATATGATGGGGTGCACTGCCAGCCACAGTTCATCTACCAGCTTCAGGTTCATCAAAGCACTGGTGAGCACAGCGCCGCCGAAAAGCCAGATGTCCTTACCATCCTCTTTTTTGACGGCTGCGATCTGCTTTTCGATATCGCCCGATACGAGGGTAACGTCTTCTCCCGCTGCTGTAAGGGTGTTTGAAAATACATAGGTCTTCATGGGCGGCATCCAGCTGTTGCTTTCTTTTACGTTCTGCGTCAGCTCATAGCTTTTGCGGCCCATAAACACTGTATCTACCCGCTTAAAGAAATCAGACATACCATAATCCTGATCGGTAAAGCACCAATCATATTCTCCATTAGGTCCTTCAATAAAACTGTCGAGGCTGACAGCTAATCCAAGAATGATCTTTCGCATAACAAATAATTTTAGGCAAAGGTGTAAAGGTGTGGAGAAACGGAATTGTAAAAAATGGACATCAGCACACGATGTAACCGGCAGTGAGCAACTCTTTGGGTGAAATGCCGGCAAACTCGCGGCAGTCGTGGATAAAGTGTGCCTGATCATAGTAGCCGCTTGCATAGGCTACTTCGGTAAGGCTTTCTGGTGGTTGCTTCTTGATGATAGATAAGGCATCGATAAATCGGCTGATGCGGGCAAACTCTTTGGGTGATACGCCCAGGCGGTCGTTGAATTGTCTGCTCAGTTGCCGCTGACTGATATTGGTCTTTTGAGAAAGCGTGTTGATCTTGAGGTTGCCTTTCAGCAGGTTGATCTGCCACAAGCAATATTCAAATTCCTGAGATGCTTCATAACCTTTCTCCAACCGGCGCAGTAAATATTGTTGCAGGATATGTACGCGCGCTTTGTTGTCGGTGCAGTCACTGATCTGTTCCTGTAACTCCTTCGCTTCCCTACCCCACAGGTCATCCAGCCCGGTGGTCATATTGGCCAACTCGCTCATGGGCAGTGAGAAGAAATAATGAGCAGCGCCCGGCTGAAAGCACAATGCAATGCAACCTGTACCGGGAAACATCTGCACATCCATGAAGGTATTCAACCGGCAGTTTACCAGGCTGCCTGTGCTGTCGAATAGGTTTTTACCTTTGACAGTTGCGAGCTGTTGGGTAGTATAACTGATAAATAATTCCACGCAGGTATCGGGCAGCACCCTGAAGCGGGCAGGCGGTGCCGATGCATCCATTTCCATTGAGCAAATGGCCTTAACATAAGGCTGCAACGCTGGAATAATATTGTATAAGGTTAGACTCATGCCATTTGGTAACGATATTAAAGGTACATATTTCAGTGAATACACAGGTCTCGCAGCAATAGTCAGGCCGCTCGAAGCGGCCAGACTAAATATGGGAATGTTCCCGCTAACAGGGAACATTCCCAACGAAATATACCCATCAGATCCAATAAAGTCCGCAATCGGATAGGTTAGTTTTATGGCAACAACCATTGAACGATGAAACATTGCTTGCTCTTCGCTTTATCGCTGATCAGCCTGTATGGCTATCCGCAGGCGCCCACCAATTATACACTTGCCTGGGCTGATGAATTCAACACAACAACATTAGATACTGTCAACTGGCGCTACCGGATCGATGGCAGTGGCAACAGCTACCAGCGACCGGCGAATGTGGTGCTGGATAATGGTAAAGTACGTATCGACCTGAAGAAAGAAAATTATCAGAATAAATTGTACACGGGTGGTGGCGTCATCACGAAAGTACCACGCCGCTTCGGATATTACGAAGTGAGTGTAAAGCTATCAGGAAAGTATGGCTGGCACGAAGCCTTCTGGACCACCTTCCTCAACAGTCTTACAAACCCTGCCCCGGGCTATCAACAGTTGCCCGGCCGCCTCGAAATTGATTGCTTTGAGCATTATTCGGAACACAACGCTCATTACTTTACCTATGGCGCTATCGAGTGGGCGCCCGTACAAGGTAATATCAACCGCGATTTCCACACCACGACACCTGACCTCACCACTACTTACAATACCTTTGGTTTTGAATACACGCCCGACTACCTTAATTACTACTTCAATGGCACGTTGCTAAAAACGGTTGATATGCGCGAGCAGATACCGCACGACTTCTATTTATGGCTAACAACCATTGCTAAGAAGCCTGATGCCGCAGATTCTGCAGGCAGTGTGTTCTTCGACTACTTACGGTGTTACGAAATCTCTCCCGTCAATTACAAGACACGCAAAGTACCGTTCATTCAATACCTCGATTCTTTGAGAGGAACAACGCATTCAGCCGGGCGCGACTTATGGATGGAAGCGGAAGATTTCAAACAGCTGAGCAACTGGACGCGTGAATGGGAAAGCAGTACAAAGGTGATCAAAGGATTTACGGCCAAAGTACCAGGGAGAGACAGTGCAGCACTGAAAGCTGTAACGCACATTATAGTGGACTCGGCGGCTACTTATACGTTGTGGGTGAGGGCGCGCGACTTTATTACTGCATCGGGTACACGCAACTTTAAAGTATTGATAAATGGAGTGCCTGCCAGTAGTTTATTTGGCGACCATGGAACAAATGGCTATGCGTGGGAAAATGGCGGTCAGTTTTACCTGCCCGCCGGCTCCAATAAGATCGAGCTTTTCGATCACTCGCAATACTATGCACGTTGCGACAGGTTATTGTTAACCACTGATACCAGTTTCGTACCGCAGGGATTGGGTGGCTCGCGCAACGTTATACATGAAGGAGCGCTTGTCAGTACAGGAAGTGCCGGTAAACATTGATCAGTCACTTTGCACAAGCGAAGAATCAGCATCGGGCAGCGGAAGTAGCAAGGTGAAAACGGCGCCTTCATTCGCAACACCGGTAGCAGTGATGGCGCCACCATGACGCTCTACGATGTTTTTGCACAAAGCCAGCCCCAGCCCGGTACCTTCATACCTGTCTTTGGGATGCAGGCGCGAAAAAGATTGAAAGATCTTGTCAGCATCCTGTTGGTCGAAGCCGATACCGTTGTCTTGTACTTTTATCCTGGTGCAAGGCTTATCAATATTCAGCCCTGCCTTTTGTAATTCATCCTGCCCGGTCACTTCTGCATCAATATGTATCTGCAGCGGCCTGTTGGTGCTGGCAAATTTCAGCGAATTGTTGATCAGGTTGTAGAACAGCTGGTAAAGCAGAATGGATGAACCGGTCAATACCGGCAGGTTGCCATACTGGATCGTTGCCTGTTTTTGCTGTATTACCACTTCGAGGTCGGTCTCGATATTGGTCAATGTATCATTTAGTGCAACCGGTTCAAAAGATTGCTCCATCGCATTCAGGGAAGAATACAACAGTACGCCTTCGATCATGGAATACATGCGCTCGGCAGCTTTCTCGATCTTACCAATATAGTCCTGGGCTTTTTCCGGTAGGTCGGCAGCAAACTCCTGCTTCAGGCGGCTGGTGAAGGTCCTCACTTTCCGTACGGGTTCTTTCAGGTCATGCGATGCCACGTGGGCAAACCGTTGCAGGTCTTCGTTCGAACGGCGTAATGCTTCTGTTCTTTCAGCTACCTGTGCCTCCAGTATTTCACCACTTTGTTTTAAAGCATCTTCGGCATTTTTGATCTCTGTAATATCACGGGTAGTGCCGGCTACGGCTTCCACGTCTCCTTTGTCATTCAATACAGGCACCAGGATATAATCATAGATACGCTTACCCTGCGTGGCATGCGGAAAAGAAACGACGCCGCGAACGGATTCCTTGGTAGCTATTACGTGGTCGATCTCCCGCTCGTGCATGGTAGCATGCCAGGGTTCATAACCATTTTCCAATAAGGTGCAGCCGATCGCCTGCTCCCAGTTTTTACCCCACATATTGAGCAATGCCTGATTGGCATAGGTGAAACGGTAATTGAGGTCCCATACATAGATGAGGTCGGGCGTGTTGGCGGTGATGGTCTCGAACAACCGTTTGCTGCTCTCCGATTCTTCACGTACCTGTTTCAATGCTTCTTCTGCCTTTTTGCGGGCATCGATGTGCGACAAGGTTGGTTGTTTAGGTTCCATATTAGTTGAGAAAAGAAATTGATAACGGAAGTTAGGTAAATTGGTTACGGAAAAGGTTTTTAATTTAACTTGAGGGCCATTTCTATATGGACACCCCTCCGAAATTTATCTTATTGGCTGATGACGACCTGGACGATCAGGAACTACTGAAAGAAGCTTTTCGCCAGGCAGCACCACTTGTCGGTGTAGAGGCGGTATCTTTTGGAAAAGATGTATTGAACTACCTGCACAGCTGCCCTGATAATAGCCTCCCCTGCCTGATCGTGCTGGATTACAACATGCCCGATATGAACGGCGCGCAGGTGCTCTCCCAACTCTGCCTGCACGAACGCTTCCAGCATATTCCTGCTGTGATCTGGAGCACTTCCAATGCTTATTTATATAAAGAAGTCTGTAAAAAGAACGGGGCCAGGGAATACTTTCAGAAGCCTCACCAGTTTGAAGAAATGATCCGGCTCTGTCGCCAGATGTACCAGTTGGCCAGTTGAGCCCTTCTGTATTTAGTAACGCCCTTTGATCCATGTGCATTTATTTTCCTTTTAACTATGGGTACAACCCGGTAAGCACTACTTTGATGCCTGCCCATGCTTCTCTACACTTACCCGCAGAAAGCTGCAATATGAACTTATTGTTAGCGCAAACGTTTGCCCGCTTTTTAGGTATGCCGGATTGACTACTTTTAAAGCCAATTTATTATACCGTATGAGTGAGCAAAACACCACTTCACTGAACAGAAGACATTTCCTGGGTTCCATAACGCGCGCCACCGCATTAGGGGCCGCCAGCCTCTCCCCTTTTGCAGCCTTGGCCGAAGAACAACAAGCCGCAACAGCGCCTGTTGCAGCCGATCATATTTTCCTGGCCCGACCCTACCTGCAGGCCGCCGGCACCGGCAGCATCAGCATCCGGTGGATCACTGCCCGTCCCAGCTACAGTTGGGTGGAATATGGCGAGCAGGGGGCATATGATAAAAAAGCCCATGCCGTAACGGAAGGTTTGGTGAATGCCTACAACCGCGTGCATGAAGTAGTGATCGAAGGACTGCAACCCGGCAAAACCTATAATTACCGGGTGGTGTCAAAAGACATCAAAGAGTTCCTGCCTTATAAGCTTACGTATGGCGAAACGATCCAGAGCGACACATATACGTTTTCTACCATCGATCCTGGCGCCAAAGAAGTATCCTGGCTCATCTTTAATGATATCCACGACAGGCCCGAGTCTTTTGGCCACCTGATAAAGCTGAACAAAGATCCGTACGATTATGTGTTCCTGAATGGAGATATGTTCGACTATCAGACCGACGAGCAGCAGATCATCGATCACCTGCTGACGCCTTGTACCGAATCTTTTGCATCCAATAAACCGATGATCTTTGTGCGTGGCAACCACGAAACACGTGGTAAATATGCCCGCCAGCTCAAGGACTATTTCTCCAGCCCCGGTGGCCAGTACTTTACCTTCCAGTGGGGACCCGTGTTTGCCATCGCACTGGATACCGGTGAAGACAAAGAAGATTCAACGCCTGTGTATGCAGGCATTGTCGACTTTGATTCTTACCGCGTGAAACAAGCTGCCTGGTTGGAACAACAAATGCAAAGCAAGGCTTTCAAGAAAGCAAAGTACCGTGTCGTAATGATGCACATACCACCACAATACTCTGGCGACTGGCATGGCGCTGCGCATTGCAAACAGTTGTTCTCTCCCCTGTTCGATAAATACAAAGTAGACATTGTCATATCGGGCCATACCCATAAATATGGTATTCATCCACCCGTTGTCGGCCAGCACAATTACCCCGTCATCATTGGCGGTGGCCCCAAAGATGGCAACCGTACCATCATGCGGGTGCAGGCCAACCAGGAAAAGCTCTCCCTGCTGATGCTGAAAGACGATGGCACCGAAGCTGGCCGTTACGAAGTAGTCGCCAAAAGATAATATTATTATGTAGCTTGTCCGTGTTGATACAAAAGCAAACAACTGATGTATCGAAAACGGACAAGCTACTGATTTGCCTAAAGAGCAACCTGCTGTATTACAGCATTTTATTAGCTGGCATCGGAGTTGGTATTGATCAGTTGGCTGTCAATAAACCTCCTGCACATGCTAAAAAATTACTTCATAGTTGCCTGGCGCAACCTTACCAGGAATAAAACTTTAGCCGTCATTAATATTGGCGGGCTCGCCCTGGGGATGGCATTTGCCATCCTGATCGGTCTATGGATACAGCACGAAAAAAACTACGACGGTTTCCATAAAAATAAGGAGCGCATTGCACTGGTGATGAAGCATTCCATGATGAACAATCAGAAGCTTACCGGGAACAACCTCATGCTGCCCATATATGATGAACTGAAAAACAATTATCCTGAAATAAAACATATTACGCGGCTCGACTGGCGCGATTACAGCCTCATAGTAGGTGATAAGATGCTGAACAAATCCGGTTTGCATGCAGACCCCGACTTTCAGCGTATGTTCAGTTTCCATGTTATCAAAGGTGATGGTGCAACAGCGCTTCAACAACCGGACGCCATCATACTTACAGAGTCGCTCGCAACAGCCCTGTTTGGATCAAGCGATGTGATCGGCAAAAGAATAAAGCTCGATAACCGGTATGATGTGCAGGTGACGGCCATAGTACAGGATGTTCCTAAGAACTCTTCTATAACATTCGACTTCCTGACACCCTTTGCATTCCTGGTACAAAACAATGAAGGAGTAAGAGGTTCGTTGACACGCTGGAACAACAGTATCGTCAGCATTGCAGTAGAGACAAAAGAAGGTGCTTCCATGGAAGCGCTCTCCAAAAAGATCAGCACAATACCCGTCGGCAAAGATGCGTATGTAAAACAGCAATCACTGTCACTCCATCCAATCACACGATGGCGTTTGTACGACGATTTTAAAGACTGGGTGAATAACGGCGGGCGCATACAATATGTTCATCTGTTTGGCATCATTGGCATATTTGTGTTGTTGATTGCCTGCATCAATTTTATGAACCTCAGCACAGCCCGTTCAGAAAAAAGAGCGAAAGAAGTAGGTGTACGAAAAGCAGTAGGTTCGGCACGCATTCATTTGATCATACAGTTCCTTATTGAATCGGTACTTACTGCCCTCCTGGCTTTTGTACTCTCCCTGTTAATAATCCAGGTATCTCTTCCTTGGCTGTCTGATCTTGGTTTTGGCGACATCCGTCTTGACTTCAGCAATCTCAATCTTTGGGCGGGCATGTTGGGCGTTTGCTTGTTTACCGGCCTCATCGCAGGCTGTTACCCCGCTTTGTACTTGTCGTCGCTATTGCCTGTAAAAGTGTTGAAGGGTGTTATACAACAGCGTGGCAAGGCCATTAATCTCCGGAAAATACTGGTAGTGGGGCAATTCACCGTTTCGATAGCACTTGTGATCAGCACGATCATCGTATTGCAACAGATCAGCCATGCAAAAAGCAGGTCAATGGGCTATCGTCCGGATAACCTGATCACGTTAGACGGCAGCGCTGATCTTAAAAAGAACTATCAGGCCCTGAAACATGAACTATTGAGCACCGGAAATATTGAAGCAGTGGCCAAAGCATCCAGCGCCATGAATTATGTGAGTAATGATTTTACCCACTTCAAATGGGAAGGTAAAGATCCTGCTACTAATATGAGCATCGATGTGGTGATGACTGAATGGGATTATGAAAAAGCGGCAGGGTTGGAGTTTGTTGCCGGTCGTCCTTTTTCTATGCAGTATAAGACCGACTCCAATGCCGTTATCCTGAATGAAGCAGCCGCAAGGCTAATTGGGTATAAAGACCCGATAGGAAAAACCATTCAGCTGGGCGACAAGCCATTGATGATCGTGGGTGTTACAAAAAATGTGCTGATGCGCAATCCTTTCAAATCAGTTGGCCCCGGCGTAATCCTGTTCAATGCAGAGAGTGTAAATGCTGTATTGATCAGGCTGAAGGATAATGCCGACTTGCAAAAGTCTTTGAGCGCCATTCAGGCTATTACAGAAAAATACAATCCTTCCCTGCCATTTGAATATCGCTTTGCCGATGAATCCTTTGCCCTGAAATTCGAGACTGAAAACCAGGTAGCAAAATTGGCAAGCATATTTGCGGTACTGGCCATCTTCATTTCCTGTCTTGGCGTATTGGGGTTGGCCATGTTTACGGCCGAGCAAAGAGCCAGGGAAATCAGTATCCGCAAAGTATTAGGCGCTTCTGTTGCTAATTTATGGTTACTGCTATCGAAGCAGTTTATATGGCTGGTGTTGATCGCCTGTCTGCTGGCATCACCGCTTGCTTACTGGCTCATGAAAAGTTGGCTAAACAATTACGAATACCGGATAAGCATCAGTGGATGGATATTTATAATAGCTGGTGCGATAGCGCTAATTATTACATTAGCGACTGTAAGTTCTCAATCAATAAAAGCTGCTAACGCTAACCCAGCCAGGCGATTAAAGGCAGATTAAAATATTTCATATACACGCCTGTTTTATCGCCGGGTTAATATCTGTTATTTTCCAATCAATAATGATTTAGTAATATTGGGCTGATGTGTCTAAGTTTACCACAGTTATTCATCCTTTGACATCCATCTCATAATCACTTGCAGATTGCCAGGCCGTAACCACCTTACTATGGAATTTCCGCTTTAGTGTGCGTAACACTTACCTAACACTCCAACCCGGTTGGAGCGACTAACTATTTTTTGTAACCAAAAACTTGCTCAATGAGAAGGAGAATCACCATCCTTTCACTGCTTGGTATTTTATGTTGCGTCAGCCTCATTTCAATGGCGCAGTCAACAAGCCTCCCCGGAAAAGTCGTCGATGAAACCGGCGCTCCGGTGCCTAACGCCTCTATTAATGTTAAAGGAAAAACCGGCGGCGTTGTTTCCAAAGACAATGGCGAATTCATCATCACTTCTCCCGGTAGTGGAACACTGGTAGTATCAGCCGTAGGTTTTGTAACGCAGGAAATCAGTCTTAGTGGTCTTCAGCGTGCGGATATTACACTGAAGAAATCCAATGAACAATTGGAGAGTGTAGTAGTAACTGCGTATGGTATCCGCCGTGAAAAGAATACACTACCCTATGCTGCGCAGCAGATCAGCGGCGATGATGTAAACAAAACAAGAATTGCCAACGTGGCCAGTGGTCTTTCCGGTAAAATTTCCGGTCTGCAGATCACCCAGGGCAACGGCGTTGGCGGATCGGTGAACGTAGTGATCCGTGGTTCCAAATCCTTGTCAGGTAATAACCAGGCCTTGTTTGTGATCGATGGAGTACCCATCGACAACTCAACCAATAACAGCAACGGGCAAAGATCTGGCGGCGGCGGTTACGATTATGGTAATGCTGCAGGCGATATCAACCCCGACGATATACAATCCATCAACGTATTGAAAGGTGCAGCAGCAACAGCCCTCTACGGGTCCCGTGCTGCCAATGGTGTGATCATGATCACCACTAAAAAAGCAAAGTCCGGTTTTAACGTTACCCTCAATTCAGGTGTGATAGTAGGTACAGTTGATAAAACCACTTATGTGAAGCTTCAGGAAGAATATGGTGGTGGCCGTTCCACCCCGCTTGATCAGAATGGTTTTTACCTGGCCGACGTAGATGGTGACGGTGTAAAAGACCTTATCTCTCCTACAGAAGCGGTTCGTTCCTGGGGACCCAAATATGATCCCAATCAGATGGTATACCACTGGGATGCATTTGATCCCACTTCTCCTTACTATAAAAAAACGAAGCCCTGGGTAGCAGCTAAAAACGGACCGGTGACGCTTTTCGAAAATTCCCTGTCTACCAACAACAGCATCTTCATGGATGGCACCAACGATAAAGGATTCTTCAAACTGGGATACACCCGCAACGAAGAAAAAGGCATCGTACCCAATAGCAAGATCCAGAAGAATATCATCAATTTCGCCGCCAGCTATAAATTAACCGATAAACTGACTGCCAGCGCCATGGTCAACTATTCCAAAGTAGATGGCAAGGGCCGCTACGGAACCGGTTATGACGGTGGCCGCAACATCAACGTTACCCTCCGCCAGTATGGCACCTCTGTTGTTGACATGATGGACCAACGCGATGCCTACTTCCGTACCAGACAAAACGTGACCTGGAACTGGAAAGACCCCCGGGTGGCCAGCGGCCTGGTTCCGGCCTTCTACAACAACACGTACTGGACCATCTATGAAAACTATCAGACAGATACCCGTACCCGCACATTTGGTAACGTATCCCTGAACTACCAGGTTACCGACTGGCTCAACATCATGGGCCGCGTTGCGGTGGATAATTATAATGAATTGCAGGAAGAAAGAACAGCTGCAGGAAGCATCGGTGTTTCTTCTTATTCAAGGACCAACAGGGCCTTCAATGAAACCAACTACGACCTGCTGGCTACCGTAACCAAAGACATCAACGATGACTTTAAGTTCAGCGGCCTCGCAGGCATCAACCTCCGGAGAAATTCATTGAGCAGTATTTCCGGATCTACTTCCGGCGGACTGATCATTCCCAAACTGTACTATCTTGGTAACTCACGCGGTACGATCACTGCCACCAATGAAGCTTATCAACCCAAAGCAGTGGATGGCTATTTCGGTGGCGCCACCCTCACCTATCGCGATTTCCTGACGCTGGATGCCACCATCCGCAACGACCGTTCATCAACCCTGCCCGGTAGCGTCAACTCTTACTTGTACTATGCGGTTTCAGGTAGCTGGGTATTTTCCAAACACCTGGAGAATATCAGCTGGCTCAGCTCTGGTAAGTTAAGGGCCAACTACGCTACAGTGGGTAACGACGCTCCCTGGGGATCGATCAGCGACGTATATGATCAACCCAACCCCATGGGCAGCTATATTCTTTTCTCACTGCCAAGCACCAAGAATAATAGTGCCCTTAAGTCGGAAAGGACCAACAGCCGTGAGATCGGTTTGGAAATGGCCTTCCTGCGCAACCGTATCGGCTTTGATGTAACCTACTATCAAACCAACACGATCGACCAGATCTTTGCGGTAGCGGTATCTGCCAGCACGGGATACACAGGCAAATTCATCAATGCTGGCGATGTGGAGAACAAAGGTATCGAGCTGTCTATGTTCGGTTCACCAGTTAGCAACAAGAACTTCTCCTGGAATGTCAATGTCAACTTCACCCGCAACAGGAACAAGGTGGTAGAACTGTATGACAACAGTAAAAACTTGCAGATCGCTTCCTTCCAGGGTGGTGTAACGCTGAATGCTACGCTTGGACGGCCATATGGAGAATTGCAAAGCAATACCTTCCAATACGTGAATGGCCAAAGGCTCGTAAATGCAACCGGTGGCTATGTGCTGTCTACCACGACCAATAACATCATCGGCAATGTAAATCCTGACTGGATCGGTGGTGTATTGAACAGCTTCAGGTATAAGAACTTCAACCTGAGTTTCCTGGTGGATGTACGCAAAGGCGGTGACCTGTTCTCACTGGATATGTACTACGGTACGCAGGCTGGTGTGCTGCGTGAAACAACCGGCAACAATGACCTGGGCAATCCCAAAAGGAATACACTGGCGCAAGGTGGCGGCGTGATCCTCGATGGTGTTACCGCAGATGGTCATCCAAATGCTACCCGCATAGCCTACGCCAACAATACCGTGTTGCTGCCACAATCGGAGTTTATATATGATGCCAGCTATGTAAAACTGCGCGAAGCCAACATCACTTATACCATCCCTGCCAAAGTGCTGAGTGGTGTTAAGAAATACATCAAAGGAATAGATGTATCACTGATTGGTCGTAACCTCTGGCTTATTCACAAAAATGTGCCTTATGCCGATCCGGAAGAAACACTGTCTGCCGGTAACATACAAGGCAATCAGAGCGGCGCTTATCCTACTTCCCGCACCATTGGTTTAAACCTTAAGGTAAAATTCTAAACTACAATTATGAAAACATTATATAAGATAGTGGTGCCCGCCTTGTTGCTGATGGCTTCCTGTACAAAGAATATCGAGCAGTTTAATACAGAAACCAAAAGGCCATCCGCAGTGCCTGCCGGCACCTTGTTCAACAATGCTGTAAAAACCCTTTCCGATGGCATGGCTACTGCCAGTGTGAATGCAAACGTATTCAGGCATGTGGTAAAACATTGGGGCCAGGCCACCAACCAGGAAGAAGCGCAATACGATTTCCTTACCCGGGCGATCAATACGGCCTGGTGGACACGCATGTACCGCGACGTGATCAATGACCTGAGAGATGCCAAACGTTTGGTGACTGCCGATGCGACACTTACCGATGGTGTAAAAGCCAACCAACTGGCCATGCTCGACATCATAGAAGTATACGCCTGGGGAGTGCTGGTGAACACTTTTGGCAACGTGCCCTACACCGATGCCCTGGACAACACCAAGCTGTTTCCTATATACGATGACGCCAAAACAGTATATGCCGATATATTGAAGAGGCTCGCTGCTGATATCGCCAAACTGAATACGGCCAGTACCGGCTTCATAGCCACTGAAGATTTCTTTTACTCAGGCAACGTTGGCCAATGGATCAAATTTGCCAATACCCTCTACATGCGGTTGGCAATTGTGGTCGCCGACGTGGACAATGCAACTGCTAAAGCTGCGATCGAGGCTGCCAGCCCCAATGCTATCAGTGCTGCTGCTGACAACACCGTGTTCAAATACCTCGCCAGCCCACCCAACAACAACCCGTTGTATGATCAGCTGGTAACATCCGGCCGTTCAGATTTCATTGCAGCTAAAGACCTGATGGATGTATTGAATAATATGTCCGACCCGCGCAAGCCACAGTATTTTGGTGTCAACAACGTAGGTCAGTACGTAGGTGCCGTAGTAGGTCAGGTAGTGAGCTTTGCTACCGTATCCAAACCCGGTGCTAAATTTTATGCACCCGATTTTCCACATATCATGGCCGATTACGTAGAGACAGAATTCTTACGTGCAGAAGCCATCGAACGTGGCTACACGGTGACAGGTACTGCCGAAGGGCATTATAACAATGCCATCAGGGCTTCCATCATCGCGTGGGGCGGCACCAATGCCGAGGCAGATACGTACCTTGCCAGAGCGGATGTTGCCTACTCTACCGCTACGGGTACCTGGAGACAAAAGATCGGCTTCCAGAAATGGATTGCCCTGTACAACCGCCCTTATGACGGATGGGTAGAGCTGAGAAGGCTCGATTATCCGCAAATGCCACTACCATTACAAGCCAGAACGGGATTCCCCAACAGGTTGGCCTATCCCGGCAATGAGCAGCAGCTCAATGGCGCCAACTATACCAAAGCAGCCAGTGACATTGGTGGTGATAAATTCGAGACCAAATTGTGGTGGGACAAATTTTAGTTATAAAAACACATATAATGATGAAACGTTCCCTTTTCGTATTGCTTGTTGTATGCGCCTTGAAAGCCACCGGGCAGGCTAAATACCCGGCCGCGGCCGAAGGCGATTACAAAGTGAAGAACTTTGAATTTGAAAGTAAAGAAGTGCTGCCCGAGATGAACCTGCACTATTACACCATGGGCACACCGCAAAAAGACAAGAGTGGCAAGACCACCAATGCAGTGATCGTAATGCACGGTACAACCGGTTCCGGCAACGGGTTCTTCAACGACCGTTTTTCAGGCAACCTGTTCGGCCCCGGCCAACTGCTGGATGCTACCAAGTATTACATCATCTTCCCTGATGCGATCGGTCATGGCAAATCGAGCAAGCCCAGCGATGGTATGCACATGAAGTTTCCCAAGTATACCTACAACGACATGGTGAAAGCCGATTACATGTTGCTGACAGAGCACCTGAAGGTGAATCACCTGCGGTTGGTGATGGGTACTTCTATGGGAGGTATGCACACCTGGGTATGGGGCGAGATGTATCCTACGTTCATGGATGCCCTTTTCCCATTAGCCAGTCTGCCTGTAGAGATTGCCGGCAGGAACCGCATGACGCGTAAAATGGCCATCGACCTCATCATGATGGACCCCGAGTGGAAAGGCGGAGAGTATACCAGTCAACCTAAAGTGGGCTTGACCGGCGCCATCTCTTCCCTCATCTTCATGGTAAGTGCCCCCTGGCAAATGCAGAAAGGTGCTCCTACCCGTGAGAAAGCAGAAGAGAACCTGGCCCGCACCAAAGCACGATACCTCACTACACTAGATGCCAACGATATGATCTATGCCATGGATGCCTCACGCTTCTACAATCCGGAGCCGCAGGCAGAGAAGATCATAGCGCCCATCTTTGCTGTCAATTCAGCCGATGACGAATGCAATCCTCCGGAGCTGAACCTGATGGAGCCGGTGATCAAGAGAATACCTAAAGGCAGGTATATCCTGATCCCTACCTCCGAAAAAACAACAGGTCATGGAACGCACTCCAACCCTCCCATGTGGGATATGTACCTGAAGGAGCTGTTGGAAGTATCAGCTAAGAAATAAAGGAGTTTTTAGATCCAGGATATAGACACTTCATGAAGCGGTGCCCACGGGCGCCGCTTTTGCTTTTAGCCAGTGCCACCCGTGAAAACACCTGCCCGAAAAAGCAGGAAAATCACATTGCTATGCCCTACCTCCTTAGCCCATCTTTACAACCACTTTGATCAAATTTAAACTCATAAGTTATGGCTAAGAAAAAGGCAGCAAGAAAAGCAGCTGCAACCGAATATGGTACAAAGAAACTTTGTTCACAACCACAACCCATTGTGCAAACCTTCGACCCGGGTGTTTCCGAGACAAGGGTGGGTTTTATACTGAGCAACAACAAAAAGTGGGTCAATGGTACCGATATCAAATACATGTTCATTGAAGGCGCCAAAGCACAGTGTGATGTAGTGAGACAATCGTTCAAAGACTGGAAAGCATTGGGCATCGGCCTCACATTTACCGAAGTGACCAACGTGGAAGAGTCGATGGTGAGGATCGGGTTCGACCAAACCGATGGCTCCTGGTCGTATGTAGGCAGGGATGTGTTGACGATCGCCAAACCCAACCGTACAATGAACTTTGGCTGGGACCTCACCACCACATATGGTAAAACAACCGCTTTGCATGAAATAGGCCATACTCTTGGCTTTCAGCATGAACACCAAAGCCCTTTTGCAGGCATCACCTGGAATACCGATGCTGTGATCGCTGAATTTTCAGGACCACCCAACAACTGGTCAGTAAGCTCTATCCAATCGAACATACTGCGCAAGATGTCGCCCAATGGACTGAATGGTTCTCAGTGGGACCCCGCCTCTATCATGGAATATGAATTTGGTCCTGGTCTTATACTGGCGCCTGCACCTTATCAGCAAGGCATCTTCCCGCCCGGCATATTATCACCACAGGACATTGCCGGCGTCAGGTCTATTTACCCACCCATCAAGCCTGCAACCATTACCAAACTGAACGTTTTGCAATCTGTACCTATTGCCGCTTTATCAGGTGGGCAGGCCGACTTCACCTTTACTCCCACCATTAGCCGCAAGTACACGATTCAGACATTTGGTGAAATGGACACTGTAATGGTGATATCCGAGCAGGTGAAAAAGGAGGCCATCCACCTCGCAGGCGATGACGATAGCGGTACCGACAAGAACGCCCGCATCAGGCTTCCGCTTGTAAAAGGAAGAACTTACCTGATCAACGTCCGGGTATTATTTTCGCCCGCTCAAAACAGCGGTGGCATCGTCGTAGTGTGATACGCGTAAGAGAACAATCCCATAGCTTTAAACCGTACCCTTTCTTTCTGCTTCTTTGGGAATACGATACTAAAGAGTCAATGTCGATTTCAACCTGGTCAATTCTCCTAATAGTCTCGTTTCTTTTACTGCGTCTTCTTTATGCAACGACCTGGCCATCTCCACAATGGCAAAGTTCAAGGTGTCGATCTCAGTGGGTCGTTTGTTATTGATATCCTGCAACGTGGAAATAAGCTGTCCATCAGACAAGCGGCTGATCAGCAAAAGATTCTCTACTACTTCCTCTATTGTCAGTTCAATGCCCTTGGCTTGTGCAATGTCCACACATTCCCTGATCACGCGTGTAGCCAGCGCAAGCGCCTTTTCATCGCGGTGAAAGATACCGTTATCTATTTCCAGTAAAGGACATACAGAATTGAACACACAATTGGTGATCGCTTTCTTCCAGATCACCGGTTGTATGTTGGGTTCCGCCCGGAAACCAAATTGTGTAGTATTCAATAGTGCTACAATAACAGAGAGGTTATGACCATTGCCTGTAATAGCTCCAATGGGAGAAATAGCCACCGGCTTAAAACTCACTGTATGGTTATTGGCAACCTGGCTGGTAACAAACAACACACAGCGGTATACTTCCGGGAAATGATGATCAATAAACATCTGCTCCACGCCCAGCCCATTTTGCAGGATCACCAGTGGCGATTGGCCGGTTTTGCCGGCAAGCACCAACGCCAGTCGCGCATTGCCATACGATTTATTGGTAAGCACGATGATGCCGTCTAATACCGGATAATTACTCAACGTGCTTACTTCAACATCCGCTTCGAGTATGGTATTGTTGGCAGTAACGACCTGTATCCTTTCTACATGGCTGGGCACATGATCCACGCTGCCGCGCAGCAACACCACTTTGCGGTTATTGAGCGACAATGCAACGGCCAGCACTTTACCCACAGCCCCGGCGCCAATGATATACACTGTTTGCATACACATCTGTTTGAAGCCAACAAAAATGCAGCTTATTTCCAAACGGGAACAGAGGCAGTTTCGGCAAAATTGAGTAGATCAGTTCCCATATAGTCCGACATCACTTATCACCAGCGGCAGGCATTAAACTTTTATTGTATCCGATTAGTTGCTAACTTAGTAATAGATTGATTGGTTGCGACTTACACAAAAGAAACTATTTTACATCATTCTTAATCCGCCACGTATATGAAGAATTATACACTTTGGACGCCTGCCCGCTACATAAGTTTTATCATGCTGATGGTTGTTGTGCTGACAACCTCCTGCGCAAAGAAAATGGCTTTTCAAACATCTACGGTAGTCCCAACAGCAGAAGGCAGGGTAAAGATCAAAAAAGACAATAACAGCAATTATTCCATCAGCATCAAGGTTACCCACCTGGCGCCGCCCGACAGGCTCACGCCGCCTAAAAAGGTATACATAGCCTGGCTGGTTACAGAAAATGAAAGAGCCAGGAACCTCGGACAGCTCAAAAGCACCAAAGGCTTCTTTACCCGCAAATACAGTGGGTCATTGGATGCCGTCAGCGTGTACAAGCCCATCCGTGTTTTTATAACTGCCGAAGACAACACAACGCCCGCCTTTCCCGGCTCGCCCACGGTGCTGACGGCCCAGTAATAAATACTTGTAAAAAATATTTCCCGGCCTGTCCAATCGCAGGCACCTCACTTGTTATACTATAAAACATATAACAATGGGTAAATTAACATCCTTCCAGTTCCTGACACTCAATGGATTTTACAAAGGAGACAACAACGACATCAGCTGGCATCGCCATGGCGGCGAAGAAAGCGATTTTGCCGCAGCAGGCGCACAATCCGATAGCATCCTGTTGTTTGGCCGCACCACCTACGAAATGATGGCCAGCTTCTGGCCCACGCCCCAGGCCGAGCAAACAATACCGGAAGTAGCCAAAGGCATGAACCAGTCTGAAAAGATCGTGTTCTCCCGCACGCTGCAAAAAGCAGACTGGAACAACACACGTGTTATCAGCGACAACATTGCCGCCGAAGTGAAAAAGCTGAAGAAAGAATCTCCCAAAGACATGACCATACTGGGCAGCGGCAGCATCTTAACCGAGTTGACAGCAGCTGGGCTGGTAGATGAATTCCAGTTCATGATCGATCCGGTGGCATTGGGCAGTGGCGCGGCTGTACTAAGCGGCCTGTCCCAAAAGCTGGATCTTGAATTGATCAGTCACCGTGTTTTCAGCAGTGGCGTGGTATTGCTCTCCTACCGGCCATTGAAAAAGTAAATTACATTTGTATATACCCTTCGAGGTGACACCTTTTCAAAAGGTGTCACCTCGAAGGCCCACGTTGAACGACTTCCTTTTTCTAAAACCAACATCATGGACGAATACTTAATCTTAATGCGGCTTGATCTCATCACTAAAGACAAACAACCATCACCCGAGCAGTTGCAGGTATATATGAAGCAATACCAGGATTGGGTGGGCGGCATAGCTGCACAAAACAAGTTTGGCGGCGGCACGGGCCTCTCAACCGAAGGAAAAGTGATCAGGCCCAATGATGTGATCACCGATGGCCCTTACGCAGAGATCAAAGAATCGATAGCAGGTTTCATTATCATAAAAGCAGAAAGCTTCGACGAAGCGGTATCGATGGCCAGGGCCTGCCCTATACTGAAAGGTGAAGGCAACAGCGTGGAAGTAAGAAAAGTAATGGGTAAAGACAATACCCGTTAAGCCGGTATGGAGCACGGTGAATTGATACCACACCTGTTCAGGAACGAGTACCGCAAGATCGTGTCGGTCCTGTGCAAGCGTTTCGGCTTTGAGCAGATAGAAACCGCCGAAGACCTGGCCAGCGACACCTTCCTTACCGCTGCACAAACCTGGGGCGTCAAGGGTATTCCACAAAACCCGGTAGCCTGGCTGTACGAAGTGGCAAAGAACAAAGCGAAAAATTTCCTGCAACGCAATGCCGTGTTCGACAACAAGGTTGCGCCCATCATCAGCCATACAGCACCGGAGGCTGATCCATACGATATAGACCTATCAACACAAAACATCATCGACAGCCAGCTGCAGATGATGTTTGCTATTTGTCATCCTGCCATTCCCGTGGAAGCACAAATAGGACTGTCGCTGCGCATTCTGTGCGGCTTTGGCATCGGGGAAATAGCTGACGCCTTCCTTTCCAATAAAGAAACGATCAACAAGCGCCTGATGCGGGCAAAGGAAAAACTGCGTGCAGAGCATATCCGGATAGAGCTACCTGCTCCTGCCGATATCGACAGCCGGTTGGCCACCGTGTTAAAAACGATCTACCTGTTGTTCAACGAGGGATACTATTCTGTGAGTCAGGCGGCCACTGTACGCAAGGAACTTTGCTTTGAAGCCATGCGGCTCTGCACCATGCTGGTAGAGAATCCCCTTACCAATACACCTGCGGTAAATGCCTTGCTGGCACTCATGTGCTTTCATGCTTCGCGGCTGGAGGCGCGCACTAATGCAGCCGGAGAATTGATATTATACGATGAGCAGGATGCCAGCCTGTGGAATACCGATGTCATCAGCAAAGGCGGTTACTTCCTGCGCTGCGCCAGCACCGGGCGAACACTGTCGCGCTACCACCTCGAAGCCGGCATTGCCTGGTGGAATACGCAACAGCAGGACACACCCGAAAAGTGGGAAAACATCCTGCAACTGTACAACCAGCTGTTGCAAATGGAGTACTCGCCTGTGGCCGCCCTCAACAGGACCTATGCCCTTGCCAAAGCCAATGGCAAACCCGCAGCAATAGTGGAAGCGGAAAAGCTGCAACTGACCGGCAATCACTTCTATTATTTATTGCTGGGTGAATTATACACTGGCATTGATCCTCACAAAGCACAACAACATTTGCAACAGGCCCTCCTGCTGGCAAAAACAACTGCAGAACAACAGGTGATCCAAAAGAAACTCAACCAGGTTTAGCAGCTTGTTCAACCAGGTACTGATCATTACACTTATTGCTCCAGTCGATACAGTTATTGCCAAAACGTCGCACTTACAAGCTTTGTCTTGTCCGGGTCGATGCTTACCCTTTATTTCATAACGGTTTTATAGCTAAACGGTAATTATTCGTCATTAAACATTTTGTTATGAAAAAGATCGTACGCTACACGGTCGGCACCGTGTTGATTATGGCGGTATGTCAACTCACTGCCTGTCACAAACTCTTCGACATTGTCAAGCATCACGACGGAGGTCCAACACCCGATACCCTCTGTCGCATCACGCAGATGACTTCCTATGGGTATGCTACGCCCGACACCAACACGCTTTACTTCAAGTACAATGCCCAGGGCAATCCTGAGTCTATCTCACCGCCTGCATCCCTGAAGACGGTAAAGCCTACTTACCTCTTTAAGTATAACGCTGCCGGTAAATTGACGGAATTACTGACGGTTATATATTATGACACGGTATCCGGCAACGGCTATTTACCGAACTATTCCGGATTCACCTGGACAGGCAACAGGATCACTTATTCCAGCACAGGCTATGGCGGTGCGTTGTACAATGGCCATGTTATCAGTGAAGGCCCTGCTACCATGGTACTGTACGAGTATGACAGCCTTGACAGGATTGTAAAGACGACAACGAAAATGCCCTTCACGCCAGAGGTTGAAAAGATCTACACGTACAACACTGCTGGCAATTCATCAGCTTATGCCAACTATGATCATAAGATCAACCTGTTGCGAACCCATAAGCTGTGGATGTTCCTGGCGAGGGATTATAGCAAGAACAATCCGCTAACCGGCGCCAGCTATAACTGGATGGGGTTGCCGGTAGCTACGCGCCAGTCTACCGGCCGGTATTTGCTGCCCTTCGGAGCCATTACTCCTGACCATGCTATCATAGCTTATAAGTGTCAGGGACAGTAAGCCGCCTCTAGACTATGTGCTTATCTGATTCTCTAAATAAAAGATGGGTTGACTGATTGTCAACCCATCTTTTATATTTTAAATCTTGTTACACTAATCTATCGTTGTACACTATCTAATACCCGGATTAAATCATTTAAATCTTGTAAATAAAAATCCCCTACCCGGCGGTCATTATTTTCTATTTCAATTTGATTAGAAGTATCAAATAAGAGCATAAGGCCTGTATTTACTTTTTTGTATTTCATCGGGCCAGCTTCTATCCAACCGTGACGAATTAAATAGTCTACAAACTGATTATTAAACATGTATTCCTGTTTTAACCGGCCTCTAGCAATAGGCCACCTATCCTAGCAGATTAGCCAGTATTTTTCTCCATTGTTCTTTAATAGCTTATCCAAACAGGCATCAAATGATGTTTCTATAGTTTCCCATTCCCGGGGAGGCAATTCATGAAAACAATCTACCACTCCATATTTTCCATCTTCCTGTATTCTAAATCCTAAAAAATTCCCCTCACCGATAATTTGGCAAAACAATATTATAGAATTATCCCAATAAAGGCCATACTCCTTTTTAAGTGAACCATTTTCTTCAATAAGATTGCCTGTACAAAAAAACAGAAATCCGCCGACATCTTCATGCTTATAAAGTTCCAGACCATTATAGGCCAAAAGAAAGCTTATATATTCATCAGGCAACTTTAAATTAAAGTATTCGTTTAAAAGCATTATATCCTGTGCAGAAGCGCCTCCCTTACTCGAAAACGCTACTTCAAGTCCTTCGTTTGATGTTTTTGCTTTTTGCTCAAGAAGCTCAGTAAGCTTGTTTTTATATATCATTTGCCTCCATTATTTAAAGAAATACTTCCCAATCGGTAAACGACCCTACCTACTTATCATTTTAAGAATAAAAGTATCAATGGCATTCTTTAACTCGTTAGTGTCCTTTAAATAAAATGTACCGAAAAAGAGTGACCCATTAGTTTTATAATCAATAATCATCACATCGCAGGTTCCATCAATAAGTAGTTCAAATGATCCGCCATTTTTTGTAATATTATTAGATATACCTAATTCAGTCTTTTTTCCTCCATGATCAATAATGTGCTCTACTATCAATTGCTGCTTGTTTAGCAGCTGTTCATTTTCTTTAATCCATTTATTCAAGTATTCTAAAAACATTATTTATCTCTTGGATTAATAAAATCACCTCCTCACTGGCGCACTTGTACCAATGCCAATCGGCTCGCTACCTACTTTTGCAATGCTTTGGGTATTGGAATTCCTGAATTTATAAGTTCGTCATAATAAAAATCCGACAATCTATCATAAGTTTTCCTGAAATCGGTCAAGGGTATTGCCTCATTGTAGTAATAGACTGAAGGATTGTCATTGTCAGCAAGTAAGAAAAAGGCAAATTGGTATCCTTGGTGCATCCAGAATACAAATGCGTTTTCAGGCAGACTTTTAAAACTATTAACTTTTATCAACTCCTTTGCTTCTAAATTAATCAAATCAAGTTCATTATAGTATGCAAAAGAGCCTGTCATGTATTGATCAGCGCCTTTACCCATGTACTCCAAAAAATCTATGTAACACTGAGGGAAGCCATTACCAAATTTACCTTTCAAGCCCTGAATCTCTGCTTGACTGCAGGGATAGCATTTAATTGCATTAAACTTCAGCACTTTAATGGTTGAACTGATCATCTTGCTATTGTTTTCGTTGCATTTACATCATTAATATCTACCTACCCAACTCTCTTGCAGGTGCCAATCGCCCACTTACCTACCAAACCAACAGATGGTCTATAAATTCTAAAAAACTGTTACCCCAAAAATCCATATTATCCGTTTCAAAATTTGACATTAACCCAAAAGAATGATATGTGTGATTTTGCTTATGAAATGCAAAGCCTGTATCAGCAGCATCTTTTGCAAAAAGATAATAATCCGGAATCTGCTTCATTAATAATTCATAATCGGCATTTATTTGAATAAGCATTTCAAAAGGAAATAACTCAATATAACCTTCTTCACCAACATCTCCTTCGCCCCCATTATAATACTTAACAACATATAAGTAATCCTCGGGCAACTTGAAATCAAGTAACTTTTGTACATTACTTATTATTTCATCAGTCACAGGAATTCCATCACATTCAAGGCCTTTCAAGTAAAAATCTATTTTATCGTACATATTGTTATTGATTCCGAAATGAATCTTGTATCCTATTCCCCATGTGACCTGGAGCATGAGAGTTAGCATACTTGTGCTAATACCGAAGCTATACTCTATCAACTCAGACAGGAATGCTTACAAACCAACTATCAAAATAAGCCTTTTGTTCCTCTACAGTGGCAATTTTATGGATATCATCTGTTGGATCGAAAATGACTATCATTTTTGTAGCTTTCTGCCCCATTTCTATCTCATAGGCTTTGACGGTTGTTAATAACATGCCGGAAGGATAAACATCTATTCTGGCCCCATGGCACAATATCTTAATTCCTATACCCTCCAATTTCAGCCGAATCTTATTAAGTGCAAGAAAAGGGAAGGAATCTTGCACTTTCATGTTAAAAAATGCCGACTGGAACTCCAGTTCAACTTCCTCTGGTTTTCTCTGGAATGTCCATGCTGAGTTACTGAACTCAGTTCCATCAAAAAGTCTTAATTGAAATTGTTGCATGGTTGAAAAAGTAAAGAATATTTAATCGGTCTCACCATACCTCTTTGTCTATATTTCTGTTTCATTCAGCACACTACTTAATACTCGGGGCAAATCATTTAACTCGCGTTAATTTTGCGAATATTTGCTTCGTTAGACAAATCCCAATACCACCATTTATTTGGGTTGTCTTTCTCCATCAAAAACCTTCTTTTATAAGCTATTCTGAATAAATTCAATAGTAATACAAGCACTTTCGAAAGCTCATTTTCAGGCAACTTCACAAGTCTTTCCAAATTATGAGTTGCAACACCTTTTCGTAATAAAACACAAGGTGTATAAGTAGGCTCTAATCTACTTTCCAAAATAGCAGGTTCGATATCGCTATCCTTTGGCTTCGATTGAAGGATAAGAAAAAGAATATCATTCAGGAAATCTTTTTGGGATGTAATTACAAAATCTTTAAAAATCAGCAACAAGTGCTCTATGCCAATTAGCTCTTGCCCATATTTATTGATTAATATTTCGTACTCTATCTTCATTATTTAACGTGACTTAATGATGTATGTATTTTCTACTTGTACTCGAAGATTTGTTCTAAAGTAAGGATGTTAACCCAATCGTATCGCTAATTCTTGCCAATAGTTGCCATTCGCAAAGTTGTCTATCTCCTTGATTCTCCATAGCTGCAGCCTGCTTAAGCCATTCTTTATTAGTATTTTATAACAGGATACACCATAGATTTACCATATATACACCATAAACATACCATAGATACACCACATTATAAAAATATGGTACATCTATGGTTGTTTAATATTACAAGATCGTTTAAATAATGTTAAGTCATTTTATTTAACCCAATAATGGTATCGTTGTTCTATAGGTGAAGTATGGAGCGGATACCTGTAAAATCTACTATTATGGCTAAAGTTGTTGGCGGCATCGCCGCAGGTATCAGGGGGCCTATTGAGGATTTTTCCGTTTACACCATGAAGGGTGTAGATAGGCCTATTATTCGCAAAAAAGGTGGTCACACCAAGCAGAAGGTAAAAAAGATGCCCAAAGTTCAACGTGTGATCGCTGAATTTGGCGGCAGAAGCACTGCCAGTAAGCATCTACGAAACTCCTTGTCCTCCCTGGAATGGCTGGCTGGCCGCAACCTTGCCGGCGCCTTCAATTCATTGATGGTGGCGGTACAGGAAAACGACAAGGTAAGCGAATGGGGTAAGCGGGGAGTCGCTCTTTCCACCTGCCCACATATACTGCGTGGGTTTTCGCTCAATCGAACGACTCTTTTCGACAGCGTGATACGTCACCCGTTGCAATGGACCATACAACGGGACACCTGTTCGGCAACAGTTCATTTTCCGGAATTGCTTCCCGGTTTACACCTCATGAGTGAAGAGAACTATCCCTACTTTAGGCTGGATATTTCATTAGGTGTTGTGCCCGATCTGTCGTGGAATAAAATTGGCTATAGGCCTGTTGAGATGAAACATGTGTATGGAGGTAAATTGGTAAGCAGTGACTGGTTTCCCCTGCTGGAAGGATCGCCGGCAATAGACCTGAATATTTCTCTCATGTCGGTCCCTCCTGGTCAACAGTGGTCACTGGTATTAGGTGTAGGCATTGCTTATGGCGTATTGGTGGGAGCCAACCATATCAAACAAACGAAAGATGCCGGTAGCGCCAAAATATTGGAAGTAGTATGAAAATCTATTAAATTCACCCAAAAACAGCTACGTTTGCGCCCTTAACCAACCGTATATGAAGAAAATAGTAATGCTCGCCCTATGTTATTTGATTGTTTCTACCGGTTTTAGTCAGACTAACCCTTTCGTAGGCAAATGGAAGATCGTAGTGGTAGACATGGGTTTCTACCATGATTTCAGGAACGATTCTACAGCGATCGGCAAAGAAATGAGAGCTTCTTTCAAAGATGATAAAGACAGCGCCATGGCGGTGAGCTTTATGAACATGATGATCGAAGGCTTTAAGGATTATTACTTCGTGTTTAAAGCCGACGGCACGTACGATGAAATGAAAGGCGATAAGGTAAAGCAGAAAGGCACCTACACAGTTGATGCTGCACAGAAACTGCTCACACAGATCTCCAAAAATGCCGTCCGGGAAAACAAAATGAATATGAATTATACCTTCTCCGGTAAAACGGTGACCCTTGTTCCTATCGACGAAGCAAGGAAGATCATGACTATAATGGAAAAGCAGGATTAATGAAGATTCCTCACAGGCTGGGCTTGCCAGTATACTGAGTGATCCTTTCAAGATAAGGCCCTGCGTCATCTATACGCCACTTGTTAGTGGGCGTATAGATGACAGTGCCATTGTTGTCAGTATTTTTCACCTCTATTTTGAGTGAATCGCCGGCTGCCGTTTTAAACACCAATTGGGTTTCCCATATCCGCGTTGGGTGATTGGGGAAATACACTTCCACTTTTTTGAACAAGTGCAGCAACGAGTCGATCTGTTTTTTATCCGTAATGATATAGTTTTTGCCAACAAGGTTCACTTTCCAGCCCGGTGCGGACGGCCGCAATACGATCTCACGCACTTCTTTGTTGCCTAATGATGAAATAGCATTCCACTTTCCCCATATCCTTCCGGGCAACACCATTTCTGTTAAAAGGATGCCTATCAGCAAGAAGAAGAGCACCACGTTCAGTGTCCTGTTCTTTCTTTTCCTGACGATCGAATAGGTGATCAATAATAAAATAAACAGTATCCAAAGAGCAAGGGTATAACTCATGGGCAATAGTTGTATTTCGTCAAGCCACTGCACCGGTATGTGTAGTAGTGCTGCCGGTATAGCGCCTTTTTAGGTAAGTTTAAGTATAATTATTTATTTATGCAACTGCTCATACCACTATTGATCTTATTGTTGCAGAGTATACCCCGTGCTGCCACCAAAGAAGTATTCGTCGGCGCCACGCCCTGTGGCCAGCTCATAAGGCCGCTGCTGAAGGTTGGCCCGGCGACAGACTGCGCCTTCGTCAACTGGGAGCTTACGTTGCAGCGCGACCCCGCAACGCAACAGCCTGCTACCTACAAACTGGTCGCCTCGACTTGTCACGTGCTGCCGGACAATAACGCCTCAAGCCCCGACACACAAAGCGAATCCACCGGCCAGTGGCGCATCGTAAAAGGCACGGGCGATTATGCCCATACCATGATCTATGAATTGATGCCCGTCAAGGCCGGCCCTATCTTGCGCTTTGTAAAGCTGGGCAACAGCCTCCTCCATCTGCTGGATGAACAAGGCCGCTATATGCGCGGTAATCCCCTGCAGAGCTATACACTTAACCGTACCACCAAATAACAGCCCATGAAACAGCTATTACTGCTATCTGTTTTTGCCATAGCCATGCTGGTTGCTGATGCGCAGCCCCAGGTATTGAAAGATACCCTGCCGCCCGGTTCGGTAGAGTTGGCTTACTATGAAGGCAGAATGCCCTGCCGGGAGATCATGCAGGCGTTGAATGTACCCTACAGGGCGGAATGCCTCAAGCGCAAAACGGCCTTGCTGTTGTATGTGGATGCAACTACGCGCAAGCCTACTTTCTACAAGTTGCAGGGCATGGACATACGCAGTGGCAAAGGGAAATGGATTATCGAGAAAGGTATACCCGCCGATCCTCAGGCAACTGTATACAGGTTGGAGATGGGTAAAGTGAGTTTGCTATTGCTGAAGGGCGGCGACCAGGTATTGTTTGTATTGGATAAAGACAAAAACTTCCTCGTTGGCAATGATAAGTTCAGCTACACCATGAACAGGGTGATGGACAAACGATCCTGGGACAACTGGCGCAGCCTGCTACAACGCGGATTGCCGTTCTGAAATGAAAGGGGCCTGGCCGGAAGACCATAATAGATCAATTTTTTGAAAAAAAAGGCTTTGAACAGGTTTACATGTCCTGGTATATTGTAAATTGATGAACTATTTAACCAAAAACTTGCAAGATGATTGAAGCCTTAGCAGTGTCCGCAATGGCTGCCCTTGCCCCCTATCTCGGAAAAGCAGCAGAAGGATTTGCCGGAAAATTCGGAGAGAAATTCGCCGATAAGGTCGGGTCGCTTTACAAGGCAGTCAAAAAAGCCTTTACCGGAGATGCCTATGCCGAGCAGACGCTGGCCCGTGCTGAGGCTGACCCCTCACCCAACAATCAGTCCACCCTTAAAACAATACTCACAGAAAAGCTGCAAAAAGACCCGGAGCTGCAAAAGTTGCTTGAACAGCTGTTGAACGAGGCCCGCGCTGTTGACTCTAACAACGTCATCGCCATAGGAGAACGCAGCGTTGCGATAGGAGGCGATAACTCGGGCGTTATCATCACAGGTGGCGATACACATGCCCCCAATAAATAACGGGCCAATGCCACAGCAGCAGGAGCCATCAAAGGTAGAAAGCGCAGGACACCGGAGTGTAGCTATAGGAGGCTACAACAGTGGCATGGTCATTACCGGCGATGTTAATATATTTCAGTTCTTCCATCGATCTTCCGGCACAATAGGTCAGTACATCCGTACCAGGGAGTTTGAAACCCTGGTCGCTGCACGGACAAAGGATTTTATAGGCCGTTCATTTATTTTTGATGCCATCGATCAGGCATTAAACAATACGCAGCATTTCCCTTCCGGTTATATTGTAGTAAATGGAGAGCCTGGCATTGGCAAAACATCTTTGCTGGCCAGGCTGGTTAAGCAAAACAACTTCATCCATCATTTCAACATTGCTACGCAAAATATACGTACAGCCAAAGACTTTCTGGGCAATGTCTGCGCGCAGATAATAACAGCTTACGGGCTGGAGTACTCCACGCTGCCGGATAATGCAACACGGGATAGCGGTTTTCTGTCGAGCCTTTTGTTACAGGCTGTTGCTAAAAGCAACGGAAAACCGGTAGTGATTGTGATCGACGCCCTCGACGAAGCAGAAGATGATGGATTGCCACCTGATGTGAACCGTCTTTTCCTGCCGTCTGTACTTCCGGAAGGCGTTTTCTTCCTCGTATCCACACGTCCGCAATACGATTACAGACTCGATGTTGATAACAAAAAAGAAATCCCTATTGAGTCCGGTGGTCTGCAAAACCGGGAAGATATTCAGCAGTACATAGAAAACTTCGTGGAGCAAAATGCAGACAGCATGTTGCCTGCTATTACCCACTGGGATTTGACAAAAGAGCAGTTTGTGCAAACCCTGATGGACAAGAGCGAAGGCAATTTTATGTACCTCGTGTATGTGTTGCAGGACATAGCAAAAGGATTCATCAACCCGCACAACATAGATCATGTCAGCCGGTTGCCGCAGGGATTGAAAGGTTACTATCAGCGCCACTGGCGATCGATGCAGCACAATGAGCCCGACCGGTTCAGGAATTATTATGAACCGGTTGTATGTATGCTGGCCACTGCACGTGAGCCGGTATCCATCATACAGATCGTGGAGTGGACAAGAAGACAATGGCCACAGCTGTCTGCAGGTGAGATTGAAAAGGTAATAAGATCCTGGCGGGAATTTCTCACTGAAGATGAAAGCCTGGAGCCCCCAACCTACAGGATCTATCATTACAGTTTCCAGAACTTCCTGCGCAAAGAGGTCGACCTCACTTTGTATGATGCGATCATAGCCTCCAATGCCCTGGATAAAATCCCTGGCTTTTAGCCAAAAGCCCCTGACCATGGTCAACACACTGTTTGCAGGACTTACAACGTACGAACTAAAGCACCTGACTTTTCACCTCGAACAAAGCGGGCAACCGTTAAAAATGAGCAGGCTGCTCAACCTCGAGACTGCCGGCCGGCTGAATGCCTGGTTTGAATTAAAGGATCAGGAAGATAATATCGATGAATACCTGACCGACATAAACCGTTACTGGCAGTTGAATGAAAAGGCATTACTGGCTGCCGGTTCCGATGCTGCAGATGACCCTGTTTGCGGTTTCATTTATTGCCTGCTTGCCAACAGTTCAGTGTTGAATGTGGTGAGCAATGTCCCTCCCAACCTGCTTGCACAACTGGTAAAAAAAGAACTTTGGTCTGCCCGGAAAGCCATTAAATACGCCTTGCAGGTCCGTGACCCTAAAGAAAGAAGATCAGCTATTATTGCCCTGATGCCTTTGCTCGATACGCACCAGCTTGAGGCGATTTATGATAATATAAATACCCGCGAATCCGGGACATTCAGACTGGAATTATTGGTGATGATCTTTCCCAACCTGCCAGGACATTTACAAAATGCCATTATCGATGAATGCTTTGCTATACATGATGACAGTGAACGGTCGCGGGCGGTTGAAGTTTTATGTGATCATATTCCGGAGAACCTGACAGATCGTTTCTGGGAACAGCTGAAGCAACTACCAGATCATTTTTATTATACGAAAGAGGTATTGCTCAGGAAACTCATACCGAAAATAACGACAACGAAGCAGACAGAAGAAGCGCTTCTTCGTATTGGTGATATTATGGACGAAGTGTTGTTTTCCGAACTTGTACAGCTGATTGCTCCCAAATTAACAGCAGACAAGGTTCGGGAATACATGGTACGTTATGACATATTCTTACGTGATAAAAAACTGTCTCAAAAAGTAAGGGTCGGCTTTTTGAAGCAACTGGCTTCCCTGGGCGCCTTTGATGAAGCATTGAAAATGGCGGCAAAGCTGACAGAAGATGATATACGGTATGAGGCTTTGTCGTATATCCTCATCCGGCTGGCCCAAAAAGGAAAGCTGAGCATTTGTTTAAGAAAAATTACCGGTATCAGGAACCAGAAGGTGCTGGCTGATACATTGGTCGCTATTATCCCTTACCTGAAGAATACACAAACAGAACGGGCATTGAATATTGCCACACTAATAAGAAGCGAATATTACACAACAAAAGTATTGCTGATCCTGGCAACAAGGCTCAGCCCGGGAAGAGCACGCACCATTGTAAAGAACGTCCGCAAATCAATGCAGGACATCAGGTATATCCCTCATGACACTGCTGCTCCTTTTACTTTATACACTGATCATGCTGCCAATGTTATTGCATTGGGTGAAATTGTGCCACGTATTGCTGCGCTTGGTTACCGGTCTGTAGCCATGCAAATACTTGATGACATTATTGCCAACCGGGCCAGGCATTGCGACCATAAAGAAACAGAACATGTTTACATCTTTATAGGAAACATTATCTGTGAAGTCAGTGGCCTGCTGCCCCGTTCATTTGCAGGCAGGTTGCTGCAACTGTCGGGCAAATTAATGGGTGTCAAAGCCCAGGGAGTTGCCTTGACGGGTCTGGCGCCGTTCCTCTCAAATGCGCTGCTGGAAGAAACCTGGAAAAATGCAAAAGATATTGAGATAGTGGAAGCACTCATTCCCTATGTTTCGGATGAACTCAAATATTATTTCATTGATAAGATATTGCCCGGATACTACGACGATTACCGCCCGACACTTATTAACTGCATTGCACCTCATTTATCCGTTTCACTTGCCGGAGAAGCCCTGAAAGCGACCCGACTGATGCTTGACTACTATGCAGTCGCCCGGAATCTGGCTGGTCTGGCCTGTATTGCGCCGGCAACCCTGCAACGGGATACCTTTCACTTTGCACTCGGCCTGATCGATAATATGCAGAAACTGGCTGATGGTGCAAAACAAACGTTGCTTGATAAAATTGGCGGCTACCTGAGCCTTGAAATGATTACAAAGGCGATAGAGAAAGTCAAACGCTTTCATTTCAATAGTTTACGGGAATCTGCTATGGTAACGCTTTTGTCTTTCATGGCGCAAAAAAAATGGGTGAACGAGGCATTGGTAATAATAGATGAATTGAATGATGAAGAGATCAGGTATGATTTCCTGTGCAAATCCATTGCTCACTTTCCTGTTGAAATGCAAATTGCCGTGCTTGAAGAGGTCTCGGACTACACTGACAGCAAAAAAGAAGAATTGGTGCAGGGCTTTTCAGGCATAGATAAAACTGTTTTTCCGGCACTCCTTACCTGCATGGCTTCCATACACAACCATGAATTGAAGGGTGCAGCTATTTTGTCTGTTGCACCACATAGTAGAGGTGAATTGGCAGTTGAAATGATGCAATTGGCACAAACCATTGCCCCGCCTTTTATGCGTATCCGGGCACAGGCAGCAATAGCAGCTACCAACCCGCACCTCACAACTCCCTCTTGGGTAAATGAATCTTTAGCGATCATTGAACATCCGGCTCAAAGCAGGCATTTTGAAACGGAAACGGACCCTGAAACAGAATCCGACAGAACCAAAGCGATTATAGCGTTGGGAGCATTGCTGACACAGGAGCAGCTTTCTTCGCTACTGATGAAAGTTTTACCAGCTGTGAGATCTCAATACCTGAGAGATATAGTGTCCGGATTAGCCCGATTTATGTCACCGCCTGTACTTGCAAAAGCAACGAACATAGTGAATAGTATGGACTCATATGACCGTGATGCAGCTTCGTGCGATCTTTTGGCACAGTATGCAAATCTGGGTTACTATGAACAGGTGTATTCCGGCTTGTATCGGATTTCCAGTCAATGGCTGATAGTAAAATTCATAATGCAATTGAACAGGCAAGCCGTTCTCAACATGTTGCCGGAAATCCTGCAATGGGTCAGCTGGTTAAGTGACAGAGATGAAAAACATAAATCCGGCGCATTGTGTTTTATCATTCCCCACCTGAACGATCCGGCGCTGATCAAACAGGTAATACCTGTACTACGAAAGATCGACAACAAATTTAACAGGGAGAAACCACTGGAAATGTTGTGTGAACAGATACCTGATGTTGGCAGAGAAGAGTTGATGGCCATCTGGCGTGAGTTATTCCCCTGGCCCAATAAGGCCGGCAGGGCAGATCTTTTATTTGACCTTGCTGCAACCAGACAATTGCAAGCCAGGCTTCTCAGGGAGTATTCTATTGAAAAAGTTATTCACTACGTGCAGGTTACTGCTGCATGGTGGAGGTAACCAAACCAATTGTTGCTGCTATGGAACACAACCGGTATAACAGACTTTCCGCGTACGAGTTATTGCATTTGCCTGCCCACCTGGCGGCCTGTGCAAGAACTGCCGATCTGATAAAAATCATTACAGACAGTGATTTCCTGGAATACAAAACGGAAAGTGGTTACCTGGCCGAGCTTTTGAATGACTTGTTGTTGACTACCAACCATATTTCACCCACCCACGCCTGGCATCAACCGTTATCCCTTATTCATGAAGCCCTCGTCAGGGATTTTTCTTTCATAAAAGAGCATCCATCAACCTTATTTCAATGCCTGTGGAATCTTTGCTGGTGGCATGATGCACCTGTAGAGACAGAACATTATGAAGAAAGGGAAGAAAGAGCACAGATTGATCAGCTATCCGGGAAATCAGATAATCCTGCTTTGTACCGGTGGATGGAAAAATGGCGCATTGCAAAAGAAAATAAAGGTCCTTTCGCATGGATGCGTTCACTTCGCCCTCCACCTGAACCGTTGGGGATATCCAATTCCGTTGAAATACGGACAGAGGGCTATTTGCTTTTCAACGCGCTGGTGTCGCCCTGCGGCAAGTTCATCGTTTCCTCATCAGCCAAAGGATATGATGATGCAGAGTTGCCGGAAATAGTATTGAGAGATACACAAACCTATTCCGGAATTAACAGGATTGAGAAAGAAGTAACAGATATCAGGTATTCAAAAGATGGCGTGTATTTGGCCGGAGGTGATTCAGAAGGCAATATATGGCTGTGGAATGCCAGAACCTTTCAGCTAAAAAAAGAATACAACTTTAAACCCCACGGCATTAAAACAATAAGCTGGTTATCACAATCTGTTATAATCGCCGGTTGTTATGACGGTACGACGCTGCTTGTGGATATGGATTCCGGCATTGTGTTGCAAAAGCTGGCAGGACACACAAAGCCGGTGAACTTTGCAGGTTGTACGCCGGATGGGACCACTTTTGTAACCGCATCCTCCGATCACACGATAAGGCTATGGGATGCCAGGACCGGTACGGTTAAAATGGTGATTGATACCGGAGAGCCGATAAGAGGAACAGCCATTTCTCCGGATGGAAAAGTTATTGCCTGTGCCTGTACAGTCGAAAGTGAAGTGATGTATGACGTAAAAGAAAGATCAGACATAAGATTGTGGGATATTGAAAGCGGGGAACTTCTTCGTACGTTCGACGATTGCGGATCATGGGCAAATTGTGTTGCTTTTTCACTGGATGGTAAATTACTGGTTTCGGGACATGGAGCGATGGCAATTTCATCAGCATCCCCAATTTGTTTATGGCAGGTATCAACAGGTCAATTGCTGTACCGCTTTGAAGGACATTTTCACGGAGTCACTGCTGTTGATTTTTTTCCCAACGGAAAGCGGGTGCTGTCTTCGTCGTTCGATAAAACATTGCGTGTATGGGACCTTGAAAAGATCGGTCAGCCACACACCAGATTGCACAACCATTATGATGATGTTTTTGGCCTTACTTTTTCCTCTGACGGAAAATACATTATATCATCGGCCTGGGATGACAGGCGCATTTTGCTGTGGGATGCCGGTTCCGGTTTTATGTTGCGCGCTTTCGAAGGACACAACAGCCTGATCAGGTGCTTCCGGTTTTCGGATGATAACAGGTATATGATCTCCGGGTCGGGGTCCAAATACAGAGGTGTTGATTGTGCTGCCCGTTTGTGGGAAGTGGCTACCGGCAGGCAATTGGCGGTGTTGGAAGCAACCCCGGAAGGCAATGAATACCATGGGCATGTTAATCCCGTTAAATTAGCCGGCTTTACCCGGGATGGCCAATATCTTGTGACAGGACACGCCAATATGCTTGCGTTTAATCCGACAGTAGATTTGTTGCGCATCTGGGACCGCCGTACAGGAAGGCAGGTTGATTGCTATTCCGGATCGCAGGAAGATGCTTCCCGATTAATTAAAAGACGGATAGATGATCTACAGGAGATGATCCTGAAGCGGGAGTTGATAGAAACTGAAGGAGGAACAGTGCATCCGCTGTGCGGAAAACTATCGAATATTAAAGGTATTGCAAACTGGGCAGGAGGTAATTCAGTGGCGCTGCAGGCAGATAATGAAAATATTACTGTTCACGCCTGGCAGGGAATAATTGCAAGGCTGCCGCATAGACTCGATCTGTTTTACGCAAGTTCTCCTGCCCAACCCGTTTGGGCTTTCGGAAAGGGAACACACCTGTTTATATATCAGCTGGAAGGAATGACCTCATGAACCCGGTGTAGATGCTACAAAGAATCCCTGTCTACAACTGCTTGATCACATGCTTATAGCTTTTCCCCAATGGCAGCTCCTTGCCATTTTTCAACCTGATCATGTTGCCTTCTATGTAGTGTACAAACTTTTTGTTGAGTATGTAAGATTTGTGGATGCGTATAAAAGACTCGGGAGGCAGCTGTTCTTCAAAGCTGCTTAAGGTGCGCGGCGTCAACAGGTATTTTTGAGCGTCCCATATCTTTACGTAATTGCCGACGCTTTCGAGGTAGTAGACCTCATCCAGTGCCAGCTGTACCTGCTTTTTATCCACCTTGATGTAGATGCTGGCGGGTTCGCTGGCTACGGCAGGTTGCACGGGAGTGGTAGCCGTTTCTGACGCCTGCTTCTTCAACGTGTACAAAGCCAGTGCCCGGTTGGCGGCTTTTAGGAAACGGTCGAACCGGAAAGGCTTCAACAGGTAATCGCACACTTCGAGGTCGAAGCTTTCGAGCGCATGTTCTTCAAAGGCGGAAGTAATGATGACCAATGGCCGCTTTTGCAGGGTGCGCAGAAAATCCAGCCCGCTGAGCTTGGGCATACGGATATCGAGGAAGATGAGATCTACGGCCTGCGTGCTTAAAAAAGAAAGCGCTTCCGTGGCCAGGTAGCACTGCCCCACCGGTTCCAGGAAAGGAACATCCTCCATATATTTCAGGATCACCTGGTGAGCGAGCGGCTCATCATCCACGATTAAGCAACGTATTTTCATGTCAGGTCCAGTTCCAGTTCAGCTTTAAATGTATGATTTTCTACCGCTGTTGTCAACAAGTGTTTACCGGGATAGAGCAAAGCCAGCCGCCGCTGCAGGTTGGTGAGCCCGATACCGGCCACCGTACTCCTCTCTTCGAAAGAATTAACGCAGGTAAGATGCAGGCGGCTTGCACTGGTATGTAAACGGATATGCAGGAAGGCTTCGCTTTCGGCAGGCTCGATGCCATGTTTGAATGCATTTTCTACCAGCACGATCAACAGCAATGGCGCTATGCGTGGCGTATCGGGCGCTATCTCCTGCGTGAATTGTATGTCTGGCTTGCGCTTCAGCCTGATCTGTTGCAGCCACATAAAATCTTCCAGGTACTTTACTTCTTCCTGCACCGTCACGGTGGGTTCCTTGGTTTTGTACAGCACATAGCGTGTCAGTTCAGATAATTGCAATATGCTTTCAGAGGTTTGCTTGGATTGTGTGAGGCTCAGCGCATATAGGTTATTCAGTGTATTGAAGAAGAAGTGCGGGTTCAGTTGTTGCTTCAGCAGGTCCAGCTCGGCCTGCGCTTTTTCTTTCTCCAGCGCCATGATGCGGCCGTTTTGTCTGCTCCATTGCAGAGCCAACACGATCGGAAGGCTCAGCAGGAGAATGATGATAGCGCCGCCTGCATTCTCCAATGCAAAGGGATTGGCCGCAAAAATATTCCCCAGTCTTTTATTCACGGGCAGCAACAGCAACAGTTGTGCAAGTACCGGATAAGTAATACTCACCACGGCAAGTCCCGCCAGCACATACACGATCAGCCCCTTGGGTTTCAGCACATGAGGCACCAGTACCCGGTTGTTGATATAGTAGAAAAAATACCCACACAGGTACATGAACAGGAATTGCACAGTAAAGGCGAGGAATAAGCCAAAGTGGGCAAACAGTTTCCGCACATTAAACTCAAAACCTACCAGCAGCCCTTCGGGCCTTTCATATTTCGGATTACCGATGCTGGATACAGCCATCACCGAGAGTATCGCAGCAATGAGCAGCAGGCTGATGAGCAGCGCCCGGTCCAGGCTCAGCCATTTCATCCATTGCCATTGCTGCATTCTTGTGCGTAGCCACGCAGCTACCGTCAACAATAGTTCAAGCGACAGCGTGCACAGCAGACTGATAGGCGCCAGTCGCTGCCAAAGAGAGTTCACTTTGAACAACGTGGTGCAGACAAAGAACATTCCCCAAAGGTACAGCCCAAAGCAGGCCAACCAATACAACCAGTATCGGTTAGCTGGCAGTGTTTCTTTCATCCGTGGTTTATACCAGGAGAAAAGCAGAATAGGCAACTGCACCAACACCAATACACCCAATGCGCCACAGTAATGCAGCCAGGTATACACCTGTTTATCCAGCAACTCGAAAATGGCCACCCAGCACAGGATGCCCATGTGCAGGAGCGTTTCATAATGCCTGCTACCAAGCGTTGCTATTGTATGGTACCACCGGTTCATGCTTTCTCTATCAAATGATAAAAGAACAGCACCCGTTCTGGCTGCACAAATTTTAATGATGAACGTACCATTTTTCATGATGTAAGTAAAGCGTTCCTGAAAACGGGCTATACGTGTCGTTGATCACTACTTCCCGCTCCTTGCTCATTGATAATTGCCGGGGTTCCCTTGGCCGGATACTTTCGCCCTATCAAAACAATATATGCAACGACTACAAATAACCAACCTTTCCAAAACCTACCCCAACGGTGTACAGGCGCTCAACAATGTGTCGCTTACTATCTCCAATGGCATGTTTGGCCTGCTGGGTCCCAATGGCGCCGGCAAATCTTCTTTGATGCGCACACTGGCCGCCTTGCAGCCACCGGATAGCGGGCAGGTGTTGTTTGATGGTAAAGACATCCTGCAGCAACAGCAGTTCCTGCGCAGCCAGCTGGGTTACCTGCCACAGGACTTTGGTGTTTATCCCAAAATAGCTGCCATCGACCTGCTCAACCACCTCGCTATCCTGAAAGGAGTCACAGATAAAGGCACCCGCAAAGAACAGGTGCTGGCCCTGCTGCAGCAAACCAATTTATACGCCGTAAGAAAACAATCCGTGAGCACCTTTTCCGGCGGCATGCGTCAACGCTTCGGTATTGCCCAGGCACTGTTGGGCAACCCGCAGCTGATCATCGTGGATGAACCCACAGCCGGGCTCGACCCATTGGAGCGTAACCGCTTTCATGACCTGCTGAGTGAGATTGGCGAACAGGTAGTGGTGATCCTGTCTACGCACATCGTAGAAGATGTGCACGACCTCTGTCCCGACATGGCCATCATGGCCGGTGGCAAAGTGATCCTGCAGGGCAAACCGGCTTTATTGACCGACGCACTGGCCGGACAGGTATGGCGCAAAACAGTTCCTAAAGAAAGGCTGCAACATTACCAGTCTGCCCTGCCCGTGATCTCCACGCGCATGACTGGCGGCAAGATGCAAGTATACGTACTGAGCGGTGTTCATCCCGGCGATGGCTTTGAACCTTTTCAACCCGATCTGTCGGCTGTTTACTTCTCGGCTTTGTTCGGTGCGCAACGTACCAAAAAGGAGGTGGCAGCATGCTAACATACTTATTAGGGTTTGAATTGAAATATCATTTCAGGCAGATCACGTTCATTGTGTCGGCTATGCTGTTTATAGCACTCGGTACACTGATGATACAGGGCAATTTTGGCGGCGCTGAACTACACAAGAACGGGCCGTATGTTATCAGCTACCTCACCTGTTTTCTTTCCCTCATGGTTATTTTTATCAGCACACTCTTTTGCGCCAATGTGGTATTGCGGGATAGCGTCTACCGGATGGACAGTATTGTTTTCACGACCTCGCTGGAACGTCTGTCTTATTTCATGGTACGCTTGTTGGGCCTGGTGTTGACTGTTTTTATCGTGCTGGCGTTGGGCATAGCGGGCATTGCTCTTGGCAGCCTGGCTGCAGGTGCTGATCAATTAGGACCGTACAACTTCTTGTATTTTTTACAACCGCTGCTTGTATTTGGACTACCCAATGTGCTGTTTTGTTGCAGTGTGATATTCAGTGTGGCGTTACTCACACGTCAGGTGCGTGCTGTGTACATAGCCGGTGTGTTGCTGTTCATTTTATATTTCCTGGGTTCTATCCTGGGCAATTCGCCGATGATGGCCAGCTCTTTAAAAACAAGTCAGCCCGGCCTCCTGCCCTACCTGCTCGATCCTTTTGGGTTGTCTGCCTTCCTATATGAAATGCGCTCCTGGTCATTGGCCGACCGCAACACTAAATTGTTTCCGCTGGCGGGTGCTTTCCTGGCCAACCGGTTATTGTGGACTGCTATCAGTTGCTCCTTATTATGGATCGCTTACCGGTATTTCAAATTCAGGTTGTCGGCAACGGAAAAAACACGCAAGCGGACTACAGTTCCAATCATCGCCAAACTGGCGCAAGTATGCCGCCGGGCTCCGCAGCGTGGGGTACTTGTGCCCACGCTTAGAAGTGTCCCAGTAAAATCTACAGGATTTACATATCACCGTTTGGCATTCACCTCACAGTTAAAGCTGGAAGTAGCATCGGTGTGCAGGCATATTCCCTTCCTGGTGATGATGGCCTTGTGGGTATTCCTGTATGCAATAGAACTGAAGGAGAATATTTTACAAGGACCTTATGGCACCCGCTTCTATGCAGCTACCGGTTATATTGTAGAGGAACTGCGCAGCATACGTCCTGCCCTATTATTGCTTGTATTTTATGCCGGTGAACTCATCAGTCGTGAGCGTACCGCCAACATGGAAGGACTGATATTTACTACACCCGTGCGTAATGCGATCTTATGGGGCGCCAAGTGTGCTACGCTGGCGGTGCTGGTCGCGTTGCTCATAACAGCGAATAGTATAGTAGGCATTGGATTACAGTTGCTGACGGGTTACGCTGTTATCGACCTGCGTGCCTATCTTTCTCTTTACTATTACAGCGGCCTGCCTTTATTCCTCTTTGCTGTGCTGATCGTGTTTATACAGACCATTGTTGCCAATAAATACCTCGGCATGCTGTTGAGCCTGGTGGTCGTGGGCATTGTTGTGTTCAGCCGTCAGCTGGGCATCCAGCATTATCTGCTGCGCTATGCCACCCTGCCTGACCTGCGGTATGCGCTCATGAATGGTTTTGGCCATTATACAAAGGCTGTCCACTGGTATCTATTGTACTGGACTTCCTTCGCCGCTGTGCTGAGCCTGCTGGCGGCTGCTTTGTGGAAAGCGAGTGCACATACTACTCTGTGGCAGCGCATGCGAATCATGGGGCGGCAATGGGGGCTTCCCGGTAAAGTAATGTTGTTAGTCTGCCTGCTGTGTTGCACAGCCGCTGGCATTTACATCGACCGCAGGACTACGCAGGTAAGTACAGCGCGGGGTAATTCCACCATGCAAATATGGGGCGTAGAGTACGAGAAGCGCTACAAGCCGCAGGAACATTTACCGCAGCCCTATATCATAGCCGTAAAGACCAACATTGCTTTATACCTCGAAGCAGGAAGGTACACGGTGCAGGGCAGCTATGGCTTGCGCAATGAAACTAACCAGCCTATCACGACTTTATGGTTTGGCGTAGATCCCGAAGTAACCAGCATTTCCTTTACAGTGCCCGGTGCCACTATCGATAAGACCGACACTGCATTCAAACTGTATTGGTACACGCTTGCACAACCTTTGTTGCCGGGCAAAGAAATGCAGGTACAGTTTACCATGGAAGTAGAGCGCAGTGGTTTCGACCGCTTCAATCCTGAGCATTCGATCGTGGCCAATGGCAGCTATGTGGAGCTGGAGAAATATATTCCTTACCTGGGTTATAATAACCGGTTTGAAACAGCAGATATCACTGTTCGCAAAAAGCATGGCCTGCCACAACAAATAACAGGTATACTACGCGACAGCAGTTATCACCTCGTCGATTATGAAACGGTGATCAGCACGGCTGCCGATCAGCAGGTAGTAACGGTAGGCGCCCTGCAGCAGGAATGGGTGGCCGGTAACCGCCGTTTCTTTCGTTATAAAACGGAACAGCCGGTGAATTACATGCTGGCGTTCAGCTCGGCCCGCTATGCTGTACAAAAAGAGGTGCACAAGGATATTACTTTCCGTATTTATTATCAACCCGGGCACACGGCTAACCTGCCAACCATCATGCAGGCCATGAAGGATGCTATCGACTACGGCAGTGAACATTTCAGCACTTATCCGCTATCCTATCTCACATTGGCTGAGATACCGCAGTATCCCGGCGCTGCTACGGCGTATCCGGGCGTGCTGTTCAGTACAGAAAAGATCAACTTCATGAGTAATCTGAGCGATAGCAACCGCTTCAACAATGTGTATGCGGTGACGGCTCATGAAGTGGCGCACCAATGGTGGGCCAATAAATTGTCACCACTGCCAGTGCCAGGCCGTGCGGTGCTCACGGAGTCGCTGGCGAAGTATACCGAGATGATGGTGGCAGAAAAACGTTATGGAAAGCAACTGCTGCGGCAACTATCGCTGGCTGATAACAACCTGTATTTTGCGTTGCGCAATATGGCCGGCGAACCGGAACAGCCACTCATACGTGCCGGGCAGTCTTTTGTTTGTTACCAGAAGGGTGGCCGCGCGCTGTATGGCATCAAAGAAATGCTGGGTGAAGCTGCTATGGATACCGCACTGCAAAGACTGATCGATCAACATGAGTTCCCGCACCAACGTGCCACCACAAGCGATCTGCTCCGGGAATTAGATGCTGTAGCTACACCACAACAGGCAACACACATCAATGATATTTTCAATAAGGTGATCGTTTATAATAATAAACTGCAGGTGCTGCGCTGTGATTCATTGCTATCAGGCAGGTTCAGGCTGCAATTACAAGTACAGGTAGCAGCCACTGATGAAAGCGGTTCCCGACTGGAACCATTGGCGCCAAATGTCGTAATGCCAATAGCGGTGTATGATCAACCGGCCGACCGGTGGGACCGGTATACAATGCCTGTATATGTGGGGCTGCACCCGCTTTCCCGTGCCCTCAACGTGTTGGCGATCGAACTGGATAAAAGACCGGCTGTGGCGGCTATTGATCCCTGGGGGTATTTGCCGGATGCGGATCAGGAAGATAATATCGTATTGGTTAAATAAAAAACTCCGGGCGCGTGGCCCGGAGTTTACCTTTGCTGTATACCAGATTATTTGCTTTCCAGTATTTCGTCCAAATTGCCCAATGCCATGGTAAATCCTTCCTTGAAACCCATTTCCAGTATCTTCTGTATACTTTCTTCGCTCGTGAATTTTATCTCGATCGTTACGGTGGTTCCCTTGCCGTTAGACTTGAACTCAACAGTCCAATTCATATTGGGGAATTCAGCACTCTTAACGCCGTTCTCATCACAAAAGGCATCGATATAGGTGTAGCTCTTGTTGGGAACGATCTTTTGGTAATCGGCCCGGCAGTAATGGCGTTCGCCTTCGGGGCCTACCATACTGTAAAGCCAGGTGCCACCTTCTTTAAAATCCATTGACTTCGTCTCTGTGCTCCAGGGACGTGGCGCCCACCACAGATCAAGTATGGCGCTGTCGGTCCACGCTTTCCATACATGATCCAGCGGAGCATCGAATTCCCTTTCAATGGTTATCTTTTTGTTGTCCAGGTCTTTCTCGAAGACAAGCTCTTTGTTTGCAATCATGGTCATTTGTTTTTTAAGTTTTTTAATACTGCATCCAATTGATTGAATTTGGTTTCCCAGAGTTGCCGGAATGGCTCCAGCCAGTCAGCAATGACTTTCATTTTCTTTGGATTTAAGTGGTAATAAATTTCTCTGCCCGATGACTCCTGTTTTACCAGGTCACTTTCTACCAGGACCTGAATGTGTTTAGACACCGCCTGCCTGCTCACGTCGAAGTACTCGGCAATGGCATTGGGTGTCATAGCCTGTATGATTATAAGGCTTAGGATGGCTCTACGGGTGGGGTCGGCTATTGCCTGGAATACGTCTTTTTTCATGGCTACCTTATTTGATATGCAACTTACTGGTTGCAAATATATGTGCAACTAACGGGTTGCGCAAATTTATTTTCAGGTCTACTCCTGTTCGCAGCTTGATTGAGGTTAAGATATCTGCATATGGCGGTCAAAGAGGCTGATAATAATCAAATAATGATTGAGTTGTATTAGGATATGTATTTCCGTTTGACAGGAAATGTGTAAATTATACATGCAAACATTATTCCCGCCCTTTTGAACTGCTATTAGTCCTTTCTCTGTGGAAATGTGCATCACATTTCCATTAAACCTAAACCTTATCTGATGAATCGTAGACTATACGTTTGTATGGTGCTGCTTGCTATTACTATATGTTCGTCAAGCAGCATTAAAAATGATCGCCTCCATCACTATCCTTCTATCAGAATCAGCGATAGCATTAAGAAATATCATGAAGACATCTACAATCTTATCCATGATTCGATCATCGGTGGCAAACCGCCCTATCGCTTAGGTGTGTATGACCATTTAGCTGACACCAGGCAGCACCTACTTTATATTGTAATGGAAGATATGACCATAAAAACAGGTGCGGAGACAAGACCTCATTATGATCCAATCAATAGATTGTTCATCGATACAATAGTTCTAAATTCAGAATTTTTAAGACGAGGTTGCAAGGAATATATTGTACAATTGATCGCTCACGAAAGTATCCATGTATTTATCAACTGGAGCCGTTATTCATTTCTCAATAGTCATATAAACAATGTTACTGACACTTTCTTGCAAGAACATTTCGGAAGAAACTGGCAATGGCTAACTGATAAGGGTAAAGCACCTACGCCTGTAGAAGAGCATAGATTGATGTATCAAAACTTTTATGATACCATACGCAATTGTATCCTCGCTTATACCAAACGTGGCACCCGACCTGCCTTGCGAAACAATATCGCACGGGCGCTGGCATGGGGAGGATTGGAGAAGACTCCTGAGTGGAAGAAACAATCAGAAACCTGCCTGTTCAGCTGTATCGATAATGAAGCAAAGAATTTCAATTTTATGAACGGTTCGAGAGAGAAGTTCAATCCCCTTCCTTGTCAAGAGGATGGAAGGCTCGATGTTATTTTGGAACAAATAAGGGAGGTTTTACAAATAACTAAATCAGCCTCCCGCGTCCCCAAAAAAAAGTAAAAAATAATTGGCGCTGTTTACAGAGGATACTATATCCTGACCTCAGGCGTGTTCTAACTGCCAATCGATTGTTTTTCTTTACATTAGTGTTCAAATTCAAGAACACTAACCGATTATTCCATGATCAAGTTTCACTGTACCCTTATCTGTATTGCATTACTGCCTTTATTTATCATTGCACAGGCGCCCTCCTCCTCTTATCTGATCAGGGCGGGCAAATTCTATGACGCGGAAAAGAATGTCTTTATCAAAAACCAGGAAATTTGGATAGAAGGCAGCTCCATCAAAGCGGTGGGCAATAAACTGACTGTTCCCAAAGGGATTACCATCATCGAACTGCCTAATGCTACGGTGGTACCCGGACTGATCGATGCTCATACCCATTTGTTGATGTTGCAAAAAGTGGATGACAATATAGCCATCGACGTATTGATGAACTCACCGGAATACCGGGTGCTCAGGGCTGCCGGGTTTGCGCGGTCATACCTGGAGTCGGGTTTTACGACCATTCGGGATCTGGGTAATTCAGGCAAATATCTCGATAAAGAAGTGGCCGTAGCCATCAGGCGTGGCTTTGTACAGGGACCGCGCATGTTGGTATCAGGTCCTATCCTGAGTGCCATGGATGGCCAGTTTTATCAGCTGCCACAAAAAGACCAGGAAGCGATCACAAAGTCTGAGTACCGCGTGATCAGCGGCGTGCCTGATGCCATACAGGCTGTCAAAGAACATGTCAACAACATGGTGGATGTGATCAAGATCGTCGCCTTCGGGGAAAGAATGGGGCTTGAAATGGAGGAGATGAAAGCGATCGTTCAAACAGCCCATCAATATGGCCTGAAGGTAACGGCGCATGCCAATTCCGACAACATCATTCAGCAGGTGCTGGAAGCGGGTGTGGATGGCATCGAGCATGCCTATTATATTTCCGATAGCTCGCTGGCAAGGATGGCCCGCCGGGGTGTATACATGGTGCCCACCGATCCTTCCATGCAGGCGATCATCGATACGGAAGAGGCCCAGCGTAAAAAAGAACACGACACCACAGAGATAAAGAAGATGTTGCAGCCGCTCACCGACAGGCTTACGCGGGCGCGTAAGATGGGTGTCATGATCGTGGCGGGTTCCGATGCTTATTTCGATACCAAAAGCTCACGCGGCAATGCCGCCAAGCAAACACTGGCCGCCTATTGGGAAGAAGGCATGCCGGTAACAGACATCCTGCAGGCTGCTACCTGGAATGCAGCACTGGCATTGGGCAGGAAAAACGAGTTGGGTGTATTGCGCCAGGGAGCTAAGGCAGATATAGTGGTGTTTAATGGCGACCTGGAGGCTAACTTTAAGAAGGCATTATTCGATGTGCGGATGGTGATCAAAGATGGCAAGATCGTTCATCAACCATAAAATGGCTGTTATGAAAGTATATTCCCTGCTGCTTTTATTGCTTATCGGTTGCACTGGCAGCATTGTCCAGGCCCAGCAAAAGAAACCTGTCCCTATTATTTTCGATACCGATATGGGGCCTGACTATGATGATGTGGGCGCGCCATTGCCCTGCTCCATGCCCTGGCAGATAGCGGTGAGGCCAACATATTGGCTACCATCGCCAGTACCAAGCATGCAAAGGTGGCTGCCACATTGAATGTGTTCAACACTTATTTCAACAGACCCAATATCCCCATTGGTGTTCCCAAAGGCAAGGCACTTGACATAGGCGCCTGGCAAAAGTGGGATTCGTTGGTAGTAGCCAATTATCCGCATGCTATACAATCGAATGAGGAGGCCATGGATGCAGTAGCCTTGTATCGCAAGATACTGGCTGCGCAGCCTGATCATTCAGTAACGGTTGTAACGGTAGGATTTCTGACCAACCTGGCCAATCTCTTGCAATCGCCGGCTGATCAGTATTCCCGGTTGAATGGCACAGACCTGGTAAAAAAGAAAGTGAAGCAATTGGTGTGCATGGCCGGCTGGTTTCCTGCAGGCAAAGAGTTTAATGTACACAAGGACAGCGCAGCCTCCAAAACTGTATTCACCCAATGGCCCGGCACCATTATTTTGACTGGCTTTGAAGTAGGTGTTGAGATATTATCTGGCTTGCCGCTGATAAACAATAATGCTATTCAAAAGAGCCCGGTGAAAGATGCATTTGCCAGAAGTATTCCTATGAGTAAGCAGGACATTAACGGCCGCATGAGTTGGGATGAGACTGCCGTGTTGATCGCTATCAGGGGATGGAAAAGATATTATACTGCGCAGTCTGGCCGCTTTGTTATTCATGATGATGGCAGCAACACATGGGATGCCAACGGTAAAGGGCATTTTTATGTGGTAAAGAAAATGCCGGTGCATGAAATGGCTGCATTGATCAACCAACTGATCATGCACCAGCCAATGACAAGACGTTAAAAAGCCTTCACTTCCAGCACCACGCTATTACGCCCATTCTTCACATCAGGGTTGAAGCCTACTTTCATCAGGAATTCTCCTGTGTATACTTTCGAAACATCGATGGTAGAAGTAGTACCGGGGTACACATTCAGTTCATTAATAGTATATTTCTTAGCCGGGTCAAGTCCTTTCATACGGATAGGCAACTGGCTGCCGGCATCATAGCGGTTGTTGACAAGGTAATTGAATACAACGCCTGCTGTCTTTTGTGTATTCAGGTACAGCACAGAAGCCACTGAATTATCCAAAGGATTCTGTAAGCGGTATTGGTCTCCCTGCCAGATGATCGGCTTCACAGCGTTGTAGGTCTTGATTGCTTCCTGACAGAAGGTAAGATCGTTTTCTTTCAGGTGGCTTACCACGATATCAAAGCCCATTTTACCCATCATGGCCACGTCGGTACGAAACTTAATGGGTTGCTTTCCCCAGTCGGTAACGTGGTTGGAAGAAGCAATAGACGGATAGAAATAAGAGTATTCCCACTGCATGAAGATGCGTTCCAGCGGATCGGTATTATCACTTGGCCAGAACTCGGTGAAGTATTGCAGGGCGCCGTAATCAACACGGCCACCACCACCAGAGCACAACATCATTGGCACGGTAGGGTATTTAGCCCTGAGGCGTTTCAATACATTGTACAGCCCTTGCACATACTGGATGTAAAAGTGTGATTGATTACCCAGTTTGGCGGCATGTGCATTATAGATCACGGCATTGCAATCCCATTTGATATACGCCAGCGTCGGGTTCTTCGTAAACAGGTTATCTACTACATTGAACACATGCTCCTGCACGGCAGGATTGGTAAGATCGAGTACCAACTGATTTCTGAAATAATATTCCGGACGGGCAGATTGTTTGACTACCCAATCAGGATGTTGCTCATACAGTTCGCTCTTGGGGTTCACCATTTCGGGTTCTACCCAGATGCCAAACTTCACACCATTGGCCTGCGCTTCTTTTACCAATGAAGCAATGCCATTGGGCAGTTTGTTTTTATTCTCCTGCCAGTCGCCCAGGCCCGCTTTGTCGTCATTGCGGGGATATTTATTGGCAAACCAGCCATCGTCGAGCAGGAAGAGATCAACACCCAGTTTACGGGTATCTTTCAATAGCTCTTTCAGCTTAGCCTCATTAAAATCAAAGTAGGTGGCTTCCCAGTTGTTGAGCAGGGTAAGGCGGTTGCCTTTGCCATCGAGTATCTTGTAATTGCGCGCCCAGCTGTGCAGCTTGCGGCTGGCCTCTCCTTTTCCGTTGGTAGATAAAACAGATAAGAAGGCGGGTGTGGTAAACACTTCGCCGGGCTTCAGCGTGTAAGTGGATGCATAGTTATTAATGCCTGCCATGATGCGCAGGTTGTCCTGGTTGTCCAGTTCCAGGTCGATGCGGAAGTTGCCGCTCCATTCCAGTGAACCATACAACACGGTGCCTTCATCTTCTGTAGCTGGTTTGTCCAGTGATACCATAAAGCTGGGTGGCTGGAACAGGTTGGTACGGGAACCGAGTTTGGAGTCCAGTGTCTTGATGCCATGGGTAAGGCGGGCTTCTTCGGCCTGCATTTCTTTGGCCCAATCACCGTGGTATTGTTTCAGCCAATAGCTGCCTGCCTTCAGGTATAAACCGGCAGAAGCATATTTGTGCAGTATTACATTTCCTTTTTCGCTGTGTTTGATCTCACTCCACTGTTCCGTCACATCTTCATTGAACCAGGATTTATAGAAGAGCGTCACCTCAAAATTATATACCGGGTCTTTCAGGAACACGGTCAGCAGCGAAGTATTATCATCCAGCTTTTTGCTTTCGTGACGCACATACTGCAGGTCGAGGGAATTATTGCCATCAGCATGAGTTACTGCAATGGCAGGCTCAAACAGGCTCCGTGTGCCAGCGGTTGAATAAGCCGCATTCGATACACCGGTGTAATCGCTGCCCTGCTTGTACATGGCTGTTACCTGGTTGTATTCGTTCTTGTCGGCCAGCTTGGGGCCCATATAGATGATGCCTACCTGTTTGTTGGCGTCTGTTTGCAAGACGAGGGCGTTGTTCTTTGTTTCAATGGGTATCAAAACCTGCTGTGCAAACGTTTTTTGCTGTACAAGGGAAAGCAGGGTTACTGCCACGATCAATCCGGTTTCTCTCATTCGTTTCATAGTACGATGTTACTTATTGTGTATTTACTGTTGTCAATTTTCCATTGAGCATCACTTTCACGGTCTGCTTTTGCGGCGACCGGAGTTTGTAGCTGATCACCTTGCCATTCTTCCAGGCAAAATCAACCGTGATGTTGTTTCTTGCCTTCATACCTTTTACAAATCCCTCTCCTTTCCATGCATCCGGAATGGCAGGAATGAAGTTGATGAATCCTTCATGGCTTTGCAGCAACATTTCAGCAATGCCGGCACCGGCGCCAAAGTTTCCATCGATCTGGAATGGTGGACCAGCCGACAACAGGTTGGGATATACGCCTCCACCTGCGCCGTAGTTGATATTGGTCTTCAGGGTAGGCTTCATGATCTCTCTGAATAGTTTGTAAGCCCTATTGCCATCATGCAGGCGCGCCCAGAACAATTGCTTGTAAGCAATGGCCCAGCTGGGACCATCATCTCCCCTTACATTCAGCGACTTCCTGCAGGCTTCTGCGAGGTCGGGTGTTTGTGAAGGAGTAATGAGGTTGGCAGGATATACGCCGTACAGGTGTGATATGTGACGGTGTTCCTTGTCTGTTTCTTTATAATCTTCGAGCCATTCCATCAACCGGCCATCGGGGGCTATGCGTCCGGCTGGCGGTATCTGATCAAGCTTTGCCTGCAGGTCTTTGCGGAATGCTTCATCGATGCCCAATGTTTTGGAAGCGGTGATCACATTGTTGAACAGCTCGCGGATGATCTGGTTGTCGATGGTGGCGCCCATGCAAATGCTTACATGTTTGCCGCTGCCATCGGGCATGAAGAACGAGTTTTCCGGCGAAGAAGATGGTGAAGTGACCAGGTAACCGGTTTTAGGGTCTTTGATGAGGATGGCCGAATAGAACTTAGCCGATCCTTTCAGTACCGGATATATTTTCTTCAGGTAGTTCTTGTCGTTGGAAAATGCGTAGTGGTCCCACAGGTTGCTGCACAACCAACCTGAGCCGGATTTGGTAACACCCCAGGAGGCGCTTTCGCCGGGCTCGGTAAACATCCAGGGGTTGGTGATCACGTGGGCCACCCAGCCTTCGGCATTGTAATAGGCTTTAGCAGTGCGCTCACCATGTGGCACCATGTTGCCGACTAAATCAGCCAATGGCAGATTAAGCTCAGATAGGTTGGCCGGCTCTACGCCCCAATGGTTCATCTGCACGTTCACATCGAGGTGGTAGTCTCCATTCCAGGGCGTGCGTATCTGATGCGCCCACAAACCTTGTAAGTTAGGAGGCAATAAACCTACGCGTGTGCTGCTGATGGAGAGATAACGACTGAACTGATAGAACAACACCGTCAGCTGATTATCGGGCGTAGCAGCGTTATAGAAGTTTTCCAGCCGCTTATCGGTAGGCCATGTTTCATATGCTCCATGACCGAGGTATACCTGCTGGCGGTTGAAGAGCTTCTGAAAGTTGGTAATGTGTTTTTGCTTTTGGAGATCGTAAGCAGTGGATTTTGCTTTATCCAGCAATTGTTGTGCATGTTGGCGAAAGGCATTGTCTTTAAAGCTGGTCTTTGCTGAAAAGTATACGATCACTTCATTGGCCTGTTGTACCACCAGCCTGTTGTTGTCTGTAGATACTTTACCACCTTTTGCCTGAACGGCTACTTTGGCGAGGTATTCCATGCCCTTGCCGTCGGTGCCATTTTCCAGCTGTCCATACATCTCCAGGGCATTGTTGACAGCAGTGACCGTTCCTTTCTCTTCTCTTGACAAGCCAAGACCGATATTGATCATGCCGGGCTTACTGGCCGTGATCCTCATCATGCCTACGTCATCACCAAAGCTGGTAAAGTATTCTCTTTTATAGGTAACACCGTTCACCTGGTAGGTACAGGAAGCAATGGCGTTGTCAAGGGAAAGGCCTCTTGTATAGTTACTGTACTTTACTTCATTGTCCTGAACGCCATTATAGCGGTAAGCAATGCTGAGGTTGCCCATCGTCTGAAAACAACCAAAAGGTTCAGCGCCTGAACCTTTTCCTGTACAAATGAAATCTTTATCGATCAATGCCTGTGCCTGGTCATTCTTGCCTTCTAACAGCAGCCGTTGTATTTCCGGGAGCTTTTTGTAGGCTTCTTTGTTGTTGGCATCCTGCGGAGCGCCCGACCATAGGGTGATATCATTCAGCACAATGTTCTCTTTCATCACGCCGCCGTCGGGCATCATGCCGAGACGGCCATTGCCGAGGGGTAATGTTTCTTCCCATTGAGCAGCCGGCTTTTCATACCACAACCGGAGGGGGAGCTTAGCCGCGGAGTCTTTCCACCGGGGTGCGACAAACCCCAGTGGAGACCCTGCGGTGAATGCCAAAACATGCTTAACTGCAACTGAACTACTAAACAATACAAATAAGAGTACGCCTTTCTTACTTATGCTTTTCATTAAATCCTATATTAATTTACGATATACAACCTGATGCTGTTGAGTCGCGTCGCCTCTCCATCGTCATTCATATACAACAGCAGCCCCATCGAGAAAGTAGTCTTTTGGGTCACTTCGAAAGTGGTATCCCACCACCACCAGCCGCTTTCAAGTTTGGCGGAAGCGAAAGCCGTATTCACATTGTCTACATCTGGCAAGCCATTGGTGCCGGGCATAGCCACCAGGTATACATCGTTTCTCGCTCCACGGTGGTACCAGTCTACTGATCCCTCGAATTTATACTTTCCGGGAGGCAAAGTAACGATCTGGTGGATCTTACCATTCTGGATAGCTGCTCCACCCCACCCTGCTTCGAAATAGATCTTGGCATCGCTGGAATTATCTGTACCGCCATAACCATTGTGGTTCTTGGCGGCAGGGTTGGTGATCCAGTCGCGCAGGGTAGCCCAACGGCTGCCATCATTCGCTGAATTGGCTACGGGCTTCACACTATTCAGTAATATCACTTCGGTAAATGCCGGCAATTCTTTCTTTGTTACGGTAAATGTATCGATACCAACTTTCTCCGGCAGATATAGTGTGTTATAACTAAGCAAATTTTTAATGCCTACATTGGGAATAACGGTTTGTTGATCTACCAACTGCGCTGGCACAATGGTATCACGAACAACATTATCGCCATTCGTATAATGTATCTGCATGCCGAGCACGCCTACATATGCATCCACATTGGCCCAGTTGATCGTGGCTGATCCATCGGCCGCAAAACTCGTCTTCAGTACTACGCGGTTACCACGTTGGTTAACGGAGGATTGAAAGCTTTGTCCATACACATTGCCGGTGGCGATCATGGGGATGGATTTATTACCCTTGGCATCATACGTGCGTATGGTAAAGGTGATCGGTCCTTCGGGCAGGTTGGGCACGATCTGTTTCATCGTATCAACGCCGCCTGAACGCACAAAAGGTGCTTCAAGAGAATCGCTGCCGCTGTTCCAGAAGATGCGGTATTTGGCTACACGGGGATCACTCTTCAGTATACCGGTAACCATAGCGCGGTTTTTACCGGGTATCACTTTCAGGGAATCGAAGGTGGAAGGATAGATGATCTCCCCTCCTTCTGCGTGTTTTTTATAATCGTCCATTTTTTTGCACGAAGCAATGACGAGGAACGCCCCTGCAAGGCAAATTGGTATATTAATGATGTATCGTTTCATGAACTTAGTTTTATGGTGTGTTATTCAGTGGCCCAGACATTCATGTTCTGGATAACGATGAAATAAGCGCCTATCCAGTTTGTCAGGCATTTGATGCGCAGGTACCGGTAAGGCGGCGTGTCTTCATTGAAATCGAATGTAAACCCGGCAGAACCGGCAGCGTAGTCGGCACTGTTTTCCTGACCCAGCGGCAGGCCGGAAGGTTTTACCACTTCACAGGTCAATATCTTCGTCCACTTAGACCAGTCCCCATCGCGTGTAGGCTCATTGGAGCCATACACTTCAAACCTGCGGGGGCTTCCTTTTGCATAATAGAAATTCCCTTCCCGGCGGGTAAGCAGGTTGAAGCGCGTTAGCTTAACCGGCTGTTGGCCGAGGCTCCAGGTAATGGTGGTGGGCACACCAGAGCTTTCGTCAGTATAAGTGCAGGGCCATTCATTGTTGAGCAACCCCGTGAACATCATATCAACGGTGGTATTGAACGACATTTTGGTGTCGTTGTCGCACACATACGAGGAGAACTTTGTTCTGTCGAGCAGCACTTCCTTGGCGGGTGTGATGGAGGCATACAAGGTGTCGGTTGTATTGAGCCAGCGATCACGTACAAAGAAGGCAAACTTCTTTTGTACGGGTGTGAGGCCGCGGATGCTGGTAGCGATGATGGAATCGCTGGTGTAGATATTGTCCAGGCTGATGTAATCGCCCTTGCTGGCAGAGTCCATCAATGGAACGATCACTACATTGCCCTTGTATTGGTTGAGTGATTTTATCCGGATACCACCGGCGGTGGCAGTTACCTGCAGGTTGCGAAATACCAATTGGATGGGTGATACCAGTGGCGATACTTCTGCATTCACGGCAGCAGAGGCCACCTCACTCTTGTTCACAGCTATCAGCTGTATAGTATGTTTCAGCGTATCTGAAAACCCATCTACTCTCAACTGATTGGTGTAGGTAGATGCTTTCACTTCCCGCTTTGTACCGTTGGCCAGGGTATACATGGCCTTGATGTATAACAGGTCAGGATCGGCAGGCAGCGTATAGGTGATCAACGCGGCACCATGCTCGTTGGTGACCTGTACATTGGAAACCTGTCCGGGAGGATTGGAATTGTTTTCCGTGATCCCGTTGGGGTCTTCTTTGGTGCAACTCCACATTCCTGTTATCCCAAGGAAAGCGGCTATTATTAAAGTTTGTTTTTTCATATTAATCTGTTTTGCAAGCCTTGTTAATGATGATTACCAGCCCGGATTTTGTACGAGGTTTTCGTTTACCGGCAGGTTGTTTTCTCTGATGGGCCACAGGTAATCCCTGGGCACTACAAAACGCATATTGTAATAGGTGGTCGGTGTATAGAACAGGTCGGGCCTGTCGGCAGTACCACTCCTGTCCCATCCGGTTACGTTGCCGTTGAGCAATTGACCAGCCAGTTTCCAGCGACGCAGGTCCCAGAAGCGGTGCCCTTCAAACGACAGCTCGATATTGCGCTCTGCGCGGATAATTTCGCGCAGTCCATCCTTGCTGGTGTAAGCGGCAGGATTCGTAGAAAAGTTGGTCCAGCTTTGTTGTACAGTAGGCAGGCCTGCACGCTCACGCACCATGTTGAGGTATTTGTATACATCTTCCTGTGGGCCGGAGGCTTCGTTCAATGCTTCTGCATAGAGCAGGTACAATTCGGCCAGGCGCATGGTGGGCAGCGGATAATCTTCTATATGGCTGCTGTTGTTGCTTTGGTAAGCAAACTTCCAGTTCACCATTTTCTTGGGATAATAAGTTGTGATCGTTACGGCTACACCAGCGCCAAACTGTCCCAGTCTCAATTGAGCGCTCCAGGTATTTTCATCAGTACGGCTGGGGCTGTTCTGCATATACCAGCGGCCACCATCGAAACCAAGGTCGGCATAGAAACGCGGTTCGCGGTCGTAGTTGATGCGCGCTGTTTGATAGCCCTCTACAAAGTTGATGCGTTCACTGTTGTTGGCAGTGCGCAGCTGATTGGCGTTGGAGAAGTCCAGTGTTTTATCTTCTGTGATGGGTACACCATTTTTGCTATAGAACTGACGCACCACCTGCATGGTTGGCCCGAGGGTTCCATAAATGCTGGAGTTGCCGGAGTTGGCAGGGTCTATGTGTGCCATAGAGGAGTATTGTAACTGCCAGGTAGAAGATTCTGAATTGGCCCAGATCCATTCCTGGTTCCACTTTTCACATACCGCATTGCGTACGCTCATCTGGGTAATAGTGCCGGGCGTCAGGTTGAAGCCTGTAGTATTGATAAACTTATAAAGGAAGATACCAGCATCTTCACAAGCCTTGATGGCGGCAGCACCTGCAGCAGCAGCGCGTTGCCATTTTTCTACACTATACGTTGTATTGACAAGTGGTCTGCCTTGTTTGTCTTTGAACGTGAGGTAATCCTGGTTGCCATTGAACAGAGGGCTGGCGCCCAGTACCAACACCTTCGCTTTCATACTTAAAGCGATGGCCTTGGTGATGCGGCCCAACTCAACAGAAGGCGTCAGTAATGCTACCGGCAATTTGGCCACTGCCTGGTCCATGAGGCCGGCAATGTAGTTCACTACTGAATCTACTGGTTCACGTCTTACCTTGGTTTGTTCCAGCGGCGCATTGATGGGAATGCTTTTGTCCATGATGGGAATAGGTCCATATTGGCGCAGCAACAGGTAATGGTAATAGGCTTTCAGGAACATCACTTCGCCCAACCACCTGTCTCTTTCGTCGGCAGTGAGGTCTGGTATTTTGCTGGTGTTGCTTACATTTTCAATGAAGGTGTTGCAGGTGCGGATACCTGTGAACATGTTGTCGTAACCTACATTCTCAAAGTAATCTCCATCCCAGATATTGCCATAAGGTCTTACCACATTCTGGTTGCCGCGGGCGATGTTCCAGTTGGTAGCCGTAAGACTCGCTGGTGGATAGGCCAGCCAGAATTCGTCACCGGCCTGGTAAGCTACGTTGCTCACCGGGTCGCCGTCATTGGGGAGGTATGAGTAGCAGGATGCGAGGTATTTCTCGGCCTCCGCGCGCATGGTGAATGCATTATCGAGTGTTGCTACGTTATCCGGCACCACATCGAGGAAGTTCTTTTTACAAGCTGTTGCTGTCAGTATCAGCAGGAAAGCCGGGATGTAATATTTTGGTTTCATTTGTTGTTCGTTTTGTTTGAATCGTGAATCGGCAGTCGGCAATCGGCAGTGGTTCGTATCTGTTCGAGCTTACCGGTAAATGGCGACTGCTAAAACCCGAAGTTGATGCCGAAGTTGTATACTGCCTGTACAGGGTAACCAAGGCCGTTGCCACCCATTTCAGGGTCCCACAGTTTAAACTTGCTGATGGCAAACAGGTTTTGCCCGTTGGCATATACCCGGAAGTTGGAGAAATGCAGGCGCTGTAAAAACTTGCTGGGCAGGTTGTATCCCAACTCCACTGTTTTCAACCGCATGAAGGCACCGTTGCGCAACCACCAGTTGGAGGCTTGTGAGTTGTTGTCGTTGAAACGTGGGTCGAGCCTGGGCCAGAAGGCGTGCAGGTCCTGGTTTTCTTCAGACCAATGGCTTTCGGCAATGGCTGTCAGCAATCCGTTCTGTGAACCACCATTGAGAACAAAGGGTGAAATATTATAAGGATTAATGAAGAATGATACGCGCGCGTTGCCCTGGAAGAAGGCGCTGAAGTCGAAAGCCTTGTATCCGAGGGAGAAGCCGAAGCCATACGTGATCTCCGGGGTAGTTGGATGTCCCAGCGGCACTATATCCAGCCCTGTGATCTGTCCATCGCCATTGATGTCGCGGTATTTGATATCGCCACCCATTGGCTTGTTGCCACCAAAACTTTGTACTGGTGAGTTGGCTGCTTCGATATCATCCACAAATAATCTTTCTGCCACAAGGCCATATACCTGGTTGAGGGAGTTGCCGATGCGCGACAGGTATTTCAGGTTATCAGGATAGTTGGGCTCTTCGTTGATGAGGAACTTGCTGGTAGCATAGGTCATGTTGCCACGCACTTGTAACCACAGGCTTCTTTTGAAGGTCTTGGAGTAATCTATCGCTATATCCACACCCTTGCGTGATGCTTTACCCACGTTTGCTCTTACAGTAGCTTCCAATCCCATTGTGCTGGGGATAGTGCTTCTATCCATCAGGATGTTGGAGCGTATTGCATGGAAGGCGTCTACGGTTACATTGATGCCATTGGCGAAAGAAAGGTCCATACCATAGTTCGTCATCACGTCCTTTTCCCAGGTAATGGCCGTGTTGGCATAGCGGCCGATGGAATAGCCTGTTACATAATAATTCTGACTGGAACCCCAGTGGAAGCCACGGCCATCATTATTAGGGTTAACATTGGAGAGATAGAAAAACCGGTCGTTCACGTTACCGATCTGGTCATTACCTACCAGACCATAGGTAAAGCGGAACTTCAGGTTGGATACATAATCTTTTGCTTTGTCGAAGAAAGGTTCATTAGACACTACCCAACCAAGACCCGCAGAGGGGAAGAAACCAAAGCGGTTGTTGGAAGCAAAACGCTCGGAACCGTTGTAACCAAAGTTCGCTTCGGCGAGGTAACGGGCGTCGAATGCATAGGTAAAGCGTCCTGACACACCGAGGTTCCTTTGCGGCAATGATGATTGCAGATCGCCGGCGTTTGCATTGAGGAAGTTGCGCATAATGCCAATCACCATACCACTTACAGCATGCTTATCATTAAAGGTGCGGCTGTAGTTGGCAGAGAACTGTGCATAGGTTACGGTATTCAGGATCTTATCGCCCTGCTCATAGTTGAGGTACTCAGTCCCCTGCCCTTTGTTGATGGGCGTCAATACGGTGAGCTTGCCATTAGGATCGGGCAATAAAGTATAATAGAAAGGACGATACCTTCTGTTCACATTGAAGAAGGAATACCGCTGGGTGAATGCCATAAAGTTGGCAGACAAGCCCGGGGTAATGAAGTTCAGGTTCTGGTTAACCTCGATCTGTGCGTTGAGTGTCGAAGTATTGTATTGCTGGAATCCTGATACCATGCCGGCAAAAGGATTGTTGTACAGCGAGGTGGTATTGCCAATGAACGCATTACCAAACAGCGGGTGGTTGAGATACGGTGCATAGCTGGATGGATAATACGCCGGGAACATTACCGGGTTGGACCATATGGCGCTGTTGAATACTGCGCGTCCACCATTCACCCAGTTGCCGTATTCATCACGATAGCCCACAGGACCGTTGTAGTCATCAAACTGACCAGAAGTCCTTACGATTACTTTGGTAGAAGGCGTGACGTTGATGCTTACGTTGGAGCGTACGCTGTAGTTACTGAGTTTGATATTGCTGTTGAAGCTGCTGCCGGGTACGGTACGCAGGATACCCCTGTCGATGTTGTAGGTACCAGCAATATAATACTGTGCTGTTTTGCCACCGCCACTTACGTTGAGGTTGGCTTTCTGGTTCACAGAATAATCTCTTATCAATTGGTCGATCCAGTTGTTGCTGGGATATTGGAGGGGATCATCTCCTGCAGCGGTGTGGTCGATCTTGTTTTGTGAATAGGGCAATACGCCGAGCGGGTCCCTGGTAAGCACGGCCTCATTGGCCAGCTTCATATAAGTAATGTTATCGGCAAACTTGAAGTTGCGCGTATTGGTAGTAACCGGTGCTTCCAGGCGCACATTAAATTTGGCCCTGCCTTCGGTACCCAGTTTGGTCGTCACCAGGATCACACCGTTGGCACCTCGTGCGCCATAGAGTGAGGCGGCAGCGGCATCTTTCAATACAGAGAAGCCGGTAATGTCATCCGGTTGCAAGCGGGCGAGGTCGGTATTGGACGATTCCATACCATCGATCAGGATGAGGGGATCGCGTTTACCAGCGCCAAAGGTGCCTACGCCGCGGATGAAGAAGGCCGCATTATCTGCGCCCGGCTCACCGCTTTGCTGGTAAGCGATCACACCCGAGATCCTACCGGCCAGCATGGTGGTAAGGTTGCTGGTGGGACCACGCAGTTCTTTGGGGTTGATGGAGGTAATGGAGGCCACCATACTTTGTTTTTTCTGCCGCCCGTATGCCACCACGATCACATCGCCCGTGGTATCGGCACTGAGGCTCAGCAGCACACGTATGGGTTGTCCTTTGCGGGCCATCACATCTTTGGAGCGGTAGCCTACAAAGGAAATTTCCAGCAGCGCCTGGTTGCCGGAGATGTCCATAGAGAAATGCCCTTTTTCATCGGTGCTGGTGCCCTGTTTGGTGCCTTTGATCATAACCGACACGCTGCCCAATGGCATCGAGCTGGCGCTATCGACCACGGTACCGGAAATGGTACCACCTGAGTCCTGGGCCAACGCACCAGTAGCAACCAATAATGAAAAGGTGAATAAGATGGAAGGGAGCAGAATGGGAATGGCGCGTGGATGAGCGATCAGTCGCCCTGCACGGCAAGCAATTCTTTTAATCATAATAAAAAGCAATGTTAGTTTTCCAAATTTGACAGATTCGGGGTTAGTCGCAGTCCTATCTGTACTATCCTATACTATACTACTACAAATATACTTTTATTTTGTATGGAGCAAAATATTTTTGACCACGATTTGTTGGATTTAATGGATTGGAAGGAATTATAATACGCATAAACTCGCTCGCCTCTGGCGAGTGAGGGTATTTGCAAGCCTCTGGCTTGCTGTGAACAAGCCGGAGGCTTGTAAATAGGCGTCACCAGCGAGACGCTGGCGACTGAAGAGATGCACAACACTTGAGTACGACTACTGCGCTATTTTATAGATCGCTGCGTCAGATGGTGAAATTGTGAGCGAAAGCTGACCGGTAGTTGTAGAGGATGTTTGGGTGAACAGCTCCTGCAATTTTAATTTGGCGCCCTTCTTCAGGCCAAGCCATTCAGGTGATATGGTATAGGTGCGGGCAGATTGATCATAATTAAATACGGCCAGGTAAGTGATGCCATCGATGGTGCGGGTAAACAGTTCCGGCGCTCTCTTTCCTGAATTGGCATCTACGGGCCTGAAGCTGCGGCCGTCTTTGATGATGTTCAACAGCTCTTTGTTTTGCAGCAACTGTTTGGCGACTGTGCTCCATTCGCCGGTAGCAGAGAAGTCATCGCCCGTGATCAGTGTGCCTGTCACCAGCGCAGAGGCCAGCCTGGCCCTGTTGGCGCCGGGCTTTTCTTTGTTGAATACAATGTGATCGGCATCTACGTAATCGTAGAGCTTGTTTTGCCACCAGCCATATCCTGTACTGTTCAGAGTATATTCTGTGTTGTCGATAGCGCTGAAGGCGTCACAGGCAATGCGCCGCATATGTACATATCGCCCGGTAGCCATGGTAGGTGAAATAGCCGCATACGTCAGCATTTTGCCATCCAGTACACTGTCTAAAAACTCCATTCCTATTTTATAGGCTTGCATGCCGGTAGTGACGGAAGGATCGTAGAAATGATCGCTTTCCATGGCACCATGTCCCAGGAAATCGATCTTGATCATTTCAAATCCCAACTCTTTGAAGGTATTGATATAATAAACAATGCGGTCTTTAGTGCCGGGATAGGTTGGGTCCATGGCGCGTGCGCCATCCACTTCTGTGGGCACTCCTTTCTGCGTGATCCAGGAAGCCGGGTAACTAAAAGTGGAGCCCTCGATCTTACGATCATATTTGCCCCAGTCGGCAAAAGGACCCCAATAGATGCCGGGTACCATTTTTTTGCTGCGGCAGTATTGTACGAATTCTTTTAGCTGACTTACATCACCTTTTAAGCCTCCCTTTACAAGATTGTCCCAATAAGAATCGAGATCGATGTACAGGGTATTGTCTTCATTACGGAAATGTTTGCAGCTATCGGCGAAGAAGTCCACTACCCTTTTGGCTTTATCGATGTTGAGGTGATTTTGTATAACGCCCCAGCTGTTCCATCCCATAGGTGTAGCTTTGTTCCACTTAAATATTTTACGGGGTTCGGCAAGCGTATTGGCCTTGGCGTATTCTTCCATACCGGTGCGCCAGTCGTCGAACATACCCACCATTATTTTAGGTGAACTACACAGGGTGTCATTGACTGACACTTTGCCGTGCCGGATATTATCATGGGTAACTACACTGTCAGTAAATCCGGCATAAGCCATCAACAATGCTTCGCCTTTGTCTAGCGCCCGCACATTAATGCCTGACTTCCAAACGTCATGTTCTATCGAGCCGATAATTAACCCCTGATGGTTGTCATTATTGTACAAGGCCGTTACCTCACTGCTGATATAATTGGCTTTACTCAGCGGCTGAGCGTCGAAGCGCGCCCACATATCATTGTCAAAAGGCACCTGCAGCGCACGTATATCTCCTGCATCTTCTATTATGAGCAAGCTCCGGTAGAGTGGTGAAATGAAATCAGCCGCAGCCTCCTTTCCATACACTTTTGCCTGTACAAAAAAGAAGGACTTCCCTGGGTATACGTAAAAGAGTTGCTGCATGCGCATGCCTTCTTCAGTTCGCTCTATGATATGTAGTTTTCCTTTCCCCCACGCATCGTTAATGGAAGTGACTGAATGTTTTCGTTTGCTTGCGTTGGTGCTTTTGAGTGCAACATTTCCGCCATATGCGGCGGAGGCGTCTTCGATAACCCGTTTGCCATTGAATATTACATTGTAAGTACCACTGAACATATAGTACCGTATAGTATCTTTTTTACCAAAGGGAATATTGATGATGTCATTTTTATCTCCGGCTATGCAAACAGTAGAAAGATTACATAAGAGCATGATGGCAACCATCATCTTTACCGGCGTTTTGCCTGACATATATTTCATTTGTCTATTCACGGTTTTATTCATGGGGTGGTTATGTTGTATCTGTTTTATGCTATACCTGCTTTTGAAAACAAGAAAAAGGCGCCTGCCATGCCTGCAATCAGCAACAGGAAGAACCAATACCGGTGGCGCCAGGGTTGCAGGTCTACCACTGCCAGGTTGCGCGGTGTGTAGGGTTCTGCCAATGGCTTCCACTTCCCTATCGCCAGTATCAGCAATACTGTTACTATAAACAGGATGGCTACCACATGCAGGTAATGCATTTGTATATCGAACACGAACTGGCTTAGTGTATAGGTAATGATGAAGAATAATAAACCGATACGGGCTGCCAATTCAGGCACGCGTTTCGTGAGAAATCCTACGATCATTACCGTAAATACCGGTACGCTGAAGAAGCTGGATATCTTTTGTATGTAATGATAAAAGCCTCCTTCGAAATAAAGAATGAAGGGTGAAAAGCACATGGCAATGGCTGTGATGCTGATCTGAAAAGTACGGCCAGCTTTTACCAGTTCACGGTCACTCGCCTGTCCTTTTCGCCAGGGTTTGTACAGGTTCATGATGAATAGGGTTCCTGTACTGTTGAGGCCAGCATTGAAGGTACTAATGCCTGCACCAAAAATGATGGCTGCTATGAAGCCGGTCATGATGGGCGGCAACACATCGCCTACGAGCCGCGGATATACCGTGGCTGTATTGGTGATATTAGGATACAGGTGCACAGCTATCAGGCCGGGCACGTTAAGCAATAAGGGTGACAGCAATTTGCCCAGACAAGCCAGCGACATTCCTTTCTGTCCTTGCGATAAACTCTTAGCTGCCAGGGCCTGCTGCATGATGTATTGTTCCATGCCCCAGTAATAGAGGTTGATGAGGAACATGCCCGTAAACAGGGTGCTGAATGGTATGGGATCGTGGGAACCTCCAATGGCATTGAGGTGTTCTTTTTTTGAACCGAGAAGGGTTTGCACACCTTTTGTAGCACTGCCATCGCCCAGGTAGCGCAGGCTAAACCAGAGTAAGGCAAGGCCACCTATCAATAAGCCTGTTCCCTGCACCAGATCGGACACAGTGATGGCTTTGAAACCTCCCAGTACCGTGTAGCAACAACCGATCACACCTATCAACACTACCAACAACCAGATGGCAGAGAAATAACTAATGCCCAAGGCTTCATCGATGTGAAAGATGCCATTGAGCGCCACGGCGCTTCCATATAAAATAGTAGGTATCAGTGTGACCAGGTAGCTGGCCAGGAAGATGAGTGATACGATCTTCTTAAGCCCGGGTCCAAATCGGTGTTCAAGGTAATCGGGTGTGGTGACGGCGCCCATGCGCAGGTAAATAGGCAGGAAAAACTCTGCCACAATGAGCATGGCAAGGATAGAACTCATGCCCCAGGCCATCACCGTCATATCGGTGGTATATACAAATTCGTTCTCTCCTACAAACTGGTTGCTGCTGAGGTTGGTGAGGAATAATGACATGCCCACCATCCAGAAGCCGAGGGTACGATTGCCCATAAAGTAGGCTACCGTGGTATTCAGCTGTATCTTCCTTGTTTTGAAGATGGCGACAGCTGCCACGGTGGCGAGGCATAGTAAGAAGCAAATAAATCCTGTCAGATTCATGGTGTATCAGATCATCATAGCGACTTGCGCCTGATTAACACAGTAGGGATTATTTCCTGGATCTTTTCTCTTTTCAGCACAAAGTCTGCTGCTTTTTCGGCCATCGCCCGGAAGTCGGCAGCATAGGTAGTGATGCCATCGAAGATCAGCTCTTTTACCACCTCATCGTTGTGAGAAAGGATGCCTACATCTTTACCAGGCTTCAGCTTCATCGTCTTGCAATCTTTCAGCATCATCCACAGCTCGGTATTGTTGATGGTAAAGTACACTTTCCCTTTTTCGAGGGTGCCGGGCAAATATTCGGCTCTTATCTCGTGCTTTACTTTATAGTCTTTTACAAACGACTTGAAGGCCTGCAGGATCTCAATGGGCGTATCGGCAGCAGGACGGTGGTAATAGATCATTGCATCGTACTCCTTGATGGTATCGCTAAGCTCTGCAAATACTTTATAGGACGAGTTCTTAAACTCCTGGGCCACATAGGAATGATCACCGCCTACTTTCTCGAAACGGTCAATCATGAGGAACTTGTCCATGGGCAGGGTTTCGAGGATGCCTGCCGTACGGGGGTGCGGGATTGGCGCTACCACATACATGCCATAGCGGCCACGGATGTTTTGTATGGTGCTGTCCAGTACATCTATATTGTTGTGGTGGAAGAAAACGTCGATATGCACGCCTTTGCCCAGCTTTGAGCGGAAGACCTTGTAGAAGGTTTCCTGGAAAGCATCGAAGGCAAAAAGGACCAGGGCCACCCGGAGGTGCTGGTTGATATCTATATTGGAAACAAAGAAGCCTACCCTGTTCTTGGACTCTACAATGCCACGCTTTACGAGGTCTTTATAGGCTTTGGCAATGGTTTCGCGGGCAAAGCCAAACTCATTGATCAGGTTGTTGACAGAAGGGAGCATATCGCCCTGCGACAGGGCTTTTTTCTGAATGGCACTCAATATGCCATTGACGAGCTGCTCGTGCTTGGACAGGCTGTTGACACCCTCCATCTCATAGATCTGCTTGTATACATCATCCATACGGCAATCACTTGGTTTGGTATGCTGGCAAAAGCCCAGCACAACAAATCTATCCTATTCTGTACTACTGGCAAAATAATGTTGGCTGCTTATTCACATCTGACCCATCCGTATCTGATCTTACCGGCTAATGTTGAATTATCGACATTAGCATCTATAATTATATCTGAACCTTTTATGCCTGAAAACCCTCTGTCTTTACCAGTATAGCCGCCATTCTTTGTTGGGCCAATTATTATTTGATCCTGCCGGAATAAAATGCTTAGGTATAAAGCGCTCTCATGATGTTCCTTGCCATTTTTAAACCCCGCTTTAGTTAAAAACTCCTTGTAATGTTGTTTGTAATCTTTGGGAATTGACAAGCCTGTTTGGGATAAATTAAGATGCTGCCGGATTATTGCCCCTAATGTCTCCAGGTCAGCATCAACAGGTAATGTTGTGATCTTTGTCGAGGAAATGCCGAAACCTTCTTTAACACGGTCAACTGTTTCAATGAGAATTTTATCAGGGTAAAGGGTTGCACCTGCCAGTAAGATTATTTCTTTGGGCTGCATGCTTTTTCGTCTTCTAAAGATGCTGATGATGCTCATTATACTTGCATAATGTCCAAATATATAGAATATCTGCTTGCTGAGTCTCAATACCTTACCCGGGCACGTGATTTGAAAGGGCTCTATAAAAACAACCATGGAAAAGCGTGTATTGGGGATCATCTTTTCGCTGTTGGGCGCCATTGGGCTCATTATGGCTGGCGTTAGCTTCATGAATGGCGGAGGTGGTTCCCGGAATGTCAAAAGTATTATCATTTATGCCATCCTGGGCGCTATATTCTTCTTTGCCGGTATGGGATTGATCAAAAATACTAAAGACAGGCCTTCCTGATGGAATGTGCCTGTCTTGATGGTTCATATGTATCTTTCGGTATTCCCTATTCGCACTAAGGGCTACTGTTTAACCAGCTCTTTCATCTCCTTCAGGTCGTACAGAAATATCTCTGGCTGGTCATCCTTGTCGAGCTTTCCGTTTTTGTTGGAGTCTATGCGTCCTGCAACGACAATTACGCCTGTCTGACGGTTGAGGGTCCAGTTGTTTACAAAGAAATCGTTATTGGTGATCTGGGTTTGTTGTTTTCCATCGGGTGTAAATATGATCACCTGTTTGGGATCATACCAGTCGATTGACCTGTTACCATTAAGATTAACCGTCCTGGCAGTTACCAGCACTTTGTTGATGTTGAGTGTGTCGAGTTTGAGTTGCTCGATGCCTTCGATATAGGCGTCTTTGGGAAATTCGATCTGTTTATTTTCTCCGTTGCGGGTATTGATAAACAGCAGGCGGCGCTCTTCTGCCTGCATCATTTTACCCCAGCTTTCCACAGATGCGAGTACATAATCTGTGCCTTTGAGTTCTGTGAGCTTATTGTAACTGGCGAAGACTTTACCGACCTGAGCAAACGAAGCGAGCATAAGGAGATTCAGGGCTACTGCAATAGTCAATGTCTTTTTCATACTATACATGTTGGGTGAGGAAAAAAGATTCTCACCTAATGTACTGTATTTTTCTGCCGTGTTGCATGGAGTAGCCTATACGCGCTATCGAAAGGTGTAAAAATTCTGTTAAAATGAATTGGCGTGGCCTGTCGCGGGCATTACTACCCTGTCAGGCATTGTATTATTTCTAAGACTTGGAGGTTATGTATTGCATCAGTTGGGTGGCGCTTGTCAGGGCCGGGCTTGCCAACGGGTCATTGAACAACACATCCATGGGGCCTTCACCAAAATAAAGTCCGTCGGAAACAAGGAACGTAATTCTCATAAGTCCCTTTGTTGGAGCCGGCCTTCTTGGCTTATCCCAGGGACCGATCTGGTTAACGATCTTTATGCTGTTATCAAAAAGCTGTCTCGTTATTGCGTTTGCATTGGGGTCATCGGTTGTTTCCCACACCAGGACATTGCCTGTATGGTTGATATATCTTGCTGTTCCGTCATGGAAGGAGGCTAAAACAACCAGTCCGTCATCAAGTCCTATTTCCACAATCACAGCCAGCAATTCTTTGTTGGCAGGCTTGTGTCCGACTGTGAGCTGTTTGTTATAAGCAAGCACTTTTATTCGTGGGTCTGCACTGGCGTCATCAATAATTCCCTGTAAGTCTGCAATGGAGGTATTGTCTGCAAACAGGATATCAAATGGATATGTGTATGGCTCTTTAGTATTTTGTACATACAGGCTTAAGTCGTCACAAAAGAGCAGGTTGTAAATGAAGTTTGTAGAGCTGTCCGTATAAGGGCCATTATTTACCGGTGTCTTCATGCTGAAAAGTCCCATTTTAATAGAAGGATTAATGATTAACGGTTGTAGTTGATTGAATTATTAAATGTACAGCCTGTAACCTTATTGAGAATGACTTATTTCTTGAAACAGACTGTATCGCTATTAAAATGGGGGAAAAACCCGCTGAAGTGCTTGTAGTTTTCCGGTCAATGTTCCATCTTTTCCGGTATCGCAGTTTTATTATACCGGCCACGGTACTCCAGCGGCGACAGGCCTGTGATCTTTTTAAATACTTCCCGGAAGGATTTGATATCGGCATAGCCCACATCATATAATACTTCGTTGATGGAATGCTGCGATGTTTCCAGTGCTTTTTTAGCTGCCTCTATCCGTACGCGCTGCAGGTATTCCAGTGGTGTGTTGCCAGTTGCTTTGATAAAGCGCCGGTCGAAGCTGCGGCGATTGATATTGAGATGAGCTGCCAGGTGATCAAACGATAGCTTTTCGGCCATGTTCTCTTCCATGTATACCTGTGCTTTTTTCACCAGTTCATCTTCATGTTCTTTCTGTGCGGAGAAGATAATGAAAGGCGACTGGCTAAAGCGATCAAGGTCTACCTGGAATACTTTGGAACAAAAGATGGCGGTGGAGCGATCATAATATTTTTCTACCAGGTAAATGAGGAGGTGGAGGAAAGAGTAAGCGCCGCCGTTGGTATAGATGCCTTGTTCATCTGTAATGATCTTTTCGGTTACCAGCTCTACCTGCGGGAATAGCTTCCGGAAGGAACCGGCAGCATTCCAGTGGGTGGAGCATTGTTTGCCATCCAGCAGTCCGGTAGCGGCCAATATAAATGCGCCGGTACAGATGCTGGCGATCTCCGCTCCTTTTTCGCGGTGTTCCCTGATCCAGGGCAGGTAATCCATATTGAGGGGGATCTTGGAGGCAAAATCTCCACTGAGGGCCGGTATAATGATCAGGTCGGTATGTTTGATGTCTGCAATAGAGGCGTGCGGCCGTATGGTAAATAAGCCATCGTATAACTCAATGGTCTGGGAAAGGCCAACTACCTGTATCCGGAAAACCGGTTCATGGCCAAGCCGTTGCCAGTAATCATTGGCTTTGAGAAAGAATTTGTAGGGACCGATGATGCTGCTAACGTTGTTTTTTCCCTCCGGCACCAGGATGGATACATGTTTCATGGCTATGATTTGCTATAAAGTTACGCCGAAAGCCTGTCTGAAATCCCCCTGAGGGCTGCCTGTTTGGCCCTCTTTCTATAAACAACCTCCTGACGATGTATGAATGCCTGTTTCCGGCCAACTAATGCCTGGTATCACCTCTTTGTGGTATGTGGCGGTATTGTTTTTATGCTGATCTTAGCGTCAAATCCGTGGCCCTTACATACTTACACCCAAACAACTATATCATGACCACCCGGATTTGCAAGCGCAAGAACCTGTCGGTTCTGTTATTTTTCTCATTTATTATCCTGTTTTCTCTATCCTCTTGCTATTCTGTCCGCATCGTCAACAAGGACGGTACACCTGAGCCTGACCCGCTGAATAATAGCGGTAATTTCTACAAGGGCAAAAAGGTGCATGTGATCGATACGACCATTTCCCTGAAGCTGCATGAAGGGGATTTTTACCTCATCGAAAAGTGCCCATCGGGTGGCTTTTACTCGGTTGAGTACCGCGTTACCTTCGGCGGCGTGCTGCTGAGCGCCATCACTTTTGGCAAAAAACGGAAAGTGAAGATCAAGTATGTGTGTTTGAAGGAGCAATAAAGGCAACAAGGCATTAAGACATTGAGGCAACGAGTTAGAAAAATGTATTAACATCAATTACACCAATTGTTATGGCTACTACTACGAAACATGCAATAGAAAACTGGGACACTTTTCACAACAACGGCCCGTTCCCTACTAAAGTATTATATAAAACTTCTCTTGCAGGAAAGGGCAATATGCCTTCCCTGATCGACCGCTATAATGATGCTGCCGCAGAGATACAGCGATTGCTTAAAGATGCATTGGACAAGCAGGAAGGTTTCAGGGCGTATGGCTCTGCCTGGTCTATGAATCATGTGGCTCACCAGAAGGATAATATGCATTTCAATGCGGAGATGAATACAAAGAAAGCCATTCTGGATGACGAGATGCATGCTGCTTCTACATTCAAACGGGAAAACCTGTTCTTTGTGCAATGTGGTAATGTGATCAAAGAGATACACAAGTTTGTATTCGATCATGGAAAGTCTTTAAAAGCTACGGGCGCCAGCAATGGACAAACTATTGCAGGGTGCATATCAACCGGCGTGCATGGTTCGGCGCTCGGTGTAGGTTCTGTACAGGATTGGGTGGTAGGGCTAAACCTGATTATTGGTCCCAACCCTGAAGATATCGTGTACCTGGAGCGTCATACAGAGCCCGCTTTGAATGAGGTGTTTGCCGGTCGTATCAAGGCAAGGGTGATACGCAATGACGGTTTGTTCAACGCGGCGCTGGTGGGGCTTGGTTCTTTTGGTTTTATTCATGGTGCTGTTATTGAAACGGAAGACCGCTTTTTATTGAAACGGTATGTAAAGAAGATCAATAAAGATCTGGCGATAGAGTTGTCCAAGACACTTGACTTTGCCAACTCTGCCTTTACCATTCCCGGCGAAACAGATGCTAATGGAAAGGGCAACACCGCTTTTCATTATAAGGTGTTCATCAATCCTTATGTCAATGATCCGGAATATGTGGTGGAAGCTATTTATAAAAAGCCGTATGTGGCAGAGTATCCCGATCCGCTACCACGCATCAAGACAGCTATTTACCGCGACCTCATTATCCTGTTTACCAAGATCGCAGAGAAGTATAAGAACAGCATTCCCAAGTTGATCAAGGTATTGGAAAAATCAGTGCTGCCAGCCGTGGACCTGGAAGCTACCGGCACGTTGGCAGAGATATTCTGGGATGCTCCTTACCAGGGACCTGCTTATGCTATTGCAGTAGGTGTTGACCACACCAACTCCGGGAAAGCGCTGGAACTATTGACCAAGCTGGCAAAGGATGAAGGACCTATTCCCGGCATCTATGCCATGCGGTTTGTAAAGCAGTCGAGGGCTACACTTGCCTTTACCAAATTTCCTATCACCTGCATGCTGGAGATCGATGGCCTGATCTGGAAGGCTAAGAAGAATAAGATCATCAGCATGGAGCAGTTCTGTAAACGCACTATTGAAGTACTTCAAGCTAATAATATACCCTTCACCATCCACTGGGGTAAAACTGCCGACTGGGCATTTCCCGGTCTTGTTCAATATATGTATGACGACAAGGCTACTACCTGGAAGGAATACCGCAGCGCATTGCTGACAGAGAAGACTGCGCAGTTATTCTCCAATAAATTCTTAGAGGATACAGGGTTGTCTACATACATTGCTAATACGTCACCAGACCTTGTTAAGTCAATCGTATGATAAGATTGACGAGTTGAGAGGTTAAAAGGTTGATAAGTGATGGTTGCAGCCCAGTCATTAGTCTGGCCGCTTTGAGCGGCCTGACTGTTATTGCGTGTTTTTGCAGGTTATTTTTCTTTCCACACCGCCTAAAAGTTGCACTAATATGCAGCAGGGTGCTGTATTTTAGGCGTAAACCTGCAAAACTAACACTTATGAAAAGATCTTTACTTGCTGTATGTCTTATGATCTTATCCTTGTTGGCTATAGGCCAGCAGCCGCCTAAACGTGAAATGCGCGGCGCCTGGATAGCTACTTACGCCAACATCGACTGGCCCAACCGCACACAAACACCCGCCCAGCAACGGGCCGCATTCCTTACCATCATCGACCACCACAAAGCAACTGGTATGAACACCTTGTTCATACAGGTACGCAGTCAATGTGATGCGCTTTACCCCAGCACCATCGAACCCTGGTCTGCCGACCTGACCGGTACACAAGGCAGGGAGCCAAGTACGCCCTGGGACCCCATGCAGTTCATGATCGATGAATGTCACAAGCGGGGTATCGAGTTTCATGCCTGGATCAACCCTTACCGGGCTGTTGCCAACTCGGGCAACCTGCCAGGCTTTGCTGCCAACCATGTGGCCAAGTTGCATCCCGATTGGTTGTTGAGTCAGGGCACTTTACGTGTGCTCGATCCCGGTTTACAGGTAGTACGTAATCATATATCCAGTGTTATTGTCGACATCGTGCAACGTTATGATGTGGATGGCATTCACTTCGATGATTACTTCTACCCTCCTGCTGCGCCGGCAGGTACTACGCCTTACAATGATGACTCTTCCTTTACGCTCGATCCACGCGGATTTACCAGCCGGGCCGATTGGCGTCGTGATAATGTGAATCTTTTAATATCAAGTCTGTACGACACCATCAAAGTATTGAAACCTTGGGTGAAGTTTGGCGTATCGCCTTCCGGTATTTACCGCAACAGTACCAACCCTGCTATTGGCACACCTACCAGTGGCCTGGAGCATTACACTACCCTCTTTGCAGATACCAAAAGATGGTTGCAGGAAGGCTGGGTAGATTATATTGCTCCGCAGGTATACTGGTATATAGGTCAGTCCGGGGCTAACTATGCAGCCATTGTTCCCTGGTGGAACAACCAGGCCAACGGCAGACATATTTATATAGGTATGGCCGGTTACAAGGTGAATGATCCTGCTCAGGGCGTCAACTGGGCCAATCCTTCCATGATCCCCAACGAAATGCGGCTGAACAGGGACCCGCTTTATCCTAATATTTATGGAGAGGCTATTTATAATACCAGCAGCTTGCGCAGCACCACTAAGCTGGGATTTCGCGATTCGCTGCGTTTGTTCTTTTACCAACGGCCAGCCCTGCTTCCACGCATGCCCTGGCGCGACAGCATAGCGCCTGACGCACCTGCTTCGCTCACAGCGGTAAAATACCCCGGCGATTCTGTGGTGTTGAACTGGGTGAAACCAACTGCTGCGACTGAGCTGGACAGGGCGATTCGTTTTGTCGTCTATCGCTCGGAAGATACTACTGTCGATATTAATAATGTCGATAACATCCTGACCATTACCAATACGGATACCACGCTCTTTGCAGATACTACCGGGTTGCCTGGTACTACTTATTATTATACCGTTACTGCGGTGGACCGATTTAACAATGAAAGTGTACTGTCCAATACAGCGTCCAACTTACCGCCATCTATCGTATGCCCGGGCAATCAAACGCTGTACCTCGACTCGGCCTGCAATATCGTGTTGCCTGATTACACTGCACAGGCATTGGTAAATAGTCAATCCGCCGTTACGGTAACACAAGTGCCGGCGGCAGGCACTGTGATCAATGGCAATGGCGCCGTAACTATTTCACTGACAGCTACAGATGCCGGCGGCAACGAAGCTTCCTGTGAGTTCGCGCTCACCATCACCGATAGTATTGCTCCGCTGATCACCAACGCAGCTGCTAGTCCTGCTGAAATATGGCCCCCCAACCTGCAGCTGAAAGATGTGACCATCAATTATGATGCTACAGATAATTGTGGTAGCGTTACCACCGCCCTGTCTGTTACCAGCAGTGAACCGGTAACCGGTGGCTTGTATGGCAATCTTGCGCCCGACTGGGTGATTGTAGACAATCACCATGTAAAACTGCGTGCAGAGAAAGGCTTGCTGAGTAATGGCCGCACTTACACCATTACGATTACAGCTACCGACCTGGCAGGTAACAGCAGTGCTCAACAGGTGCATGTACGGATACCACGTATTCCCAACGATCCATTCCCGGATGGCATACTTACTGTGAAGGCGTTCCCCAATCCTTCGCCCAATCAATTCTATGTACTTACTTTAAGTACTTCATTGCAGCCGTTGAGCTTCATCGTAACAGACAACACCGGTCGCACTGTGGAATCAAGAACAGGGTTAGCTGCCAATGGCTTGTTTACGCTTGGTGCTAATTATAGACCGGGCATGTATTACCTGCAGGTGAAACAAGGGAACAATATTCAAACAGTGAAGTTGGTGAAGTTGTAAAGAAAAGGCATCGAGTCCTTTGCTTAGATAGTTATTAAGGGGCTGACGTAAGTCAGTCCCTTTTTTGTGTCACAAATAAGCTAATCAGTGCAATTATCTACTTATTATATATGGATTATTTTTCGGTCACACGTATCATTTATTACGATCAGGGTCACATTACTTAACCTACGTAGTGTTTTCACTCACGTCTACGCATATAGTACAGTAGATATACGCTTGTTTTCGATATCGCATGCTCATTAACTTAGCGCATATTTCTTACCGACCATAGCACTCTCCCCAAAGACCCATTGTTAACTAATTAATTTCACTGTTCCGACCAATAGTCATAATCTGTTCAATCAGCATTGAACGAACCGACCCGTCATTTTCATACGTCATCGTTAAACCAAAAAATATGTCACAGCAATCCACTGATGAGATAATTCTCCGGGCTGCCTGGAAACTTTTATGGACGCCCAACACGCAGTACTATCTTCCCAATGTCATGAAAAATGGGTTAAACTGGAACAACATCCATATTCCTCCACTGGAAGGATCTTCCGTACAGGATATTGGCCCTATCAGCTTATTCAAAGACAGCGTGCTTGGCTATATTTCTCTTAAGATGAATAATAACAAGATCACTGGTCTACCTTCCATTACTGAGAAGGGGTTTGGTTATGACGACCCTACTCATACACTCACGCTCAAGATCGGTTTCGGACAGCTAAATTTCAGCGGTCATTATGAAGTGGACTCGGGTGGTATAGTAGGTTGTGCTATAGGTGCCGCCAATGGACTGCTGGGTGCTTCCCGCGCTATGGCTATGACTGGCGCTACAGCCGATAATATAGACCTCGCTTATCAGTATCGTGATAAGCTAACTGACCCATCCAATCCTAATGGCAATCAACTGGTGAATGCTTATTATGAGCAGAATGACACGCTCAATTCTATCGTATTGGCGCAGAACGCCAAAGTAAATGGCCACGACAATAAGAGCAATGGCTTTTTTCATAACGCCTGGATCTATTATACCACAGATGGAAAGGATACTGCATTTTTTATGAACAACACCAGTAATGCCGCAAAAAACCCGGATGATACAGGCACTGGATTTAATGATGATGGGTACAATCATCATGGTTTTTACATGGAAACTGTGCTCACTATTGAAGCTAATTCTTTGATCAAACTGGGTGACCCACGTGGACAGGAGTTGTACAACTCTATCTATGCCAATGCAGACAATAGCAACCTCAACGGTGAAGCTCACTCTTATGGCGGAAAAAGTGTCAACAATTTCATGGGCTATGTTAAAGACGGAGGTTCCAAATCGCTCCATCCAGATATGCTTGCGGCTTCCAAACTTCGTAAAGAAGCTATTTATCAGAAAGCCTACGAAGAAGCGCATGCTGCGCATGAAGAATGGCTGGCCAACAACCGGCACGAGGAGTACGCGCCTGAAACGAACCGTTTTGCCAGTACGGGTGATATTTCGCAGATTACCGGCTCCTTCACTGATAATTTTGGTTTACCTACTTTATCTGTTACAGGCACTGTAGCTATGCAGGGGACCGACCTGGTAGTAACTGTAACTGATCTTTCTGCCACCATCCCTTTGCTGCACGTAACGCTTAATCCCGATCATGCATCAGAGCTCAATGCAAGGGTCCAAAATGCTATTGCCAATATGAGTTTTATGCAAAACCTGATGGTAACAAAGATCACATCGGGCTTAAACAGCGATGATGTGAAAAAGTACCTGAGCGATCGCATAAACGATGCCATTAAAAAGATATTCGGATAATCCTCAACTTATCGACTTAAAACTAATTGTATGCCATTTGATGTAGCCGTTGGCGTAAGCCAGCAACAACTCGATTTGTGCAGTGCACAGCTATTTACCAGGATCCCCGACCTCTTTCAAGGGAGTGGCACCTCGGATCAGTTTCCAGGCATCACGATGACCTGGGCTGCCACTGCCCCACCCACGTTCAATCTTTCACCATCGAAGTCTACTGTGGAGGCACTGCATGAACAGGCAGCGGCAATGCACAGTAATAATGACCTGCAACTACCACAGGAAGTTTTACAGGCTGCCGTTGCGCAAAGCCCTGCCTTCGATGTCATTTTCCCCAATTTGCAGATCACGCTTAAGCAACCTAATAATGAGCAGACGGTACTCAACCTGAATGTTACGCTGTCCTGCCTGCTCAGTGTATCGGGCAATAACCTGACGCTGGCCGCCAGCAGTGCAAGTTTTACACCGCTCAAAGATCCCATGGAACAATTCTTTGCCAGTAAAGTGGTAATGCCTCAGTTATTGACGGCCTCTAACAAAGCGCTTGCCGGCCTTAGTATACCGCCTCCTGATATGCCCGGCATTAAGCTGTCGCCTATAGCCGCTACCGTGGCTGGTGGCGCCATCATAGCCGTCACCAATCTTATCAATAAAGGACCAGCCAGTATTCCCAATGGTTATCCATGGCCATCTACCAACTTCTTTGCGTTGCTTAGCCAGGATGCCATGCAGGCGGTGACAACATCGGCGCTGGGCCAATCGAAGAATTATTCCGGTGGTGGCAGCGTTGGCACCAGTGCAGGCGGCGCCGACTATCATTATTCTATCAATATCAACAATCCCACCATATCGCTACAGGGAACCAACCTGATCGTGGACTTTGGTATCGATGGTAATGTAGGCGCTAAGATTACTGTATTATGGATACCCATTGGCGTGAACTACGATGTACTGGGCGGCCCTGCACCACAGGCAACGTGTCAACTGGAGCCTGCTGGCAGCAACAGTGTGAATATAGTTGCCAGAAGTATCAATGCTTTCACTTTCCTGCTCAAGCCCAGCGGCAGTGTGTTGGAATGGATTCTTTCTGCTATTACCTGGCCCATTACGCAAGCTATTACAGCCGTGGTGACGCCAATCGTAAGTACTTCACTGCACAACATCAACTTTAGTTCGTACAACCTGCCTGCTTATAAGGTCAACATCAGTGGTACGCAGTTGAAGTTTGTGCCCCAGATCAGCAATGTAACCAGTTCGGGTGCGAATATGATGACCATTGTCGGAACGCTGGTCGTTTCCTGATACGATCTGACCGAATATTTATTGGATCATTCAAATAAACCTTCTTATGAAATGCTTATTATTCATAAGCCGCTTCAGGCTATTGCTATTATTGCTGCTGTATGCAGCGTCGCTGCAGGCGCAGGTAACGGCGCTTAGCACAGCATCTCCGGTCAGTGGCGCTACGCTTGAGGTGCATTTTATCGATGTGGCGCAAGGCAACTGTATTCTGATCAAAACACCGGCAGGCAAGTACATGCTATATGATGCAGGCACGACTTCTTCCAAGGTAGATTATAACGACATAGTAAAATATATCACTAAGGCTACTGGCGGCGCCGATATCACTACCATTATTCTTTCACACGCCGACAAGGACCATGTCAGTATCATCCCTTCTATAGTGCAGGCAAAAAAACCGCTGTATGTACATTATAGTGGTAACAAGTCGGAATACGACAAATATCTCAGTGACTGGTTTACATCATTGCCCAATACTACCCAGTACATAAGCTATCCCAATTACTACTCCAGTACAAACCCCAGTAACGAAGTGGATGTCGGGCAAGGCACGAAGGTTTACATACTGGCCGCAAATGTTCCCGGCGACGCCAATTCAAGGAGTATCGTGGCTTCGGTTGATTATGGCAACACGACGGTGCTTCTTACAGGCGATGCCACAGCGGTCACAGAAAACTGGATAACACAAACCTGGTCCAGCAAAGCCCTGCGGGCAACGGTTTATTCGTTTGCTCATCACGGCTCCAACTATTCCAACAGCGCCTTTTTTCTGGGAAAAGTCAAGCCTCAGATCGGCATCTTTTCGGCCAGCGCGGAACATATGGGGTACGGTCACCCCCGTTGCGACCTGCTCGACTATGTACAAAATATGGTGGACGGCAATGGGAAAAACGGTATTACGATCCCTATGCATCGGGTCGACTGCTATCGGGACCCTGTTACCAAGTATGTAACAGAAAATAATGATCTGGGCATTTTCCTTACTGCCACACAGGGCAATATTGTGTTCAAGAGTGATGGTACTGATTATAGCATCACGGTCGATAGGCTTAAGTAAAAGATGGTCAATATTTTCTCTCAATTTCTAAATCAAGCACCATGACACTCGATGCGCTCTACAATATACTTTCGAATGCACCTGTATTCAATGGCACTTCTTTAAACCTGCCAGCCAATGCACTGGGTCCTGACGGGCCTGTAGATAAGCTGATCAGCTCCTGGATGGGCAGTACAATGACTGTAAGCGGCATGACGCAGCCACCGCAAAAGGATAGTAATAGCATCACGCTCACCGGCAAGATGAGCCTGCTGAATGTAAATGACCAGTCCGTAACTACTATCGTGTTTTCCATTATCGATGGTAATGGCAACCCGGTAGCGGACGGCACGCCGGCGCTGTACATAGATATCCCGCTGCCTGCCTCCTGGAAATTTGCGACCTCTTTTCCTATACTTGGCAGTGACTCTTTTTCACAGTTAGATTTCCGGCAATGTCATTTTCTCTTATGTTCTTATGCGAAGGCGGCTACAGCCCCCTATCCTTCTTTATCTCCAGGTCTGAACTTCTATAGCGGCGCCCTGCAAACAACCAGTGGCTTGCTCAACACAGTAGCCTCATTGCTCGGTGGCGGCACCAGCATCACGATCTCCGGGGGCATTCAAATTCTTGGCGGCAATATTGCAGACCTCGATAAACTTCAACCCGGTATCCTGATTACTACTCCAACAGTCAGTATCGATCTTCATTTTTTAACGTTGCCTGTTTACCTACAATGTAGTACAGCTATTGCCGGAACCAATAACAAGCTGTCGGCTGCTATTCTACTTTGCAGCAAGGTGACTATAGGACAGGCGCCACCTATTCCTGTTAGTGTAGATATCAGCAATCCGGGAAAGCAATTGGTGTTTGAGGCTAAATTGGGTAATGCTGTGACACATGGGCTGGAGGAGCTGGCAAAGTTCATGAACAACGCACCGGTAGGCGAAGTATTGAAGCAATACATAAAGAACCTGAGCAACCTGATAACGCTGAAAGCTGTACGTCTTTATTTTGATACCAGTCTGCTTACGAAAAGCCCACTACAGGCTTTCAGTGCAATTGCTGCAGATGTGGGCAGCACCAGTGAATGGGATATTCTGCCGGGCTATTTCGATATCAAGACTTTTGATGTGACTTTTATGGTGGACGATATTACCAACAGTCCATCTATCAGCACATTGGTGAATGGCACAGCGATATTGGTGGATAATGTACCTGTGCTGGTGAATGCCAATTTTCCGCAACCTGCTTTTTATGTTCAGCTTTACAATAGTACGCTTAACCTCACTCAACTATTTTCCAAGTTCTACCCTGCCGCCTCCGGCTTCCCCGTACTCATTTGCAATCAACTGTATGTAAATGGTACCCCGGGGAATAAAAACTATTCGTTGCAGGCTGGTTTTACGGGTGAATGGAAGATCAATTCAGGTATCCGTTCAATCCAGCTGAAGGAATCTTCTTTGAGTCTGAATTACGATGGCAATAAAAACCCGGCTACTACAGGTAATATTTATGCCGTGGTCGATTTTTTACCAGCTACCGGTACGGACCCGATTGCGGAGTTTATGGTAAACTGGGACATTCGTACGAGTTTCCAGCTGACTGGTAAATTCCCTGAGATCAACCTTACGCAACTGGCCAAAGATATTGTGGGTGTCGTGAATCTTTCTTTACCCAGCGGCTTTCCGCAGCTGGACCTTAAGGACACCACAGTGACCTTAACGGTTACTAATTCCAATGGCGGCAATCAACCGACCGGCACCAATTATGATTTCAATATTACATCTACCGTGCAGATCAATGGCACGGATGTAGGGCTTTTGTTTGAAATACAAAAAAAGGACGGCGTCTGGGGCTGCCTGGCAGGGGTATGGACGCAAAACTGGTCATGGTCGCCGGCACAGCAATGGCCGGGCACTTTTGCCGACATATTCAAGGATATCAGTTTCACCAAATCGGGTTTGCTGATCTCTTCACTCGACAACCCGGCCGTGCAATGGACAAACCCTCCTTCTACCATTCCCAAGACTGTGGGGAAAGGGCTTACCTTTTTCACCACCATCGCATTCGGAGGTGATCTGCTGAAGACGCTCAATATGTTTTTCCCCAATGCAACAGGCATCAACCTGTACGCATACATAGCAGACCCACTGAGTAATTCACAGTTTATTGCCAGTATCGGCGAGCCTTCCAAACAAAATAAGTATTCATTCAACGGGTTTCAACTTATTATTTCACCGGCCACCAAATCTTTCTCGCTGCAAACGGGTGTTTCTTTTTCCTTTACGGAAATTGCCGGACCCAACAAAGGCAAGGAGGTGAAGCTCGAGTTCATTGGTGGGGGTACGCTAACGCTCGATGGATCGTTCGATCTTTATTTTGTATTTAAGGCCAATAGTGAATTGATCAATCAGCGCAATGTGCAGTTGATGCAAATGCACACGCATCGCAGGCTGGTAAGAAATATGCTGACGAGCATAGCGCCTCCTACCACCAGCCCGGGCTGGAAAGACCCACTGGGATTGGAGGGCCTCACGATCAAGAACTTCTGGGGGGAAATAGGTGTATCAGTGAAGGGCGAACTGATGTTTGGCTTTGGTGGCAATGTAGACATCGGCAAAACCAATCCTGTAGAGCTGGAGCTGGACCTCGTGGGTGGCATTATAGGTGAGGTGCCTGTGCTCAATGCCTTTGTGTTCAAACTCATCGAACAGGATAAGGGCAAAACCATCTTCCTGACGGACCTGATCAAAGAGTTTACTACGCTCGATCTGAGCTGGATACCTGTGCTGAACAGTATAGGCTTCCGGGAATTTCAGCTGTATGTTGTACTGGACCCGTCGGGCTGGCGCAATCCGGCTACGGGCACGCAATACCAAATGGGCTTTTATGCCAGTGGCGATATCCTGTTCTATGGTTTTGAAGCAGTGTTCGACATTGCTGTGTATTTCAGCACAGGTATCAAGGCATCGGGCTATATCAATAAGCCGCTTTCACTGGCCAATGGATTGTTTAAACTGTCGGATGCATCGGGTGAAAAAGGTCCATACGGACTGATCGACACAACATTCCTGACATCCCCCACGCCCGGTAAGCCATACCTTACCCTGTCGGGCTCGATAACACTGTTGGGCTTTACCAGTACTTTGTATGCTTATATCTCCGACAGCCAGTTTACGTTTGAAGCCAGCACCAACTTGTTGAATGTGTTCAAGACGAACATGATGTGCAGGCTGGGCAACTCCAATGGTGCATTTAATTTTTATGGCTCCATTGGTGGCTCTATCGATTTAAGTTTCCACACCTCCCCACTCAAGATTGATGGCCTTACGATCATACCAGCTATCGACATCGATATGCACCTCGATATGTCGGTTACGGTGATCATCAATCCCGGCTTTACATTCGAGGTGAAGGGCTCCTTCGCCTGGGGCTCTCTCACGCTTTCGGCCGATCTCAAGCTGGAGATCAAATCATGGAGTGACCTGAAGCAGGCATTGATCGATTATTTCATCAAATACCCCGCACAACTGTTCCGCGATCTCGTGGCGGACGTGAAGAAATGGATAGAAGCATTGAAGCAGGGATTGTTCAAGGTGGCTGAAGATGTAGCGAGAATACTGTACAATGTTTTCAATGTGATAGCCGATGAAGCAGCGAAGCTGCTACGGTATATAGGCTGGGGCTTTATGGCTATCGTCGAAGCGTTGGTGTCGATATGGGGCATGGCTGTTGCCGCTGCAGAAAAACTCGTAAGCGATATTCTTGCTTTCTGCTCTATCAATAACGCGCATGAAATCCTATCGCACCCAACTGTGTTTACGGCGCGGCCCGATATCGAGTTGCTGCAAACACTAACGACCGCTCCGCGCGCGCAGGAAATGCTGTATCACTATTATATGAACCAACCATTGATCGACGGCGTTTGTGCCCGCAATGCAGTGGTGCGCGCGCGGCTATACAGGGTGTTACAGGAATGCACGTCGCCCGAAGCGACGGATATGCTGGTCGTGGAAGAGATCATCACGGCATTGCATGTTGTAGCTGCTAACGGCGGGCCTGGTGCAGCAGACGACCTGGAACCGCTGATTGCGGAGCTGCGGCCTTACCGGCGCGATACGTATGCTCAGTTTGTGCAAGGAGTAAACAGAGAGGAAATGGGTGTTGTATACATTAACAATTGATCTTTTGAATCATGACGACAACCATGACACAGTCGGAAGCCTTTTCCCATGCACAAGGTCTATTGGGAAAGGAACTGGACCGGTTTGAAGTGGAATTGATGAAGACGTTGAAGACACAACGGAAGTACCTGACCAAAAACACGCTAGAGCTGTATAAACGAGGGAAGAGATTCCGGCCAATGCTGCTTTTGCTAAGTGCCAAACTCAATGACAAGAGAAATAACAGTGCGCTGTTGCCTGGCAAAGTGATCCGTGCTGCGGTATCGCTGGAAATGTTGCACGTAGGTTCTTTGCTCCACGATGACATTGTAGACAAGGCCCCGCTACGCCGCGGATTACCCAGCCTGAATGCTGAGCGTGGTAATGATATCGCCATGCTGGTGGGCGATATGCAGATGATCGAATCCATGCGCAATTTCGTAGGTGCTGTGCGTACAGAGCAGGACCTTAAACTGGTGCAGCATTACCTGAACGCAGCCTTCAACTTATGCAAAGGAGAGATTGACGAGCTGCAACAGAAAGTGTCGTGGAAAACTGATTTCCTACGCCGCCGCTACCTGCGGATCATCGATCGTAAAACGGGCAAGCTGATCGCGCTGTCCTGTGAGGCTGGCGCCAGGTTGATGGATGCACGTGTCGGCCTTGTAAGTAATATGGAAAAGTTTGGCCTTTATTGTGGGCGGGCTTTCCAGATCATGGATGACCTGAAGGATATTTTTCATGGGGATGGAAAATCGGGCAAGCAACAATTCATCGACCTGAAGAATAGCCGCATTTCTCTTCCCTACGTGTATGTACTGGAAGGGTTGCCGGTGAAGAACCCGGTGCGGAAGGTGTTGTCAGGGAAACCTTATACCGAACAGGAATTCCGGCAGGCCACTCAACTGGTGTTACAATCGCCGGGCCTTGATAAAACGTATTCCGAAGCAAGGGTGTATATGATCAAAGCACTGGAGCAACTGGAGTCTTATGGCAACAATAAGTACGCCGAGGGCCTGCGGGCGCTTGTGGAAGCCGTGGTCAATGATGAGTAATTTTTAACTCACCTTAAATTATAGCATATGCTTAAAGCAAATGACGAACCTATCTTACAGTTTATTGTCAATTATCTATGGGGACAGATGGTAATACCCGACAGTCAGTTCTTCCTGCCAAAAATGCTGAGTGAACAGCAAACGAGTTATGATCCCTACCATGTAGATGAATGGGATATGCCCCAACTGCCGGAGAAAGTGGATGCAGCCTGTAATGACGACGATCACTTAGGAAAATGTGATGGATATCCTTCACTGAAACTAAAAGATGTAACCATTAAAGGGCTGTACAATTTGCAGCCGGGCGCCAATAAACCTACTATAAAGAATACGAACCTGGAAACAACACTTAATTTCTGTAAGCTGCCTCCCGGCAAGTATGTAACCAGTCAATACATTACGGTGACAGGTAGCTATATTTTTACGCAGAAATGTACACCGCTCATGGGTGGCGACGATTATACGGTGATAGGCAACGGCACTTTCGAGGCGCAGATATTTGAAGCGCAGGGATACGGCAATATGGATATTATTCCCGACCCTGACCATGCGGACCGTCTGCTGGTAAGAGTAAATGCTATGGCGTTGATCGCTGGTCCCACTACTACAGTGGCTACCTGTACTGCGCCGGGCGCTCAGAAGAATTCCAATATCTGTATTTCGATACACATGAGTAGTGGTGACCAGTTTAATTTCCTGGCCAACCAGGCTGCGAATTATGACCAGGTGAGCAAGGCAATGGTGGACAATATCAATGCAAAGCTAAGAGACCCGGGCGCCTTGAAAGACCTGAGCAACATGCTCACTGAAAAAGTGAACAATATTTTTGGCATGAAGACCGCCGGGCTGATATAAATAAGTTATAACTCCTTCACTTTATTTTGCGCAAGGGGCTGATGTATGTCAGCCTCTTTTTTTATACCTTCCGTGCCTAAACTCCGGTAATTCATGGATGAACATATTGTCAAGTTTCGCTTTTTGAGTCAGCCTGCTGATGTGAATTTTGGTGGCAAAGTGCACGGTGGCGCTGTAATGAAATGGATTGACCAGACAGCTTACACCTGCGCTGTCAATTGGAGCAGTCAGTATTGTGTTACGGTGTATGTAGGCGGCATCCGGTTCATCAACCCAATCCACATTGGTGATATTGTAGAAGTGCAGGCCAAGATCATTTATACCGGCAGGACCAGTATGCATATTGCCGTAGACATCAAAGCCATCAATCCCAAAACAAAAGTAGAAACCAAGACCACGCACTGTGTGATCGTATTTGTAGCCGTAGATGACGAAGGTAAAACGGTGCCCGTTCCGGCATGGACGCCTCAAACGGAAGAGGAGAAAAAGCTACAGGAATATGCCATCAAACTATCGGAACTGCGTAAAGAAATCAATGAGGCTACAAAGGAGCAGTTTTAATACACTGATATTAATTAAGTCCTCCCCGCCCCCTGTATAATTGAACAGGCCCATCGAGCTTTACTGCCAACACCGTCATGTATTCATCCTGCACAGCCGGAGGCACAGGTATGTATACCAGGCCCGGCACCGGGCTCCAGGATATCTTTCCCACGATCTTGTGTGTGAGGGTTTGTGTGCCTCCCACTACTTTTATTTCCTGGATCTTATTCTTTAGCCCTTTGATCATTACCTGTCCTGTTGTTTTGGCTGGAATGAACAGGTACAAAGTGGATGAATCTTTAGACAAAGTAGTAGGTCCGTAGAAATGTCCCTGCGCTATACCACCCAGGGTATTGAAAATGGCTGGCGCGTGTTTTTTGTTCCACTTGCCCAACTCTTTCAGCACATGTACTTGTTGAGCAGGAATGGTACCGTCTTCTTTGGGACCAATATCCAGCAGCAGGTTGCCGCCATTGCTGATGGCATCGGCAAAGATGGTGATCACTTCGTAAGGTGTTTTCCAGGCAGTATCCTGTGGCTGATAGCCCCAGTTGTTGTTGATTGTCATACACAGTTCCCACCAGTTGAAGGCAGGCCTTGTAACGGGAAAGTTTTGTTCGGGCGTTTCATAATCGCCATACCCCTGCAAGCGGCTGTTTAAAATAGCACCTGGTGTTTCTTTCAATATACTGCTGCGCACAGTGGCTGCTCCCCATTCAGCAGCACTGTGCTCCCAGTCGCCATCAAACCACCAAAGGTCCGGATGATAAGCCTGGCTAAGTTCATTGATCTGCGACTGGTAAAACTGGCGGAAGCGCTCCCAGCGCTGTGGCTCATCGGCCATGCGGTAGCGGCTGCTATCTTTTGTAAAAGCCGGGTAGTCAGGATGGCTCCAATCAATAAGCGAGAAATAAGCGCCGCGTTTGATGCCTTGTTTGTCGAGCGCTTTATAAAAAGGTGTTAGTACATCGCGACGGGCAGGTGTATTTTTTATTACACTATAATGATTTTCACGGGTGGGCCAAAGTGCTACACCATCATGGTGTTTGGTGGTGATCACCGCATAACGGGCACCGCTTTCTTTGATCAGGGCAGCCCAGGCATCCGGGTTATAGCGACTGGCAGTGAAGCCGGCCAGCTGCTTCATATAATCAGGATGACTGATCTTTTTGTTGTAAAAGCTCCAGCTTTCATCGATACCATTCACCGCATAAATGCCCCAGTGAATGAATATGCCCAGTTTGGCATCGGCAAACCACTGCATTTTGGGCCGTATGGAATCAGGAGAAATATGTACCTGTGCTTGTACAGGTTGAAAAGTGGCGAGACAAAGTACAGATAGTACAAAAGTTGTTAGTAGTGATCTTCGCAACATAATGGTTGATGTGTTAGCTGTGCCAGCCGCCCGGCAGGCACCAAATGTACGCTAACGCACCAACATCGTAGCGCCTTTCTGGACGATCTTTTGTTTTGTATCCGTGTGGGTATAAGAAAGCGTCCACACATAAGTACCGGAAGGTTGTTTTTGCCCATTGAAATTGCCATCCCACCGCTTCATCCAATCTTTTGTTTCGAATACCAATTGCCCATATCTGTTGTACACCCTGAATAATAAATCGGTGGCCTTGAAGGCATTCATTGGATAGAGGTAATCATTGTTGTTATCACCATTGGGGCTGAAAGCTGTAGGTATGGTGATATAGCAGGAAGTTACTACTTCTATTTGATGGTAAGCAGTATCCTTGCAATTCTTATCATTTTGAACGACGAGTTGCACAGTATACTTTTTCGTTCTGGCGGCAGGCCGCGGATATCGCTGTGGCTCGTGTAATTGCAGTGCACTGGTGTGACCATTACCAAAGGTCCAGTTCCAGGAAACGATCTTACCCGTACTACTATCTGTAAACACGGCCAGGTCTTCCGGACATTGGAACACAGGGCCGCCAAAACGTGCATCCATGGCATTATCGAGCACTACAATGGTCTCTACACTGTCCCTGCAAATGCCATTGGTTACGTTCAGCACAATCTTCTTGCTGCCGAAAGTGGGGAAAATGAAGGAAGGGTTTTGCAGCTGGTTGCTACCGATGTTATCAAAGTTCCAGGCCCATTCATTCACACCATTACCACCGGGATGGAAACATTCGACGGTATCTTTCTTACATCCCCATAACACGTTGTACGTGAAGTCGGCATTGACCGTATCGTACGTGACAAAGTTGAGGTTGGCGCCGGCAGGTGTAGGCATACCACATTCATCGATGATCGTATTGCCATCACTACCCTGCCTTAGCTGTATGTTCCAGTTGCCGGCCGTTTGTATAGGCGCTGTGAATTTTATAATGACCACAGGTGAAAGTCCATTGGTACAGTTGCCCCCAGCCGCACTCTTGATACCTACCGGCAAACCGGGAATCACAAAATCACTACCATCAGCAGCAATAGAATTGCAACGCATCAAGCCCCTGAAAAAGACCTGTATCTCATCAGGCTCGCACCGAACAGGAAGCGAAAGGCTGTCCATCGGTGTGGGTACGAGGGGATATACTGTCACAGGAAGGGCATCACCTTCGTTGATCTCACGGTCGCAGTTATCTCTCAAAGTAGTTCCATCACTCCCCTTTTTCATGGAAAGGTTATATACACCCGGGGCAATGACACCGCTTGTGGTCAATATTACACTGTCAAGATCAAAATTGGCTGAGCAACCAACACCTATAGCGCCGGTAATAGTGCCAGCAGCGGGTGTCAGCGTAAAATCACTGCCGTCGGCCGCGAGGCTGCTACACTTCATCTTCTTATTGAGCTTCACCCGCAGGATGGTACCACCACAGGCCGCAGAAGCACTTGCCAGTGCAGGCAGTTTGGGATCGGTGATCACGGCTGTGCCACCACCAAACGATAACTTATAGCCGCTTTGAGAGTCGGTAAAATGGCTCACCAGCAAGAGATAGGTATGTCCTTCTATCAGCGTGGGCGATTTGGCGAAGGTGGGTTTGTTTTCACCGGGGCTGGAACCACATTGAATGAAAGTAACGCCACTGGACGAGGCGCCAGTCACCCCGGATGAACCAGACCAGTTGCCGGTAACAATGAGGCTGTTATTGGTAAATACCTCTGATGGATTGCGGCCGGTAATATCATACAGCATCCAATCGTAATCGTCACCCAGGTCGATGGGGGTGATCTGAAAATCGAGGGTACCGGCTGTAAAGCAGGTAAATTGATACCAGAAAGGATTTTTATCGGAATAACCACCGCCGGGACATCCGGGAACAGCTACGGGTGTATTTCCGCAAATGGGAACAGTAGTTTGTGTGAAGGTGCTTTCACCACAAACGGGGAAAGCAGAAGCAGGGCTTTGCCCCAGTGCGGTACAGTTTTGAGCCAGTAAATAATTGGGAAACAGTATGATCAATACCCATACAACTACTCTCCATTGCATAGGAGTATTGACCCTTATTAATAGGTGATCGTTGCAAATAGTAGAAAATTTCGGCATAAGCAGGCTCATCCAACGCAGCTAAGATAGCCCATAAAATATTAAACGGACGTTAAAGGCCGCGGCCTGCCTCTCCCTTAATTGCTTTTTCCTGTTTTGGCAGTTTTCCATTTAATAACATGATAAACCGCCTGTGTAGTACCCACGTTCTTAATGCCGTGCAGTTGGTTCGCTGCCTGGAAGATCACCGATCCCGCTCCTACTCGTTTTACCATGCCATTTACGGTCGATTCAACAGTTCCTTCTTTAATAATGATCAGCTCTTCATCCGGATGTTGATGTGGCGCGTGTGGAGATTCTCCAGGGTTGAGGGTGGTTACGTGACATTCCAGTTCATCCAGGGTTGGCGTCGGCGCCTGAAAGAGTTGACGCCTTTCGCCCGTTTTGGTGGGCGTTACTTTAATGGTTGCCCAATCAAAAATGGAAGAAGACATTTGGGGCTCCTGGTTCTTATGGGCCACAATGGCCAATGGCACACACATTACTAAGATGGTGATGCCTATTAAGGAAAGGTCTCTTTTTGTCATAGTTGTTCTTTGTACTAAAGGTAGGTGTTTGGTAAAAATACCGCGCAGGCTCATAACTCTACTATTGCAGGCACTTCAAAAAGTGGCTACTTTTATCATCGCCCTCTTTCATCGGAAAGTCCGGACAGTAGGGCATCCGTATTTACTTATAACAAGTTATCCTATGAACCAGTCATTACTACCTGCTGCACGGTATTTACAGCTGTCTCAACGCATTACGTTGTACCCCAGCCTGGTGACAGAGAAGCGTTTCTGGCTTCAATTGTATAATATCGAGCGAAGTGTCTTTGCTGTTTACTTTTATACTCTAAGCGGCGTACTGCTGTTCAAAACTTTCCTGGCACATAAGGATCATTTCTCCACACACACCATTTGGCTACCCGCCAAAATAGGCACTGGCATCTATAAAGTAGCTGTTTTTTGCGGTGAGCACCATTATCTGCAGACGATTGTGATACGGTGACTGAGTGATCGAGAAGTTAAAAGATGAGAATATTCAAGACGTCGTTTTAATTACTCTTCTTTGGTCTAACCAGGAATGCAGGGTAGTCTACTCCTTTCTCAAAAGTAGTATCGAAGTAGTTACCTCTTTCACTTACTACCCCCATTACTTCAAAACCAGTGGCCAGTTCTTTAAACGTATGGGTGATCGCTATACGGTAAAGCCTTGTTCTTTGCGGGGTACTACCTGCAAAGAATACCCATTTATCCGGGTGTGCTTCAAAGAAGGAGACAAGCGCCGACGCAATGGCATTCAGGATACTATTCTTGTCTTTATTGCCATTTTTGGCCATGTCATCTATGCTCCCATCAGCCCGTTTATTACCAAAGGACAGGTTGACGATTGTCTCATTGTGCGTTGGCTCAAACTGAATGATCTTGGAGATCGCCCCTTTAGGGCCTGTGCTGGTGAATTCATATTGCTGGTAGCCGTTAGCTGCCAGTATGCCTGAGGGGTTGTTAAACTTCATAAGCGAAAGATGTCGTTAGGGGCCAGGATTTGTTAGTTTGGTTGGTAAAATATACGCAATAGACCCCAATCGGGACTTACTTATTGAAACTTTTTTTAATCACTATCCAGCTACTCTAATTGTGGATAAACAAAAAAGCCACCCGTGGGTGGCTTTTGCATGCTATATAAAGATAGTTATTTCACGTACCTGAACTTGGTATTGGAAAGGATTTTGTTGGCCTGTTCCAGCTTCTCCGGAAAAAGTACCTTGCGCGAAAGCGCGTCAAGCTCTTTGTTGACTGTTAGAGTTACCCCAAAATCTTTCGCTCCCTTTAACTTTGTTTTCTTTTTCATTACTCAAATTTACTAATTTTCCGTTTCAATAAAAAGCCAAAGTAATTCACCCCTCTTTCAAACGGCACATCCAGAAAGGCATTCATATCCCTTACTATTCCAAGTATTTCAAAATCAAGCATTAATCGCTCATAATTAAGAGTAATAGCCATCCTGTAAAGCCTTGTCCTTTCAGGAGTACTTCCTGAAAAAAATACAGTCTTTTCAGGATAGTTACGGGTGAACTCATAGACTGCTACAGCAACAGTGGCAAGTACCTTGTTTCTGTCTCTATTATTGTTCACCACTAAATCATCAATGGAGCCGTCCTGACATATGTCACCAAAAGATAGGTTATACATGTCGGGAATAAAGGTTGCCTGGAATTGAATTATTTTGGGAATATCACCCATAGGGCCACTACTAATGAATCGATATTCTAACGAATCTGATGAAATTTCCCATTCAGTATATCTTTCATAATTCATACGTCTGTAGACATACGAAATTCAGAGGTCTCAGGATTTACTTTTTCATATTACAAGAGAATTCCAGCATCTGCCCAAACTTTCCTAATTTCCGCCTCTCCTAAATCACCCATGATGAAAAAGCTGAGTCTCTTATGCCTGTTCGTAGCCTTTGCCAGTACCCTGTTAGCCCAACAAAAGGATTTCGAAGGAACTATTACCTACACAGTAGAAACAAAATCCAACATGCCAGGCATCAGCGACCAGATCTGGAAAACGATGTTAGGGTTGGGCGATAAGCTGGAGGTGATGATCAAGAAAGGTAACATGCGCCGTACGACGGTTTATGGAGACGAATACTATATCCCGCAAAAGCAACGGGTATATATCAAGATCAAAAAGATCGACACGTTGTATTATCTCGATTATGACAGCGACACCACCCAGGTGATCAATGTCGAAAAAAAGACTGAGCAAAAGAATATCGCCGGTATAGATTGTAAAGCGATTGTCATAACAACAAGCAAGGGAAATACCAAACTATTCTATGCCCCCTCGCTGTACCAGAATCCTGAATACAACAAGAATAATAAGATCGGCCACTACGATGCGTTTATCCGGGAAACCAGCTCCATATGGTTAAGCTATACGGAGGAAAACAAGGCGTATACACTAAACCACCAATGCACCTCCATCAAACAAACACCCGTAGATGATGCTGTTTTCAACCTGCCTGCACTGCCGGAGAAAAAGTTTACGTATGAAGCCATCAGTGTACCCGCACGATTTTCCGGTAGCGGTGGCTGGAACAAATACCTGCAGAACAACCTGAAGGGTGATCTGGCAGTTAAGTACCTGAAGATTCCTCGGGATCAAAATACTGCTACGCAGGAAGTGATCGTCGACTTCCTTGTCGACGAACAAGGGCAGGTTTCCAACGTATCGGTGAGAAATAAAAAAGAAGTACACGCCAAACTCGCCGAAGAAGCGATACGTATTGTTATCGAATCACCCCGATGGAAACCCGCTACCGTATTTGGCGTCAAAGTGCCGCAGCAAATGACACAGCCGGTAGTGTTCCAGGTAATGAAGTAATCCTTTATCTTTAGTCGGCTCCCGTTACTTAACCCAAGCCGACCAAAACATGAGAAAAATTAATTACCTGTCCGTACTCCTATTATTAATCTGCTATAGTAGTATTGCTCAACCTGCTTCCACAGATACTTTGCGCCAGCAATACCAGGCAGGACAAAGGATGGTGAGCCGCAGCTTTGCCGGTTATTTCTATCCCAACAGGAATGAGTTGTACGCACTACAGGAAAAGGCTTTTGTCCGTATCGTCGATTCGTTGCGGCAAACCTTCCAAACCGGGCTTGATCGCTATAAAGCCCAAAGTAATCAGACTGATAAAGGTTTCATTACTGCAGAAGCAACAGATATCCGCTTCTTCTTCGACAGGTTTATACTCGACTATCCCTATTTTCATGAAACGGTTACCGGCAAGAAAGTCAAGCTGTCCTCACCTGCACAAAAGCGGCTGGACGCTAATAGGGCGTTCTTTAATGATACCTCCTTCCTTAAAAGCGAAGATGTTAAAGCTTATATCAGGGCTTTCCTGCGCCATCAATCGTCTATCGAGCTCACCGCCCCCACCTACAGGACATTCGATAACCAACGGCTCATGGCCACCTTGCAGGTAATACCCCGCTATATTCAAAACGAAGACTGCCGTGAATTTTGGAAGCATGAATACCTGAACAATCATATCGAGAACTTTGGTGTGAAGCACCTCGATCCGTTTATGCACTCCTATGGCCTTACCCATAGAGATACTACACGTTTCAGAAAGCTCAACGCCGCTTACCGGGAAGGACTGCAGGAACGGAGTAATCACCTGATCGAGACGTACAAAACAGTAGATGGTTTCAAGCTGGATATTCACTTGTTTTTGCCCGATAGCACACTGACCACACCAAGACCCGTGATCGTGTATTTCAGTGGTGGCAGCTGGACGGAAGGTAATCCGGAATGGGCCTTTTACAACTGTGCTGCCTATGCAAAGAAAGGTTGGGTAGCCGCTTCGGTAGAATACCGGCTGGCCGACAGCCATGGCTCTACGCCTTTCGAAGCGGTAAAAGATGCCCGGTCGGCCATACGCTGGCTGCGCCAACACGCTGCAACGTATCGTATCGACACAAACAGGATAGTGGCAACAGGCAATTCGGCTGGTGGTCACCTGGTGCTGGCAACAGCACTGGCCAATAAATGGAATGAAAGCACAGACAACCTGCTTTATAGCGCCACTCCTAACCTACTATTGGTGAATGCCGGGGTGTATGACTTTATTACTGATAAAAACACTGCCTGGGTTGCAAAAGACCTGAAAGATAAAAACACGGTGAAAGAGATATCACCGGTACACCTGGTGCGAAAAGGTTTGCCCCCCATGCTGCTGATCCATGGTACTGGCGATCAAAGTGTGCCTTATTCAACCGCCCAGGCTTTTGCCACTGCATCCCAACAAGCAGGTAACGACCTGGAGTTTCAAACGCTGGAAGGGGCAGGTCATGCAATATGGTTCGACAGAAGATTTACTCCAAAGATATCAGCCTTGCGTACTGGTTTTCTGAAGAAATATGGGTATGAATAAAATACCTACTTTTTTAGCTTGCCGGGTGGCATGCCAAACTTCTTACGGAAGGCATTACTGAAATGCTGCACAGATGAGTAGCCTAAATTATCAGACACTTCCTTGATGGTGCTATCGCCTTGGAGCAACAGGTCGCGGGCTTCATTGAGTTTGTAATCGCTCAGGTAGCCAAACACGGTATTGTTGAACACCTGCTTGAACCCCTGCTTTAGTTTAAACTCATTGATGCCTGCTATCCGCGCCAGCTCAGTAAGGGAAGGTGGCTGTAAGGCATTTTGCAACAAGTATTCCCGCGCATACATTATGCTCTCTTTATCGTGGCCGCTAATGCTGGTGAACAATTGTCCTCCGGATGACCTTTTCGCGATATCCTCATACATCTGCGCCTGTAGCGTCAACAGTTCGATGCACTTGGATTGCAGGAACAACAGCTTCAACCCGCCTTCAAAGCCTCCATGCATAATGTCGCGGATGCACTGATGCATGGCAAATGAAATGGGCAGGTTCTGCTGGCTGAGCAGGGCTGCTTTATCGCTCTGTATGATCTCTGCAAAACGCATAAGCCCCGGACTGCCCTGCCGGGCCAGTTCTATAAAGAAGTCTTTGGTAAAATGTACTTCGAAGAATTTGTAGCGAACATTCTGTCCATAATCACCACTGCCAATGAAAATGGGCATGTAGTGCATGTTGTGGTGGTTTTCGCGGAAGTGGTATTGGCTACCGGTCACCGCATCCCGCATGGTACCTCTGCCTGCCAGGGTAAAATGCATTTCTACCAAATCGTCATGGTCCAGCATTTCAAAATAGAGCAAACGGGCTTCGTACAATTGCATATCGCCATACACGATGTACACACCAGGAAATGCCACCCTCACCAGCTCTGCATCACCAAAAGGGAAACTGAATATCTCCCGCTTTTCCGTTACCAGCGGTTGGCTGATAGCATCCCGGTAAAAGTCATCACTGAAAATGAATTTCTCGCCATCACCATCTTTGATACTGATACGCATAAAATCCGTTTGGTGTAAATCTTTATCCGTTTAACATAACAATGCCCATTACGGTTGTAGATACTTTTGTAAAGTTAACCATCCATTGATTAATACCGTTATATTCCATGCCACAAATTCCAAAATGGCTGGCTGATACGATGATCACTGTAGCCAATCCCTGGTTACGACAGGCCGTAGTTGCCAATATAGCCATGATAACAGACGAGTTAAAACAAGTCACCTTCAAAGGCGACTTCGATCACGAGAACTTTCTACCCGGAAAGATTGTCCAGTTTAGGGTGGACGATACCAGTTTCCGACATTACACGCTTTCCTCATTCAACAAACAGCAGGGACTATGCACGGTGCTCTTTTACCTGCATGGTAAAGGCCCCGGAAGTCAATGGGCATCCAGCTTACAGGAAGGACAACAAGTGAAGTTCAGAAGTGGTGAAGGAAAACTGCAATATGATTTGCAGGCTAAACATCATTTCTTCTTTGGTGATGAAACATCGATTGGCTTGTTCAACTGGTACAAGACCACTGCCCTCGCCTGCAGCCATGAGTACTTTGGTGTACTGGAGCTGCAACCACAACATGAACCTGCATTGCCTGCCCTGAAGATCATGGTCGACAGTGTGCATACGGCTATGGATGCCCCTGCAGTGAATGCCATCACCTGGATGGAAGACATGCATCCTGATTGCTGGGCCAACTGGAAGGGCGCTACCTTCTACCTCGCAGGCAGGGCCATGTCCATTAGCAGGTTTAAAAAGTATTTGTTGGATAAAGGTGTGGAGGCAAAGCAGATACGAACAGATGCGTATTGGGCTGATGGAAAGAAAGGACTGTAATCTCAATAACAATCCATTAGTATCTGCCCGTGAGATTGGTAGAAGCTGATGGATTTGTTGTTTTGCGCCTGGCAAACAGTATCCAGCCATTCGATCACATCATGCTGCATAGAGAGTGATCCACATAGCATCAGCACACCACCTTGTGCAAGTGTTTGCGCTACAAAACCGGCATCCTTCGCCAGCAGATCCTTCACATAGTGCTTGTCTCCTTCTCTCGAATAAGCCACCTGTAAACTGTTCAGTTGTTTATTGGCCAATGAGTTTTCCATCGCGGCAGCAAAGGGCGCAAAGGATGACCGATAACGAAAACCGCAGTATAAATAACAGGCTGTTGCCGGTGAGTGTTGTTCTATCATGCCCAGGAAAGGCGCAATACCAGTACCATTGGAGATCATGATCACCGCTGGTGCTTTGGCCGGGAACTGGAAGTGTGGATTGAGCACTACTCTTGCTTCTATACGATCACCCGGTGCAAGCTGGTAGAGGTAATAAGACCCCAGTCCTTCCGGATGCAATTTTACACTCAACTGAATAAGCCCATCCACTTTGCCAATAGAATAAAGACGTTCCCGGTAATCATTGGCAGGGTACACAGCCAGCAGATCACCCGAAGTATACTTATTCCTCCAGGATGGTTTAAGCCTCACGATAAATGGTTCGTCAGCATGCGCAGCATCCGTTTTCTCCACCACTACCATCGTTTCAAGGCCCGCTGGTTTTTGACGTAAAGTCTCCGGCAAAGCAATACCGGTAAGCCCTGTCTTTTGCGACCAGGTCACCAGCCATTGGTTGAACTGGTCAGGAGATCTGTCTTCAATCGTATGTATTTCCAGTAATGGTACTGCCCAGCTTTGTATAGAAAGCAGGTTGTTTACTTCGAAAGCAAACTGGCAGAAGTCGGGATACGCATGTGAACCAAACCCAACTACAGAGAAATGAACACCCGGCTGCTGCGGATATTTTTTTACCAGTGAGGAGAACCGCTTTGCGTTGGTAGGGGCATCACCACGGCCATAGGTGGCAGTTAGAATGATCAGGTGTTCTGCTTTGGGAAACACCTTATAATTATTGAGCTCTGTAAAATACGCCTTCTCCCCTTGCGCGATCAGTTGCTGATACAGCGCTTTGGCAAAGCCCATCGTACTGCCTTTTTCTGAACCCGTAAGAATGATGAAGCGGCAATCTTCCGGTTTGTATTTATTGCTGGCGCGGTTGGCCAGTCGTTTCAAACTGATAACAAAGCCTGAGTAAATGAAGAACAGGATATTGATAGAAGCAACAGCCAGCACAATGGCCCAGATCACACTCACTCGGCCCGTATGCCAATCAAGACTGAGTTGCGACAATATCCTCGTCATGGGATACACGACTTCACTAAGCGTTTCACCGGTAAACTGGTTCACGGCGATCTCCCGGTCTTTCAGCTTCAGCATGAAGTAATCTTCCGGGAACTCAGAGAAAGGATACTCCACACTTTGCACCTGCGATAGCTTGATCTGTTTGAACAGAGGAAAGTCGGCAGGCTTCAGCGCAGGCTCTTCTTTAATAGAATCTTCGTTGATCTGGTGGGTAATCTTCTTTTCAGGCAGCAGGTGAAAATTATCCAGCGACAGCCAGGTGCCGGTCAACGCGATCAATATAATAGGGATCAACATTAAGCGTCCCAGCACCACATGATAGTATTGGGAAAAATGCTCTTTTACTACCCGCGTAAAGAAACGTTTCCAGCCACGTTGGCGCTGTATCACCAGTATCGTGCCTGAAATAGCTATGAGCAAAAGAAGAAAAGCGGCAAGGCCAACGAAAAAACGCCCTGCTTCATGTAGGAACAATGAACGGTGCAAGGCCGTGACCCACTGATAAAAAGCATGTTGCCTGGTGGGCTTGCCCAATATTTTGCCAGTGCCGGGGTCCACATATACTTCCACGGCCTGCTTACTGCTATCAGTACCCTGCACCACCACAAACTGATGCGCATCGACCGTGATCTTAGTAATCGATTTAAAAGATGGCTGAAGAGCCGGAATGGTTTCTGCCAATGTAAGCTCATCGAAGCGATCTCCTTTATAAGAAGGCAACTTCCCCGTGATTGGCTCGAAGGCGAGCACAATACCGGTTACAGCTGCGAGGGTTATAAAAAGAAAAGAAGATACGGCCAGTGCGAAATGGCTGTATCTCCATACAGAGATCGTCATGAGTACTTAATTATTTTGAGCCAGCCTTACGTAGCGGATATACCCGGAGCCATCCACCTTACTGGCGAGGCCTTCTGTAGTAACAGGTATTTCCACATCCTTCTCGTGGTATTTCTGGTCTTCCACTGCTGTTTCAAATCGTAGTTTGTATCCCGCATTGATCTTTGTGTTCTCGATCTCCAACACAGTTACCGAACGATCACCACCGGTTACGGAAGGCCCTGTAACAGCATCTACATCTGCCGGCTTCTTCTTACGGAACTTGTCCCAGGACACCAGCGTATTGTACCATTTCTTATCTGGCCCCATTACCCGCAATGTCTTTTCATAATTGCCTTTGGGGTCTATCAGCGACACCACGATATAAGCACCCTGTCCTGTGTAATTGGTCATTTGCACCAGGCATTTATATTGCGTGCTGCCAGCCTTCTGGGCCTTGCTTTCAATGGGTAGGAAGTAAAGGATCACCAGGGTAAATACTATCTTACAAAAACGCTTCATCATCTTTATTTTAGAAAATCTACGGATACATTGGTTTTAGACAATTGCTCGTTCTCTTTAGCCAGGTCATAGGCTGTTTCCTTGAAGGAGGTGGTTGCATCTTTTTTAGCGCCGATTGACAACAGGTATTTAAGGATAGCGTCATCTTTGGAAACCATCGCTGCTTTGTGCAGCGGCGTGATGCCTTCCTTATTCTTGGCGTTTACATCTACCTGCAATGTTTCTATGCGTTTCAACAGAGAAAGGTCATTCTTGATAATAGCCAGGTGATAAAGCGTATTGCCATCTTTTTGCGGAGTGGCAGGGCTGAATCCAGCCTGGCTGAGGATGGCCAGTTTGGCGCTGAACGGGTCCTGTGCCGGTTGAGCACCAGGTCCACCACCTGTACCATAAGATTGCACCAGGTAATAAGCGAGGTTATTGCCTGCCCCATCACTCACCTTCACATCAGCGCCATTGCGCACCAGGAACTGAACAATCTCAGGAGAATTGCTGCGGACCGCCATCGTCAATGCAGTAGCACCTTGCTTATTGGGTTGGTTGATATTAACGCCGGGCAACAGCAGCGCCAGCGTGGCAGTATCCCTATTACTGGTAGCAGCATTCATAAAAGGCGTATTGCCTTCATTATCGGTTTGCTTTAACGATGCTCCTTTAGAAACAAAATACTTGATGAGCTCCTGCTGGTTGGGTCTGCGTGCCAGATTATGCAGCGCATTCTCACCATTCTTATTCACTGCAGAAGCCTTGATATTAAGGCTCTCCAGGTATTGAAATACGGGCAATCCATTGCCGCCACCACGGCCGCCCTGACTGGCCATGATCATAGCATTGTCGGTATATTTAACACCTTTTTGCAGCAGCGTTTTCATCAATTCGATATTGCCGCTTCTCGCTGCATAATTGAATGCCGTATTGCCGGCAGCATCAGTTTCCTGTAGAGAAAGACCTTTCGATACCAGGTAATTGGTCAGTGCAAAATCTTTGTCGTTGGCGATGCCTGTCAGCAACAAGCTGGCGCCCTCCTGGTTCTTTTGTTTGATATCGCCACCACCCTTGATCAGCGCCTCAAACACGGGTATATTGGCAGCGCCACCGCCGGAAGCAAAGCCAAAGACAGTACTGCCATGGCTGTCGCGCAGGTCCAGCTTAGCGCCTTTTTTGATCAGGTATTCTACGATTGGGAGATTGCCGCGGGCGGCAGACCAGAAAATATAAGTGCGTGAGTCATGCGTTATTTTGTTGACATCATTGCCTTTCTGCTCCAGCAGGAAGGTGATCACTTCTGTAGAAGCATTGGCATTGATGGCCAGCACCGTCGGGTCGAAAGAGGAGCGGTTAAATGCTGCAGGGTCATTGCCCTTGGCGATCTCGGCCTTTACAGCGGCCACGTCCGGATTCGTTTTCCAGAAAGCTGCATCTAATAATGTGTTTTGCTGGGCCTGCGCCAGAAAAGATGTCAGTACAAAAAGAGTTACCAATAATCGTTTCATCTGTATATACTTTACCTGATAAGGGGTGAAAATGAAGTGTTTATCAACAAAGAAGGGTACATATATGATCTATCGGCAAAAGTAGCCATCACCCCTGTGTTTCATTTACACAATCCGGAAAATTATCAAGCGGCGGGAAAGTTTATATCCGGCTGGTGCCTTTCATCACATAGATTGCCGACGTACGAATAAATTCGTTAATCTTACATAGTAACCTGCAAAACTACAGCCATGAAAAAGTTTTTGCTAACCGCTCTTGTAGCGGTTGCGCTGCTTATTATACCAGGGCATGAAGCGTTCTCGCAAACAACCTCAAAGTTGAACGGAACAGTTTCAGACAGCAGCAGATCTATTCCATTAGTTACTGTCCGCATTTTCAAAAAGAACAATACGGTTCCCTTAGAAACCACTTTATCAAAGGATAACGGCAGCTACCTGCTCAACAAACCGGATACCGGGACCTACACACTTTCCTTTACCCATACAGGTTTTGCAGAGAAAAGTATCTCCGTAAAAATTACTTCGGCAACCGGCGATATGCAGATCGATCCTGTACAATTATCAAAGGCAACTGGCATGCTGAAAGAGGTGGTGGTAAATGCACGAAGGCCAATGGTGGAACAATCGGATGATAAGATCGTATTCAACGTAGAAGATGATCCCACCAACAAAACAGAAACGGCCATCGACATTTTGCGCAAGACCCCTTTTATCACAGTAGATGGCGAGGATAATATAAAGATAAACGGCAAACCCAATTTCCGTGTATTGCTCAATGGCCGCGAAACATCCATGTTTGCCAGGAATGTCAAAGAAGCATTAAGAGGCTTTCCCGGAGCCATCATTTCAAAGATAGAAGTGATCACTTCCCCTTCTGCCAAATACGATGGCGAAGGCATAGGCGGACTCATCAACATCATCACGAAGAAAAAAGTAGCAGGCTACAATGGTTCACTATCCACCTTCTCCCGCACCAGCGACAAGTTGAACAACTTTTCAGTGAATGGTAATGCCAAGTTTGGCAACATTGGCCTAAGCGTTTTCTTCAATACTGGTTTTAAGGACCCCGTGTTGCAACACAATACCAACACAACCACCCCTGCCACGCAAAATATATACACGAAAAGAACGCTCGATGGAGATCAGCATGCCAGCTCGGGCTGGAATTTTGGCAATGCAGAATTAAGCTGGGAGCTCGATAGCCTCAACACGATCAGCCTGTATGCCAATATCGACAGTTGGTCCAACAAGACGGTGGGCGACCAAACGATCACCACTGATTTCAATGGCCAGCCTTCTACAGTGAGTTACTATCACCTGTTTAACAAGGTCAACAATCCGGGCGTAACAGTGGGCAGCGATTACATAAAGAAGTTTAAAAAGAATAAGGACAGGGAATTTAGCCTGCGCTTTTTAGGAGAGTTTGGCAAGAATGATGCGGAGCTCAACAGTTTCCAGGACAACCCCGGCACGGATCGCTACCTCATCAACAATAGCCATGCTGTCAATAACCAATATACCATCCAGGCCGATAACATCATCCCGATCAATAAAAGCAGCAAGATAGAAGGCGGCTTAAAAGCGATCCTGCGACGCGCCAGCTCCGACTTTCAAAGTCTTATCAAGCATGTTGAGTCTGATGGTTATAAAACCAACCCTGCCAACACCGACCGGTTTAAATATGGCCAGGATGTGATCAGCCTGTACAGCATGTATAACCTGCGGTTGAAGAAGTCTACCATCCGTGCAGGCCTGCGCGTTGAATATACCAATATAGACGGCGACTTTACCTCTTCCAAAACACAGGTGAAAAGCAGCTACACTACCCTGCTGCCCAATATCCAGTTCACCAACCGGATGAGCCCCGTAACAACGCTCGTATTCAATTATACCAAAAGATTACAGCGGCCCTATATCTGGGACCTCAACCCATTTGTATACAACAATGATTCGTTGAATATCTCTTTTGGCAATCCCGATCTGGGCCCTCAAACAGCCCATGCGCTATCTGCCCAGGTGCGGTTCAATAAAGGCAATACGTTTATAGGGATCAATATAGATGGTAGCTATAGCGACGACAAGATCCTTCAATATTCATCTTTCGACCCACAAACAGGTATTACGAAAACTACCAGCCTGAATATCGGCAAAGAGTTTCAAGCTGGCCTGAACCTGAACCTGAGCACCAGGATCACTGAGAAGTGGAATATCTATATTGGAGGTTCAGTCCGGTACAATAAGGTAACCAACAACTCGGATGCATCGCAATCCAACAATGGTTTTGGTTATGATGTGGGACTCAATACTACCTATAAGTTCTCAGAGAAGTTCATGGCGAGCAGTTTCTTTGGATTTTGGCAGGAACTCCCCACCATTCAAACCACCTACCCTTTCAATACCTGGCACAATGTTGCCCTCAATTATAAGGTGTTTAAAAACAAGATCAATATTTCTTTAAGGGGCGTAAACTATTATGAAAAGAATCGTGAATTCACGAATACCACCAAAGACAAGAACTTTTACAATACCAATATGACCCGGGTGATCAGGGCTGGCGGAGTACTTGCACTGACCTGGAACTTCGGTAAGCTCACAGAAAGTGTATCGAAGAAGAAAGGCGTCAATAACGATGATATGCTGACAAAACCTGCGGCGCCTTCTAACTAATCATACCAGGTCGACGATATTATTTTTCAAAGCATACAGCACCAACCCGGTAACATTGCGGCTACCGGTTTTCTGCAACAAGTTGGTTCGGTGCCCATTCACGGTCTTCACACTGATAAAGAGCTTTTCGGCTATTTCCTCGGCAGTATATTGGCGGCAGATAAGCTGCAATATTTCTTCTTCCCGCCTGGTGATCTGCGTTAGCAATTTTACGGTCCTAACCTTTTTTCCGGTGTTATGTTGTAAGGCCCGCAAGGTGCGCTCATTGATATAGGCGCCCTTTTTATGAACAGATATAATGGCCTCCTGTACTTCTCCGGGATCGACATCTTTTACCAGGTAGCCATGTGCGCCATGATTGATCAACTGCGTGATAAAGTTCTCATCTTCGTGAACAGATAAAATAAGGATCTTCATATCCGGATAAGCTTCCGCCAGCGCCAGCGTCACATGAAGTCCGCTAAACTCTTTCTGTCCATGTGGCGGTAGTGACAGGTCCACCAGCATTACGTCCGGAAGGACAGTACATTTATTTAACTTATCTATAGCCGAATAGCCGTCGGCACATTCAAACACCAGTTCAAATTCAGGCCAATTGCTCAATATCGCCTTCATCCCTTCTCTGAAAAGCAGTTGATCTTCTATTATGCCTACGTAAATCTTGTTCTCCATAGTCATGCATAATTTAGACGGTTTATGAAATAGCTTCAAGGGGTATTTTGACCAGCGCATAAAAGCCGGGCTGCTGCATACTATTGCCCATTTCGAATACCCCATCCAATGCACTTACCCTTGCCTCTATACTTTTGTGACCTAATCCATTGGCATTATTTCCGCTTATACCAATACCATTATCAGTATATCTAAAAGTAACCTGTTTCTCTTCAACAGTAAGAAGTATATCTACCTTATTTGCCTGCGCATGCCTGATCGTATTGTTGATCAGCTCCATAGCGATCCGGTACAATCCCAGGCTAACAGGAAAAGCTAATTCTTCAGCGTTTGAATCATTGACAAGGTTCACCGCTATATTCCCGGCACTGTTCAATTGCCTTGCCACACCCTCCAGGGTTTTCAATAAACCAAATGCCTCTAATTGTGGCGGCATTAGCCGGTGACTTATGCTGCGTGTACTTGCCATGGCAGCTTCCGACAATTGGCGGGCGTTATGTACCGACTTCATGACACCTTCCGGCAGTGCTTCCCCCTTTTGCTCTATCAGCATCAGGTGCATTCTCATCATCGAAAGTGCCGCTCCCAGTTCGTCATGCAGGTCCTGCGCAATCCGCTTCTGCTCCATTTCCTGTACACTAATGCTATGCCGCAACAATTCAGCACGATGCCTGTTCTTCAACTCCTCCTCTCGCAGTTTTTGCGCATACAGGCTTTTCTGAAAATACAGACTCAGCAACACTACGCCCCCGGCAATGATAAAAATAACGATTGCCATAGGGAGCAGCACACTTACAACATTGGTGTCTTTGATCGTTTCCATAAACCGATAATAAAACAGGTATACATTATTATGGAGAAGAAAGAGTGCAATACCCAGGTATACAATGCTATCATTCCCTGAATACGATGCACAATAGCGGTTCCAAAAAAAGAAATAAGCAGGGTCGAGGAATAATAAATGAACAAGCCCGCGTTGATCCAATTCAGGCTTTTACTGTCGCTCCACAGAGAAGCTTTTACGATACGGTTTAAAAAAACGGTAAAAGTAAAAATAGCCAGAATAATGATAAGGACAGATTCTGTTGTCAACGCATAAGAACAGAATGTAAAGATATCCTGAAAATAGAGAGCGTTGACAATGGTATACAATAAAAATAATATGGCCGTCAGCCATATTATTTTGGTAGGCATAAACTTATGCAACAAGGTAGTATAGAACCATGCCAGCAGCACAAAGCCGATGCCCACATATAAGTGCAAAAGGGGCATATTGTTATGTCGCAGGAACCAAAGCAACAAGGACCCCATCTGTATAAAGCCCGAAAAGAAAATAAACCAGGAAAATACTTTTAACTCCCGGCCCAGGCTTTTATAACAGTATAAAGCATACAAGGTGGTCAGAAGTATAGGAACATGCGATAAAAGGATAATAATTTTAGGTACTATCATTTTTTTACAATGGGTGAAGGCGGATTGTCAGCACATGTACTGGGGCAAGGGGCATTTAGATCGAGCATGTATTTGTCGCTATCCCCATCCTGCGCTGCCGGATTTTTATACTTGCCTTTACTGTTGAGATAAACATCAGTACCACCAATAGAGTCGGTTAAATCGGCTCCCTGGACAGGCAATATGTACAATTTAAATTTCAGGAGAGAGTCAACGGCAAGGTACACCCGGGCATATTTATATTTACATTCTTTTGAATTGACCAAATTGGATGGCAAACCCATAGCAGCCAGCATATCGATAGCCCGTATAGTATAAGCTGTAATCGCTGTCGTAGTGCCGAGCTGGGGCTGGTTAGCATATTTAAGCACGGTATCCTGTATGCTTTTAAAGCGCCCTATATCCTCTGAAGCAACAGCATAAGGCGTAAGTACGAGCTGCACTGAATCTAAAACATCCGGCGATCCGCCTTCATTACTATTGTCAGCCACTTTGTCATTACACGCCGCTGCCATAGCCGTAACGAACACAACCAGTAGCATTTTGCAAATGATCTTTTTCATGTCTTTAGTTTTTGGTTAATAACGCCAACACATATCCATTGGCAATACAATATTAAAATGTTTATCCATTGTGGAACGCAGCCAACAGACGGCATGACCCCAAAAGCAGTATTAATACCTGCCTTCCGTTTCAAAACAGGTATTTATACCTATACGCTGTTTGGGGCCAACAGCGCATTATATACTGTTTTCAGAAACAGTTATTTATCATCTTTCCCGGCAGCAGGGCATGTAGCAATTTTGAGGTATCAAAAGCTTTTGAAAACCAAGTGGAGGCTGTCATCACTTTAAAAACAGACCTGTCCGCACAGGGCACTAAAGCGGGGGCGCAATCCGAAAAGCCTTACGAGTAGGACAAAAAACTTAACACTATGTCACAGTATTCAATCGTTTTCAACAATCAATCTACTAATGATGGAACCTTTTGCTGCTTTCAGCAGGATGAAGACATGAAGATTTCAGGAGTAATGTCACTGGCTTGGTTCGCCAAACGATGCGATACCAATTCGAGCTGCACTTTTAACTGGACAATAGATTACAGCTTTATTTGGGCTGAGACAGGCATACTAAAACCAGGTATCACCTTCCAGGCTTCACAAACCATCCCCGCCGACTTAGCGCAAAACAACCTGATCACACTCGATTATGATGGAGCATTTCATTTCGGCGCCAAGGGAAGCGCTACTCCTCAGGGCAGTCTCTATGTTGAGGAAACCGGCAACATACCGCTACAAAAAGCTTCGGTAGGAATAGGTATGTCGCATGCAGGAACATTCGTAGTACAGGCAGAGCCGAACATGGATGTTACCTTCACCCCTCACCCAACTTACTATGTGGCATTTGGTGATTTTGAGCAAGGAGAAGTGCTGGATGTGCAACAAATGACGGAAGGTGCAAAAATCGAGTTCCCTCCGAATGTATATGTAATGTATGCCACATTGGATGCAGCCAATACATGGCATGTATCCGCAACACCACCTACTATATCCAAAGACAAAAGCAGCAACTTCAGGAAAACACTGGCTGTGTAATCCCCCAATGCAGGCAATGTAAACAGGAACTGAAAAGGGGTTGTCAAAAATGTTATTTTGACAACCCCTTTTTTAATCAACCTATACGCAATGTGAACTTTGAAACGCTCGCCTCTCTAATAGTTGTTAATAGAATGCAGTATACAACGCAGCAAGAATACCGAGTATGATCACCGAACCAACCATGAACACGGGTGATACCTTAAACATGGACCTCTCGATAACAACCGGCTCACCCTTACCCTCTTTGCGCGGCCATAGGAGGCTCATGGCCACCATTACCGCAATAATCAGTACAAAAGTGATAGTCATACGATCGAGGAAAGGATAATCGGGGAACGCCCCGTTTGTCCAGGATGGCAGGAATTTCAGCAAAGTAGAAACAGGTATGGTGAGCAACGTGCCAGCCAGCGCAGCAGCAGCTGTCGTCTTTTTCCAGAAAAGGCCCAGCAGAAAGATAGCCAGGACGCCGGGCGATATAAAACCTACATACTCCTGGATAAATTGGTAAGCCTGATCGAGTGTACGCAACGCAGGCGCCACTACTGCAGCAATTAGCATAGCAATGATCACGGCCCACCTGCCGGTACGCACTACCTGTTTTTCACTGGCATTTTTATTAAAGAACTTCTTGTAAATATCCAGTGAATAGATAGTAGCTATGCTATTCGTCTTACCTGCCAGAGAAGCAACTACTGCCGCGGTTAAAGCCGCAAAAGCCATCCCCTTCAAACCTGCCGGCAATAAGTTCATCAACGTTGGGTAAGCATGATCAGGTTTTAAAACACCTTCAGCATCCACCATTTCCTGTTGAAACATACCATTCTGATGCATTACGTACATAGCAATCCCCGGCAGCACGGCGATAACGGGAATCAAGAGTTTCAAAAAGGCCGCGAATAAAATACCGTTACGGGCAGTCTTAAGATCAGCCCCCAATGCCCGCTGCGTAATATATTGATTACATCCCCAGTAACTCAGATTATTGATCCACATGCCGCCGATCAATACCGAAAGTCCGGGCAGGTCTTTATAATAAGGATGATCCGACTTGAAGATCATGTGAAAATGAGAGTCCGCTTTCTCTTGTAATAGAGACAACCCTTTCAATACATCTTTGCCATAGCCAAACTTTTCCGACAACAGCGTAAGCGCCAGATAAGTGGTAATAAGACCTCCGGCTATGAGCACCAGCACCTGCACCACATCAGTATAGCCAATCACCTTCATACCTCCCAGCGTAACGAGGATAGAACAAACACTGAGGCCAAAAATACACCAGGCAAAGCTGATGCCCGTAATAGAGGTAATGGCAATAGCCCCGAGGTAAATAATAGAAGTGAGATTTACAAATACATACACCAGCAGCCAGAACACGGCCATGATGGTACTCACCTTATCATTATACCGTTGCGCCAGAAACTGGGGCATGGTGTAGATCCTGTTCTTCAGGTACAGGGGAATGAAAAACACGGCCACAATAATCAATGTAGCAGCCGCCATCCATTCATACGTGGAAATTGCCAGCCCCAGGGCAAAACCTGAGCCAGACATACCAATAAAATGTTCGGCTGAAATATTGGAAGCGATCAACGATGCTCCAATGGCCCACCAGGTCAGAGAACCTTCAGCCAGGAAAAAGTCTTTGGAATCGGTGGTTGCTTTCTTCTTCTTGGTGTAGATGTATAATCCGTACAACGATACCAGCACGAAGTATACCAGGAAGACAACATAGTCTGCGGGTTGTAATTTATTCATATAGCAGTTGCGGACAGGGAATAGCCATCATGTATTGGCACAGCTGCCAATACATGTGACCTTTTGGTTAACCTATTTAAAAACGAAGCTTCTCAGGTAAATATTTGTCGGCCAGCTCCTGGTAGTAAGGCCTTAACTTGTTCCAATCCGGAGGAGTGGGATTTTTGGAATACAGATCATAAGGATTGAACAGCTTCACCCATTTCAGCATCTCACGATCATGATCGTCGAGCAGGTGATCATATTCCCCTTCCCGGTGCCAGGCATAAAAAGAATGGTAACGCAACATATACAGACCCGATTCAGGCAAACGATCCTTCATCATCTGGTATACATATTCATCATGCCCCCACGACATATCTACATTGCGCAGGCCGCAACCATGCGTATACACACCGTATTTGGTATTGTAGCGTTCATCGGAATAATCCGGGTTATTACTGAAGAATTCAGGGTATACTATTTTATTGGAATAGGCGCAGCCCACAGGGAAAGTATCCCCTACTACGGCCCATTGCGGCTCACCAAACAGGCAAAGCACCTTACCCATATCATGCATGAGCCCCACCATTACCATCCAATCAGGGTGCCCGTCGGCACGGATGGCTTCAGAAGTTTGCAGCAGGTGCTGAAACTGGTCCAGGTCAGTATCCGGATCGGAATCATCCACCAGTTGATTGAGGAACTGGAAGGCATCCCAAACAGGCATTTCTTTTTTATCGAATTTCAGGTAGTCGTTTCTCTTTTCCTGCACAAAGTCATAAGTCTGATACGTATGGTTCAGCCTGTAAAACTCTTTTACAGTATCGCGTCCCGGCGTTTCATAATTGCGGTACTCTTCCGTTTTCTTGGAAGTGGCAATAGACTCAGGATCAGGATAACGTTCCAACACGTCATCTTCCCATTCATCAAGACTTTGTAATGGATTTATTTCAGCTTCGGTCAATTTGTTTACAGGTGTCATACGGCAATCTTTAATGGATAATGTGGGCGGATTGTTTCCCTAATTTGCACATATTTCCTGCTCACTCCTTGTTAACGAACACTTTTATTTACGAAACCGGTTGCGAAATAGCTATTTTTGGCCCACACGCGTATAGTATGCCAAACATCAGCATGAAATTGTTAGCGAAGGAATTAGGCCTTTCATTATCGACGGTATCCAAGGTTTTTACAGACAGTCATGAGATCAGTGAACAAACAAAGCAGAAGGTGCTGGCAATGGCCAAACAGCTTAACTATGTGCCCAACCCTTATGCCAGCAGCCTGCGCAAAAGAAAAAGCAAAACAATTGCCGTTGTATTGCCGGAAGTGGCCGACAGTTTCTTTTCGGTAGCCATCAATGGCATCGAATCCATTGCCCGCGAAAAAGGCTACCATGTACTTATTTACCTTACTCATGAGCTGTTCGACCGCGAGCAGGCCATCCTGGCCGACTTCCAGAGCGGCCGGGTAGATGGCGTATTGATCTCTGTATCGAACGAAACCACCAACGACTCCCATATTAATGATATGATGCAGCGGGGTATTCCCGTGGTGTTCTTCGACCGGGTGTGCGAGGAAACCGCTACTACCCGCATCACCACCAATGACCGCGAAAGCGGCCGGCTGGCTACCCAGCACCTGTTGGAAAACGGCTGCAAGCGCATTGCCTTTCTCACCCTGTCCGAAAGCCTATCTATCAGCAGGAACCGGCTCGAAGGCTGTAGGCAGGCACTGGCAGCACATCGTCTTAGCTTCCAGGAAAACGACCTGGTATTATGCACCGACAAGGACGCCGACAACCGTGAGATCATCAAAAAGTTGCTGCAACGAAAAGACAGGCCCGATGGCATTATAGCGTCAGTAGAAAAGCTGACAGCAGGCGTATACCTTGCCTGCCGCGACCTGAAAATGGCCATCCCCAAAGATGTAAAAGTGATCAGCTTTTCCAATCAGTCCACAGCACCGATATTGAACCCCTCACTCACTACTATCACACAACCGGCTTTTGAAATGGGCAAAGCTGCGGCGGCAGCCTTGTTCAATAATCTCAAAAGGAACAACCAGCAATATAAACCCGAAACCATCGTAGTGCCATCGGTACTGGTTCCGAGAGAAAGTACTACGGGTGTGCATCAGGGATAAAACTTCAACAAAAGAATAAACAGAGGGTACGGTGCAGGCCGAATGCAGACTCGGCCCGCATACCGGATTAAGGGTTCACTTTTCGCTGTAACTGTTTCCACTCTATAGTACTACCGTGATTGGGATTGACACCAGCATCATTCGTACCCAATACCCTTCCCTGATTATCGATCCAATAATATTGATATTGCGTAGTCAGTTCTATTGGACTATTTGTATTGTAAGGATTTGTCCACGTATTTACTGCACCGAGATTCTCACGGAACTGGTAATTCTGCCGGTCAACTGATTGATTGCGCTCATCCGTCACTTGTTGCCACTTCGCCTGCGACCACGCCCGGTAAGCAGTCATGGCTTCCCCAAACGCTTTTGAGTTTTGCAGGTTCTGCTGCATAACACCCCGCATGCCGAATGCTGCCCCATTCGTAGCCGATAACTGTCGTGACACTTGTGGCAGCCAGCTGCTATAAGAAGCCCACTGCGACTGCTCCGACAACGCTGCCGTCATGGCCATCACGCAACCACCATAATAATTGGTGATATGACAAACCGCCTCTCCGGTATAGTTGCCACTTTGAAGACTATAGGCTACCTGGAACTTATACGCATCCTGAAAACCATTAACAGGCGTTGTCTTGATAGCATTGCTCAGCTGCAGGTTGGCAGGCCGCAAAGCCATCATTTTTTCGTACACGAATTGACCGGGGTTATAACCGGGCATCAGTCCGGAGTTACCTACCATTACGGTCATGGCTTGGTGGTCAGGCGATACGAGGGTAATCGCAAACTGTCCATCCTCCCCTACTTTCCAGCCCGGCGGCAGCGCGTAAGAGAAAAAGTTGCCTTGTCCGATTCTTAATTCCTGAGGCTTTTGTTGCAAGGATGCGTTGTTATTCATGGTATTCTTTTTTGAGGGTGATGATGGTTCTATAAGATGCATGTTGGCTGGCACTTTGAAAGTGCCCCTGTCCTTTAAAGAAGCGACGGGACTATTCCCGGCATTTTGACCACAACCCGACAAGGTAATACCGGTCAGTAACAGCAGGAAAGCAAAAGAAACGGGTGACTGTTTCATATTGTAGCTTTTTAGATTTGAAGATTTACTCCGTAAAAGTCGCCGGTATGGAGCCGCTAAAAAATACTCAATTTGTATTAGGCCGGGTGTTGGGCCAAGCCCATGACCGGGGACCCGGTCAGTTCGTAGAGATGCCTGCCCTGTTTGCAGATTTGGTTTCCTGCCGGAACAGGCCGGGGCTACTTTAGCCAAAAATCCCGTATGCATCGTTTCGCTTCCTGGCTGGCTGCTTTTATTAGCTGCTACATGCCCCTTGCTGCTCAGAAGAATCCTTTACCGGCCCTCGACCCGTCTACCAAAAAGGCAGTTATCGACAGCCTGTCGCAGGCGCTCAATAATTTTTATGTTTATCCGGAGCAGGCAGCAGCTATGACAAAACACCTGCAACAGCAATGGCAGAAACATAAGTATGATGCCCCATTGAATGGACCAGCACTGGCCGAACAGCTTATGACCGACATACGTACTGTACACAAAGACCGGCATCTGCAGATCCGGTTTGACCCCAACCTCCAACAAAGGATAGTAAGCTTCAACGCCACGAAACAACCAGACAGGACAGACGTTGCCCGCGAACAAAGAGAGAATTTCTATTTCAGGAAAGCTGAAGTGTTGCCCGGGAATATTGGCTATATCACTTTTACCAACTTCTCCGACACGAGTGAACAGGCAAGAGCCACAGTGAGAGCAGCCATGCAATTTGTAGCCTACACAGATGCATTGATCATAGACCTGCGCAATAACTATGGCGGTAATGGTATCATGGCAGGCGAAATAGCAGGTTACTTTTTCAAGGAAAAAGTTTATGCAGGACGTCGCTACAGCAGGATCGGAAATACATGGACCGATATGTGGCAGGAAAACAATCCCGCTCTTACAAAAGGATTAGTACTGAATATGCCGGTGTATATACTCACCAGCCAGCGGACCTTCTCTGCTGCTGAAGGCATGGCATACAGCCTGCAGCAATTGAAACGGGCGGTGGTGATCGGCGATACAACCCGCGGGGGCGCTCACCTCACCAGGAGCTTTAGTCTGGGTAATGGATTTGTTGGCTTTATTCCTTTCAGCCGCAGCGAAAGCGTTATTTCTAAGACTGATTGGGAAGGCACGGGTGTTATACCGGACACCAGGGATATTGAAAGCAATAGCCTTGTTACTGCACAAACAATCATCCTTGAAACGAAGCTGTCGACTACAGCAGATTCTACCGAAAGAAGAAAGCTACAATGGTTGATCAATTATTGTCGGGCACAAAACGTCACTATGCAGGCTACCCCAACAGAGATCAGCAAGTTTACCGGGCAATTCGAAGAGTTTCTTTTTACTACCACCAATCATCAACTGACCTGCACCAATACATCTCAACGCAATAGAACAAACAAGCTGACACCTGTCACTAACAACCTTTTTGTACTGGATGATGAATGCCAGGTAGAGTTCCTGTTGGATGCACAGGATCGCTGCAATACAATAAAGCTATATTGGCGCGATGGCTGGGTTGATGTTGTTACGAGAACGAAGTAGATCACATGGTGGGTCGTCCCGTACTTTTAGTCGGGACAGCTCACCTCGCGATAGCTTTTACGGATTCACTTTAAACTCCCGGAAAGCAGTAGGCAACCATATCTGCATTTGATTGGCGCCACGATTATTCCAGGAAAAATAAGGGATGGCTTTTACGGTTCTGTCCTTTACCTGGATAGTCTGTCCGTCAGGAGCACCGCCAGGCTCTTTTACACTGAATGCAATGGTATTTACCCCACCGAGCAAGCTCGGCTCATATTTTACAGCAAAGCTGGTTGCTTTGGGCACAATGAAGTTCCACGCCTGCCCACTGTTATCAGCCCCTTCTACACAATAGACCATGGGTCCATATTGAATAGCCACACGCTCATTGTTCTGTTTCAACTCCGGACGGCTTACTACGCGTCTCACTTCCATGGGCGTATTGATCTCCACTACTTCTCCTTTTTTCCATTTGCGATCTATTACTGCATAACCTTGCTCTTCTTTAAACGCTACAGGTTTGCCATTGATAGTTACAGTGAATTTAGTGTCCTGTTGGTCTTCAAAAGAATACAAACCACCCGGTGCAGGCTCACGAAGCCAGCCCGGTATGCGCAGCCTCAGCTGCATTGTCTTTTTTGGCGCTGCCGTAACCGCGATGGTCGTTTTGCCATTCCAGGGATAGCCGGTTTGCGTAGACAGGCTGAATGATTCTTTTTGTACCGGCACACTTACATCACTGCCAATGTACAGGTTTACCCATACAGCATTATTGGAAGTTGAGTAAACATAGTTGCCGAGCGAAGCTACCAGCCGCGCAATGTTGGAAGGACAGCAAGCGGTACCAAACCACTCCCGGCGCTGGTGCGTACCGGAAGAAGCAAGCGGATTGCCGTAAAAGAAACGATCGCCTGTCAATGACAAACCATCAAGAGCACCATTATACAGGCTCTTTTCCAGCACATCGATGTACCGGGCATCACCGGTAAGATTGTTCATACGCTGGTTCCAAAACACCATGCCTACAGAAGCACAGGTTTCACAATAAGCACTTTCGTTTGGCAGGTCGTAGTCGATGCCAAAACCTTCATTCCTTCCCTGCGCACCAATGCCGCCGGTGATGTACATATTGCGCCCCACCACATCATCCCAAATGGCATGCATGGCTTTTATATAGCCTTCTTCATTGGTCACGGCTGCTACGTCGGCTGCACCGGTGTACATATACATGGCGCGCACGGCATGACCGGTAATATTTCGCTGATCCTTTACAGGAATACTATCCTGGCAATAATTAGGGTCTTTCCACTGGTCCCAGATCACCCCCTTGCCATGTCCATGACCACGTTGCTCCAGGAACCATTGTGCCAGCTCCAGGTACTTGCGTTGATTGGTATGATGATACAGCCGCATGAGCGCCAGTTCTATCTCCTGGTGACCACTCACCCATGGACGGTTCTGCTGCCGGAACATAGAATCGATATGATCGGCAAAACGGATGGCAGCATCCAGCAATTGTTTTTTGCCGGTGGTGTTGTAGTAAGCGATGCCCGCCTCTATGAGGTGACCAGCACAATAATCTTCATGCTTCTCCATATCGGTCCAGCGCTTATCAAGTCCAACAAGGGTATAGAAAGTGTTGAGATAACCATCTGGTTGCTGTGCAGCAGCAATCTTCGCGATCCACTCATCAGCCTTTCGCTCAATAGACGGGTTCGGATTATTCTTCAGCGAATAAGCAATTGCTTCCAGCGCCTTATATACATCGGAGTCGTCATAATAAATGCCCTCATGCGTACCACTCTTTTTAGCAGCCTTTTCAAAATTGCGGATGCGGCCGGTTCTGTTTTCAGTATACAGGATACAGGCATTGAGCGTGCCGGTGGCCACACTATACATTCTACCTTTCCAGAAGCCATCCGTAATAGTCACCTGTGAAAAGTTGACAGGATTTACTTTTTGCAGCGATTGCTGCGTCGCCGCAGTGAATGGCAAAAGCAATGACAGGGATAATGATCGAATGAGTCTCATAATATATGCTTAAATAGCTTAGTCAAATGTATGAATAAGATAATTGTAATATTGCCATACTTTTTAGCTTGCTGTTTTAAATAGCTCTGTTAATTAGCACCTTACGATATGCTGAAGAAAGCCACCCAACGCCGGTACCTTGCAGGAATAGTAGCTCTTTCCGCCATTGGCATCATGGGCGTTTCCGCCACCCGGAAAGCAGACCAACACCCAGCTGCCGCTGCAGACAAACCCAATATCATTTATATCCTAACCGATGATATGGGCTACGGCGACCTTTCCTGCCTGAATAAAGACTCTAAGATCACAACGCCGGTGATGGACCAGTTAGCAAAGGAAGGTGTGGTGTTCACCGATGCCCATTCCAATTCAGCCGTGTGCACACCTACCCGCTATGGAATATTGACCGGACGTTATGCCTTCCGTTCCTCCCTCAAAAAAGGAGTATTGAATGGCTATTCTCCGGCTTTGATTGAACCGGGGCGCGTTACGGTAGCTTCTTTCCTCAAAGACAATGGCTATCAAACCGCCTGCATCGGCAAGTGGCACCTCGGACTTGGCTGGCAAAGGACCGATCCCTCCAAACCGATCTTCAACAATACCAAATCACCCGACACGGCAGACAATGTCAATTACGCACTGCCCCTCACCGATGGACCGGCCAACCACGGTTTTGATTACTCCTATATTCTCCCGGCATCGCTCGACATGAATCCCTACTGCTATGTGGAGAACAACAAAACAGTGAATGCACCCACGGCCTTTACTCCCGGCAAATCATCCGAACGCGGTGTATTCTGGCGCGGTGGTAATATGTCACCCGACTTCGACTTCTTCCAGGTGCTCCCCCACTTCATCGACAAGTCCGTAACCTATATCAATGAACACAGCACTAAAAAAGGATCACCTTTCTTTTTATACCTGCCCCTGCCGGCGCCCCACACCCCCTGGATGCCGGTAGCAGAATATGAAAAAGCATCAAAAGCAGGTAAGTATGGCGACTATGTAGCCGAAGTCGATAAGATGATCGGTAAAGTAGTAGCAGCACTTGAAAAAAATGGCCTTGCCGAAAACACCCTGATCATCGTTACCTCCGACAATGGTTCCGACTGGAAGCCTGAGGACATTGAAAAAACACAACACCAGGCCAATTATATCTACAAAGGACGCAAAGCCGATATTTACGAATCAGGTCACCGCATTCCCTTTGTAGCCCGTTGGCCGGCTAAGATCCCTGCAGGATCTGTTTCCAACCAAACCATGTGTACTACCGATCTGCTGGGTACGGTGGCAGCCATTATCAACAAGCCATTACCTGCCCAGGCAGGCGAAGACAGTTACAACATGCTGGATGCCTTTGTAAAACCCGCCAACAACAAACCCATCCGTGAAGCCACCATCCACCACTCTATCGATGGCTTCTTCGCCATTCGCAAAGGCAACTGGAAGTTGACTACGCAACTGGGGTCAGGCGGTTTCAGCACACCGAAAGTAATAAAGCCCGAGCCCGGCGAAGCCCCCGGCACATTATATGATCTGTCGAAAGACCCAACCGAACAGACCAATGTTTACAAGGAACATCCTGAAGTAGTAAAAGAATTATCCGCATTACTGGAACAATACCGCAAACAGGGATACAGCAGGCCAATGAAATAACATGCTACCTTGTTATGGCAACCATTCCCTTTCGTTGGATGACGTTGCCCAGGTGATCTACACCGGCAGCCATCCAGATGAAAGTACCGGTTTGCTTCAGCCCTTTGGCAGCGCCATCCCAGCCTATTGCTGCATTGGTAGACTTAAATACCTGTTCACCCCAGCGGTTGTACACCACCAGGTATTTAAACTCTTTTATGCCTGTAGGAATAGCTTTAAGCACATCATTTCTCTTGTCCCCATTAGGCGAGAAAGCAGTGGGCACATAAATATCAGCCAGTTTGCCAAAACATACGGTGTCTCCGATACCTGTATTGCCACGGACGGTGACCATGACAGAATCTATGGCCTCACAGGCGCCTACACTTGCCGTTACATAATACCTGGTAGTAACAAGGGGATTAGCCACAGGGCTGGCAATATCGGTTTGACTCAACCCACTTGCCGGTGTCCAGGAAAAACGGGCAGAGGCTGCGTTGGCAGTTACAGGCAGCACAACGCCCTTCCCCGTACAAACAGTAAGGTCGTTACCAGCTTCCACTGTCAGGCGATTATCAAGAGATATCAATACAGATTTGGTGGTGATTAGCGCTGTCGCATCTTTGACAGTAACGGTATAAGGCCCCGCTCCCAATCCTGCAAATACATTACTGCCTTGCCAGTTATTACCATCGAGAGAATACTGATAAGGAGCTACTCCATTGTTGGCAAAAACTGTAATACTACCATCGTTATTACTGCAGGTAGCATTTCCAGACGTGGCACTTACTTGTATACCAACATTTGGACAATCATGCCCGATGATCGCATATATTGTCTTGACAGTCCCAAAAGCATCTTTTACAGTAACCGTGTAATTGCCGGCAGCAAGCCCGGCAAATAAACCTGCAGATTGGAAATTGAAGCCATCTATCGAATAACCATATGGAGCAAAACCATCTGTAGCAGAAATAGTCAGCTGGCCATCATTGTTGCCGCACGACACATCAGTTTTCGTCACAGTAAGCGCTATATCACAGAACTTACGAATGTAGATCGAGAACAAATTGACTACACTGGCACTGTTTTTAATACGAACGGTATGTAGTCCCCACGATAGGTTATTAAATTCAGGAGCCGTTTGGTAATTAATGCCGTCAAGCGAATAGGTATACGGATCAGGCGGATTTCCTTGCGGATAAATAGTTATGAAGCCTCCATTGTTACAGGTAGATTGGCTATAGTAAACATCTACAGGAAATTTACTGCATCCGTTTCCTTGCGCAGCCACAAACCAGTAAGCCTTTAAACAGCCCAAAGCATCCTTCACGATCGGCTCATAAGTACCGGGAGAAATATTATTGAAGATATTGCTGGCTTGATAATTAATCCCATCGAGCGTATACGTATAAGGAGGTGTGCCGCCGGAAGCAGTCACCTCCATTACACCATCGGCACCTGTACAACCAGTTGGGTTGACAAGCATTTTGGCTGATAAATTAGGGCCAACACCATTATTACCGACCAGCACGGATGTATAAGCAGTGGTGCCTGTAGCGTCTTTTACACCCACCGTATAAGTAGAACCGCCTGCTACATACAAAACACCACTACTCTGAAAATCCCATCCGTTATAATTATAAGTATAGGGCGCCACGCCACCGGAAGCCCGGATAACTAACTTTCCATTGTTATTAAAACAGGTAGAAGGCGTACTGGTCGCACTCACAGAAAGCGCAGATTGCTGAGCATGAAGGCAAACAGGAAACGCTGCCAGCATGAAAAACAAACAGGCATAAAGAACGGCTGCTGCAACGTAACGATTCCCGGAAAGCATCGGAGAACTATATACTGTACAATATACACTTGTTTTAAGTGTAACCCGGGAAGGCAACTAAGGTGTACTGCCGTTTTTCGCTGCACGGTTTTCGGCTAAAACAACACAGTTACAGTGAGATTTGACACACTTAATAGATCGTGTAATAAAGAAATAGAGTTAGTCTTAAATTGCCCATCCATAATTATATTTTGGCCAACTAAGTATATCGCTCGTCTCTTCCTTTTCTTTTTTTGCAGAGCCCGCATAGGCGGGCTTTGCTATTTTAAATATATCCACGGAAGGAGGCTCCTTCAACGTGCTCCCGCTCATCGAGAAACCTTTGCAAGGCATCTTCATCAAAAGGACGCACCGATATCATGACCGACACGATCGTACCACCAATGATCAGGACGCCCAAAACGGGCATTCGAAGTAGAAATACTTTGAGAAATCTTTATCCCTAAGATCAACTTCACATTCTTGAATAAATTCCTCCCAGAGGCTCTCCTTTTCCGTCACTGGCGCAAGTATGCCGCCCGGCTCGGCCGCGCTGGGTACTTGTGCCTGGAGTCTCCACAACTTTCTCCTTCCTCGCCACCTGAACAATCTTCAACGCACCGCCACGCAACATGATAGCCTCTCCGTCCTCTACTTTATAAAACACGATGCCAATCGTATGAAGCATCACTTGTCCAGGTTGTACCTCAAGACTATGTTCCAGTTGAAACCCAGGCATTTTCTTACTCATTGTCAGCAATTCACTTTTAGTAATGTTGGAAGAATAACGCTGCTTGCCAAAATCAACAGCTCCCCCACAGGAAACGATCCTGAAATGCGTAGCGTCTTCAGGAAACAAGTCCTTCTTACGTCGTACAATACAAGCTGGCACATTTAACCGCATAACGCCTGTCGCTACATCCATCGCATGCTCCGGTCTTACTGGCAATGCTCTATCCAGGCTTAGCAAACGATTATAGTTGAATCCTTCCAGTAGTTGAAGGTTGCCTGCATCCGCGTGACGCGAACCATATTCATTCACTGCATCCGACTTAGCTGCCTTATGTAGCCACTTGTTCATGTGGCTGTTCAGTTTGGGGTCTTTCACAGCACGCACCATACTGCCCAATGCACGTCGCAGCAACATAGCATCCCTGATAGCCCTGCCAAACTCACTGGCATTACGCCGCGTAAGATCAAGATTCTTGTGCTTAAGCACCTGTTCAGAAGTAGGACCCGGTTTGTTTCGAAGTTGTTTTCCCATAAAATTGGATTTTACTCAAACTTACGATCATGCATAACCAATTTCCAAATCGCGATGATCCAAAATGACTCACATGAGGCCAGATTATCCGAAATGGTGTATCTTATTTGACAAGTTTCGTCCTAAAATAACCGTCAGAGCTGTGGTCAGGCCGCTCAAAGCGGCCAGACTAATAGCTACACCCAGCCTCCTCCATAGTTCCCATATAGCAGAAGCATGACAATAGTAAGCCGATAGTAAGACAATTGTAAGGCAATAGTAAGAGAATAGTAAGGCGGGAGGGCTCAAATGCAGCAGGGACGCTGGAATACGCTTATAGCCACTGTACGGCTTATTGGTAGATCGGAGTATAACTTATTGAAGCACATATAATATACAAGACAAAAAAAGCAATAAGAACAATTTATATTTCCAACTTAAATCCTAAAAATCTTATAAATCCAGGTTCAGACTTTCCTTCTCAAATAAAAGATCAACCCAACAACAAATACACCTCCTGCTATAACATACAAAATAGTATTTTGTTGTTGCTTCGCCAACGATATCGGCTGCAAATGACCGCTATACACAAACCCCGCCCAATAATAAGGCAGATGCATCGTAGCATTCTCTGTATGCTCCTGCAACCACTGCAGCCTCGCATCATGCAACGCCAGTGCAGGATCTTTTCCCCGCTGCAATTCCTCATAAAATCGCTGCGTAATACCAATCGCCGCGTCATCATTTACATTCCATAGCCCGGAAACCACACCACCGGCACCCGCAGCAGTAAAGCCACGGCTTAAACTATTAACGCCTTCCCCGGCCAGCCATTCACCATCGGCAGTTTTACAAGCTCCCAGCACCACCAGCGCCGGAGCAAAATGTCGGTAACGCAGGTCGAACAAATAAAAAGGCTGATCATACAATTGCAAATAAGGAACAGCCTCCTCAACACCCGACACGCCATGCGTACTGATATGCATGACACCTGTACCATTTGCACGGGAGGTAAACTCCTGCCAGGTAGCCATCGAATCGAGATAGTAATCACCCTTGATCATTCCTTGCAATGACCCATACTCCTGCATAACCGATAGCTCCGGTTGCCGCTGGCCTTTTCCTTTAGATACAAAAAATCCCGTAAAGCCATTACCTGCGTAAGTAGCAGACTGCTGCTGATACCAGGTTTGCAAAGAATAAGCTTGCGATAAAGCCACTTGCTTAAACAGAAAAGGCCATGAAGCGTAATTATTACTGTATTGATCATTGGTCACCAGCGCATCGAAAGGCAGGTAGTTGAACTGACCATCCGGGATCAACAGGTAGCGCTGCCCTACCGTCCACTTATAACCGGCAAATAGCGACTTGTAGATAGCATAGCTCTCCCCAAAATACTGCTTTGGCGCGTTCATCATAGGCCCTGCTCCCTTCAGGAACCAACGTCCCATGAATTGCTGCACGGCGTGCTGCACTTGACCGCTGTTTTCAATGCTCCTTACATTATTGACACCCTTATTGTCTGCTTCTATGACATAAGCATTATTAAACCCTGCGAAGAACTCCAACACCGTTACCCCGACAGGGATACGCTGAAAATACTGATGCAGCTGCGCCATGCCGATCATATTGACAGTCGAAAGGTCTTGCATCGGGTTCTTTTTATTCAGCAGCGACAATTCATACTCGGCCACCTGAAGCAATGCCGGGATATTCTTGTTGTTGGGAGCCACAGCCAGTTCATGCTGATAATAAATGATGGCATCCTGCAGCTGCCTCATCTTGCGGGTAATGCTGTCTGTAGACTGTTTATGCTGTGCCTGGTCAATCCGGGCCGCCCTTTCCTCTGCCAGCACCTGTGCCTTGGAAAGTTCAGCAATGAGCAATAACTGCTCCTGGTACTTTTTCTGTTGTGTGGAAGTCCACAATCCATATGCCAGTTGCATGGCCCCATCCGCACGCAACCTGGTCATTTGTAATTCCTTCAGCTTGGATTCTGTATAATAAAATGCCGACCGCAATTTGCGCCCGGCAGCAAATACAGCAATATAATGCTCCATGGCAGCTTCCCGTTTATCCAGCAGCGGCAATATAGCCGCCTTGCCAGCCAGCGCATCAGCCAGTGTACTCTCGCTATATAGCAATGCTTCATCCGGCACATCCAGTAAGTCGGCCGGTTGCCAGGAAGGTAATAACCAACGCAAAGCCTGTTGATAATACTGTAAAGCCTCCTGCGGCTTACCAGTCTTCTTGCATACATCACCCAGCAACACATTCACTTTCGCTTTTTCGCGTTGGCGTGCAGAAGGATAATAACGATTGAACAACTGCAATGCGGCACGGGCATACTGCAAGGCAACCCCATCCTTTTCCTGTAATGTCGCGATGCGCGCAGCCATTTGCAAGGCACTCCCATACCAATACACAGCATCCGTATCGTGTTTGTATTGCTTTAAATGATGCAACGCTTCCGCTATTACACCACTTGCCGTATCGTACCTTCCCTGTTCCGTTAACACATCCGCCGAAGTACTCAGCAACAATCCATACAAAGAAGTACGATGATCGGCCTTGGCAATACCTTCCCTACAATATTGCATGGCCGTTGATAAGTCTCCTTTCCAACGGGCGCAGATAGCCATATTGCTATAAGCAGCGGCTATTTCCCGGTTATTGTTTTGCTGTTGTGCCAGCGCCAATATTTTACTATGAATGAGCAAGGCAGTGTTATAATCCGCCAGCCGGGTATAATTATTCCCCAGCGGTTTCAATACATAGTTGATATTATCCGCGTCGGGCAAGGGATAAGCTTCATAAAACCCAAGTGCTGTTTCATAAGCATTGATAGAAGAAAGGATATTGCCCGTTTGCAGCTGGTAATACCCTTGCAGGATCAGCACATTGAACCAGGCCAGGCGTTCATCATACGAGACGTATGATCGCCAAGCGTCCTGTTGAGTGGCCATAAGGAAATCGATACGCTCAAAAGGAGCAGCATCTACATAATCGATGCGTGCATACAACCATTGCTCCAGATTGTCTTTCTGCCGCAGCTCCTGCAACTGGCGCTGCAAAGTAGCAGGCACCCCGGTACTATCAGGCGATGCATAAGATCGAAGAAGAAAGAAAGTACAATAAAAGGCAAACTGTAAAACTACCCTATACAGGCAGTGCGTCATCAGGGTTGTATTTCGCTAAAAATAATTATAATTTCCAGCTTGCATACAGGAAAATACGTTGATGCGATGGATTGATGTATTGCAGAAAACGACAGCCAACAGCAGGACCGGTCCGTACCATGCCCAGTTGCACGTCCGCAAAGACAGCACCACGCCAGTTGGTAAACGATTCAAGCTGTTTATGCTCATCACCCTTCAGCAAGGCCAGCCCTTGGCCATTGGCCCGTTGCACCCAGGTCTCTACCGACGGCTTAATACTTCTTTCTACATCTACTGCCACCAATGCACCCGCACCAGCTACCAGCCAGTTATTCAGGTTACGCCGGAAGAACACAGGGACAGCCTCTGCTGATAACACCTTTTGCTTGCGGTAATAATCGCGGTATTCCACCTTATAGCCTACCCCATTGATCATGGTATCGCCACCCTGCCTGCGGCCATCATACGATTCGATCGTGCGCGACTTTTGCAGGTAAAGCTCCCATTGAAAGTAGTTACGATAAGCAGCATATTCCGACAAGCTGAACCCCAATACATAATTCTGCTGCGCTATATCCGCAGGCACTTTACCGGGAATAGCATTGTAACCGATAATAATACCGGGCGACAACCCTCTCTTGAAACGGCCCGTCGATCGGTTCGTATACACCGGTTCATTTTTATCAAATACAATAGAGGCCCGGCTGGTAAAAGGCAACTTCTTCATCTTTTTGTTGAACCGCAGCTTATATCGCACATAGCCCATCGTAGAGTCTGGATCACTGATACCATCCTGCTGCGTACCAGGCAGGTAAATATTCTTAAAGATGAATTGAATACTATCCTTCGTAAGTATGGTATCGATACAGCTTTGATTGGCATAAGCCGAATCACACCAGGCACAGGCCGGCTTCATGTCCACGAGTTCCACCGTGGCCGTATTCAGCATGCCGGGAATAGTAACAGTCACAGCCACCCTTTTGGCAGGCCCCTTACCGGTATTCTGGAATTGTATCTTGTATATATTCTCCTTGCCTTTACCGGCAAAGCGGTAATTGAGGCGACGGTTCCTGAGCATGATACGGTTGGGATCATGAGACGCTACGATCTGCAATTCGAGACTGTATTGCTCCACATCGAGAGAAGGATCATCAGGAATGAACAGACCGGTTACAGTTACCACAGCATTGGTATCCTTGATCATTTCAGGCAGCGTATTCAGCGAAAGGAACATGAACTGCTCCTGCTTCACCCCATCTATCCGCCAGATATGATGCTTGCGATAACCTTCCATCTGTTGTTTGAGGAACTGCTTCAGCTGCGGTTTATCCGCAAAAGGCGCTGCACTGCCCGCGCTGGCAGTGAACAAGCTCTTCTTACCGTTCCTGTTTTCTCTATAAGAAGCAGCTACCGCTTCCATGCCCCATTCTTCAGCGGGCGCATAAGCCAATAGCGAATCGAGGCCAATACTTTTTTCCTGGTGATAACGCCGGGCCTCTGCCATATCGAAACTGTTCTGGGCAAACTGCTTTTCATTATACAGCAACATCACCGAGCCACTTACTGCCGGCAGCGGGCTGCCCGGCTTATTCCGGTAGCCCAGCAGCAATACCATGTCTTCTCCCGGCCGCGGCATCTGGTTGGTGATCATTTCCAGCGATCCGGTGCCTTTGAAAAAAGCAGGCGCTGTATTGGCTGCCAGCATGGTCTTCTTTTCCACCTTTATCTTCTTAAGACGCGTAGGCGGCTTTTTACCATCATCATAATTATTCGTAGCATACAGGCGCACAGGATAATCGCCGGTATCCTTGTATACATGATGCGGTTCCTTTTCAAAACTATAAGAACCGTCACCAAATTCCCAGAAGTAAGTATAAAATGGAACAGGTGCCCCGGCAACGCCGCGCAGCGGGCGCAGTTGGGAAGTAAATTTCACGCGGTTGTCCTCGATCAGAGGTTCTACCACGGCAGGCAAGGTATCATTTACCTGCGCCATGGCCAGTTGACTTAGCAATAGCAATCCTGTTATCAGGCCCGGTTTCATGTTCAGCCGTTTTATGGTGTTCAGAGGTATATCAACAAGACATTGGATTTGTTACCCCACGAAAGATATAAAAAAAGACGCATGATTAAAGAGTTTATAGCCATAAGCTTCGGATAGTATACACCACATAAAAGACGCTCCGCCCGAAGCCGCCGGCAGGTAGCTTGTTCAAACAAATTGACGTATATTACAATATGGCCGTTAAACCTTTGATAAGGAAGCTGTTGAAGATTACCGGTATCACCATCGGCATCCTGCTGGTGCTGCTGGTACTGGCCTACGTGTGGTTTGTACACCATGCCGAAAGCATCATCCGGGAGATCGTACACCTCAAATCAAAAGGCAAAGTAGAACTGTCCCTCAAAAACGTCTCCTACAATTTCAGCGACCGCCGGCTCGACCTGAAAGAAGCCATTTTATACAACACAGACTCATTAACGACAAAAACCGCCTATCACGTATCAGTTAAGCGCCTCAGCCTGCAACTGCATGCCCTGACGCCACTGATATTGCACCGGGAACTGGCCATCGACAGTATCCTGATCAACAACCCCGACATCAGGGTTATGAAGTCGGATACGCTCCAGAAAAAACACGGCTCCCTCTCCCATGAGATCGGCAACCTGTATAATTCTATTCATAAAGCATTGTCGTTGTTTTCCGTTGGTCACTTCCAGATCGACAATGGCCGCTTCTCCCTGGCCAATAGCGCACGGGAAGACTGGCAGCCGGTCACCATTTCCAACATTTACTTCCGCATCAATAACCTGAAAGTAGATAAAGATAAAAAGGACGGCCAAGGCTTCTATTTCAGCGACGACATCGTTTTCAATACCCATCACCAGGAGATCACATTTCCCGATGGCCGCTACCGCATGGCCTTCAGCAATTTCAGGATCGATGTAAAAGACCGGACGATCGCACTGGACAGTTGCCATATCATTTCCACTGGCTTGCAGCAAAAGAAAGTATCGGTAAACCTGTTCTTTGACAAGCTGCGTTTTGCCAATATGGATTTCCCGTCACTCTATGCAGGCAATATCATCAAGGCAGATTCCATGTATGCTGTAAACCCATTGCTCAACCTGAAAGTAACGGTAGATAGTGTACATCAGAAAGATAAGCCCCCCGTTCAGATGGATACCCTGCTGCGCCACCTGGGCATCAACACACAGCTTAAATACATGGGTGTGAAGAATATCAGCACCTCCGTGGTCACTACACAAAGCGGACAATCTGCTGAATTCAGTACGAAAGGCGATGACTTTGAAATGCGCGACCTCGTAATTGATCGCACAGCAGAACAGCCAGTCACGGTTGGCCGCTTCGACATGGCCGTGCGGGGATATTCCAGCCTGAACAAAGACAGCACTTATCGCTTTAAGTTCGATAGCATCCGCATCGAGAACTCGAGCATATTACTCAATAACTTTTCGATCAACAGCCTTAACCACGCTGCAGTCGTACGCCATCATCAATTACCGTTGTTCGAACTGGACAGCCTGTCATGGGAGGAACTAATTTTCAACCGCCACATCAAAGCAAAACAGGCAGTACTATACGGCCCCAAAATACATTACATCAAATCCACCATTACCCAAAAAGGCAAGAAGACATCTATATATTCCATGCTCAATTCGCTGGACAACTCCATGTCCCTGGAAAGAATACGCGTCATCAACGGCAATGTATCCTTTGAACCCAACCCTGATACAAGACTACTGCTCCAACAGGTAAACCTCACTGTCAGAAGTAACCGTCTGCTGGCAGCCCGCTCCTCCTCTATGATGGGCGATGCGGTAGACTCTTTACATTTTGAAAATGGCAGCATAAAAACAAAAAAACTGTTGGCCACCATATACAGAGGTAGCTTCAAAGGAGATGGCAGCCTGCTCGAAGCAGCCGAAGCCACCGTCCATGACCGGGAAGGTAAAATGAGCGTAAAAGTAAAAGGCTTACGCATGAGTGGACTGGACTTCAACGACAGCAATGATCATATCAATGTAGGATCGGCCACCTGGAAAGAAGCAGTAGTATCTTTGCAAACAGGACATAAAGCCCCTGCTCCGGCCAATCGTTCCCCCATCACCTTAAGCATGCAGCATATACAGGGCAACAATACCCACCTCTCTATAACAGGCCCTAATCATACCATCACCACCTTTGTCACAACCCTGCGCGTGGATGCAGTGACAAAAGAACTGGGGGCTGGAGAGGAAGGACAGCAACAAAAGCCCAAACTGGAAGGCGTAGCCATCCACGGCACTTACCTGCAGTACATCGGCAAGGATATGTCATTGAATACAGGCGCATACAACCTGGCACCCATGGCACGCTCGCACATCGATGACATCCGCTTCACCCGTTATACTACCCACGACAGCATCACCGCCGCCATACCACAGGTGAACCTGGTACCCGACCTCGAAGCGATGATGGCAGGAGACTTGCGGGCAGAAGAGATCACACTGAAGGATCCTGCCCTGATCGTTAAACTATCAAAGACAGAAGAGAAGGAACAGTACAAGAATAGCAGCAAGCCCTTACCAGCTATATATATTAAGAAACTATTGGTAGAACAACCATTGCTACACCTGCAGCAGCGGCAGGATGAACATACACTACAACTCAACTGGAACCGGGGGGAACAACCCGCCCGTAATCAATGGTCCTTCACCAACATCAGGCACGATGGAAAAGAGCCCCTCAACATTGGTAAGATCAGCATAGCAGGCACAGACGTATCGTTTGCCCGGCATGCAGACAAGTCGATTGTGCTGAAACCACAAAGCATACAATTGGTACTGGACAATACAGCCGTTGCCACGATCAAACACCACGACGTACCCTGGAAAACGGTCATAGAGAAATTTGCACTCCGGAATATGCAGGTAGATGGCATAGGCAAAGACAGTGGCCAGCTAAAACTACAGGCACTCTCTCTGGAGCACCTGGCCCTCCAAGCTGATCAACATCACCGGGAATGGCTCAACAACAGTCCTCACTTTTACCTGCAGGACTTCTCGGGAGAACTGACTACCACTAAAAACTATTTTCACTGGAAACAGTTAAGCTACCAGCACCAGCAAAGAACATTAACAGTCGATTCATTTGCCTATACACCAGTGCAGGAAAGAGACGCCTACGTAGCCGCACACCCCTACCAGACAGACTACATACAACTACATACCGGTAAGATCAGCATGCACAACCCCGATCTGCATGGTTATTTCAGGGACACATTGGCCCATGTAGCTACCATGCACATCGAGAACCCCTTGATCAGCGTATACCGCGATAAGCGACCACCCCGTGAACCCCACGTAATAAGGCCGTTACCCGTTGACATGCTTAAGAACCTGCAGCTGAAACTGAAAGTAGACAGCATATTGGTACACAACGGGCTCGTGCGGTATGAAGAATTGAGTGAGAAGACAGGTCGCGCAGGTGTCATCGGCATCTCGAAACTGAACGCATCACTGGTCAGTATCAAAAGCCACGACCTCCACCCTACAGATAGCCTACGCCTGCATGCAGACGCCTGGCTGCTGGATTCCATCCATGTTAATTTACGCCTCCACGAATCCTACACAGATTCACTGGCAGCCTTTCATATGACGACCAAAATTGGCCCCACCAACCTGATGGTATTGAATAAAGTAGTAGAGCCACTGGCTTCTGTCAGGATCAGATCCGGCCACCTGGACACACTTACACTAAGAGCAATCGGCCGGGAGTATTTATCCTACGGCGAAATGAAGATGCTCTACCGTAAGCTAAACGTACAATTCCTGCAGGCAGGCGATGCACAAAAAAGAAGCTTTATAACGAAGATGATCACCTTCATAGCCAACACCTTTGTGATCAAAACCCGTAATGAGCATAAAACAGGCATCATCTACTTCGAGCGCCTCCGCGACCGGTCCATCTTCAACTACATGATTAAGATGGTGATGAGTGGTGCCGGCTCCAGCGTAGGCGCCAAAAAGAACAATAAATACATCAAACACTACAAACGTGAGTTGCGCAGGCAAGGGCTTCCTCCGATACATTTATAACATATGATTTTGATACACGCAAATCAATTATGTGTATATTCGGAATTGAGTGCAATTTTAAACAGCACGCTATTGAAATGAAACTTACACTGGCACTTCTGCTTACCGTTTTCTTGATTTCAAACGCTTATTCCCAATCTGTGACCTATGAAGACTTCAGGACCGTTATCCCATCCCTCCAAAAAGAAGACTTCAAAGAAGCTTTTGACAAATCAAGCAAGATTTTAAGTTCAACCCAAAACGACAGCTCCGACTTACGAGGCATCGTTACCTATATGAACATCTTTTCAGCAGCAGGCATGGTCGTACTGAATCAAATGACGCATGACGACTTTATCAAAAACGCGAATAAATACATTGGACAGTATATCGTCATGTCTGCACACCCCTGCGTCGACACTTCATCCCGCGCTTTCAACTCACTACAGTTTACTAAAGATGAGAGTGGTAAATTACAAGGCTTTACAATCGCAGCCAATAATGCCAAGACAAGCATTCTTTGCTTTGAGTATTTCGACTATGCTGCGCCGGTCAATCCCTCAGAATTTATCGGAAAAAATGTACGGTGCGGAGGAATATTGAAAGCTGTAGAAACAAACCCCAATAAGTCAATAATTTGGGTAGCAAGACTTCGCATCGCTGATGCGTTTGCAAGAGTAATGACGCCGAGATAAGGCAAATACCCTGGAGCCAGGTTTAAAGTTTCAACAGGAATAACCCCCAATCAATAATCCCGTCCTTTCACTCAAGAAGACCTCCTTCCAACTCAATACAACATTTCTCCACGTATAACCCGGCCTACATTTGTCAAACCTAACCGGGAAAAATTATTTGGACAGGTTTAATATCCTACATAACTTGTAGGATATAAGTATTCTCCTGCCATCGATAAAGACATATCACCGCTCGTATTGTTGTAACAGTCAATCCATGATGGGTTGCGCTTGTCAATAAGCACGCCCATCCAATTCCAGTATCGCTTTTCTTATCGTTTATTCCATCATTATTAAATACTATCATTATGAGTCAGCAGTGGCACTTCGACACATTGCAATTGCATGCCGGTCAACAAATTGATCCAACCACCAAAGCAAGGGCTGTGCCCATATACCAAACCACCTCCTACGGGTTCGACAATGCTGCCCATGCAGCCGACCTCTTCGGATTAAGGCAGTTTGGCAATATCTATTCCCGCATCATGAACCCCACCACGGATGTGTTTGAAAAGAGAATCGCAGCGCTGGAAGGTGGTGTAGCAGCCCTGGCCACCTCTTCAGGTCAGGCAGCTCAGTTCCTCGCCCTCAATAACATATTGCAGGCGGGCGATAACTTCATATCTACTTCCTATTTATATGGAGGCACCTACAACCAATTCAAAGTAGCCTTCAAACGCCTCGGCGTTGAAGTACGCTTTGTAGACGGAGATGACGTAAACGACTTCGCACGTCAAGTCGATAAGAACACAAAAGCTATTTACCTCGAAACCATTGGCAACCCACGCCTCAACATCCCTGATTTTGAGAAGTTTGCCCAGCTCGCCAAAGAATACGATCTGCCACTGATAGTAGACAACACCTTCGGCGCTGGCGGTTACCTGTTCAGGCCATTGGAACATGGCGCCAACATCGTAGTAGAGTCTGCCACCAAATGGATTGGCGGCCACGGCACCTCCATTGGCGGCGTGATAGTTGACGGCGGCAATTACAACTGGGGCAACGGTAAATTCCCACAATTCACAGAACCCTCTGAAGGCTACCATGGCCTGAAGTTCTGGGACATATTTGGTGAAGGAAACCCACTCGGCCTGCCCAATATCGCATTCGCTATCCGCGCACGCGTAGAAGGATTGCGCGACTTCGGACCATCCCTGAGTCCTTTCAACTCATTCCTGTTGCTGCAGGGCCTGGAAACATTGTCACTGCGCGTACAACGCCATGTAGACAACGCACTGGCGCTGGCCAATTGGTTGCAAAACCACCCATTGGTTGAGTTCGTAGAGTATCCGGGATTGAACAACAATCCCTATCATGACCTTGCCCGCAAATACCTCACCAATGGATATGGCGGTATACTCAACTTCGGCATCAAAGGCGGTAAGGAAAAAGCCAGCCAGTTTATTGATTCTTTGAAACTGGCCAGCCACCTGGCGAATGTTGGCGATGCTAAAACACTGGTAATACATCCTGCTTCTACCACCCACGAACAACTGAGCGCAGAAGAACAACTCGCTTCCGGCGTTCGCCCCAACCAGGTGAGAGTAAGCGCAGGTATTGAACACATAGGCGACATCATTGCCGACTTCGAGCAGGCAATCGATAAGGTCTTTGCCAAAGAACTTGTATCATAATTAGAAAGTGCCACTCATGCCATCCCACATCTCTCCATGTGGGGTGGCCTTTTTTCTCAGTAACGCAGTGATTTGAACATGAGCGATCATCAATTATTTGAATACCGCAAACCATTTACACTTGAAAGCGGTATCACCCTCGCGGGTTATCAACTTGCTTATCATACCTACGGTGCCCTGAATGCACAACGCAATAACGTCGTATGGATATTCCATGCATTGACCGCCAACAGCGATGCAGCCAGTTGGTGGCCGGGGCTGGTAGGCCCGTCGAAACTATTCGACCCGAAACAGTATTTCATCGTTTGCGTCAACATGCCAGGCAGCTGTTACGGCAGTATTGGACCGTTAGAGAAAAAGCCTGACAGTGAAGAACTGTATTACCATGATTTTCCGGCGTTCACCATACGCGATATGGTACGCGCATACCAGCCATTACGACAACACCTGGGCATCGACAAGATCCATATTGGCATTGGTGGATCGATGGGCGGACAGCAATTACTCGAATGGGCTATCGAAGAGCCAGAGGCTTTTGAATACATTGTTCCCATTGCAACCAATGCCTGGCATTCGGCCTGGGGCAAAGCATTCAATGCATCACAACGTGCTTGTATAGAAGCAGATCCTACCTGGCAGCAAAGCACGCCGGAAGCAGGAACAGAAGGAATGAAGGTGGCACGCAGTGTAGCACTACTCTCCTACCGCCATTATCAAACCTACGACCTGTTTCAAAGCGATGATGCACCCTACCCCGTAGGGCAATACAAAGCAGGCTCCTACCAGCAATACCAGGGAGAAAAGCTGGCCAAACGCTTTAATGCCTTCAGCTATCACCGCCTGAGCGCCAGCATGGATAGTCACCACGTGGGCAGGGGAAGGAACGACGCCCCCACCGCACTACGGTCCATTAAAGCAAAGGCCCTGGTAATAGGAATAGAGACAGATATTTTGTTCCCCGTGTCCGAACAACGCTACTTAGCGCAACACATACCGGGCGCAAGACTGGCAGTGATCAATTCACTGTATGGACACGATGGTTTCCTGCTGGAGTTTGAAATTATAGAGAAGGAGATAACAGCTTTTTTAAAAACGGCAGGTTACAGACTTCAGGTTAACTGATCCTTTACTTACTACCATTTTTCCAACCATTTTTCAGCAAACGCTTTTCCATCCAGGTCTTTCTTCACCACTTCGTCCAGTAATGTCTTGGCAAGTGGCAGATCGCCTGGCTGGTTACGTTTCATGAGTGTAACAGCTTGATAAAAAACACCTTTATTGGAGTAGGCTTTTTGTTCAGATAATTGCTTGAACCAACGCAATGCCTCATCGTATTTTTGCAACCGCAAATTGATAACACCTGCATACTCGAGCGCCTTCAGGTTGCCACCATTATTATTTATAATAGCTTCAGACATGGCCAGCGATTCACTGAGCTTGCCCTGGTTGTACAGGTCGCGCATCGCTTGAACGCTATCTATCGTGCTGTTCATGGAAACATCGAGATCCAATAATTCCTGCTGAATATAGCGGTCAGCCATTTGTTGCTTCGACACAGGCAGCAACAGGTTGATCGTAAATATCAATCCCACAAGAACAGCTGCTGCGGCCACATAGCGCCAGATACGGTTGATCGGTCTTACAACCCGCAATGGGGATGAAGACACCGGTTGTTGTTCGTACAGCTCTTTGAACCGCTCTATCTTTTCGTTCCGGGCTTTTTCCTGTAATAGCCGTTGAGTAGTGAGATAAAAAGCTACTTCTTCCGCAAAGGAAGTGTCATCCAGCAGCTTTTGCTCGAATTCGCCGCTATCGACAGCCGGCTCAGTGCTTTTGAAGTAGTCGTCTATGTACGCAAGATGTTTCATGTGACCTTTATGTCGGTTTGTATAATCGGCGCAGTTTTTCCAGGCAACGTAGCCTGCTGGTCTTTACCACATCGGCTGTTTTGTACTCCATCAGTGCGGCTATTTCCTTATCTGTGTGTCCTTCTGCCGAGAGCTGTAGCAACTGGTGGCAGGTATCTCCCACCTCCGTCAACCGTTGCCTCAACAGTGCTTCATCTGCTTGATCTGCCAGTTTTTGCACGATGGTCTTCGCAGCATCCGAGACATGTACCAACATGTCCGTGATATCGACCGTTTGATGCACCTTATTCTTATTAGTCGTCCTTTTGCGTAACAGGTCAACGCTTTTGTTATGAAAAATTTTGTACAACCAGGTTTTTAGAGAAGAGGCCCGTTCAAAGGTTCCGTCGGAGATCTTTTCGATGGCTGTGAGGATCGTATCGGAGTAAGCATCAAAGGCTTCGTCCTCCGTGAGCGAGTGTTTACGCATCCCCTCATGTATAAAATACATATATGTAGTAAACAGCTCTTCCTCCCCTTTTCGTTTGTTAATGCCGCCACGGGTAAGACTTTCGATGATCCGGAGATCGGCAACAGGTAAATTTTTAGACTCGTTCATTATAGAATGCGGCAGTTGCATGTAAGATACCAAAAATATGCCCAAAAATAATTTATGCAACCTGTTTCCCCCACCACAAATGCTGCGTCTAATCAAATAAGATCGGACTAACCCCCGCGACTACTTAGCTATCTATCCATGCTAAAACCGCGTATCTCAATATTCCTGTAGAGAACAATTTACCAGATAATGACAATTTAAAATAACTGCGCGGCAGGGATTTGCAGTGCTATAACATAAAGCCCCCGCTTCTGCGTGGGGCTTTATAGCCCATTTAAAAGCGCAATAAAACAGTAAACCCGGTTAGAAAGCCGGGGCACATTAACCAACGTAGCAATAAGACTATCTTCTATGAAAGTGCAAAACATGCATCTTAGTGACGATACAGTGCCGTTCGATTCACGGGAAGCCCAGCAGGTTTACCACCTGGCCAGGATGAAACAACTGGAAGAAGAATTGAACCGGTTGAATATATTGGAGCACCCCCACGAGATACAGGCCATCTGCAAGCAGATCATCGCCATTAAGGAGTTGTTGCGCAAGATCACACCCGTTACTTAATAACCCATTATTCAACCACAGGCTGCTGCGAAAAGGAGCGCACCGCCTTCTTGCCACGCCACCAGCGATAGACAACGACCAACACGATCAGGGCCAACGCAAGGGCCGGTAATAACAGCCACCAGGCAGTAGTCGTTTGCTCCGGCAGCACAGTTACCTTCCCCGTCAACACAGGCACTGCCCAGCAATAAGGCAGTGCATTTTCTTTAGAAGTAGCCATAAACTCCAGCTTGGCATGTTGCAACGCCACGTCGGCTGGCTCGCCTGCTGCCAGGTATTTATAAAAAGAAGTAGTCAGCGCATAAGTTTTTTTATCCTCAGCCTTCCACAAGTTGGTTATAGCAGCCGGAATACCAAGCGCAGCAAACCCCCGGTTGAAACTGAACACCCCCTCTCCCTGGTAAAATTTACCGGTGCCAGTCTCGCAGGCCGACAGTACCACAAGGCTGGTTGCAGGCTTTTTATCACTCACCAGGTCCGACAGGTAGAGCAAAGAATCGGCAAAATAGATCACTGGCTCCCCCTGCATATTATCCATGGCATGCGTATACAACTGAATTACCCGGTAGTCGGCAAAATGCCGGAGGAAGTTGTTACGGGATGCTTCCCTCCCGGTAAAATTATCTGCAGAGCCAAAATAGTCCGTCAAAGCATTCAGCGAGCGATCACTTTCCTTCAATGCGGGTAGCCGGGTACCTGCATATTGCACCGGCGCAAACCCCATAAAAGGCTTGGCTTTTTTATTGGTAACAGCCGCAAAGTCATTCAGCAGGTAGCGGGCCGAATAAGTATAGCTGATAGCATAATCTTTAAGCAAATAATTGACCGGGCTCATGCGCGTCACCAGCGCCTCAAAAGGAAAATAATGCCCGTCGGGTGAAATGATCAATCGACCCGGAGGGATCCCATCACGCTGAAAGATCAGTTGGTACAGGCTATGCGATACCTGTGTAAAAGTGTCGAAATTGGTATTCTGCTTGTTGTAGTCGGTAAGATAACTGATAAACTGGTTGGCGAGGCTGTCATACAGCTGCTTATCGATCTTCCGGAAGCGGGCGTCTTTTGCAGTAATGATCATTACGTACACCGCACTGTCACCGGAAAAGATCTCTACCAACCCCTGGTGATCTTTCAGGATCGACTGCCTCACCTGTTGCAGGTTCACAAAATTCGTATCGAGGAAGCTCTGATAGTAAAATGGGTTGCGTGCCTTGATAGAGTTTGTCAGCGTACTGAGTTGCTGCTGGGTATTGGCTTTTTCGGCCTCCTTAGTAGCACGGTCGGAAGCAGACAGCTGCCGGTTGTCCAGCTCCCGGGTAAGAGTATTGAGCCGCTGCGTAGCCTGCGTTTGCTCCAGGATGTCCTGCTCTCCCATCCAGCGCTGCTCTGCCAGTTGGTCGTTCAGCAATACGGCACGGCTTTTTTCAAAAAAGTAAAAAGCATCTTCTGTGTTGCGGGAATCGTAACAAGCCTCCAACGCATGTTCATACAAGCCATGACTGTTACTGCGCCAGAATAATTTGGAGTTGAGGTTCGATTGTTCCCCCTTGATACGATTCACCAGTTGATCGGCCCTTTTAAAAATATCGATAGCCGTACGCAGATCCCCTGTGTTGCCCGACCGGGCATACTGCTTCCGCCAGGTATCACCCTGCTCAGTCAGCAGGCCGGTGAGATAATGGATTTTTTTATACTTTACAAAAGCTTCCGTAGGGCTGTTTACGATCTCAGCCATACTAATGCCCGGCCTGATAAAGTCTAACGCCTTGCGAAAACACCTGAAAGCCGTGTCATACATGCCCTGCTGCACATACACTTCGGCCATATTGGCCCAGATATTCATCGACTCGGCAGAGTCTACGGTAAAATAAGTACTATCAGTATTATTATGTGCCAACGCCTCTTTGAACAGGGATAGCGCCTTCTTATAGTTTTTGTAATGCTTGAAATACACTTCAGTGGCCATGGTATTGAGCAGTTGTTTGCGCCCAAATGGCCGCTGCTCCACGGTGAGCGCTTGCCGGAAAGTTTTAATGGATTGATCATAATTGCCTTTATGCAATTCCATTTCTGCACGAAGGCCATAAAAAATACCCCTATAGGCAACGAAACTGCTGGTGCCCGATGCGTTGACCTCACTGTTCAGCAATACCTCCGCTTCATCATACCGCTTTAGTCGTATAAGGGCATTGACATGCCACACAAAGCTGCTGAACGCACAGCTAATAGCCAATGTACTGTCCCGGCGACTTTCGGCAAAAGGAAGAAACCCGATCGCTTTTGTTTTGCAGGCACTAAAAAAATCAATGCAATGGTGATAGTCACCCATGTTGAAAAAATACTCTCCGCGGTAGTAGAGTGCAGGCAGGGTCGAAGTATTGGTATAATTGAGCCGCCGGCTCACATCGATACAGCTATCGAGCGCCTTTATTCTTTCAGGTATATTATTGATCTTTTGATACGAATCGGCAATCCAATAATAGGCACGGAGTAGCTCCCGTTCATCTATAGCAGGATTATTGGGCACCCGCCTGATCAGCGAGGTCACCTGCTGAAAATATCGGATAGTGTTGAGATAGTTTTTTTGATAATACCAGGTATTGGCAATAGACCGGAGCAATAACACGCGTACTGAATCCTGGGCATACGGGCAGGCTGCGATCTTTTTTTCCAGCGCCAGCAATTCCCCCCTCGTCGAGTCATAAGGATAAGGATAATCTTTCAACCTGTTGATCTGCCGCCACAGGGAATCCCTGTCAGGACATTGACCCTTCAGTCCAACAGTCAGGAGCAGGCTACTAATAACAAAGACGACGAGCTTTAACATGGCAGTTAAAGGTAGTTAATAAAAACACACAGTCCCGGCAAACAGCTTTTAGCAAGCTGCATTGCCGGGACTTTCATCGCCTTTCTCTGTTCTAATATCGTTTACATGGTAGGTGGTGGTGGCGGCGGTGGCGGTGGTGGATCGATTTCACGGTCATCATCGGGGTCGTCCATTGTGATAACAGGAACAGCAGCGGCAGCAAAAGAAGGTGCATCATTCGACGTTAACGCTTTCCCCCCTTTCCGGATAAACACAGGAGGCGGAGTGACGAACACATGTAAAGTAAAATCCTTACAATTAGGCAGCTTGCTGGGCACTTCGGTCCATTCAAAAAGAATGGCATATTTCTTCTGCTTGATCGTATTATAACCGGTAAGATAACCGATATAATAGCCCTCTATGGCTTCTTTGCGATGCAGGATGGAAGGATCGAAAATAACATTCTTAAATACGACGTCGAACCATTTGGTATAGCCCTTGGGAGCGGGAGGTCCACCCTTTAGCGCTTGCGCATCAGTGGCGGCGGTTAATGCATTACTACTCATAAAACCCGTTTTTTTAAAGTGAACAATGGAGGTTTGCTATGTGCTATTGCTGGCACATCCCGTACATAACACCGCCAGGGCAGGTTTTAAAAGGTTACCTGTTGGTTTCAATACAAGGATGGCTTCCGTTTTCAGAGAAGCATACGTTCCATAAGGAAGGATGAGCAACCATAAATAAGGACAAGTACAGTACTGTTCTTTCCAGGGTCGTAAGCTTTTACAGCTTTTTGTCGTAATTCATTGAATAAAGGGAAACAAAGCGGTGAATCTTTCTCATCAGAAGCGCCTGAATCGGCCAGTCAGTTGGGGTTTGTTATTTAACGAAGTGAAAGTAGCAAAAAGCCACGGCTAAAAAAAACATTTCACACTGTTTCCTTTTCCTGCCAATCAACGACTACTTTAATACCGGGTTTTTCGTTTCCTCCCTGCCAACGGATTCTCCTGCCCCTTTCCCTCACTTAAAGGTTCCGGTTATTTAGCATCCCTGTGTGCGCTATTCTCCTGCCGCAATCGGGTACACAAGGCCAGGTATGTCTTTGTCACACTAAAAACATAACCAACATGGCAAACAAGTCAACGATTGACCACGAAAAGCTGGTACAGTTGCGTAAACAAACACCGCTGCTCCTCCTGCAAAACCCCAATTACTTTGGCACACTTACCGATAAAGTGATCGCCAAAAAGTTTGAACCCGTTCTGGACCTTGGCAGCAGTAAACAGTATTATGAAGAACTGGAATGTATCGACTACAAACCAGAAACAGCCCGCCTGGGCGCCGTGATCAAAGTCAAGCAATCCGGCGGCTACGGAGGCACACCGTGCATCGGCGGTAGCCGCGAATACGTACGCTTCTTTGTCGATTATGACAACAACGGTACCTGGACCGATGAAGGGCTGGCAGAATTGGGCGTATATGATCACTCATTTACAGATGACCTGTGCTATCACGTAGAGATCAACCTGAGCCCCGACAAAGTCAGCTGCTGCCGCAGCAAGGCCGTACTGCCCAAAGTACGCGCTATCCTTTCCTGGAACATCGTTCCCACGGCCGGCGATCCCGACTTCCCCTTCGTATGGGGCGATGTACACGAAGCCTTCATACAGATACAGCCCAGCAACAGCATCTGGTGCTATATTCTCAGCTCACTCGACAAGTATCCCAATTTCAAACTGGCGCCGGAGTTTTACAAGCCTGAATTTGAAAAGCAGTTCCTGCCCGACCTAAAGGAGAAAGTCAAGTTCGTAAAACCACTGGCAGAGCTTACCACATCAGCCGCCGACCTCAAAAAAGCATATGGCGCAGAAGTACAGGAAGCACGCATCGCGCTCAAAGCCATCCATGAACTGTCCCTGAATAATGCTACGCTCCACAACAACAGCATTATCTCCACCCTCCTGCCCAACTTCAATCTCGTGGAAATATTTGACGTATATGCAAAGTCAAAGTTCAACACCGATTATGAAGAATTGCATTGCGTCAGCCTTAACCGTGATATGGACACCTTGCACGCTTCCATACAGATCAAAAGAAAATCAGGGTACAATGGCGACCTCTGTAGCAATGGCGGCAGAGAGTATGTAGCCTTCTATATGGACTTTGGCACCGGATGGGAATACATGGGCACCCAATCTACTGCTGTACACGATATACCCGATAATCCTGCCGGTGGCCTCTGGTACAATGTATCGCTTGGTATCAAGCTCGATGCCCACCGCAAACAATGGTGCCAGGTAGGTAAGGCCAAAGTAAAAGGTATCCTCTCCTACAACCTCGTACCTGCACCCAACGATCCGGAATTCGTGGCGCCCTGGGGCGACTGGGAAGAATGCAACGTGGAAGTGAAGCCGTTGCCCAAAGGTGTTACTTCCGGACTGACCAGCATAGTATTGGAAAAAGCGGGTGGTATGGTTGTAGTCGACATCAACGATGGCACCGGACTGGCCACCACTGGTTCAGCCGGCTCACTCGGCGGCGCCCTCAATAGTCCGTTCTATGGCATTATTGAATTGATAGGTCACATTTTCTATGCAGTACCTGGCATGGAATACCGCTTCCTGATAACACGACCCGGCGAAACAGAAAGACCACTGCTGGATCAGCAGATCATCACTACTGCCAACAGCGGCGGCACATTTACCGACCATGCACTCGACCCCGATAGCGATGGATGGATTCCTTACCTTGAAACCGCTTCCATCAATATCGTAGGCGGCTTACTGGGTCGTTATGGCGCCTATGTACCGGGCAAACACGTTATCCGCATACAGGCCCGGGATGGCATTACCATATACGACGATCCCAATGGTTCTGTGACCTTGCTGATCGACGACAAAGCACCGGATGTATCGATACATATCGTTACCGGCGGCGGCGATTGCGCCGACTTCAATTCCGGCACCGACATCAGCGGCACTTATTCCATGCTCGACGATCATGCAGGCTCTTTCTCCATCTCTGTAACGCCAAATAAAGGAGCAGTAGTTGATGTAGATGGCACTGGCGTCAATAGCCTCAGCTATTCCGGCGGCACGTTACCAGCTACAGGCAAAACGGGCACTTTCGTGATCCACACAGCAGGCGTACCCAAATGCGGTTACAACGTGCGGATCGATGCCTGGGACAGGACGATCTATAATTCCCATGGCATAGGACTTCATAACAATGATATACAAGGATTCTGTCTGAGGACACCTTAAAACAACCACTTGAAAACACATCACCCGGCGGATGGCAGGTAAAACTGCCATGGCCGGGTGATCTTCTTTCATGGCTATAACCCCTAACAATCGGCGCTAATGGCTGGCTTGCCAGCGCCGGCGACAGTCACTTTACCAGTAGATGGCGTTGAACTAACTGTCTCAGAAACATCTTTTTGCTTACGATATTTAGATAAATTGATCAGCAGTACACTCGTTAAAATAACAGCCAGGCCCACCACCTGCAGCCCGCTCATGCTTTCGCCGGCAAACAACACACCGAGCAATACGGCAACCACCGGATTGACATATACGTGCGTACCTACCTGTGCCACAGGCCGCACGCTCAACAGCCACACATAGGCGCTATAACCGGCCAGCGAACCCATGATAACGAGGTACAGGGCCGACAACCATGACTCAGCAGGAACCGCCTGCCATTGGAAACCTGCCCATTCCTTATTAATGAAGCTTGCAGGGATAAATACCAGCCCCGCTGCCAGCATTTGCCAGGCAGAGTTGACGGTTGAAGAACCCTTTGAGTGTTTCTTGGAATAGATGGAACCACCAGACCAGCTTTGCATGCCAATAAACAGGATGATAAAGCTGATGATAAAACCAAACGTACCTGCCTGTAAAGAGATACTATTGATACTTTCAAGGAACAGCAGCACTACCCCGGCAAGCCCTATCAGCAATCCCAACACCGTATTACGATTGGTGAGGTTGGTTTTCCAGTTGTCCTTGTCCCAAAGCACCAGCCAGATGGCCTGCGAGGCGATCAGAACCCCCACCAGTGAGCTGGGCAAAGCTGTCTCAACATAGATCACCGCCCCTGTTCCAACAAATAACAGTAATACCCCGGTAATGGCGGCAACTTTTATCTGAGCAGGGTCGAATAGTTTTTCTTTTCTGATGGCACACCACAGCAGCAATAATATACCTGCAGCAATAAAACGAATGGCGCCAAGGATGAAAGGCGGTATGTGAGCCACCGCTTTGGCAATGAAGAAATAAGTGGAACCCCATACAATGTACACCGTAGCAAACGCTATGATGATCATTAAGGGAGAAGCTTGTTTTTGTTTTTCGGCTAATGACATAAAGGCTAAGTTTTTGGAATGACCAATTGTTGTTGCTCTTTCACGGTTTCAAGTACAATCGTCGTTTTCGTTGATAATACATTGGGGATCCGCTTGATGGATTTGCGCATCATGGCCATCAGAGAAGCGGAATCCTCCGTACGTACCTTCACCAGGAAGCAATCTTCACCGGCAACGATGTGCACTTCCTGTACTTCAGGGACCTTGGACAACTGAGCGGCTATAGCTGAGTCTGAACCAATTTCCTTTGTTTTAATGAAAATGAACGCCAGCAGCTTCTGATTCAAGGCAGCTGGATTTATAGCTGTATTATATTGTAGGATCACTTTCTTCTGCTCCAGCTTTTTTACGCGCTCCAGTACTGCCGAGGGCGCCATCGACAGTTCCCGTGCCAGGTCCGCATTGGAAAGACGGGCATTGGCCTGCATCAGCTCGAGAATACGAAGGTCAATGTCATCCAGTTCAATAGTCATACAGAATATATTTCTGTAAACTTACAACTATTCAGAATATAATTCTGAATAAAGTTCTGTTTTTTCATTTATTAACAGAATTATATTCTCCATTCCTGATAGCCAATATCCCCATACAAACGATTTACAACAATTATTTATCGTTTATCAATAAATATTTATTATTTTGGGCATCCTAAAGCCTTTCTTATGCTCCGGAAAATAAAGTTCGACTTCGCCAATATTGTACTGATAGTCGGCCCCATGATACTTTTTTTAGTCAATTTTTTTCCGCATTTCCCTATGGTCAATGAGGTAGACTATCAATCATCGATAGTATTAAGTGAAACTGAAGATTCTGTAGAAACGCTCAACTGGAGAGACACAAGCCATCTCACCTACGATCAATACAGGGAAATCGAACAAGATGAGAAAAGCCTCAAAACACAGTTGAACATGATTGATCGCGGCATGAGAGGCAGCGGCCAACCCTCCTTGATCGATTTTAGAAAATTTTCAGAATGCTATGACTGCACAACACTGGCAGATTTCAGTAACCCCAGGGAATCAGAAAGGTGCTACCTTCTATTGCCTGGCTATTCATTAAAGGATAATGATAGCAGGTTTCTTGTTCGAAAAGGTGAATATTATTTAGAGTATCCTGTATGGGATTCAGTTTACAAACTTAGGAATGGAGAACCTGCAAGGGAAGGACATTACGAATATAAAAAGCTTCGTTTTCGTTTTGCTTATGACACAGAGGCTCCTGAAACAGAAGATAAAGGCGCAGTATTAATTCCCATCAGTATAAAAACGTATAATACATGCTCACAGGCTGCAATGATACTTACCCTGTTGCTCGGCCTGGTGTTTCTGTACATTTGCATTGGACTCCCTGCCAAAGTGCTGATCCGCATTTCACAAGGAGAGATCTTTACTCGGAAAAACGTACGTCAACTGTATCTATCAGCCTGGTGCTGGCTATTGCCCCCTTTTATTATCGTTTTTATACAATATCTGCTAAAGTGGATCTTTCACCGGTACATCACGGCTGATGTAAAGCTGACGCCCTGGACAACATTGGCGGATTACCAAAAGGTGTTGATCGGAGGACTTATCATCCTCGCTGTTGCCAAAGCATTTAAGAAAGGACTTTCTTTACAGGATGAACAAGACCTGACCATCTAAATTCCCCATTAAACTCCGGTATACCATGCCTATAGTTGTGAACCTGGATGTCATGTTGGCCAAAAGGAAAATGTCACTGACCGAGTTAAGTGAAAAAGTAGATATTACCATCGCCAACCTGAGTATATTGAAAAGCGGAAAAGCCAAAGCCATTCGCTTTTCCACCCTCGAAGAAATATGCAAAGTGCTGGAATGCCAGCCCGGCGACATACTGGAATACCTAAACCCCAAAGACTATAAAAAACTCATGGGCTAACGTTTGCCCAGTGTTACCTTCCTTTTAAATCTTAACTTGTACAAACGTATTTAGTGGCTATCCCATATTTTTAGCCCTTTTAGAAACTTATAGTTACCCCACATTATGGAGACCAGGAGATCATTTTTAAAGAAAGCATCGATATTGTCTGGCGGAGCCGGACTGGCACAGGTTCTACCCGCATCCATTGCAAAAGCCATGGCCATCAATCCTGCCGCCGGCAGCACCTGGCTCGATGCAGAACATGTAGTATTCCTGATGCAGGAGAATCGCTCTTTCGACCATACCTACGGCACCCTGCAGGGTGTACGTGGCTTCAATGATCCCCGCGCCATCACCCTCCCGGATAACAATAAAGTATGGTTGCAAACCAATGCAGCCGGTGAAACCTACGCACCCTTTCACCTCGATATCAGGAACACCAAAGCCACCTGGATGAACTCCCTGCCCCACTCCTGGAGCAACCAGGTAGACGCCCGCAACAACGGTAAATACGATCGCTGGCTGCAGGCCAAAGCATCCGGCAATAAAGCCTATAAAGAAATGCCGCTCACCATGGGCTATCATAACCGGGAAGACATTCCCTTTTATTATGCCCTGGCCGATGCCTTCACCGTGTGTGACCAGAACTTCTGTTCTTCCCTCACCGGCACTACGCCCAACCGCCTATATTTCTGGTCGGGCACCATCCGCGAGAAAGCCCACGAAAATGTAATGGCCCGCGTATGGAACGGCGATGCCGATTATGGCAACTGGGTCAACTGGACCACTTTCCCCGAACGCCTGGAAGACCTGGGCGTAGCCTGGAAGGTATACCAGAACGAGATCAGCGTAGGCGTAGGCTTTGAAGGCGAAGAAGATGCCTGGCTCTCCAACTTCACGGATAACCCGCTCGAGTTCTTCTCCCAATACAATGTGAAACTCTCTGCAGAATACATTGCCAACCTGCCCAAAGCAGTTAAGCAGTTGGCTGACGAAATCGCCCGGCAGGAACAACAGATGAAGACCCTGACCGTTGGATCGCCGGATGCAGAAAGGGTGAGCAAAAGACTTGATTGGCTGAAAAAACAACTGGCCACCGTAGAAGAAGACCAGAAAATATACACCCGGGAAAAGTACGACCAGCTATCTCAACGCGAAAAGAACCTGCACGACAAAGCATTTTCTACCAATCGCAAAGACCCTGATTACCATAAACTGGATACACTGACATACAAGGATGGTGATATAGAGCGCACCGTTAAACTGCCCAAAGGCGATATCCTGCACCAATTCCGTGAAGATGTAAACACCGGCAAACTTCCTACGGTATCCTGGATCGTAGCGCCGGAGAACTTCTCCGACCACCCGGGCGCTGCCTGGTATGGCGCCTGGTACCTCAGTGAGGTGATGGACATATTGACGAAGAACCCCGAAGTATGGAAGAAGACGATCCTCGTGCTCACCTATGACGAGAACGATGGTTACTTCGACCACGTGCCTCCTTTTGTAGCACCCCATCCCTACAAAAAAGAAACAGGCACTGTGTCTGAAGGAATAAACACAGGTGTAGAATATGTCACAGCCAGCCAGCAATCGTCTAATGCAAAAGATATGCGGGAAAGCCCTATCGGCTTAGGCTACCGCGTACCGCTGGTCATTGCCTCCCCCTGGAGCCGCGGTGGCTGGGTCAACTCACAGGTGTTTGATCACACCTCTTCCCTGCAAATGCTCGAGAAGTTCTTATCCCATAAACTGGGCCGCCCCGTAGCGGAGCCCAACATCAGCACCTGGCGCCGCGCAGTGTGTGGCGACCTGACCTCCACATTCAGGCCATACAACGGCGAAAAGATTGCCATACCTACTCCTGTAGAACGCAATACCTTTATCGAAGGCATTCACAAAGCGCAGTTCAAAAAACTGCCCTCCAATTACCGCAAGCTCACCAAAAAAGAAATAGCACAGGTTAATGCCCAACCCCTGCCAGCCTCCTTTATGACGGCACAGGAAAAGGGTATCCGTAATGCCAATGCCCTACCTTATGAATTATATGCAGAAGGGTTGATGAGCAAGGATAGAGAGTCGTTCGGTATTGTGATGAAAGCCGAAGACGATGCTTTTAAGGAAGCAACCGCAGGAGCCCCCTTCCAGGTGTATGCTCCTGGCATTTACAAAGGAGAAAAGGTACGTGTGTGGGATTATACGGCAGCAGCCGGTAAAGCAGTAACTGATAACTGGAAGATACAGGACTTTGAGAATAGCATCTATCACCTGCAGGTATACGGTCCTAATGGTTTCTTCCGTGAGTTTATCGGCAGCAGTAAAGAACCCATGGTGTTCGCACGTACCAGGTACGAGCCGGTTGACAACTCATCTGCACGCCTGTCCAATAAGCTCATCCTTACGCTTGCCAACGGAGAAACTACTCCACAAACAGTTATTATTACCGACAACGCTTATAAGCAGCCGCAAAAAACAGTGATCGTTCAGTCACGCCAGGAAAATGGCACTATTATAGACACTACCAAAAGCTATGGCTGGTACGATTTCACCATTACCGTAAAAGGACATTCCTCTTTCAGTAAAAGGTATGCCGGCCGTATAGAAACAGGTGTACCCAGCAAAACCGACCCCTTCATGGGCGGCATGATCAAATAGGTTGGAATACCGGCGGTAAGCCAGTATTTTTACAGCCGGCATGGAAGAAAGGAACACTGTTACCAACGAATACGGCACCCGCACCAGCGTTACCTGGAAAGTGGACGATATCATATTAGGGCATGGCGTATCCACCTTTAAAGAGTTTACCACCTTTACAGGCAGCGGCAAGGCCGATGTAGTACGCCTGCACTTTGGCATGAAGGGCAACTATGCTTTCACCTACAAGCAACTCGACAAGACCTACGACCTCATTGGCGGCCACCACAATATCATGTACTCAAAGGAATTCGACATTACAGTGTTCAACAAAACACTGGTATTGGAAACCTTTGGCGTACAGTTTCCCTCGGCCTTGTTTATTCAATTCACCCAACATGCCAACGACTCCCTGAAACGATTTGCGGAAGACATCCTCAGCGGCAGGAATGTGATGCTTTCGGAGCAATGGGGCGCTATCGACTCCCCTATCCAGCAGGTATTACAGCAGATCATCCATTGCAGATACAATGAGGAGATGAAGAAGCTGTTTCTGTTATCCAAAAGTATTGAGCTGTTGGTACTATGCGCAGAAGCTTATGAGCACACCCGCCAGGAGCAGTTCATCAAAAGCCCCTCTGACAAAGAAAAGCTGATCGCAGTAAGAGACATTATCAATGACCGGGTGCAGGACCCACCCAACCTGTCGCAGATAGCCCGCATGGTCGGGCTTAACGAATATAAACTTAAACGTGGCTTTAAAGAAGTGTTCAACAATACTGTGTTTGGTTACCTCGCCGATCAGCGCTTGCACCTCGCACAACGTTATCTACGCGATACCCGTAAAACAGCAGCTGAAATATCCTTCGAGCTGGGCTTTGCTACACCCCAGCATTTCAACAATGCCTTCCGCAAGAAGTTTGGCATTACACCGGCCGCAGCAAGAAATATGACATAATCTGATTCTCTTTTGAAACAAAAATGACTCCCCAAATAAACTTACACTATTCAAGAGTTCAGTCCAATGCAGAGTCTCATTATTTAGAATGACTAATATATTCAAATATCCATTTCATGACAGCATCCTTATCCCGAAAATCAAGTAAATAAGGAACTTCCTGCTGTTTTTTATATGCATCCTTTGTGAAGTACGAAGTCGTAGCAATAACACCTCTATTGGCATTTTCAGCCTGAATAACCTCTTTAAAACTACGGATTACTTCTATACCCACTTTATTTTCAGTGAATTTCTTGCATTCAACTAACCATTTTTGTGGGGCTTGTGAAGGCATATGATAAATAGCAAGAATATCATACCCTCCGTCACGGGTTTGTTTTGTCAACTGAACCTCAAACCCTTGTTTAAAAAGCAATTCAGCTATTAATTCTTCGAATTGCCGTGATCCCAATTGATGTATTTGATCGTTGTTCTTATAAATGTCATATATTATTCTTTTGATTCTATCGGCTTCTTTAATAATAGCTTCAGCCAAAAGGCTACTACTTACCCCATTCAAGAAATCATATTCGAGTTGAGCAAAAGAAGGAAGAACTTTACTCAGTTGTATAGAAGAATCAACATTTGCATCTGGATGATCAAACGCTATCAATATATCCTGCATCGTTTGCGCTTCATGAACATTTACAGGACTAAAAACGAAATTGTCCATGATTTTAGAAGCACTTAATATTGAACTTGCCAAAGAAGATTCTTGGGCTAAAACTGTATCTAATGCTTGATGAAGTCTTTGCCGAAACTCAATACCAAATTCGTTCGAATTAAAATCAGTCCCTAACTTTCTATGTAATTCATAAAAGGCTATTAATTCAGGTGCTAAAAAACTTCTCAGTATAACGCTACGATAATATTCGAATGAAACCGTCATGTATGCTCTTAAGGCCATAAGAAGTAATTTAATCCATATTAAAGCTAATAAAATAAGCAAGAACGAACTCTAAAATAGTACATAGATATTCAACCAACATGAGCAAAAAACGTTTTTATTTAGATAGTATGCAATCGGGGCCCTGCATTTTACAACAAAAGCCCCTTCAGGCTACTAAGCCCGAAGAGGCATGTTAAAATGGGTAAGCACAGCTCTGAAAATCCTGTTTATTGATACGCCGACTCAGGGAATATTCTGATACACAGCTCCATCCGGAATACCGTCACCATTCTGATCAAAACCTGTTACTTTGATCTTGATCTTCAAATAGCCATTATCGCCGGTAGTCCCATAATGGTTCATAATGTAGATAAGGCCATAAGCAGTACGGTCGCCCATTTCTGTTTTAACGGCAATCACCTTTCCATCCAGCTTAACACGGCTTTCCACTTTTTGCCCAAAGCCTTTTACTTGTTTTACTACCGCCATCAGCTGGTTATTATTTTGAATCTTTTCAAACTGCTGCCCGGTAAGGCTGGTCATGGCCACTTCCGATTCATTCACTTCCTCCCATTCGGCAGGAGGAATATTGCGGTCCTTGTATTTGGTTCCCTTGAAGAAATTATACGCAGCTGCATCATTCTTTACGTATGACGGTGTAAGAAAAGCATACATCGGCACCTGCTCGTTGAAAGCATTGGTAGCAGTAAAGATGAGGTCTATCGACCTGGCATTGCCGGCTGCATCTACTTCATCCATTACAAATCCCTGCGCCACATCTATGTAGCAACCAAACTTCTTGTTGTTCTGGCTACCCAGGTTGGCCGTGCCATCGGTATTGTACGCAGGTCCTTCGGCAACCAATGGCACACCTTGCGCAATATCGGTTTGGGTAGCATACACCGCCGGATCATCATAAGGAGGTGTTGGCGGCGCAGCTACAGCTGGGTCTTCGGTGGTTACGGAGTTAGACTGAACAGGGATATCTGTATCCGCAGTCGCCCGGTTCTTTTTGAGCCGGAAACGCAGGATAGGCTCAAAGATGCTGATAACAGTTTTGGCATTGTTCAGCACCTGCTTCACGTTATTAGCCGCCTGTTGCGATTGATTCACAACCTCATTGGAGACTTCATTTGCTTTTTGTGTTTGCTGGTTTATTTTTTCGGTCGCCTTTACCACTTTCGACTTCTTCACAGGCGGCTCCTGCGCCATAGCAAAGCTGCCAGCTAATAGTAAAATCAATGAGAATATAATACGCTTCATGTTTTTTTGTTTACAAGTATTATAAAATGTCTAAACGGGTTGTTCTGGCCATCCGTTTTTTGAGCTTCCAGTTCGTATAATACCGGTAACCGGTATTACCTTGTTGAATCACATTCAGGCAAAGGCCTTCGAGGTCCCAGTCGTCATTTTCAAGAGGACCATGATCACCAAATAAATATTCCATGGAGACTTTGTCCAGATCGGCCAGCCGAACACCTAAAGCAATACGGTTGTTGCTGTTATCGCGCCATTCCTGCCCGAAAGGAAAACCTCTGGAGAACTCTTCATTCGTAAGCCAGAAAAAAGTGTTCGCCCCTTTCAGCTTCTGTCTGTAATCCGGCCTCGGTGCTACAGGACTTTTGAGAAAAACACCGGGATTGGACTTAAGCGTAATAAGCATATTGAATGCACTATAGTTATCCCTGATATCATCCTTGCCAATGATAAATTGCGGACACAGCGATGAGACATAGCTATTTTTAAGCGTATAATCCGATAAACGCATGGAACGCCGTGCAAGACTTTCAGCCACCTGACCCGGTAGTAATATCTGCAGGTTACTGAAATAATTCTTCGTTTCCCACATGAACGTCTTACCCGGGCTGGTGATGCTCATAGCCATACCCCGTATGATCACATCGAATACCTCCCATTCGTAATTGCCGCCCCTGTTGGGCTGGTTGGTATAGATCAATTCGATGCGGGCAATAGACGTATCGGCCAGCCTTCTTGAGCACCGGCCCACCCCATACAGTTTACCACCGGAGTTATTATCGATGGGTATGGTAATATAAAAGCCATCAGTAAAAAGTATGTTTACAAAGGCCCTTTGCGTGGCAAGCCTGAACTTTTGCCGCGCCTCCACGATCAAAGCGGTGAACTCAAGTCGATAATACTCGGGCTCTGCCGGCTGTGTTAATGCCTCTTTCAATTGAGCATTGTTGACAGGCGACGTACTGATGATCGCTTTGGAAGGTTGCTTATTGTCCGGCTTTTGAGAAAATGCCGGCACTGTCAACACTATCATAATGGCAAGCCATAACAATTGCTTATTCATATCAGTTTGTTTGATCAGTTATTGGGAATAAGGAAGCTCGATAGTTTCTGCACATTTCCTGGCGCCTAAGCTATATCGGACCAACACACTCACTTTGGAGTCAGCCGGTGGCGATTGAGTAGCCGGCGTGGAAAAACCGAGAGAGATGCCCCTGGTCTGCGCTCGCGGAGCCGTATTGAATGGAGGCACCTCGATAGTTTGCCCGTGCACCGTCAATGATTGAATATTAAGTATGCAGTTCGACTTGTTGACAATGTCGAAGCGAACAACATATTTCCGCTGACCGGCAGCAGGTGGAGCAGCTTGCACTTTACCGGCCAGTGTAAAATCAGCACTCATAACACCACCCTTCGATCCTTTTTCCACCGAGCAATTGCAGGTAGCAGTTATACATTGTGGCGTCACCTTAATAGATATGGCTCGGCTGCAATTCCCATCCCCGCCTGCCGCCGACTTGCTGAAGACCAACAGCCGCACATAATAAGTGCGGTTACAGTCGGGAAAACTGTAGGTCATTTCATTGGAGCCGCTTGTCAATTCATACACCTTCTTGTTTTGATCATCGGCGATGTACAATGTATACCAGGTGCGGCAATTGCTTTTGGATGCAACGACCGGCAGCGTGAACTTCACCGCCTCCAACTGACGGGGCTTTAATTCAAGATCACGGCTTAATGTAATACCTACTGTACCATAAATGGCTTTTGTACCAAGCATCAGGTCAGGCGATACAGCCCCGGTAAAACAATTACAAATGCGTGAGTCGGGCGATTGCGCTGTCAGCCATTGCGTAGCCGTGATCACTCCAATAAGGAGCAATAAGAGTTTCTTCATAACTAATAAATTGATTTAATAAATGATCATGCCGGGTTTCACCTGGTTGGAGTAGAGAGCTCCTTCAATAACAGCATTCTCCGGGCGCCAGTAAACGATCTGTTTGATGTAATCCCCTTTGAGATAGATGCGCCTGCCGTTGTCGATCACAGAATACACATTGGTCTGTCTGTTAAAGCCGTCGATAACCAGATAATGAAGAACACTATTGGGATTCAGGCTTACGGGATCGCTGCTGTTGGCATAAATGTTCCGGATGGTGCGCGATCCCCATCCGGTTAGGATGATCACAGGCTTCCGGTTGTTCAACGCCTGAACAACATGCGTAAGCATTTGATTGGGCCTGGCCTCCACAGCTGTGAAACGGTTATTGATCTCGTTCATCCGGTCGCGCATAGAATTGGGGTCGATACCAATATTATAGCCCGAAACCGAACGGATGGTATTGATGAGATTAGGGGAAGCATCCAGTTTTGCCTTCATTTGCTCGCAGGTATTGGCAAAACCATAAAAGGTCATCACTGTTGAGCTGGCACTGGAGCCGCAGGTATTGACACCACAGGTAGGGCTGGTACTGGCAATGTTCAGCTGTATTTCATTGATAGGATTGCCCAACAGCTTTATAGCAACAGGAGCAAAGAATATCTCTACACCGGTTCTGCTGCCTGCTTCTTCACCATCGACATCTCCTACCACACGTACCACTTCTACGCCCGAACTATGCGGGAGAGGGTTCGTGAGCTCCCAGGCAGAGTTTTGTGCAGCAGTAACAGCCGGCTGTCCATTGGCAAGGAAAAACTGGTCGGCATGGCCATTATTATCTGTAACACTGATATCCATTTTGGTATAACCCGTTCCTGCGCCCAGCGCCTGGATAGTTTGACCGGGATTGCAGTAAAATATAGGCATAACCTTGCTGCCTTCGGCCATGGTCCAGTTGTCTTTCGATTCTTTGGCGCTCATGGTCACCATCGCCAGTATCTGCTGCCTGTCGGAGCTGATCATTAACTGTGCCGTGATACGCATTTGCGGACCATTGCCCCCGAAATCCTTATCACCACCGCTCTTGAAAGGAGGAACAAAAAAAGCAGTTTGCAGTTTATGCAGTGTCACATCACGGGGTTGCGCCAGCACCCCGGCCGGTGTTTTGGTGATGGCTTTGATGACAGGCGTATTACTCTGTTGAGCCCATGCAGGCATCGATAAAAAGAAAGCAAGTGTAAGTTGTAATCCATGTTGGAAGAGTTTCATGACTTAATGATTATGGTAAACAATGCTTTTAACGATGTGAAAGTAGAGATACCTCACACCGTTATCAATGCCATAATCATGGCAGGGCATTAACGCCCGGTAGTCGTGTTGGTGATTTTGTAGATCGCTTCCGTAGCGCTGTTGACCTGGAGTTTGCGGTAGATCTTTTTGATGTGCGAGCGAACAGTTTCAAGTGCTATGCTCAGTTCTTCAGCAATCATCTTGTAGCTGTAACCTTTTATAAGCAGTTGCAGCAATTCCTGCTCCCGGGAAGAAAGCAGCTTTTCTTCTTCGATTTGTGTTTGTGCAGGCCGTGGGAAGAGCGTCAATACTTTTTTGGCGATCGAGCCGGTCATGGGTGCGCCACCGGCGAGTACGTCTTTCAGCGCAGGTATTATCTGATCGAAGCTTTTCTTCAGCAGATAGCCGCTTGCTCCGGCGCAAATAGCATTGAAAATATTGTCGTTGTCCTCAAACACGGTGAGCATGATCACAGGCAGATCGGCATGTTGCTGCCTGATCTTCTTCAATGCCTCGATGCCGTTTACCACGGGCATATCGATATCCATCAATACCACGTCGGGCCGGCATTGAGCTATATCCACCAGCACCGTCTCCGCATTGGGCATAGCAGCCACCAGTTCAATGTCACTTTGCCATTGCAACAGGGAGGAAAGACTGTTGCGCAGACTTTCATTATCCTCATATAAAATAGTCCGGATCATCAGATCGTAAAATTAACCAACGGCCGGTCACCCTCCATCCCATATTTATGGTAGGGGCAGAACGAGGTTTACCTCAGTACCATGGCCATTGCCTGTAATAGTCACCTTTCCACCCAGGCCGGCAGCCCGCTGCTGCATGCTGTAAGTGCCGGTACCGCTGGAAGAAGGCGAACCTTTCCATATTCCATTATCTTTTATACTCATCACCACGTTACCATCCTGCACATCCAGTTTCAGAGCTACTGCAGTAGCTCCCGCATGCTTGACAATATTATTGACAGCTTCTTTGTAGATCAACAACAGCTCTTTGCGATGCTCCATAGGCAGGTATTGGTTCAGCGCAGCATCATTCACCTCCAGGCGCGTTTGTATCTGCTGCGGCTCCAGGGTCTGACCTACATACTCCCGCATGCGGGCAGCCAGATTTTCCACCCTGTCATTGTCCGGGCGGATGGCCCAAACGATATCGCTCATGTTCTGCTGCACGGTTTTACTCTGCTGCGAAATATCGCCCAGCATTTGTTTGGTCTGCCCGGGATTGGCGTCCACCGCAGCGAGCGATACATTACTGAGGATGTTGATACTGGTAAGCGTACTGCCTATTTCATCATGCAGGTCTTTGGATATCCTGTTACGCACCTGTAATAGATTATCCTGTTCCTGTATCTTTTTGCGCAGTTGATAACGATTGAACAGCAACGCCCCCAATAAAGCAAGCAACAAAGTGCCGGCAATAACACCATTGCGCAGCAACCGCTCCCGATCAAGCTGACGCAGGCGGAGCTTCTTTTCGTTTTCAGATATCTGCAATTGCTGTACCGAAAGCAACAACTGTTGCTCGTTGTTCTTATTGAGCAGCACCTGCCTTTCCAACTCATCTTTCTGCTTTGCCAGTGCAACATCGCGCAACTGCTGCTGCTGCTGCAACAATTGGATCTGCGTCTCTTTCTTTTGCGCCTCCAGCTTATTGCCTGCAATAACTACCTGCTGCTTTTCCAGTTCCAGTTGCCGTATCTTCTGTTCTGTTTCAAGACGCGCTATTGCATTGTCCTTTTTCTCTGTTTCATATTTTGTTTGCAGCTCCGCAATGTTGGTGGCCGTTTTTTCATTGACGATGCTATCCTTATAATTATAGGCAGCCTGGGTATGTTGATAAGCCTTTTCAAAGTTGTTGCGCTTAAAATGGAAATCGGCATACTGCGTGTAATAATTCTGGAGCAAAGGTTTATTGCCAAGCTCTTTGGCGGTTGCCGCGCCTTGCGCATACCAGCTTTCAGCATTTACGGAATCATTGATCAAATTGGCCAGGTTGGCCATACCGATATATTGATTGCCGAGCTTAAGGCGATCCCCAACATCCCTGTAGAGTTCTATAGCCTTTTGCTGGAAGGAAATAGCTTCCGTATATTTTTTCTGCTTTGTAAGCAGCATGGCGGTATTGGCATTGGCCTGCGCCATATTACTTTTAACCCCTGTTTTGTTGGCATACTGCAATACCAGTTGCTGATAATGGAGCGCCGAATCCAGCGAAATAGGCGTGTATGCCACAACCAGGTTACCATAAGTTGCGCTCAGCCCTTTGGCGTCCCCTATCTGCGCCCGCATGGAGGCCGACTTTTTGAAAAGACGAATAGCTTCCTCCTTATTACCCATCCGGAAGTTGGTAACGGCAAGGTTACCGGTTGTATTGGCTGCCTCTTTGATATTGTTCAACGATTCCAACAACCGCAAAGCTTCGAGATAAAAGCCCGCAGCTTTGTCATAAGCACCCGTCCGGTCATTGATAAACCCTTTTTCATTCAGGATCATAGCCCGGTAATCGGGATGCTTCTGTTCTGTATAATAGTGCAAAGCCTTGTTGTAACTATTATCCGCGTCCTGGTATTTTGTTTGATTGAGGTAAACCTGTCCCTGCTGCTGGCAGGCAAGGCCAATCATGAAACTATCCTTTAATTGCATACCAATTTGCAAAGGAGCATGCAATTGATCGAGCACTTTACCGGCGCCTTCTTTCTTAAGCGCCAGGTCCGCAATCTTGAGCAGGGCGAAACCCTCCCCTCTTTTCATGCGCTTTTCTGTACTTATAGCAAGCGCCTGCCGGGCCAATCCAAGTGCCGCATCGAGATTACCGGAAAGGTCGGCCTGGTCGGCATCATCCAGCAATTTATAGATGGCAGCAGAATCCCTCACTGTATATACCTGAGCCTGAAGCGGACACACTATTTCAAGGCAGGAAAGAAAGAAGAAAACAGTCAGTAAGATGGCCGCTCGACGCATTGGTTAATTTTGAAATTAAGCAGTCAACAAATGTATCATCCCGCACCCATCCTTAAATACCATATTAGGGTGATGGCCGCATGAATTAAAATTAACTGTAATTTCTATTTCACCAAATTCTTTCCCACGTGTACTATGAAAAGCGGTGATACCTGCTTCTGCAATAAATAATCCGTAAAATGCAATCCGGCTGATGGCAAACTGCCTACGTTTGCATAAGTCATTAAAAACAACACATTATGAGCCAGCCATTATTTGTAAAGAACACCATTACCATCAACGCTCCGGCCGCCACCGTATGGGATGCCCTGGTAAATCCGGCACAGACCAAAAAGTACATGTTTGGCTGTGAAACAGTGTCCGACTGGAAACCCGGCAGCAGCCTGGAGTGGAAAGGTGAATACGAAGGAAAAGAAATGATTTTTGTTAAAGGAACTATCCTGGAGATCAACCCCGGCAAATTTCTGGCCTATACCACCATCGATCCCCACTCCAATATCGACGACGTGTCAGAAAACTACCTCACCGTCACCTATGACCTGAAACCAGAAAACGGTCATACCGTGTTGACAGTAACACAAGGCGACTACTCCAAAGTAGCAGAAGGCGAGAGAAGATACAATGAGGCGTGGAACAATGGCGAAGGCTGGAACCCGATCTTGGTACAGATCAAGGCATTGGTAGAGCAACAAGGCGCTACGGCAGCCTCCTGAGCACCTATTTAATCAAACCAAAAGTATTTCCAATGTGGGTGGTCTGTTGTGCCAGAGGCATACCAGCCCTGATTGGGAGCCGACGTGTCAAAGCCAGGCAGCAGCCAGGCAACATGGCTGTATGACCTATGCTCATCGAGCGGGTTATACACGATCCACTCCCGGGTGCCAAAACGATCCAACAGAAAGCGCGGCTGTTCAAAAGAAAGGTTATATCCATCACCTTGCAAGGCATAATGGTATTTTTCAACACCGGCCACACCAGGGTAATAATCCTTGTTTTGCGCCTGCAATGACAGCGGATAACGTCCATGGTGAGCATGATACTGCCCAATGTCACCAATAAATGCTTCCGCATGGGCGATCGCGCGATTTTTGCTATACTGCATCATTGGCTTTGCCAGCACCAATTGAAAAAACAAGGAGAGTACAGGCAAGGTGACCAGATACCAGGGTGTACAATTAAACAGGTGGCTGTGTGTCGACTTTAGCTTTTTCAATTTCGGTATTTGCCAGAGAAGTACATACACCCACACTACGACAGTAAGAATCCCAAAAGCATTTCCCACGCTTAATGCCGCAAACAGGGCAATGATCAACGCAACAAACGTTGCCAGCACCAAATAAGTAATGACAAAAGCAACCTTGTACCGGGGCATTAGTAGCCATAGCAGGCCAACCAAAGAAAGAGGTAATCCAACTACTCCAAACACCTGCGCCATAGTAGATAACGGCACAGCCAAAGGATCATATTTACCGGGAAGAAAAGGGTATATTATGCATACAATGAGCAATACTGTTATGCCTGCAATAAAAATAATATGCCGGACAATACCCATGATGCAAAGATACTCAAACCCACTTGTTTTTATGGGCCAGACTTATTACCTGCGCCCTTGAATTGACATGCAGCTTATCGTAAATATTGGCAATGTGCTTGCGGACAGTCAGTACACTCAACCCGGCTTCAACGGCAATCCTCTTGGCATCCCAGCCATTTACCATGTACTGAAGGATCTCCTTTTCCCGGTCGGTAACATTTACCAGGATTTCGTTGTTGGCAGCCGGCGCCTGCGTCAGCTCCGGAGTACGACTCAACAATTGCAGCGCCTTGCGGGCAATGGCCGGGCTCATAGGAGCACCTCCGGTTTGCAACACTTCAACGATGGCGTTTTCCAGCATGGCAGCGGGCTCATGTTTCAACATATAACCAGACGCCCCCGCCCGGATCGCTTCAAATAATTTAGCATCGTCGTCAAAAACTGTGAGGACGATAAAATGAATGGTGGGATATAACGACTTTGCAATACGAATCGTTTCAATGCCATTCAATTCAGGCATTTCCAGGTCCATGAATATCACCTGTGGTAAACCGGTATGCGACAATCCTTTCAACTGCTCCAGGCATTCATTGCCGTTGAAAGCAGTGAACACCAGCTCCATCTTGCCCGACAGCTTCAGCTTTTGCATAAAGGTGTTTCTGTTCACCGCATTGTCTTCTACCAGGGCTACTTTAAACTCCATAACACGCTTTTTTAATAAGTTAATCTTCCATAGAACGGACCACCACGGCAGTACCGCCGCCATTCACGCCTTCCCAGCTAATATGCCAGCCGGAAATACCGGCCCGGTCCTTCATATTCCGGAGGCCATTGCCGGAAACAGTATGTCCATTATGCCCTGTTGAGCTCATCCCTCTTCCATAATCTATGACTGCTATCTCCCATTGCTCACCACCAGTTACCTGCACGGTCAGCAATTGAGTTCCACTATGCTTCACCGCATTGGTAACCGCTTCCTGGATCACCTGAAAGAGGTGGAATGCCTGCGTAGGTGGCAATTCAACATCATCACCGATATGCTCCTCCACTTCCATCTCGATGCCGGGATAGCTTTTCCGGAGACGATTCAGGAAAAGCTTGAGCCGGTCGCTGATGGCCGTCAGGGTAAGCGAATCTTTATTCAAGGCCCAAATGGTATCGCTCAACTGGGCCACCATCGTTTGCGAATTATTATTCAACTCCTGCAAAGCGGTGGCATGCTGTGTTCCCAGTTGTTCCGATTGCAGCACATCGAGGTTGGAAGCAATAGAAGCAGCATAAGCCCCCAGGTTATCATGCAGATCGGCTGCTATCCGCTTGCGTTCATTCTCTTCGGCATCTGCTATCGCCTGAACCGTCAGCAGCTTTTCATGTTCAATGGCTTTGGTCACTTTCAGCTTTTGCTTTTTGCGATAATCCCTGAACAGAAAGAAAACAATAACAGCAATAATAATCGCAATACTAAGTGACAGCAGCAGCATGTTATTCTTCTGCACAATGGTGAGGTTTTGCTGCATGATAGTATTCTCCTTCTTCTGCACCTCATATTTGGTTTGAACTTCTGCAATAGCCAACTCTTCACGTGCTTCTGCCAAAGTATCCTTGGCCAGGATGATCTGCTCCAGTGTTTGCTGATAGAGGTTCACATCCCCTTTCAGCTTATAACACCTGGCCAGTTGCTGGTAGTAAAGCAAGCGCATACTGAGGTTATTGGTAAGGAGTACTCCTTTCTCCGGCTTTGCCTCATACAAGTCGCCCCGCCTCAACATCGTGTTACAAAACTCAATCGCTTTATCCAATTGATGAGAAGTAATATAAAAATCGATCAGGGAAATATTATCGTCTACCCAAACGCCGCCATCATGTGTCGACTTGCGCACCTCGATCATATCTTTCAACGCCGACTCGGCGCCTGCCAAATCCCCTTTCTTAAGCAATATCCTCGACTGCCGTTGTAACGCCAGTGCAAGACTCATCAGGTTTTGTTGCGCTTTGAAAAGACGTACGCCACTTTCGATATAATAAACGGCTGAATCCAATCGATTATCAAGGAAATACCCTTCAGATAGGTTGACGTAAATAGCGGCCCTCACCGCATCAAAGCGTGCATCGCTTGTCAAAAAACCTTTCGCCTTGTTCAACCATCCCAATGCCACTTGCGGCGACTCACGCAGCAGCGCTATAGAGCCTATCGTATTAAGGTTGGTGGTAATGACAATAGTATCATTGTATTGCTCTGCCTCGTTCACCAGCTTGTACAATACATCCAGCGCCTCGGGCAGCTTCATTTTACTGGAAAAATACAATGCCTGCCGTCGGGCTGCTTTGAAATACACAGCTCTTTCGGCAGGCACCGTAACTGAGTTATTCTTTAATACCGGGGCAATAGTCGCCAGCGCGCTGTCGCCCCATCCCCACCTGTAGTAATCATCCGCTACCGCAATAGCCGCCAGATCGATCAGTTTCTCATCACCCACCTTCTTCGATAATTCCAGCGCCTTGAACGAATAATAATCCAACGTATCGCGGTTCAGGCTCTGGTACTCTTCACACAGATTGATCATGGCTACCAACTCCTGCCGCTCAGTCTTTGCCTTATAGATCATCGACAGCAAACTGTCAATAGTCTTCGTTTGTGCAGTAGCCATACATACACAAAGCATAGGGGCAATGACAGATAAAACAAAGCGGTTCATGCGGTAATAAATATACTCTTTTTCTGCTATTGACTACATTGTCCGGCAATTATCTGCTGAACAGTCGGATTGTAAGCATTCCCTGTCACCTGGTATGAGCCGGTATTGCCTCCGCCTTTCACGACTTTGGTGATACCACACAAATTGCGCAGGATGGTATTTGCATTGATGAAAATGCCGGTGGTAGCACCTTCCACATTGGCCAGTCCATCCACATTCGTCAGCTTATTGTTGCCACTCACCGTCATGCCATTCTTCATAGACGTGATCTTTTCCAGCCCCTGCAAGTCTTTCAACTCGGGATTGCGCACGAAGTAAATACCTGCCACTGTGGTAAGCGATGTAAATCCTTTGACCGAGGTCAGCTTCGTGTTATCAGCGATCTGGATCAGCCTGTTTTCATTCATGCCCGATGATTTCAGTTTGCCAAACCCTTCCAGCCCTGTAAGCCCCGTGGTAATGATCCTGAAATCCTGCCCAATGCTTTCCAGGTTGGCAAAACCAGAAATATCTGTCAGACTCTTACCGCCAATATTGAACATAGCACCTACGGTCTTCAGTTGCGTAAACCCTTTAATACTATTCAACGGCCCATCAAAACCAACCAATCCGTCACCTGATCCTGCCGCAGTTTCCAGCCCCAAAGAATAGTTCACTTTGGTGAGTTTATTGAAACCATTGATGGTTTTCAGTTTTATACTGGCGCCCGGAATATTGGCATTGGAGATACTAAGATCACCATCCACGATCTCCAGGTTATTGAACCCATCGAGATTAGTGATGCCCGGACAGTTAGTGATCGTAAACCGTCCACAACTTTTTAAAGCTGGCAGATCGAAGGTGCTTAATGCCTGCACCGTTTCATAACCACCATTCAGGTTAAAGCCATTGGGCAGCGTTTCCAGCGCATTCATGTTCACAGAAGATAACTTCACATTGTGCGTAAGATCCACCGATACCGCCTCTTTAAATTTCGGCATGCTAAGGCTGGCAAGGTTTCCATTATCCTTGCACGATACACTGCCTTTTTCATACAACGGGAAGCTGGCAGTGACAAGAGCCCCATTAAGATGAATGGTAAGTCCACCCGTAGATTTCAACTTATTACTTACGGGAGTAATGTCCGTAAGCGCATCATTCCTGGTCAATGACACCCAATCAGTCATATCAGCCGGAATATTGATACCATCGAGGGAAGTTAATTTAGGACATTGATCGATCGTAAGCCGGGCAGTACACACAATATTCTTCAACCCACTTACAGACGTCATTGATGGATTATCTACCAGCGTCATCCCCCAGCCTCCCAACGTGCCGCTGGCGCCGGAGAACACGTTGAGGTTTTCGAGCAGCGTATTGGTGATCTCGATATTACCACACTTGTCTACCGATTTCAGATTAGGCATAGAAAACGTCTTCAACACCGGGTTGCTCGTGATACTGATATTATCGTTGCCCAATGGACTGACACTTTCTACGGAAGGCAGCGTAAGACCAACCAATGAATAATTGTGATTGATGTGAATGCCCTGCAGACTCTTACTGGCCAGTTTGGGAAAAGCCGCATTGGTCAGCTGACCATTGGCAACTATCGTGAGGAAAGACATATTCTCCAACTCAGCCAATCCACCAAGGCTACTAAAAGTATTACTCCGAAGCTCAAGCCCCCATACCTTTTTAAGACTTATAATGCCTCCGAGATCGCTCATGTTGGAAATATACAGCATACCCGTTACTTCCGTATAAGCAGAGTCAATGAACTTTTTCAAAGTAGCGGCATCATTAATTAAATAATTACCCTGAAACACTTTGCCTGTTCCTGTTCCGGGATTACCGGTACCGGGAGTATTACATACAGATACAGGAGCCTGTATCATATGCGCCACCGAAGGATTGACATTGATAGCCAGATCCTGGCTTTTTTTGCCGGCAGCTACATCATACACGGTGAGCACCACATTATCTACCCGGCTTGGCAGCGCATTGTAAAACACATATTGCGCAGTAAAACGTCCTTCTGTACCAAAAATGGGGGCCGTGGTGCTTTTGACTATCGTATTGCCACTGCGCATGCTCATGAATACATAACCTGTGGTAACAGGCCTGTTTTCACAATTCACCGCTTTACCATTTACATTCACAACGGTTTCGCCACTACCACCACCTCCACCACCTTGCGGCGGAATCGTGATAGTAATAGTCGATGGCGGATTAGTGGGCGTCACCTCTACAGTAACACTTTCCTGCTCTGTCGCAAAGGTGGGTGCTGAGGGTGGTACCTCATCATCCGTTGGTGAGTAATTGGTATTCCTGGGATAGTCTGGCCCCCCGGGCTGTACCGGCGTAACAGTTACTTCCATCACATCCGTCATAGTAGGCAGCGGAAAAGTAACAGTACTGGTTGCCTGAGGTGTACTGCTGGACTGATCACGCACAGGAGGAGGAAAAGTATTGGTGTACAACGTTGTTTTTGTCTTTTTATCTTTCACCGTCACTACAAAATCGGGCGGACGGCTCAGGATATTATCGAGGTCTTCGGGTGGTGTGCTGGAAAGCTTGGACAACATCCACCGCAATATCATAGGCAGATTCATCAGCGGATTCCAGTGGTCATAGTTCCAGATGGAGAAATGCGATACTTTGCCTACATACTTCCCGTTCTGGTAAGTACCACTTCCCTCCTGTTTCCAGATACCTTTTGTTTCATCGAAATACCACATCGCGATAGTGGGCGTAGCACTGGCCTGTAAGTTTTGAGGAACAGGCAGCGTAACAGTTGCCTGCACACCGGCCTTGATCTTTAGTTTTTTGCCGTTATCATCCAGCAGGTCTATATGCGACATACCATATGAGATCAAAGCCCCTCTTTTGTTTTCGGAATTATCAGCCGCCATGTCGCCCGGCATCCGTGCAAAGAAGTCCGGACTGGTAGGATTGATATAATTGGCTACTACATTGATCGTTCCGGTGTAGCCTTCCACTGCATTGGCCGGCAGTTCTATTCTGGTGCCACCTTTGGATTCCACGAATCCGCCTGTAGAAGCCTTGATGGTGCCAATACTTTTTTGCGCCAGCATTTTGATCAATGGAGGTCTCGATGTGCCATCCTTGACAGGCTGAAAAATGCGCGAACCACCAAAGTAGCCAGCTTTAGTGGCTGTAATGTAAGCGCGCGCCTGGTCGAGCATGACATTGTTGATCACAAAAACGCCATTGTCATCCGTCAGGGCTGTTTTGCCGCCACCGGCAACGGTGACGCCCGACAAAGGTTTGTCCTGCTCATCCACTACCCTGCCAAACATACTGGTGCTGACCAGTACGCCTTCCTTGGGTAGTCCGGGAATGGGCGGATCATTCTTACCCGGATGATCATTTTTCTGGCAACCATTGCTGATCACCAGCAGTATAAGAAAGGAGAAAAGAAAAACCTGTTTCATATTTCTACGCTTTAGAAGATGATTTGATGGTCCAAAAATCTAATCTTCAGCCTGCGTGGGAAATACTCAATTTGTAGTACAGGACAACCTTAAAGCACTAACCCCTTCAGATCCAGCGACCTGAAGGGGTTAGTATTGGGCTTATAGCTCTCTATAGTTGGAACGCCTCGATATAGTTAGAATTTATATCCGATCGAAAAACGCCAGTTCGTACCCGGCATAGCGATGTAAACATACTCCCCTGAAGTGCCCAGCGTATAATTGTAATTACCAATGACATTAAACTCATTGGTGATATTATCTACATTCAATCCGAAATTGAGCCTTTTGATCCGGTATGACAGTGAAGCATTCAGACTCTTATAATCAGGCAATGTCGCCTGCGCATCTGAAGCGGCCTTCTTAGTAGTGAAAGTATATTGGTCAGCATAATATGAACCGCCCAATCCAATTCCAAGGCCATTAAGCGCTCCATCCACGAAGTTGTATTTCACCCATGCATTGGCTGTATGCAAAGGCGTTTGTTGCCGCTGCCCTACCAGGGCTGCATTATTATCCTTCGTAATCTTTGCATCCGTATAAGCATAATTCATTACAATGCTGGTATTCCTGTCAATCAACCCCATCACATCAAACTCGATCCCTTTACTCTTTACCGAACCTGTCTGGATATTGAACCCGGGATTGTTGATATCGGCAGTAAGTGCATTGTTCTTGGTAATACTATACACGGCCACTTGTGTAAGCAGACGCCTGTTGAACCACTCACGCTTAATACCTACTTCAAGATTATTTCCCCGTAACGGCTCGAATCGCTCACCGGCAGCATTCGTACCGGTTTGCGCCACAAAAGCACGGTCATACAAAGCGTATATGGAAAGGTCATTCAGCGGCTGCAACACGATACCCGCGCGCGGCGTAAATACGCCGTCCTTCAGCGCATCGCGGCTGGGACTATTTTCGTAATGCGTAAACCTTCCACCTACAGTAAGCTGCAACCAGGGGGTGATCCTGATATCATCCTGCAAAGTAAAAGCCTGCCATAAAACTTTGCTGGGAGAAGCCCAGGGTACAGCCGATTCATTCATCAGCGTGTCGATACCAACACTAAGCCCATAAACTGGCTTGTTGACATTTATAGGCAACACATTCAGCAAGCTTACAAAAGCAGACTTATTCTCTACTACTCCCCCATCGAATCCAAACAACAGCTTGTGCTCAAGTTTTCCTGTTTTCACGTTTCCGTTCAAAAATACCTGCCCGGTAGTATTGGTGCTTCTGCGGGCAAGATAACGGTAGTTCCTTGGCAGCAGATCGTTGGCATTGACAACTGCTGTAGAGTAAAACAACGTACCATATTGATCGGCATATTGTACGCCCAGCTGAGCGGTCAGCTTCCAGTTATCATCGAGCTTATGCTGTAAGTTGATGTAACCGTAATGATTGGTCAGGTGCATCGGATCAGCCAGCGGATCTTCGATCGTAAAACTTCTTCTCAGAAACTTGCCATTCCTCGTAGGCACCTGGGCAAATGTTCCATTCACCGTCACCTTGTCAAAGTTATATTCAAGCGTCAGCGCTGTGTTATCATTAAAATCATAACGGATAACAGGAGCAATAGACAACCTGTTATTGATGCCATAATCAAGATGAGTACCTGATTTTTGGCCCATGATATTTAACCGGTAACTAAATTGCTTGTCCTTGCCGGCAGTACTGCCAAAATCAATGCCGCCCCTGAACAACCCATAACTGCCTGTAGTGAAATTTACACCCGCATGAGTTTTGCCAAGCGGCTTCTTGGTCACCACATTATACATGCCGCCAGGCTCTCCCTGCGCCAGCATAAAACCCGCAGGCCCTTTAATGAATTCGATGCTTTCTATATAGCTCGCATCTTCCTGTAGCACACCACCACCACTGGTATTCATTCCATTCCTCAACTTGTTGGAAGAAGCCCGCGTGCCACGGATATTAAAATCGGTGTAAATACCAACGTAAGGGAAAATGCTGGTAACGCCGCTCACGTTTTTGGCAGCATCGGTCACCACAAAAACCTGCTGATCTTCCAACACATTCTTGTTCACAGCAATGATGCTTTGAGGTGTCTCCATTACAGAAGTTTGAATGCGCAGCGAAGAAGACGGTTGATCATCCTTATAAGTTGTTCTTTGTGAGCGAACGATCACCTCCTGCATGACATTCGAACTCTCTTTTAAAGTAATATCAGGCACAGTATTATTACCACTGGTTACTTCCACCTTGATCTTTTGCGTTTGCAACCCTGCAAAACTCACGATCAGTATATGTGATCCAAGACTCACCCGCTTCAATTCGAAAGAACCATCGGCAGCAGAGACTGTTCCCTTTGAAGAACCGGCCAACACAATACTTACACCTTCGGCAGCCTGGCCATCGGCAGTTACTATTTTACCTTTAATAGTGCCTTCCTGTGAAGCTTGTGCAAATGAGGAGAATGAAGAGAACAAAAGAATAATAACAAGGCATAACAGCCCTGGAGATATTGCTATTTTCATGATCAGTTAGTATTTGAGGCGCGAAGTAATTGCACCAACAAATCTTATACAGTTTATAGCGGGAAAAAGTCTTTGCGAGATGTGGAAATTCAAATATTACTTCGTTTGCTGATAAGTATTAGTTGTGTCGCACACACACATCAGCCTTACATATGCAGTAATTGTTACTACTGTTGTATAGCATATTGACTTATCGAAGCTTACTTTTCTTGTTATAACGTCCACGATATAAGTTCAACAGGTCGTATAATTGTTTCTGATCTGTTTCGAGGTCATCAATTTGTACCTCGGCTGATCCTCCGGGATAGTCATAAACGAGATAGTAATTGGTAGTTTTACCGCAACGCTTGTCAACAACATCTTCATCAAGAATATCATTCCATGCATAAAAAGGAGTAGATGCCGTTTGAATACCTTTATCACTCAGGACTATTTGTGGTTCCGTATTTGTAGCTTGCTTGTACTCTTTATAAGCCAGAAAACCTCCGAGTACAATACCAATGATGCCAATAATAAAGTTATCCGTAGCGACTAAGAAATATATGCCCCCACCCATAATCGCCAGCATAACAGCCATCTCAAAGAAGTTCTTGCTCCTGGAATAGCGAATGATCGTTTCGGACGGCACAGTGACGTCATCCGTAAAAAGGTCTTCCTTGTCAAACTTGCTTTGTAGGGACTCCCATTTTTCACGATCTATCGCCGACCAGATCTCTGTTTTGTTCCAGAAACTATAGTCGGACCAGATCAGCTTCTCTTTCACCGCGCGCTTTTTTAGCTCATGCACATTACGGACATTTTCAAAAGCCCACACCTTCCATTTGGTGATCGTAATACTCCAGTAAAGCCAGCCGAGGCCAATGGCCAGTACTATTCCTATTGGAATGGTCCAGGCTGGCAGGATATTTTGGAAGCCTACATAAACGACGCCAGCAATGCCTCCTATAATGAAAAGAATGACAGGGAGATTGATCGTCCGTTGCGCTTTCGCAATCGCCTGATCTACAGTTACAGTTTCGTACACGGTAAAGGGTTTGAATCAAATGTACTGCTTACGCAAAGCTCCTGCAAGTGCCAGCCACACCGACTGCACTTTACCCCTTTTCCCGTACCCCTAAACGGGATAAGCCGTACTTAAGCCGGGGTTGAGCCGTACATGATCCGCACTAAAGGCGCATTTTCATAAACATTCCACCGGTCCGTGCAACTGAATGCTTAATAATTATATGTAAGTCAATCGCTTAGGCCTATCCGGGGCTCGATAATCCATTGAGGTACCATCGCGAACCCTTAGTCCGTATCCCTGCCATTTCGGACGGAATACCTCATTTTACGCTGTCATTTCGAACGAAGCGATAGCGGAGTGAGAAATCTGCTATCAAAGCAATCGCCTGCTTCTAAATACTGGCGCAAGCATGCCGTACGGCCTTGGCGGGCAGGGTGCTTGTGCCCCTCCTTAAAATAATTTCGGTCATCCCCTTCCAAAGCACAAATAACATTATTAATTTCATGCATATAATTAACGCTTACCGATGGCCCAACAATGTGGACCCATATTTCTTGAATGCACCTGGGACAACCTCACCTTTTACAAATGGGAGGGCCAGCACCTCGTACGCATGAAAAGCAGGCTCACCCGGGAGAAAGTCCTCACACACCCGGCCTTCCACAAAACCCGCCTTGCTGCCGGCAGACTGGTAACCGCTTCAAAGATCGCCTCCTCCATCTATAGCGATCTGCCTATGAATTGGCGCCAGTTCTGGATGTACCGCGATTTCACCGGCGAAGCGATGATCATGATTGATAACGGCGCCACTGCACAGGAAGCCTACGATTATCTCTGGAAAACCTATGTAGAATATTGGGTGCTATACCAGCAAGCCACCGGCATCAAACTCAAAACAGGCCGTAAGCAACAACCCGTCAGGCCAAAGAAAACTTACAAGACACGTCTAAAGCACCGCACCGAAAATCCCAAGTGCCGTCGCTACCGCAGGCTTATTGGCCGCAATCATTGGAAAAGCAACTACGATAATACTGCTGAACTCATCGAACGGGAACGCAAGCGCATAGCCCGCGAAAAGAAGCTTGCCTGGCTCGAAGAACAACGCCGCAAAGAAAAATGGATGCAGGAGATCATCGCCTCCGGAACCTTGCGCAAGAAGAAGAGAAAGCGCGAACAACAACGCCAATCCATCCAACTAAAACCACCCAACCAACGCGTCGCATAACGTGCTCCAGCCCGCCCGCCATTTAATTCGTGTAATTCGATAAAAATTCGTGTTTACACTCATCAATACCCCTCTCTATACTCACTGATCTGCCCCAGCAACTCCCTCGATTTCATCACAGGCGTCCATTCCCTGCCCCGGAAGATCAGTTGGAACCAGCGCTTGTCCCTGTTTTCGTATTTGATGTTGAAAAAGAACCAAACACCAATCCAGGTGAACACCGCAGTAATGCCGAATGTAATAGCAAGCTGCCACCAATTAGAACCCTCCAACATACCCATACTAAGATAAAAAGTGGTCCACACAGGGAACTGCAAAAAGAGTATACGGGTAATCCACAAAGTAGACGATATCAGGCGGGCAATCCGCTCCTGGGTAGCGAGAATAGGCTCACTCACATCTGTCCCATGCAACAACACCAACTGATATACATATACACCGATGGCCAACTTTGTCAGTAACACCTGGATGCCCATCGATACCAGAAAAAACGGGCTGGCTACATGAAACAGGTTGACCAGCAGCATATCGATAAAGCCCACCCATAAAATGCCCACCACAAGCGTAAACACCTTGATCGGTTTCATAGATGCGAGAAACGACTGCACCTTCAGCTTCGTAATATCTTCTGCATTTTTCGTATTCAGCACCAACGCCTGCCTCAGGCTATCATCATAAAATCTCCACAGTGCGATAATATCTTTGTCTTCCATTTTAATTAAGTTGTTAAGTTCGAGAAAGCTGTTTTAAGTTGTTGTTTGATCCTTGACACTTTGGTTGATACATTGGTCAGGGACAAACCTAATATCTCGGCAATTTCCTGTTGAGCGTTCCCTTCGAGATACAGGAGAATCACGGCCCGGTCTATTTCCTTTAGTTCCCGTATACACTTGTACAACAGTTCTACCTCAGCCTGCGGATGTCCTGCATCAGCTTCATACAGAGTAAGTATTTCTCCCGGCAAAGGATGGTTGATGGTATCCCGGCGGTTTTCTTTCCGGTAAAACGAGATGGAAACGTTCAGGGCTATCCTGTACATCCAGGTAGTGATGCGGTACTTTTCATCATAGTTATTGAATGATAACCATAACTGCACCATGATCTCCTGGATCAGGTCTTTCCTGTTGTCCGCATTTCGGCAATAGGAATTGGCCACTTTGTATATAATTCCCTTGTTTGCTTCGATAACGGCCAGGAAAGCGGGAGCATCTCTTGTCATAGCCATGCTTTAATATTAGTGCTTTTCCTTATTATTCGCACAAGCAGAGGAAATATCACACCCGGCAGCAACTTTTTTTGAGTCCCCACCGGCTCGGCGCTTACCCTAACAAACAACAAAGCCGGCAAGTTGCCGGCTTCGTTATAATCAATGTTTTGAAATGATGTATGATAATACTTAGAAAGTCTTCTTCCCACTACCACCAAAAATCTCACTATCCATAAACGGCTGTTGGTACAATCGTTTGCCAGTTGCTTTGAAGATTGCATTGGCAACAGCGCCACCTGTTGGTGGTAATGCTGGCTCACCAAGGCCCGTAGGATCAAAACCACTGTCTACAAAATGTAGATCAACTTGCGGGATCTCCTTCATACGGATGAGGCGGTAATTGTGGAAGTTACTTTGCTCGGCAGCACCATCTTTAAACGACAGCTTGCCAAATAAAGCATGCCCCATGCCATCGACAATAGCACCCATCACTTGCTGACGAGCACCACCCAGGTTAACGATCTGTCCGCAATCGGCCACCGCATATACTTTCTTGATAACAGGTTTCCCTTTCTCCATTACCGCTTCAGCTACCTGCGCCACATAAGAACGGTGAGAGAAATAAACGCTGAAGCCCTGTATCACCCCAGCCTTTGTACCCCAACCGGAACGCTCTGCTACTTTTTTAGTAACATCGATCATGCGGTTGACATTATAATCAATTCTGCCAACAGGCTTGGCTTTCACTTTTTCTAATAGATCGAGGCGGAATTGCACAGGATCCTTACCCGCAGCATGCGCTACTTCATCAATGAATGATTGCTCGGCGTAAGCGAGGAAGTTGGTGATCGGTGCACGCCAGGCGCCTGTAGTAATAGGCGACTGATGTTCTACCGATTCGATCAGCAGGTTCTCTACAGCTCCCGAAGGGAAATTATGTTCACGCGTAGGGTTGCCTGAATTGATGCCCACACCACGCAATCTGTAACCAATCATATTACCGGAAGCATCCAATGCCGCTTCAAAACGGTAGCGAACCGCCGGACGGTAAGTGCCGCCCGTCATATCATCTTCCCGTGACCAGATCACTTTTACCGGTGCCTTTATGAGTGAAGACACTTCGGCAGCTTCTACTACATAGTCGTTGTACAACCTGCGACCAAAACCACCACCAAGGCGGGTAAGCTCCAGCGTGATCTTGTCTTCAGGAATATTCAGCAACTTGGAAACTGCTGTACGTGCACTGCCAGGGATCTGACAAGGGCCAACCAGTTCAACACTCCCCTCTTTCACGTGCGCAAAGAAGTTCATGGGCTCCAGTGGACTGTGTGAAATGAACGGACACTGGTATTCAGCTTTCACCACTTTAGCCGCCTCTTTAAAAGCCGTTTCCACATCACCATCTTTCCTGCGCAAAGTGGGTTTGCCATTATTCAGCAGATCAACAAATATTTTATCGTGGTCGGCAGTACTTTCAATATTGCCGGATTTCTCATAAGTGATCTTGAGTGCTTTTTTAGCCTTCATCACCTGCCAGGTAGATTTGCCTACAACAGCTACCCCATTCTTCACCTGCACCACATCGATGATACCCGGCATTGCTTTGGCCGCAGTAGCATCAAAAGATTGCACTTTGGTACCAAATGCTGGTGGCCGCTGGATCATGGCATACAACATACCTTCCCGGTAAAAATCGAGCCCATACAAAGGCTTACCAGTAAGGATATCTTTATTGGCCACATTCTTAACAGCCGTACCGATCAGTTTGAAGTCCTTGCGATCCTTGAGCGTTACCGTAGCAGGAACAGGCACCTTGCCGGCATCTTCAGCCAGCTCACCATAGCCCAGCTTTTTGCCGCTGGCCTTATGCAGCACAAATCCTTCTTCGGCAGTACACTCCGAAGCAGGCACACCCCAACGTTGGGCGGCTGCAGCAATGAGCATGAACCGGGCTGTAGCGCCTGCCTTTCTGAGTAAAGGCCAGGAATGAGGCACAGCCCCACTACCGCCAGTCAACTGACGATCGAAACGGCTATCGAGCGGAGCCTGCACCACTTTCACCTGCTTCCAGTCCGCATCCAGCTCTTCTGCCACGATCATGGGAAATGAGGTCATGATGTTCTGCCCCAACTCAGGATTGGGAGAAAATATAGTTACAATTCCATTGGTGCCAACGGAAAGATAATGCCCCATGGCTATTTCAGCTTCAGCCACGGTCGAAGAAAAGACAGTAGCGGTGGAAGCCTCTGCATCGGCCCATTTAAAGCCCAGAACAAGCCCGCCTGCGGTGAAAGCAGACCATTTCAGGAAATCCCTCCTGCTGGTATCATTAGTGGTTTGCATAGATTACTTTTTTTGACTGGCAACTTTTACTGCTTCGTGAATACGGTGATAGGCGCCACAGCGGCATATATTACCGTGCATGGCGCTGGCAATTTGCTCATCGGTTGGATGGGATGTGGTTTTGAGGAAGGCAGCAGCCGTCATCATCTGGCCCGCCTGGCAATAGCCACATTGTGGCACATCCACTTCATCCCAGGCCTGTTGCACCGGGTGATCCCCGTTAGCTGAAAGACCTTCAATAGTAGTTACCGGCTGCCTGACTGCCGATACAGGTAAAATACAGGAACGAACAGCATTACCACCCATGTGTACTGTGCAGGCGCCACATTGTGCCATGCCACAGCCGTATTTGGTACCCACGAGGTGCAGGCTGTCGCGCAGCACCCACAACAAGGGCGTATCGGCATCTACATCCACCTGCTGCTGTTTCCCGTTAACAGTAAGCTTGAAAATGGCCATAAGGATTTCATTTTGAGTGCTCTAAAGTTAGGAAAAAAAGCAAGGCAGGCGATCGTTCATGAAAACCATTCATCCTGATAATTCCGTTGTTTGTCGAATCAAATTCAAGCCCTTAGCTGGTTTTGGCAAAACCGCTCACTAAATAGTTAGCAATACATGGCTGGCCTATCCATGAATTAAAATATAATAGTATATTTATTTTTCATTCTATGACTAACCAATGCTAACAAACGATTACCAATATCGGGAGCTGCTAACCGCTATTAAAGACCGCATACGTTCCAGCCAGGCAAAAGCAGCCCTGGCAGTTAACTCAGCGATCATTCAACTTTACTGGAACATTGGAGAAATGATTGCCAACAACCAGTCTTTGTTTGAAGGAAGGAATAGCTACATTGAACAGTTATCAGCAGACATTAAATCGGCTTTCCCCGATCTTTCAGGGTTTTCAAGAAGGAATCTTTTTGAAATTCGTAGGTTTTATCTTCTTTACAGCCCAATTTCAGTGCAGCAGCTTGCTGCACTGGGTAGCTATGATAATCAACGAATTAGCCAATCAGCAAATCTTTCAGCCTTACTCGACACAATTTCAGTGCAGCAGCTTGCTGCACTGGGCAGCTATGATAATCAACGAATTAGTTCAATACAACAACTCCTTGTTTTAATTCCTTGGGGACATCACCTGTTGATGTTGAATAAAATTAAAGACCCGGAACAGGCATTATTCTACATCCAACAAACCATCGAACACAACTGGAGCAGGGCCATTCTAGCCCTTCAAATTGAACAGAACCTGTTTGCCCGCCAGGGAAAAGCCTTCAACAACTTCAAAAATACCCTCCCGGAACAGCAGGCATTGATGGCTCAACAAATGCTCAAAGACCCCTACAATTTTGGTTTTCTAACGCTGGAGCCACAGGTGCAGGAACTGGAGTTAGAAAAACGGCTAACCGAGCACATTACCAAATTCCTATTGGAGTTAGGGAAAGGGTTCGCCTTTATTGGCCGACAATATCCACTCGAATTGGGTGATAAGGAATACCGTATCGATCTGTTGTTCTATCATATTCGTTTACGGAGTTTTGTGGTCATTGACCTTAAGACAGGAGCCTTCGAACCTGAATTCACAGGTAAAATGAACTTCTACCTGTCAGTAATAGATGATCAACTGAAACAGGAAACCGATCAACCTTCTATTGGTATTATTCTCTGCAAGGGCAAAAAAGGGATAGAAGTTGAATACGCCCTTCGGGGAATCACCAAACCCATCGGGGTTAGCGAATTCAATATTACGCAGGCGTTACCAGCCGAATTAAAAAGCAATATTCCCACAATAGAAGAATTTGAAAATGAGTTAAACAAAGAGTTATCACATTTACCACGCTTCGGCTAAGCAAGCACGACAAATTTTGTTTAATTTGAATATTTGCTGTTACTTGCAACCGTTAGCAACTAACTCCTAATATGAAGCCCTGCTTACGGCCCACACCCCTGCTATGTCCGGTACGGACAGCCATACTCATTGTTGTATTCATTCTTTCATTCGTCAGTACCGGCATTGCACAAGCATTTGCCCCTGCACCGGAGGACGCTGCCTTACTTAAAAAGCTCTTTACCCAATACGAAGACCAGCACAAGGCACACATTACAGCCCTCCCTGCAAAATATAAAGATGACTTCAAAGAAATGTACCAGGAGCGCTGGAAAAATATCAAGTCCAGGTTCGACGACAAAGAGATCTACACATCCACCGCTGCTCAACAATATCTTGACGCACTCGTCAACGAACTCATACAGGCCAATCCCACGCTAAAACAACAGACGTTTCATTGTTACTTCTCCCGTTCCGGCGTTCCCAACGCCAGCTATATTGGAGAAGGTATCATATTATTCAATATGGGCCTGTTTCACCGGCTCGACAATGAAAGCCAGGCAGTCTTTGTAATAGCCCACGAAATTGCTCATTTCCTTTTAAAGCATGGCGACAATGCCATCAACCGGTACGTTACCACCATCAATTCCGATGAAGTACAAGCTGAATTACGGAAGATAAAAGGATCGGAATTCAGGAAGCGGGAGCAACTGGACAAACTGGTAAAAGGCCTCACTTTTACCTCCCGCCGCCATAGCAGGGATCATGAAGGCGAAGCTGATTCAGTGGCCGTCTCGTTAATACGCAATACAAGATTCGATATCACAGGTGCACTTACTACGCTTGCTCTACTCGACACCATCGATACGGATAAGTTCAATACTGCAACGGCCCTCGAAGCTACCTTCAATGCGCCTAAATACCCTTTTCAGAAAAAGTGGATCAAAAAAGAAGAAGGATTATTGGGAGGTCATGCCCTGCTGAAAGATGACGACGAAAAGCTGGAAGATTCGCTGAAAACACACCCCGACTGTCAACAAAGGATCAAACAGCTACAGCCCATTATCAATAGTTACAACCAGGCGCCGCGTCCATCAGACATCATCGACAAGGCAAAATTCGAAACACTGAAAAATGATTTCAGGTACGAGGTCATAGCTTACGCTTATAGCAACAACAATTATACAAGGAGCCTGTATTACACATTGGCCTTGTTACAGCAAAAGCCTGCAGACCCCTACCTGGTAGCGCATACAGGTATACTGTTCAATAGTATGTTTGCAGCGCAAAAGTCCCACACTTTAGGCAAATACATCGATATGCCTGCTCCAGGGTATGCCTCCAGTTACAACCTGGTGCTGCAATTCATACAAAACCTTTACCTGGAAAACCTGGCCTCCATCAGTTACCACTTCCTCAACCGGTACCAGGCACAGCTGAACCAATATGAACCTTTTAAAACAGCCTATAGCAACAGCATACAGATAGCCCAACAATAAAAACAAAACTGAACTCTCCACCCCAAAACAAGAAAAATGATTAAAAAATTCATCGTCGCTGCTGCCTTCCTGTGTTTAGGCACACAAACGATCAATGCCCAAAACAAACTGAGTATTGACAAAGTTTATTCAGCCTACTTAAGAAACAGTGGTGCCATCATGGAAAACAACCAGATCAAAGGTTACTTCTTCCTGTACCAGAGCGATAAGATCGACAGGCAGACCAACGAATACACCTTGCAGATACTGGACCAGAACCTGAATAAAGTAAAAGACATCAAATTCCAGGACAGCAGACAGCTCAACCTGCTCGAAGCAGCCTATAATGGTTCTACACTGGCCTTCCTGTTTAAGAACGCCGATAATAAAACGCTGGATATGAAAATATACAGCCTCGATGGCAAGCTGAAATATACCTACACACGTGAATATGATAAGAGAACTGACGACCTGATGAAACAATACGAGACCATGCACACTGACGAAGGTACCAACCAGAATGTGTTTGATCTTGGAGAAAGAGGCTACGCCTCTGTTCTGCCATTACGCGATGGTAAACAACGTACATATGAAGTAGATTTCTTTTCGTCAGAATCTAAAAAGCAATGGACGTATGTGCCCACCGATGATGAAGAAAAATTTGCACAAGCTGAATTCCTCGGAAGTACTGACAGCCTCATTATATTGGAAGTAGTAAAAAGAAGGCGGGCATTGAGCGGTAAAATGGCCGCCAGCCTGATCGGGTTAAACTATGTAACTAAAAAGAAGGAATTTGAGATAGATGCAGAAGGCACCGATTACAAATTCGTTCCTTCCAGCGTAGTGTCGTTGAAAGAGAGTGGCAAAATGCTCGTTATGGGCAGCTACTTTGATCTCAATGCCAATATTGCCAAAGATGCCAGCCTCGGCCTTGGCTTGTATGAGATCGACAGCAAAGGAAAAATATTGACTAAAACCTATAATAGCTGGGGCGGCGACTTTGCCAAATACCTGCCCACCAACGCCAAAGGCAAGATAGACGATGTGGGCTTCCTGTATATTCATAAGCTGATGAAAACACCCGATGGCAAATTGTTTGTAGTGGGCGAAGGATACAAGCGGAAAGCAAGTGCCGTAGGTATTGGCCTTGCAGTATTGAGTGGTGGCCGAAGCACTGGTTCAGCAGGTGTAACCAAGATCGTGATCACCGACATGGTCATGATGGAATTCAACAACAAGTATAAGGTGACGAACGCCACTATATATGACAAAAACCAGAACGACGCTACCCTATCCGCCATCAGCGATTACAACAGCCAGCATGCCATCGCCATTATGCTGAAAATGGTGGGCGCATTTGATTACGAATTTACAACCGGCGAGCCCGACAACAGCACCTTCACGGTTTGCTACGGCGATTGGGTAAGAAGCTCCGATTACAAAGGACAAACCTTCAATTCCATTCGCTACAACGGCAGCAAGTTTACTACCGACAAAATAGAATTGAAATCAAAAGCCAGCAGCATGCGGGTGTTTCCAGCTAAAGCAGGATCGGTAATGATCCTGGAGTATTTCAAAAAAGATAAACGCCTCGATCTGCGACTGGAGAAACTGGGATAATAACAGTATAACCTACTATACACATCGTCCGCAGCATTAAAAACTGCGGACGTCTTTTTTAATGTATGTATTTTCCACACTTATCATTACACCCAAATTATATATGAAAAAAGATACTTAGATTACAGGTCTAATATACGACCCGTCATTTATGGAGACTGTTAACATTAAGAAACTTGCGCAATTATTGAATTTGTCCATTGCTACCGTGTCGAAAGCACTGCGCGATAGTTATGATATCAGCAAAGAGACGAAAGAAAAGGTAGTTGCACTGGCCAATGAACTGAATTACCAGCCCAACCCGCATGCCAGCAGTCTCCGGAAACACAAAAGCAAGACCATTGCAGTGATCATACCGGAAATAGCCAACAACTATTTCACCCTTGCCATTAATGGCATAGAAACCGTTGCCCAGGAAAAAGGATACCATGTACTCATCTACATTACCCATGAAGATTATAAAAAAGAAATATCACTGGCCAAAGAATTGAACAATGGCCGGGTGGATGGATTGCTGATCTCCGTTTCCAGCACCACCTCCGATTACGCACACTTACACCACCTGCAGGACAAAGGATTGCCCATCGTGTTCTTTGACCGCGTATGCGATGAGTTTGAAACCGCCAAAGTAACGACTGACGATTACGAAAGCAGCTACCTGGCTACCCGCCACCTGGTGGAGCAAGGCTGTAAGAAGATTGCCCACCTGTCGATCTCCGGCAGTTTGTCCATTGGCAATAAGCGCATGAAAGGCTATCAACAGGCAGTGGCCGATTTTCATCTGCCAGCCAGCGAATCCCTGATCGTGGAATGCATGAACGACGATGAAAAAGACAGGGAGTTGATTAAAGAAATGTTCCTGAAAGAAAAGCCAGACGGCGTTTTTGCCGCCGTAGAGCGCTACGCAATGGCCAGCTATGATGTGTGCCGACAGCTTGACCTCCACATTCCCAACGATGTAAAAGTGATCAGCTTTTCCAACCTGCCCATAGCCGCCTTTTTAAACCCATCACTCAGCACTATAACCCAACCCGCTTTCGACATCGGCAAAGAAGCAGCTACCAGACTGCTGAACACCCTTGAAAAAAAGAATGCCCCCTTAACGAATGAGAGCATCATCTTCCGCTCATCACTCATTCAGAGGACATCTACAGCAAAATAATTTTTTATAAATACCACTTCTTATACCTGCCCAACGCTTCAATAAAGTAATAATCTGCATACGTCAGCGGCACATCCACTTCCGAATTATGTGGTAGTGAGCCTACATTGTGCAGCAACAGGAAACCACCATTGGAACCCAGCGGAGCACGATAAGCAGGAGATGCCAGCGACTCCAATATCTGTCCGGCAGTAGCCACATATTCATCCTTCACTTTACCCTTGGAATATTGCGCCAGTTCCAGCAACGCAGAAGCCATGATCGATCCCGCAGAAGCATCACGTTTGGCATTGGGAATGTCAGGCGCGTTGAAATCCCAGTAAGGGATCTTGTCGGCTGGCAGGTTGGGATGCTTCAGCAGGAAACTGGCGATCTTATGAGCCAGGTCCAGGTAAGCAGGATCTTTGGTAAACCGGTACATCACCGTATAGCCATACAAGCCCCACACCTGACCACGCGCCCAGGCCGATTCATCGGCATACCCCTGGTGCGTTTTCTTCCTCGAAACACCGCCAGATGAAAGATTATAGTCCAGCACATGCCAGGAACTGTAATCGGGACGGTAATGGTTCTTCAAAGTGGTATTGGAATGCGTCACAGCGATCTCGTGATACTTCTTATCACCGCCTTGTTGCGTCACCCACTCCAGCAGCTCCAGGTTCATCATGTTGTCGATGATTACCGGACAGTTGAAATTCTTACTCGAATCCCAGGACTGGATCGCTTTGATGGAGGGACGGTACCGGGTAGACAGCGAATGAGCTGCAGTAAAGATCACATCCTTGTAAGCAGGGTTTTTCGTAATATCATAAGCAGTTCCAAAACTGCAATACATCATAAATCCAAGATCATGATTGCCAGTATATGTCTTTTCTTTTTCCAGAATACCCAGCCTTTTTTCGGCCTCAGCTTTAATAGCGGCATCTTTCGTACCGGCATAAATAAGCCAAAGCGTGCCGGGATAAAACCCGCTGCACCACCACTTGGTATTGCTGGTCACCAGCGTATCACCCTGAAAAGTGCGCGGCATCACAGTAGCCGGCGTCTTCTGCGCCAACACCTTATACTGCTGCGCAGCAAACTGCATATTCTCATCGATCAATTGCTGCATCGCTTTCTTAGAAGGCTGCGCAAACATTCCCTGACAAAAAACAGCGCCAATAAAAAACAGAACAATCCTTTTCATATTAATAACAAGTATTTTGATTATTGTATTACCCTATCAACTTTTCAACCTGTTAACCAGTCAACCCTCACGTAGACATCCTCCGGATCAATTCCACCGGCGTTATGATCGGTGGGGCATCGATCGCCACAGACTGCATATCGTTCTTTAAGACCCTCAGCAATTCGGCAACAATGACCTGACCGATACGCCCCGGAAACTGTTCTACAGTAGTGATAGAAGGCGTCACGATAGAAGAGCGCGGATCATTGGAATAACCTACGATACGTAATTCCTGCGGCACAGCGATACCGATCTCTTTGGCAAAAGCCAGCGCCGTCAGCGCAGTAAGATCGTTGGCGGCCAGGATAGCATCAGGATAAGGCTTGCGGGCAAACAAGCGGTGCAGACTTTTGCGAGCGTTGTCCACCGTAAGCTCATGATAAAACACCAGGTCCTTCTGGATCGGCATATCATGCTGCCGCATAGCACGCTCAAAACCGGCATATCGATCAATATAAATATTACAACCGATCGGGCCGGAGATATAAGCGATCCGTTTACTACCCAGTTCGATCAGGTGCGAGGTAGCCAGGTAAGCCCCACGGAAATCATCCCCCTTGATCACACACGCGGGGTACGGTTTTACCGGAACACGATCATAAAAAAGAACAGGAATATTATTTTGCGTCAGCACATCGAAGTGGCTGAAGTCGGAAGTAAACAAGGTACAAGCCACAATCACCGCATCCACACGCGAAGCATACATCGTTTGCGCAAGGTCCTTCTCTATTTCAAGCGAATCATTCGACTGGCAGATGATCAGGTTATAACCATGCGTATGCAACCCGTTCTGAATAGTAGTGATTACCTCCGTATGCAGGAACATCGAAATACGTGGCACGATCAAGCCGATCGTATTCGTCTTATTGGTCCGCAACCCCGATGCCATCACATTACGCTTGTACCCCACCTGCTCAACCATGGTCATCACCTTGGTGCGGGTGGCTTCATGTACATGCGGATGATTATTCAATACACGGGAAATAGTGGCGGGCGACAACTGTAAAGCAGCTGCAAGGTCCTGAATGGAGTTTTTTTTGTTGAGTTTTTTCTTCATAATGGCGGGCTCTACACACAAGGACACGATGCAGCATCATTAGTTGCAAAAAGGCTGAAATCGTTTCCAGTATGCTTATAATGGATAAGGTAGTTGGAGACGTTGAGTTGACGGAGGAACCAGTGGAACATGGTCCACACAAGGAGGGCTCGTTGACATAGGCAATCGTTTTGGTCTGAAATATTAGGCCATCCAAACTTGATGAAAAAAGCTGGAATCGTTTTCAGGAACAATCAATTTATTTACTGAAACGTTTTCGTAAAAATAAAGTCCTGCACCACAGGATTGGTGTGACAGAGAATGTCTAATTTCCTTGATTATAACGCGAAACCGATTGCTATGTCACTAAAACGCCTGCTGTCCGGCTTGCCGGCACTGCTCCTGTTAACTACACTTACAGCCACTGCACAAACTGATCATGTTGGCGCCTTCAACAAGCTACCGGCACACCCACGCATACTACTGCACAAAGGCGAAGAGCAGAACATACAAAACACCATCAAAGCCGATAAGATATGGAGCGGCATGCACCAGGCTATCCTGACCGAGTCGGATGATCTGCTGCAAAAGCCCGTACTGGAACGCATACAAATTGGCCGTCGCCTGCTGGACAAATCACGCGAAGCCATCCGCCGCATCTTCTTCCTCTCCTATGCTTACCGGCTTTCACAACAACCACAATACTACCAGCGGGCAGAAAAAGAAATGCTGGCCATTGCCGCCTTTAGCGATTGGAATCCCTCCCACTTCCTCGATGTGGCCGAAATGACGATGGCCATGGCCATTGGGTACGATTGGCTATATGATCAACTGTCGCCAACCTCCCGCACTACCATCAAAGCAGCTATACTGAAGAAAGGCCTCGAACCTTCACTCGATGCCAAAAACAACAGCTGGCTCAAAGCAGAACACAACTGGAACCAGGTGTGCAACGCCGGCATGGCGTACGGAGCAATGGCCATTTATGAAGATGAGCCGGCACTGGCCAAACAACTCATAAACCGCGCTATCGAAACCATCGTACTGCCCATGGCCGATTATGCACCCGATGGAGCCTATCCCGAAGGGTACGGCTATTGGGGATATGGGACAAGCTTCAATGTTATGTTCAACAGCGCCATAGAAAAATTATTCGGAAAGGACTTTGGCCTCAATGAAAAACCTGGCTTCCTGAAGACGGCCGGTTATCTGGAAAACATGACCGGCCCTTCAGGCAAACCCTTCAACTATTCCGATGCAGGAGGCAGCGGAGGCTTGCAGCCAGCCATGTTCTGGTTTGCCAATAAACAGAAAAACCCCTCCCTGCTTTGGGTAGAAAGAAGCCGTCTGCTCACCACCGATCCTAAAACACAGGTCGGCAACCGATTGCTGCCAGCGATTATGCTATGGGGCGCAGGCACCAGCATCGACAAAATACAAGCCCCTACATCCACCATGTGGGTAGGCAAAGGCAAGAACCCCGTAGCATTGATGCGTACCTCCTGGACCGATCCCAACGCTATCTTCGTAGGTATGAAAGGAGGCTCCGTATCAGTAAACCATGCACACATGGATATAGGCTCCTTTGTAATGGAAGCCGACGGCGTACGCTGGGCCATGGACTTTGGCATGCAGGATTATGAATCACTCGAATCCAAAGGCATCAAATTATTTGGGAGGACACAGGACGCAGAGCGCTGGACAGTATTCCGCCTCACCAACCTGGTCCACAATACCCTTGCCATCAACAACCAGCACCAGCGCGTCGACGGCTACGCACCGATCACCAGCATTTCTACAGCCCCTGCTTTCCAGCAAGCTACAACCGACATGACAGCGGTATATAAAGGCGCGCTCACAAAAGCCAACCGTGGCATTGCCATCGTCAACAAAGCTTACGTACTGGTACAGGATGAAGTGGAAACACTGGATCAGCCCACTACCCTGCGCTGGACACTCCTCACGCCCGCCAGCGTAACAATCACCGGCAACAACCGCGCAGAGCTGACCAAAGACGGAAAGAAACTGATACTGGAAGTAGCAGCACCGGCAAACGTAACCATGAAAACATGGTCCACCGATCCGCCCCATGACTATGATGCACCCAACCCCGGCACCACACTTACCGGTTTCGAAGTAACCCTGCCGGCCAATACCAAAACCACCATCCGTGTAGCACTTAAACCAGCCAAAGCTGCCGGAGAAACTGTATCCGTAACACCCCTTGATAAATGGAAAAAAGATTGATCACGCGCAGCTCTGCGAGGCTTGTAGCCTCGAAGCCCTATTCCATTGCTTTTAGCAATAAAGTGAAAGCAGCTTTCGAATCCTGGCGCAAGTATGCGGCCATAGCCCTGTGCGTTGGCGTACTTGTGCCTTTTAGTACCTTCTCACAGCTCCCCCGTGCCAACGGCTACAAAGGCATCTGGTTCACCCTCGGCCAGTTTACCCAATACGGCGATAAATATTCCGGCGGGTTGGGCACCTACACCTCCAGCCATGTGCCCATCGCCATCTATGCAAAGGCCGTCAACAAAACCTTCTTTGTATACGGCGGCACCACCGCTGAAAATGAACGCCACCTGCTCATCATGCTGTCTTACTACGACCACAAGAACAAGACAGTTCCACAACCAGTTATTGTATACGACAAGCAAGGCGTGGACGATCCGCATGACAATGCCTCTCTCTCCATAGATGAAAAAGGCTACCTGTGGGTATTCGTCAGCGGACGCAACACCACCCGCCTGGGCATCATCTTCAAAAGCAAAGCCCCTTACGACATCACCAGCTTTGAAAAGGTCCAGGAAGCCGAGATCACCTATCCACAACCCTGGTACATGCCAGGCAAAGGATTTATACACCTCTTTACGAAGTACACCAAAGGCCGCGAACTATACTGGAGCAAAAGCCCCGATGGTAAACAATGGCAGCCCGAACAAAAACTCGCCGGCATGGGCGGTCATTACCAGGTAAGCAACGTGTGGAAGAATAAGCTGGTGAGTATATTCAACTACCATCCCGGCGGCAATGTAGACAAGCGTACCAATTGCTATCTTGTACAAACAACCGATATGGGCAAAACGTGGACAACGATCGACAACCAGCCCATCACCACACCATTGACCGATAAACACAATCCCGCACTCATAAAAGATTATGAAGCAGAAGGAAAACTGGTATACGTAAACGACCTCAACTTTGATGCAGCAGGCAATCCGGTAGTGCTGGCAGTTGTGAGCAAAGGATATGCACCCGGGCCAGATGGCAATCCGCGCGATTGGGTCATCATGCGCCGGAAGAATGATCAATGGGATTTCGTGAAAGTATGTAGCTCCACCCACAACTATGACATGGGGTCATTGTACATTGAAGGAGATCACTGGCAGATCATCGGCCCCACAGAAACCGGTCCGCAACAATGGGGCACCGGTGGAGAAATGGCCCTATGGGAAAGCAAAGACGGAGGTGCCACCTGGAATAAAACACGCCAGCTCACGCAGCAAAGTCCCCGCAACCACTCCTATGCACGCCGGCCATTAAACGCTCATCCTGACTTCTATGCCTTGTGGGCCGATGGAGATGCTGATAAACTATCACGTTCCGTATTATTTTTTGCCGATAAACAAGGACAGGTATTCATGTTGCCCTACAACATGCAAACGGCCACCGCCAAACCTGTACCTCTAAAATAAACGCTATGAGAAAAAATATCCTGCTACTGCTGATCATGCTGCCATGCCTGCACCTCGCCGCACAGCAAAACCTGTTGAGCGGAAAATATCCCGCAGCACAACTCACAAAAGTATTGATACCGCAGGCACAATGGACACCTTTTCCCCGTACCAGCGACCGCGCCGGCTGGGCAAAAGCCGATAAAGACATGATGGAAGCCATCCTTAAAAAAGCAGAAGGATACATCAGCTACAACTGGCCATCCATACCCGCCACCAAATCATTGTTGATCGAGCGCACGGGCGACCGCAACGAATACCAAAACGTCAGCTTTGAAAAACGAAATGTATTAGGCCTCCTCTTGCTGGCAGAAGTATATGAGAATAAAGGCCGCTTCATCGATCCCATCATCAACGGTGTATGGAATATCTGTGAAGAATCCTGGTGGGGTGTACCGGCCCACTTGCCACAACGCAAAGAATACTCCGGGCTTATGGATGTATCAGCGCCATTCGTTGATCTTTTCAGCGCAGAGACAGGCACCTTCCTTGCCTGGGTAGATTATTTCCTCGGCGATAAACTCGATGCCGTTTCACCGCAGATCAGAAAACGCATCTACTATGAAACCAACTACCGCATCTTCGAACCACTCATGACCAAGCCCCATGGCTGGATGACGAAGAACGCCAATGGCCGTCCACCCAACAACTGGAATCCGTGGATATGTTCCAACTGGCTCAATACCGTGCTGCTGTTGGAAAAAGATGACACGAAACGAGCCAACGCGGTGGCCAAAATATTATGGACATTGGATGAGTTCACCAACCCGTATCCACAAGACGGTGGATGCGATGAAGGCCCCGGTTATTGGGGCGCTGCCGCTGCATCCTTGTACGACAATATCGCCATGCTCAACCTCGCTTCCAACAACGCCTTCCAATACGTATACCAGGATGAGAAGATCAGGAACATGGCCCGCTTCATCTACCGCGCACAGATCAGTCCCAAATACTTTGTGAACTTTGCCGATGCCTCACCTACGCCTGGCATGGCCGCCGATATGATCTATCGCTTTGGCAAAGACATACAGGACAACAACATGATGCAGTTCGGTGCGTACTACCGCAAACCGGAAACCACCGCAGTCAGTGGCTTTCATTATTTCCGGCACCTGTTTGCACTCTTTATGCAGGAAGAGTACCGCAAAGCGCCACAAGCACTGCCCTTGCCTGCCAACGTATGGCTCCCCGACATACAAGTGATGATCGCCAGAGACAAAGAAGGAAGCACAGACGGACTGTTTGTTGCCGCCAAAGGAGGACACAACGACGAAAGCCACAACCACAATGATATTGGCAACTATGTTGTCTATTACAACGGCCAGCCCTTATTAATCGATGTAGGCAGCGGCACCTACACCCGCAAAACATTCAGCAGCAGACGCTATGACATATGGTACAACTGCTCCGATTACCACAATGTACCCACCATCAACGGCGTCAACCAATCGCCCGGCGCACAGTTCAAAGCCTCCAACGTATCTTATAAACAGGATAAAGCGTTCGCCGAACCGTCGCTCGACATCAGCAAATCATATCCCGCCAATGCTGGTATCAACACCTGGCAGCGCACCATACGACTCAACCGTGGCAAGAACGTAGAAGTGAAAGATGCCATCTCCCTTACACGCGCCGACAGCATCACCCAAAACCTCATGACCTGCTATCCAGCCACATTAGTAAAGCCTGGAGAATTAGTGATACATTACAAACCCAAAGACGGCGAAGAAAAAGATTTTGTGATCAAATACAACCCCGGCCAGATGGGCGCAACCATCGAAAAAGTATCCATGACCGAGATGGAAGACAAAGGCGTGAAAGACCGCTGGGGCGACAACATCTATCGGATAAAATTCACTGTCAATAAACCAAAGACAAACGATAAGATCAATTTTGTCATCGCACCAAAATAACAGGAATCACCATCGTAGCCTCACTATATATAGTCAGGCCGCTCAAAGCGGCCAGACTGATCCGTACGCACTGCAAAGCTTATAGCATAAAACAAAAAGTATGACCAACAAACGCATCTCTATATTTATCATTTCATTCCTACTCTTGGCCTCTGTTACCACCCTCGCCCAGGATCCAACCCTGCGTATCATTAAACAACGCGTAGTAAGCGACCTCATGGCGCCAGGCATCAACCAAACAGCCATCGGCAATTTGGTAAAAACCATCCGTACCGACGGCACCTGGCCGGGCATCGATTACAAAGACGTTTCACGCACGGGCTTCCAGCACAAAGACCACCTCGAAAACATGCTGACACTGGCACGTGCTTATAAGAAAACAGGTACACCTTATTACCAAAACGAAGACGTGAAAAAGACCTTCTCGGCAGCGCTGGACTTCTGGCTGGCCAATGATTTTCGCTGCGACAACTGGTGGTGGAATGAAATGGGTACGCCCAATCTCATGATCAATACCTTGCTGGTGATGGACAGCAGCCTCACCGAAAACCAACGCCACGAAGGATGGCTCATAGCCCATCGCGCCAATATGGAAACCTTTGGCGCCCGCCCCGGAGGCGACCTCATGCCCATTGCCGGTATGTTTGCCAAGCAGGGACTCTTCCTTATGAACGATGATACACTAAGCAAAGCCCTCAAAGCCATGCAGGCAGATATCAAGATCAGCACAGGGCGTGGGCTGAAACCAGATATGAGCTTTCACCACCGCACAGACAATGTGATCTCTACACTCACCTATGGCAGCAACTACGCCAGTTCTTTTGCCTACTGGGCAGCCAAGACAGCCGGCACAAAATTCTCATACTCCGATCAGTTGCTACAACTCGTAGTCAACTACTTTCTCGACGGCATCTGCCAGTCATTAGTATATCGCACCTCGCCGGATCCCGGCGCCATGAACCGCGACATCAGCCGCAGGAACGCATTGGAGCAGGAAGACAACAGCCTGCCACAAAACCTGCTGACCGCAACAACCTGGCGCGCAAAAGAGTTACAGGAAGTCCTCGATGTACGCAACGGTAAAACAAAACCAAATTTCACCCGCGACCGCTATTTCTGGTATTCCCACTACTACACCCACCAGCGCCCCAACTACTTTGCTTCCGTACGCATGCACTCGGCCCGGGCCAACAACATGGAAGAGCCTCACAACGAAGAAGGCATCAGGAATCATTTCTATGGCGATGGCTCCTTGTTTATTAGCCGCACAGCACATGAGTTCAACAACATCTTTCCCGTATGGGATTGGCGCAAAATACCCGGCGCCACCATCATGCAAAAGCCGGAGATACCCCACTGGCGGCAGTTGGCGAAAAAAGGATTGACAGATTTTTCAGGAGGTGTAAGCGATGGTACATACGGCGTGGCAGCTTTTGATTTTGCCAGCGTACACGATCCATTAAAGGCCCACAAGTCATGGTTCTTCTTCGACAAAGAGATCGTATGCCTTGGTACAGCCATTACCGCCGACACTGCTATGTCGGTGGCTAGCACTTTAAACCAGTGCTTACTCAATGGACAAGTTGTAGTAAGCAGCCAAAACAAAAACACGACACTGCAAACTGGCAAACATAGTTTGCAAAACATATCATGGGTACTCCATGATAGCGTGGCCTATATCTTCCCAAAGGCAACCAACGTTCAGCTCAACAATACAGAAGCAGTCGGCAGTTGGCGGCAGATCAACCATCAGGCATGGGCCACCGATGAACCGGTGAAGAGAAATGTATTTACCCTTTGGCTCGATCATGGTGTACAACCCCAAAACGCAGGCTATGCCTGGATCGTAGTGCCCAATATGAGCGCAGCCTCCACAGCGATCTATAACAAACAGCTTCCTGTAAAAATAATAGCCAACACCGCCGACCTGCAGGCAGTACAGCACACAGCCCTCGAAAGAACAGGCATCGTCTTTTACAAAGCAGGCAGCATTAAAATAAATGACAAACTAACCCTTGCCACTAATCAGCCATGCATCATAATGATCAAAGCTAAGGGAGCTATTGTATTAGCGATAGCAGTTACAGACCCAACACAAAAATTAAGTAACCTGCAATTGAAAGTAAATGAACGTACAATAGAAGTAGAATTGCCCAAAGGAGCAGAAGCCGGTAGCATAGTTAAAGTAACTCCTTAATAAACCACTTGGGTGATTCCGTATACCCCTGCCCCTTGTAAAACTCATGCGCCCGGTCACGCCGGTCGGCACAATGCAGTTGAATACGGCCACAACCACGTCGTTTGGCGATCTCGACGCACCGCTCCTCCAGCAGCTTACCAATACCCTGTCCCCTGCTCCGGGTACTCACCACCAGGTAGCGCAGGATGGCAGTATCCGAAGGCAAGCCAAGTTCAGGAATGATATGGAATGAAGCCACACCCGCCAAACCACCACTTACCTCATATACCAGTAGGTAGTGATCAGGATGATTCATGATATGCCCAATGCGGCCGGGAAGATACTCGCGGGAATTATCATAACCGCCAAGCTCATCAAGCAGATTACAGATAGGTTCAGCATCACGCAATGTGGCAGTTCTGATCGACATAGTATTCAATTGGCCGGCAAGTTACGTTTTAAATTATAAATCACTACAACTACCCAACCTCCATTCGTTCTGTGGCGTACGCATTTAACCCGCTTCCATACCCGACAATTTTCACAAAATATAATGGATTGACACAACAAATTAGCAGCACAGATGCTTACATTGCAATACCCTAAACATACCTGTAACCATGCTGCTCAAAGCCCCTGCATTTCTCACTTGCATATTACTATGCCTTTCTGTTTCATCCAGGTCACAATGCAGCATAACACCCAAAACAACTATTTCGGGCAACCGCTGCGTAGGAAGCGAAATACTATTAAACTCAAATGTATTACCCGAGTCGGTAGTTTGGAGATTGAACGGCAATGTAGTGGCCTCCCAAACCGTAACATTGAGCAGTAATGCCACAACTGTAGCCGGAGGATTTGGCTCAGGAGGTGGCGCCAACCAATTTAACGGGCCTGACCGTTTATATGTAGATGGCGCAGGCATTATGTACATTCCCGACCTCAGCAACAACCGCGTACAAAAATGGCTGCCGGGCGCTACCAGCGGCATCACAGTAGCTGGAGGAAATGGAGCCGGTGCAGCGGCCAACCAGTTTAGCAGGCCATCCAGCGTTTTTGTAGATCAGCAAGGCAACATATACGTAACCGATCAGAACAATAAACGTGTACAAAAGTGGGCGCCCGGAGCTTCCACAGGCACCACGGTAGCAAACGATCTTCAATACCCTACAGATGTATTCGTAGATAAGAACGGAACCATGTACGTGTCAGATCAGCTTGGGCATGTAGTAAAGAAATATGCACCCGGTTCGACAACCGGTGTTATAGTGGCCGGCAATTCCAGCGTCGGCAATGGCTCATCCTCATTATTTTCACCCACTGGTATATTCGTTGATGCAGCAGGCAATTTATACATTTGCGATACCGATAATTTAAGAGTGCAAAAATGGACGCCTGGCGCTACCTTAGGCACTACCATAGCCAATGGCTATAACCCGTTGGATGTATCGGTAGATTGTGATGGTAATGTATTCGTATGTGATTATGTAAACAACCAGGTACTGAAATATCCACCTGGTTCCAATCCAGGTACAGCAGGCACAATAGTAGCCGGAGGCAATGGACAAGGTGCTGCAGCCAACCAGTTGTACAATCCCATTGGCGTATTTATTGTTGGCAACAATCACCTCTACGTGGCAGACTATTCCAACCACCGCGTACAGCGATTCTCCAACAGCATCGATCCCAGGTACGTCGCCACTGCCCCAGGCGTTTATACAATTACCATCGACTATCCCTGTTGCCCCTCCTATGTCGAAACCTTTGAAATATACAACCAGCAAAATCCATCAGTCACTATCACAGCCACTGATGCAACTATTTGCCCGGCCGATGAAGTGACCTTTTCAGCCGGCAACACCAACCAGATTGCAAACCCCATTTACCAATGGAAACTAAATGGCACCAATGTGGGCGCCAATACTAACACCTACGTCAGCCGCACGTTGAAAGACAACGACGAAATAATATGCATCCTTAGCTCCAATAAAGCATGCACACTACCAGGTGCAGACACCAGCAACAAAATAAAGATGGAAGTATCCAACTCGGTGCCGCTCAACCTGGGCCCCAACTTCTCCATCTGTCCCGGAAACGACACCATCCTCAAAGCGCCGCAACATTACATTTCATACACCTGGCAGGACAACAGCACTCAAACAGATATACTGATACACAACACAGGCAAATATCACCTCACCGTACTGGATGCATGCAACAACACATTCAGAGACACAGTAGAAGTTGCACACTTTAGACCTATACGCAATTTCCTGCCAGCAGATACCACCATCTGCACCTATGATCAGCTCATCCTGGCGCCTAATAAGCCCTTGTCCGATTTGGAATGGAGCACACAAACCAACACCCCCTCTATCACCATCAACCAACCAGGCTTGTATTGGCTCCACGCCAACGATGCTAACAATTGCGCAACAGGCGATTCTATCTACGTACGTATCGAAACCTGCCCACCCAAAGGCATCTATGTGCCCAACGCCTTTTCTCCCAACAACAACTATAAAAATGAAATATTCAAACCAGTGGTATACGGCGCTATGAAACAATACAAGTTCGCAGTCTTTAATCGCTACGGCCAGCAGATATTCACCACCACCAATCGTTCAGCAGGTTGGGATGGAAAGGTCAAAGGCCTGATCAATGCAGGCTCCTACGTATGGTATTGCCAGTACCAGCTCGACGGACAGCCGCTGGTCACAAAAAAAGGAACTGTAACACTGATAAAATAACCATAATGATTACTTAATATAAAGTCCTTTTCTTTGCGCCCTGAAGTATGCAGCCCACTCCATCCCCAGATATTGTGCTAATTGAACGGCTACAGGCAAATGATGCTACGGCTTTCGATGAATTATTCAATACCTACTGGGAGCCACTCTACAAAGCTGCCTTCAAAAGACTCCACAGCCGCCCCGAGGCAGAAGACATGGTGCAGGAAGTACTCACCTCCGTTTGGCAACGACGTGCTACATTGAAAACACACGGCAACAGCTCCCTTGGAGGTTACCTGTTCACCGCCTTGAAATACCGCATCATCAGCTTCTATGCAGAAATAAAACCCGAACGCTTCCAGGGAGAAGTATTGGAAAAACTGCTGCTGATGCAGACCGACGACCAGTACAGCCAGTTGATAACCGGCGAGCTCAACACCCTGCTGCAACAGGAAATAAGCAGCATGCCCGAAAACATGCAACGCGCTTACCATTTGCTGCGCGTGGAAGACCACTCGGTCAAAGAAGTTGCAGCAATACTGGGACTTTCAGAACAAACCGTAAAAAACCTGGCATCCTTATCAGGCAAAAGACTGCGCAAAATAGTAGAACAATATTATACTGGCCATGCGCCTGAAACCCTGTGTATCATTGCGTTGATAGTCCTCAACAAGTTCCGGTAACAACGCTCCAGACAAGCCACTTCATTTTGTTTACAATTCCTTAACCTGAACCATCGGTACCAAACGACCATTTCCCGGAAAGTATAAGTACAAGATTCACAAATGAGCCTTATACAAAATATTTTCCGGCGCTACAGGGACAACAACGCTACCCGCGAAGAACAACAACTTGTAGATGGTTGGTATGAATACTACGATCAGGAGCAGGATATCACACTGACACCTGGAGAAGCGGACAACATCAAACAATCGATCCGGCAGAAGATCATATTATCAGCCAATGGACCCGTCACCGCTCCGGCGCCGGTTCGCCGCCTGTGGTGGCGCTACGCAAGCGCAGCCGCTGCTGTATTGGTGATTATAGCTGCCGCAGCCATATGGCTCTCCCGTCCTGCCGGCAATGATAACAAATCATACACTTACCTCACTACCACCGCCGGCATTACCAAAAAGTTATCTATGCCCGATGGTAGCACCCTGCTGGTGCGGCCCGGTTCATTCATCACCTTCAAAACAGCATTTGATGATGCGGCCAGGGAAGTGACGATGCACAACGGTGAGGTTTATTATGAAGTTGCAAAAGACAGTAGCCGTCCCTTCATTATACACACAGGTAAGCTGGACGTAAAAGTATTAGGCACCTCATTTGCCGTGCGCGCTATCAACGGCATCCGCGAGCAGGAAGTAGTAGTAAAAGAAGGCCGCGTACAGGTTTCCCACAATACAAAAGTACTGGCAGTACTTACCGCAGGCCACCGCCTTGCATTCGATACCACTACCAGCCAGTTCAATGTACAACAGGAAGAATCACAGATGGCAGAGCAATTTTACCAGGGCTGGTTAATATTAAACAATCAATCCTTTGCAGAACTACAAGTATTGCTGCACAACAGATATGACATTATACTGCAGGATCCTCAACACAAATTAACCAAAGCACATTTCTCTACCATGTTCAGGCCCCAAAGCAGTATACAGAACATCATGCAGATACTCTGCGCCATGCACGGAGTAAGCTATACCATCAATGGAAACGTAGTCGCCATCCGTTAATAAAAAAGGGTGCAGCGGCCAGGCTGCACCCTTAAAACAATTATTGCTAATTATTTCAGTAAAACAAAAGTATGCGAAAAAAAAGAGTTGACCGAAACTTATCGGACTGTTTATGGTGTGTCTTGCTGGCAGCCTGCCTGTTGGCCATGCCACGGCCAGTGTCAGCACAGACAGACAAAAAATTAACCATCCGCCTGGAGCAACAAAACCTTGCCCAGACCCTGAGGCAGTTACAGGATGCCTCACAGACCATCTTCGCCTTCGACGAAACCCAGCTAAAGCGGTTCACCAGCAACGCCAGGCAATTCACCAATGAAAGCCTGTCGAACATACTCACTACCCTCTTGAAAGAAACAGGCTACGGCTTCCAGTCCATCAATGGCAGCATTGTCATTAGCCTCAAAACAAATACCACAACACCCGCAAAAACGTCGGGCAAAATAACAGGCAGAATACTTGATGAAGAAAACGGACAGCCAATAGCCAGCGCCAGCATTCGTGCAGGCGACAAAGGCATCACCAGCGACTCAAACGGCCTGTTCACGCTGTTGTTGCCGCCCGGCAAATACGACGTGAGCATAAGCGCGGTGGGATATGGTACACAGAAAATAACAGCCCAGGTCGGAAACGATGGACAGACCGTAACACTCGACATCAAACTCAAAAGAGAAAAAGGACAATTGGGAGAAGTAGTGATCACGGCCGATCGCGTGGTAACCACCAGCAACACCAAACTACTCAACGAGATCAGGAAGTCTACAGGCGTTGTATCAGGTATATCAGCCGAGCAGATCACCATCAGCGTTGACCGCTCCGCCACCGAAGTAGTACGTCGCGTAGCCGGCGTAAGCCTGCAGGACGGCTTCATCACCATACGCGGTATGACACCCCGCTACAACCCGGTTTACCTCAACAATACCTACCTGCCCTCAACCGATCCCAACAAAAGAGCCTTCAACTTCGACCTGCTCCCATCCAATACCATCGACCGCATCCTCGTATACAAAACAGCAGCACCCGAACTACCCGCTGATTTTGCTGGCGGTGTAGTGAAAGTATACACGAAAAAAGCCCTGCCGGTGCGCAGGTTCGAACTAAGCATCAATGGGCAATACCGCACCGACAACAAATTCTTCGACAACCATGCCACCGCTTACCAGGGCAAATACGATTGGTTCGGCGTAGACGATGGAACCCGCAGGATACCGGCCAACATGCCGCGAGATCAGTACGGACAGGTAGTAGTACCACAGGTGGAAACCGTACCCAACAATTATACAAAAACCAATGAAGTACTGACCAAAGCCATGCTAGGCAGAGCCGCCAAAACCTGGAACATTGGAGAAGTATACCATCCGGCCGACCTCTTGTTGGATATGAGCTACTACAACTATGCCGACCTGGGCAAAATGCGCCTCAACAGCGTAACCGTTGGCCGCTATGAAAATCAGCGCAGCTATTTCAGAAGCCCCATGGGTTACCGGCTCAACAGGTACGAGGAAAAAGAATTCCCCACAGATGGCTCACCCCTTACGCCTGATTACGACGACAATTACCGGCTGGGCTATGATTCCACTTTCCAGCACAACGTGCGCCTGTCACTAATGGAACAGTTGTCCCTTTACATCAATAAGAACAACGAGATCACCCTCATGGGTATGTTCAACCGCAATACCAAAGAAGTATTGCAGATCAATACCATCACAGAGTTCGTGGCCAGCGACAGAGGCTCTTTCTTTCCACGTCGTATAGAATCAGCCTACAACAACCAGGACATTGCGCTGGGACGCATAGGAGGAGATCACAAACTCGGCAACGGGCGCCATACCATCGAATGGGGTGCTGTATATTCAGAAGCCAACATCAACGACCCCAACCAGGTTTCCAATGTATATGAAGTAGACGACATTTCCACCAACAACCACTTCAATGGTGGTGGCGGCAGCACAGATAATAAAGGTACCGTAAACATTACCGATAGTACCCAATGGCGGCTGTTGGGAGTCACTGTCAGAAACACTACTATCGGCCGCATTACCGATGCCGAAGGAAAAGAAAAAAGAAAACAAGCCAACCTCGATTATGTATTCCGGCCCTTCAAAAAATGGGAGGAGGCAGCTATAAAAGCAGGCTTTTACTATGAAGACAAGAACAAGATCTATAGTTTGAGTAGCCTGGCATTAAAAGATTATCCCGTCATGAACTGGGGCAAAACGCCATGGACACACGTAGGCGATAGCCTGCTGGCCCGCGCGCAGCAAAGCAACAAACCCATGCACCTGCAGATACAGGATGCGGGCATAGGAGGCCAGACCTATGGATACGAAGCCACCTTTAAAAACATAGCAGGTTACCTCGCCGCCAATATTCCATTAGCATTCCGTTGGCCCTTTGGCAAAAAACCAGCCATGCAGATTGACATATACGGAGGCGTAAGATTAGAATATTCAGAACGCCACGTATACACTACTACCGGAAAAGAAATTGTAGAAGAAACAGGGATCGGGCCTACCGGACAGCCAATTGTATTGGCCAGAGCAGCCGAGCCCATTCAGCGATTCATCCTGCCCTCTGTATCCGCTACCTGGCACATCACCCCGCAACACCAGTTGCGCCTGGCCTATGGGAAAACACTCAATCGCCCCGACCTGCGTGAGCTGTCGCCCTTCGTTACCTATAACCCGGCAGAAGGCTTCACCTACATCGGAAAACCAACCCTGCATGATGCCCACATCGACAACTATGATCTGCGTTGGGAATACTATCCCCGCGAAGGAGAAACAATCTCTGCCGGCATATATTATAAGGACTTGACAGAACCAATAGAAGAGATCAACAACCACCTCAACACCGGCAACCCGGGTTACGCTCCTTCCAACCTGGTCTTCGCTAAAATAAAAGGCGCCGAGATCGAAGTGCGCAAGCAACTCAACTTCATCAATGGTCCCATATTCGAGCACCTCGGCATCATTCTTAACGCCTGCTACAACATCACCGAAACCAACAACACCCGGCCAGAAAATGGTAGCGGCCATGTAAACTACTACCCCGGCGGCACTACCCGCCCCTTCATCGGCGCAGCTCCCTGGATTGTAAATGCAGGATTGTTCTACGACAACAAACAAGCAGGCACCCGCATTTCACTCCAATACAACGGCATCGCCGATCGTCTGCTCATCAATACCGGCGACAACGTAGAACAGGAACCTTGGATATTTGAAAAAAGCCGCAGCGTACTCGACCTGTCGATACTCCAAAAATTAACCCCTTGGGTAAGCATCCGCGTAGCAGCACAAAACCTGCTGAATGCACCCATCAAATGGTATGCAGATGGAAACTTTAACAAACGTTACGACGAAACCCCTTCCCTGATACATACCCTGCTGTACAATTCGCCAACAACGCCACCAACAAAGGCCCCCTTTATACAAGGCGATTATTATTACCGCAATTATAAGCCCGGCGTATACTATACACTCGGCTTCCAATTCAACCTGCAGGGTAAAACTAAAAAAGCAAGCAAATGAAAAATGTATTCCTCCTTATAAGCATCACTATCCTGCTGTTTGCCTGTAAAAAAGAAGGCCGGCTGGATGTTAGAGATTTCGGCAAAGTAAGCATCGACAGCATTTCCCCGGGCAAAGGCCCATCGGATGTGTACATCACTGCCTACGTAAAAAACTTCCCCTACCAGGAAAGCGAAATAAAAGTTACCCTCAACGACAAACAGGTAACAGTAGTAGATGTATCGAAAGACACCGTACTACTCTATATACCTGCCGGAGCAGTCAGCGGTAAACTGAACTTCTGGTTCGATCGCAGCGACCCGTCCCATGAAAAATACAATTACGCACAACAATTGGACAGTACCTACTCCTTCGACTATACCATCGATGAGTCCGTTGTGCCCGTACCCATTGTAAAAAGCGCTACACCGGAAAAGGGATTACCCGAAACAGTTGTCACCATCACTGGCTACAACTTTTCCACCCGAACAGGAGTATTGAAAGTCCTGTTTGGCGCCACCGAAGCGGAGATACTAAGCATCAACAATACCACGATCACCGTGAAGGCGCCCACGCTGACCCCAGGCACTGTTCCACTTGAGATAAAACAAGGCAATGCAAGCGTAACAATAGGCAGCTTTGAAATACAGGAACCACCACCATTACTGGCAGCAGTATATTGGACCAACGGTGGAGAAATAAGCAAAACAACGTTTGACAAAGATGGTGTACCCACCACCAATAGCTTCTTTCAAACATCCTTTCATACGCCAACAGCGGTTAGCACCTACAACGGCAGCGCCAGTTCCGACAGCCGTATCTATTGGACCACTTCCTTCTTAAACATTTTTGTTTTCCCGATCCAGATTGAGGTATCGGTAAAAAGAGGAGAACTCAATGGATCACAAACGATCACCGATCTGTATCCAGGTACGGGTAATGTCAACACCTATGAAATGTCCGACTTGGATGTAGGCCCGGGCGGCAACATCTATTTCGTAATGATGGGCGGCACCAATCCGTCGTCACATTACATAATGCGCCGTAATGCCGGAGGTAGCCAAACAAGAGAAATATACGAACTACCCAACGGTCCTTATCCTACCGGGCTCAAGGTTGATGCAGACGGAGACATGTGGTGGACAGAACTCAACAACCAGCGAGTGATGAGTGGAAAAGCAGGTGGACCGGCAGCCCAGGCCCCTACCGTTCTCTTTGACGATGGTGATGGTATTATTTTCGCCAAGAACATTGCAATAGACAAGATCAATGGCAAAATATACATCATAGACCAGGGAATTGCTGAACCAATGATATGGGTAGGTAACCTGGATGGCACCGGAGCCCTTACAAAACTGCCTATTCCCCCAGCAGACCTGACAGGCGTAATGTATGATATCGAGATCGATGCCAAAAACGGTTACCTCTATTGGATGACAGCCGGAGCAAAACCCGGTTTGATGCGCAGTAAAACCGATGGCACCAACGTACAGTTTGTAATGGACACCCCATGGCCCGGCTATTTTGATATACTTCTCCCCTGACCCAACCGATAGACATAGCGCGATCCTTACCCACTACAACAAAGGGCTCCATTCACGGAGCCCTTTTGTCATAAAAACACCCTTGCACTTACATCAGGTTAAGAACCACATAAGAAAGTGACATGCGCCAGGGTTTTATTCCGTGAAAGAGACAGTCACAAAACTTTTTGAAAGGCCAATTACGTATCTAAGAAAACACATTCACTGATGACCAGAATAACAACCTATTGCCTGGCACTCGCCTGCTGGGTATCACTCAACGCATGCAAAAAAGACAAGAACAATGATATGGTCACCGGACCTGACATCATGGTATACGGCCTCACCGAATCCAATGAACTGGTGGCATTCAATGCCAAAAGCCCGTCCATGTTCAGCAGCAAAACTGCTATCACCGGTATAGCCGCCGGAGAAAAACTACTCAGCATTGATTTTCGTCCCGCAACAGGAGAACTATACGCATTATCCAATGCAAGTAAGTTATATGTGGTCAACGTCATGACCGCTGCAAGCCGGGTAGTAAGCAGTACAGCATTTACGCCCGCCGTTGCCGGCACCATTGCATCCATCGACTTCAATCCAACAGTAGACAGAATACGGCTGGTGAGCAACACAGGACAAAACCTGCGCCTGCATCCCGAGACTGGTGTTACAGCCGCCACCGATATAAACATCAACGGAGGCAGCATGCCCGCCATCACCGGCATCGCATATACCAACAGCAAAGCAGGAGCAACCAGCACTACCCTGTTCGACATCGACAAAACTACCGGCAAACTGTACAAACAAGATCCACCCAACAATGGTACATTGGTGGAAGTTGGCAGCCTGGGCATTACCCTTGATGGACAAGCCGCATTTGATATCAGCTCCGACAACAGCGCAGCAATCCTCGCCGTGCGTACAGGATCAGCCAACAAAATATACACCGTTGATGTAACCACCGGCAAAGCAACCAACATTGGCACTTTGCCACAAACGATCATCGATCTGGCCATTCCTACCGATCCAATAGCCTATGCAGTCGATGCCAGTAACAACCTCCACATCTTCAATCCCCTCAATCCCACACCCGTTTCAAAAACAATTGCAGGACTGCAGGGAGGAGAAACGATAATAGGCATCGATTTCCGGCCAGCTACCAGCCAGCTATATGCACTGGGCAGCAGCAGCCGGCTTTACATCCTCAACCTTGGAACAGGCGCAGCTGTACAGGTAGGAACATTGCCTTTGACACCAGCGCTCAGCGGTACTGATTTCGGCTTTGACTTCAATCCAACAGTCGATCGCATCAGAGTAGTGAGCAACACGGGTCAGAACCTTCGGCTTCATCCGGTGGACGGTATTGTAGTTGCAACAGACGGCACGATCAACCCCGGCACACCACAGGTAAGTGCAGCTGCCTACACCAATAACTTTGCAGGAGCTACAACAACCAAACTGTTTGTGATCGATCACAACACCGATAAATTGTACGAACAAAATCCACCCAATAACGGTACACTGGTAGAAATTGGCTCCCTCGGAGTAGATATCACCAGCGCCAATGGATTCGATATAGGAGGTACCAGCAACAAAGCATGGCTGCTGGGAACTTCAGGAGGTATGACTAAAATATATTCCATCAACACAACAACAGGAGCAGCCACTCAACCAGTAAACTTCCCCACTGCAGTAAAAGCATTTGCAGTAGGACTTGGCTTTTAATTAAGTAGCCCCTTCTATAAATAAAACATGCGCGCCTTGCACTACAGTAGTGACAAGGCGCGCATGACTTATAATTTATTGTCCCAATAACTTTTTGATCTCACTGGCCAGCTCACCTACCTTCTTTTCACCATAACCTGTAGACACATACCGGATCACACCATCCTTATCCAGCAGGAAGTTTTTAGGGATGTAAGCCGTACCATACAGACTCCAGACACTTTTATCAGGATCGAGACCAGGGTTGAAGTCGATACCCTTTTCACGAAGTTCTTTCATCTTTTTGTCAACAAGATTCTTCTCTTCACCACGGGAGATCGCGAGAAACACAAAATTCTTATCCTTGAAAGGAGTCAAAATTTTAGAGGGCATTTCATTAAACTCCATCATGCAGGGGCCGCACCAGGTAGCCCAGAAGTTGATGAGTACCACTTTACCCTTCAGGCTGGATAAGGAGACAGAAGTACCGTCGAGCAGTTGAACTTTGAAATCAGCCGCCTTGTCATTCACCTTCAGCACATACCCCTCATCAACAGGTTTATCGTTGGCAGGCCCCTGAGCCTGGACAGTATAAGCATACAAAGCCAAAAGGATAATAAGCAGTTTTCTCATATTAATAAATTTTATCACTCCGCGCTTTTGCGGTTGAGTTAACTAAAGATAGCCGGATTTAACAATTATTGAGATACCGGCTCACCAGTTGGAGCCAATTTAACAGCATTTTTATGCATTTCGCCCCATTCGGCCAACAACTTGATAATAGGCTCCAGTCCCAGACCGATCTCTGTAAGCTCATATTCCACCCTCGGCGGCACTTCCGCATATACCGTTCGTTTGATCAGCTTGTTCTGTTCCATTTTACGCAGGTGTAGCGTCAACATCCGTTCCGTAATAGTGGGCAAACATTTCCGCAATTCTCCAAAACGCAACGGCCCTTGTAGCAGGTAACAGCCAATAGCCATCGTCCACTGCCCACTGAGCAGATGAATAGCATACATCTCGATACATTCATCGATCATAAGCTGCTTGTTTTCATAGTTCGTAGAGGTCTTCTTTACTTTACTCATTACTTACAATTTTGATAGTACCGTACAATGGGTTGCCAGCATACAAGCTAACAGGTAGCCGGCTAATTTTGTTGAAAACAAATATAAGCCATGAAAACATTGATCATTATCGCACATCCGGACTTATCCATTTCAAGGACCAACAAACGCTGGATTGAAGAGCTCCAAAAACACCCTGACAAATACACGCTGCACGATCTTTATCAGCAATACCCCGATGAGAAAATAGACGTACCCAAAGAACAGCAACTGGTAGAAGCACACCACAAGATCATATTCCAGTTCCCGTTCTACTGGTTCAATTGTCCCCCATTGTTGAAGAAATGGCTCGATGAAGTAATGACCTATGGATGGGCCTATGGCAGTACCAGCGGCTACAAAATGCAGAACAAAAAAGTAGCGCTTGCAATGTCGGCAGGCATCGAAGAAATCGACTACCGGGAAGACGGGCGATACAAATACACCCTGGCCCAGCTGACCTCACCCTTTGAGATCACCTTTGCCTACATAAAAGCCGACTATCGCCCCTTCTTTGCTTACTACGGATTGGAATTTCGCGCCACCGACGAACGAATCGAAGAAAGCACACACCAATACCTCACCTACATCGATAAACTATAATCAGGCTGTTCCCCTTTTGTCATTTCGAACCCTGCCATACGAACTTACATACACAAGAAATAAACAGGGTGAGAAATCTGCTACCGAAGCAAAAGAACGCAACATCCTGTACTAAAACCGGACACTGTCCGTATCAGAAACATTGTATGACATTTAACCCTTCATCTTATTGAATTGCAAATCAACAAACTGCAGTTTTGGCATTGTAATAGCTGCCATTGCCTATCAGCAATGCCAAACTGTAACCAATGACATCACACTTCAATAACTACTTTAAGACCGGTATCAGAACATTATTCCGCAACAGAAGCTATGCGGCGATCAACATTACAGGATTGGCAGTAGGCATAGCAGCCTGCCTGCTTATTTTCCTGGTCATACAATACCAGACAAGCTTTGATAATTTTCACAAAAACGACGACCGCATCTTCAGAGTAGTAGCTGCCACCCAATCTCCTGATGGCATGGAGTATTCAAGAGCCAACACGTTTCCGTTAGCCGGAGCCTTAAAGACAGACTATCCGCAGTTGGAACAGGTGGCGCGCATTTTCGTGCAAGACAATATGCAGCTGACGGTCATGGCAGATGAAGCCAACGCAACACAGAAAATGTTTAAAGTCCCCTACCTGTACTTTGCCGACCCGGAGTTCTTCGACATCTTTAATTTTCCCTTCATAGCAGGCAATCCGAAGACAGCCCTGTCCGAACCCAATACAATTATACTCACACAGGAAACAGCCGATAAATACTTTGGCAATTGGCAGACAGCCATAAACAACTACATCAAATACGACAACCAAAAAGTATGTAAGGTAACCGGCATTCTAAAAAACGTTCCCGTCAATACTGATTTCCCCATCCAGGCAGCTCTTTCCTTAAAAACCTATTCGCAGCATAATTCAACAGACTGGGCAACGCAGACGGGCAACCTGAACACCTACATTGTGCTACCCAAAGACATAGCAGAACAACAATTCAACGACGACCTCAAAGCCCTCGTAAAGAAATATACCCCTGCTGAATATGCCAACATGGGCTATACCTTACAACCATTGAAAGATGTACACTACAATGCAGAGTTTGGAACACTCAGCGGGCGCACCTTCAGCAAAGAACTGATCAATGTTCTAACCCTTATTGGTGTATTTCTCCTGATCATCGCCTGTGTAAATTTTATCAACCTCGCTACCGCAAGGGCAGTCACACGGTCCAGAGAAATAGGCGTCAGAAAAGTGTTGGGAAGCAGCAAAACACAATTGATCGTTCAGTTCCTGAGTGAGACATTTATCGTTACATTTGCATCAGTAATGATGGCAATATTACTGGCATATATTGCTTTGCCATTCCTGAACACGGTCCTGCAAACCCCGATGGAAATGCAATTCAATCCAACGATGATTACATTCCTGCTATCAGTAGTCATCCTTGTTACTTTGCTGGCAGGCTTCTACCCCGCCATGATCCTGTCAGGATTTCAACCCATTGCAGTGCTGAAAAGTAAATTGACCGGTAGAAAAGCTGGCGGCATATCCATGAGAAGAGCATTAGTCGTTTTACAATTTACGATTGCTCAGGTCCTTATCATAGGAACACTGACAGTGGTAAGCCAGATGGATGTATTCAGAAATACCTCCATGGGCTTTAAAAAAGAGGCCATCGTCACTGTACCCATTCCCAATAGATCAGCAATAGATCCATTAAAAACGCAATTACAGCAACAGCCAGGCATAAAAAATGTCAGCGTCAGCGCTTACAGCCCATCAGACGACTCACATTGGAGCAGCGAGTTTAGGTTTGACAATGCCACTAAGAACACAGACTATGGAGCCGACCTTAAATGGGCCGATGCAGACTATTTTAAAACCTACAACTTACAGTTGATTGCAGGCAGATTTTACGGACAAGCCGATACCGTACAAGGATTTGTAGTCAATGAAACAATGACTAAAAAACTGGGATTCACCAGGCCGGAAGATATCCTTGGCAAAAAGATAGACTTCTGGAACGGAAGAGTAACAGCACCAGTTATTGGCGTCACAAAAGACTTTAATGGACATTCGCTGGAAAACGAAATAAGACCAACAGTACTTGGCTCATTAAAACGCTCCTACCAACTGATCAATATAGAAATACATCCACAAAACGCAGCACAAACCTTAGCCACCATAGAAAAACTATGGAGCACCGCCTACCCGGGCTTTATTTATGAATACCAGTTCCTCGACGACAAGATCGCAAGCTTTTACAAACAGGAATACCAGCTCTCCCACCTGTACAAAATATTTGCAGGCATAGCCATATTCATTTCCTGCCTGGGGCTATATGGATTTGTATCCTTTATGGCAGTACAGCGCACCAAAGAAGTAGGCATCAGAAAAGTACTCGGCGCATCGGCCATGAGCATTATCTACCTGTTTTCAAAAGAATTCGTAATACTGATCACCCTTGCATTCCTCATCGCTGCACCAACAGCCTGGTATTTCATGCAACAATGGTTGCAAAACTTTGCCTACAGAACGAGCATAGGAGCCGAAGTGTTTCTGGCCACCATTATCTTCTCAGTGATCATTGCATTAGTTACAGTAGGCTTCCAGTCTATGAAAGCGGCACTGGCAAACCCCGTAGACAGCTTAAAGACTGAATAACAAAAGAAGTCCGCTCTTCAAAGCTTGTAGCCTCCGCTCTGCGAGGCTTGCAGCCTCGCAGGCCTATTCCAGGGCCTTTGGCCCTAACGAAGCAAACGCATTGCTGCGAACAGAATTGCCCGGCCCTTCAGGGCCGGGATCTAGACAACCCCTCTCTGGGCTTTAGCCCAATCCTAAATAAATTGTTTGCTCAAACAACAACCAGCCACTAATTTCACAGGAAGCACAACCAAAGAAACACAGATGAGATTTATTACAACAGTCCTTGCCCTGCTCCTCTACACAGCTGCCAACGCCCAAAAGCTGAACACAAGGAAATTAGACAGCCTGTTCAATATGTTGCAAAGCCACGGCCTGGCAAACGGAAGCGTTGCCATTTCAATCGACGGCAAAGTAGTATACCAAAAAGCAATCGGATTTACTTCACTGGAGAATAACAAGAAGACCACACCCAATATCCATACAAAATACCGGATCGGCTCAGTATCAAAGCTGTTCACAGCCACCATGATCTTTCAGCTGATCGAAGCAGGCAAATTGAACCTTGACGACAAACTGAGCACCTGGTTCCCGGGCCTTCCCAATGCGGGCAAGATCACCATCCGGCTAATGCTTTACCACAGAAGCGGGTTACATGATTATACAAAAGACACCAACTTCCCCGACTGGATGGACAAGCCGCAGACAGAAGCCCAAATGCTGAAGATCATTACAGAGAAAGGAACAGATTTCGAGCCGGGCACAAAAGCAGATTATTGCAACACCAACTACCTGCTGCTAAGCTATATCATCGAGAAGATCGACCGGCAGCCATACGAGGCAACTGTACAGAAAAGAATAATAAGCAAATTGAAACTACCCGACACCTACTACGGAAAGCCCATCAGCATTGCCAGAAATGAAAGCTTCTCCTATAAATACAGCGACAGCACCTGGAAAATACAAAAAGCAACAGACCCGGGCATCCACAAAGGCGCAGGCTCGCTCGTATCCACACCAGCAGACCTGACCACATTCATACATCAGCTCTTCACCGGTCAGCTCATTAGTCAGACAAGCCTTGCAAAGATGACCACCATGATCGACGATTATGGAATGGGCATCTTTCCGTACGACTTTGATGGAGCCAAAGGCTACGGCCATTATGGAAGAATAGAAGAATTCTATACAGCCCTGAGATATTATCCGGAGCAAAAACTGGCGATATCCTACACCACCAATGGCATCCTGTATCCAAGAAGAGACATAGTAGAAGGAGTACTGAAGATTTGTTTTAACGACAACTATACCATCCCCTTTTCAAAACCCATTACCGGGCAAAGCAGCGACCTCGACAAATACCTGGGCGAATACGCCTCCGGCGATCTTCCTTTTAAAGTAATCTGCAAAAAGGAAAACAACATTCTGATATTAGAAGCCGCCGGCAGAACGATGATAGCAGAACCGGTAACTACCGATTACTTTATGAACCTAAAGACCGGCACATTCTTTCAATTCTATCCGCAGTCAGGAGAACTGCAAATAAAAGAAACAGACAACGTTTATTATCTGTCGAAGAGTAAGTAACTACAGGCCTCTAAACTCAAGCGGCGTCATTCCAGTTTTAGATTTAAACAGCCTTGAAAAATATTGCGGATATTCAAAACCCAACTCAAACGCCAGTTCACCCACTGTTTTATTTGTACTCAACAACAAATTTTTAGCTTCTTCAATCAAATAATAATGTATCCGGTCTTGAGCATTCATGCCGGTTTCACGCTTCAACAGGTCACTTAAATAATTGGACGACAAATGCACCTGGTCTGCCAAATACTTGACCGTCGGCAATCCTTTCTCATGAAGGTCCGGTGACTGAAAATAGGCTATCAATACACTTTCAACCTTCGACAGCACGTCACTGTGAGGAGCTTTTCGGGTAATGAATTGCCTGTCATAATACCTTGTACAATAGTTCAGGAGCAACTCGATATTCGATACGATCAGCGCCTGACTATGCCTGTCTATATTCTCCGACAATTCAGCATTTATTTTTTGTACAATATCATAGAGCACTTGCTTTTCCTTATCCGACAAATGCAGCGCTTCCTGCGTTTCGTAGGAAAAGAACGAATACTCTTTCATTTTGCTTCCCAGTGAAGTGCCACGAATAAGGTCCGGATGAAAGAACACCCCCCATCCCATCATATCTTCCCTTTGCTCGATCTCACTATCCATCGTTATCACCTGTTTCGGAGCAACACACATCAGGCTGCCATCCTGAAAGTCGTACGTTTGCCTGCCATAGCGGAGCTTATTGGCACAATAATTCTTAAACATCACGATGTAAAAGTCACAACTCACACGCATACCCTCCATCATATGTTCATTTACACTACTAAAATCTACGACCTCCACCAAAGGGTGTCTGGTTTTGTATTCCATAAAAGAATCGATATCCGGAATACCTTGTAAATGCAGTATAGGCTTCATAATTATAATACACAATTTATTAAAATAGCCGGAGTTATTGCCAAACAACAACCCCGGCAAAATACTTGATCCCGAACTCCTTTCCTTATTTAAAGGCTGAATTGCGCTTTAATACCACCGATAAAAGTAGCATCATCATATTGCTTTCGGTTAGCCAACAACACCTTTGCATCTTCCCCGGCAATGTACCGTAACTGGCTTTTACCATCGGTGGCAGCTTCATAAATTACATCAGCCACCACGCTGGCAGGCGAAGCATGATCGAGCATGGAAGGCATAGCGGCAAACAACTTGGCAACTATATCCTGATAGGCTGTTAGCGATTCATCATTACTGAAATCAAACGACCGGCCTCCAAAATCGGTAGCTATGGCCCCCGGCTCAACCATTTTAACATGTCCGCCAAATTGCTCTACCTCATAATGCAACGCTTCAGACAATCCTTCCACCGCAAACTTCGTCCCGTGATACAACGTACCCAAAGGGAAAGTAACTTTGCCACCTATTGAAGAAATGTTGATAATGACCCCACTTTTTTGCTGCCTGAAATACGGCAGTACTGTCCGGGTAATGTCTAAAAGCCCGATAACATTGGTATTGAACTGGCGGATGATCCTGTCCCTTGAGAAAGATTCCAGAGGACCGTAGGCGCCATAACCGGCATTATTGAGCAACACATCGATCTTTCCAAACCTTTGTACCCCTTCAGCCACTGCACGCTGAATAGACTCCAGATCCAGCACATCCAGCTTAGTAACGAACACGTTATCCAGCTGCGTCAATTCCGTTTCGTCTTGCGGATTGCGCATCGTTGCAATAACATTCCAGCCCTTGGCGTGAAATAATTTTGCAGTTTCTTTTCCGATACCACTACTTGCACCTGTAATAAAGATTGACTTTTTCATTTTTTTGTTGTTTGATATTACAGTACAAATATCCGCTGAGTACAAGGGGTGCTGTTAATACAAAAACGGGTTGGTTGTATACAAATTCTCTTAAACTGAAACCTACCCCACCTTCACATTGATCCTGTCCGGCCCCATGGTTAAAAATATAGGCCCATACTAATAAACTGATCCACCCGCATCATACCCTGAGTTAGCAAGAAAAAGATCAACCTTCGCCTTATCCTCCAGGTCAAGCTCGATGATCTCCCGTACAGCACGCGCTTTATCAGCAGCATGCTGATAATAAGATTTACAGATTGCATAACCCATGTAATAACCCAGGTCGGCAACCTTGGTAGCTTTTAGGCCACCGTTATAAAGCCAATCCTGCGTAGCTGTGCCGTACATCACCCCCTTGAAGCTGACCCACAATTCCCGGTCATGCGCACGACCATAAACAAGGTAAGGATGCATGAGCGTTTTCCCGGTCAGCAGTTCGGCAATAAAGTCACAGGCCCCTTCCGCAATACAGAACCCCAGCAGGTTCGACTTCCGCCGCGTTTCCATATCTCCGCCCCGCTGCTGCGTGTGCGTCAGCTCATGCGCTACAAGCCCCATGATGTCGGGATTAGATAAAAAGAACCTTTGCAGCATCGGATGAAGCCCCTCCGCGTTTACACTACTGTCAGCAGCTACGATCTCTGTCCCAAGCAACACCCTGGTCTGTGTAGTCGTGCCACCCGTTTCAATATGGCCGATCATAAAAAACACATCCGGTCTTTTGAATCCGGGATACAACTGTTGATAACTGGTAAATAGTTTCCTGATCGCCGCACCCTTCCGGCTGGCGACCATTGTCTTGCGACGTACACTCCGCCAGAATTCAGGATGCTGCAATATGGCAGACCGGAACTTACCCGCTGTCCAGTTCCTTGCCCGTGCAAAATCCCTGAGACCGGCACTTCCCTTGTCAAGATAGAATTGTTGAATGATCCTTTCCTGCTCAGCACTATCGCTGATGCGGATAACCTTATCGTAAGCCTTCCAGAAATTGTTGATATCAGAAGTGAAGATGCCGGATTGCCGGCCAAATACAGGAGAAGTAACAATAGCCAGGACAAGAATTATCAGGCCTATGCGCATAATCTTTTAGTAATGACGCATCGGCAGCTATAAAGTTACAGGACGACAAAGCATTTTTATACGCAAACGATTGTAATCAGCCACAGTCATTCAATCCCGGCACGCTTGCTGTCTGCCAGACTGGTGTTAAGATAGGATGCCTGCGCAGATTCAGGTTGCATACGAAACTCAACCACATGAGCGCCACAGATCATCCATCGGCCCTTTTCCTTCCTGTAAATGTCCACCCAATCGATAAATTCCGTTTCTACCGCCTTGGTAGTCGCATGCGCATTATTCACCCGGTTCCGGTAACTCAATACAGCAACATCACCAAAGAACTGCAAGGTCAGGTTATCATACTTCACATGCGTGATCTTCCATTCCGAAGCAGTCGTACGATCTTTGATATAAGCAGCCCTGTTGAGCAACCGTCCTTCACCAAAGAAAGTAAAATCACTGGCAAGGATCGAATCGAAGTCCGCCACCCGCTGCGATTGCATCGCCAGCGGCCATTTCCGTTTTACCTGCAATATCTCAGCAGCATCATGTGCCCTGTCCGCAGACGGTCGGTTCACCAACACATACCTGTCAATATCTACTGTAGGCGTATTGTTATCCCTAAGTGAAATTTCCTGCACTACAGCCTCCTCCCCTGGCTCGGAGAACGATTCCAGTTCCTGGGCTGCATCACTGCAGGAAACGATAAAAGATACCGAAAGCAAGAAGATGTAATTACGCAAAGTGAAGTCCCTACGCTTGTTCATAGCTAAGAATTGATCCTGAAAAAATATACCGGGGCAGGTCCGGCATCGATGACGAGGCAACTTAATCCCTTTACCCCGCGTTCCGGATATTCAATGAGCAAACGGCGCGCGGCTGAGCAAGGAACGCATTTTTTCCCTATATTGAACACGTTCAAAACTAACAGGCTATGATCGTAAGGAAAACACTCGGACTCAAACAGATTTATGAATTTGGCGGCCACCATTTTATTTGGCTCATCCCCTGGATGCTCCTCGTAAGCGGCACCTACCATTTCACCCAATGGCGGTGGATGGCCATCCCTTGGCTTCCACTCTCTGTCATCGGCATCGCCGTAGCCTTCTACGTTGGCTTTAAGAATAACCAGGCTTATAACCGCCTCTGGGAAGCCCGCAAGATATGGGGCGCCATGATCAACAACAGCCGGATGCTGGGCACGATGCTCAAACATTTTGTTGCCAGCGACACCATCAGCCCACAAGAGCTCGAACTGATCAAAAGACGCATGGTCCACAGACACATTGCCTATCTCTATACCCTCCGGCAACAGCTATTGGCGCCTGCTCCCTGGGAACACGTGAGCCTGCGTTGGATCTTTGGCTACTTCAACAGGAAACGCCATTACCATTTGTTGGAGATCCCCTACGAACAGGAATTGGCAGAAGTTGCAGCCAAACCCTATCTCGATCCGGAGGAACAAAAAACCTATGAAGGCGCTGCCAACAAAGCAACCCAGCTGATCGACCGGCAAACTGGCGACCTTGCAGCACTCTTCCGCAACAACTGCATGAACATGATGCAGCACATCGAGCTCCAACGCACACTTAATAACTTTTATGATGAACAGGGAAAAGCAGAACGGATCAAGCGCTTCCCATTTCCAAGGCATTACGGTAGCTTCAGCTTTGTATTTGTCTGCATATTCGTATTCCTGCTACCCTTTGGCGTTGTAGGCGAGTTCAGCAAGCTGGGCGGAGATATGTATTGGCTGTCCGTTCCCATCGGCGCCCTGATCGGTTGGATATTTGTAGTATTGGAAATTGTGGGCGATTATTCCGAAAACCCTTTCGAAGGTTTATACAACGATGTACCGATGCTGTCCATCTGCCGCACCATTGAGATCGACCTGCTCCAGATGTTCGGCGAAAAAGACATCCCAAAACCAATACAACCCAAGAACAGTGTCTTAATGTAAATATACCAGGATGGCTCTGCGAGGCTTGTAGCCTCGCAGCTCTATTCCAGGGTCTTCGGCCCTATCGAAGTAAACGAACTCACTACTTAACCGGATAACTAAACTCATTCTCGACAAACCATCTTGCCTTATATATTTTCAACCCGACTTGTTTGAAGACCACGCTTTGATCAAACGACCTGATCTGATCCGTCCACCAGCTACCTGGTGTACCATCGGGAATAACGATCACTGTAGGCAAACCCTTGGGGCCGGAGCTTACGCTCTTCACATTATGCCAGGGCAAAGGAACAACAGATAACTTCTTTTTTATAACATCATACTTATAAGTTGCCTTTTCATTAGTCAGCCACAAAGCCTCCTCGCCATACACCGGAAAAAGATCATGCGCCCCCTTTTCAGGCAAAGTGACATAATCCTTTACAACGAAGCGCGGCGCAAAAGGATTTAAATTATTATAAGCGAATATTTTCAACTGATCCTGTGCGGCCGACCACAATACCCGCTGCTTCCCGTCCCACACCACATTATGCCCAAAAGCAAGAACAAGCGTGTCCCTATACACCTTATCAGGAAACTGCAAAGTATCCACCCGGAACACGGTCATCACGTTGCCCGTACTGGAAGCTGTAACAATATTTCCGTCAGGCAACAGTTCAGAAGAATGCGGGTTACCACCGGCATAAGCATAGAACAACACCTTTTTATCAGCAATACGGATCAGCGCAACACCCCCACCCGATGCATTCGTTAAAATAGCCGCACCACCATACACCACCTTCGCATCCGAAGGATATTTAAACCAGCCCACATGCTCAGGCTTGATAGCGGAAGATTGATCAGGCCGCCACTCCCACACGATACGCTTGGCAGGAAGATCAAGAATAGCCACCCTGTTTACAGATTGCTCAGATAGCACAAGACATTGCTTACAATTAGTGAACGTAGGAATTGATGCATTTTGAGCCATAGCCCTGCCACCCACACAAAAAGAACCACACAACAATAAGGTACCGGAAAGAAACTTATGAAAACGATCCATGTAATAAAAGTTATTTTTCATCGTACGCCTTTATACTCTTCTTCGTCGCCAGTCCCCGCCAGCTTAATTCAAGTACCTCCATCAACAGTTTCTTGTCATAATGAGGCTGAATCCACATACAGATATAAGCATAGCCCTTAAAGTGATCAGGTACATGAAAGAGTTCAGGATGACTATTCAGGTACTTATCATGGAACTCAAAGTCAAGGTGGATAGGAATAAACTCACCATTGTCATGCAATCGGCACATCAGCTTGCCGCGCACTTTCACAGAAGGCGTTCCTTCATGAGATGTGCTCTCCTCCGTCTCAGGAAAGGTTAAAGCGATTTTCTTCACCACTTCAAAATCGGCCGGGTCATAATTGATCAGTTTGCTTTTCATGACAGTTCAAATTAATTGATAACCATTAGATATAATGGCATTGAAATATACAACAGTTCCCTGTATTTATCAATTGATACAGCTACAACGCCCGGCTACCTTTGAATCAGATTTACTCCAACGACACCAGACATCGAATCACCAGACTTTAAAATCAAAAATGTGATGAAACTATTATGCTTGGCAACGGCAGCCCTGCTGCTGTTTGGCTGCAACAGTACGACTACACCAGAACAAACCAATTCAACACCAGCAAACAACGAGACTACCATGAGTACGGAAATTAAAGTAGCAGACTACGCTACAGACCCTGCAATAGAAGCAGAGACCAAAGCATTCTTAAAAGCACTCAACACGAGTGGCGGTAAGCCAATGGAAACCATGCAGCCTGCAGATGCCCGCAAAGTGCTGGAAGGCGCACAGACATCCGTGAAAGCTGATGTATCGGGGGTTGAGATTAGCGAGAAGACTATCACACAGGATGGTCTCACAGTGAAGCTCTTTATCATGCGGCCCGCCGGAGTTACAGGCACATTACCAGCCTTTATGTTCTTCCACGGAGGCGGCTGGGTCATCGGCGACTTCCCCACCCACCAGCGCTTTATCCGCGACGTGGTAGTGAGTTCAGGAGCAGTAGCCGTCCATGCAGAATACACACGCTCTCCCGAAGCCAAATACCCGGTGGCACTCAACGAATGCTATGCCGCCACCAAATGGGTAGCAGAACATGGCAAAGAGATCAATGTAGACGGGCAGCGCCTCGCAGTGGTGGGCAATAGCGCAGGCGGCAACCTCGCAGCAGCAGTAGCACTGATGTGCAAAGACAAAAAAGGACCAGCCTTAAAATTCCAGGTATTATTCTGGCCTGTGGCAGACGCCAACTTCGAAACAGTATCCTACAACCAGTTTGCTACCGATAGATTCCTGACCAAAAATATGATGAAGTGGTTCTGGGATCATTACATACCCGAAGCACAGCGCAACGAAATATACGCATCTCCCCTCCGCGCAACAACAGAACAGTTGAAAGGACTGCCACCAACATTGGTGCAAACCGCCGAAAACGATGTACTGCGCGATGAAGGCGAAGCCTATGGAAGCAAGCTCAACGAAGCAGGCGTACCCACCACCAACGTGCGCTACCTCGGCATGATCCACGACTACGGCCTGCTCAACCCACTGGCCCACATACCCGAAATACAATCAGCATTATACTACGCAGGAGCCGAACTGAAAAAAGCCCTGAAGTAAACACAGTAGCATGCCACCCATATAAACGCATAAAGGCCCCACAAGGGCCTTTATGTTTAAAAGATTTACCACCTTTTTTGTCATTTCGAACGGAGCGATAGCGCAGTGAGAAATCTGCTATCGAAGCAAACGCACTGCCGATTGCCCATTGCCGATTGCCGAAATCACAAAGTCGCCATATCGATCACAAAGCGATAGCGCACATCACCCTTCTCCATCCGCTCATAAGACTTTGTAATATCCTTTATATCGATCACCTCTATATCCGATACGATATTATGCTCCGCACAAAAATCCAGCATCTCCTGAGTTTCCTTAATACCACCAATGCCGGAACCCGCTACACTCTTACGACCACCCAGCAATGAAAATGGATGCACCGACAGTTGACCCGGAGGAACACCCACACAAATATGCACACCATTGGTACGCAACATCCGCAGGTAGAAATTCAGATCATGCTCAGCAGAAACCGTATCGATAATGAAGTCGAAAGAATGACGTACAGCCTTTGCCTGCTCCTTATCCGAAGTCACCACAAAATGATGAGCACCCAATGCTTTGGCAGCAGCCTCTTTCGAAGGAGAAGTGCTCAATACAGTCACTTCAGCACCGAAAGCCACGCCAAACTTCACAGCCATATGCCCCAGACCACCAAGACCCAGCACAGCCAGCTTATGTCCTTTGCCAACTTTCCAGTGGCGCAGCGGAGAATAAGTAGTAATACCTGCACACAACAAAGGCGCAGTGGCAGCCAGCGATAATTTCTCTGACACATGCAACACAAACTCTTCCCTAACCACGATGGTGTTGGAATAACCACCATAAGTAGGAATGCCACTCCGGTCAAGGTTATTATACGTTTGCGTATTCCCATCCAGACAATAATTCTCCAACCCCTCTTTACAATTCTCACAAACCTGGCACGAATCCACCATACAGCCCACACCTGCAGTATCACCAACTTTAAAACCCTTCACGTGATCACCCACTTTAACAACCCTGCCGACGATCTCGTGACCGGGCACCATGGGAAACACGCCAGGAAACCAGTCATTCTTGATCTGGTGAAGATCAGAATGACACACCCCGCAATACAATATCTCCAACTGAACATCATGAGCACCTACCTCCCGGCGTTCAAACTGCCAGGCCGCCAGATCCGTCTCCGGAGTCTGAGCCGCATAACCCTTTGCTTTAATCATAAGCTTATTGCATTTAAGGAAGCAAAACTAAACAGTCCCACCCAGAGAGCAATTAAAGATTTCAAACCAAAACTTGCATAATTCAAACAGCAGCGATGAGATAGGAATGCAGCGAGGACAGTACTAATTTTTTAATGAGGGAAAACAATACCTTAACGAACGAGCTCCAGCGTGCCGCGTTTAGCGATCACCTTGCCGGTAATATCTACACCCTGCACCACATATACAAAAGTGCCGGAAGATTGTTTCACACCACCAAGCGTCCCATCCCATCCCTTATTGATGGTGTTGGTGCTAAAGACCAGTTGACCCCAGCGGTTAAATACCCGGAAAAAGTCGAGCCGGGTAATGCCTACACATATTGGGAAGATCACATCATTCCTGCTGTCATTATTAGGAGAAAAAGCATTCGGCACAAAAATATCAGGAGCCGTGCGGTACACCTTCACTTTGATAGCGTCAGTAGCATAACAACCATCGGGCCGGGCAGCCTTCACGATATACTCCATAGACTGCGCAGTCTCGCCCCACAGCACAGCTATTGGGTTACGAATATTAGTATTATTAAGCCCCGTAGGCGGGGACCAGGTAAATACATTCGCAGTGGCGTCATTCACTGTTGCATTCAATTGCAATGACTGACCAAGCACAACAGACGTATCATTACCTGCCGATACAATGATAGGGGCAGCCACCCGTATACGGAAAGTATCATTCAGCGGGTTGGGGCAACCGGCATTCATCACCGAAAGGATATAATTGGTATTGGTAGCAGGCTTAGCCAGCGCTTGTAAAGAATAAGGAAGCGAAGGAATATTACCATTGCCGGTATTACGAAGCGTACTCAGCGGACGCCAGCTATAGCTGGTGCCAATAGTGATATTGGCATTCAGCTGCAGCGAATCGCCATAACAAATATTGGCCTGCGCAGGATCATACGTTGCAGCCGGGAACGGTACATTCACATAAGTAATAGCAGCCACAGCGCTGGTATCAGGTTCACATACACCACTCTTCACGATCGTTCGGTAATAAGCAGAAGACGTAAGCCCGCTCGCTGCATAAGAAGGCTGCGTATAAGCAGGAGCAAAACTATTCCAGAGACTACCATTCGCAGAAGATTGCCAGTTCACCACATTGCCCGTATTACCACTTAAAGTAAGCAGGCTACCCGCTGTCTGTCCAATACAAAAACTACTATTGTCGGGACTCAATACCCCGCCCACACTTTTAGGATCGACAGTTACCACTGCGCGGGTACTGGTATCGATACGGCAGGTAGGGCCATTCTGTACGATGGCGGCAAACTGCGTAGTGACAGTAAGATTTTGTGCCGTATAAGAAAGCGAAGTATTACTAACAGGCGACCAGTTGATGCCATTGGTAGAAGACACCCATCCCAATATATCACCGTTTTGCCCGCCCAGGGTAAGCAAAGAGCTGTTCAAACCAGTACACACCTGGTTGTCGCCGGTCACTATGCCTGGTATGGTAGGAGGCTTGCTGTTCACAGAAATAGTATCGCGCAGATCGGCACAACCATTCACTTCACGCGCAATAATAAAACCACCACCGGTTCCCGCCTGCACAGTCACAGCATTACTGTTGGCGCCCGATTGGATGGTCCAGCCGGCCGGCACGGTCCAGCTATAAGAAGCATTAGCAAGTGCTGGTATAGAATAAGTAAACGTGCCGTTGGCACAGGCATCATTCGGGCCGCTGATCTCCAGCCCTGCACAACTGTTGCGAAGCGCCACATAAGCGTACGCAAAGTGCGCACCCGGATTACAATTATGCGCATCGAACGTAAGCGTAACCTGTTTACCCCGATAAGGCGATAAGTCAAAAGTCACTTCCGTCCAATCCTTGGTCCACACATCATACAAATATTGACCACCACCACCTCCCCCGCCTCCGCCACCACCGCCGGAATGCGAAAAAAACGGCACGGGGCTATTCACAAAGCCCTGCGCAATAGCCGTAGCAGAATCCAGCGTAGCGCCGGTAGAACTGCCACCGCCACCACCCGGACCACCGCCACCTTGACCAGCATTGTTGAAAGTAGGCAGGTAATATTGAGGCGAAGCACAGGTAATAACACTGTCGGGAGTATTCAGCGTAGCCTGAAACAAAGGCTGCTCACTCGAATTGTGCGTACCGTTTTCCAATACCAGTGCATACGCATACGTCATGGTATATGGCTCCGACACCGGGCCGGCCGGCACCTGGATGGTATAAGAAACGGACCGCATGAACCCACCGGGATTACTCCCCTGCCCCAGATCATAAGACGTAGCAGTAGACCCAAGCTTGATGGAATAACTATAAGCATACCCATTGATCGTGGGAATAGAGGGGAAAAAACCAAAAGCATCAGCAGTGGGGACCGTATTCACCTCGATACCCGTAGTATTGATATTGTATTCGGGAACCCTGTACACACCCGCATTGGGAAACGGGTAACTCAGTGAAGCACCCCGCATCAGGCCCGTGCTGGCAGACCAGTTGCTCAAATCGCCGGAAGCAAAATTGATATTGATCGGACAGGCCTGCGATTGTGCCAACCCCGGCAGCGCGGCCGCGGCAGCTATACAATACAACAACAAATGCCTGATCAGTTTTCGCTTCATAGACCGGTACATTAAAACAAGGCTATACGATGGGAGGAAGGTTATTCAGCAGGATTTGGAATACGAGGGAGCTTCTATTACAATGTACACAATATATACAGGATAGGTTGCCAAAACGTTGGGCAAAACACGGCTTTTTTTATACGCAGACCGGTTAACTAATTGTAAAGACATGGTTTACAGGCCATCCATTCTCCTAAAAACGTAAGGCTGTCCCAAAAAGAGACAGCCTCACTATCGTTTGATCAGTCGTACCCGGTTTTATTCGATCACTATTTTCCGGATGGTTTCCTGGTTCGAATTCGTTTGGATCTTGAGATAATAAACCCCTTTACTGAAATTGTCGAGGGTCAACCAATTTACACCCTGCCGAACGCGGTATGCTTTAAGCGCCTGCCCAAGCGGATTGAGCAGCGTAGCAGTTACTACAGCATTATCGCTGGTAGCGATGTCAAGCCTTAACCGGTGGTCATAAGTAGGCACAGGCGACACTTTTACCAGCAGACCATTGAGCGGGAAAGTCACCAGCCTGATGAGCGAGTAAGTAGTACTGCCATCGAGGTCCTTCTCGGCAATGCGGTAATAAACATTCCCGGAAAGCGCCTGCTGATCCGTAAATACATATTCCTTTTCGTAGGAAGCGATGGTGCTGGCAGGCACGGATCCTATGGCCGTAAAAGAATTGCCGTCATTACTTCTTTCAACAACATAATGACTCACATTGATCTCTCCGTTCACCTTCCAGCGCAGCAAGGCTCCATCACCCTGACGTTTGGCTTCGAAGCTCAGGAAGTTCACCGGCAGTGCAGCAGCAGCAAAAGAAGCAACCGTCCTGGTTGTTGACAACAACGAACTGTTGCCAAATACATTCACAACACTGGTAACACCCTTCTGGCTCTTCAACACGATATCATCGATATACCAGCCATCAGCCCCCATGGTATTGTCGGATACAAAACGGAAACGTATCTGGGCAGTTTTGCCCGCAAAACCCGTAAGCGGCACAACTGTTTGGATAAATTGACCACCACTGCTGCCAGAAAATCCCCGACGGGTGGTAGAGATCGCATCGCCCGGAAAAGGAGGTAAGTTACTGTTGTAACCATTTTGCGTCATGTAAGCACCAAGGTCCTGCCAGGAGCTACCGCCATTGGTCGATATCTCTACGGCCCCGCCATCAAAAGCAGCTTCCGTATCATAATAGTGCCAGAATGATAAAGTAGATAGCGTATCCAGCAATACATTGCCTGATGTAAGAATTCGCTGAGTGGTATTAGCCGTGTTGGCCGCATACCACGCATGCGTAGGACTGTGCGACTTAGTGGTCACCTCTGTCCAGAAACCACTACCCGAAGGTGTCCAGGTATAACTCCCAGGGTCGCGGCTGTCATTGATCAGCGCCACCGGCGCCACATAGCTACCATTCGCAGTTGTCTGAATAGTAAAAGTCTTTGTTTCACCCGCCGCAAAATTCAACCCGGAGAAACGCACAATAGAGCCAAAATAAGTACCTCCCGCAGCCGACACAAAAGTGAGATTAGCCGACAGCGTGTCTACGATATTGACATTGTTTATAGGCGTACAATCACAGGTAGCCTTGAGTGTATAAGTAAGATTATCACCAGGCGCCACCGAATCCTTATTCACCGTTTGCACAATACTGATCCCCGATGGCAGATCTTTGGTAGGCGTTTGGTCATTATAATAGTGAGCACTCCCCTGAGAAGCACTCTTACCCATGCCCCGGCGCGCAAAAGCATTCCAGATAGCACATTTATGCGCCCCATTGTACAGCATATCATCAGCCTTTAAAATGGCATCCCGTCCGTCGAGGAAACCAGGACCACATGGCTGATACTTCATGCCTTGCATCACCAGTTGCAAAGCAATATTATTACCCTTGGTGCCATGATAAATATCTGGATCGATACCTTCCATCGCAATAATATTCCACGTCATATCCCACAACGCAGCACACCATATCTCACCAATCGAATGCTCCTGGCCGCCCGTTAATATCAAACTATCATAAGTCAGCGGATTGATGCTCATATCCGTAGAATAAGGAAAACGGCGGATACCATCTTCTGTAGGCAATTGACCCAGCGCATAATTGCCAATAGGCCTTCTATTGACACCATCACCCACGCCGGCAGTAGCCCAGTTCGTAGTAAGCATCAGCACCACATAATCACTCCATCCCTCCCCCATTTGCTCTATGTTGGTAAGACAAGTAACATTAGATGGGCCAGCCGTCAGACGATTCGAGATGCCGTGCGTATACTCGTGCACCACAACACCATTGTCGAGCGCACCATCTACATACTCTCCCGAAGCCGATAACGTAGCCGTTACCCCCGGCAGATTAGCCTTTAGGGTATTACCATCAGCCTGCATTATCATCACCGCCGGTATTACGATCGTCGTATCATCGCCACTCATGATGATAGGACTACCCGCAACATTATTCACCACGATCACACCAACAGCGCCGGCATCCTGGGCCCTTTTGATCTTTTGAACAAATGAACAATTGCTGCCACCCCGCTCGATCAGAGCGATCTTTCCCACAAGCGCTGCCGCATTGGTAATATTGGTGCAAGCCTGGTGCGTATTATTAAGATCATCCACCCGCACAATTTCAGCCGTAACAGGCCCCACATACCTAAGCCTGTTGCGTGAGCTCACCGTGCCCTCCGCAATGACATATTGCGCAGTATAAGGACTATTGATCTGAAGTTGCGGCGTCACGAGAAGATCCCACAGGTACATGCGCATACGCGGATTTTCACCATCCTCCGGCGTAAAGAAATTGGCATTGTTGGTGCCACCGCCATCCTGCGCCAAAGCATGTACATAGTCTTTACCTGCGCCTCCCCGGCCGAGGTTATCAGACTGAAAGTTGCCGGCAGCTTCATCAAATCCATATTGATAAGTAATATCGTGCACCAGATTATTCCAGTAAAAGAGATTATCGATCCCCGCACCCATATTGGAAGACGCCATAGGATCAGCACCCGTATCCAATACGCGGTCGAAAGTAAGAGACGGCGTGCCCGTAGTAGACTCATCAGCCACCCCAAGCGTATCCCGACGGCCCGTAATATCTTCCCGCGCCCACACATTATTCCCACGCGTATAAGTAAAGTTGCGGTCACCGTCGAAATGCCATCCATGCGTAGTAGCCTGATTATTCACACCCGCTATCGTCCATGGATTATTCACCAGCGTACGGCTGCCATAAGCAGCAGATTCCAGCGGATGAGCATACACACGGTAATTGACACTGGTCGCAGTAGGCGGAGGAGCGAGCGGAACCGGAACGGACATCATGACATTATTTTGCACAGCATGCACCGGCGCCACACCATGATCACCACCCGTATGCCCACGCTCCGATACGATGAGACTATGCTTTTGCAAAAACTCCCCACTTTGCGCATCCACGTGGGCCACCCATTCCTGCTGACCGTCAGCCGAACCAATGCGCACACGCCAGGACAACTTCAATTCCTGGCCATCATTCACCGGCAACCACATAAGATCACTGCGCAGGCTTTGCTGGGCAATACCCTTTCCATCAAACACGAACCGCCGGGCTGTTACGTCCTGTTCCAGCATTTGCAGAGTTTCCGGAACTGGTATAGCCAGTTGCTTACCAGCCCGCTGAACAGCCTGCACAGCAGTTACGGCTGGCGTAGTATTCATGCCGGCTTTAAGTTGGATCTTGTCAACATAATCCAGTCTCTTTTCTATCAGCGTATCATTCCGGAAAACGAATACCCCTATCTTATTAAATACCGGCACACCCAGGTAGCCCTGCTGCAGGTATACGATCAGGTCACCGGTTTTCTTGTCGATATGAGCGTCGGACACACGGTAGTCATCAATGGCTGACTGGTTAAGGCCGGTGGTGCGCAGGTTTTTGCGCAATAAAGTAAGAGCAGTTTGTTTTACATCGATCCGGCGTTGCTGCGCAACAACAGCATTCAATAACAATAAGATAATAAGCAGGCACAGAGAAGTTCTCTTCCAGGACGTGGTTAACATAAATCAATGAGTGTTTAATAGTTAATCAAGGGCATAGCAGCAATCACCCGCAAGCACATGGCTTGTAGGTAAATAATAAAATAGCAACAGAATGTTGTGAATTGGATTCTAAGAAAGGAAGAGAATATTTGTGGTGCCCTAAAGATAAGAGTAATTTCAACTTGCTCCGCTTCGCCTAACTGGGTAGATTTAGAAAAATGTCAATGTGGAAATTAATCCGCATCAGAGTCATACGCTATTCCCTGCGCAAACATAAAGAGCCCATAACAGAAAGTAGCCACGGCAACAAGGATGAACCATACATGCCCTACATCGTCGCCGATAAAATCAAAAGCCTTATCGGTATTCACTACATAACGCGCGTTGCCACGAAACCCCGCCTTTAGGAAGAAAAAACCAATAATGCCCAGAATAATACCCCGGGCGGCATAACCGGCCCAGGCAACAAAATGAACGGCACGACGGAATAGAGAAGAGAAACGCTCGATATCCACCCTTTCCCGGTAGCCCTGCGTAATACCATATACCAGCTGGACTACAGCCGTAACAACATATACCACTCCTAAACCAATAACCGGCCAGGAGCCATAACTTTGCATTAACTGCTGAGCCATCTCACGTTCTTCAACCGGTTGCCCATCCGGCTGAATATGACTTGCTCCCAGCAAGATCCGGATAGCAGAATACACAATAAATACATCGGCCACAGTACTCAATGCAATACCTATCCTTTTGACGATACCCGTCACGCCATTGTCGTAACCATAAGGATCTGTAATAGCTTCATAAAAGCGCCAGATAATATAACACACCGTCCCCAGCAATATGAACCCAATGAATATTTTACCAATAACATAATCATTCAGTATAGCCAGCAGGCTACCCTCATCCGCACCGCCATTACGCAATTTGAAAAAAGAAAGCAGCGCAACCACACCGATACCTGCATACATAAGCCCGGTCGCCATACAACCATAAACCGGCAACCAGTGAACAACAGTACGTTTCTTTTGCGCGTAATTCATATTCCCCAACAGCTTATACCTGAAATTAACAACTATTGGACCAACGCCCACAGTTCTGTATATTTAGGCATTCTAATCATAACCAACCCATGGCAAAGTACTCGTTACCACATTTTGAAGAACTGGACACAGAAAACCTGGAAGAGTTTTATGAGGTGGAGGTTGAACACAATGATGACGTCATAGAAATAGACCTGAACTTCGAAAACAAAACCATCGACCCGGCCCGCCTTGACCAGGTAAAGCAATTCATCGAAAACATTGCCACCTTCGACAAACAGAACAAGAAACATATCCAGGCCGACTACTCAGACAAAGACAAGGACACCGTAAAATCCTACATCGAATATCACCTGGACGAACTCGACAGAAGTGACCTGAAACAAGTAGTCGACTTCAGCCTTAAGACAATAAACCCCAGGATCCAGCTTGTCAACGCATTGCACCTGATACGCGTAGGCCTGTATCCCGACAGCGAAGACCAGTTTGCCATTTTCGACTACTCCATAGACAGAGACATCACCGATTACTTAGTGGTCATATTTGCCAACGAGAAAGGCGAAATGGACTACATGACAATGGAAAGCTAACCCCCAGCTAATCATTTCTCCCCTATGCAGCTACGGTTTACCAAAGACCTTATCAACGATATCATCACAACCAATGTCAAAATAAGCGACCAACTCAGGTTGTATAAAATATTTGACGAGCAGGATGCCATCCTTGGACAATTCTATTTTTATCACAAAGAACAGTACATAACATTTCAAGAAAAAGAAATAGCAGTAGAAACCACTTCTAAGATTCTAAAGAAGTCCCAACATTTACTGGTCGACAAAAGTGACGGCAAACAAATAGGACAGTGTGAACTCTACAAAACTGGATTATCTACTTCCGAATACTTCCTATTCAACCAATTCCTGCTAAAGATTGGCGACAAAACATACATCCTTGAACGGCAAAAGCCGGAAGCTAAACGCAACTTCTTTAAAATAGAAACCTGGGGACATTTCAAATTCCGTCTCTATTCAAAAGCCAGCCAGGAATACGCTGAGTATTCACTGAAAATGGATATTCCCGCCTGGAATAGACCCAGTTACAAATACATCAACTTTACAGGCACTATCGAAACCAACATGACTGACATCTTTCCTATACTATCAGCCTTTTACCTGTTCGAAATAGAATTCGACAACGAAGACGCAAAGTATAATAGTGACTGATATACATAAAAAGGCCTGCGTAAGCAAGCCCTTTTTCTATGATGTAAACGCAGTAAGCAACCTTCTACTCCATTATGATATATTTCTGCGGACTGATCTTTTCCTGCGCTATATTGTTTCCATTCCCCGCATATTTATTACCACTCGAAGTAATACCAGTGACTGCATATGATTCCACACCGTAACCGGCATTATACTGTACCATGTTGCCACGCACCGCAACACCCGATGAGCCTTTGTATAAAAACTCCACCATCACCCCACTGCGATCATTGGCCTCAATAAGATTTTGCTCTATAGTAATTCCCTTACTCTCAGAGATCAATACACCGTAATAACCATTACGGGCTATTTCACATTTTTTTACAGAGCCATTGGAGCAAGCCTCCAGCGCCACACCAGCACCCATCGGCGAAGTCGACAATCGGCAATCCTGCACCGTAATGCCACTACAATGCGATAACAGCAAGTTGTGCAACAGCTTCTGCCCCGGCGGCACACTAACGCCATTTTCACTCAGGTCACAACGCACGATCGACACCCCATTGGCACCGTTGATGAAAACACCGTTATAAGTGGAGTTGCGCACCGTAACATTCTCCAGTTTTATGTTCTTCATTAATCCCTCTTTGGTTGTCCTGAATAAGATGCCGCCACGGTTGTAACCACCGCGATAAGAACGCGCACTATTAGGATCAGTTGGAACATTGGTAGTCGGCGCCCCTTCAATCACCAGGTCACGGATAGTAACCTCCTGCATATCATCAGCGCCGTTCACGATTGTTTCCCGCGCACCCGAAGCAGGATCAAGGATTAGTACGGTAGCCAGCCCTTCACCCGACAATACCACACCAGAGGGCATCTTCAACGTGGCAGGTAGTTTATGCTCACCGGCCTTAGCTACAACCCAACGTTTAGAGCCTGCAGCAGCATCCAGCGCTTGCTGAACAGACTGACCCGGCTCTACCATCACGGCATCAGCCGGTATAGCCGGACGATCCGTAGCACCTGCAATATAACCAGTGGTTCCGGCCTTTGGAGTAGCATGCTTCACGATCGCTTTGCCTGTTGGTGCACGCAAAGAAGTGAGCACACTACGCGAAGCTTTGGGCCGTATGTTATCAGCAGCCTGTTTTGTATAAGGCAGCTCGATACCCTGTGCAGCATAATGACGGTACACCGCTTCATAATCATCACGCAGTTCTTTCACGCGCTCCGAGATTACACCATAACAATGCGGTTTACCACCCAACACAAACTGCGCAGTATATTCATAACCCAATCCCAGCCGGTTGTCACCAGCAGCAAAAAGATCGACACCCTGCGTAAAAGCTACCTGCGCAGCACCAGCAAACTCACCCAGACCCAACTGCACATGCCCCTGATCACGCGTGCTTTCCTGGCACTGGCCACTGGGATAAACATACTTGAACACGCTACCATTCACCGGCGCATGCAGGTAATGATCGATGGCATTATTGAACATAGCCCTGTTGTCTGTGAAGATGGCCATCGCCAAAATAGAATGAATGATAGCCCCATCCCAATTACCATTCGCTTGCGGATAATAATAACGCAGCAATGGATAATACACATCCATCAACATCGCCGTAAAGCGGTCAATACCCTCCTTGCTCCAGCCTGCATTATTATAACGCAGTATTTCTGCCGCATTACACAAAGCATGGCCAGTCCAGGCAGCCAACAACTTGGCATCGTTATAATCCAAATGCCAAAGCACCGGCGACCAGGTATTAAGTATTTCGATGGCCTTATTGGCATATTGCTTATCACCCGTGATGTACCACACCAACGCATAGTTATAAGCCATGGCCGCACCTTTCGAAAGATCATTACCACCAATATTAGGTTTGCCGTAAGGCCCGCGCAATACATGTGCATGTGCAGTTACTGTAAAAGGAGTATCTGTGGCAGCCTTCAACCTGTCGAACGCACTTTTGTATGGTTCTGCACCTTTCAACACCTGCGCTTTCACATAAGCGAGGTCCTTGGCCGATTGATCGACACCGGGATGAATGAATGCCTGAGAAAACGTACAGACGGGCAACAAAAATCCCACAACAATAAAAAAAGAAAAAAATACATAAAACCTATTCATGATACGAAACATTTATTTAAGTAAAAAGGTAAGCCCTTTCAGGCCTACCCTTTTTTGTACCAGCTATATAAAAACTAACTGCTCACATTGTTAAAGCGTATAACGCTTGATACTGATCACGGCACTCTTACCACCATTATTCACCGAGTTCACATAAATGTATGCCCGGTATTTCTTATCAGCAGTCTCTACCCACACACCCGCTTCAGCCTTCAGGTTGATGGCGAAATTGGGAGAATTGGTCAGATCGATTTCCTGCAGATCACGATCATCGATATAAATACCGAATTGCAATTGAGCAAGATTATTATCCTGCAGATTGAACACCTTCCGCATCAACGTGCTACGGTTCACACCCGCCGGCAAGGTTATATCGGGCCTGTACTGCGCATCAGCCGCGGGCGATACCAACGCATGCGTGAATGTACTGGTGGTATAAGTACGATACAAATACACCAGGTCGATCTTAGCTGCATTGGCAGCTGCATCGGTAGCATTATAAGCCTTCATATCCTCGATAGAGAAGTAGGCCAGGTTATTATCACTCACGGTGATCAGGCGTGTCATAGACATTTTGGCAACCTGATAAGGCCCCAGCTTGTAAGTTACCGTTTGACCATTACTGCTGCGGGCAGTAAAGGTGAAAGAAACAGATTGACCACGCGCAGCTTCCGGAATCACATAATAATAACGCAGCGTAGCAGCCATCGTGTCCTTGGTGAAAGTAACAGTAGTTTTGTTTTTATCAGTAGTAGAAGGATTGCCAATGGCAATACCTACATCGATCCCATTACTGCCTGTATAAAAAGAACGATGCTCCAGGAAAGTGCCAGGAGCGCCATCGATAGACGCTTCCACTTCAGCAGAAACCAGCTTGCCTTTGTCGGGCAGCAGGGCCATGGCATAGGCGAATTCTATCTGCTGGCCAACGATATTAGGCCCCAGTGAACGCTTGATGGCATCATTCTGTAACCCATCTTTGGGCGTCGGCAACGCATAATCTTTCTTTTCACAGGCAGCCAATGACAATAACAGCACCACAAAAACCACACTGTGTATATATTGAAATGTACGTTTCATAATAATCATTTAATGATAAACAAATGGATTATCGGGGTTGCACTGTAATGTTGATCGTATAAGGTTTCCGGATCTGGCGGTTGCCCGATACCACCGTGTATACTCTTGGACTGGCAAGGTTCGAGAAATCGGTCCTGCCCGTTACCTTGGGGTCAAGTTTACAATCCGAAGCCAGCTGAAATTGTGGGTACAGGTTCTTCAGATCGGTACCAAACTGTACTTCCACCGCTATGGTTTGTGCAGTCGTATCGATCACCACCGGCTTGGAGCGCACGGTCACAAAATCAGGTCCCAGTATTTCAAAACTACTCACAAAACATTCCTGCCGGGCAGTGATCAATAAACCATCCTCATCAACAGGATAATCCTTTTTGCAGGCAGCTGCCACAAACGTTACTACTAAGAGTATGTATAATATATTGATTGGTTTTCTCATTGTTTTCAATTTTCAGATTCGTAATGTCAATTATCTCCACGGAGCGTTCTGTGTAAGATTAGGATTGCGGTCACGCTCAGCCTGCGGAATGCGGAAAATATAATTCTGCTGATAAGTCCGGTCAGACACATTCTGATAATAGCGTGTTACATCTGCACCCCAGGTATCCTTGGTCCATTTGCCAGCACCATTGGGAGGTCCCCACACCCTTTCAATAGCTCTCCAGCGGCGCAGGTCGAAACCACGTTGACCTTCACCGATCAGTTCTACAATACGCTCCTGCTCGATAGCATCGAAGAAAGCCTGCCTGTTGGCTGTTTTCTCGGGCTTCAATGCAGGAAGATTACCACGGGCGCGTACTTTATTCACCAGATCGATAGCATCGGCCTGAGGTCCGCCCACTTCATTGGTGGCTTCAGCATACATCAGGAACACATCAGCTAAACGAATAACAGGCCAGGCAAAATCACCATCACTACGGCCCTGACCAGGATAATTGCGCACAAATTTGCGGAACACATACCCGGAATTGGTACCATCCGTATTGTAGGTAGTATATTCTACACCACCAATCGTTACCTTACCCGCCCAGGTTTTGAAAATAAATGGACACCAGCCGGTAGATTGCAGAGAAGCCAGACCAATACTCGTTTCATAATCCCACTGAATAGTCGATTTCATACGATAATCCCGGTCGGCATAGCTTTGCGGGTTCAGGGCAGAATTGGGCTTGGTGCGTGCAGCAGCATCTGTGGTCGGACTGTAACCGATCAGCGCAGGAGCAAAATCACCGGTAGTCAATGACTGATAACGGTTGGCAATTTCAAAGCGGGGGGCCACCCAGCATTGAGAACCTTCATGAGAACGGCCGGCAAAATCACGCATCAGTTCTTCACCTTGCGAAGTGCCCGTACCGCCGTGGTTAAACACCAATACACCTTCGGGATTGCCATTCGCTTTGGGCGTAAACAAGTGAAAATAATTGGGGAGCTTTTCTGCCTTGCCCAGCTCATCGATCTCACCGGGTGCACCGTTCAGATACAACGTAAGACCGTAATCATTGATCACCTTTTTGAAGTCGGCAGCAGCAGCCGTAAAAGCTGTCGTTGCCTCTGAGGCGCTGGGAGTAAACCCTTCCAGTTCAGGCCATCCATTTTTATTCCAGGATGCCCAATACAGGTTTACCTTTCCGCGTAATGCCAGCGCAGCTGGTTTACCCAAACGGCCTGCAGCACTCGGTTTAGCAGGCAGCTTATCGAAAGCAAAATCAAGATCCGCGAGAATCGAATCCTTTACAGCCTTGAGCGGAGAACGTGCGATCAAAGCAACCTCCTCATTGGCAGTTACATTTTTGGTGAAATAAGGAACATCACCCCACATAGCTATCAGGCGCGAATAACACAAAGCCCTGAGCAGGCGGCACTCGGCAATGATCACTTCCAGGTTGGCCGCAGCATTAGGCAGCGTTACCTGCATCTGCTTTACATTTTCAATCACATAATTGGTACGGTTCACGCCGCCATACAAATAACGGTACATGCGGTCGAAGTTGCCGGCATAACCGCTGGGGTCATAACCAGCACTACGATAGGCATCTCCCAAACGCAGGTTACCATCCGTAGTACTCAGCGTATTGCTACGCACACGCACAAACTCGGCGTGACCATCCATATAATAATCGCGATCAAAACAGGGCCGGATGGAAGAATAGGCCCCCATCAATGCATAAGTAGCATCAGCCTCTGTTTTCCAGAACGCATTGGCACCAAGATCAACGGTAGAGTCCTGATCGAGCAGGTTCTTCCGGCATGATGAAGGCAATACCACCATGGCTGCCAGCACCGGTATCGATAATATTTTTGAAAGAGATAATAGCTTTTTCATATTGCAGCAATTTTATAAACCCAGCATGATAGCCAGCGAATAGGATTTATTGATCGGGTACAGGTTATTGTTGTTACCAACTTTCTCCGGGTCCAAACCACGGTAAGAAGTGATAGTGGCGAGGTTCTCAGCAGAACCGGCAATACGAAGACTGCTCACATGCAGCCTGCGTAGGATACTCCCAGGCACAGAGTAACCAAGCTGAACGTTCTTCACCCGCAGAAAACTCATATCATCCAGCCAGAAAGTCGTTTGCTCCCGGTTACCACCACTACCGCCAAGACGTGGCCAGTCTCCACTCCTGTTATCCAGGCTCCAGGGCTTATTCCAGTGATCCCAGGTAGTAGCATAACGGGAATTACCGAAGTTGGTATTATTGAAAGCATTGATCCAGAAATCTTTCCGGCCAGAAGCGCCCTGCATCAGGAATACCAGGTCGAAACCTTTATAACTGGCAAAACCTTGCAAAGAGAAATAAGTAGTTGGCCGGGCATTCTGAAAGTTCGTATAAGCCTTGCGATCAGCTCCATCGATCCGGCCATCACCATTCAGGTCCTTACGAAGAATATCGCCGGGCTGAGCTCCCTGCGGAGTAGCGTTATACACATCTTGCCATGTCTGAGCAATGCCAATAGCCTGATAAGCATACACGAAATCATAAGGCATATCGAGGAAAATATTATCACCGCCATTGGTACCTCCGGGATTGATCTGCTGATTCCATTTCTCCAACCGCGTACGGTTGTAGGAACCATTCGCTGTAAAGCTATAGTTAAGGGCCCCCACACGATCCTTCCAGGTCAGTGTCAGTTCAACGCCACGGTTACGCAACTCTCCGATGTTACGGCGGGGAGCATTATAAGCACCGGAAAGGTGAATAGACAGGTCAGAAGGCCTGTTCATGCCAGTTGTCAACCTGTCATACAAGTCAACTTCCGCAGTAAGCCGGTTGTTGAAAAATCCCAGCTCAAGACCCAGGTTCAGCACCTTGGTTTCTTCCCAGGTAAGGTCCAGGTTCACCAGCTTACGGTTCACAAAACCGCGGTTTACCACACCACCGACGATATAAGGGCTGGATGCAAGCGTAGCCTGTTGTTCATAGCGGCCTACCCCACTATTGTTACCAAGGCTGCCGTACGACACACGGAACTTACCATTGCTAAGCCAGGTATTCGTAAGCCTTTTCATGAAATCCTCTTCTGTAAAGCGCCAGCCGAGGGCCACAGAAGGAAAGAAACCATAACGGTCGCCTTTGATGAACTTGGACGAACCATCTATCCGGAAGTTGCCTTCCAACAGATACTTGCCATAGGCTGTATAATTCAGTCGGCCGATATAAGAACGAAGACCTTCAGTGCTGGTGTTACCACCTGTACCTTGAATATCCGTAAGCGCTGCATCAACCTCGCTAAGCGATGGGTGAAGCCGGTCATTACGGGAAGAGCTCTGGAAGCGATCATACCAATATTCTTCACTGTATACTGCCAGAGCAGAGATCTCATGATCGTCCGCAATGGTGATGCCATAGTTCAACCGCGCATTCATCATTGTTTTATAGCCAGTATTCGTTGCATTGACGATGGGAGCATTAGGACCCACATATACACGTGAGCCAAATCCATTTATCTGGAAATTGAAAGCCTGTGAAGGCATATTCGCCTGCTCACGGAATTGATTGTAATAGTTCAAGGCATAATCAACCCGGGCCGTCAACCCTTTTATAGGCGTCCAGTCGATGTACATAGAAGTATTGGCTTCCTGGCGGTTTTCACGCGTCAGCATATTCTGATACACCACATAAGGATTATAAGCCTGTGGGTCTTCACCATACGCCATCACACCACCAAAATTACCCGACACAGGATCATAAGGAGTGATACCGGCAATAGCATATTGCATATCGAAACCAGCCGTGTTGTTACCATCAGGATCGGTAAAACCTTCAGCCAGCGCATAAGTAGTTTTAGACCAGTTGCCATTGAAGCGTATACCCGTGTTGATATTATTATGCACTTTGTAATCGAAATTGAACCGGGCATTGTATTGCTTGTAATCGTTGTTGATCTGTAAACCCTTTTCATCTTTCATACCTACAGAAGCAAAGAAGTTTGACTTGTCATTGCCACCGGTAGCAGAAAGATTATAGTTCTGAAAATAACCATTTTGCAGAATGATATCCCACCAGTCGGTATTGGGATAACGTAGCGGATCGATCATGCCCAATGCCATCCACTGATCGATCGTACCATTCCTGAACAACAAGTTGGCAGGCGTTACAGTCACACTTTCCCGGCGCTGCTGCAGCGTAAGCGAACGCGGGTAATCGGCCATGAAATCAAAAGACTTCGTAGGCACCGTAAGCGCTGAGTTGCTGACAAAGTTGATAGCAGTCTTCCGGTTTCCTTTACCAGAGCGGGTAGTGATCAGGATAACACCATTGGCCGCGCGGGAACCATATACTGAAGCAGAAGTTGCATCCTTCAACACAGAGATCGTTTCAATGTCGTTCACGTTGATGCGGTTGATATCCACATCCGGCATACCATCCACTACCACCAGCGGACTGGAATTATTTACCGTACCCAAACCGCGGATCAGCAGCGCAGCATTATTCCTGCCCGCCATGCCGGAAGTTTGGTTGGCAGCAAGGCCAGGCACCAGACCACTAAGGCCCGAAGAAATGTTGGGAATAGCACGGCCTGTCATCTTCTCATCGACATTCACCGTACCAACAGCACCTACGAGATTTACCTTTTTTTGACGGCCATAACCAACCACCACCACATCGTTCATCGCTGAAACCTTTTGCTTCAGGCTGACCTCATATACGGATCGATCATCTACTGTGATAGTAACCGCATCATGGTTTGTTGAAGAAAAGGTCACCCGCGCCCCGGGTGCCGCACTGATCGTGAAAGTACCGTTGTCATTCGTCTTGGTACCTGTTGTAGAACCTTGTACCGTAACAGATATGTCCGGTAAAGGGGCTCCTGCCTCATCTTTCACCGTTCCTGAAATCGTTTTCAGTTGAGCATGTGAAAAGAAAGGGCTTAATAAACAAACAAAAAGAAGGAGAAATAGGGACAAAGGGATCTTTGTCCGCAGAAGGAGAGTCTGTGGCATAAGCAATCAGTTTATTTGTTAGAATATAGCTGACTCAAACTTGATGAAAAAAGCTGGAATCGTTTTCAGAAATGGTCGTATTTATTTACTAAAACGTTTACGAATACGTTTTCGTAAGCCATTATCGATGTGACAAATGTGGGATTACTGAAGTACTGTTGTAGTAGTTGTACAATTCATCGCAGTCATGCACTGATCTCTTGTAGTACCTGTGTAGTAGTTGCAGCACATATGACACAAAACAAATCCCCCGACCAATTAATGGTCGGGGGATTTGGGTATTATTCAATCAATATAACCTTAGGAGATACCCAGCAGCTCCACTTCAAAAATGAGCGTACTGTTCGGTCCGATCTGCGCACTGACCTGCCTGTCGCCATAACCAAGATCAGCAGGGATGAAGAAACGCCATTTGCTGCCCTGCGGCATCAACTGCAAACCTTCAGTCCAGCCTTTGATCACCATGTTGAGCGGAAAAGTGGCAGGCTGTCCACGTTTTACAGAACTATCGAACACGGTTCCATCGATCAGCGTGCCGTGGTAATGGCAGGTAACTTTATTGGTGGCAGCAGGCTTAGGGCCAGTGCCTTCAGTAATGATCTCGTATTGGAGCCCGCTGGGCAGACTTACAATGCCCGGCTTTTGCTTATTGGCTTCCAGGAACTCCTGCCCTGCTTTCAGGTTGGCAGCGGCCTTTTCATTTTTCAATTGGAATAATTTATCAGAGATGCCCATGACTTATAATTTCCGGCAAAAATAAACCAAATACGCTGAAATACAGCACTTAAATCCTTGAGGCAAAAGACTGTATTAGCTGCAGCAATTCATCCTTGCGGCGGCGCGCTACGTCCAGCACTACCCCGTTGTGCAATACAACCTGCCCCCCTTCGCCCTTATTGTACTTTTTGATATAAGCTACATTCAACAAAGAAGCATTGTGAATACGGAAGAATCGATCGGCTGGCAGCATGTCCTCAAACTCCTTCAGCGTTTTTGACGCCAGCAGTGGCTTGCCTTCCTTCAAATGAATATGGGTATAATTGCCTGTTGCCTCCAGATACACAATCCCATCCAGCTCGATGATCTCCAGGCCGGCAGCGGTAGACACGGCGATCTTATCAGGCTTTTGCCGGCTACCGGCAAAGTGATCGGCCAGAATAGCCAGTTGCTTCGCCGTAAAAGAATGCAGCCGTTTTTCCTGCACACGGGCCACAGCATTGATCAGTTCCTGCACATCTACCGGCTTCACCAAATAATCGAGCGCCGCAAATCGGATAGCCTGTATGGCATATTGATTAAAAGCAGTGGTAAAAATGAGCTCGAAAGATTGCTCAGGCAACTGTTGCAACATGGTAAAACCATTCATCCGCGGCATCTCGATATCGAGGAATACAATGTCCGGCTTGTGTGCAGCAATGGCAGCTAACCCTTCCTCACCATTCGCACATTGGGCCACAACGTTGACATTGCTGCAATGCGTCAGTATTTTCTTGTGCAACGCCTCACGGCTGTTGCGCTCATCATCGATCAATATAGCCGTTAACCTGTTCATACTATCCGTATTATACAAAAAGAATGACCCGTACCATGGTGCCCGCTGCAGAGCCCGTTTCATCATAAAGATCGGCAATAACCGCATCCTGTCCACCCTGCTCATTGAATAAAGCAATACGTTCCTTGCTCATCTGCATGCCATAACTGTTGTGCTGTAACTTGTTGATCCCATTCAACGCCGCCGAAGCCTTCCGGCCAATACCATTATCGGTAATGCGGTATTCCAACACGCCATCCAGCAGTAGCGCCTGGATATGCAACTTGCCTTCCCGGTCGCGCCGGTGCTTAAGTCCATGATGAATCGCATTCTCTATATAAGGCTGTGCTATGAGTGGCGGAATGCGGTAGTGACCGTTCAATAAAGCTTCATCAGCTTCGAGCTGCACACTATACTGTCCGTCACTGCGCAATTGTTCCAGCTCTATATACAACCGCAAAGTTTCCCAATCCTTCCAGAAAGGAACGCTGTCCATTTTACTGCTATCGAGAATGTTGCGGATCAGGCGGGCAAACTTATTGAGCCAGCCGGATGCATTCTCCTTATCATTATCCTGGATGAAATTATCGATACTGCTGATGCAGTTGAAAATAAAATGCGGGTTCATCTGTGCCCGTAAGGCCATCATCTCCGTCTCCGCCACCTTTTGTTTCAAGGCTGCCTGTCGGCGGATATTCGCTACCCGCCGCCTGATCAACAGATAGACGACCAACGCAACCAATAACAACACCAGCAACAGGAACCAGGCCCTTTGCCAGAAAGGAGCAGCTATATTGATAGACAATGAAGCAGTAGCTGTAGAAAGCCGGTTATTGATATCCATGGTCTTCACTTCCAGCAGGTACTTACCCGGCGGCAAATTGGAAAAAGTGACACTGCCGCTGGTGGTTGGCTCACTCCATGAAGACTGTCGCCCACCCTGCAGACGATACATATACCGCAGCGCCCGCTCATTGACAAAACCAGGCGAAGCAAAGTCGATCGTGAAACTACTTTGATCATAAGACAAGTGAACAGGCCGGGTAACATCGATAACAGAATCCGCATTATTCAGCAGGCTGAAGGAAGTAAAGTAAATAGGCAGGCGGCGGGCATCCTGTTTATCGGTAGCAATACCGGGCAATTGCATCAATCCCGATTCTGTGCCCAGCAACAAAGAACGCCCCTGGCCAGGCTTGATGATATACACTGTGCTTGAAAAATCATAGTAAGTACTCACCGGCACAACGGAATACCTGCCTGAAGAAGGAGAAATGATTACCCTGTCGAGCCCGGCCCCTGTACCGGCCAGCAAGGTAGTATCATTATACAGGAATAACCCTCTACAGGTATTATCACTCATGCCGCCCTGTATTGATAAATGCAAACCTTCAAGGAACTCTCCGCCATCCGGCTTCAGCATATATAATCCATGCAATACAGTACTGTACCATATCCTTCCCTGTTTATCGGCAAGAATAGAATGAACTTCATCAGCCACCCCGTCAATACCATGACCAGCAGTATACAACAATTGAGGCTGCAACAGCTCAGTCATTTGATAACCACAAACAGTGTTATCCTTACTCCCCGTCCATAATATGCCATTGCTGTCAACCGTCATACAATTGATAGGCCCCGATGCCAGCGAGTTTTCGTGCACCTGATCGTTATGCAATACCGCCAGTACATTATCGCCACCCAGCAAAAGATTGTCTTTGTACATGATCATCGTCCGGTAATTGCCGCGCAACGGATAAGACCTTACCAACTTGATCACATCATGATCAAAGGAAAGCACATTCAGTGTATGTGACGAGAGCGCATAACACGCATTGCCTTTCTTTATCAAAGAGTTTACCGTCTTATCGTCAAAAGGCATATTCCAGACAATAGTCTTTTGTTGTGGCCTGATCCAGGCAAGACCTGAATAGCCTGCGGTAACAAAGCTGCCATCATCCCGTTCGATCACATCCAGCACAAGATCAGCAGGCAACCCATCGCGCGAAGAGTAGAGCAGCCAATCTTTGTACACCAGTTTTTGCAGTCCGTTATTGGAACCGATCCACAGATTATCTTCACGGTCTGCGTACAACACAAACACCGTGTTACCCGCCAACCCACTTGCGGAGGATATTTGCTGAAACCTGCCCGATGCCGGATGATAACGAATGAGCCCTTTACCCACCGTACCCATCCACAGGTTGCCCTGCTTGTCTTCAACCGTGCATCTGAACTCTGTTGTTGAATAAGCCTGGAAGAATGCAGGCAGTGATACAAATTGTAAACGGGATGCCTGCACCGAACTACGATCGATACACAGCATACCCTTTTCTATACAACCGATCCATACCCGACCATGAGAGTCGGCAAAAACATTACGAACAAAGTAAGGAGCAACAGAAGAGCTCACCAGCTTCCAGGTATATTTATTGAATACATCGATACTGAAAAACGACCGGCCGATAACGACGAAACTGTCCAGCCACTCCGTCATACAATTCAGTTCAGGCTTATCCTCCTGCCCTTCATAAATAGGTATACGGGTAAGTTTTTCACGCTCGTAACGATAAAGTCCCTCCTCCGTGCAGGCAAAAAAGCTCCCGTCACGCGCTTTGTAAAGGCTACGCACCGGCTCCCCACCAATCAAGGTATCCGAACTTAATCGCTGGTTGCGGATATGATAACTGGTGCGGGCAGCAGTAGCAAAAAAAGCAATATCGCCAGGCGCCACCTCTTCGATATCCTGTACAAGTGAATGATGAAAACCGCTACGGTAATTGTATTTACGAAAACGGTTGCCATCGTAAGCCGTTACACCGGCTGGCGTACCGAAGTACATGAATCCATTAGAGGCTTGTGTAATGCAGCGAATTTCATTGGCCACCAAGCCATTGCTGGTAGTATACGTATCAAAATGCAGTTGTTGGGCAACAACTGCATTTACTATTAAACAAAAGATACCTGCGGCCAGCCATTTCATATCGATAAATGTACCGCTTCTTTAGTTTTTCGGCGCCATCGGTTCATTCCTGATCCAGAAAGATATTTTCACGCCATCACCTCTATCCACAAACTCGGTATCATACCCCTGTACATCTACACCGGGCGTCAGTTTGATCTCACTGCGGTAAAACTCCCAATAGGGTGTCACGGCTGCACCAAGTCCGGTATTGGGGTTTTTCACTTTTACCTTATGACCACCCCGCTGCTCCAGCAGGTCATCACTAAAATCATCCTGGTCTTTCAGCATGTAATAGATATGCAATTCTGCTCCTTCCAGCAATTCAGGAGGAATATTCTCATACCGTACCTCCCGGTTAGGTTTATAACCCATCAATTCATTCTTTTTCACCACCTGCTCTGCAGAGGCTTTGAATACCCGGTTGTCAGGACTTCTCCTGAACCTGTTCATGTCTCCACCGTGTGGGCTCCAGAGTTCTACCCATATTTCACCAAACAAGTCACAATCACTGCCAATCACTTTAAGCAAATCGACATTAACGGAAACCTTTTTAGGCGCAGCCGCTATAACAGGCGGAACACAACGTTCATAATTGAAATTATTGGTTACATCTGCATACTTCACAGCCTGCCCCTCGAGCGTACTGAATTGAACACGCAACGGTGTGGCAGTATGATAAGTAACACTGCGGGTAATGCTCTCGATGGTACTTTGTATATTGTTCATCGTACAACTGACCACCGAATTGCTGGTGCCGCCAACTACATAGAGAAATACCCTCGACTCCGTCTTGCATTCCTTCGACAGGTTCTCGATGCTCAGCGAACCGCCCGCAAAGCCTGCATCATACGCCACTTTCAGTTTACCTTCCATGGAGTTCGACTCATTTTTGATCTCTATTTTCCCGATGACCTTCACGCCATATACAGCTTGCGATATGTACCCTATCGCATGGGCCCCATCCACAGGGGCGTTGAAGAACCCTTGTTGTGTGGGCATCGCATCGATAGAAAACAACTCTTTGGTGGCCTCAAAGTACATGCTCTTATATTGCTGCTTATTACCTACCGCCATGCTGGCGTCCACACTGCCGCCGAAATATTTGGCAGAGGCCCCTACTTTCATAAAAAACTCATCAGTATTTTCAAGTGCACTGCCATAATATATAAAAGACTGGCTACCCGTTTTTGTGGGATCACTGGTAAAACGGTTGTACAAATTACTGATAGCCTGGTTGATATTTTCGCGTGTTGGCGCCTGGACCGTTTCCGTAATAGAAGTAGCGATATTCCTCACCGAAGTAGTCAGCACAATAGGGTTACGCCCCTCGCCAAAACGGAACTTCTCCTTAGTACGGTAATCACCGGCATAGAAAGTAAGCATATCATACATCATGCCCGGGGCATTCCAAAGCAGGTAGTCACTGGCGCTTACAGGAGTCATGTTTTCCTGCGGCCCCATATCGATCTTCGCCGTTTGTGTAACACATTCACCCGAAGAACTGGCAGCTTCTTTAAGTACCTTTTTCTGATTAGCGATCCCTTTTTTAATTACCGTTGTATTGCCTGGCAAATTAAAATAACGGGTAACTGTAGTACCGCCCGGCAACTGGAAGTTGACATTGGTCGTTACACGCTTCATCACATTTCTCTTGTCCACATGCGTTGCACTGCTACCCTTGATGACTTGCGCAGCCGTATTGGGCGTACCGGTATTGATGCGGATAGACTGTTGTTTTAATTTCTCCTGAGCCTGCAGGGCTGTAGCCCCGGCCAATAATAGCAGGGCCATGCCCCACAAATGCTTTATGAGTTTCATGCTATAAGGATTAATGATTAACGGATATAATAATTGGCATCGGGAATACCATTGTTGTTGTTATCTACCCCTTGGGCCTTGATCCTGATCTTGAGATAACCATTGCTGCCCGAAACACCCAGCTGTTTTTCCACAGCCACCAGCGCATACACTTCCCTGTTTTCCATTTGCGTGCGCACCGCCAGCACCTGTCCTTCCAGCCGCTGACCAACAAAGTTGAGATAGCCGGCATAGTTCTGGGCATTCCGCACGGCATTCGATATCTGGCTGTTGTTCTGGATCTGGTTAAACTGACCGATGGTCATTTTAGTAAGCGCCACTTCGCTTTCACTCACGTCTTTCCATTGCAACACCGGGTCAGAAGTATGTTGTGTCATGTAAGTAGAGGCTGCATTGGTGCGCACATAGTTGGGCGTTATCACCACATAATTGCCGGGCACATCGGTAGAAGCAAAGAAGATCAGGTCAACAGAACCGGGGTTATCAGCCGCCTCCCCCATGCCCATGACGGTGCCCGTCATTACGTCGAGACAGTTACCATACAAAGCGTTGTTCTGGTTGCCCCAGTTACCGCTGCCATCGTTGTTGACGGTCGCTGGCTCATTTACCGGCAGGTAATATTCTGCAGGTGGAGTCGTCCCTGCTGCATAAGGGTCGGTAGTTCCGGTGGCATTGCCATAATCACCCGTAGTAGGAGGAGAGGTCGTAGCAGGCGGGTAAGTGCTACTGTTATCGGTGTAGGTAGAAGAGCCGGTTGTACCGCTGTTAGCCGTTGAGCCATTGAGGCCTCTGGCCGCGCCTTTCACGTTGCCTGCCAACTCTTTCCCCTGACTATACAACTCTTTGGCTTTGATGAGATAAGGCTGAAATACAGCAACAATCGTTTTCACCTTGTTCACCGCCTGCTGCCCTTTCTGTACCAGACGATCTACTTTACCCGGCTGTGCCTGCTGCGCCTGGGTAGCCACTATAGCCAGCAACAAGAGCAGCAGCAATGATGATGTACGTTTCATAAAAATGCTTTTAGGATGATTTTTATGCAACATACAATGGGACTACACCCCATACAGCCATACAATGATTAGCTGGCGGCCTGCAATTATTAACTGGCAGCTCTCTTTTCTGTCATTTCAAACGACTCCTCCTTTCTGTCATTTCGAACGGAGCCATTCGCAACTACAAAGTGAAAGTTGTAGCGGCGCAGTGAGAAATCTGCTATCGAAGCAAAAGTGATCGAAGCAAAGGTACATGCTGTCTGTAGAGGAGTTTCAACAATATATTAATAACGGTAACAAACCGCATTGATGTTCATACCGGCGCCTACAGATGCAAACAGGATCACGTCACCCGGTTCCAGCGCATGCTCCGTGTATTTATCCCTGCGCACCAGGTCATACAAAGTAGGAATGGTAGCTACCGAGCTGTTGCCCAGCCAGTGAATGCACATGGGCATAATATCCTGTGGAGTTTGTGTGCCATATAAAGCGTAAAAAGCCCGCACGATACTTTCATCCATCTTCTCATTGGCCTGGTGAATGAAGATCTTCTTCACTTCCTGTATGCTGGCGCCGCTTTTATCGAGACATTCTTTCATGGCAGCCGGCACATACTTCACCGCATATTCATATACTTTACGGCCTTTCATTTTAATATAACGCGTGCGCTCATCTGCATCCGGTGCATTGGAACCGCCAAAATAGATATACCCGGCCTCTTCTACAGAATCAGACCGGACACCCGTGCTTAAAATGCCAGCACTATCCGTTTCACGGTACTCTACCACACAGGCCCCTGCCCCATCTGAAAAGATCATACTGTCACGGTCATAATCATCGATCACGCGTGACAAGGTTTCTGTTCCTATGACCAGGCACCTTTTGGCAGCACCGGCCCGGCAGAACAGATCGGCCTGGATCAGCCCTTGCAGCCAACCAGGGCAACCAAATAAGATATCGTATGGAATACACGAAGGGTTTTTAATACCCAGCCCCTGCTTCACACGGGAAGCAAGAGAAGGCACCCCGTCAGTTTGTGTAGTATTTACAAGAACATCGCCATAATTGTGAGCCACAATGATCTGGTCCAGCGTCTCCGGATTGATCCCACTATCCTGGATAGCCAGCTTTGCGGCTTCTATGGCCATATCGGAAGCCGCCATGTTTTCGGGCGCATAACGCCGCTCTTCGATACCTGTGATCATTTTAAACTTATCGACAATCTCCTGCTGCGGCCGGTCGATCAGTTCTTTGTCTTCTGTATAAAAACGGTTAGCGATAAAGTCATCATTCTTCTTAATAACGGACGGAATAAAACAGCCTGTACCAGTGATAATTGTTCTTTGCATCAGAATCTAACTAATTAGCGGTCAAGGTAACAATAAGTTTGCATCGGATTAATATTAATATTAGGTTGATATGAAATATTTAACTAACTTCAATATCCCATCCCTCTGAACTCCCCTTCCGTCGAAACGATTGACCATCTTCAAAAGCCATTCTTATGAACATTTTCGTGGGTAACCTCAACAAAAAAGCAACCGCACACGATCTTTTTCACCTCTTTCTTCAATTCGGTAAAGTAGTATCCGCCCGCATCATCATGGATCGTGACACCGGCCACTCCCTGGGTTGTGCCTACGTCGAAATGGACAATAAAGCTGGCGCCATGGCCATCCAAAGCCTCCACGAAAGATGCTTCATGAATTGCTACATGGAAGTCAACGAAGTCACACCCGCCTTCTGATAGTAACATCTACTCTTATACCACCCTTACGCAAGCTATTTTGGCCTGGCACGATTTTTTAGTAACCTGCAACGTCATTCCGTGTAGACAAGAATCTACATGAGTTTTTTCCTGCACCTGTTCTTATTTGGGCAAATTGCTCTTACTTAGCTGTTTATGATTCTAATCGTAGACGACAGGCCCGAAAACCTTTTTTCTTTACAAAAACTCCTTGAACTCAATCAATTCAAGGTGGATACTGCCTCGTCGGGAGAAGAAGCGTTACGCAAAGTGTTGAAGAACTCCTACTTTCTCATCATCCTCGATGTTCAGATGCCCGGCATGGATGGCTTCGAAGTAGCAGAAGCCATTACCGGTTATAGCAAATCGAAAGACATTCCCATCATTTTCCTCTCTGCCGTCAATACAGAAAAGAGATTCATTACCCGTGGATACACTTCCGGTGCGATCGATTATGTGACCAAACCGTTCGACCCGGATATCCTGCTGCTGAAGGTGAAAACCTTTTACCGGCTACAGCAACAAACACGGGAGCTGAACGAAACCCAGAAAACGCTCCGCGAAGAGATCGAAGTGAGAAAACAGGCACAGGCCGACCTCCACCAAAGCGTGGAAGAACTGCGCTCGGCCCTCGAATCGATTCCCCAGATAGCCTTTACCTCCGATCCTGCCGGCACCATCGAGTTTGTGAACCGCTATTGGTACCAATACTCTTTCGGCAAAGACATGTTTCCGCAAACACCACCAGAAGGTGTGTCCATTGCCCAATGCATTGAACGGGCTGTCAGCACTGGCTTCCAGCAGGAAACAGAAGTACGCATCAGGCCCCTCAAAACAGAAGACTACCGCATCCACCTGCTTACACTGACTCCTGTCAAAAAAGAATCCAGCATCCTTAAATGGGTAGGCATTTTTACCGACATCCATGAGCAGAAAATGGCCAACCAGGTGCTGGAGCAGCGGGTAAATGAACGCACACAGGAATTGCTGCAGGCCAACAGGGATCTGGAGATCAGTAACCACGAGCTGCAGCAGTTTGCCTACGTTGCTTCGCATGATCTGAAAGAACCGCTGCGAAAAATACAGGTATTCAGTCACCTCATCAGAGACAAGTTCCTGGCCGATAAGCCGGAGGCCATCGACTATATCAACCGCCTCATTCATTCATCGGAGCGGATGAACAACCTGATCACCGATGTGCTCAACTACTCCCGGCTTTCCATATCAGGCGAATTCGAGCGTACCAATATCAACCAGGTGATCCAGGAAATACTGGTAGACATGGAGTTGCTGATACAGGAAAAACACGCTGTCATTCATACCGGCAATATGCCTTCGCTGGAAGTGATACCTGCTCAGATCAGGCAGGTGTTTCAGAACATCCTGAGCAATGCGCTTAAATTTTCCAGTAAGCAGGATAAACCGGAGATATACATAAAAGGTGAACTTATAGCAGGCAGGGATGAGAACAGCCCCGCCTCTCCTATCGGTCACTACTGCCGCATCACCGTGAGTGATAATGGTATCGGCTTTAATGAGATGTACCTCAACAAAATATTTTCCATTTTCCAGCGCCTGCATTCCAAAGAGGAATATGAAGGTACCGGCATCGGACTGGCCATCGTAAAGAAGATCATAGATACGCACAACGGCATCATTACAGCACGTAGTGAAGAAGGTAAAGGCAGCACTTTCATCATGGTATTACCCCTGAAACAAGGCAATCATAACTGAACAAAACCCTATTAACCATAGGTACAAATAAAAGCTCAATGAAATCGACCTTCAAACGGAATCTGTTAATCAGCTTTGGTATTTCATTATTGCTATTGATCATAAGCTCCGTCGCCTCTTTCCTCAGCATCAGCAACCTGCTGAAGAGCGCCGACGAAGTGGAGCATACCAATGAAGTAAAACAGCTGGTAGAAAAGATCATTTCCACCATTAAAGATGCAGAAACAGGGCAGCGGGGTTACCTGCTTACCGGCGACGACCGTTTTCTGCAACCCTATGCTGGGGCCATTGACAGCGCCAAAGCGTATGTCGCTTATCTGAAAAGATTGACCGTCGACAACAACGAACAGCAGATGCGTACCAACCGCTTGCAGGAGATTGTGGTGCTACGCCTGTCGAGCCTTGAACGCCGCATTGTACAAAAGCGTAATGGCGAGACCGTGACGACTGAACAATTGCTGGAGGGTAAAAAGTATATGGATGAGGCAAGATCTGTAGTGAATGCCATGATTGATGAAGAAAAACGATTACTGGCAGCACGCACAGCACAAATGAACAGGTTTGCCACCTATACGCCTATCCTCATCGTTGTAGCAGCTTTTCTGTCACTCATCATCACAGTGATCTCTTTTGTCCGGGTCAATAGTGACTTCGAAAAGACCACGCAACTTCAACAGGCATTACAGGAAAAGGATGAGGACATTACCCGCCGTATCAATATCATCCAGAATGTAGCCAATAAAGTATCTACTGGAGATTATAGCATCCGTGTTCAGAATGAAGGTGCAGATGGCGCAGACGGACTGGGCAGTTTGTCCGGCTCTCTCAATAAAATGGCTGAGTCACTCCAATATTCGTTCAGCCTGCTCGCCGACAAGGAATGGCTGCAAACAGGTATTGCTACACTCAATGAGAAGATGCTGGGAGAAAATGAGCTACTACCATTATCGAAGAATGTATTGGATTTTATCGCCGAATACACCGATAGCCAGGCAGGCGCTTTCTACCACACCATGGATGGCGAAACCCTGCATTTTATAAAGGGATTTGCCTTTGAAGAGAAGCAAGCAAAACAACGCATCGCATTTGGTGAAGGGCTACCCGGACAAAGTGCAGCCAACGCCCACATTATACACCTGAAAGAAATACCCGGTGATCTCATGGTGATCAACCATGCAACCGGCAGCATCAAGCCCCGTAACATTATTGCCCTGCCCCTGTTCTTCGAAAGAAAGGTAGTGGGCGTATTGGAACTGGCTTCTATCAACCCTTATTCAGTCAATGTTGTTGCCTTCCTGGAAACTGTTGCCCATAATATCGGTACGGCCATTAACAGCATAGAGAACCGCCGCCGTCTGCAGGAACTGTTGGAAGAAACCCAGTCGCAGGCTGAAGAGCTGCAAGCCCAGCACAGCGAGATGGAAAACATCAACAGTGAGCTGGAGGCGCAGACCGAAAAGCTACAGGCTTCAGAGGAAGAACTGAAGGTGCAGCAGGAAGAACTGGTGGAAGCCAATAGCGAACTGGAAGAAAGGGCGCGTTTGTTGGAAGAAAAGAACCAGCAGGTATTCGAAAGGAACCTCGAAATACAGAAGAAAGCAGAAGAACTGGAACAAAGCACCCGTTACAAGTCGGAGTTCCTGGCCAATATGTCGCACGAGCTACGCACACCACTCAACTCGATACTATTACTGTCAAGATTGTTGTCTGAAAACAACAGCAACAACCTCAGCAGCGATCAGATGGAATATGCGCGGGTAATACAGAACTCCGGTCATGGTCTGCTATCGCTGATCGATGAAATACTCGACCTGTCGAAAATAGAGGCGGGCAAGATGGACCTTCAATATTCCGATGTGCCGGTACAGGATATTGTAGAAGATATGACGGCATTATTTGCCCCCGTTGCCAAAGAGAAAGGCATCACCTTCAAGACAACTGTCGATCCAAACGTTCAGGGTATTATCGAAACAGACAGGTTGCGCCTGGAGCAGGTGATCAAGAACCTGGTGGCCAATGCGCTTAAGTTTACAGCCAAAGGATATGTAGAGCTGAAAATATCCATGCCCGACTCGGAAGGACATACTATGACCTTTACGGTGAAAGATACCGGCATTGGCATACCACCAGAAAAACAGGCCGTTATATTTGAAGCTTTTCAACAGGCCGATGGGTCTACCCGTCGTAAATATGGAGGCACCGGCCTGGGCTTATCCATCAGCCGTCAGCTGACCCGCCTGCTGGGTGGTGAAATACAACTGCATAGTGAACCCGGACAAGGCAGCGAGTTTTCCGTACACATCCCTGTGTCAAAAGCCATAGCTTCACTAACCGCCATAGGTCCGGTCGAAGCAGCTCCTACGCAACCGGCACGTACCACTACTGCACCACAACAACCGGCAGCACCAGCCAGGGAACTTCGCCAGCGTTACATCAGTGAAACAATACCTGATCCCGTTCCCGATGACCGTGACAGGATCAACATACTCGGCGATAAGGTTATCCTCATCGTAGAAGACGATACCAACTTTGCTAAGTCTCTCTTAGACTTTACCCGCAGTAAAGGTTATAAGGGCGTAGTAACTGTGCGTGGCGACGAAGCGCTGACATTGGCTCAGCAATTTATGCCTGCAGGTATCCTGCTCGACATTCAGCTGCCGGTGAAAGATGGCTGGGAAGTGATGGAAGAATTGAAGAACAACGCCCATACCCGGCATATCCCTGTGCACATGATGAGCGCTTATGATGGTAAGTACAAGAGTCTTTCCAAAGGCGCGGTAGACTTCATCAACAAGCCCGTAGCCTACGAACAGATGGAAGACATATTTGCCCGCATCGAGTTCATGCTTACTAACAACCCACGCAAGGTGCTCATCGTAGAAGAGAATATGAAACATGCCAAAGCGCTGGCCTACTACCTGGAGAACTTTAAGGTAAATACAGAGATCAAGACTACGGTGGTCGGCAGCGTGCAGGCCCTGATGCAAAAAGAAGTCAACTGTGTGATCCTCGATATGGGCATCCCCAACCAGCGCTCCTACGACACGCTGGATGAGGTGAAGAAAACACCCGGCCTGGAAAACATTCCTATCATCATCTTTACCGGCAAGAACCTGTCAAGGCCCGAGGAAGCAAAGATCAAGCAGTATGCAGATTCCATCGTGATCAAAACAGCCCACTCTTACCAGCGCATCCTCGATGAAGTGTCGCTGTTCCTGCACCTCGTGGAAGAAAAAGGTGCTGCTGCCAGCAACAAGCCATCCAATAACCTGGGCGTATTACAGGAAGTATTGAAAGATAAAACAGTATTGATCGCCGATGATGATATCCGCAATATCTACTCGCTTACCAAAGCACTGGAAACCTACAACATGAAAGTGGTATCGGCCGTAGATGGCAAGGATGCGCTCAAACAATTGCAGGAACACCCGGAAGTGGACATTGTGCTGATGGACATGATGATGCCGGAAATGGATGGCTACGAATCTACCAAACGCATCAAAGCTAATCCGGCATTCAGTAAATTGCCGGTAATAGCCGTAACCGCCAAAGCCATGACCGGTGACCGTGAGAAATGTATCGAGGCAGGCGCTTCTGATTATATCAGTAAGCCGGTTGACATTGATCAACTGCTGTCACTGCTGCGGGTATGGCTGTATGATGCCCGGTAATTGATCGATTGGAGACCTTAAAACAACTGACGTGGAGTTTGAAGTACAGGACCATGAAATAGATATATTGCTGCAGGACCTGCTGGAATCATATGGCTATGACTTTACCGACTATTCAAGGGCTTCCCTGAAACGCAGGATCAACCGGTTGTACTCGCTGGACAAGTTCCCGTCGTTTGTGTTGTTCAGACAACGCATAAAAACAGACAGCACCTACTTCCGGCGCTTTGTGGAAGAGATCACGGTGAATGTAACAGAGATGTTCCGCGATCCTTTGTTCTACAAAACCCTCCGGGAAGAAGTGCTGCCCGTACTGGCTACACATCCCTTCATACGCATCTGGCATGCCGGCTGTTCCACCGGTGAAGAGGTGTATTCCATGGCTATACTGCTACACGAAGCAGGGCTGTTGAAAAAGTCACTGCTCTACGCAACAGACATTAATCCGGGCGTATTGGACCGATTGCGCAAAGGCATCTTCCCCTTGCGGTTCATCAAACAATACTCCGAGAATTATATTCGGTCAGGCGGCAAGCAGGATTTCTCCTCCTATTATACCGCCAAGTATGATTGGGCCAAGTTCGACGAAAAGCTGGCCACCAAGATGGTGGTAGCTACCCACAACCTGGTTTCCGACAGATCGTTCAATGAGTTCCAGCTTATTCTGTGCCGGAACGTGTTGATCTATTTTGACCGTAACCTGCAAGACAAAGCCCTGCAATTGTTCGATGAAAGCCTGGATACGTTGGGCTTCCTCGCATTGGGGGCTAAAGAGAACATCAAGTATTCGCCCATTTACCGCAAATACAAACAACTGGACAATAGAGAAAGGATATGGCGGAAAATAGCATAACACAAGCCATCCAATTGATCGCTATCGGCGGCTCGGCCGGTAGCCTCGATGTTATATTGAAACTGATACCGGCATTGAACCCACGTCTGCCGGTAGCCATCATTATCGTAACCCACCGCAAAGCGTCCAGCGAAGAAATACTCGTAGACCTGCTCAATGCCAAGAGCACCTGGCCTGTGCGCGAAGCAGAAGAAAAAGACACCATCGCTCCCCATACGATCTACATAGCACCAACGGATTACCATTTACTCATCGAACAGGATCACAGCTTTTCACTTGATGTATCGGAGAAAGTCAATTATAGCCGCCCCAGTATCGACATCACTTTTGAATCGGCGGCCGAGGTATATGGTTCCGCAGTGTTGGGCCTGCTGCTTTCAGGCGCCAATGCCGATGGTGTAGAAGGCCTCCGGCACATCAAAGCCCGTGGCGGGCTATGCCTTGTACAGGATCCCGATACTGCCGATGTCGACTACATGCCCCGTCAGGCCATCGCACACGTCAAAATAGATAAAGTATTGCCTTCCGATCAATTAGCAGGCTACATTAATAAATTATTTGAAATCTAACACCTGATCGTCTTCCGTTTTTTACCGATATACCCTTTATCCTTCATCTTTTGGATATAGTCTGGCGAGAAAGGCACCTTACAGAAAGTGCCGCCCATATCAACTTCCACGATCCCGATCTTTTTGCCGGCAGCTATTGCCTTGGCTGTTAAAGAAGGCACATATCCCCCCACTGCAATGACAAAGCCGTTCATGGCATACCGGGTGCGGTTGGAAGCCGTATGAATGGTTTGCTCTACCCGCTCCAGCAACGACCGTGCTTCTTCCGTATCGACCTCATTGTCAGGCTTAATAGCCAGCAGTCCGGCAAGGGTACTCCATCCACTGGCGGCAATAGCGTCTTTCTTGGACTCTATCCATTCCAGGGCCAGCTCATGCCCATATGGGTTTTCCGAAGCCACCCAGGGCACGGTATATTCACTGATCATGGACCAATAGGCTTTCTCTACCCACTCCTGCAACTGCTGTTTCGTCATTTTGGCGCCATCGGCCACCAATCCTGCCAGGTACATCGCGTCCGAGTTCCCTGTATCATACAACTCCATCGCCACCTTCTGATCGTTCTTGATCTTCTTCATTACCTTCTTCAGGTCTTCTACTTTGACCCCGAAAAAGGGTTCGCGGGCGCCATGTTTGCCCCACCGCTCTTTTACCTCCACGCTACCCAGCGACTGGAGTTCTTTCATTACTTCGGCTTTTGTCATGTTGGTCGTTTTAGGCCCTGTAAAAATAAGCCTGAACCCAGGCTCCTTGTATCACCTATAAGTATGAATCTGGCTCCCCGGTTCTGAATTCCCCCTTTAGTTGTACTGCTACAAAGGTCCCATAGCTGCACCATAGTTCTCCCATAGCAGCTCCATAGATACTCCAGAGTAAAAGCAAGGTAATAGTAAGGCAATAGTAAGACAGTAGTAAGGGAATAGTAAGACAACAGGGCTCAAATGCAGGCTGGACGCGGAAATGTATTATACTGGATTGGCAAATCCAGTCCCATGGCGGGTTTGCACAAAAACAGGCCTGCAAAGAAGATTACTTGCGTCATAAATCATGAACTTATATGTAATATACAAAAAAATAACAATAACTATTCAGGTATTTTTGTATTATGGACCAACGAAAACAGCCTCACATGGAGGCTATTTTCATTGAATTTAAGTTATTTACAAAGGATATCTTCAATTATTTTTTAACAAGCACGCCCTGCTTTAGCATATCCCGGGTGATCTGTTTGGCGTAATCACGGCCAATGCTTTCAGCTGACGGGTCAAACGACTGGGACTGCACGGAGTAGAGCATTTTATTGTTGCCCACGCTGTACAGGTTACTTTCCCAGAAGTAATTGGTGCTGGTGGTATAATAGCCCGGAGTATAAACCCTGCCATAAACCGTCCTGTAATACCCCCAGAAACGGCTGTAATAAGCTCCATAAGGCTGGTAGCTCACATTCCCCGGCACATAGTTCTGTTCCTTGGCCTTATCCAGCAAAACGATGGTCATAACGGCATCATACCCTTTATTGCGGAGCAGGCGGAGCGCCCGCTGCTCATTCAGATTATTGAGCTGGTTGGGGGCAAACACCGTACTGGCCGCCACGGCATTCACGCCGGATGACTTCAGTTCATCGGCCAGTTCATTTTCCATATTCATCCGGATGCTACGATCTTTATTGGCCATTACGCCCAGGACAAGTACTTTCTGATAGTTTACTTTACTGGCGTCATCTGCTTTCCAGGAAGAGGTGACCTTGGTAGAGGAACAAGCTGCCAGCATCACCATCAGGACCAGGCCGGCAGGTATAATTAGCTTTTTCATAAATAACTCCTTTTCGTGAATAATCTTGAATCCCATTATCAGAGATTCAATTTTCATTCCACGGCTTAACTATCTGGCAGCCAATAACAAATCATTGGGGAGTGTTAGCGAAATGCTAACAACTTACCTTACTGGTAATGAATGCAAAAGGAGTATTTGGCGGGTAGATCAGGCAGGGACCTGAACGGCAGCATTGAAACGGAACCCTACCCCATGGATCGTTTCGAGCAGCACATCGGGGTCGGCTTTGAAATATTTGCGGAGTTTGGTCATAAACACGTCCATGCTTCTGCCCAGGAAATAGTCATCTTTTCCCCAAACGTTGAGAAGCACTTCTTCCCGTTTCAGGATATGATTGGCATGTTCACAGAGAAATTTCAGCAGGTCGGCCTCCTTTTGCGTAAGCGTAAAGCTTTCGTCTGGAGCATTCAATTTGAGGTCGGTATAAGAAAAGGTGAGCTTGCCGATGGTGAACTGCTGAACGGTGTCCGCAGCCAGCTTGCGGGTGCGGCGCATAAAAACCTCCATACGCAGCAGCAGTTCCTGCATACTGAACGGCTTGGTGATGTAATCGTCGGCGCCCGATACAAACCCCTTGATCTTATCTTCTTCCATCGAGCGGGCAGTCAGGAACAGGATAGGAATGACATCACTGTGCTGACGGATCTTTTTGGCTACCGTAAACCCGTCCTTATTAGGCATCATCACATCCAGCAGGCAAATGTCGAACCGGCCTTTTTCGAACTGATCGATGGCCGTTTGACCGTCGGGACAAACCGTCACTTCATACCCGGAATCTACCAGGTTATCTTTGATCACGTAGCTCAATGATAAGTCGTCTTCGGCCAGTAATACCTTTCCTTTTCTTGTAGCCATGGCTTTGTAGGTTTTTATTAGATCGGGAATAGCATTTTAAACTCGGTCCCTATCCCCGGCAGGCTATTCACTTTAATACTGCCGTGGTGGGCATCAATGATCCGTTTAACAAAATTCAGTCCAAGACCGAATCCTTTTACATTATGTACGTCACCGGTGGGTACCCGGTAAAATTTCTTAAACAAATTCTTCTGATACTTCTTCTCGATACCGATCCCATTATCTTTTACCGAGATAAACAGGAACCCATCCTCCTCCCCTGTACTGATGATAACATGAGGCTTGGTAGAGTATTTCAAGGCATTCTCCAACAGGTTCACCACCGCCAGTTCCAGGTGCACCCGGTCAGCCAGCAATTCATACCCCGTCTCTTCGGGACTTTGGATCTCTACCAGCGCCTCCTTATCGTCTACCAATGGTTGCACTTTGGCAATAGCCTGCTCGATGATCTCCTTTACCGGCACCCGCACCTTCTCGATCGGTATTTCCCGCCTGTCGGTAGAAGCAATGTGCAACAGACGCTCCACCTGGCTCTGTAAATGCTCTGTTTGGTGCTGGATGATATTGGCATACTTGTGCAGGCGCTCGGGTTGGTGCACGATCTTGTCCTGCAGCAATACTTCCGATGATATTTTCATCACTGCCAGCGGGGTCTTGAACTCATGCGTAAAGTTGTTGACGAAATCCTTTTGCACCTCTACCAGGAACTTTTGCCGGTAGAAATAGAAAAGCACCACTGCCAGACCAATCAATACAACGAACAAGATGGCTGTAGTGGTAAACCAGAAATTCATCTGCGCCAACACATATTTACTTCTGTGGGGGAAGTATAATAAAACATAATCGTATCCCCGTTTATATACAGGCAATACTTTCCGGGAAGAATCGAAGTGGGCAGCAGCAGCCTGAATATATTGCTCAGCAATATAATTGCCTTGTTTGGCGCTGTAAAGACACACATGCGCATCCGTTAGCACATCAAAATCATTCAATTCATGCTTCAGGTAATAAACGAGCGAATCGTACACCAGCTTTTCCCCATTGACGCGGAAAAGAAAATAGTCGGGAGACGGACGTTCTATCAGGTCCTGTAAATGATTGATGGGAGTATCATCGATATCCAGGTCTTCATATACACCCCGGATGCTCTTTACCACATTTGTACTGAAAGTCTTCGCCTCGAAAGAATATACCTTGTCAAGCCAAAAGAGCTGAACGGCTACTATCAGGGCAATCAGGAACGTTGCCAGCAAAATAATCCACCTGAGGGTTGATGAGCGCATACCTTCTAAATAAATACCTCCGGCAAATTTGCTACGCATTATTTATTAATTATTTTTTTTCTGGTTAAGTGGTCGTTAAGGAAAGTTACGTAGAAAAATGTCAGGTTGAGCTTGTCGAAACCGCCTTCGACTGGCTCAGGCTGACACAGAGAACTCATCAACAATTCATTAACAGAAGTTAAACGGGGGTTAAGCAGGGGTTGGATTTGCGCGTGGGAAAATTATTTAGATAGCTTTACTCCGTAATCATTCTTCACTAAAAAAATAAAGCAATGAAAAAGGTATTTATGTTAGCTACCATGATAGTTGCGATTACTGGTATGACAATGGCTCAAACTTCGCCTAAACCTGCTGCCAAACAGCCTGTGAAAAAAGAAGCTACAGCTCCTGCTCCTGCCAAAGAAGAAGTAGCAAAATCTACAAAAGATGGCAAGAAAGGTGGCAGCCATCATCATAAAAAACACACAAAGGCTGCAAAGCAGTCATAACGATTTAGATAAAGCAAGGTCGGTTTTGTTAGGGTTTATGAACGTCGTCCGTGGGTGGACGACGTTTCTTTTTATATCCCTTGTAACTTGAAACATGCAACCTGCAATAAAGCACAAGGCCCACAGTAGAACTGCGGGCCTTGTTGTATAATATAACAATCTTACTATAAGCTTATGCCTTCTTCGCTACCGGAGTAACGGGCTTGGCTTTTGCAGGTTGTGCAGGAGTACCAGGCTTCGCATCAGCTTCACCCAGGGGCTTGTTTTTAGCCAGGTCAACCAGCATCGGAGCAGCCACGAAGATGGATGAATAAGTACCGGTAACCACACCGATCAACATCGCAAAGGCAAAACCTTTGGTTACTTCACCACCTACCAGGAACAGAATAAAGATGGTAAGGAACACCGTAAGAGACGTCATGATCGTACGGCTCAGGGTATCATTGATCGCTTTGTTGATAAGCGTTTCTTTGCTCACGTTGCGCATGGTGTGACTGTATTCACGTACACGGTCATATACGATCACCGTATCGTTCATCGAGAAACCGATTACCGTAAGGATAGCCGCGATGAAGTGCTGGTCGATCTCCAGCGGGAAAGGCACTACGCCTCTCAGGAAGGAGAACACCGCAAGCGTAACCAATACGTCGTGCAGCAAAGCCACAATCGTACCCAGTGAATAACGCCAGTCACGGAAACGGATAAAGATATAGATGGCAATGATCAGCAGCGACCAGAAGGTAGCCCACTGTGCACCACTTTTCAGGTCATCAGAAATGGTAGGATCTACTTTCTTGGTACCTTCTACAAATTTAGTAGTAGCAAATTCAGCTATCGTAAGGTTAGCCGGCAGGAAAGGCTTCAGACCTTCAAACAGGGTGTTACGCACTGCAGAGTCGATGGCCAGTCCTTCTTCGTTGATACGGAAGTCGGTAGTGATCTCCAGTTTATTGGGAGAACCGTACGTTTTGATCTGTGGAGTCTTTTCGAAAGTTTTCTCCAGCGCCTCACGCACTTTCTCTTCATCAACTGGCTTACCAAAGTTAACCACATAACTTCTACCACCCTTGAACTCCACACCTTCGTCGAAACCGTTGAAGATGGCGGCAACACCCAGGATCAGTACCACCACAGAGATACCATAAGCAACCTTACGGAACTGGATGAACTTGTAGGCAGCATGCTGGAAGATGCGCTTGGAGATCGTAGTAAAGTATTTGAAGTGACGGTTCTTATTGGTATAGAAGTCAGTGATCAAACGGGATACCAGGATACCGCAGAACAAAGACAGCAGGATACCGATGATCTGTGTAGTAGCGAAACCAAGTACAGGACCCAGACCATAGATAGCCAGGATGATGGCGGTCAACAAGGTGGTGATGTGCGCATCCAATACCGGGGGCAGTGAACGGCGGTAACCATCCTTTACAGCCTGCTCATGGGCTTTACCATGCGCCAGCTCATCCTTGATACGTTCGAATATAATTACGTTGGTATCCACCGCCATACCGATGGTCAGTACCAGACCAGCGATACCAGGAGCAGTGAGCGTAGCGCCCATAGCACTCAACACACCTACCGTGAACAGCAGGTTCAGGATCAGGGCAATGTTGGCTACAATACCAGCAGTATTATAATATACGATCATCAGCAGGAAGATCACAACGAAGGAGATGGCAAAAGACATGATACCACCATTTACGGCTTCTTCACCGAGGGTAGGTCCTACCACCTGCTCCTGCACGATCTTGGCAGCCGCTTCTACTTTACCAGACTTCAGGATATTAGCAATATCCTGTGCTTCTTCGATCACCAGCGCCTTGTTCTTGGCATTGCCAGAACCCATAGTGATACGGGACCGGCCACCGTCGATCTTCTGGTTTACAGTAGGTGCTGTATAAACAATATCATCGAGTACAATGGCGATAGGCTTACCAATGTTACGCTCAGTCATTTGCGACCAAACCAGACCACCGGCGTTGTTCATGTCCATTGTAACCAATACTTCGTTGGTATTAGGATCAAACTCCTGGCGGGCGTCTTCGATAGCACTACCTTCCAGTTGAGCGCCTGCTTTACCAGGAATGCCCTTGATTGCATACAGGTCGATATAAGGTAAAAAAACACCCTTATCATCGCGATCTTGCTTGCTCCAGAAGAACTTAACGTTGCCAGGGAAGTTATTACGAACTGTAGGCAGGTTGAGGTACTGGTTTACTTTGCCTGTATCCTTCAGCAAAGACCTTCCGATGATAGCAGGGCTACCACCTTGCAGCGGGCGCAGAATGCTCAGCAAAGGATAAGCACGGGTGATACTATCAGTAAGACGTTGAGTAGAGTCAGCCTTTGCGACACCTTTATTAGTAGAGTCAGCAGCAGCTGTAGTGTCATTAGCAGCAGGCGTAGCAGCACCATACAGGTAAGCGCTCAGAGCTTTGTTGGCATTCTCCAGGCCAGTTTGCATCACACCATCATTCAGGGTATATACTTCCCAGAACTGAAGGTTGGCAGTAGACTGCAGGTATTTCCTTACACGCTCAGGATCGCTTGCACCAGCCAGCTCAACGGTGATGATACCTTTGGCTTCATCGAGGCTGATAGTAGGTTGTGCTACACCAAATTTATCAATACGCTTTCTCAAAACCTGGTAGGTTTGAGCCATAGCGGCATTGGCTTTTTCGTTGATGTATTTAGTAACATCATTGTCGCTTGAATTGGCAGTAAGGTTGCTGCCGGGCCTGGCAAAGTGAGGAGCCAGTTTAGCGCCTGCATTTACCTGTTTGAAAGCAGCAACGAAGAGATTGATGAAGTTTTGATCACTGGTCAGCTTCATACGTTGAGCTTCTGCAATGGCCTTAACGATCTGTGGGTCCTGGGGATTTGTTACCAGACCTTTGATCAAACCATCCAATGCAATATCCATGGTTACGTTGATACCACCTTGCAAGTCGAGACCAAGTAAGAGTTCGCTTTCTTTGGCTTTCTGGTAAGACTGTCCCCACCAGGTAATTTTTTTATCTTTTGTGGCAGTGCGTGCGCTATCGAGGTAGTTCTCTTTGTAGGTATCGAGCGTAGCCTGGTAAGCAGCTTGTGCTTCTTTGTCACCAGGATATTTTTGGGCGGCAGGCGTATAAGCCCGTTTTATGTAAGCAGTCGCTTTGGCCTCCAACTCACTCTCATGTTTGTTGACGAACCAGGTAAAGGATAGCTGGTAAAGGGAGATAAGGATCAATAATCCAGCAAAAATGCTAACCAGTGCTCTCATTGCAATGTTGTTTATTTTTTAGGAGTTGGCAAAGATAGGGTTTTCAAACAGAATAGGAAACAGCAAAATAAGCCTGAAAATGAGGCTTATAGAAGGTTTCCGCAAGCGCTTGCGGATAGCCTGCCCGGTGAATTTCCAGTCCAATTGTCCTTGACAATACTGAACACAGGGTGTATCAAAAAAGAACAGTAACAGCATTTCAGGTAATCGTATATATTTAATAATCAATAATTTAACATTCTGGCATTCTCTTGGCCAGACAAAGGCATCTATTAACACCCGTCTATGTTCAAAAACTACCTGAAGATCGCCTGGCGCAGCCTGTTGAAAAATAAGACCTCCTCTTTTATTAATATAAGTGGGCTTGCTGTAGGGTTGGCCATCGGCATCCTGGTGATGACCATCATCCTTGACATGGTAAGTTATAACCAGTTCCACACGCACCTGTCACAGATACATGCTTTGATAAAAACCGACAAGTTATCGGGTGAGATCAATACCGGCACTTCCGTTCCCGGTCCGCTGGCGGCCGTAATAAAGAATAACCTGCCCGAAGTGAAATATGTATCCCGGTATGCGGGCGGCGGACAGGAGCTTTTCAGTAATGGAGAAAAAGCCCTGTATAAAAAGACTGTTTTTGTGGAACCTGATTATTTCCGGATGATGACTTTTACCGCCCAGGACGGTGATCCCGTGAAAGCGTTGGAACAGCCGGAATCTGTAGTGATTACCGCAACTGCTGCCAAAAAGTTATTCGGACAGGAAAACCCCATCGGCAAATTGGTCACCTATAATAACCAGTACTCTTTACAGGTACGTGCTGTACTGCACGACATTCCGGCCAATAGTAGTGTGAACTTCGATGTAATACTCTCCTTCAAGCTGTATGAGCAATTAAATGCCAGCTGGATCAACAAATGGGACAATAACAGTATTGCCACCTGGGTTGAATTACAGCCCAATACCAATCTTACAGCACTCAATGGTAAGCTGAACAAACTAATGAAGGAAAAAACGGGGAGTGAAAATGCTGGCCTGTTTGCATATCCTTTTGAACGCATGTGGTTGTACGGAGAGTTTAAAGATGGCAAGCCAGCCGGCGGCAGGATCTATGCCATCCTGTTGTTGGGTGTCATTGGCATATTTGTATTGCTGATTGCCTGCATCAACTTCATGAACCTTTCCACGGCCCGCTCAGAACGTCGAGCCCGTGAAGTAGGTGTACGCAAGGTCATGGGCGCTTTCCGCAAGCAGGTTATCTTTCAGTTCCTCTGCGAAGCGATGCTGCTCACGGTTATTTCATTATTACTCGGGCTATTCCTGGCCAAACTGGCACTGCCGGCGTTGAATTATTATACCGGAAAGAGCCTGACACTTGATTTTGCCAACTGGCGTGTGATGGCGACGCTCGCAGGCCTGGTACTATTTACAGGATTGGTAGCCGGCAGCTACCCTGCTTTCTTCCTCAGCAGTTTCAAACCCGTATTGGTATTAAAAGGCATCATTGTTAACCGGAAGGGAGGCTCTGTATTACGCAAGGGGCTGGTGACTTTCCAGTTTGTAATATCTATATTCCTGATACTGGCGACGATCGTTATTTATAAACAACTGCGCTATGCAGAAGACCGCCCCATCGGATACGACCCGGAAAACCTGGTAGAGATACCACTACGCGGGGACATGGGTGGAAAGTACTCTTTAATAAAAAATGAATTATCACAAATACCCGGCATCGCCAGCATTTCAGGCGGCACCAACAACCTTGTTTCTTTTGGAGGTGCCGTTGATGGACTTGATTGGCCTGGCAAAATGGCCGACCAGCACTTTTTTGTTACCCTGACCGAAGTGCAATACGACTGGGTGAAAACAGCAGGATTGAAAATGGCCGAAGGACGTGATTTCAGCCCGGCTTTTGGCACTGACACCGCCGGCTGCCTGCTCAACCAGGCCGCGGTGCGTAAAATGGGCCTTAAGTCACCCGTTGTTGGCACCCGGATAAGCGGCCAGCCTGTTATTGGCGTAGTAGAGGATTTCGTTTTCAACAGTCCTTTTTCCATTCCCAGGCCAATGATCATAAAACTCAACCGGGGCGGCATGAACCATATGTTCCTGCGCATCCGCAACGATGACCAATGGCGCAAGACCATGGCACAGGTAGAGTTGGCAGTAAAAAGGACCAATCCCAGCTATCCTTTCGAGTATCATTTTACCAGCGAAGAGTACCAGAAACGCTTCGAAGGTGTGCGCTATACCAGTCAGCTCACTAATATAGTAGGTGTACTGGCCATCTTTATCTCCTGCCTCGGATTATTTGGCCTCTCCGCCTTCCTGGCCGAGCGGCGCAACAAAGAGATCGGCGTACGTAAAGTGTTGGGCGCGAGCGTTTCACAGATATGGATGATCCTTTCCAAAGACTTCCTTAAACCCGTACTGATCGCCTTTATCGTAGCCTCTCCCCTGGCGGGCTGGGCGCTGAACATGGTGCTATTGAACTGGGACTACCACATCACATTATCCTGGTGGATGTTTGCCGTAGCGGGGCTGATCGCCTTTTTCATTGCCATTGTCACCGTGAGCTTCCATGGCATCAAAGCAGCGTTGACCAACCCTGCCCATTCGCTCCGTACCGAATAAGCGCCTTTCTATTCATTATAATGTAAGCCCTGCTGCTGCAAAGTATGCGGGGCTTTTTATATGCTGTAAATACCTTGTTTTAGACAGGTTTTACCATCTCCTGCTAACGTGAGTAAATCACTGAATAAAAACCACCGGCAAAAAACTCAAACTGTATTACTTTTGCGCCATTCGTTAAAAAAGCAAGCAACAGATACAATTATGGAACTATCAAGCAGATTAACGTGGTTCGCAGAACCCGAGACGCTGAAAATGGCGAAACTCGGTCGTGAACTCCGTGCAAAAGGCATCGACATTATTGATCTTAGCCTGGGTGAGCCCGACTTCGACACCCCCCAACACATTAAGGATGCAGCCAAGAAAGCCATCGACGACAACTTTAGCCACTACACACCCGTAGCCGGCTATATGGAACTGCGCGAAGCTGTGTGCGTGAAGCTGAAGCGCGACAACAACCTCGATTATAAGCCTGAGAACATTATCTCTTCTACCGGCGCCAAGCAAAGCCTTGCCAACGCTGTTTGGGCTGTGGTAAGCCCCGGCGACGAAGTAGTGATCCCTACTCCTTACTGGGTTACTTACTCTGAGATCGTAAAGCTCGGTCAGGGTACTGTAAAGCTCGTACAGACTTCTATCGAGAACAAATACAAGATCACTCCTGCTGAACTGGAAGCAGCACTGAGCGATAAGACGCGCCTGTTCATGTTCTCTTCTCCCTGCAACCCCAGTGGTTCAGTATACAGCAAGAAAGAACTGGAAGGACTGGCTGAAGTATTCCGTAAATATCCCAAAGTATTCATCCTCTCCGATGAGATCTATGAATACATCAACTTCGTAGGCAAACACGAAAGCATTGCTCAATTCGATGACCTGAAAGACCGTGTGATCATCGTGAACGGTTTGAGTAAAGGTTTCGCCATGACAGGTTACCGCCTTGGTGTGGTAGCTGCACATGTTGACGTAGTAAAGGCTTGTGAAAAACTGCAAGGCCAGCTTACCAGCGGCACCAACAGTATCACACAGCGCGCTGCTATCGTTGCCTTCACCGGCGACCTGCGTCCTTCACAAGAAATGAACAAAGAATTTGAGCGCCGCAAGAAGCGTGTATTGGAGATCATGAACAGCATTCCTGGTCTTACCTATGCAGAACCCGATGGCGCATTCTATGTGTTCCCCACCGTTAGCCAGTACTTTGGCAAGAACGATGGCGAAGAGACGATCAAAGATGCAGATGACCTGTGTATGTACCTGCTCAACAAAGCACACGTAAGCACTGTTACCGGTCGCGCCTTTGGCGAGCCTACCGCCATTCGTATTTCCTTTGCCAACAGCATGGAAAAGATCGAAGAAGCCTGGAAGCGCATCATTACCGCTTTGGGCAAACTGAAGTAGTCGTTACAGATGATTTGAATAATAGAGCCGGGCGAATGCCCGGCTTTTTGTTTTTAGGCCTTAGCAATCGCTTTATACATTTTTTACATATATTTGAAGCAAAGCCAATATACTGCTATGATTGACAACATCATGTATACGTTTGACAAGAACTTCGATAGAATCAACAACCTGCTAACCTTATATGAAGGCACTTCTAAGGGCAAAGGCAGAAAAGCCACCCATAATCTGGATTTACTTAGGGCTACTACAGTATTTGTTCATTCAACCTTAGAAGATTATTTAAGAAACGTGATGATTTGGAAGCTACCCAGTGCAAGCAAAGAAAGGATTAACCATATACCTTTGGTGGGAACATCTGAAATAGGAAGAAAGACGAAATTTGAGCTTGGCGAACTTGTTACTCATAGAAATAAACTTGTCGCAGAAGTTATTGACTTATCAATTAAAGAATATTTGGGTACAGTTAGTTTTAATGACACTTCAGATATAGCAACTTCTCTATCTAACATATCAATTGAGACTACGGAAAATATAAAAAAGCTGTTTCCTATTTTAAACGAGATGATCAAAAGGAGGCATAAAATTGTTCATAATGCCGATCGGGATTCATCATCCGGCAGTGGTAATCACCGGATCAAATCTATTAGCCTGAAACAAGTAGAAAGCTGGAGGACTGCTGTCGACAAGTTTGTAAGAGAAGTAAATAAAAACTTAAATTAGTATCTTTGCTATATGGGAAAATTCCTAATAAAAAAGAAGCCAAATAAAGAATACCAATTTGCATTATTAGCAGATAATGGTCAAATTATTCTTGTAAGTAAAGGTTATACATCGAAGACGGCTTGTGAAAGTGGCATTATATCAGTTCAAGTAAACGCTCAGGATGAGACTCATTTTGAAAGAAGGACTTCATCCAATGGTAAATACTATTTTCACTTAAAAGATATTAATGGACATATTATAGGAACCAGCGAGCCGTATGCGAGTGAGGCTGGAAGGGAGAATGGCATCAGTTCTGTGAAGAGAAATAGTACTACTTCCATTGTAGAAACCCCTTAGAACATTAACAATAACGCTCCAACTTCATCGAATACTACTGTATACAGGCCAAATCAATACCAGGCAGTTGAACACAGCATTCGACACTTCTTTTAATCTATCTTGCATTCACCCAGATTATTTAAAAGGATTAGCTACTGCTCAAAAGATTGGAGTTATCAGGAATATTATGCTTCCACGTAAGGCATTCACTGTGAAAGCGCGACAAGTAGCATGCCTTGATTTTTACATTAACAATGTCCTATTAAGCGACGAATTTTTAGTAATACCAGAATTAAGTCAAGAAGTTATTATTGGTTCTGCGACCATACGCAAATGGCGTATCAAGCTCAACTTTGAAGATGACATCGTTGAGGTAGATCCCAAAGTCGCAAAAATGCAATTGATATAAAAAATAAAGCCGGGTTAAACACCCGGCTTTATTTTTGGCTATACTTCTTTGAAAGTTATTTGAGGGCCGCCGCCATTTTATCAAGGCATTGTTCCAGCCCAGCCTTAGACATATCAGCAGTCTGCTGAGAGCCGTAGCCATACTCTGTAATAGTCATTTCTGTTTTATTCTCCCCTACCTTCTTAAACGTAATCACATGCTGCACATCGGCAGGAATATCTACCGGCATACCGATCTTAGCCGGGTCCAGCTTGTTACCATCCTTGTCGGAAAAGTTCAGTATGAACTCGATGCGCTCATTGGGTACGATCTTCTGGTAGTTCCAGGTATTGTACATATCGTGTCCATCCGGTGAACGCATGCAAACAAGCGATTTGCCGCCTTCCTTAAAATCCATATTGGCAATGGGAGTGGTAAAACCTTGTGGCTGCCACCATTGCTTTACATAAGCAGGGTCAGACCATGCTTTGAATACTTTCTCTACCGGCGCATCGAAAGTACGCGTAGAAACTACATTGTGTTTTGACTGTTGTGCAGTACTCATAATGAAGCAGATTAAGGTGAGTGGCATCAGCAGAGCTATGCCTTTACAATTGCTTTTCATAATGCTATATTGTAAGCAAACTTACTTTTATGATTATTCATTTATGCGGTGCGTCTGCGACAATATAGAGGGGCGATTGTGCAGGTCAGGAAATTCCCCGTAACTTAGGATCATGACCAACCGTAGAACTTTTATCCGGCAGACCGGCGTGCTTGCCTCTGCAATGATGATGGGCTCATCTTTCGCCTTCAAGCCCAAATACAAACTCGGATTGCAACTGTTTACCATTCGCGAAGCATTATCGAAAGACGTTCGGGGCACACTACAAAAGATATCCTCCTATGGCTATCAGGAAGTCGAGACTTATGGCTATGACAGGAAGTTTTACGGCTTCACCCCTGCTGAGTTCAAATCACTGCTGCAGGACAATGGATTAAGCAGTCCCAGTGGTCACTTTGACCTGAACAAATACGTTGGAGACACCGCAAAACTGGATCAATATGTTGACGACTGTATTCAGGGCGCATTGATATTGAAACAGACTTATATCGTTTGGCCCTGGCTGGACGAATCCTGGCGTTCCATCGAAAAGTTCAAAGAAGTAGTAGCGACACTAAACCGGATCGGCGAACGCATCAACAAGGCCGGATTGCAACTGGCCTACCACAATCACAACTTCGAATTTATAGACTACAATGGCGATACCGGTTATGCGCTCTTATTAAGAGAAAGCGACCCCAGGTATGTAAAACTGGAACTTGACCTGTATTGGTCCAGCTTTATGAAGCAGGACCTGCCTGCCCTGTTCAAAAAACAGCCCGGTCGTTTTCACTTATGGCACCTGAAGGATAAAGACAAAACCAAGCCTGAACTCCACACCACTATGGGCGATGGAGACATCGACTTCAATAAGCTGTTAACATATGCCAGCGAAGCAGGCGTAAAACACATGTACGTAGAACAAGGGAATAATTACGTACCCAGCGATCTTGCCTGCGTGGAAAGAAGTGCTAAGTACACTGCAAAGTTGCTACGCTAAAAACTATACAGAGAACGAACTACCGCAACCGCAAGTCTTGGAAGCATTGGGATTGGTAAAGGAGAAGCCACGTGCTTCGAGACCGTCCATCCAGTCTATTTGCATGCCCATGAGGTAGAGGCCGTGGGATTTATTCATAATAAAAGAGAGTCCATCCAGTTCATATACCTCGTCATCAGCCTGCTTGTCGTCGAAGCCCAGCACATAACTAAGGCCGGAACAGCCGCCACCCTTCACCCCTATCCGCAGGAATTTGCTGGTATCGAAACCCGGCTCATTAATTAGGCGGAGCAGTTCTTTGTGAGCATTGGGCGTAAACTGTACAGGAGCAGAAGCTATTTCCATTTCACTGATATATTTGCCCCAAAAGTACGAAGAATGGCAGGAACCGTCAATGCCCCAAAAACAATTGACAATCATACGACCCGGCAGACTATAACCACCCGAAAATCCGTTAGAGGGAACCCAAAACCATTTTCACTACATTTGTTACCTTAAAAAACTAACCCGAATGTCACTTTCCTGGAACGAGCTCATATGGCAATTGTTGATCGCCCTTGTTATCGGAGGCGGATTGGCCTATTTATTCTGGAAGCAACGCAGAGAAGCCAAACAAGCCCTGACCACCCAACAAAAGGACGAAAAACAGGAAACAGCCGCAGCTACCGGCACCAAACAAATGCAGCTACAGGCTTATGAGCGCCTCATCCTGCTGGCGGACCGGATCGCCCTGCCCAACCTCATCAGCCGTCTGAATGCCCCCGACCTCAGCGCCCGCGACATGCAGGCGATATTAATACAGAACATCAAAGGAGAGTTTGAATACAATGTAACCCAGCAAATGTATGTATCTGCGGAAGCCTGGGAAGCCATCCGCAACCTGAAGGACCAGAATATGCTGATCGTAAACCAGATCACCTCCTTCCTGCCGGCCGAATCCACTGGACAGGACCTCAACCGCAGCATCCTGGAAATGCTGATGCAAAATCCCAAAGCATCTTTACACACGATTGTTTCCGATGCACTGAGCTATGAAGCCCGCAAACTGATGGTATAACCACGCCATTCAGTACTTTTGACCACAATGACTGCTTATGCCTGAAAAAAAGATCTTTACCGACAGTGGAATAGAGATTAATGAGTTGTACAGCCCACAGAGTACGCAACATCTCCCGCCCCTGTCGCCTCCCGGAGAATTTCCCTTTACCCGCGGCGTGCAACCCGATATGTACCGGGGCAAGCTGTGGACCATGCGGCAATATGCCGGCTTCAGCACCGCTGAAGAAAGCAACAAACGCTACCATTACCTGCTTTCGCAGGGTGTAATGGGACTTAGTGTTGCTTTTGACCTGCCCACACAGATTGGTTATGACAGTGATCACGCCCTGGCCGAAGGTGAAGTAGGCAAAGTGGGTGTGGCCATCGACAGTCTCGAAGACATGCAAACGCTCTTCAAAGGCATCAAGCTGGAAGACGTGTCCACCTCCATGACGATCAACGCCACTGGCTTTATATTATTGAGCCTCTACGTAGCACTCGCCAAACAGCAAGGCGCCGACCTGAAAAAGATTGCCGGCACCATACAGAACGACATCCTGAAAGAATATGCAGCACGGGGCACTTACATCTATCCCCCCAAGCCATCCATGCGCATCATTACGGATATATTTGAATGGTGCAGCCATGACCTCCCCAAATGGAATACGATCTCCATTTCCGGTTATCATATCCGCGAAGCCGGTAGCACAGCCGTACAGGAGATCGCATTTACCCTGAGCAATGGGAAAGCCTATGTAAAGGCCGCACTGGAAAAGGGCCTTGACATCAATGTATTTGGCAAACGCCTCTCCTTCTTTTTCAACTCCCATAACAACCTGTTTGAGGAAGTGGCCAAGTTCCGCGCAGCCCGCAGCATGTGGGCTTCCATCATGAAAGAGCTCGGCGCCACCGACCCCAAAGCCATGATGCTGCGCTTCCACACACAAACCGGCGGCAGCACGCTTACAGCCCAACAACCATTGAATAATATTGCCCGCGTAACTGTTCAAACGTTGGCTGCTGTATTAGGCGGTACGCAATCGCTACACACCAATGGATACGATGAGGCACTGAGCCTTCCTACGGAAGAAGCAGCGCGCATTGCCCTGCGCACGCAACAGATCGTGGCCTTTGAAAGCGGTGCGGCTGATACTGTTGACCCGCTGGCTGGGTCTTATTTTGTCGAATCACTTACCAAACAGGTAGAAGAAGAGGCCTGGAAGCTGATCGGTAAAATAGACGCCATGGGCGGCAGCGTGAGCGCCATCGAGCAGGGATTCATCCAGGATGAAATAGCCCGCAGTGCCTATGATTACCAACGCCAGGTAGAGCGCCAGGAAAAGATCATCGTAGGCGTCAACAAGTTTCAGGTAACAGAAACCAACACACCTCCTCCTTTTAAGATAGACGACTCCATACGCCAGGTGCAAAGTGAAAAACTCGCCACCCTTCGCCGCCAGCGCGACCATGCCAAGTGTGATCAGCTATTGCAACTATTATCGGACAAAGCTGGCAGTGACGAAAACATCATGCCCACAGTAATTGAAGCCGTGGAGCAAAAATGTACCCTGGGAGAAATTGCCGACACCTTGCGGGAAGTATATGGAGAATATAAATAGTGCTATTCTTCTTACATTCGTTTCATGTACACCGCTACAACAGTCAGTTCAGACAAAGAACTGGAACAGATACTGCATTTACAACGGCAGAACCTGAAGCAACACATCAGCCAGGAAGAAAAGGACGCACAGGGATTTCTTACCATGCAGTTCAATCTCCCCATGCTGCAACAGCTGCATGCCATTGCGCCCAGTGTTATCATTAAACACGAAGACGAGGTAGTAGCCTATGCCATGACCGTAACGCTGGAAGGCCGGCAAGCCTACCCTGATCTCGAACCCATGTTCGTGAACTTTGAAAACCTGCAATGGCAGGGCAAACCATTATATGATTACCAGTTTTATGTAATGGGACAGATATGCGTGTCTAAAGCCCACCGGGCAAAAGGTTTATTCGATAAGCTCTATCAACACCACAAGGAAGTATACAGTCCGCGCTACGATTTTATCATTACAGAGATATCTACCTCAAACGCCCGGTCCTTGCAAGCGCACAAGCGGGTTGGCTTCACCACTATTCATACCTACCAGGATGCGGTAGATAATTGGAATGTGGTGGTGTGGGATTGGACGTAACGATTATTTCTATATATTGGAGGACAAACATCTTCCATGCGTTTACCAGCCAAACTAACCTGTTTTTTACTGCTTTTAGTTGCTACAACCAGCTTTGCACAACAAAATGTGTCTGTTCTGATTGAACAGAAGGCCAAGGCTGTTTTACCCAAGCTTATCGAATGGAGGCGGCACCTGCATGAGCACCCTGAACTTTCCAACCGGGAAGTTAAAACTGCCGAATACGTAGCCACCCACCTCAAAGCATTGGGACTGGAAGTACAAACAGGCGTGGCCAAAACGGGTGTAGTGGCCATACTGCGTGGCGGCAAACCCGGTCCTGTGGTTGCCCTGCGTGCCGACATGGACGCACTGCCTGTACAGGAACGCGTGGATATCCCCTTTAAATCTACTGTCACTGCCGATTACCTGGGTCAAAACGTACCCGTGATGCATGCCTGTGGCCACGACAGCCACGTAGCCATGCTGATGGGTACAGCGGAAGTGCTGGCAGGCATGAAGAAAGACGTGCCCGGCATTGTAAAATTCTTCTTCCAACCGGCAGAAGAAGGTCCTCCCGGCAATGAAGAAGGCGGCGCTCCCCTGATGGTAAAAGAAGGCGTGATGGACAATCCCAAAGTAGATGCCGTGTTTGGCATGCACATAGAGTCAGATATAGAAGTAGGCAAGTTTGAATACAAGCCCGGCGCTTTTATGGCATCCTCCGACTGGTTTACCATCAAAGTAAAAGGCAAACAATCCCACGGCTCACAGCCTTGGAAAGGAATCGATCCCATTGTAGTATCCACAGAGATCATCAATACATTACAAACCATCGTCAGCCGTCAATCGGAACTTACCAAAGCTCCTGTTGTCATCACCGTAGGTAAGTTTCACAGTGGTGTACGCCCCAACATCATACCGGAAGAAGCAGTGATGGAAGGTACCATCCGCACACTCGACAGCAAGATGCAGCAGGAAACACATGAGCGCATCCGTAAAGTAGCAACCACCGTAGCAGACGCTATGGGTGCAGTTGCAGAAGTAACCATCGACACGAAAACACTAGTTACTTATAATGATCCCGAATTGGTAAAGATGATGCTGCCTTCTCTTGAAACTGCTGCCGGCAAAGAGAATGTCACCCAACGCGAATGGGTAACAGGTGCAGAAGATTTCTCTTTCTTTGGCACCAAAGCACCTTCCTTCTTTATCTACTTTGGCGGCATGCCCAAAGGCACAGATAAATCAAAAGCTCCACCCCATCATACACCTGATTTTTATATCGACGATAGTCGCCTCGATGTAGGCGTAAAAGGCTTTTGCCAACTGGTGTTCGATTACGCCAAACTGAAAACAGGCGGAGACAAAGGCAATACAAAGAAAGGATTCTAAGCTCCTTCAAAACAGCATAAAAACTAAAGCCCATTGAATTTCAAGGGCTACTAAAATCCTATTGCGACTTAACAATCAGGTAATACAGGAAACTATGGGACTCTCCATACCCGAAGTACTTTTGTAAAAGAGTTCTTTATGAAAATTGATGAAACCCTGTTGTGGAGCAAGCTGGAAAGCTACTCCCCCGACAATCCCCACGATGCACTAACCTTTTCGCAACGACTGGCCCGGGAAAATGGATGGCCACCAACGTTTACGGAACGCGTGATCACAGAGTACAAAAAGTTCCTCTTCCTATGTATGATCAGCCCGCACCCCGTAACGCCCTCCGATGAAGTAGATCAGACCTGGCACCTTCACCTTGTGTACACCAAATCCTACTGGAGCGACCTCTGCAAAAACATCCTCGGAAAAGACATCCACCACACGCCCACTGAAGGTGGCCCCGAAGAAAGAGACAAATTCCACAGCTACTACGAAGCCACGTTACAACTCTACCGCGACAAGTTCAACACCGAACCTCCCGACGACATCTGGCCTCCCGCACACAAACGTTTCACAGAAACAGATTTTGTAAGAGCCAACAAACAAACCCACTGGATCATTATGAAACGCCCCTGGCACAAAAGCCTCACTGGCCTCACCATCATTACTGCCGGAGCGATCATAGCCTTACTCAGTTCCAACATCGCCTTCTTCATCCTGTTTGGCATAACAGGTTTTATTGTACTACTACAGGGCGTACAGTTAGGGCTGACAGGCGAAATAACGATCGGCGGATGTGTAGGTAGTGGCTGCGGCGGCGATAGCGGTTGTAGCGGAGACGGAGGCTGCAGCAGTGGATGCAGCGGCTGCGGAGGAGGTTGTGGCGGAGGCGATTAGAGTGAGGAATACTGCCACACCGTGCAATAAATCCACAAAGCGTCCCAGTGCTTCTGCACTGGATTTTTTATGCCCTTATGGGCACACGAATTGTGGCCATACTGCTAAAAGTAGTATATGGGAAAGACAAAAATTTTAAGCAGAGAGAAAATAAGCATAGAGGATGAGCTGCCAAATGATGTACCCATCCGCCACCCAAACAGAAATGTGGACAAAAGAAATGATGCTTCAAGAGATAATATCTATAAGGGAAAACTGCAAAGCGATGAGAGCGACAAAAGCAGGAATGAAGCCTTTGCAGAACCGGTCACTGATACAATACCGATAGAACTCCCCTCTCTTATCAGTAAAGAAATACTGGCCCAACTCAGGGACTTTACCAGCGAACGTTGCATCACCATTTACCTGCCAACCCATGCATCGGGCATGGAAGTGAACGAAGGCCATGATGCCATACGTTTCAAGAATGCGTTGCAACAGGCGCACCAGCAACTGACCCGGCTGAATCATGATGAAGATTTCATCAAACGGTGGTTGAAGCCTGCATATGACCTGCTTCGCGACGATGCTTTCTGGACAAGACAAAGCAAAGGACTGGCTGTATTTATCAGTGACGGCTATTGCCGCTACCTGCACATGCAGCAGGAACCGACAGAAAAGGTATATATCAATAAGAGCTTTGCACTGGCGCCGCTGATCTCGTTGCTTACAAATCCGGAATACTTTTACCTGCTGGTGATCAGCAAGCAACAGGCAAAGCTGTTCAGGGCGGATGATTACGGCATGACAGAAGTTAAGATAAGCAACATGCCCGATGGCGTGGAAGGCACAAAACGCATGCTGGATAAATCAGCCAGCACTTTCCGTGCATCCGGAGCAGCTTCCAATGGAGGCGCTAACTATCATGGTATTGGCGGCGGCAACCCGGATGACAAGCAGAATATAGCAGTATATCTTGAAGCCGTAGACGACAGATTGTGGGAAGCATTACTGAATAAAGAACATGCTCCGCTATTGCTGGCCGGCGTAGAATATTTGATACCCATCTACCGGTCAGTAAGCGACTATAAGCATGTGTGGACAGATGCGCTTACAGGCAGTCATGAACATGAAGATATCGCCACATTATATCCCAAAGCAAGGGCTGTTATGCAGCCATACTTTGAGCAACGATTAAACAATGCGCTTGAGAGGTATGGCAACCAATCAGCCACTCCGCAAACATCTACCAACCTCGCAGAAATCATTCCTGCAGCCCACTATGGCAGGATATCACACCTGTTTATTGTAAAAGGTGAGCAGGTATGGGGTACGTTTGATGAGCAGACGAATGAACTGACAGTTCAGGGAGAAAGTACAGGAGACAATGAAGACCTGTTTGATAAAGCAGTGACCAATACATTGCTCACAGGTGGTGAGGTATTTATCGTAGACAGCGATAAAATGCCTGCAGCATCAACTATGGCCGCTATTATGCGCTATTAAGTCTCTCATAAACACAGGTATAAAAGGAAGGGCCGCCCATGATTGGCGGCCCTTCCTGATTATTTAAAGCCCTCTAAAGGCTTAATTTTTCTTTTGCTCTTTTGCCCAGGCATCCTTCAGCGTAACAGTCCTGTTGAAGATCATACGCTCTTCGGAAGTATCCTTATCCAGGCAGAAGTAACCCTTGCGCAGGAACTGGTAACGTTCTTCAAAGCGCGCCGTTTTCAATGCAGGCTCTGCATACGCAGTACCGATCACCTTCAGCGAATCGGGGTTGATATAGTCTTTGAAATCCCCTTCCTCATTAGCCGGATTTTCGACTTTAAACAGGCGGTCATATTCCCTTACTTCACAACTGATAGCCTGTGCCACACTTACCCAGTGCAACGTGCCTTGTACTTTAATGCCAGAAGTATCGGAACCACTTTTACTTTCAGGAATATAAGTACATTTCACTTCAGTCACCTTACCATCAGCATCCTTGATCACTTCTTCACAACGAATGATGTATGCACTCTTCAACCGCACTACCTGACCGGGCGCCAGCCTGAAGTACTTCTTAGGCGGATTCTCCATGAAGTCTTCCCGCTCGATGTACAGCTCACGGCTGAACGGCACATCCCGGTGCGTACCTGCCGGATCTTCAGGATTGTCCTCGCTTTTCAGCATCTCCACCTCCCCTTCAGGGAAGTTGGTGATCGTCACCTTCAGTGGATCGAATACCACCATGCGGCGCAGCGCAATCTTATTGAGGTGCTCGCGGATACAGAACTCCAGCAGGGAATACTCGATGATATTATCCCGCTTGGCCACACCTACCCGATCGCAGAACTCACGAATAGATTCAGGCGTATATCCACGACGGCGGAAGCCGCTGATCGTTGGCATACGGGGATCATCCCAGGCAGTTACATGCTTCTCTTCCACCAGTTGCTTCAGCTTGCGCTTGCTCATCACTGTGTAATTCAGGTTGAGGCGGGCAAACTCATATTGATGCGAAGGGAATATCTCCAGTTCTTTGATCAGCCACTCATACAAAGGACGGTGAGGAATGAACTCCAGCGTACAAATAGAATGGGTGATATTTTCGATGGAGTCGCTTTGGCCATGCGCAAAATCGTACATGGGATAGATGCACCAGGCATCACCCGTACGGTGGTGCTTTGCATGCTTGATGCGATACAGGATCGGATCACGGAAGTGCATGTTGGGTGAGGTCATATCGACTTTCGCCCGCAACACCTTCTTACCATCTGCATATTTACCCGCCCGCATTTCTTCAAACAGGCGCAGGTTTTCTTCTATGCTTCTTTCAGCATATTGGTTCCTCGTGCCGGGCGAAGTAGGTGTGCCCTTCTGCGCAGCAATCTCTTCACTGGTAGAATCATCCACATAAGCCAAACCTTTCTGGATCAGCTTTACGGCAAAGCCATACAACTGCTCAAAGTAATCGGAAGCATACAATTCATTAGCCCATTGGAAACCGAGCCATTGGACATCGGACTTGATGCTTTCCACATATTCAGTGTCTTCAGTAATTGGGTTCGTGTCGTCAAAACGGAGGTTGGTCTTACCGCCATATTTAAGCGTTAAGCCAAAGTTGAGGCAAATGCTCTTGGCATGGCCAATGTGCAGGTAGCCATTCGGCTCCGGCGGAAAACGGGTAGTGATGGATTTATATTTGCCCGCCTTCAGATCCTCCTCGATGATCTCCTCAATAAAGTTGAGGCTCTTTTCTTCTGCTTTTTTAATCTCAGTCATATAGTACCTGTCTTTTACAAATATGCCACGGTTGTTAAAGACCCGTGGCATATCGTATCGGCGAAAATACGAATAAAATCTATCTTTTAAGCAGGCGGTTCTGGAGTAGTTGTTGAAGCACGGTTTCCCGTTCCGTGCGGCTGATGGGGATATGGTGCTGGCCAATGCGGATATCATTTCCCTCGATACTTTCCACCTTGGCAGCCGCCACAATAAATGACTTGTGGGTGCGTACAAAACGGCCGGCAGGCAGGTATTCCTCGATGCTGCGGAACGTGAGGTAAGTTATATATTTCTTTTCCGTAGTATGAACGGCCACGTAGTTCTGCAGGGCTTCTATAAACAGAATTTCATCATACTTTATCTTGACTAGCTTATTATCGCTTTTGATGAAAAAGTAGTCCGGTTCGGCCCCCGCTGCAGCAGCTACGGGCTGACTGGCAGGCTCCCGGAGCGATTTGGCCTTTATAACAGCCTTCCAGAAACGCTCGAAGGAAAAAGGCTTCAGCAGGTAGTCGATCGCATTGAGCTCAAAACCTTCCACCGCATACTGCGGATAAGCCGTTGTAAAGATCACCAGCGGTGGTTGCGCCAGGCTTTTGAGGAACTCCAGGCCGGTCATCCGGGGCATCTGGATATCCAGGAAAATAAGATCTATCTTCTGCTGCATGAGCGTATCGATGGCCTTCATGGGATTGTCGAACTCCCCTGCCAGCTGCAGGAACTCGACATCCTGTATGTATTCCTTGAGCCCGGTGCGGGCCAGCGGCTCATCGTCGATGATAATACATTGTAGCGTCATGACAGGTGGAGGTTTAGCGCTACTTTAAAGGTAGCATCATTGTTATCGATCTGCAACTCATATTTCCGGGGATACAGCAGCTCCAGCCGGCGCTTTACATTACTGAGGCCAATACCGCCTGGCGGCTCGGTAGACCGGTGAAAGTTTTCTTTAGAGTTCTCTACTACAAAGCGGAAAGACCCATTTTCCCTTGCCATACTAACATGTACAAAATTCAACTGGTCGCTATGGTGCGAAATATGCTTAAATGCATTTTCCACAAAAGGAATGAGCAACAAGGGCGTAATACGAAACCCCTTCACATCCGGCTCTACCTGCACATCCACCTCGTAATGCTGATCCTTACGCAACTGCTGCAAACGGATAAAATCCTGCAAATAAGTGATCTCTTTCTCAATCTCGATGGTATCGGCATTACAATCGTAAAGCTGGTAACGCAACAAATCCGAGAACTGCAGTAGCGTTTGCCGGGCAGTAGTATTGCTTTTGTCGATCAGAAAATAGATCGAATTGAGTGAGTTAAACAGGAAATGCGGATTGATCTGCGATTTGAGGAAGTTCAATTCGGCCTCCGACTTCTCTTTCGACATCTCCCCCAGCCTGCGTTGCGTCCGCGCATAATCCATTAGCAGTTTGAACGCGGCGCCTGTGCTCACCAACAGGATGTGGGGGATGACATTATCATAAAAGCGTGCCTTGAAGTTGCTGAAAAAAAGCGTTTGCCGGTTCATGATCTCTGCCTCGAGGTACATTTTCAAAAAGCTGAAACCGGTAATAACTACAACATAAGTAATACCAAACAGCACATATTTTTTCTTATAGAGGAGCCGGGGGATCAGCAGGTAATTGGTGATGTACACCATGAGCGCAAGGTCTGCCACTTTCAGCGCAGTAATAAGCCAGCCTATATCACGGCGATAATCCTGGTAACGGAAAAAATGCCAGCCGCCAAACAGGATCAGCCACCCCAGCAGGTGGTCCAGCTTATAGCGCCTGATGATAGATAATAAGTTCATACCTCAAAATAAATATACAAAAAGCAGTTGTCATTTATTCTTACACCTGCAGCCCCATCTGCTACACGAAATGCAATCCATGCCATCCCGGTCAGAATGTCCTGTAAACCTTGCCCGACGTGTAAGTTATTTTAAAACAGCTGTCGGATGTGCTCTTTTTGTGTGATCAACCTATCAGTCACCTACAAAACAATCAACATGAGACCTTTCCACTACTTAACCACGCTGCTGTTGTTATTAGCCTTTTTACCTGCGTCAGCCCGTCAAAACCTCCGGCTGTTTATGGATTGCGGCACTTCGCCACTTTGCGACCTTGACTATGCACGCCAGCAATTGCCATCACTGGATTTTGTGCGCGACCGGTTCAATGCCGATGTACAGATCCTGCTTTCCAGTCAGCCAACCGGCAACGGCGGCGAACAACATACCATACAGTTTGAAGGCCAGGCTGCCTTTGTTAACTACAGTGACACGCTTGTATTCTTTACGGCTCCCAATGCAGCCATCGACAATAAAAGATCAACTTTCATCCATCACATCAAACTGGGGCTTATCCCTTTCCTCTTAAAGAATCGCAATACCGACCTGATCGAGGTCAATTTCAGGAAAGCCGATACAGCAGTTGCACTACGCAAAGACCCATGGCGCAACTGGGCATTCATGGTGGGCGGCAACGTCAATTTCAGTGGTAGTTCAGCCTACAAGGAAAGCTCATATGGACTCGACTTTTCAGTTGCCAAGGTTACGCCTTCTTTTAAAACCGACCTGCAGGTATATGTAAACAATTCCCGGAATACCTATACCTATGAAGAGGGCGACATAAAGACCGAGTTAAAGACAAAAAACGACTACTATTATGCCGAACATAATTTTGTAAAAAGTATTACCCCTCATTGGTCCTGGGCTTATAAAGCAGAATACACCCGCAGCAGTTACGACAACTACAAACATGCGCTTGAACTGGCTACCGGTATGGAGTATAACATTCACCCTTACGCTGTTTCCAGCAATAAGTTCCTGGCGATACGCTATATGCTTGGCGCAGAGCAACGCAGCTACTTCGATCAAACCCTTTATGGCAAAACCCATGAACGGCTGTATTTCCATGAGCTGGGTGTGTACGCCTTCTATGTTCAACCCTGGGGTAAATTATCCGGCTCAGTAAACTGGTACAATTACCTTCATGATATAGCAAAGAACAACCTGTCGGTATACAGTCGCGTCGAAATGAATGTTGCCAAAGGATTGTCCATCTTCTTCCAGGTTACCGCCAGCCGCATCCGCGACCAGTTCAACCTCCCGCAAAAAGGAGCTTCATCAGAAGAAGTGTTGCTGCGCTTACGATCACTGTCTACCAACTACAACTACTATACAGGTTTTGGCCTCAACTACCGTTTCGGATCAGCCGTGAATAACATCGTCAATGCCCGATTTACCAGTCCGGGTATGTAACAAGGCTCATAGGCAGACTCAATAAACAAGTCTTTTCGTCAAGCAAAAAGTACAGGAGATGTAATGGATTTTACCCAAACACACAGGTGATGTCAATTTGCAATACCATCATCTAAAACTATCCGATATGAAAGTACTTGTTGTTTTATCAATCTTACTGATCGTAGCACTTACCAGTTGCGCACAAGGTAATCTCCGTGGTAATTTCAATATGCCCTGCGAAGGTTGTGAAGCCATTTTCGAATGCCCGGTTTCGTTCGAACAGCTGAACTGGGTGGATACCCTACCCGACTTCAACGATGCAGGCCCTAAGATGCTGGTGACGGGAACTATTTATGAAATAGATGGCAAGACGCCCGCGCGTAATGTGGTATTGTATGTTTACCATACCGATCAGACAGGTGTATACCCAACTAAAGGCGATGAAAAAGGCTGGGCCAAACGGCATGGTTATGTCCGCGGCTGGATACGAACCAATGAAGACGGCCGTTATGCGTTTTACACACTCCGTCCCGCCTCCTATCCCACCGGAAAGACACCTGCCCACATTCATCCGGTGATCAAAGAAGCGGATATGAAGCCTTACTATGTCGATGAGTTCTTATTCGACGACGATCCTTATTTAACACCAGCCGAACGCAAACAACAGCCAGGCTACGGAGGCAGCGGCATACTTAAGCCCACTAAAAAAGACGGGCTGCTGACAGCCAACAGGGACATCGTTCTTGGATTGAATATCACGAATTACCCAAAACGAAAGGGGCTGTAGAAACAGCCCCTTTATTCATTAATCAATAACCTATGAAAAACACTATCTTTTGCCTTTAATACGAGTATAAAACTACTCCCCAAAACAGGCATTCCATAATCTATTCGACGTTTGAAAGAGAAACCCGGTTGAGTGAACAAAACGGGACGATTTCTGTCAAAAACAGGAGCAGCATTTACAACATTGAAGCACTGATTGGATAACACACGGAAGCAGGTTGCCGTGCAGTTGGTACTTTTGCAAACAGGAAGGGTATAAAAACAAAAAAAGGCTGTAGAAACAGCCCTTAACCATTAATCAATAACCTATGAAAAACACTATCTTATATCCTAATTGCATAGTAAAAATACTGCCGGGCCGGGCAGTTACATAATCTATTCGATGTTTGTGCGAAAAGGTCAGATGAAGCAGCCTAAAAACCCGATATCAGGGTTTTGAACGGGCGCCAAAAAGCAGGCTGCCCACCCTTACCATGTTGCTGCCACAGGCTATAGCAAGGCGATAATCGCTGCTCATGCCCATAGAAAGGACCGGGAGAGACGGATTGGAAGACGGGTATTCTGAGACAAGAGTTTGAGGATCAATAGCAGAACCGGGTAGTCCGGGATGGAGCGATGGGAAATACTCATCAAAAAGTCCCTTCAGGTATATGAATTCCTTTTGAATATGTTGCTCATCCTCCGTAAAAGAGGCCATCCCCATAAGACCACGCACCTGCACGTGCTGTAATTGCCCTTTTTTAAGCGTTTCCATCACATCCGCCAGCTCTTCTGCATTGAAGCCGAATTTGGTTTCTTCCCGGGCTATATGCACCTGTAGCAGACATTGGATAGTGCGTAGGTTCTTAGCAGCCTGCTTCTCTATTTCCAGTAACAATTTGTAACTATCCACTCCATGGATCAGGTGGACGAAGGGAGCAATGTATTTTACTTTGTTGGACTGCAAATGGCCAATAAAATGCCAGCGGATATCATCAGGTAACAATAGTTGCTTTTCTGCCAGCTCCTGTACATAATTCTCACCAAAATCACGTTGGCCAAGATCGTACAGCTCTTGAATATCCTCTACCGGTTTTGTTTTTGACACAGCAACCAGCGTTACTTCGCTACCTAATTCATTCCTGATCTGTTGATATTGCTCTATGTTGACAGCCATCTTGTTGATTCTTTGAGAAAGAGACAAAACTAACTAAAATAAAAAATGTGCCAACGCAAAATAGCATTAGCACATTGAAAGCATTTATACGATAATAAATCTCTAAAAACTACAAGAGATTTCCCTTTTCAACCCTTCAACTTTTCAACTAACCACCTATTTAAGAATAGACCGACTGATCACAATGCGCTGCACTTCGGAAGTACCTTCATAGATCTGTGTGATCTTGGCATCGCGCATAAGACGCTCCACATGGTACTCTTTTACATAACCATACCCCCCATGGATCTGAACAGCCTCTACCGAAGCCCACATGGCCGTTTCGCTGGCATAGACCTTGGCCATGGAAGAACTGAGGGCATAATCCTGGTGCTGGTCTTTTTCCCAGGCAGCTTTCAGGCATAGTAAACGGGATGCTTCAATGCGGGTAGCCATATCGGCCAGCTTGAACTGAATGGCCTGGTGATGCATGATCTCCTTACCAAACGCTTTGCGCTCTTTGGAATATTTAAGCGCCAGATCATAAGAACCACTGGCAATACCCAGCGCCTGTGAAGCGATGCCAATGCGGCCACCGGCCAGCGTTTTCATGGCAAAGGTGAACCCAAAGCCATCCGCTCCAATGCGGTTTTCTTTAGGCACTTTTACATCATTGAATAAGATGCTGTGTGTATCACTGCCGCGGATACCAAGTTTGTTTTCCTTGGCGCCCACCACTACACCGGGCCAGCTCTTTTCTACAATGAATACGTTGATGCCTTTGCTGCCTTTGGCAACATCCGTCTGCGCCATTACGAGGTACACAGAAGCAGAAGAGCCATTGGTGATCCAGTTTTTGGTACCATTCAGGATATAATGATCACCCTTGTCTTCAGCAGTAGTACGCTGAGAAGTGGCGTCACTACCCGCTTCTGGCTCACTCAGCAGGAAAGCACCGATATATAGTTCGCCATCCTTGCGCCCTTGCGCCAACGGAACGAGGTATTTTTGTTTCTGCTCCTCAGAAGCATAAGCTTCCAGTCCCCAGGTCACCAGGCTATTATTTACACTCATACAAACACTCACACTGGCATCGATCTTACTGATCTCCTCCATGGCCAACACATAACTCATGGTATCCATACCACTGCCGCCGTATTGGGGGTCAACCATCATGCCCATGAATCCCAGTTCAGCGAGCTTGTAGACCTGTTCTTTAGGAAACTTTTGGTGTTCATCCCTTTCAATAACGCCGGGTAAACATTCCTGCCGGGCAAAATCCCGGGCAGCATTGCGGATCATGAGGTGTTCTTCAGATAACTGGAATTGCATATGGCCTGTCTGTTTTTTGTTTGGAGACAAAAATAGTAGAATTTGGCACAAAAACTAACATTTGTTCGTATTAGATGCCGGACCGCGGCATTTGAGGCCTGGAAGTCAGCTTAAGCCATAACAGGATGGCAAAAACAATCTCCCCTACAATTAAGAGCCACTGCGACCAATGTGCAAACGTAGTCATGAAAAGGAGCCGTTCGAGACTGTAATTATCAACCGGGGGATACATCAGAAACTGGAAATATAGTACTGTTCCAAAATTGGCAACGATATAAACGATTACTGTGAAAAAAAAGTGAGTGATAAAAAAAGCCCGTGACATAAAAATCCCTCTTTTTGCTATACGCCTGTATAGAATAGATATCCCCAACAGAATTGCCGGGGAAAGACATTGATACCAGGATGGACCTGTATAAATGGTAGTATGCCAGCCGGTCACAATAGAAGTAAACATATTAAAATACTGGAACAGCAATAAGAACGTCAGCACGGCCAGAATAATGAATATAGTTTGACGAAGGGGCATAGGTGAGCGATTGAAACGTTGGAGCTAATATACAATTATTCAGAGGGGTAGGAAGTCGAAACATTACATACATGATAGTTAAGGGAATAATGAAAAACTACAGCCAGTAAAGCTGCCGCCATCAAGATACAGTGATAATTAGCTTATGTTTTGTTAAACCAGAGAAGCAGCAATTACAATTTACCTTCCCGTTCCTGTTGTCTCACATAAGTGTCGAGACTTTGTGCGAGCGCATCTTTAGCGCTCGCGCTACGAAGCTGTCCTTCAACCAGCTTCCATTCAATACGTTTCATCTTAAGCCCATTACCACGAAGAAAAGGACGATTGCCCTGGAATACGATGGACCCGTTGCGGCCATATACCCTGAAATGCTCCACCTGCGGCGTAACGTGAATACGTTCAACCGGGTAGTGCCTCATGTAGCCTTCGATGCGTACTGTGATCTGTCCTTTCACAACGCTAAAATACTAATTATTTTAGCAACCAACAAACACATTAACAAAATAAAAAGCCGGCAGCATAAACAGCTACCGGCTAAATGATATTAACAAGCGGTATCCAGGGTTATTGTTGCTCCACGATACGCTTCAGTGTCGTCAAACTGACGTCCATATCCTTTGCGAGGGCTTTTTCGATCCCAAACAGGAGCATAATATTCATGGGATATTTCATGCGGCTGCTCATACCCCAGGTAATTTGAGTTTGATTACCACTTACGGATTCAGTAGCAAATGGGGTTTTAGCCACCGCTTCAAAAGGCTTCTCAAAACGCACTTCCAGGTCAAGGTACTCCCCTTCTTTGATACGTTTGATCTCCTGTTCCCCTTTACCACCTCTTTTGTTACTTTCCCAGGCATACACAAAACCTTCCGTGCCATCAACACCTCTGTAGTCTTTTTTCATATTGGGATCGGCCATCACCCATTTGTTGAACCGGTCCTGGTTTTTCAGATACCTTACAAAATCGAAAACTTCCTGCCGGGGTTTGTTGATAGTAATACTGCGGGTTATAGCATATTCATTCCTGACGAATAAGGCGATGACCAGCAGTAGCGTAACGAGCCCACCGATGGCGCTTAGAATAATGATCAGTATTTTCATGTTATGCAGATTTTGTTTGTTGTTGATAGGTATAATTCACCATCCACTGAACAGCATACTTGTCGATGCACATACCAAAGTAGGCGCCCCAGAAAGTACTGTTCATAGGCATCACTATTTTACCGCCAGCCGCCAGCGCATTGAAGATCTTATCAGCCTCCGCTTCACTTTGTGTGTGGAGACACAAATGAATGTTGTTACCCGGCACCAGTTTTTGTTCCATCGACTCCAGCATATCGGTAGCCATGATGACAACACCGCCGGGCAGCGTCAACGAGAGGTGCATAAGCTTTTGCTGATCTTCGGGAGACAGCTTTTCTCCTCCCGGCACATCCTTGTAGCGGCCAACGATGGTAAATTCACCTCCCAGTATGGATTTATAAAAAGTCAGGGCCTCCTCGGCATTACCCATAAAATGGAGATAGGCAGTGATGTTGAGCATGGTTATACTTTTTTTGATTGATTGGACACAAAGCTAATTCGCAATCCCCTTTGCCCTGCCGTGTAAATGCGACATTCTTAGGTGGGTGTTTGCGACAGTCATTTCTGCTACATTTGTCGCATGGTACATATCTCCATCTTAGCACTCAGGAATGCGGTACTGGCCTCCATTGCCGACACCCGGTATGTGTTCAGCATGGTAAACGACTTCCTGAAGCAGGCAGGCAAGCCTCCCCTCTTCCAGGTGCAGCTCGTTGCCTTCACTGAAGAAGTGCAGTTGAACCAGGGACTGTTTTCTCTGCACCCCGATGTACTGGTGAAAGACATCGACCATACCGACCTAATCATTATTCCTGCCATGACAGGCGATATGCTCACCTCTGTACGCATGAACATGGATTATGCACCCTGGATCGCACAGCAATACAAAAGCGGAACAGAAGTAGCCAGCCTTTGTGTAGGCGCCTTCCTGATGGCATTTTCGGGCATCGCCAAAGGCAAACAATGCACCACACACTGGGCCTACGCCAATGAGTTCAGGTATTTTTATCCTTCCGTAAAACTGGTAGAAGAAAAAGTAATGACAGCCCAGCAAGGCATCTATTCCAGTGGAGGCAACAATGCATACTGGAATCTGCTGCTGTACCTGGTGGAGAAATATACCAACCGGCAGATCGCCATACATACCGCCAAGTATTTTGTGATCGAGCTCGACAGGCACCAGCAAACACCCTTTGTAATATTCAATGGTTTAAAAGACCATGAAGACGAAGTGATCAAAGAAGCGCAGGAATTTATAGAAGCCCATTACGAAGACAAATTAACAGTTGATCAACTGGCCGAACGATTCAACATTACCCGCCGCACTTTTGAAAGACGGTTTAAGAAAGCTACTTACCTCACCGTAGCAGAATACATACAACGCGTAAAGATCGAAGCAGCCAAGAAACAACTCGAAGCCGGCCGGCGATCCATTACTGAAGTAATGGTAGCCGTAGGTTATTCAGATACGCAAACCTTCCGCGATGTATTTAAAAAGATCACCGGCATGACGCCCGTTGACTACCGGGATAAATACAACTCAGACATTAGCTCTTAGATGTTAGCTGTTAGCCAGGGCTAAAAGCTAATTGCTAATCGCTAACACCTGTATCTTAAGGCAACTGGTATTTCTTAAAGAACTCCCACAACAGATCATTGGCATTGATGGCCTGAGAAGGCGTATCACCGTTGGCACTTCCCGGCAAACCGCCAGGCCAGGCATGGCCGCCATCCTTCGTGAGGTAATAATTGATAGCAGTATTGTTGCTGCAACCAGTCCACTGCGTAAACTTATAACTACTATTATTGACCACCACCTGCGCGGTAGTAGTACAAGCATTTTTCGACGACCATACATTGAACACAGAATCCAGCGGCGGCGCATAAACACCAGAGATGCCATTACCGGTTCCACCGGTGTAAGGAATATGCTCATCCAGCACAGAATGCATATGTAGAATGGGAACAGCACGACTGGGATTGCAAGGCTGCGTAACCACCATCGTACAACCGTTGGGAGCAATGGCAGCAATCTTGTTGGACAACTCACAAGCTAATCTATAACTCAACATACCACCATTGGAATGCCCGGTAGCATATACCTTTTTAGGATTGATCTTATAAGTCGCCACCAGCTTGTCGATCAGCTGACTGATGAATTTCACGTCATTGATATTGTTCTCAACAGCGAATGCACAACAGGTACCGGCATTCCAGGTTTGGATACCCAGCCCGGTGCTTTTTACACCATCCGGATAAACAACAATGAAGCCTGATGCGTTGGCCTTTTGCGTCAGCAGTGAGGATGCTTCAAACTGCGTTCCCGAACCACCTCCGCCATGCATGGCTATGATAAGCGAGTAATCCTTGTTATCATAATAAGCCGGTGGCAAATTGACCAGGTACGTCCTCTCCCTTCCGTCAACGGTCAGCGCTCCCTCGATTCTGTACACTTTGGGCGTATCGGGGTCGTCATTCTTTTTACCACAGCAAACCAATACAATCAACAGACTGGCGATCAGGAAAGAAGGAGTAACGAATTTCTTCATAGATAGTCGATTAATGCCCTGCGTTTTACACGGGAGAGCGGAAATTAAAAAACGTAAAACAGATAGCTATATTATCTTGATGAGACCCCATAAAGACGGAAAGGTTTAACAGTTCCTTTTATTTACCGCCAGAAATCTCACCATTTTACTACTAATTAATTTAGCATTTCGTACTTTTAGGGTCGGGTTTCATCATCAAAAAAGTTATTGTATGGATACCACAGCGGTTACTTTTGAGATTATCTTCAACGACACAAAGGTGCCAGTACGTGAGTTGAATATTTCAGGAAGGCCCATGTTCATGATCCCTGTTCAGGATGGCAAGCCACTGGTGATCACTACAGCAACCGATGCTGAAGGCAAAGTTTTCTGGACCTCCATCCCCGAAGGCGGACAGGCGCTGGCACAATCGATTGGAGAACTGATAGAAGCCCATTTCAAAAAAACGAATTAGTATGTGTTATTACAATGGAGTACGCGTTACACGTATAGAATACCTCCGGCTTAAGAAGCTGGAAAAGCTGATCGCCAATTATGATTTCCTCAGCAATCCTTTGCATGTAGGGTTCGATTATTCCAGCCATCCAGTATTGAAGAAACAGGAAGGAAAGGATGACTTTGACCTGGTGCAAATGGAATGGGGCTTTATTCCCTCCTACCAGAAATCGCGTGAATCCGTAAGCAAAATGCGGTTTGGCTACAAAGACGAAAGTGGACAGTTCCATCCTCCTATTACTACACTCAACGCCATTTCAGAAGAATTACTGTTTCCCCGGAAGATCTACCGTCAGGCAGCCCTCAGCCGTCGCTGCCTGGTATTGTCTAGCGGCTTTTACGAATGGAGGCATCTGTTCCCGGTGAGCAAGAAAACAGGTAAGCCGGTAAAGACCGCCGTCAAGTATCCCTATCATATTACTGTCAAGGACAAGCCCTACTTCTTTATGGCGGGCGTGTGGCAACCATGGACCGATCAAAGCACAGGAGAATATGTGGAGAGCTTTGCTATCATTACCACAGCAGCCAATGCATTGATGGAACAGGTACACAACAGCAAGAAACGCATGCCTACCATCCTTACGGAAGAACTGGCCTGGGAATGGCTGCTCGGCGACCTCACCGAAGAACGCATTACCGAGATAGCCCGCTTCCAATACCCCGCTGCAGAAATGGAAGCCTACAGCATTGCCAAAGATTTCCGCGAAGCACTGGAACCCGCCGCGCCTTTTACATATGAAGACCTGCCAGCATTGTCGATGGCTGTTTAATGTTTTAACATACCCTTCTCTTTTGTCTTTTCGAATGGAGCACTTTACACTCTTACGCTGTCATTTCGAGCGAAACTCACCCTCTTTTGTCATTTCGAACGGAGCGATAGCGGAGTGAGAAATCTGCTTACAATGCAAAAGCATAAAAAAACCGCCCTTTTACAGGCGGTACTTGATTAGTGTATTTTAAACCTCCAATTAAAGAAACGTTCTCTTTTCGGAATCAGGTTTAAAATGAAAGGAAGGCTTAATGGACATTACTCTTATCAATTAATTGTTTCTACTTTTTCTTCTTTTTTGCAACTTTTACTTCAGCTGGCAAAAATTGCTTTTTACTTAAGGCGTAGATTACGTCTATGTTAACATCTATTAGTTCACTAAGCGCCTGCATTTGCCCTAACTCTAATTTGCCAGGTTGTTTTATAAAGTTCGAAATACGTCTGAAACTTGAATTAAGGTCATCTGCCACTACCCGTATAGGAATGTGGTTGAATATCTGAGAGAACTCAGTAATTTTACCAGCCTCGATCATCGTCTTGACGACTTCGTATCTGTAATCCTTTGCCATTACTGTCAAAATCAAAGTAAAGCATAAGTCGAAAGTTTAATAAGATCAAATCGTTGAAATCTTGTTTCACTTCGACACTTTCATGTAACGATTCGTTAGCATCCCAATCAAAAACCACTCCCCCTCACCACAAGGCGTTCTCCATATTGATGTTTGATACTATCAATCGCCTGATACAACTGCACCATCTGCTCGGTGTCTTCAAACATATTGATCTGGTCGTTGCCTGGCACCAGATGCGAGAAGCGTATACCTACCAGCCTCACCAGCATACGACGCTCGTAGAGTTTATTGAATAATTCCTTTACCACTTTTTGCAGTTTGTGGTCGGCAGCAGTAAAAGCAATAGTCTTTTGTTTGGTGACCGTATCGAAGTTGGAATAGCGCAGCTTTACGGTAACACAGCCAGTCAACTTATTCTCCTCCCGCAACTGAAAGGATATCTGCTCAGTCATCCGGGCCAGCTGCGTGTGCAGGAATTCAATGTCGATGGTATCCTGCTGAAAAGTAGTCTCAGTAGAAATAGACTTTTGCTCATGATATGGCACTACCGGCGATTCATCGATGCCCTGTGCCTTGCGCCATAGCGACAGACCGTTTTTCCCTAACAGGTTCGAGAGCATTTCCATCGGGATCTCACTAAGCACCTTGATCGTTTCCACGCCCATCTTCAGGAGCAGGAAAGCCGTTTCCTTACCAACGCCAGGCATCTTGGCTATACTAAGCGGCGCGAGGAAACTTTTCTCCTGTCCCCAGACTACCCACATTTCAGCATTGGGTTTTCCTTCATTGGTAGCCACTTTACTGATGAGCTTATTGCCGGCCAGCGCATACGAAATGGGGAGGCCACTTTCTTTGATCACTTTCTTTTTGAGGTCGGCGGTAAACAACTGACTGCCGAAGTATTTGTCCATGCCGGTAAGGTCAACATAGAATTCATCGATGGACGCCTTTTCAAACAGCGGTACGGTATCGGCCATGATATCAGTCACCAGCCGGGAGTACTTACTGTACAACTCCATATCCCCCTGGCGAATGATGGCTTGCGGACACAAGCGCCGGGCCAGTTTCATCGGCATGGCCGAATGAATCCCAAACTTGCGCGCCTCATAACTGCAGGAAGCCACCACACCCCGCTCACTGCTGCCGCCAATGATCACAGGCTTTCCTTTCAGGCGATCATCTTTGAGGCATTCCACAGATACAAAAAAAGTATCGAGATCAAAATGAGCTATATGTCTTTGAGAACTAAGTATCATAATTATAGGTTTGCATAGGTCCGTTCCTTGTAACCAATCTTCTCCATAAAAGCAACCTCCACACTGTGGAAGCCAAAATCTTCCACCACCTTTCCACGGATATGATAAAACCCTTTCCCTTTTAATGGATATTGCTGAAAAGAAGGCGGAAAGTGGATCGTATCTACCCAGTCCATCTGTTCATCGAGAAATGCGCCGAATGACATGACAGAATTATTGACAGTAGACACCACTTTATAATCGATGAAATACAGCAGCACGCTCACCTGTTTCCCCAGATGCTTTGGCAAGTCCCTGGCAGGCAATCGCTGAAACGTCTGTTCCTGCATCAATTCAAAAGGATTTCTGAAAGGAAAGCCGATGATCTCCATCTCATCATACATATCATCAACTGGGTGATCCTGCAGATCGGGCAGCTTGAAAGCCACCGGCTTTTCTTTGAACAGGGTATTCGCTACCACAGGAGTTGTTTGTCGCTTTTGCAAGAAGTTGGCTTCCCACAACAATTGCTTTTTGGTTTTACCGGTAAATCGTAAGGCTCCCACTGATACCAGAATGTTCAACTGCTCAGGATGAATAGCCGTTCTTTCCATTAAATCCTGCAGGTGGAGATAAGGACCATTACGCTCCCGCTCTTTGACAATAACCTGGGCAGCTGATTTTTCAAAACCATTGAGGTGTACCAATCCTGTATACACATCTTTGCCGTTAATGGTGGTATAGTAATCGCTGGTGTTCACGCAAGGCAAGTGTGGAATGCCGCCCGCCTTACGCAGCTCGATGAAGTAAAGCTCTGTACTATAAAACCCACCAAAGTTGTTGATAACGCCCACCATAAACTCGATAGGATAATAAGTTTTGAGATAGAGGTCCTGGAAACTTTCTACGGCATAACTGGCAGAGTGTGCCTTACAAAAACTATAACCTGCGAAAGACTCCATTTGCCGCCATACTTCGGCTGTCAACTCCTGTGTATATCCCTTTTCAGCACAGTTGCTGAAGAACTGATCCCTCAGCAACGCGAAATGATCGGCACCACGTGATTTGCCACTCATGGCCCGACGCAATGAATCGGCCGCCGCCATATTGAGTCCGCCAAAGTAGTGGCCCACTTTCATCACATCTTCCTGGAACACCATCACGCCAAACGTTTCACTGAGTATTTCTTCCATGGCAGGATGCAGGTATTGCGTAGTGTGCGGCGCGAGATAACGGGATATATATTCACGCATCATACCACTGCTGGCCACACCGGGCCGTATGATGGAACTGGCCACCACCAGCACGGGATAGTTATCACACCGCAACTTGCTGATCAGCTGGCGCATGGCAGGGCTTTCAATGTAAAAGCACCCAACTGTATTTCCTTGTCGCAGCTGTGCTTTCACCCTGGGATCTCTTTTGAATTTCTCCACCTCGTCGATGAGAATACGTACTCCCTGATTCTCCTGCACCAATCGGATGGTTTCCTTGATATGCCCCAGCCCACGCTGGCTAAGCACATCCAGTTTATCCAACCCAATGTCTTCAGCGATATGCATATCGATCTGCGTAGTGGCAATACCCTTTGTCGAAAAGAAAGTGGCCGTATAAGCGTGAATAGGCTTTTCGCTGATCAGCATACCGCCCACATGCAAGCTGACGTGACTGGGGAAATTATGAATGAAAGGACTGTAAAATAGAATCTTCCAAATGACCTCATCAACGATGCCCCGGCTCAATGGCGACTGTTGCAGAGCGGCCCCTTCTTCCGGAGAAAGGCGGTACTTAAGACTCAACCGGGCAATGATGGCCATATAGTTGACCGGATGATTATTGGACTGGTACCAGGCTACCCCTTTATGGAAATCATCAAGAGCAGCAGGCTTTGCACACAACTTCTTCCAGGCATCAAAAGTGGCCACACTTACAAAAGGCAGCCTGGAGACACCTTCGATCTCAGAGGCGGGCAGGCCAAACACTTTGCCAAGCTCACGCACTACAGCCCGTTGTTGAAAAGTTACATACGCACCCATCAGCGCCACATACTTTTCACCATAGCGCTTCACGATGTAATCCATGATCTCATCACGCTCCAGCCAGGAGAAGTCGATATCGAAATCGGGTGGCGAAGTCCTTTCAGGATTGAGGAACCGTTCAAAGTAAAGATTAAGCTCCAACGGATCAACATCCGTTATTTTGAGACAATAAGCCACCAGACTATTGGCGCCACTACCCCGCCCCACATGATAAAAGCCTCTGCTTTTTGCATAGCGTATGATATCCCAGGTGATGAGGAAGTAAGCCGTAAAACCAAGATCACCGATCACTTTGAGTTCCTTGTGCAGTCGCTCGGTAGCAGCGGCATTTCGGCCATATCGTTGCTGTAATCCGTCGATGGCAAGTTTGCGCAACAGCACAGCGTCGTCTTCTTTACTAATGGTGAAGTATTGTTTATTTTTATGCGTGTGGAAGTCCAGCTCGATGTTACAGGCATCGATGAGTTTGAGTGTATTAGTGATCAGATGCGGATAAGCCTGAAACGCCTGCAATAACTGCTGCTGTGGCATGAAATATTCATGGCTGCCACATACAGCCTCCACCGGCAGTTTCGATTCCACTACATTATGCTCCATAGCCCGCAGCAACCGGTGCACATAATGATGGTGCGCAGTTTGAAAAGTGACAGGCTGCCGGATAATATATTTATCCCGGAACTGCGACGACGTATTAAAAAGCTTATTTACTTCAGTAGGTTGTATACCGATAAACTCGTGCTTTAATAATGTTTGCACAGGCTTGGCATCCGATGGATAAATAACGAACCCATCAGCACAGTTATCGAAGAAAGCTACGGTAGCATCGGGCGCAGGAAAAGGTTTGTTGGCTTTAAGATAGGCAGATATAAATGCGTTGATCCATTCAAAACCGTCATTATTCGCGGCTATCAATACATATAATAACGTATCCCCATTACGGATCTCCGCACCGAGAACAGGCTTGATGCCAGCTTTACGGCAATGCTTTACAAAAGGCCACGCATCAGCCGTGTTGTTGATATTGGTAAGCGCCAGCGCGGCTACACCCTGCTCCACTCCTTCCTGCACCAGTTCCTCCGTGCTGAAAGTGCCGCATTTGAAACTATAGTATGTTTTACAATTGAGATACATGGTAATACTGTTGCTGTTACGTTTAAGGCATACATCATCCGGCCCTGCTGTTGAAGCAAAGCGATGCAGGTACAGGAGTATCCTGTACACCAGAAGCCTATGAAAATGGTATTAGTAAATCAGGCATTGACGCAGTTTGTCGATGGGGAGGGAAACAAACCATCACATCAATGTGTTGACGATGTAAAAATCCTAAAATTATTAGCAAGCAACTCTATAGCGCTGTAACGAAAAAAAGTACTAGTCATCATTTTTAAAGTATACAGACCTTTTAGTACAGTACTAATTGTATTAAGCATAGTACAATTAGTATGCAAGATTGTACAGCTTGTATCACAGAAAATACTTAAAGCAAAATAGAAAGGAGCTTAGTTATTCTACTTTTGGTAATGCATAAGGATGTACGTTACAAAGCAGTTAGAGATCTCATTAAAACCAATAGCATTACTGAGTTCGGGCAGATATTCGACACCTTGCCCAAATCAGTGATAGCAAAACTGCTGAGAAAGAACACCAACCGCATCGACGATTTAATGGACCATCCAGAAGAGTTACGTTACAAAGAAATCAAAACGATCAGCTCATTCCTGGATGTGCCCTGCAGCATGGTGGTCAAATTATTCGACAAAGACTTTTCATAACATTAACCATACATTATTTACGTCCTTGCACCATTAGCCTATCCTTTATCAACATCCAATGTTCCGTGAACGACATTGATTTCACATTGGGGAAACAAAAGCCATCCTGAGGGATGGTTTTTTATTTTATCGGCAATTCCTTTTTGACCCGTCCTAAAATAACTATACAATAAAACAACACTATTGTATGGTAGAAGAGACGTCAAAAATTTTAATTGGCCGGTATATACCTGGCAGTAATTATGACAAAAAGTTTATTGCTCAGGTGATTACCGAAGTGCTTAATGGTAAGCCCCTGCAATTGGCTCAGGTTGAATACGGTCTTAACCGATCTACGTTGCGCAAATGGCTAAGGAATAGCGATTTGATAACAAGACCAAGAAGTAATGGTCCTGCGAGTATGGAAATAAAGCGATCAGCAGCGCGCTCAGTGGTGAGTGGCCGTTTGAGTATCCGGGAAGCCCAGTTGGCCTATGGTGTAAAAGCGAAAAGTACAATTCAGGGTTGGATCGAGCAATTCAAACAGGAAAATGTCGATCTTGTGGACTCCAATGACGCCTTGATGAAGAAGGATAAATCTGCTAAAAAGAACAACATACCCGCTAATGCCGATGTAAAGGATTTACAGAAGGCATTGGAAGAAGCTCAGTTAAAGATTGCTGCATTAAATACCCTCATCGATGTAGCAGAAGAACAGCTTAAAATTAATATCAGAAAAAAGCCTGGTGCCAAACAGTCGAACGATTAAAGCATGATTTTCCCGGGAAGAGTATCGGGAAGTTATGTTCACTGTTTGGCAAAACCCGCCATGCCCTGTATGATCACCGCTGGCGCCGCAACCAGGAAGTGTTCCGGGATGATATTATTTTACAACATGTTGAAGAACAAAGAAAGCAGTTACCCAGATTGGGTACCCGTAAGTTGCATTATAAAATAACTCCACAGCTGGCCACTCATGGGATTGAAGTGGGCCGTGACTACCTGTTTGATTTGTTGGAACGCCATAAACTATTGATCCGCCAGCGTAAGCGCAAAGTAATAACAACAGACTCACGACATTGGATGCACAAATATGAGAACCTGATCAAAAACCAGGATTGCCATCGTCCGGAACAGCTCTGGGTGAGCGATATTACTTATATCCGCATGGCTGGTCAATGGAGTTATTTAAGCCTGATCACTGATGGCTATTCGCGCAAAATAGTGGGCTATTGCCTGCGCACAGACATGTCGGCACTTGGGTGTCAGGAAGCCTTGCAAATGGCTATCAACAATCGGCGTTATGCAGACCAGCCTCTGATCCATCATTCAGACCGTGGTTCCCAATATTGTAGTGCAGAGTATGTTAAAATATTGAAACAGAATAGTATCTCAATCAGCATGACAGAAAATGGCGATCCTTATGAAAATGCGCTGGCAGAACGGATGAATGGAATTATCAAAACAGAATTCAATCTCTACAGTACACCTTATGGCTTTGAACAAACCTGTCAGATGGTCAGAGATAGTATCAGGGCATACAATGAACTAAGGCCACATGGCAGTTGTGACTTTTTAACTCCTGAACACGCTCATCAATTGCAAGGCACATTAAAGAAACGATGGAAATCGTACCCTGCAAAGCGGCCAGGTTCACATAAGGAAGCCGCCAGTAAACAAACTAATCCCTATTTTTGAAAACTTCCCTGTATAGTAACTACAGGATTATCATACCGATGTATAGTTACTGCAGGATTATCTAAAAATCAGTATAGTTATTTTAGGACGAGTCAAAAAGTCTTACTTGTCCCAGTCTCACCCGATTTGTCCTAAATTGGCAGGGCTCCTCCCTGCACTCAGTTGTGCCCATTGATTTTTAGCATTACATTTGATCAGCTTCATTATTGATGACAATTAGACGGCATTGATGACAGAAAGGAAGGTTTGATGTGCAAATACTGAAGACCTGGTGTAGAGCTGGAGTATAGCAGAAGTATGTCAACGGTATGTCAGAAGTATGGATAGTGTATTCAAATAGTGGAGTTGACCAAAAAGTGCAGTTTTCACCAAAAACAGCAGGGCTGCTGGCGCCTATATAACACATAAAGCCCACTGAAGATTATTCAGCGGGCTTTATCAGGGTCAGGTGTCAACCCGTTTGCATCTACTTACCGTTGCTCATTCACCTGCACATATCTGTTCGCCTACATTACTGATTTACCCACAATCCCCACTGGGCATCGAACTTGTACCACTTGCCGTCGGAGCCTTCCCATTTCCATTCTGGCACTTCAGACCATGCCTTTCCATCAGTGCTCCATACCAGCTTTTTGTCGTGGATCTTCAACCATTTGCCTTCCTTATCAGCCCATGCACCGTCTTTTACTTCAGCCCATTTCTTACCGTCTGTGCTCCACCACAAGCCGCCTTTCTTGTCGAGCTTGTACCAATACGTTTTACCATCCTTCATGCCAGGCCAGGTGCCGGTAGAAGACTTCGCCCATTCAGGTACTGCAATGGAATAGCTAATAGCAGGAGTTGGCGTAGAAGCTTGTACATTACCGTTAAATACGAAGGCTACGAGCATACCAATAGCCATCAGGTTCATTGTCCTTTTCATTGTGTGATGATTTAATATAAAAAAGATTGTTATGAAATACGGGATCAGTGTTTACTGATCGATACTGCTGAGAAGATGCGGTATTACAAGTGAAAGCTCTTTCATTGTTGCGCTATAATATATACGTAGTGAGTTTCCTAAAGGTTTTGAAGAGGTACCTTTTTTGAAAGCCAGCAACATCTATAATTTCCATGCATGAAAAAAGCCACCTGTAAAAGATGGCTATTATAACAGAGGATAGCGTAGTAATAAACCTGCTTGTGAAGAAAATGCATTGCCGGTTGCCGACACTGCCGATTGCCGATGCCTTACGATTGTACTTTACCCATTACATACAGCTGTGTAAGATCGGGAGCAGGACTGCCGCCTGCCTTTTCAAGCGTGATGGCAAAAGCCTGTGCCTGAGGTATGTTCTTTAGCTGGCATAAGCCCTCACAGTTTTCCAGCATGCCTGCATCAACAGGTTTTCCGTCTACCAATGCCCACAGTTGGTATTGCTTGCCAGCAGGTGCAGCCGGCAGGTTATTGGCAATGAGGTATACGTTTTTGGTTTGCGTATCCCAATAAACGGTAGCAAGGCTTTGTTCTTTACCAGCTACACCCGGCATAGATACTTTGAGCATCCCAGGCGCCGTCATGAGCTGCATATTATTCTGCAAGGCAGTCAGGCGGTTTTCATAAGCCTTGTTAGTAGCCAGCAGTGTTGTGCGCTCCTTCAGCAGATCGCTGTAATCGTTGGCAGCCTTGGTATACTTATTATAGAGATAGAGATTGACAGCTGCACTTGATACAAAGAGCACAACCGATGCAGCAGCAACCCAGGTCATGTTGCGGCTTATGCTACGTACAGGCGTTTCGGATGAGACTGATCCCGCAGAGGCAGTAACAGGCTCTTTGAAGTCATTTTCGAGCGTGGTCAACAATTGCATTTTAGCTTTATCAGCTACAGGCACAGCCAACTGGCTGGAACTATCCAGCAACCATTGCTCGGCCTGCTCTACGGCAGCGGCAATGGCCGGGTGCTCCAGGCGCAGCCGTTGCAATTCGGCCACTTCCTGTTCATTGGCTATGCCCAACACATAGCTTTCAATGACCCCACTTTGTATGTATGCCTGTATATCCACTTTACAGTTTAACCTGTTGTCGTAATTGCAATATCGCCGCTCGTATCCTTGTTTTCACGGTGCCCAACGGTATGTTCAGCATCCCCGATATTTCTTCCTGTGTATAGCCTTCAAAATAAGACAACTCTACCAGTATTTTATACTCTTCCCGCAAGCCCTGAATGATCTTACGCAGACCCAGTTCGTCACCGGGACTTGCCCCCTTGTCGGGCAGTAATGCATATTCTTCCGTTAAAGAGTTGTTACGTTTACTGTTTTTCCAGTCCCTGCTACGCAGCGTATCTATCGCAGTAGTGCGGGCAATGTTGTACATCCAGGTGAACAACCGGCCTTTGACCGGGTCGTAGTTTTCTACCTGCCGCCAAATTTTCACAAATACTTCCTGTAGTACGTCGCCCGACACTTCGTGGTCCTGGATAATCCCTACAATGATGCCATTGAGCGTGGCAGCATAGTTATCGTATAGATAGCTGAAAGCCGCCTGTGTGCGTTGCTTCAGCATACTAACCAATTCCTGTTCAGTGTATGTAGGTGTTCCTTTCAAAAGTGATAAGTAAGAGAGATGCACCTTATATACGGAAATAGTACCCGAAAAGGATTTAGGAAACTGCAATTCATTTAAAGTAAGTTTTACCAGAATACATATACAAAAATCAATATATCAATTTCCCAGTGAACGAAAGGGATTGGAAGACGTTTCGGGCGGGTTGGCAGATTGCCGGCACTCATACAAGCACCCGGTTTTAATATTGACTTATTAAATGAACAATTCTATGCTTCGTTATTTACTGATCCTCTGCATGCTTGTATTATCTGTTGCCGCCCGGGCACAATCAACCGGTTACCTGGCCGCTCTCGATGAACTCTACACACAACTGAAGAAAACACCTTCCTGGAAAGACCAGATCAAAGGAGAAAGAGCCGGTTTATTTGATTCCCTGTACCAGGCATTGCGGTCAGATAGCTCCCATGTAAAAAATAGTTTCGATGGCTTCTACCACCTTGCCCGGCTTTTCTTTCCTTTATACGACAATCATCTTGGGTTTTACCAGCTTCCTGAGCAGGGTTTAAAGCCATCAGATTTCACCAATGAGCAAGCAGTAGCACAATACAGACAATCTGCTTTTTTCAAGCAATATCCCGCAGTACAAATCAATCTTGATTCCCTGCAGGCTGTCCTTGCCACCAAGCACAGAGATTCCGTAGAAGGCATTTATTATTACGATCAATACCTCACCGTAGGTCTGTACCGTACCCCCAATCGCCAGGAACTGACAGGCGTGGTACTCAGCACTATCCTGCCGGTATGGGAGAAAGGTCAGGTAGCCATGCAGCTTTATGAATACCAGCCCCATTATTTCAGGAGCATTTATGGACACCCGGTTTACAAATACCTGATGTTATATACCAATGAAAAGTTTAAGAACCATTCCCTGATCAACTCCTGGTTTTATGTCTCCCTTACCGATGCAGTATACAAGAAATTTCCCGGCGAAGTGGATCATATCAATATCAATCGCATCGAACCAGCCTTTCAGCTCAAGCCCATCAACCCCACCCTGCAATACCTGCGGTTGGGCAACTTCTCTGCTATAGAAAAAGACATGGAAGTATCCCAGGCATTTTTCGACAGGATCAAAGATTCACTTACCGCACCACGCCTGATCGTAGACCTGCGCAACAACACTGGCGGCGCCGAAAAAGTATCCCAAAAGTTCTTAACCCTGCTGAAACGATACAGTGCGAAAGGTAAGATTTACGTGTTGGTCAATAACGGCACTATGAGCCGGGGAGAGATCTTTACCCTGCAGCTTCGGAAGGCTATTCAGGCCCCGGTATACGGGCAAACAACCCGCGGCACAATCGCCTACGGGGTAAATTACAGCAAGATGCTTCGCTTCGGCGGGCAATATGGCGCTACCATGACCGACCTGAAAAGCAAGGGATACGAGCCGTATGAAAATATTGGCGTAGCTCCAGACTACGTTTTTAACAATTCAGACAACTGGATCAGCCAGCTTCTAAAGGTCATTGACAACCAGTGAACTATCTTTTCCCGTCTTTGTTATTACTGGCAAACCGGCGCTCCGGACTACGTGTTTTTTCTAATTCCGTAAACAGGATTTCCAAATACGGTTGATAATGAACTTTCTGCGCCGTAATTTTGCACCCGGTTAAAATGAGCAAAGTTCATTCCCAACCAACGAACGCAAAGCCATGATGAAAAGGCAATAGCCTGATTATCATTTAGTAAACGAGTATTATACATAATGATTACAACTGATATCTGTATTATTGGAGCCGGCCCTGTAGGATTATTCGCTGTTTTTGAAGCCGGACTGTTGAAGATGCGCTGTCACCTCGTTGATTCCCTGCCCCAGGTAGGCGGACAGCTTTCAGAGATATATCCCCAAAAACCGATCTATGATATTCCCGGCGCACCCGAAATCAAAGCGCAGGAACTGGTGGATAACCTGAAAAAGCAGATAGCTCCCTTCGAGCCAACTTTCACCCTGGGTGAAAGAGTGGAAAACATCGAAAGGCAGGAAGACAAGTCTTTCATCGTAACTACTTCCGACAATACAAAGATCCATTGCAAGGTGATCACCATTGCAGGTGGACTGGGCTGCTTCGAGCCCCGCAAGCCGGCCATCGAGCAGTTGGAAGCTTTCGAAGGCAAGGGCGTAACCTACATGGTAAAAGATCCTGAGCTGTTCAGGGATAAAGATATCGTACTCGCCGGCGGTGGTGACTCTGCCCTCGACTGGACGATCTATCTCGCCAATGTAGCCAAGTCTGTAACCCTCGTACACCGGGGCGAAACATTCCGTGGAGCTCCCGATTCAGCAGAAAAGGTGTTCCACCTGGCTGAAGCAGGTAAGATCAACCTAGTGTTAAAATCGAACATCGTTAAGATCAATGGCAACGGCAAGCTGAACGAAGTACACATCGAAGGCGCCGACAAAGCTATCACCACGATGCCTACCGATTATCTGATCCCATTATTTGGCCTGAGCCCTAAGCTGGGACCCATTGCCGAGTGGGGATTGAATATCGATAAGAGCGCAATCAGCGTTAATACATTCGATTATTCCACCAATGTCGAAGGCATCTATGCCATTGGTGATATCAATACGTATCCTGGTAAACTGAAGCTTATCCTTTGCGGATTCCACGAATCGGCCCTGATGGCGCAAAGCGCTTTCAAGCACGTGTATCCCAACCAGCGCCTGAGCTTTAAGTATACCACCGTAAATGGCGTGAACGCCTTCTAAAAAAGCGAGGAGCTATTATGATCAATATTACCGTACTGAACAAGGCAGGAGAAGAAAGACAACTCGAAGCACCTGAAGATATGGGGTTGAACCTGATGGAGATCCTCAAAGCCCATGAGTACAATGTACTGGCTACCTGTGGCGGCATGGCTATGTGCGGCACCTGCCATGTACAGGTACTGGAAGGCATGGACAACCTGGCTGCTCACAGCGATGCCGAGCTGGATATGCTGGACACGCTGCCCGATGCAGAGCCCAACAGCCGCCTCGCCTGTCAACTGCGCGTAGATGAGAACATGCACGGCGCTGTATTCAAACTCTGCGCCGAAGAAGATGTAGAAGTAGCATAATTTTTTATTACAATACTATTTAAGCAAGCCTGAGCATATGTTCAGGCTTGCTTTTTTATGATCACTCTATCTTTTTCCATTCATAGCGCCCATTCTGCTCCACGATCAATCCCGTTACTTTTCCCGCACTGTCGCTGATAAACTCAATGAAAATTTCTGCCGGAACATCCATCACATAGAACCTTCGCTCGCTCAATGCATGCGTTCCGAACTCCATGCCATCTAACATGTATAAAGTATGGCCCTTCCTTTTAATGGAGATCGTCTTTTTCCCTGATACGGTCTGGTATTTTCCTGTATAAGTATCCAACACAGCATCGGGAACCGCTACTGCTTTGGGAAACAGGTTGCCCAACACAGTTCTGGGAACCTGCACAAAGAGTCTGAAACGCTTGTCACTAAAATCAGTCCTGTCTTCTCCTGATTTTACATTCGTAAGCATCGCCACAAACACATCCTGCTCCGGGTAATAACTTTCCAGGGAAATGAAACCACTCACCTGCCCTTCATGCCGTATACAATTTGCGCCATTCAATTTGCCTACATTCCAGCCATAGCCATAATTGGTCACTGTGCCATCCTGCAGCTTGTGCGGTGCAAATGCTTTTTCCAGCGTTTCCTTTTTAATTAGCTTACCAGCCAGCAATGCCTGATTCCAGGCATACAGATCATCCACATTACTCAGCAGATCGCCACAGGCATAGCCAAGAGAGAGCGTTTGATAGTACGTATTCTGATAAAAGCCTCTGTCACGCGTATAACCATTTACCCGACCGGGAACAATCGTCATTTCATTGGCATAAAACGTATGCTTCAATCCTGCTTTATCCAGCACCTCCTTTTGAATATAATCATGATACTTCTGGCCGCTTACCTTTTCAATAATATAGCCCAGCAGCGTGTAGCCAGAGTTGGTGTACCCAAAGCGGCTACCCGGCACAAAATTCAACGGAGCATTCTTGAAATGGTTGATGAGGAAGGAAAGCGTAAAATCATGCCGCTCGATATAGGGGTCCGGATGATCGATGGCCATATAGTCAGGAATACCCGATGTATGCGTAAGCAGATGCTCGATGGTGATCGTATGACCTTTGGCAGGAAAATCCGGAACATACTGCTGCACACTATCGGAGAGCTTCAGCTTGCCCTGCTCTGCCAGCTGCAGGATGCCAATGGCGGTGAACTGTTTGGTAATGGAACCGATCCTGAAAACCATATCCGGCTTCAGCGGAACGCCTTGCTCCAGGTTGGCACTCCCAAAAGCTTTACGATAAATGACCTTTCCTTTGCGGACAGCCATCACCACCATACCCGGCTCTGCGGGTTTAAAATTAGCGTTGAGCAAACTGTCGAGGGATGTTGCGAGTGCCCGGTCAGTGGGCGCCTGGGCATTGATTTTTGAGACAAACAGCAAGACAATCGGTAGCAGCACAGTAAAAGTCCTTTTCATATACAGGTATTTATTATTGAACAAAACACCTGTAAAAGAGGCTGTTAACCTATTCAAATCCGGATTTGAGTGTTAAGGAAAGCAGAAATGTTGGGTTCGTTCAGGGTGAGCCGCCCTTTGAGGGCGACCCATCCTGAGGTCGTCAAAGATTTTAGAGTGGCTTTTCCAATGCCGCCTTCCTGTATTCGGTGGGCGACATGCCAGTGACCTGCTTGAACGCACGCTGAAAGGTAGCCTGCGAATTGAACCCGCAGTCAAAGGCGATGCCGGTAATAGTCAGGTGCTGCAGGTCGGCTTCCAGCACCCGCTTCTTGAATTCAGTGATCCGGTACTGGTTCACAAACTCATTAAAAGAAGTATTCAAATGTTGATTGAGGACTGCCGAGATGGTTTTGGCGGCGATACCAGTATGTTGCGAAAGAACGGTGAGGTTAAGCAAAGGATCGAGATATAGCCGCTCCTCTTCCATCGCCTTTTTCAAGATAGGGATAGTTTGCTCCACCGTATTGGCGGGCAGCGCCACAGCAGGGCTCACAGTTTTGCGGATGGCCACCGGCACATTGTAAGTTACCAACAGCGCTTTTATACCCAGCCAGTAAATGAGCACTGCCAGTGGCACATAGATCGGGTACCAGCCCAACTGCTCCAGCAACTGGTTGCTGAAACGTGGAATAACATACGGAATTAAATAAATCAACCATATTACCTGTAACCCCAGAAATACCCTAATAAACTGGCGCAACCAGCGTAAAGTGATGGTATTTTCTGTTTCTTCTCCTCCATCTGACGATACCTGGGCAGGAAATTGGGCGAGATAACGGGCAGAGAGCCAGAGGTAAATAGTAAGCGATAACCAACGCGGAATATCAACATACATAAAATACATATCCCTGTAATAACCCAGCGGGATAGCCTTTTTAACAAATCCCAACACAATACCCACTACATATATTATAGTAACGATGAAAGGAAGTACATCGAGCAACACCGTATAAAAGTGTTTTCGGTATGGCTTCAACCTAAAATCAGGTTCAAGGCTGGCACGGATATAAAAGTATAACAACGGTCCCAGCGGCATAATGAGCTCGCGGGGCACAAAAGCATCGATGAAACCACCAAGCGTAGAATTATACAATATTGACTCCTGGTAAAGCCTCAAATTGATGCAGGCGAGCGAGAAAAACCAAAGCATAAAAGCCAGTATTTTATTGGCCTTTTTCTGGCGCTTATTCCAGAAAAGTAACGCACCCGCTATCAGCCCCTGAACCGCTCCCAGTGCTATAATTGTCTTTAATACACTTGTTATTGATAGCATATTTTAAGAAGGGTTAATAAACACCCTGCATTGGTTAATATTTGAGTATTTCAATCGTTGGCACCTGTTTAAATTTGAGAGTTGCCCAGATGGAGCAATATTAATCCAAATTGACCATGCAAATAAAACGAACTGTACGTAACAGTACACTTGCTGCAATGCTTGCTATGACGGCTGCGCCGGCGGCCATGAGCCAATCGCCAGGAAGCAAACCTAACCTGGCTATTGTTGCTACCCCCACAGTTGCCAACCGGTTTGGCGGCAACCTCGATGCCCTCAATGATGGACAAACGCCTACGCCAAGAGGCAATCAGCGTGGCGGCGGTGGCGGCAACAGGCCTATGCCTCCCCGTTCACAATACTGGGTACAGTATGAATGGGCCCAACCCGTAAGCACCAAAGAGGTATCCCTTTTCTGGTGGAACTTCAATGACGGTATCCGCCTGCCCATGGCTTACCGCGTTTCTTATTGGGATGGCAGCCAGTTCGTACCTGTAAAAAATGCTGCTGGCTTTGGACTGGCCAACAACCAGTACAACAGCACCACCTTTGACGAAATCAAAACAACCAAACTGCGCCTGGAGCTGGACTCTGCCGACAGAGGCCTGGCAACACTCGCAGAATGGGCTGTATATAAAACCGAGAACTCACCCTCTCCTGCCCCAATGGTAGTTGCAGGCATCGATCGTGATGTAATGGTAGGTGGCAAAAGCTACCTCGCTGCTACGATCAAATCCGTTACCCCTATCAGCAATGCAGCGTGGACCAAAGTTTCCGGTCCCGGCACTGTTACCTTCAGCAGCGCATCCGATAAGAATGCTACTGCACAGTTCTCTGCACCGGGCAACTATGTACTGAAGCTTAGTGCCACCGAAGGCAAGAACACAGCTACTTCTACCCTGAACGTAAAGGTACACACTCCTCCTAAGTCCAAACGCCTCGATGTAGTATACACCAAACGCTACAAGATTGACAGCAAGCTCTGGGGTGATCGCGCCAAAGCGATGATCACAAACTGGATTCCTTTCTGTATCGATCAAAACGAGCGTACCGACATCAAAGAAGGTTCAGGTGGTCTGGACAACTTCATCGAAGCAGCTAAGGCAATCAAAGGTTTACCCCACGAACGTCATAAAGGATATGTATTCTCCAATGCCTGGGTACACCAGACAGTAGAGTCAATGTGTATTGCCCTGATGGTAGATCCACAAGGCGATAAGGAGATCATTGCTGCACAAGAGAAGATGAAGAAGAAACTCGAAGAGTGGATTCCCATCATCCTCTCAGCACAGGAGCCTGATGGCTACTTGCAAACAGCTTACACGCTGCGTGATAGCAGCCGTTGGACATCCAGATGGAATCCCCGCAACCGTGGCGACCATGAAGGATATGTTGCTGGCTACTTCATTGAAAGTGCCATCAACCATTACACACTCACCGAAGGCAAAGACAAAAGATTGTACGATGCCGCCAAGAGACTGGCCGATTGCTGGGTAGCCAACATTGCACCCGGTAAAAATGAATGGTATGACGGCCACCAGGAAATGGAACAAGCCCTTGTACGCTTTGGCCGTTTCGTGAACGACATGGAAGGCAAAGGCAGCCATGGCGACAGCTATATCAACCTGGCCAAGTTCCTGCTCGACAACCGCAAAAACGGTAGCGAGTATGATCAAAGCCACGTACCTGTACAACAACAATACGAAGCAGTAGGCCACGCCGTTCGCGCTACCTACAACTATTCTGCGATGGCCGATGTGGCAGCAGAAACTGGTGACGTAGATTACCAGAGCGCGGTAATGTCGTTGTGGAATAACATGATCAACAAGAAGTATTACCTCACTGGCGGTATCGGCAGCGGCGAAACTTCTGAAGGCTTTGGTGGCAACTATTCACTCCGCAACAATGCGTATTGCGAATCCTGCTCCAGCGCTGGTCTTATCTTCTTCCAGTACAAGATGAACCTGGCTTACCACGATGCCAAGTATGCTGACCTGTACGAAGAAACGATGTACAACGCCCTGCTGGGTTCCATCGACCTCGAAGGAAAGAACTTCTATTATACCAACGCGCTGTCATCAGCACAAGGTCGCTACCAGTGGCACGTGTGCCCCTGCTGCGTGGGCAATATTCCCCGTACCCTGCTGATGATCCCTACCTGGACATACGTAACCGGTGCAGACGGCCTGTATGTAAACATGTATGTAGGCAGCACCATCAAGGTGGAGCGTGTAGTAGGCACTGATGTGGAAATGGTACAAAAAACAGACTATCCCTGGAATGGTGATGTAGCCATCACCGTGAACCCCAAGGTATCTAAAACATTCACTGTTTATGTACGTGTACCTAACCGTACTACCAGCGAACTGTATACACCAGTACCTGCAGTTAGCGGCTTGAAATCACTGACTGTAAACGGCAAAGCAGTACCTATCAAGATCGAGAATGGCTATGTAGCTATCCGTCGTGCCTGGAAAGCTGGCGACAAGATCAATGTCGTGTTGCCTATGCAAATCCAAAAGGTAACAGCTGACGAAAGGATCGAAGCCGACAAAGGCCGTGTAGCCCTCCGTTACGGACCATTGATCTACAACGTAGAGCAAGCCGACAATGGTGGTGATATCAACAAGTCGATCGGTAAAGGACCTTTGACTATGGAATGGAAACCTGAGTTCCTGAATGGTGTAATGACCATCAAAGGCACCTGGAGCGATGGCACGCCGCTGATAGCGATCCCCAACTATGCACGCCTGAACAGGGTTCCCACAACGCCATTACCGGCAGCTGGCGGACAATCTGTACCTACCCGCCCCAACGAGCCACCACAGGCACGTATGGACCGTGTAGCAGCCTCTGCAGTATGGATCAAAGAAGAAGGCAAGCAATAAGCCTATCAAAGCAGTCTCTTAGCAGTTAGTTAATAGGACATCTCCATGTTAAAAGGGCATCCACTGAAAAGTGGGATGCCCTTTTTGTTTGCAGCCGCATTCCATTGGTCGCTTAGTCAGTTTTTGTAACCTTCAGGTTTGCAAAATGAGCATCCGTACCGCCTCCTACCCAGAGGCCGATGGCTCCTTGCCTGTCAGCACCCAATTTTAGATCGTTTACGATCAGGCAGGGTTGCGCGCTTCCGTGTACATATAATTTTGCCTGTTGTCCTGATACTTCAATCCTAATTTTTGTCCACTCACCAGGCACCATATCTACATAGGACTCATATTTTTCCGGAAATTCTTTACGCAATACTTCTACATTAAAATCGGGATGCGCATAATATTGCGTCGTATGGTTTCGCTGCACCTGATCTTCCGCCCTTCCATTGGCAGCCCGCAGATAAAAGCATTCGAACTTTTTATCATCATCGCTAATCCTAAAGGCGATCCCTACAAATCCCCGGTTCATCGGATGCGCAGTTTCCTGCCGCTTTCCTGCCAACTCAACTTCAATGGTCCCATTCACAAAGCTCTTGTCCCTGATCTTTACGAAGGAGGGCTCATTCCCCTTGATGGCAACCACCTTCACAGCCTTTTTCCCTTTATAGGAAGTATCAGTTACCGTGGCATTCACAGGAAGCAATGCTGCACTGCCGGATAAAGGGATCGTCGTTGTTTTGTTTTGCGCAGTAAGGTGGATGGATGCCAGCATCAGCAGGCTACAGCACGTCATAGAGAGCTTCATATTCCTTTTACGTTTGGTAGAAGGTGAATGTATGCCCCGCAACCGGAAAGCGGCTGTTCAGCCCTTGTTCAAGATTGTGTCAAATCTGATCACATTGGCTATTAACACAATTACAAATGTACTAAATCAACATCCATGTAGGCATCCGCTGAAAAAGCGGATGCCTTTTTGTTTGGATTATTCGTTTAATGTTGAATGCTCAGCTGTTGTTTTTCTTTATAAGAGCCGGTGCTGATCTCAATGAAGTAGATGCCATTACTCAGGTCATGTACCGATAAGGATGCTTGTTTGGCCTTATTGTACCGCACATATTTTTTAAGCTCGCCTTGCATATTATATATCCTGATTTCATTGAATGTGCTGGTACCAGCAGCCACTTTAACCGCATTGTCAGTTTTATGAGAGACGGAAATGATGCCAGTTGCCGGATTGGGCGAAACCATAAATACGCCTCCACCACCCCAACACGGAGCTTTGACTGTGCGATAAATGCGGGTAGATGCGCCACAAGCGTTCACGGCTTCCACGCCAATCTGTGTATTGACACCACAGGTCACCGGAATATCCACTGTTGTACCGGTTTGTCCGGAAACCAATACACCATTCTTGTACCATTTATAAGAAGTGGCGCCGGGAACGGGATATACATACAGTTCAACATCGATCGGAGTCATAGGTCCAGGCTGTATGCCACTGGGCGATTGTGGGGCCGCACCAACAGGGAACTCCACCCTTCTCGTGGCAGCAATGCCACTGCAAGAAGTAGTGATGGATACTTCCACCCAGCCAGTACCGGTGGAGCTGCCGTTACGCTGTATGGTGAACTGATACCCATTCGTGCCACCAACAGGCGTCACATTACTGCTATAGGTCCAGGAATAAGTAGCGCCTGAAATGTTCTTTACACTGAACGTGCGGCTGTAGGCACAGACTGTATATAGGTCACCCGTTATTTGAGTAGAAGCATAATAATTATGCGATGATGGTTGATTGTAAGGAACTCCCAGCAACGTATGCCGGTACAAAGGCATAGCGCCCCATTTCGATTCATAGTAACCCGGATGCGTTGTCGACTTCACAGCAGAATGGTCACCACAATAATAATGGACTTTGTCTGCATCTGCCTCATTACAAACCTGGATAAAACATCCATCATTCCAATACGTGTCGATATTGTAAAGTTGAGGATAACAGTTATTGGGGTCACTGTCGTTCTCATAAGCATTGTTGATCCACACCCTGTTGGAATTACCCTCCCGCAGGTGCCAGGCATACGCATGACAGTTGTATTGATTGGATGAATTGTCGAGGAATGTCATGCCGAGATAAGAGTAGGTAGCATTTGTAGCATTATTATAATAAGAGATTTCTGTTGGTGTAAACTCAGATAGTACTGACGCAGATACAAACTCACCTTTACAGGTGTATACCTGTGCTGCTGCTCCAATGCAGACTAAAAGCAGGAAGCAAAGCGTGATATAAAAAGATTTCATATAGAATAGGTTAATAGTGATGTTAGTTGCCGTTTTTCGCGGCACTGATAATAGCAGATAAGGTTTCCCGGTTATGCAACATGCCTGTTTTGATAAACTCTGCTGTTTCGGCTGTCAGGGTACCGGCTTTCAGCCTCGCTGCCGGTTGCAGCGCAGCAATGCCCGCCACCACACGCCCTACCGATGCCAGCGCGGCAAAACCATATACACTATCCGTTTCCATGATGGCATAATGAGACAGCGCGACACGCAGGAACTGTTGCTGCTGTAAAGCAGTTAGTTTGCCCAGGATATCCTGTTGCGCCATGATGTTTTCCAGTACTTTCAGCCTGAAAGCGTAACCACCTTTTTCTACATCCGTGGCCAGCTTCTGATGTCCTTTCGGGTCAAAAGCAGTGTACACATTTAATAGTTCTTGTACTACATCGGTCCTTTTTAAAAGCGCTTCGACACCATTGAAGTTGGCCCGCCAGGTGTTGAACCCTTGCTGCGGCGTGTTTTGCACCATTAATACAGCCCTAGCGGGGTAATTGAGACAGGTTTCCAACAAAGCCTTGGTGGAAAGATTACTTAAAACTGCCGCAGGTAGCTGGCAGGCATCGTACATGTCCTGGACTGATTTAAAAGCCTGCCATTGAGCTGAGCCGGGTTTGGTCGGAAACTCATAAGGCGTGTCCTGTTTTTGTGCCCAGACTACGGACATGAGGAGACAGCAACAAAGTAAACATACCATGTTTCTTTTCATAAAATAAAGTTTAGGTTAATGATAGGCGGTACCTGACAGTAAAGCCTAGCTGGAATTTAAGAAGATTTCAAAACAGGAAAACGGGCATAGCCAAACCGGATAATAATTATATCAGTTTGGTTAATTCAGGAAAACGAGGGGCACTCATTGGCTAAAAAAGCAAACGGGCGGGGTGACACCTTTGTAAAAGGTATCACCCCGCCCGTCGGAACTCGAATGCCTGAAACCGGTCAAACATCCTCCATCCTTGCTTCATCCATGCAGGTTAAAGCGCACTTTATGCATAACTGGAGCAAGGATCAGGCTTCTTTTGCCCTGATTCGGGCATTACTTTGTAGGTCTGCGTGCAGGCCTTACGTTGCGTCCATAATACACGTCGGCTGGATTGTGATGACCGGGATAAACGCGCTCCAAAATGCTATATAGTGCAGGGTCGTAAGCTTTCAGATCGTCGGGGGTTTGGATGCGGGTTTCGCCGTCATAAAACTCGTAGTTGCTCCAGAACCACCACTGGGTGCCTTCTGCCCAATATTCCGCCACGGTATTGATGGCATACTGGCCTTTGTACATTCCCTTGGCTTTAGCAGCCTCGTAAGCGGGTTGTATTTCTGCAAATAAAGCAGAGTCTGCATTGCGCAGGGCGCCCATCATATTGTGGCTGAACTCGTGCACCAGGATGTTCTCTCCATAGTACCGTGTGCCGGGATACCCCAGCAGGTTCTCTTCTGCGCAGGAAGTAACAGTACCTCCCATGCCGCGGGCACGCTTATTCCAGTACTCACGGTCGGTCATGCTGGCGATGCCACCGGGCTTGTCATAGTTTTCGCGTTCGCCGGGCGTCAGCCTCCGGTCTTCCTTGGTAGGTTTCTTCCAGTTGCTGCGCTCGGGGAGGTCGGTTTCCATTTCCGTTTCAGCCATGATCAACACGCGGGCTTTGCGCTTAACCAATTCGGCCCGGATGTCGGGCCTTTTCGCCAGCATGTAGTTCACGATATCACGACCAATGAGCAGGGCCGCATCAGGCACCTTATTGCTTGATACCAGCGGAATACCAATGGCGTCGATGTATTTCTTATAAAAAGTGTCAATCGCCAGCGTTGCCGGAGGCGGTGTGATCGTATACTGTGCATAGTCTTTAATAAGGGCTGCATCTTTACCCTGTTGTGCTACAGCAGGTAGCGCAACGCCTGCCAGGCAGGAAAATAATACGGAGTGGAGTGTACGTTTCATGGTGTTAAATTTCCGTGTTATTACTGGCATGCGGTATATATCGCTTCACCTTGTTTTTGCCGATATTGTCATATCCCCTACATTTGCGCCCCCTCACTAAAAACTATCACTATGGCAATATTCCCTACCCAGTATTCTACCCTCTCGGCTGCCGCCCTCGGGAAACATGTAGAAGAGCAATACGGATTAAATGGATTGCAGTGCCGTTTTTTGTTAAGAGGCGTTAGCGATACCTATGTACTGGAAGGCGCTGTAGAAAAATATATCCTGAAGATCTACCGCGATGCACATCGCTCTCTGGAGGAGATCAAAGGTGAACTGGAATTGCTGAATACTTTGCACCGGGCAGGTTGTAAGGTATCCTATCCCATCAGCGACAAGACAGGTAATCAGCTGCAGGCATTCGAGGCAGCGGAAGGAACGCGTTATGGCATATTGTTCAGCTATGCGCAGGGCAACCCTGCCTACAAGCCCACTGATGACCAGCTCACCATCACAGGACAGGAAATGGCGCGTATCCATAATATTACGGCTGCCATCACGCTCCATCATCCAAGAGCAACCTACAACCACCACACCACCCTGCTGCACCCTATCAAAATCCTGGAACCAGCCTTCACAGAACTGTCGGATGAATACCGCTATTTACAGGAAACAGCAGCAGCTGTCATTAAAAAGCTGGACAGTATAGATACTTCAGGTTTTAGTTATGGCTATTGCCATTACGACTTCATGCCGAAAAACTTTCATTTCGACGAGCACAACAACATCACCTTCTTCGACTTTGATTTTGCCGGCAAGGGTTTCCTGGTCAATGACCTTATGTCTTATTGGATCCATTATGCCCTGTACTTCGTAGTGGGTCGTATCAGCCGGGAAGAAGCCGACAGAGCTTTTAATCAATTCGTAGATGCTTACCGCACGGTAAGACCTGTATCAGCAGCAGAGATCGACGCTATCCCTTACCTCAACTTTACATTCTGGGTGTTTTACCTGGGATTTTACCAGGAGCAGTTCGACGACTTCTCCACGCATTTTTTCAACAACCATTTCAAGAAAGAACGCGTGGCACTGATGAAAAAGATCATGGATGCTTTTTGCCTATTATAAAATAAAAAGGCCGGTCTGCAGTATTGCTGCAGACCGGCCTTTATGAATACATTTTTTACCGTTGCTTTCTTGCTTTCATTCTTTCTTTTGCCAATGCTTTGTTCTCTTTCTTATTGGCTTTGTATTCGAGGAATTGCTCATCAGTAAGGATTGCTTTCAGGGCTTTATCGCGCTCACTATTAGCAGCCTTTACCTTTTTAAGCTTGTCCATCTTTCCACCTCCTTCACTCCTGATAGCCGCAGCCTTGGTGCTAAAATCCTGGTTAATGGCCAGCACTTTGGGCACCTGATCTTCCGTAAGGCTCAACTGAACCGTCATAGAATCAGTCAGGCGTTTGGCGACAGTAGTCTTTTCGGCGTCCTGTGCCTGCACAGCAGCAAAGCCTGTGCAACCCATGATGAACAATACAACAAATAACTTCTTCATACTATATACTTTTTAAAACAATGATTTACGAAGTCAGTATTACCACTCGATATTGAATGTGGCGCCATTCTTCAATGTTACAGTAGCTTTTCTGTTACCAAGGAAAGAGATGGTAGCACTACGGGTAACTGAATAACCACCAGAGCCGGTGCCAACAAACTCGGCAGTAGCCGTACCGGAAGTGATCTTTTTGGTAGTCTTATCAACCTTAATGTTGGTAGAAGTAATGGTAATGACACTAGTCCATGAACGCTTCAGGCGGATCTTAGACTGCTGTGTACCATTGCGTACATAGCTTGAATTGACGATCCACTCTGTGCTGGCAGGCTCAAGTCCTGTAACAGTGGTTTGGGCCGTACTGTTGTCATCGGATGACATACGGGGCGCATCATAATCAACATGACCCGTATAGTTAAACTGCCACTTAGCAGGTGAACAGACAAGAGAACGGGCGTAGTTGAACGAATAATGATAAGTGATCGTTGCACCTGGCTGACTTTGACCAGCGATGGTAGTATCTTTCGATTGACCACAAGCAAGGTGTGTATAGGCACTCATCGTAGCAACCGACTCGGTTTGTACTACTACACCACCGCTGGAGCCAGATACCGACTGCGTAATAGCTTCTGCTATTTCTTCATCGGAAATTTGTTCATTATCTTCTTTATCTTTTTTACAGGAGGTAAACAGTAAGCCTGTTGACAATGTAATAGCTGCGAAAGCTGTTACGGTACGCATTTTCAAAATAGAGGGTTTCATATTTGTTTGTTGGTTTTAGACATGTTGATTGCTGCACCTGCCTGATACCGGCAAGCGGAATTACAAATAACCGTCAGTTAGTGGTAAATGAAATTATTAGATACTATCTCTTTCTCTTGCGCACGGTGGTTTTGGAATGACTTACTTTATTGCCGCGTGGTCCTTGTACCGTAGTCGTTTTACGCGTAGCCTGGTATTGTTTGCCACGTGCTGTAGTAACTGTCCGGGTAGTTCTGTACCTGGTAACAGATGCCTGGTGGCGGGTATGTACCGTTACAGAAGTCACACGCATCGGGCGATACATCGTGCGGGCATAAGCAACACGGTGCGTATGCACTACTACATAATGTGGGCGGTAACGATAGCGAATAGGACGGTAAACTGCCCAAGAAAGCGGTCTCCAGGGTCTCCACCAGGTAGGACGTGCAGCCCAGCCCCAGGGAGAAACATACACGCGGTAAGCAGGCGCATAAACAAACCGTACACAAGGCCATGCCCACACATTTACGATGATAGCAGTATTTTGTCCATACGCATCATATTCCATATTGGGGCCACTGGCGAGTGATGAGCTGTATTCATTGTAAGCATGGTCTTCGCCGCCTGGTTCTATTATAGTCTCTTCGCCATAAATATCTTCATCACCGGTGATCTGGATAACAGCATTGTCTTTACCTGTCTTTTCCAGTTCGATCACCGCAATATCCTGGCTTTCTTTATCCGATATAAGCGCCTGCAATACGAACACCTGCACATCATTCTCTTTCTTATTGATCACACGTATGTAATCGATGTTGCCATCGTCATTGAGGTCAAGGTTATTTACCTTTTCGGCTTCTGTATTGAGTAATTTTTCAAATTCTTCCGGAGAGCCTGCTCTTTTAAAGAGTTCGAGCGCTCCCTGCAGGCTGAAGTTGTCGCCCGGGAGACCAGTAGAGTCAGACGCTGTACGGTCCTGCGCTTGCGCAGTTAAACCATTCATGCTGAGGCAGATCAACAACCCCGGCATCAGACGTGTCATTTTCATATAAGGTATTGTTTGGTAGATCAGACAGAATATTGGATAAAAGGTTTAATGCCTGACAAAAAAAGAATATACCAGGTACTGCAACGTTTTTTTACGACTATTATTGCAAGCCTACTCCCCCATCCACTGTTTAAACAGCGGAGCCTTCAGTTTGCTGATAATAATATTACAATGATCGCCGGGCATAAGATCGACCCGCAGTGTGCCATTAAACCAGATCATCATTTTTTTGATGGAATGCCGGCTTACAATGATCTGCCGGTTGATGCGAAAGAAGTCGTGAGCAGAAATAGTTTGCGCAAGCTCTTCCATGCTTGATCGAAGGATATGACTTTTATCGTCCTTTGTTTTGAGGTATATTGTTTTGTCTTCACAGTAGAAATAAGCCACCTGATTGACAGGCACAGAAGTGAGGCAACGGCCCGTCTTCACCAGGAATCTTTCTTTACCCGGTTGACAAGATGGAGCTACTGCATCATCATCTTTTAACACCAACGCAGCACAAGAGCTCAACAGCTTTCGCAAGAGCACAGGCTCTTTTGCCTGCAGCAAATGAAACAGGTGTAGCAGATCAGTATCGTTGTCCCTTATCATGGTAAGATTGCATGAACATGTTTAACGACACAAAATAAATATGGGAGAAATACAAGTGAATGAAAGAACGACAAGCTTCTTCATTGAACGATGAAGTCAACATATGCAACTCGTCGTTCTATTTGGAAGTTGATCGTTTTTAACAGCGGCTGAACGTTTGCTTCGATAGCGGATTGATCACTGTTTACAACCGGATAACCTGGTGGCCGCCTTTCAGCGGGAAAGATTTGCCATTCCAGATAAAGGAGCCTGTTACGGTGGCAGGAAGCGTTATTTCAGCCTGAACACCCTGTGCACCTTTCTTTTCCAGGCTTACCACTATCTCTCCATCAGGATGTGGCATTTTACCTGTGGCTTGTTGCAGCTCGCCCAACTGTGGCTTTACCTGCACTTTCCGAAAACCGGGCGCCGCCGGTGTAATGCCACAGATGGTAGCGAGGAAATCATAATTGGGACTCGCGCTCCAGGCATGACAATCGGATCGCGTAGGATCAGGGTTCTCTGCAAAAGTGGTAAGTCCATTCTTCAACATATCACGCCAGGGTGTAAGCTGAGAATAATAAAGCTGTCCCATCTCCGCTTTCTTGAGTGCCAGCGTAAGATAGAAGCGATAATAAAAAGTGGCCTGGCTCAATGTTGTATCATACAACACCTTGCGCATCACCGCTTGCCGCTGCGCTACAGGCACAGCGCCCGTAAGTACGCCCATGATGCTGGCATGTTGGCTAAAGGTGTTACGGGCAGGCGTGTTGGCCATTACACTTTTACCGGCATCGAAGCAAGCCTGGTAAGCGCCCTTGCTTAAGTTGGCGGCAATTTTGCGGTAACGCTCAGCTTGTGGCAGCTTCTTAAAGTAGCTGAACAGTTCAGCCGCCTGCTGTAAAGTATATACATATTGCAAGGTGATCACGGAAGAGTTGCCATTAGTGGCTCCATCAGGTACGCCATTGGGAAATGCCCTGTTCCAGTCGGTGAAGTTCCACCACTTCATAGGCCCCAACATCTGACGGGACGAATCGATATGTTGTTCATACCAGTTCAATACCCCTTCGGCAGCGGTAAGGAACTGCTGTACAAATTGCTCATCACGACGGTGCATGAAATAGTCATACACCATCGACACCCAAAACAAGGAAAATGTTGGTATCACCTGCAGGCGGTTGCTTGGATATCGACCTTGCGTCAACCCTTCCGGTACGCGGGAATAATAAAAGTCCAGCAGGGCTTTGCGCATGAGCCGGTCATCGCCGGTAACGTACAAGGATATGAGCGACTGAATACGCGTGTCGCCTTCATATTGCAACTGCTCATAGTAGGGACAATCGTAGTAAGTTTCACCTGCACACAAACGCGCTGTACGCCAGCCTACATTCCAGATGTCCTGCAATGAAGCATCATTACTCGTAAATACAGCCTTTGGCTCAAAAGGGTAACCCGTATACATACCATACAGGTCGTCGATGATCAGCGGTTGTTCTTTGGTGGTAATATCCAGCTGTACGTAGCGCCAGGTCCTCAGCCACAGGGAACGGAACAATCTTTTGCTGCCCCCGTCTGTTACAAACACATCATAATTACCTGCGATCTGCTTGCCATCAATCTCATTACGATTACCTTTCCCCTGCTTGCCAAACAACGCTTCTGCATAGGTCAGTTTAACAGATGCTCCCTTGCCCTCACTCAATAACAGCTCAGGGTACGCGACCGTATTAAAAGTCTGATCGAGCAATATGCTTACTGTTGTGTTTGCCGGGATCGTTAGCCCTTGTTTACCCTGCAGAAAACCATTGGGCACCTGTATCCCATTGGCGCGGCGGACACTGTTGATGCGTTGCTGCGTTTCTTCCATGAGCGGAATATTCCGGGGAGCCAACGTCCACATATTATCTGTGCCATAACCCATCAATGCAGGCGAAGTAAGCCTGCGGGCAGGCACCCATTGTTCATCGTTATAGTTTGTTTGCTCCCATTGCCAGGGATATAATGTAGCCTGTACACTATCACCAGGCCCTATCACCATGTATGTACGCAGACGGGCGCCATTATCCTGTGAACAGGGATGGTAAGCTTTGTTCTGCCAAACCTTCCATGAGTTATTGGTATTGACCAACTTCTCCTGATCGCTGTTTCCCTGCAACACGAAGGCCGTTTGGTTGGAGATCTGCGCTACGGCAGCCTCCTCACCCATATTCCATACCAACGCCGCGATGCTATTGGCCCCATCTTTCAGATAGGATGCTATGTCAACCGTTTCAAAATACCAGTTGTACAGATCGCCCCTTGCCGGGCCATTACATACAGGTGTACCGTTTACGAACAGGCGATACCGGTTATCAGCGGTTACATGTACTATGAACTGTGCAGGTTTCTGCGGCAGCGAAAATGTCTTCCGGAAATGATAAATACCATATCCCCGTAGCGGAACATCGGGACAGGTGATCCAGCTGGCAGGCCAGTGATCTTTGAGCAGTGCAGGATTAACAGAAAGCTGTTGCGCAGGCGCAACAACAAACAGCAATAGGAAAAATGGCAGCAAAAAAGCAAGTGGGCGCATTAGAATAAGATTAGTAAAACAACCGTATTGCTAAATATATCGAAAAAAGGCGGGCTTTTGGCGGTATAGTTAAAAAACTATCACGTTTTAGCAAGGTCAATATTTGATAACACTTTTTATGTGCGTACAGAGGGAAAACAATAATTGTCGTGTTAACAGTTATTGTTAATATATGACAAGAGCTTGTCAATCGGCATAAACGCTTTTTTAAACTAACGTGATATTTTCGTTATATCCTTAGTCTATGTATTATTCTATAAGAAAGGCTGTATAAGACGGCGGGGTATTTTATTGCCATATATCATCCGAAGCACAAAACCAAGTTTAGTACCCGACACATAAACACAAATTAACAGCACACATCACTTACTATAGTAAGCGAACGATTGTATATAAACACATAAACAAAACAAATCACATTGCTTATGATCAAGCTCCTTGCAGGTGCAAGCATAGTCTCCTGCCTATGCTGCTCGCCTGTCGCTGTCAACGCTTTTGCTCCAGACCTTCCTTATCACAAAAAAGCTACGCTGGCGATCACAGTTACAGGTGTGGTTAAAGATGCCAAAGGAAATCCAATACCAGGCATTTCCGTTCAGGTAAAAGATTCCCAAAAAGGTACGTCTACTGATGGCAGTGGACGATTCTCCATCGAAGTTACCGACGCTGAAAGTATTCTTGTATTCTCTGCCACTGGTTATGCTCCCCAGGAAGTAAAGGTGGGTGCACAAACAACCATTGACATCACCCTGCAAACCCGCTCTGCCGACCTCGACGAGGTGGTGGTAGTAGGTTATGGCAAGCAGAAGAAAACAGAAGTTACCAGCGCCGTAGCCAGTGTGAAATCAGAAGATTTTACCAAAGGTTTTGCCCGCGATGCCGGCCAGTTGATACAAGGTAAAGTAGCGGGCTTAGCTGTTGTTACAGCCAGCGGCGACCCGAACGCTACTACACAGATATCATTACGTGGTAACAGTACCATCATGTCATCTACACAACCACTGGTGTTGATCGACGGTATCCCAGGTGCACTCAACACAGTAGCACCGGATGATATCGAATCAATCGATGTATTGAAAGATGGTTCTGCAGCTGCGATCTATGGTACACGGGGTACCAATGGTGTGGTGTTGATCACTACCCGTAAAAAAGGCAACCGTGCCGCTACGATCGTTTACGAAGGCCAAGTGAACATCCAGACTATTGCCCGTCAAATGAATTTCCTGGATGCAGCGGGTTACCGCAGAGGTATCCAGGAAGGCATCTTCCCTGCCAACTTCGACAAAGGAACATCTACCGACTGGTTGGGTGAGATCAGCCGCAAACCTTTGAGCCATCAGCATAACCTTACTTTTCAGGGTGGCAATGGACAAACCAACTACGTAGCCTCGCTGAACGTAAGACAGTGGCAAGGCTTCTTCAAGCGTTCAGAAAATGAACAATTGCTCGGCCGTGTAGATGTGAACCACTCCATGTTTGACAACAAGTTGAAAGTGAACCTGAACGTGATTGGCCGCAACCGCAACTACTTCGATGCGCCCAACTACCAATACATTTACCGCCAGGCCCTGATCCGTAACCCCACAGATAGTGTTTATGACTACCTGGGCAAATGGAAAGAAGATCCCAACGGCTACAACTACGACAACCCGCTGCGCCCCATCGTGGAAGTGGATGGCGATGCTGTAGTGAATGAAATGAGGTATAGCGCCAATGTTGTCTTCACCCCTATCCGCAACCTGAACATCAAGCTGTTGCTATCATCTGTAAAAGAAAGCCAGCTCAGGGGTTATTCAGAAAATAACAACCACCGGGCTTCCGACGCACAACGCAGAACCGGTTATGCCTCCAGGGGTACCGATTATAAGCGTGATAACCTGGTGGAGTTGACCAGTGATTACACCAAAAACTTCGACCTCCATAAAGTTACTTTGATGGGTGGTTATAGCTGGCAGGGTGTAACCAATGAGGGTTTCAGCGCCAACAACTCGAACTTCCCTTCTGATCTGTATACTTACAACAGGCTGCAATCGGGCGATGCCCTGTTGCTGCAGAACAACTCGGTAGGTATGAGCAGCTATAAGAACAACTTCAAGCTGATCGGTTTCTTTGGCCGTATCAACTATGTGTTTGATGAAAAGTATATGTTGATGGCGAGCTTACGTCATGAAGGTTCTTCCAAGTTCGGCGCCAACTACAAATGGGGTAATTTCCCTGCCGTGTCTGTGGGTTGGAGAATTAACCGCGAAGACTTCATGAGCACGATCAATTTCATCAATGAGTTGAAATTCAGAGCAGGTATAGGTGTTACAGGTACAGTACCTGGCGACGCGTACATGTCGCTGATCGCCATGAACTACAACAGCACCAACCGCTTCCTGTATAACGGCAACTGGATCCAGCCTATCGAACCCGTACGTAACCCCAACCCCGATCTTCGCTGGGAAAAGAAAACGGAGTACAACGTAGGCCTGGACTTCGCCATCGTGAACAGCCGCATCAGCGGTAGCATCGACTACTACCAGCGTCGCACTACCGACATGCTCTATAACTTCCCTGTTCCTGTGCCACCAAATTTGAATGGTTCTACTACTGCGAATGCAGGTGAAATGAAGAATGAAGGTTTTGAGGTGTTACTGAACTTTGATGTAGTAAGGCAGCGGGATTTCCAATTCCGTACCAATATCACTTACTCTACCAACAAGAATACACTGACTTCTATCTCTTCCGATCCGAAGTTCAAACTGGCCAATGACTTCTTCGATGCAGGTCATACCGGCGAACCAATCCAGATCATCACGCACCGCGTGCAGGTTGGTCAGCCCATCGGCAACTTCTTTGGTTATAAATCCATCGACATCGACGAGACTGGTAAATGGATCATCGAGGGTGCAGATGGCAAACCCAAGCCACTCGCGCAAGCTAAAGCAGAAGACCGCAAGATCCTCGGCAACGGTGTACCTAAACATACAGCAGGCGTAAACCTCTTTGCTTCTTACAAGCAATTGGACCTGACAGTAGGTATGCGTGGTCAGTTTGGTTACCAGATCCTCAACTTCCAGCGCATGTATTACGAGAACCCTACAGTGAAAGAGTACAACATGCTGGAGAGTGCCATGGATAAAGTATATGGCAAAGCAAGATTGACATCGCCCCTCGCCTATGTATCACACTATATCGAGAATGGTGATCACTGGAAGATCGACAACATCACACTGGGTTACAACTTCAACAAACTTGGTAACAAATACATCAGGAGCATGCGTGTATACGCTTCTGCATTGAACCTGGCTATCATCACCGGTTACAAAGGTATCGACCCTGAAACAAGCCGTCTGGGCCTTGATCCGGGTAACGACTCAAGGGACAAGTATCCCACAATGCGTACGTTCACTTTTGGTGTAAACATGAACTTCTAAACAAGCATAACAACTCACTATATGAAAAAGAGCAAAATTTATTCCTCCATATACCTGGCACTGGGTGTATCCATTATGCTGGGTTCCTGTACGAAGCTGGATGAAGAGGTGTATGACCAGGTGTTGGAAACATCCTTTAATCCTACAGAAAAAGACATTGCATCCATTATCGGTACAGCTTATACCCCTTTACGTACAGTAATGGTGGGATGGCAGGGAAACTTTGACCTGCAGGAAGAGTCTGCAGACATCATCGTAACGCCTGTACGTCCTAATGGCTGGTACGATGCCGGCACTTATCAACGTATGCACAGGCACGAATGGACGCCTACTGAATGGCAACCCCGCAACTCCTGGAACGAAAACTACCGTGGTGTTAATAACGTGAACAGGATCCTCTCACAGATCGACGAAGGTTCCATTCCCGTTACCACCGGCAAAGCAGAGTTGATCGCGGAACTGAGAGCCGCCCGTGCATTCTACTACTCTATGCTGCTCGACAACCATGGCAATGTGCCATTGGTGGTTGACTTCAAGGATGCAACACTACCTAAGCAAAGCACCCGCAAACAGGTATATGATTTCGTAGAAAAGGAATTGCTGGAGACCATTCCCCTGTTGAGCGAAAAGAATGACAACACCACTTATGGCCGCATGAACAAATGGGCAGCAAGAGCTACCCTGGCGAATGTATACCTCAATGCCGAAGTGTATACCGGTACTGCTCAATGGCAGAAATGTATCGACCAGTGTGATGAGATCATCACTAAAGGTCCGTATGTACTGGAAGCTGCTTACAAGACAAACTTCCTTACAGCTAACAACACTTCCAAAGAGTTGATATTCGCAGTACCTTATGATGAGATCTTTGCTACGCAAAACTCTATCCACATGAAGACGCTGGCAACAGCACACCGCAATGCGCTGCAAATGCTGGCGCAACCCTGGGGTGGCAACTGTGTAGTACCTCAATTCCTCGACACCTATGATGCCGATGATACGCGTTTTAAAGATACCTGGCTGCAAGGCCCTCAGTACAATGCTGCCACCGGCGAATTGGTACTTACCTATACAAGGCCCGTACCCAGCATCGAGAATACCGGCTTCTTTGAAGGTTTCCGCATCGGTAAATATGAGATCAAGGTTGGCGCCCGTCAGGGTTTAAGTGTAGACTATCCTGTCTTCCGCTTGGCTGGTATCATGTTGGCAAAAGCTGAAGCATTGGCGCGTAACGGCAAACCCGATGAGGCTGCTGTGATCGTAACCAATGTAAGAAAGCGTGCCTTCCTCGCCACGCCTGCAAAAGCTACCGTAACCGGTGCTCAATTACAACTGGGCAGCGTTTACAAATATGGCTGGCAGAACGTGGATGGTTCTATTTCCGATCTTCAGGGTGGTGCTGATATTCCTTTTGGCCGTATCCTGGACGAACTGGGCTGGGAACTGGCAGCAGAAGGCCAGCGCCGTACACAGCTGATCCGCTTTGGTGTGTACAGCCGCAAGATCTGGTTCAACCACCGTCCGAAACTGGATGGCAAAACACGCGCACTGTTCCCCATTCCTCAGGTTGAGCTCGACAAGAACCCCAACCTGACTCAGAATGGTGACTATAAATAAATCGTCATAAGCAATCTGCAAAACTGACAAATTTCCTCATATAGCAGTTAGTTTTGGAACCCCTTGTTTTTACAAGGGGTTTATTTAATTTGTGCAATCCGTGTCAACATCTAAACTTGCCATAACAGCCGTCATCGTTGTACTGATCATTGCCCTGTCGCAATGCGTGGGTACACCTGATGAAACAGCCGGACCTGAAACGTTGGCCGCAGCCGATGTGCGTGGTGCGGGCTACATAGGCGCTGCAGCCTGTAGTAACTGCCATAAGGATATCCACACCAGTTATCTCGCCACCGCCCACCGTAATACTTCAGCCTTCCCTTCGATCGCAGCCATCAAAGGCAGTTTTGAACCCGGCAAAAATGCATTCCACTACCGGTCCAACGTGAAAGTGGCCATGGAGCAAAGAAGCAATGGATTATTCCAGGTAGCGTACATGGATGAGCAGGAAAAACAGGCGTTCCCGTTTGGCGTGGTAGTAGGATCAGGCAGGAAAGCTCAAACTTATTTATACTGGTATGATGACAACGTATTCCAGTTGCCCGTATCCTATTCTGTGTGGGCAAATAACTGGGTCAACAGTCCCAGCTACCCTGCCGACAAAGTACGGTTCGACCGGCTTATCAATATAGGCTGCTTTGAATGCCATGGTTCTTACATCGAGCGCAAAGGCACGCAGCAGGAAGGCAACCGCATGGTAGATTATTTCGATAAAACGAAGGTCATTTACGGTATGGATTGTGAACGCTGCCATGGTCCTGCAGCAGAACACGTCAGTTTCCATACCAGCCATCCGGAAGAAAAGAAACCGCAGCATATTGCTCTTTACAAACAACTCAACCGTCAGCAACAAACAGCGCTCTGCGCGCAATGTCACTCAGGTGGCCATACTACTAAAAACTCCATCTTCTATTTCAAGCCCGGCGATTCTTTGACTCAATACTTCTCCTCCCCCATCAGTACAGGTCGTGATGTAAGCCAGCTGGACGTGCACGGCAATCAATACCAGCTGCTCAGTGGAAGCAAATGTTATATCAAGAGTAATTCTTTAACCTGTACTTCCTGCCACAATAGTCATGTGCAGGAAAGAGAGAACATGGCTGTATTTTCTCAACGCTGCGCCAGCTGTCACAGTAGCGTAAAGCATAGTTTTGCTACGCAGGTCTCAGCCAATGCGATCAACAATAACTGTATCGATTGCCACATGCCTGCCCTGCCCTCACGGGCCATTACCATGAAGAAGGAAGATAAGACGGAAGCCGACCCCAACCTGGTCAGGACGCACTTCATCAGTAATTATCCGGAAGCCACCAGGAAGTTTATAGAGAAACACAAAGGGCGTTGACAAGAGAGAGTGTGTATTACTGCGTCCGGCGGGCAGCTACTTTAACCTTGATGATCTTAGCGATGGAGTGTGCACGATCTATGGCTTCGTTGGCTTTATCGCCGGCAAATAATTGATGTACCGTTTCCTGCCACAGGTATAACCACCGGTCGAAATGTAATGGGTCCAGCGGATATAAAGCATCCAGCTCGATGTGCTTGACCATTGGATTGCCTTTGTACGATAGTTTGGCAAACAAAACAGTGTCCCAGAAAGAAATCATGATGGGAATATGCTCTTCCCAGGTGAAATGTACAACACGGGTAAAGAAATGGCCGATCAATTGATCGGGAACTACCTTCTTATAAAACTCATTCACCAAAAGTTCTATATCCTCCCTTGATTCTATGTCTTTCATATTGAACAGTTAAGTATTGTTATCCATCTGCACACCCCGGCTGCAGGATATATAACACTTATTGGGCAGGATATGTTTTACTGGCTACGTTCCAACCTTCTACATTGATCAATGGCTTGATCGCCACATCGTTCCATTCAACAACGACATATACTTTTCCATGAGGCAATACTGTAATATAATTGTTATTGTAAAAAGCAGGCAATATGCGTTCTTTTGTTTGCGGGTGCACCAGGCTAACCCGATTGAAGAAGGCAATCTGATCGCCTGTATTACTAAATTCCAGCAGCATCCAACCAAGCTCTCGTGGAGTTATTTTAAGAGAAAGTTCAGCAGGTTTCAATTGCTGTAGACCGGAATATTGTCCGCTGGCATCTGGCAACCAGTAAATATTGTGGCTGGATGGAACTTTGCCACTCCCAAATGATAATGAAAGAAAGAGTCCTTTCTCCGCCCGCAACTTATCTACTGTATCTTTTATACGCATAAATGTATTCGCACCCGAAGCACTGAGTGTCACCCTCTCTTTGCCCAGGGATGTCACTTTCCCATCCATATCGAATACTTCTATCCGAAGGGTGTCGGTAATGGGTGCAAAATTATTATTCACCGTCATCACGGTACCTTCTACCGGGTTGTACATAACATGTATCGGCTCCCCTCCTTTATTCAGCCCATACAGACACGCATTGGGGTCGAGGTAATAATCATACATCTGGCCGCGCAGAGCAGTCCAGGGGTTTTGCGTTTTCCAGATGATGACACCTGTATACCAATCCCACATATGTGCAGTAAAACCCTCCATCAGGGAGCGGTACTGATCATAATTCACCAATTGCGCCTTGAGCCCAAAGTCCTTTGCATCTTTTACAGGCCCGTAGCGGTTGATATAATCGCTGTAGCCAATGTATTTGTGGTACTCCCACACAGAGTCCACTTTTTCCCTGCCACGTCTTTCACCGGCTGCTGCTGGTATATATACGGGAGGTATCATATTCTCAGCCGGGATAAAACGCTTCAACGATTCGTAATCACCTGTTCCAACCGAGCCCACTTCCGAATTGAAAGGATATGTGCGGAACTTCCAGAAGGTATCGGTGGGTTGTATATTATAAGGTCCATCACCGCCACCTTTCAATATATTCATCGACATGCTGTCGGAGTTGGAGTAGTCGAAGAACACGCGTGTGCCATCCAGTTGTGGCAATAAAGAATCTCGCATGGCGGCCAGGATATCATCCGGCGGTGTTATTTCATTACCACCACACCAAATGGCCAATGAAGGATGATTACGAATGAGCTTGATGCCATCTGCCACCGAGCGTAGGAAGAGGTCGTGATCGTCGGGATACTTGCGCCGGGTTTGCTGGTCTTCTGCTTTTTTAGGGTCTACCCAGCGACCATTGCAATCGCCCGACATCCAGAAGTCCTGAAACACCAGCATACCATATTTATCGCAGGCTTCATAAAACTCAGGCCGCTCCAGCAAGGCGCCTCCCCATATCCGGATGAGGTTGAGATTCATGGATGCATGATTACTCACCTCTGCATTATACCTTTCCTCTGTAAAGCGCAGCATAGCATCGGAAATGATCCAGTTGCCGCCCCTGATGAATATCTTTTGTCCGTTGACGTGGAACTGACTACTGAGGGTGGTTGTATTCCAGGTGCGCTGTATTTCACGTACACCAAAAGTCAATGCTTCCTTATCGGTAATCTTTCCATTTTCTACAAATTGCAATTCAGTTTTATACAGCTCTGCAAAGCCATAGCCATTCGGCCACCACAGGCGAGGATTCTTAAGTATTACATCAGGTAAAGCAACCACTGTAGTGCTATTGGCAGGAAGGACTACAGCTTTCTTAATGAGCCGACCGTCCAGTTTATATTGCAGTACACCTCGTACTTTTTTTCCAGTGGCATTTTCCAGTTCAGCTGTCATTTTTATGGTGGCAGGCTCCTGTGGAGTTCCCATGAGGGACTGCCTAACGCCTGGCACCAACGTAATAACATGCGCATTCTTCAGGTTCACACTGCCTGTTCTTTCGATGTACACTTTATCCCATATGCCGGTGTTGCGATCGCGGATAGGCTGTATCCAATCCCACCCTGCCACATATTGGTGCGATACATTTTTGGCAATGCGGCCATCACCACCTTGTCCACCATTGGGATTGCCTACCGGATCGGGTGGATACACAATCACTGCCAGCCGGTTATTACCACTCTTGTTGAGGTACTGCGTGATGTTATACGACTGCCGCAGGAACATACTTTTATGTGTAGTCTCGTTGAGCTTGTGGCCATTGAGGAATACGTCGCAGCCATAGTTCACACCACGGAACTGCAGCCATACCTGCCCGCCTGCAGTTGGATAGGCTTCTTTAAAGTCTTTTGCAAACCACCAGGTGTAGTATTCAGCGCCTGTATTATAAATATCCGGAATGCGCTCGTTGTTCATGCCATAAAATGGATCAGGCACTTGCTTGTGGTGCAGCATCGTGGTGAGCACTGTGCCTGGCACGATAGCTGGTTTCCAACCGGTCAAGGCATACGAGGTGGCAGATAACACTGTGCCCGATTCTTTTACTGAAGCTATCGGCGCATATTGCCATCCGGAATTCAGCTCATAGCGATCCTGGGCATTAGCATTAATGGCTAAGAAAAGTAAGAACAAGTATAAGAATCCAGGACGCATATTATATTTTGTAAGTGGTGAGTGGTCAGTTGTGAGTACGCTTGCTTCGGAGATCATGATGCCGGTGTATAGGCAAAAGCCAATACCGGATAATAAGTGTTTGTTTTTAATAGTGCGGCAGGGAGTGTTACTTTTACTGCTTCTCCTTCAACTACCCATTTAACGGTTTGTCCTGTCTGCAGCAGCTTCATCTTTGTTCCTTTCTTTGGCAGGTTGCCTTTCCATTCTACTATCGTGGGCAACGTTTCTCCTTCCTTAATACAGGTCAGTGCATAAAAGGTTACGGAATCTTTACTACGCACAAACCAGGTATTACCTTGCTGGTAGTTGGCCACCGTACGGGTGTTGTAAATGGCTTCGCCATTCACTTTCATCCATTGACCAATAGCAGCCAGTCGCTCCGTTGCTTCGACAGGCAATGTACCATCCGCCTTGGGGCCAATACCCAATAGCAGACTGCCCCCTTTGGAAACTATTTCTATCAGCGAGTGAATGACTTTAGCAGGCGTTTTAAAATTATCGTTGGGGACAAAGCCCCAGTTGTTGGCTAAGGTCATGCAGCTCTCCCACGGATAGGCCAATTGCTCTTTCGGTATGCGCTGCTCCGGCGTTTGGTAGTTTTCGTAAAGCCCGTGAACTGTACGATCTACTACCAGCAGGCCGGGTTGACTGCTCCTGGCCATTGCTGCTATTTTAGGCATATCGATATCCTGGCTCCATTCAGGGATGGGCGCTCCCCAGGAAAGCACTTCGGCATTGACAGTCTCACGCGGACGTACCCAGCCTCCATCGAGCCACAAAATGTCCATAGCACCGTAATTGTTCATGAGCTCGCTGATCTGGTTATAGGTAAACTCTTTGTACTTATTCCAGCGCCAGGGAAACCTGCGGATATCGTAGTTGTTGTTTCGATTGGCAGTAGCATATTTAGGCCACCAATAGTATTCTGTATGCCAATCAGGTTTGGAGAAATAAGCGCCGATCATGAACCCTTCTTTGCGGAAAGCATCAAACACATACTTAGCGACATCGGCTTTGGGATTACCGGCAAAAGGCCCATTGGATATTTTAAAATCGGTTTGTTTGGTATCGAACATACAAAATCCGTCGTGATGCTTGGTCGTGAATACAAGGTAGCGCATACCTGCCTCCTTACCGGCAGCCGCCCACTGATCGGGATTGAAGTGGACTGGATTGAAATCTTTCTTCAGACCCCAGTACCACTTCTTGAAATCATCATACGCCACATTGCTGTCGCGATCGATCCAATCCTCAGAGCAGAGCGCCCAGGACTCAATGATGCCCGGCACTGCATACAAACCCCAGTGGATGATCATACCAAACTTCTGGTCCTGCCATTTGTCGAGCTTGGTCCGCACCAACGGATCGGTGGGCCATTGGTAGGTGGCTGATTGTGGATGAATACTTTGTTGAGCACCAAGTGTGCCGGAGAACAATAAGGTTATTATTGAAAAGCAGGCAATTAGCAGTTGCCGGGTTTGCAGGTTGGTCATACCGACAAAACTACTGTTTTGCCGGAAAAACAGTACTAAAAAATGATCTTGCAATTGGGCAGTCGCTCCTGAAGGATTCGCATGGATTCATAAAAAGCAATGCATGGCTTCAGCCGCTCAAAGAAGAATGACCGTTGCATTATAAATTCATTATTCGCATCCTCGCTTTGCCATTCAGGAACAGAGACTCTCGACGCGCGCGCCACAAGCATACCAAACTTATGGTATTGGACCACCAGCGCATCAGGTAGTTGATCGATAAGGAATTCGAGATCCAAAGCTTCAACATGCATCATTGCAATAGGATCATTGGCCTTATTTAGTATTTGCAGACGATTTAGCCAGGGGTTCATTTGAGGATAACACCTCAATGCATTGATCATACTATTTACAGGTAGTTCTTCCAATAGCTTGATTTTCCCCTCCAGATTGGGATATTTTGAAAGAGTTAAATATCTTTTAATTCTCCAATCACCAACTCTAGTATGTCGAAGCAATATGGTTGCGTAAAAAGGATATATAAACTGTAAACCTGCACAACCTGCAACAGCGAGATACTTTAGCTGTTTGAATTGTGCTAACAATAACGGATTAAATATCCCCAACTCCAATATCCTTAAAGACCGTACCTCTTCGATTTTCTCGTGAGAAATAGTTGCGAGTGGGTCGGGTTTATTTCTCAGTGAGAAGTCTCCTCGTTTCTTTCGCAGTTCCACAATCATCATTTCCTTCAGGAATTTTTCTGCAGCACTCATGCCCGAAAAGTCAAAGCTCTGGTAAAAGTTATAATTGGTCAATAGTTCTATAGCCAGAAAATACTCCATAATAGAACGATGCGAAAATTTATATTTCCCTTCAATATCCCGGTTCAACAATGATTTACAGGTTTTCTCTTCGTCATGGAATAGTTGAATCTCCACATCAGATACTTTTATCGTAATACCCTGTGCTCCTGATGTATTTATGTTCATTACTTTTTTTACACCCGAAATGAAGTCTACAAATTCCATTTTCTTTAATTCAGGAGCATAATACCCACCACGCTCCTCTCTTTTTTTATACAGGTCGATGGCCAATGCATGAGAGAAAGCGTACAGTATGCGTTTGTAAGGTTCATAGCTTTCAAACTTTGCCCGGTTGCTGGGCTTGTTATATTCTCTGAATATCCATTTCTCAATCAGTACCTCGTATATCTCAAAAGTGTAATTAAATCCCTGGGTGCTTACCAGGTCATCTATGAAATACAACAACATAGGCCTGATCACCAGATCCGGGCTTTTACGGGCAATGGTCATGGCAGCCTTTTTATTGGCAAACTCAAACCAGCCATATCGCCTGTTGATGTACTTCTCCACATCTCTGTCTGAAAAAGGAGAGATATACAGCTTCTGGAATTTGTGGGCCTGATTCACAGAGCCATAGGAGAAATATCCTGTTTCATGCGGCTCTTCTGCCTGGGAAGGGAAAAACTGTGTGCGGCAAGTGATGATGACCTGCCTGAAAGAAGAAGCGGCAGCTAGTATCTCATTGAGCCGGTTTTTATAGTCTTTAATAGCATCCACATCTTCATCAAAAGCATCCAGCAACAGGATCACTTGTTCCTTATCGGCAATGGCTTCTATCTTCTTCAATGCATCTTTCCATCCGAGGGGGTATAAACGGATCTGGCTTTTAGGTTTGGAGAAAAAGAAAGTCATCTTATTCTTATAGGCGAGGTATAGATTGATCATGAACGTCGTCTTCCCCATTCCGGTATCAGCCATGATGATATAGAACTTATGTCCCGGGTTATTGACAAAGACCTTTTTCATGAACAGCGGCACCAGCTTGCTCTTAGCTGCAGCGATATATCGCCTGCCCGGTTCATGGTCTTCCGAAGGAGAGACATTCTGGAAGTAAGTGGGAATATAATACCGCGTAGCGCGGTCAACGTCTTCTGCCGAAAAGTTACTATAGGCCAAGTCCCGGTTCAGCAAACGCTGGTTGCGCAACAGCATGGCCTTCTTCAGCATCCGATACAAGAACAGGAGCCCGCTCACAGCGAATCCCAATACTGTAACAAAAAGTACTATATTATTGAGCGTGGTAGAAGCAAAGCCAATCTGCTCCAGCAGTGACCTGATAAATTCTTTCAGTTGGGCAATCATAAGCAGTTACTTGACAACTAACAATCGTTAGCCGCCAAAGGTAGATATAAAGAACCCTATTGCGGCTTTTATGCCGCAAACAGATATCAACATGCTGTGGATTTCCGGCGATCCTCATTCCCGTAGCTCCATTTGCTGTTGGGCCAGCTGCCAGTTGTTATCATAAAAGCCGGCCATTTTGAGGGCGCCTGCACCGTTATGCAGCATGTCCAGGCCAAAGATCATAAAATCGGGAAAACCGCTGGCGCCTGCATAGTACTGATTGGCCGATGCAGCCTGCATACCTTTGAGGCCGCTGCCTGTGAGTGCTGCCACAGAAGCAGTTAGGGAATTCCTGATGGGCCACACAATGTAAGCGCCCAACTCATCGCCATTCCATGCTTTGCCGCCGGCAGTGATCGAGTTGCGCTCCACCTGTATTGGGCAATCACTGAGCAATGTATTCCAGGTGCTGTTGGTAGATCTATTGCCGTAGAGGATCACGCCACGGTCTTTATATTTTTGAGGAGTGTACTCTTTATCGCTTATTACATCTACTGCGCCATTGCCACGATAGTACCATGTTTCTGCATCAAAGAGCGCTTTGCTTCGGCTCCAGCTGTTTTCTGCTGCCGTACCGATTGTCCCGTATACCAACACCATATTGTGTTGAAACGCGTCTTTGAAGGTGCCATAACGATGTGGCCCCTTCTGCCGTGCACCGGGATGTTGAACAATGATCCATTGAGCGCCTTCTTTCCGCAACACCAGGCTATCCTGCCCACTCACTGTGGTATAGCTGATAGCAGTGGCGCCATCGAGTGAAATATTGATAGCTGTACCGGCAGCAAAGTCGCCGAGATTAAACTTCAGTAAGTGGATGTTACTGGTAGTACCACTGATACTATGGGCTGCTCTGTCTCTGCGTAATTGTATACGGCTGTATTGCAGCGGATGTGTTTGTTGCAGGATAGTGGCCCAGCGGAAGGAAGCAGAGATACCTGGAGAAGCAGTACTGAAATCAATCGTATTGACACTGGTATCGGGCAGGCGGTGATGCCACTGGAAGAAATCGAATAATGGCTTCCAGTCCACACTATGATCGCCAAACCAATGGCTGCCGCCCGGGTATTCATAGTAACTGAGGTCGGCATGAAAATCTCCTAACTGTTTGCGCATCTGCCGTGCGTAGTTTACAGAAACGGTTCTATCGTCATCGCCATGGAAGATATATACACCATGTGCTTTGTAATTCGTGGCCAGTTTGGGTACATCACTTTGGTTACCGGAGCGCAGCAATAGTTGCTCCAGCGGATTGCTACTGCTGTCGGGAATCAGTCCATCTGCTGATCCGTATCCTTTCATGGTTGGATAGCCTGCACATGGTGCAATGGCCGCCCACTTATCGGGATAGGTGACACCGAGAAACCAGGTGCCATGTCCTCCCATGGAGTGACCGGTGAGATAAATATTTTGTGAATTAGGCTTGAACTTTTCTTTGGCAATGTCGAGCACCTCCAGCGCATCCAACCGTCCCCAATCTTCCCAGTTGAAACCACGTGGACGACGGTTAGTAGCAGCTACCAGTGTGCCCCAATCTTTGGGTTTATAAGCGCGGGCTTGGTTGATGGCTTCCACTCCTGCTCCGTGTACAGACAGGAACAAAGCGCTGTTGCTGTTGTGGGGAGTGGATTGTGGTGTAACGGAATAATATTGCAAACTACCGTCGATAGCACTGGTGAAAGTGCTGTTGTATTGTTCTGCCGGTGTAACGGCCTCAATGGTCACTTTCTTTTCATCCAATAGCTGTCCCTTATCGAGCAAAGCCAAGGCACAATCATACTTGCCTTTGGCAGTGACACCGCTACCATCGAAACTAAAAGCTATTTTACGCGAAGCCATAGCAGGAATGACCGGCACGCTGACAGATACTTGTTTGCCCTGCAACGTGGCTTTGATCAGCAGGTCTTTCAAATCCTTTGTACTGGTGTTCAACACCACGACAGCCCCTCGCAATATGCCGGACTGAAGTCCGGGCACCACAAATGGCAAGGTGGGATCTTCCGTATTCAACAATACCGGCTTTTCCGGAAAGATGAGACTGGCCACTACCGCAACGCCACGCACATAAAACTCGTTGAGCCCTTTTTTGAGCTGAATGGGAATATAGAGATAGCCCATGCTATAGGGATCGCCTGTATGCTGCTCACCATTGACGAATACACCACTGTTGCCTTTGATATTAAGCAGGGCTGCTTGTGCTTTGGGAGAATGATAGGTGAGGTAAATATAGCTGCCGCCAGCGCCCAATCCGCCCCGGATGGCACCCGGCGTAACGCCGGGACCGGCAGGCGCTCCGCCCCTGCCTCCACCACCGCGTGGACGCAAGCGATGCGTACTATCCGCTTCGATAGGCTGCCATACAATGGCCTGCCCTCTTTCCGTAGCGCCAATAGAATCACCTACTACCGGCTTTTTCATTTTACCGGTGTACAGGCGATATGCCAGCTCATCACTGTACACCGCTTCTCTGCCATAGCGGCTGGGCAGGTTGGCAATAAGACCTTTCTCGAAAAATACTTCCTGTGCAATGGCAGGAAGTTGCGCAAGAAGACAGCACGATAGTGCCAACAGAACAACAATTTTCTTCATAATGCAGTGACGGTGATTTGATTGGAACGCTAAAGGTAAGCAACCAGGAAGGCCTAAAAAAACGAAACCCGGAAGTTTGACTGCTCAGGGACTCCGGGAATAAGATAAGCACTATATGTCTAATTTCTACTCATGCATATTGCCGCCAATCATATTTCCATGCTGGTCCTCGGAAATATCAAGCACCCTGGTTAATGTAGAGCCATTGTTATTTACAACAACGCCGATCTCGGATTGTGCAGGCAGTGTATAGATGCAGACGTAGCAAAGCGTAGTAGTTGTGATCTGGCATTGCTGGTTCATAGCTGCTACCAGCGCCTCCAGGTTGGCACGGGTATGTTTGCGATCAGATAATTTACTGATCAGCTCATCGATCTCCTCCCGCACAGCCACCTTATCATCGGCAGCAATGGCAGTCTTTAACTGCTGACAGTCGGGGGTAGCGCTGTCTTTGTCCTTACGGCAGGCAACACTTATAAGAATTATAGCAAGTATAACGGCAGGGATAGTACGGGCACGCATCTTTTTATTTTCCTGACAAGGTTGTCCGAAATACCGTTGCACACGCCCCTACCCTTCTGATTATTTAGTCATCTTCTTCGTCGTCTTCATCTTCGTCGAGCCAGCCCAGGTAATCCCTGTACCACTGATCCAGCTCATCGAGCAATACCTGGAGCGCCAACTCTTCTTTTTGAAAGAAGCCGGAGACATCGTCGATCTCCTCCACTATATCGATATGTCCATTCTCATCGTCATCCGCAACGAACTTCGCAATGAAACGGGGCTCCTGCGTATGAATGATGTATTCATTATCCGGATCGGTAACCGGATCGTCTGCTATCATGAATTTGGGTAAAGCCATACTATTGGTATTATTGATTAGGATTCAAATGTACTACGGAATTTGATTGGCTGTCTTTTTCAGGGATAATTTCAGCAACACAAATCCCATTATGCCGGCCAGCGCCGACCCTATTATAATGGCTATTTTCGACCCTACGACCAACGCTTCATCGTCAAAAGCAAGATGGGTGATAAAAATAGACATGGTAAAGCCTATGCCTGCCAGCAAGCCCGTCCACAACAAGTGTACCTTCTTTAACCCAAAAGGTACCCTGGACAACCCCAGCATTACGCTGAGGATTGCAAACAGGAAGATACCGGCTGGCTTACCAATTAATAACCCAAACATAACACCCAGGCTATTGGACGAACCCAGGTCTTCTTTCCATGAAGCAGGAATCGCAATGGCTGTATTGGCCAACGCGAAGAGGGGAAGAATGATAAAGGCTACCGGTTTATGCAACACGTGCTGCAGGTGGTAAGAAGGGGATTGTTCGTCGCCATTACCAAAAGGAATGGCAAAAGCAGTGAGCACACCGGCAATGGTAGCGTGCACACCGGAGCGGTACATTAAATACCACATTACTGCGCCCATCAACAGGTATATCCACACCCGGTGCATGCGCAGCCTGTTGAGAATGAGCATAACACCAAAAATACCCAGTGCAAGCCCCAGGTAAAGGGCTGAAAGTTCTTTGGAATAAAAGAAAGCGATCACAAGAATAGCTCCGAGGTCATCAATAATGGCCAGGGCTGTGAGAAACACTTTCAGCGAAGAGGGCACCCGATTGCCGAGCAAAGAGAGTACGCCCAGGGAGAAAGCTATATCGGTGGCCATCGGGATGGCTACACCATGCTGTGAAGGGGTGCCATAATTGAAAATAAAATGGATCAATGCCGGCACGGCCATACCACCAATGGCGGCAAACACCGGCAGCAGGGAGTTTTTGATATCAGCCAGCTCGCCGATATATAATTCACGCTCCAGCTCCAGCCCAACCATCAGGAAAAAGACGGCCATCAATACATCGTTAATCCAAAACTCAATGGGCTTATAGCCAAGCTGCCTGTGCCAGAAATGGATGTAATGTTCACCAACAGTTGTATTGGCTATTATAAGCGAAACCAATGTGCAGCCGACTAATATCAAGCCGGCAGCTTTTTCGCTATTGAAGAAGTCAGTAAACAGTCTTGTCAATCTCATGTCGGGCTAATATTTGAGCCATTCTTATATGCCCGCTAAGATACAATTATAACCTATGTTGCGTTTTATTTACCGGCAATTAATACCTTGCCATAAACCGGTTTTGAAAATCATTAATGAGGGCATGCATGGATTTGAAACGGCCTTCGCCATTGTTACAATCTTCCCCGTTGATCTCTTTGCATTTCTCATTCAGCTCGGCAATGTAATTGATCAGGTGTTCATTAAACTTCTTCTTCCGCTCGTCTTTTGCCGAGATATTCACTGCCTGCAGATGATGCTCCATTCTTTCTTCCGCAAATTGACGTAATTCAAGAACTTCAGTTAGTGTGTGATTCATACATGTGCATTTTGTTATCAGGAATACGTATTTATGCTTTTACCGGTGAGGGCTTATCAAAAGATCCGTTCATGAATGTTGGGTTTTGACTACCATTACCGATGATAAGGTTTTGCGTTGGATAGGCAAACCGGATGGACTCTTGCTCAAAGGCTTTCACCATTTCGAAGTTGATGGCCTGCTGCCTGTCCATATAAAGATTATAATCCGGGCTCAATACATTGTACACTACTTCAAAATTGAAGCTGAAATCACCAAAAGCCAGCAGGTGTGCTCTGTCGAATTGCGCATCTGGCTGTGCTTCTATAATCTTTTTTACAATCCCGGGAATACGGCTTAGTTTATCCATTGGCGTACTATAGCTGATACGGAAAGCAAACACTACTCTTCTTTTTTCCATGCGCTTGTAATTGTGCACCCTGGAATTGGTAAGATCTGTATTGGAAAATACCAGTTGCTCACCACCCAGTGAACGTAAGCGCGTGGTCTTGATACCCACATACTCCACCGCACCCATTTTGTCACCAACGATAATAAAGTCACCTATTTCAAAGGGTTTATCAAAGAAGATAACGAAGTAGCTGAAAAGGTCGCCCAGGATAGCCTGTGTAGCCAACGCAATGGCAATGCCTCCAATACCAAGGCCTGTAATGATCGTAGTGATGTTGTAGCCAAGGTTGTCGATCAAAAATAAAATACCTATTACCCAAATCACCACATTTACCAGTACAATAATACCACGGGCCTGTTTGCGGCGGCTTTCCTGGTCGCTCTGATGACCCACGTAGTTATTTATCAAATAGGCGATTGCTGCAATAATGAGCCTTACAATGAAAAAGGTTCCTGCAAGGAGTATAGCCACATGCGTTACTCTTGCAGCTTTAGGCGATAATTGCAACGATTGCACTCCCCAATAAACGCCGAGTATATACAAAAAGGGAATTATAAAACGATCGATAAGGGAAATGAGGAAATCATCAAATTGGGTATTGGTGCGTTGCGACCACAGTTTCAGCCGACTGAGCACGATCTTTCTTGCTACCCTTAATACAATGAATGTAACAATGATAATACTTATAGCGATTGCCCAGTCTTTCAAGGTATTACCCAGAAAAACCTGGCTCCAGAAATTGTTCATATACAAAAATTATGTGGTTTACAACCAGTGGCAAGCATTATCATGGGAACCTGAACTCACTATTCACTGGTAAAAACTATGCCACTACCGGACGTACAGAACGGGAACCCTGGCATGATGGATGATGCGCTGGCAAAAAGGCCCGATAAAGAATTGTTTATTAATTACATCTAATGCAGAAGAAAGTACGATCAGGTCTGCCTGCATACGATCGGCCCGCTCCAGTACTTCCCGGGAAATATGTTTGTGCTCACTGAACCTTACCGACAGGTTGATTGGGGCTTTTATAGCGCCCGTATTCAGCCTTTTACCAATAAGCTCCAATGCATGACCTTCGGAAGCATCTCTGTCTACCGACAAGGCAAATACTTCGAGATTGGCCGGATGTCCATTGCTTAACGCTTTTACAAACTCATAACGCTTGAAAGTACCGAAGCTCGTACGTTGGGGAAAAAGTATATTCTTAAAGTCGAGCCATTTGCTGCCTTCCGGAATGATCAGCACCGGACAGTTGGCATATTTGGCAACGTAATAGGCTGTGGATCCTATAAACCCTTCCCGCATACCGGAAGCACCATGCGCGCCGATCACGATGAGGTCGGCTCTCTTTTCAAAAGCAGTCTGAACGATCGCAGGACCTGCAAACCCTTTTTGAAAGATAATTTCCGAACCAATGCCATGTTTTTTCAGGATGCTGCCAGCCATAGCATCAGCAATTTCCCGGGCATGATCCTGCACAGGCGCTTGTGATGGCGCCAGGTATTCTCCATCAGTCTCTGCTACATGGAGTATTTGCAGACGACAATTATTACGGTTAGCAATAACGGTGGCGCTTTCCAATGCATTGAGCGACGCTTCACTATAATCAGTCGGCACCAGTATTTTCTTTATCATACGCTCAGAGCTCTATAACTATTAAAAAATGAGTATCCTTTAACCATATAATCACTTTGACCGGGCCGTAGAACGTTTACGCTTTGACAATGAGTCGCCATGAACTTTTTGCAACTCCTGCTTCAACTCAATATTTACCGAGATCAGCGAATCGTTCTGCAAAATGAGTTCCCTGTTTTTCAACCTGAAAGAGGTGCTTTGTTTGAACAGGCAACCACTAAGGGCCAGTAACCCCATTACAAAGCATACCAGGAGAAGGGAAATGTTCAATTTCATTGTTGCGGTCTTTCCATGGCAAAATGGACCTGACTGATTAGGCCACGCTTAATTTGACATTAGAATTTGATTAGAATTTGGCTGTAGGGAGCGTTATACGAAACAATGTGCCTTCTGCGGGCCGGGAATCGACAGCAATCTCCCCTTTGTGTAGTTTTATGATGCGGTGTGCCAGCGATAAGCCAAGGCCAAAACCGGCTGCATTATCCATATCGTTGACCCGATAAAAGGGTTGAAAAATGTACTTCAGCTCCTGCTCGGGTATGCCAATGCCTTTATCTTCAATAGTAATAATAAACTGCTGGTCTTCTATATCGAGCTTTACGATGGCCTTGTGATCATCTGAATACTTACAGGCATTGACCACAATATTTCTGACAGCAGTAAACAATAGCTCAGTGTTGCCAAAAACAATGAGGGCAGCATCTTCTGAAGGCATGTTGCCAAAATTGAGCGCTACCGTATAATCGGGATTGAGTTTGTTCACATCGGCAGGCAATGCCATCAATACTTCATCGATACGTACCGGCTGTATCTCGAGTCCACCAGCATTACCGGATGCCTGTGCAAACTCCAGCAATGTTTGCGTAAGTTTTCCCAGGTGCCGCACATCCTGGTACACGCTCTGCATCACTGCCCTGTACTTATCAGCCTCCCTGTCTTTCTGCAGGGACACTTCCAGCTGGCTGGAAATAGAGGTGAGTGGCGTAGACAATTCGTGGGAAGCATTGGCAATAAAACGCCGCTGCATATCGAAGCTTTCCTGCAGGCGATTGAGCAGTTGGTTTAAGGTCTCGGAAAGGTATTGCCATTCGTCGTGTACCTCGCCAGCCTGTATGCGCCGGTTGAGCTCCTGGGCAGAAATTACATTGATATCGTCCGCTATCTTTTTAATAGGACGCAACAAGCGCCCTGAAAAGAAATAACCAGCAGCAAAAGCAATGATACTGCCTGACAGAAAACTAACCCAAAGAATACGGCGGAGCTGTTGCAGCTTCATCAGTCCCATCTCATCGTATGCTCCAGCCACCACTACAATACGTTTATTGGGATCGACATGGTGATAGGCTACCACTTCTTTTTTACCGATACGAAAATATATATTACCCTTTACACGCGCATCGTCGAGTACCTGGCTATCGACAGTAAGTGTATCGGCAGGCTCATCGCTGTAGCTGTATACTTTTTCTCCGAGGTAATTATAGGCCTGCAGGGTCTTGTCTTTCAGGCTCATCATGGTGGCAGAGTCGATGGTACGGAGCAAACTCTGGTCAAAATTGTGCTGCCCCATCAAACGCGCCCGGGTAATAGCACGGTTCATTAACCGGTCTTCCATTTCATTCCTGCGCTCTGTAACGGAAAAATAGTATACCGATCCGCATACAAATAGCAGGATCAGCAATACAATGCTTCCGAATAAAAGGGTAATTCTGAGTCTTACCGGCATCAGGCTGCATTTTCCTTTAAGATATAGCCCATACCTACCTGTGTCTGGATCAGCTTTTGCTGATATTGTTTATCGATCTTATTGCGCAGGTAGTTGATGTATACATCAATCACGTTGGTATTGGTATCAAAGTCGATGCCCCATACGTTCACGGCAATGTCGGCACGCGATACTACCCTGTTCTTGTTGCGAAGCAAGTATTCCAGCAACTGAAACTCCTTCATGGTAAGGGTGATCTTATTCTCTGCCCGCATCACCTCTTTTTTATCAAGATCCATTGTAAGGTCCGACGCACTTAAGATATTACCTACCGGTAGATGCTGGTTCATGGTACGCTTCAGCAATACACGCATCTTCACCAGCAGTTCTTTGAATTCAAAAGGTTTTACAAGATAGTCATCGGCGCCGGCATCATACCCTTCCATTTTATCATTCAGCCGGCCCAATGCAGTCAGCATAATAATAGGCACCATTGCATTGCGGCGGCGGATGATCTTGCACAGGTCATAACCATTGATGCCCGGCAGATTGATATCCAGGATGACGAGGTTGAAATCGTACGCCATAAACAGGCGTTCACCGATCTTTCCATCGTAGGCTACTTCTACATGATAGCCGTGTTCAATAAGCCCGGCCTTCAACGTATCGGCAATCTTGTGCTCATCCTCTACGATCAATATTTTTCTTTCTTCCATAGGTTGCTGCAGGTAAGTTTTCGTCACAAAGGTACGCTCTTCCACGTCATTTTCAACGTGATAAGCGTGAAGCGGAATTCTAATCTTATTCTAATATGGCACTAATAGGCGGCTAATCACCCCGGCTTAAGTTTGACCGTATTTAATTGGTTTCTTCTGTTTATAGTTAATCCGTAGCAGCGCTTTCAGCCTGTCACACCGGCCCCTTTGCACGTCAGGCGAAAGCATGCTGCCTTTTTAAGGCTCAAAAAAAACTGATAATGAAAAAAATATTTTTACTTACAGGCGGTCTCCTCTTTACAACTGTGATGATGGCTCAAAGTGTGCAGGATGCCACCGGGCTTATTTACCACGAGCGCTACCAAAGCGCCAAAGCTACCCTGCAAAAAGTATTGCAGGCCGATCCCAACAATGCGGAAGCCTGGTACCGTTTGTCACAAGCCTACCTGCCATTGAAAGAAAATAAAAAGTTGGGCGACAGCTTACAACTGGCACCTGCCGAAGTAAAGAACAGCCCCTGGTATAAAGTGGCTTATGGTCAACTGTTGCTTGCTGACAACAAGGCCGACAGCGCCCGCTGGTATTTTGATCAGGCGATTGGTGACGGACGTAAAAAGGACCCTGCGATCCTATTGGCTGTGGCCGATGCTTATATCAGTGAAAAGAATGGAGACGCCAATGCAGCCCTGCTGGTATTAAATCAGGCAGGCAAAAAAGATATAGACGATCCCGCCTTCAATGTGTTGCGCGGCAATGCTTATCGCAAACTGGCCAATGGTACGGAGGCTTATCGCGCTTATCAGTCGGCCCTGAATGCGGATGGCAAGAATGCCGAAGCATTATTCCAGATGGGCAAGATATTCGTGGCGCAGCAGAATGCAGCCACCTACCTGGATTATTTCAACAAAGCTATTACCGCCGATCCGCTGTATGCGCCAGCCTGGTATGAGTTGTATTACGATGCTTATTTTAAAGATCCCAAACAGGCGCTCGAATACTTCAGACAATACCTGTCTGCGAGCGATTACAACGCGGACAATGAATACCAGCACATCGACCTGGTATACCTGAATAAAAAGTATGATTCTGCCATTGCCATGGCCAGCAATACGCTTGCCGGCTTGCCTGCCGACTCCATGCCCCGCCTGCACAAGCTGCTGGCCTATAGCTACCTTGGACTACAGGACACTGCCAGGGCGCTCAACAGCATGACCACTTATTTCGCAAAGGCCAATGACAGCAACTTTGCAGTGAAAGATTATGAGGTGATGGCCGATCTATACAATGCTACGCCGGGTAAAGAAGATTCAGCGTTGGTCTTTTACCAGACTGCCGTTACCAAAATAACAGACTCTGCTGCGCTGTTCAATTATTACAAGAAACTGAGCGATCTGTATAAGGACAAGAAGGACAATGCCAACCAGGCGATATGGTTAGGAAAGTATTATACCAATAACGACAAGGCCACGAATATCGATCTGTTCAACTGGGGTATTGCGCACTTCAAAGCAGAGCAATACGAACAGGCTGACACTGTGTTTGGCAAATACGTCGACAAGTATCCCGAGCAAAGTTTTGGTTACTACTGGCGTGCACGGGCCAATTCACTGAAGGACTCTGCTATGGAAAAAGGCATCGCTATTTCCCACTACGAAAAACTGATCGAGGTCTTGCAAAAGGACAGCGCCACCGCATCAGCTACCAGCAAAAAATGGCTCGTAGAAGCCTATGGTTATATCGCGGCTTATGAAACCAATGAAGAAAAGGATTATGACGACGCTATTGGGCACCTGCAAAAGATACTGGAAATTGATCCAGCTAATAAAGATGCCCAACAATACATTTCCATACTGGAGAAAAAAGTAAATGCTGGCAACAGCAACACTAGCGACAATAAGTAAGTATTTATAAATCGCTGGTCCGGCGATCAGCTTTCTTGACTGTTGATTTCTTGCTACAGGCCGGAAGATTCTTCTTCCGGCATTTTTATGCGCTTATGGTCCGGAAGTTACCTGCTATCACTTACAATTTCCGGCAACCACTTCTTTCTGTAGGCCGTAGGGCTCATGCCTTTCAGCTTTTTGAAAGCCCGGTTCAGGTGGCTTTCATCGGTGAAGCAAAGTTCAACAGCTATTTCACCGATCCTCATATCAGTATGTAGCAACCTGTTTTCTACCATCCGTAGTTTATAATTGGTTATATACTGCTGCATTGTTTCGCCGGTTTGCTTTTTAAAATAACGTCCCAGGTAATGCGGAGAAATATTCAGCTGCCTGCTGATATGTGCAATTTTCAGCTTCTCCGCTTCGAATATATGCTGCTGTATATATTGCAAGATATCCAGCACCGGTTCTCCTGTATTTTCTTTTACATTTTTAGGCAGCTTCAATGCAATATTTCTGGCCACTATAATGATCAGGGCATTCACGATCTGCTGTATTACCTTATTATAATACAGTTGCTGATCTGCATTTTCCTTAACGACGCTCTCTATCAGCGTTCCCACCAGAGGCTTGTCTGCTTTATTCTTCAATATGCAGCCGGGCCTGTGACTGGCATTTTGCAGAATAAACTCCATGCGCTGCACCCAATCATGATCTTTGTTGACCTTTGTTGTGACATAGGCATTATTGAAATGCAACAGGAAGAATTGGGTAGTTGTTTCTATCGTAAAGGAATAACGGTCTTCCGGTGTTATCAAGAATAGGTTGCCCTTCCGGTAATTAAAGCCATGATCGTTGGTGTATTGCTGCCCGGTCCCTTCGGCTATATAGATCAGTGTAAAATAATTATTCCGGAAATCCCTGGCGGGAAACCGGTCCATCCGCTTGTATTCAATTTCAAAGGACTGGTACAAATTGTCTCGCATGCATAAATCTACTGATTTAGCGCAAAAATGTACAGGAAGCTCTCCCACCCGCCCGTGTATTTTTACCAGCAAATAACCAACATGAAGAAAACATTCCTTTTGTTCCTTATCATCACCTCTTTAACTATAGCACATGCACAACAAAGCGCCCAGTCAGGTGCAGTAACCCTGCCACCATTGTCAGGCACCTGGACGTTGTTATCAGTAGATAATATCTATCCTGACGGAAGCCGGGTGCATCCTTATGGCAACAACCCTAAAGGGTTATTGGTGTTTGATGAAAAAGGCAATTACGCTATACAGATCTTAAAGGCTATAAGGCCCAAAGTTGCATCGGGCGATAAAAACAAGTGTACTCCTGAAGAATATGCAGCCCTGGTGCAGGGCAGTAACGCCCATTATGGCAAATACACTGTTGATGAAGTGGGTAAAACCATCACTTTTATCATTGAAGGGGCCAGCTTTCCAAACTGGGAGGGTACGCAGCAAAAACGCTCTTATGTGTATAATGGACAGACGATTAAATATGTGGTAACGCAAACCACACAAGGCGGAGTGGCTGTTATTGCAGAGGTGGCATGGAAACGACTGCAGGAATGAGTACCTTCGCGGCTTCTTAAGCAAGATCTACTATGGTTGATGGTCCGGAAAGCGTGTCCCCTGTAAAAGCCCGTATCGCTATTGCTGTTTTCTTTTTTGTGTCCGGTTTTGGCTTTGCCACCTGGGCATCCCGCATACCTACCATTCAACAGAAACTACACCTTAGTGAAGCCGAGCTGGGAGCAGTACTGTTTGCCATGCCAGCCGGCCTGATGGCCACGCTCCCACTCACCGGTTTTTTATTACGCCGCTTCAGCAGCCGGTATATCATGATGACCGGTGCCGTGCTGTATAATATCATGTTGTGCCTGGTAGGCTTTATTACGCAGACCTGGCAACTGGTGGTGCTGCTGTTCTTTTTCGGATCATCGCGTAACCTTTTCAATATTTCAGCCAATGCCCAATCGATCGGTGTGCAAGCAATGTACAACCGGTCGATCATAGCTTCTCTGCATGGTATCTGGAGCATTGCCGGTTTTGCCGCAGGCAGCCTTGGCACTTTCATGGTATCTGTCAACATAGGCACTTCGTGGCATTTCCTGGCGGTGAGCATTGCGCTCACCAGCCTTTGCTGTTATTTTTTCAAGGACAGTGTACACCAGCTTCCCTCACCGCATGAACGCAAAGGCGCGTTCGTGTTGCCCAACAGGACGATGCTGAAGTTTGGATTGATCACTTTTGCTTCTATGGCCTGCGAAGGCACTATGACCGACTGGGCTGCTATCTATCTCCGCAAAGCAACCGGCGCTGCTGCCGGTATGGCTACAGCCGGTTATGCCATCTACATGGCATCTATGACGCTCGGGCGCTTTACCGGCGACCGGCTTGCCAACAGGCTTGGTGTTAAAACACTACTAAGGAGTTGTGGCGTGTTAATGTTCAGTGGCCTGCTGCTCGCGGCCCTGTTTCCCTACACCTGGTTTGGCTGGTTTTGCTTCGTGCTGGTAGGATTTGGCGTATCATGCATCGTGCCGATGACCTTTAGCATGGCGGGCAAAGTAAAAGGCATGAGCGGCGGGCCAGCCATTGCAGCCGTATCCACGGTGGGCTACTTCGGCTTCCTCGTTGTGCCACCGGCAGTAGGGTTTATTGCCGAAGCGCTTAACCTGCGCTGGTCGTTTGCACTGATGTCCTTACTCGGTGGACTGATCATCTGGATGATGGGCAAACTGAACGACCACACGCCTTCTGCACAGGCTACATAACCTGCTTTACATACCTCCTCCTGTGATCTGCATCACACTAAATTAGTGATCTGCCTCCTGTGCCGGGAAGCCGGCCGGATCGACCTTTGTATTGTCAAACAATCCATCAAAATGAAACAGAAGATATTATTCGTGGTTACGAGCCACGACAAAAAAGGAAATACAGGCGAAGCAACTGGTTATTACCTCGGTGAAGTAGCCCACCCGTGGGAAGTGTTGCATGAAGCTGGTTACGAAATAGATTTCGTGAGCCCCCAGGGAGACAAGCCACCGGTTGATGGCTTTAACCTGGGCGATGCTACCAACAAAAAATTCTGGGAGAACAAATATTACCACGATAAGATCGATCACTCCTTTAAACCATCAGACGTCGATCCTACAGCTTATGCAGCTATTTTCTACGCTGGTGGGCACGGCGCCATGTGGGACTTTGCCGACAATGCATTGCTCTCCAACCTGGCAGCAAAGATCTATGAACAAGGTGGCATTGTGGCTGCTGTATGTCATGGCCCGGCCGGACTGGTCAACATACAACTCAGCAATGGTAAGCATCTGGTAGACGGGAAAAAGATCAACGCATTTACCAACGAAGAGGAAAGGGCTGTGAAGCTGGACAATGTGGTTCCCTTCATGCTGGAAAGCAAATTGATCGAGCGCGGTGGCCAGTTTGAAAAGTCAGGGTTATGGCAACCACATGTCACCGTGGACCAGCGGGTCATCACCGGTCAAAATCCACAAAGCGCCAAAGGCGTGGGAGAAGCTATTCTCGGGGAGCTTAAAAAGATAGCTGTAAAATAGGCCCCGACTCCTACCGGAGTTGTAGGCGAATGGGTGTGGGGTGCTCTATATGAGTAGGGGTCTTAGAGCATTCCCAAAGGAGTCGCAGAGCATACTCAGGCAAGTACACACCCACTCCACTACCACTATACGCCCATTCAGGTAGCATCCTATGTCAAGGTGTTACTCCCTTTCCTGGGTCAGATGCAACAGGGCTTCTTCATTGATGATGGTAATATCCTTGTTATCTACCGTGAGAATATTGGCCTGGGTGAGGTCGTTCACGATGCGGAACACCGTTTCGTAGGTGGTACCGGCGTACGAAGCAAGGTCCTGCCGGGTGAGTGAGATATTGATAAAACCTTCAGGTGTGAGACCGAATTTCTCTTTCAGGATCAACAGTGCATAGGCAATGCGTCCCTTTACGGGCATGTGCGCCAGGTTGCGCATGCGCTTTTCCGACTCCTGCAATTCCTCGGCATAAAACATCAGCAGGTCATAAGTGAAGTCGGTATTTACTCTGAGGGTAGTTTTGAAAAATGCGAGGTCAATAAAGCAGACAGTGCAGGTTTCGAGTGCGGTGGCCGACACCGGATAAACGGTGTCCTTACCCAGTCCACGGTGGCCAATGATATCGCCTTTGCGGGCAAAACGTACGTTCAGCTCTTTCTCTTCGCCCCATTTCTTATGCACTTTGGCCTTACCGTCGTACAGAAAATAAATACCGGTTACAGGCTCGCCTTCGCGAAAGATCGATTCGCCCTTCTTGAACTGATAGCTCTTCTTATTTGCCTCGATGGCAGGTATCCATTCTTTTAAACAACGCTTACACAAAAAACAATGCTGTTGGTCACAACTGGTTTTAACCGGCTTCATGCTCGCAAAAATACCATCTGTTTTTGGTTTTCACCCTTTATTAATCGCCTTTAATGCTGAAAACAATAAATATTCACATTTTTAATATAAAGAAAACCAGCCTATAGACTATGCGCTCTTATCCGCTCCTGTACTGTTTGAGATAATGATGGATGAAGCTTCACTACCTCCCCAACTATAATGATGGCAGGGTTGCCCAATCCTTCATATTGAGATTTATATACTATGTCACGTACAGTCCCCATCACCATCTTTTCCCGGCAGGTCGTACCATCCTGTATTATGGCAACCGGGGTATCTCTTTTGCCATAACCGGCAAAGATTTCCATGATCGCCTCCAGCTTGCTCATAGCCATCAATATGATCACTGTGGCAGAGGATTGCGCTGCCAGTTTAATATCGGTAGATATTTCACCGGATTGCGTAGTGCCCGTGGTTACCCAAAAGCTTTCGTTGACACCGCGGCAGGTTAAGGGTATCATTTGACTGGCAGGTACCGCTACTGCGCTGGAAATACCGGGTACCACCTGTATAGGTATGCCTGCTGTATGCGCTGCTTCTATTTCTTCCTGGGCACGACCAAACACAAAGGGATCGCCACCTTTCAATCGGACTACGTGACCATGAGCCATCGCCATATCTATAATAAGGTGATTGATCTCCTGCTGTGACAGGACATGGCAACCATAGCGCTTACCCACAAACTGTTTGATAGTCCCTGGCCGGGCATATGCCAGCAGTTCCTCATTGGCGAGGGCATCATATAATATTACATCGGCCTGCTGTAGTGTTTTGATAGCCTTTAGGGTGATCAGCTCCGGGTCACCGGGGCCTGCTCCTACCAGCGATAATCGGGGGTTATTCATACATTGATTATTTATTTATATGAATCAGGTAATAATTATTCTTTGTTTCTTACTTTAATTATTCCTAAATTTATGACATAAGTCACATAAATCATAATTTATCCTGACGATTACATGCCACCATATTACATGTATTTATTTTTAATGTTTGCTTGTCAGTTGCCATTAACACTTAAAATCAAGGCACTGCATGAAAATCGTCATTATTGGGAATGGAATGGTTGGCTACAAGTTTTGCGAAAAACTGTTGTCCAAGCAACATCAACAGCCACTTGAGCTGATCGTATTTGGAGAGGAGATGCGGCCCGCGTATGACCGGGTTCACCTGAGCGAATACTTTGCCGGCAAAACAGCAGACGAACTGACACTCGCCCCTGCTGCGTGGTATGCCGAAAAAGGAATCCGCTTACATCTGGGTGATCCGGTGCAAAGTATTGACAGGGCCCACAAAACGGTGCACTCCTTTAGCGGCATCACCGAAAGCTATGATTACCTGATCATGGCTACCGGCTCCTCCGCCTTTGTGCCGCCTATTCCCGGCGTTGAAAAACAAGGCGTATTTATTTACCGCACTATCGAAGACCTGGAGATGATGACCTCCTATGCACGGCATGCTACCAAAGGCGCTGTGATCGGAGGCGGACTGCTGGGGTTAGAAGCTGCCAAAGCCATGCTCGACCTCGGCATTACCGACACGCAGGTCATTGAGTTTGCCCCACGACTGATGCCCCGACAAATCGATGAAGCCGGCTCTCACACACTCCGCACAAAGCTGGAAGCATTGGGTCTTCACATTCGCACCAACACCAACACCACCGCCATCCTGGGCGACGACAGCATCACAGGTATGCAGTTTGCCGACGACAGCACCATCGACGTAGACATGCTGGTGATCTCTGCGGGTATTAAGCCCCGTGATGAGGTGGCCAAACTCTGCGGCCTGGAAACCGGTCACCGCGGCGGCATTGTGGTGAATGATCATTTACAAACCAACGATCCCTATATTTTCGCTATTGGCGAATGTGCCTTACACAAGGGCATGATCTACGGACTCGTGGCGCCAGGCTACGAGATGGCCGACGTGGTAGCTACCAATCTTACCGGCGGCGTAAAATCTTTTACCGGTTATGATATGAGCACCAAGCTCAAACTGATCGGCGTGGATGTGGCCAGCTTTGGCGAACCTTTTGTAAGTGCTAAAGATGGTCGCAGCATTGTGTGGGAAGACACACTAAAGGGTGTCTACAAGCGCATCAACATCAGCAACGACGGCAAGCAACTGCTGGGTGGCATATTGGTAGGCGATGCAGAACAGTACAATATGTTATTGCAAACCTGCAAGAACAAAGTCATCCTCCCTCCCAGCCCGGAAGATATTATCCTTGGCGAACGTGGCGGCGGCGGTGACGCCGGCGCAGGCGTAACCAGTCTGCCCGATGAAGCACTGATCTGTAGCTGCGAAAGCATTTCCAAGAAGATGATCTGCGATGCGGTGAGTGAGCAGGGATGTGAAACAGTAGATGCCATAAAGAAATGCACGAAGGCTGGCACGGGCTGCGGTGGCTGTGTGCCCATGGTGAAAGACCTGGTGACGCATACCTTAAAAGCGCAGGGCAAATATGTACGTAACGTATTGTGCGAGCACTTTCAATACAGTCGCCAGGAATTGTTTGACCTGGTAAAAATACACGACCTGAAAAGTTATGATGCGGCATTGGATAAGCTGGGCAATGGTGACGGCTGTGAAATATGTAAGCCGGCTATTGCCTCCATCATTGCCAGCTTATGGAATGAGATGATCCTCCAAAAAGGCAATGCTACTGCACAAGACTCCAACGACCGCTTCCTCGCCAATATTCAAAAGGGCGGCACTTATTCTGTAGTGCCTCGCATACCAGGTGGAGAGATCACCCCTGAGAAACTCATTGTAATTGGACAGGTGGCACAGAAATACAATCTCTACACCAAGATCACCGGCGGTCAGCGCATCGATCTCTTTGGCGCGCACGTGAGTGACCTGCCTGCTATCTGGGAGGAACTCATTGCTGCGGGCTTTGAAAGCGGCCATGCTTATGGCAAGGCCCTTCGTACTGTAAAAAGTTGTGTGGGCAGTACCTGGTGCCGCTTTGGGTTGCACGATAGTGTGAGCTTCGCTATCCGCATCGAAGAAAGGTATCGCGGCTTGCGTGCACCGCATAAACTCAAATCGGCCGTATCGGGTTGTATCCGCGAATGTGCCGAAGCCCAGTCGAAAGACTTTGGCATCATTGCTACTGAAAAGGGCTGGAATCTCTACGTATGCGGCAACGGGGGTTCGAAACCCCAGCATGCGCTGCTGCTGGCTACCGACCTCGACAGTGAAACCTGTATCAGGTACATCGATCGTTTTCTCATGTTCTATATAAAGACCGCCGATCCACTTAGCAGAACAGCCACCTGGCTGAACAAGATGGAAGGCGGCATTAACTACCTTAAGAATGTAGTGGTGCATGACAGCCTCGGCATTGCTGAACAACTGGAAGCAGAAATGCAGGTACTGGTTGACAATTACAAATGTGAATGGAAGGAAGTAGTAGACAATCCGGAACTGCGCAAACGGTTCAATCACTTTGTCAATGCACCCGAAGAGAAAGATCCTACTGTACAATTTGAACCCATGAGAAGTCAGAAGCGCGCTACGGAATGGAAGTAAAAGGTGTTAGCTTTTAGGTATTAGCTAAAGGCTAACAGCCAATACCTAAAACCTGTTTTCTCTTTCCTCTAACGAATGTTTGCATTACCAACAAAGTCCCGTCCTGCTATACCAAGCGGGACCGGGACACAGACACTTATTGACCAAACTATATCAGCTATGTTAACGCTTGAACAAACACTTACCTGGTTTCCCGCCTGCCGCGTAGAAGATGTACCAGAGAATGGCGGTGTATGTGTAAAGTACAGGGACGAGCAGATAGCCCTGTTCCACTTCACCCGCCGCAATGAATGGTATGCCACGCAAAACGAGTGCCCACACCGCCAACAAATGGCATTGAGCCGCGGCATGATCGGCTCACAGGAAAATGAACCTAAGGTAGCCTGCCCCTTTCACAAGAAAACATTTTCATTGCGCTCCGGCGAATGCCTTAGTGGCGATGAGTATGTGTTGAAGACTTATCCAGTGAAAGTGGAAGGCGGCCTGGTATATATAGGAGTAGGTAATAAATAAATAAGCCCGTGGGGATTGGCGTCGCACACGGGCTGTGATCTTAAAATGGATTTCTTCACCTTAAAACCAACCCAAAGTAACATGAAAAAATGGTATTGTAAAACAGGGTTGCCTGTTCTTTTAAGTTGTGCCACGTTCACTACGGCAGAAGCACAGCTTTCATTGACGGGCCAGCTGCGCACCCGCACCGAGTTCCGGGACGGACAAGGCGCTCCCCTACCCTCGGGAGCCAAGCCTGCTTTATTTACTTCGCAGCGCAGCCGCTTATCTGCCGGTTATGAAACGTACCGGTTGAAGTTTGGCCTCACCGTACAGGATGTACGCGTATGGGGGCAGGATGCATCTACCATCAACCGTACCACTACCCAGGACAACAATGGCTTTATGCTGCATGAAGCCTGGGCAGAGATCATGCTTACTGACAGTACTTCCAAAAAGAATACGTTCAGCCTCAAGCTGGGTCGCCAGGAATTGATATATGATGATGTGCGATTACTCGGCAATCTCGACTGGCTGCAACAAGCGCGTCGTCATGATGCGGCATTATTGAAGTTTAACAGCGGCCCATGGATGCTACATGTAGGTGTTGCTTTTAACCAGAACAAGGAAAATGCCAGCGGCACTGTTTACAACAGTACAGCGCCCGGCTATGCCGGCAACACCAATGGTGGCACTAATTACAAGAGCATGCAATTCTTGTATGCAGGCAAAAAGTTAAGTAGTGGAAACGCTTCTTTTCTCTTCTTCGCCGATCAGTTTTCCAAATTCCGCATGGAGAACTCAACCAAGGTGTTTGAAACCGGCACCTGGAGCCGCTTTACCACCGGACTGTATTACACCAACACTTTTCAGAAGCTGAACCTTACTGCTTCGGCCTATTACCAGTTTGGCAAGAACGCCAATGGACAAAAGCTGCAGGGTGAGTTATTATCTGTTACGGGTTTGTATGCACTATCCAACAAGTTCAGTGCAGGTGCGGGCTATGACTATACCAGTGGCGGCAACTCCGGCACTACCAATCGCGCTTTTGACCCCTTGTATGGTACACCGCATAAGTTCTGGGGGTATATGGACTATTTCTATGTAGCCAGTGGATTTGGCAATAAAGGTTTGCATGATGCTTATATCAAAACAAAGTACAAAGCCTCACAAAAGCTGGTGCTCACTGCTGACGGGCACGTATTCAACAGCGCCTCGAAAGTACTGGCAGCTGATAATATAACTGAACTGGACAAACACCTCGGCACTGAAATAGACGTGGTAGCTTCTTATGCGCTCACGCCGGTGATCGGCTTCGAAGCGGGCTACAGTCACTTCTTCAGTACCGGCACGCTTACGGCTCCCAGTGTAAAGAATGTGGCGAATGCGAAAAACAACAGCAACTGGGCCTACTTAAGCATCAACATCAAACCCACCTTCCTCGTGAAATAACTCATCAACCTTCACCAGACTAAAAAACACTGCTATGTCTACGATAAATAATCAGCCGCTCAATAAACTAAATATCTTCTCGCTGAAGGGCGTACAGATGCGCACCTTCCACATCACCTGGCTTACTTTCTTCTTTTGCTTTTTCGCCTGGTTTGGCATCGCTCCTCTTATGCCCCTGGTGAGTGAACAACTGCATTTGACCAAAGCGCAAAAAGGAAACATCGGCATTGCCTCTGTATCAGCTACCATCATTGCACGTCTCATTGTGGGTCGCCTTTGCGACACCTGGGGGCCGCGCAGAACGTATACCTTATTGCTGATACTTTGCGCCATTCCGGTTATGCTCATCGGGTTTAGCCAGAGCTATACCAGCTTCCTTATCTTCCGTCTCGCTATTGGCGTGATCGGCGCTTCTTTTGTATTGACACAGTTTCATACCTCCGTCATGTTTGCCCCCAACATCAAGGGCACTGCCAACGCCGTTGCAGGCGGCTGGGGTAATACCGGTGGGGGCGCTACACAGATCATCATGCCGCTGATCGCTGCCGGCTTTGTAGGACTAGGTTGGGTAAGCAGGGAAGACAGCTGGAGACTGGCCATGATCGTACCAGGTATCCTGTTGCTGATAATGGCCTTCCTGTATTTCCGGTATACCAAAGACACTCCGCAGGGTAACTTCGAGGAAATAGAACGCAACAACGGCAAGAAAGAAAACACTTTCCTGCTGGCCGCAAAAGATTACCGTACGTGGATATTGACCATTGCGTATGCTGCCTGTTTTGGTGTAGAGATCACGGTTGACAATTTTGCCGCTTCTTACTTCCATGACGAATACAGCGCCAGCATCATCATGGCCGGCTTGATGGCCAGCATCTTTGGATGGCTCAACATATTTGCCCGCGCTGTAGGTGGTATCGTTTCCGATAAAGTGGGTAATCGTTTTGGCTTCAATGGCAAGGTAAACCTGCTTACCATCCTGTTGTTACTGGAAGGTATCGGTATCATCCTGTTTGCCAAAGCAGGCAGCCTGGGCGCCGCTATTGCCCTGTTGTTCTTCTTTGGTCTTTGCCTTAAAATGGCTAATGGAGCTACGTATAGTATTGTACCCTTCATCAACCCGAACGCTGTAGGCAGCGTAGCAGGCATTGTGGGTGCCGGCGGTAATGTGGGCGCCATGCTGATCGGGTTCTTATTCAAATCCATGCCTTATGCCGACGCTTTCTTTTACCTGGGCACAGGAGTGTTTGTAGTAGGCGTGATCATCTTAGCGTATAGGTTAATCAGTAAGTCAGAATCCAAGTCCGAAGTAGCACCAGCACTGCAGCCAGTGAAATAATAGTAGACTTCAATATTTTCTATGAGTGATTCGTATAAGACAACCTGTTGTTATTGTGGCGTAGGCTGTGGCATCGTTGTACACAAGGAAAAGAATGGCAGCCTGCGGGTAGAAGGCGATCCGGATCACCCGGTGAATAAAGGCATGCTTTGCAGCAAGGGCATGAACCTGCATTATACCGTGATGGATACCAGCGACAGGTTATTGTATCCTGAAATGCGGTACAGCCGTCACCAGCCGCGTCAACGTGTGACCTGGGACGAGGCGCTGGACAGAACGGCTGCCGTATTCAAGACACTCATCCAAAAGTATGGTCCTGACAGTGTAGCATTCTATGCTTCCGGTCAATGCCTTACAGAAGAGTATTACGTGATCAATAAGCTCATTAAAGGTTTTATTGGCAGTAACAATATCGATACCAACTCACGGCTGTGCATGAGCAGTGCCGTGGTGGGTTATAAAATGTCGCTCGGGGAAGACAGTGTTCCTATCAGTTACGATGACATAGAACTGGCCGACTGTATCCTGGTGGCTGGCGCTAACCCCGCCTGGTGTCACCCGATCTTATGGCGACGCGTGGAAGCTGCGAGGGCTGCCAATCCCAACCTAAAGATCATTGTAAGTGATCCGCGTAAAACGCAAACCTGTGCGCTGGCCAATGTGCACCTGCAACTTAACCCCGGCACCGATGTAGTGTTGCATTATGCCATTGGCCGCTGCCTTATTGAAGAAGGCCGGGTAGATCATGATTTTATCAGTCAACATACAGAGGGTTTTGAGAAATACCGGAATACCGTATTTGAACGTAGTGTAGCGGAAGCAGCGATTGTCTGCGGTGTAGAGGAAGCAGCCATCCGTCAGGCTGCTTCCTATATTGGAAAAGCCAAAGGGTTTATTACCATGTGGACGATGGGGCTGAACCAAAGTGTGATCGGCGTGAATAAGAACCTCAGCCTTATCAACCTCAACCTCATCACCGGCCATATCGGTAAACCGGGCTCAGGACCATTCTCTTTAACTGGTCAGCCCAATGCGATGGGTGGACGTGAAGTAGGTGGGCTATCGAATTTGCTACCAGCCCACCGCGATCTATTGAATGCTGCTCACCGCGAGGAAGTAGAGCAGTTTTGGGGCGGTGGTAAAATTGCGCCTAAGCCGGGGCTTACTGCTACAGAGATGTTCGAGGCGCTTAACGATGGACGGCTCAAAGCTATCTGGATTTTATGCACCAATCCGCTCATCAGCTTGCCCGACGTGCGGCTGGCAGAGGAAGGATTAAAGAAAGCAAAATTCGTAGTAGTACAGGATATCAGCAACCGGCCGGAAACCTTACAATATGCCGATGTGGTGTTGCCCGCTGCTGCCTGGACAGAGAAGGAAGGGACGATGACCAACTCCGAGCGACGCATCAGCTACCTGCAAAAAGTAGTGGATGCGCCCGGCGAAGCACTACCCGATGCCAGCATTATTTGCGGCTTTGCACAGAAGATGGGTTACAAAGGTTTTGACTACAACAGTTTTGCTGATATCTACAAGGAGCATGCAGCTCTGACAGCTGGTACCCGCATCGATATCAGCGACCTTAACTATGATATACTGAAAGCTAAACGCAGTGTGCAATGGCCTTACACCGCAGCTATCAATGGCTATGGCACGCCACGCCTGTTTACCGACAAACAGTTTTATACCCCCTCGCGCAAAGCGATCATCTATACGCTTCCTGATCTCAATGAATCGGAAATGCCTGATGAGGATTTTCCGCTGATCCTCACTACCGGTCGCATACGCGACCAGTGGCATACCATGAGCAAAACGGGCAAGGTCAATAAGCTGAAGCAACATATTGCGGAATCATTCCTCGAAATACACCCAGATGATGCCCTTGATCGCAATATCCGCGATAATGAAATAGTGGTCATCAATAGCCGCCGTGGTGAAGTAAGGGTGAAGGCACGGATCACAACCGATATTAAACCTGGCGTGGTATTCCTGCCCATGCACTGGGGCAAGGTGTTGAATAGTGATCTAAACCGTGCCAACAACCTCACCAATAACCTGGTAGACCCACGGAGTAAGGAGCCCGACTTCAAGTTCAGCGCCGTACAGGTTATCCGTTACCAGAAACCCAAACAAAAGATCATCGTTATTGGTGCAGGAGCAGGCGCCTGTGGTTTTGTAAAGAGCTACCGGGCGCTCAATACTACTGATGAGATCGTAATATTCAGCAAGGAGAATTTCCCTTTTTATAACCGTGTGATGCTGCCCGATTATATTAGTGGCACACAGGAATGGAACCAGTTGGTGAAGATGACCGACCAGGAAGAATATGACTTTAACATCGCCCTGCACCGTGGCGTAAGCGTGGAACATATAGACCGCACTGCTAAAACAGTAACTGATAGCAAGGGCCAAACACATCAATATGACTTGTTATTGATGGCTACCGGCAGCCGGGCAGCTATGCTGCGCGATGTACCTTCATTGCAAGGTATTTTCACCATGCGCAGCCGGGTAGATGCCGACAACTTCAAGCAACATGTAAAACCGGAGAATGGGAAGGTGGTCATTGTCGGTGGCGGTTTGCTGGGCATTGAACTGGCCGCATCATTACGCGAAGTGAATGTGGAGGTGACCGTGATACAACGTATCTCCCGCCTTATGGACCGACAGCTTGACCCGCTGGGTAGTCAGTTATTGCACGAAGAGCTGACCGATAAAGGCATCGATATTTACTATAACGACGAGATCGAACGCTTCCTGGGCACACAACGTATAGAAGGCATACGCATGAAAAGCGGCCTGATCATCCACTGCCAGGCCATCGTAATGGCAATCGGTACCGTACCCAATATCGAATTGGCACGAGCAAGTGGTCTGAATTGTAAACGCGGCGTAGTGGTGGATGAATACCTGTGCACCGATGATCCCAATATTTTTGCCATTGGTGAGATTGCCGAATTCAAGGGTTTCCTGTATGGCATTACTGCTGCCGCCGAGCAGCAGGCTGAGATCGTGGCCCGCTACCTTGGTGGAGATATTTCAAAGTATTATGAGGGTTCGCTGCTCATGAATATTCTGAAGATGCATGGTACAGACCTTTGCTCATTGGGATTGGCAGAATGCCCGGCAGACCCAGCCTATGAAGAAGTGGTGTTTATCGACAAAGCAAAACGGTATTATAAAAAATGTATCATCCACAATGACCGGCTGGTAGGCGCTATCCTGATCGGTGATAAATCGGAGTTCCTGGAGTTCCGCGACCTGATCCAAAACAAAATGGAGCTGAGCGAGAAGCGCCTGCAACTGCTTCGCTCCGGCAAGAAGGCAGAAGCAGTCATTGGTAAACTGGTATGTAGCTGCGGCAATATCGGAGAGGGCAATATCGTGAACAAGATCAAAGAAGGCTGTACGGAACTGAAGGCTTTGTGCCAGGCCAGCGGCGCCGGGTTGGGCTGCGGCAGTTGCAGGCCGGAGGTACAGGCCCTATTGGAGAAACAATTACAAATTGAAAGCACATTAGTACCAGCATCATGAAGTATACGTATACCATCAAGATCAACTTCAAGGGAGGGATCATCTCTCCCGGTGATTTGCTGAATATACTCATCGCAGCAGGCAAAGCTGGCATTACGGAAGTACGGTTTGGCCTGCGTCAGCAGTTGTTGTTCGATGTGGTGAATGAGGATTATCCGGTATTACAAGAGCAATTGCAGCAACTCGATGTAAATTATGAAATGGATGAAGAGCGTTATCCGAATATTGTCAGCTCGTACCCTGCCGAAGAAGTGTTCATCAACCAAACCTGGCTCAGTGAGGGTGTCTACAAAGATATTTTCGACCTTATAGATTACCAGCCCCGGCTGAAGATAAATATATCTGACAGCAACCAGAGTTTTACCCCATTGCTGACCGGCAATATCAACTGGGTGGCATCTACCCTGAGTCCACACTTCTGGCACCTGTTTATCCGCTTTCCCCGCACCAACGTTATTTACGAGTGGAAAGAGATGGTGTATACCAATGATGTGGCCCGTATGTCAAAACATATCGAGACGCTGATCTTTCAACATGCCGACCTATTCTATGACAATGCGCAAGCCAATGGCGATGATCTGTTCCAGCGTGTGAAACAGGAAAGCTACATCACCAAGATCGCTGAAACGCCGGCAAAGCTCCCCGCCTTCAACCTACCTTACTATGAAGGCCTGAACCGGTATCATGATAAATACTGGCTGGGCATTTACCGACGTGATGAGCTGTTCCATGTATCTTTCCTAAAAGACATTTGTCGCCTTTGCCTGGAAACAAAGATTGGACAGATATGCTCCACCCCCTGGAAATCACTGATCATTAAAAACATCACGGAGAAAGACCGCCATTTGTGGAACAACCTGCTGGCCCGTCACCAGGTGAACGTTCGCCACGCCGCCAACGAACTCAACTTCCAGGTGGAAGATAACTGTCAGGAAGGATTGAAGCTGAAGCGTTATCTACTACAACGACTGAATAATGAAGACACGCGTACGTTCGGCATTTGCATTGGCATCAAAACAAGGCGTAAGAGCGAAGTATTCAGCAGCATCCTGGTAAGGCGCAGACCACTGTTTAGCATTGGAGGTATTGGGTTCTTCTTTGTATATGACATCTTGTGTGCGCAGGACTTCAACCCCAACGAGCGTACCGGCTTTGTATTCAGCAGTGGCAATCCGCGTTTCCTACTAACGGAGCAGTTGCGCCGGGCTATCCTTCTTTATTACAGGCAGCAGCTCAACAACATCGTGGCACAGGAAAAGGCCAGTGTGCCGAAGAAAGAAGCAATCTTACCGAGAGAAAGCATCACCCAGGCATTCCAATGTAAGCATTGCCTTACTGTGTACGATGAATCTTTTGGTGAACCGGCAAATGGCATTCCTGCAGGAACAACGTTTCAGTCTCTTCCTTCAAATTATTGTTGCCCATTATGCGAGGCAGAGAAGAGTGAGTTTGTGAGAAAAACAGTGATTACAACCCATTCAACTCCGCATGCGCATTAAAGTTGCGGAAGTATTTCTGCTGGTCGGGTTGTAGAGGAATGAAATGCACAGTCAGGTGTTCCAGCATGAACTTCATGCTGTGTCTTGTCAGCTCATTATTATGATAGCGTTGTAAAGTAGCAGCCAATGCTCTGGCTGTATAGATAGCGCATAAAGGCTCTGGCTCACCCTGATTGGTAAATACGTAAGCATCTTTATCTCCTGACTTACCGGCTGTCATCAGTTGTTCCAGCACAGTGCTTTCTATCAACGGCATATCACAAGCCAATACCAGCAGGTCTTCTTGCGGGTAGCGTTCATGTACACTTAAAACGCCAGCCAGCGGGCCGTGAATATCTAACCCGTCATTGTCCTTTACCAATTGCTCTATCGGAAAAACAGTCGGGTAGGTTTCGTATTGCAGGGCATTGACGGAAAGTACGACTGGCAACTGCAAAGCCAACAGCTTATCCAGGGCTGTTTGTGCCCAGGTTTTTGCCTCCAGCTTGATCAGCCCCTTGTCGGTGCCCATCCGGGAACTTTGTCCGCCACATAATACTACACCCAACATATCAATACTTAATAATTTATGCCTGATAGTTCTTACATCACAAAAGTAGCTTATATTCAATAAGAGATCAGTCTGCTACCACTAAAACCATGAAAAGAGTATTTCCGGGCATTTTCACCAAAGCTTACACTTAAAGGCTCCATTAAATTCATGCAAAATGAAAATAGTTGCAGGTAACAAAATCTCATGGTTTATTTTTTGGACTCTCCTTATCGGCCTTTCTCTTTTCTTCTATGTAATGACGTTTATTGATTACGGCTATGGCTATATTCCCGAAAATTTCCGCCGGGGATTTTTAGAAAGTAAGGTCTGGTTTATTGGTCATATTGCAGGGGCCAGCGCTTCGTTACTTTTAGGGCCTCTACAGTTTTGGACAAAATTCCGGACCAGGTATATGAAATACCACCGCCTTGCCGGTAAAATTTTCATCATTGGTTCCCTGCTGGCAGCGATATGTGCCTTCCGCCTCAACCTGATGTATGATTGCAAGCCATGCAGGGTTTCGCTGGGGATTTTGTCTGTATTATGGTTTGCCTGCACTGCAGCAGCCTGGTGGGCTGTAAAGCATAAAAATATTAAAGCACACCGTCAATTTATGATCAGGAGCTATACAGCCGCCCTGGCATTTGTATTCATCCGACTGTTTTCATATGCCGGCTATAAGAATGTTTTTCCATTTATAGATACAACGATGGAACGGCGCACTACTGCCGAATGGCTATGCTGGGTAATCCCTTTTTTAGTTGTCGAGGTGTATATGGTGTGGTGGCCTTCCCTCAAACAGATTAAGCCTTTTTAATACACTGGAAATTCTGGAAATCGTTCGTAAATTAGATATATGTAACCCCTTTCAACGAACCAGTTTGCAGCCATTATGGGAATTAAAGAAAGAAAAGAGCGCTCCAAAGTAAAAGTTCACACAGACATCCTCAAGGCAGCCTTGTGTATCATCAAACTGGAAGGTTGTCCAGCGCTTAGCATGCGCAGGATCGCTGAAAGTATCGAATATGCCGTCCCGGTCATCTACGAACATTTTGAGAATAAAGAAGCCATCCTGGTCGAGCTTTGCCGCCAGGGCTATGGCACACTGATCAGCCTTGTTAATAAGCACAGCAAGGGAGTCACTTCTCCCCGGGAGAGACTGGAAATCATCCTCAATACGCTGTGGGAATTCGCCAACAAAGAACAGGAGCTTTATCAACTGATGTATTCGGTAGGCATCGGCTGCAATAATGTGAAACAAACATTTCCCGAGGTGATCACCTTTAACCGGATGGTGAAAGATGAGATCAGTAACTTACCATTGAAAGGCAAGCGGGCTGACGATATGCTCCAGTGCAAATACCTCACCTGTGTATCTGTAGTGCATGGCCTTGTTTCGATGAACTATTTTATGAAAGACATCGATCCAGCCCTCAACCGGAAGGTCCTGAAAGACGCCATCGATCATATTGTGCATTAATGTAAACTCCCATCAGCTATGAGAGGATGAATTAATCATGCCGCATCCCTTCCGCCACACGGAATACATGTAGAATATAAGGAAACAACGCATCCATGGTTTCAGATGCACCGCGGGTAGATCCTGGCAGTGTTATCACCAGTGTATTGCCAATAAAGCCGGCTACTCCCCTGCTCAACATAGCATAAGGTGTACGGTCCTGCCCGTAATTACGTGCAGCCTCCATAATGCCAGGGACGGCTCTGTCGAGCAGTGGCGTAATGGCTTCGGGCGTTACATCACGTGGTGAGAGACCGGTGCCACCGGTGAATAAAACGAGGTGATAATTTTCATTGCTGAGCTGGCTGGCTTTCTCCTGTATCAAAGCAAACTCATCGGGAATGATTTCATACAAAGCGGTAGACAGGCCATGTTGCTGCAACTTTTCACTGATAGCTTTACCGGCAGAATCCTGCTTGCTGCCTGCCGACACGCTATCGGAACAAACAATGACCGCACAACGCAACAAGGCAGCTTTGGCGGCATCCTTAAAATCAGATTTGCCCCCCTTCTTCTGCTGCAGGCCGATCTCACTTACCACCACTCCCTTATCGATTGGTTTCAGCATATCATACATGGTCAACGCTGTAATGGCAGCGCCATGCATAGCTTCTACTTCCACGCCTGTTTTATAGATAGTGTGTACCTCTACTGAAATGACAACTGTAAGCTCTTCTATTGCATACGTGATGGCCGTGTATTCTACCGGCAGCGGATGGCAATCGGGGATTACATCACTGGTCTTTTTCACCGCCAGCAGACCGGCTGCACGAGCAAACTCAAACACATCGCCCTTAGGCACCTTCCTGTCTTTGATAGCCTGAATGGTTTCGGGCTTCGACACGGTGAGGCGGGCTGTGGCGATAGCTGTACGCAGGCTGCTGACCTTGGGAGTGATGTTTACCATGCTTATTTATTTTCCTTCCACTGGTGAGTTTCGTTATCGAATATTTCCCGGCCCCAGATGGGTAGTTCGTTCTTGATTCGCTCCACCACTTCTTCGCAAGCGGCAATGGCTGCTTTACGATGACCGGAAGAAGTGAACACGAACAGACATATATCGCCTGCTTTCACGGCTCCGAGGCTGTGGTGAATGTGCATGCAGGTAAGGGAGTATTTACTAAAGATATCCTCACGAATGATGTGCATCTTTTCCAGCGCCATTTCTTCGTAAGTGGTGTACTCGATCGCTGTTACCGTCTTGCCATCTATCCTATCGCTGCGTACCTGCCCCATAAAAATGCTATGGGCACCGATATCGGTTTTGGTGCTGTGCTTCTGTATGCTCTCCGCTACAAAAGCCGGAGCAATGGCACCTTGCACAAATATGTTCTTGATCTTCTTTTCCATAGTTGAAAAATAACCGGTTACCCTCCTGAATAAGGAGGCAATAGAGCAATCACTGAAGAGGGTTGCAATACCGTATTGCCAGTGGCTACATCTTTATCCACCGCAACCAGGTACGGAATACTTTGCAGGGACGGGAACATTGTCTCCAGCTTACGCCGCAAGGCGTCGGTGTCAGCCACCTGATCTACTTCCAGGGTTTGACTGCCCGCCATTTCTGCAAACTGACCAAAAAGCCGGATAGTTAGTGCCATAATAACAAAGTTACTTAGCTTTTGAATAGTAAATGAAAGATGGCTACCAGCAATACTGCTACCAGGATATACTTCAGCACGCTTTGCTTTAGTTTGGCAGCACCGAGATAAGACCCTGCCAACCCACCGGCAAAAGCTATTCCGATATAGGCATACATGGCAGGCGTAAAAGATAATGTACCTGCATGGTATTGACCGATCAGCCCTGCCACCGAATTCAGGAAAATGAAAATGGCGCTGATGGCAGCTGTTTGTTTTTGATTGGTCCAATGAAGTAATAACAAGATGGGAGAAAGAATAACGCCACCGCCAATACCAATCAATCCGGATACAAAGCCAATCGAGCCGCCGATAATGAACAAAGCGATCTGGTTGGCCGGACGTGTTTTTCCTGCACCAGTCTTTTCCGGTAGCAGGAAACGGAGCACCGATAGCAGCAGCATGATGCCCAGTATCTTTTTATAGATCCCGGTTTGTATAGTGATCAAAGCACCTACGTAGGACATAGGAATGGACGCCACCACCAATGGCCAGCAGATCTCTTTTTTAAAGTGCTGTGCACGGTAATACTGTACAAAGGAGGCTCCGGCCACGAAAAGATTCAACACCAGTGCAGTAGGCCGCATTACAGCCACCGACATACCAAACAAAGCCATCAATGCCAGGTATCCACTGGCGCCACCATGACCTACTGAAGCATATAAAAAAGCTACCAGCAATAAAAGACAGAAGAAGAGTATTTGCGTTACATCCATACTTATACGGGTAATAAATGTACTTCTACCATTTGCCCTTTCACTATATCTCCCGACTCTTCAGATACAGCAATCAAACAATTGCCCACTGCAAAGGAATGCATGCGGAATGACTCCTGTGCCTGCAGCACCCGCACGCCTTCTTTATCCCAATAGCCTTTCAGGAATTGGGTAAGTCCCGGCTTCCGGTGGAAATCATTGAGCAGGCGCATTTGCATCACAGGCAGGGCAGGCTGCGGATAGCCCATCTGCTCGCGTATAGAAGGATAAACGTATTCATAGAAACAAGTGAGTACAGAAGAAGGATTACCGGGCAGGCCGAATATCAATTGCTCATCTCTTTTACCAAAGTATAAAGGCTTACCGGGCCGCTGCCGCAGCTTATGAAAAATGCGCGTTACGCCGCAGGTTTCCAATGCCTGAGCTACATAGTCATAATTGCCCACACTCACGCCACCGGTGATCAATACCATGTCTGAAGCAGATAAAGCATCTGCAACTGTTTGCAACAGTATATCGAAGTCATCTTCTGCTGTCATCACCGTAACAGGACCTACCTGCATTTGTTGCAGGGCTGTGCGCAAGGTAAAAGAGTTGGACTCATATACCTGCCCATATTGCAGTGGAGCACCGGGCTTTTGCAATTCATCGCCTGTAACGATAATGGTGATAGATGGTGAAGGGTACACAGCTACTTCATGCATGCCCATGCCTGCCAGGAAACCTATCGCAGCAGGCGTTAACAGCGCACCATTGGGCAGCGCCAGTTCACCAGTCCTTATTTCAGCACCGATGCCCCTGACATTGGAGCCTGGTTGCAATTCAGTATCATCGATGATCAGCTCACTGCCATTGACACGTACTTTTTCCTGCATTACCACTGTATCGGCCCCGGCAGGCAATGGCGCTCCGGTAAAAATGCGGGCAGCCTGTCCGGCAACAATGGTCAGCGGCGTTGTAGCACCGGCAGCCATTTCTCCGGCAATCTGCAGGGGTTGCTGTTTCCAGGTGTCGAACTGCAATGCATAACCATCCATGGCGCTTTGCTCAAAAGCAGGAATGGAAATGGAAGAATAGATACTGGCAGCCAGTACCTTTCCCAATGCGTGTTCAATGGGGATCGTTATGGGCAGTCCTAAAGTAGTGTTGGCTGATATCAATACTTTCGCCTGCTCGACGGATAGCATGGTTGGATTTTCTTTCTTATTGCTCATTATTTCTTATCGGAATGTCCAAGACTTTTGGCGGGATTTACTACATCGCGCACCAGTTGTTTCAATTCTTTTATTTCGGGGAAGTGACCAGACTCTTTGCGGTCAAACACGATCTCATCGTTGATGTAGATCGTGTATCGGCCACCTGTTTCAGAAGGCAGCAGCGTTACGCTCTTAAGCTCCTCACTGAAGGTGGTCAGTAGCTCCTGGGCCATGTAAGCGGCCCTTAACATCCAGCCACATTTGGGGCAGTATTCAATCGTAATGGTTGGTTTCATGTATCTGTATAGGTAAAGGTTGGTATTGTATTTATGAACCGATTAACCACCGATAGCGATCATCGTTCTGTTCTGGATCGAATCGGGATCCGTGTGCGCATAATCATTTACAAACTGTCCGCCACGCTCCGCTGCTTTTGCCAGGATACACTCCCTGATCAATGGCTCCAGGTCTTCGCCCCTGCGCAAAGCGCCCAACAGGTCTGTTTCTGTTTTGGAGAACAGACAGTTCTTCATTTTGCCATCAGCTGTTAGCCGCATGCGGTTGCAATCGCCACAGAACGGTTTTGTCATGGTACTGATCACGGCAAAGGTACCGGCATGACCGGTAATCTGGAAATTCTTGGCCGTATCATGTTTCTTATGACGAATGGGCTCAAATGTATAATCGCGTGCTACAATATCCAAAATCTCCTGCAGACCGATCACCTTTTCATGGTCCCAGTGATTGCCGGTAAAAGGCATGAACTCGATAAAGCGGATATGTAAGGGAAGTTCTTTCGTCAGCGCAATGAATTGGGGTATCTCGTCATCATTCACGCCCTTCATAGCTACCACATTCACTTTTACCCGCATACCCAGCTGCGCCATGAGGTGAATGTTCTTGTATACTTGTTGAAAGTTATCTCTTTTGGTAAGGAACAGGAACTTCTCTTCCTGCAACGTGTCGAGGCTGATGTTGATGGAGCGCATTCCGGCCTGTTGCAGCTCATCGGCAAACTCATGCAACCGCACCCCATTGGTGGTCATGGTGAGTTCTACCGGATAACGGCCCAACCGCCTGATAATATCATCCGCCCCTTTGCGCACCAACGGTTCTCCGCCCGTTAACCTGATCTTCTTGACACCCAGCTTTACGAAAAGACCGGCAATGTGATCGATCTCATCCGGCTGCATAAGGTGCTTATTGGGAAGACAGGCTATTTTTTCATCGGGCATGCAGTAGAAACAGCGCAGGTTGCAGCTGTCGGTCAGTGAGATCCGCAGGTAATCATGAACCCTGTTATAAGTATCAATCAGCATGCACTATTCTTTGATAATTAACCCATTACTAAACCCATCGCCTTATCCTGACCCAAGTCACAAAACAATGAGTTGGCATCCATAAAGATACCGTAAAACCATGACTTTATGCCCTTTACTTTATGCAATCCGGGCCATCCCTGCATCAGTAAAAGAGAAAGTAGTTTGTCAACAATAAAATGATAAAGTATGTTCAGGATCAGCTGTTCCATTTTACTGTTATCCCTTTGCTTCGCAGCTTCCGGTCAGTCGTTGCAGGAACTGAATATCGATTACATGCTCCGCGGACAGGTATATGTAAGTTCAAGTATTGAAGATAAAGAGGCGCCTGGTGGTTTCGGAGGATCAGACAACCGCGCCCGGAAAATAACCGGCGAATCCGGCCTATCAAGCAACGGGTTCTTTCTCCAGATCGATACCACAGAAGAAGTGGCAATTGGCAAAAAGTACAAAGGCTATCGCCTGTACATTGCCAATAGAAGTGATAGTATTGTTAAACTAACCGCCTCCGACAGCAGGCTTTCTGCAGTGATTGAGGTTTTTGTAAAAGGCAAATGGCAACCCATCGAGTACTTGCCAGGCAGCTGGTGTGGGAATAGTTACCATGCTGTTTACCTAAAACAACAGGAATACTGGCAATGCGCCATTCCGCGCTTTGCCGGAAAAATGCCAGTTAAGATGCGCTACAGCCTGCGCCTCGATAATGGAAAGTATATTTATTCCAACGAAATTGCCGCCCACATCAACAAAGGCCAGCTCAGTAATAAAAAAGACTACACGCCCAATGGCCTCATGGACCCGTATACTGATTGATAATTGCAGGAAACCCAACTGAAAAACAACCTTTCTCTTCCCCTACCCGCACATACCCGCAGAGGCCCTGTGGCTCAATAATTTATTTAACACTCCGTTAAACTTCCGGGGAAAGTGGCAGTCTCAGGGTAAGCTCGCTTGCTTCTGTGTGCACAGAAATGGAAGTCACTGATTTGTGGCAGCTTTTTTGTCGGTAGTTTAAGTATCACACCCTGAAGCAGCTGGCATATTCTGATAATCCTGCAATAAATCTTAATATGAAAAATTTCATCAGGATCTTCTACACCAGTTTTGCGGCATTGGTAGCCGGCGTACTGCTGTGCTCCTTTTTCCTGCGCCCGTTTGATAATCCGTCTGCCCATATCAGTTTTCCGTATAAAAAGGCTAAGCTTACCGAAAGACAGGCAGCAGCCCACCTGCTCAACAGATTTACTTTCGGCGCCCGTCCCGGTGATGTGGATGCTGTGGTAAAGATGGGACTGGAGAAATGGTTTCAGCAACAACTGGAGGCCAGCCTGCCCAATGATACACTCGCTCAATTGCTCAGTGGATATGATGCCCTCAACCTGAGCAATGATGATGTGGTAGATATGTATCCTAAACCAGCATTTCTGCTGCGCCAGGCCATCAAAGATGGCTATATCGATAAAGACTCCGTAAACAAAGGCGACCGCAAAGAATACCGCGATCAACTGCAACGCTACATGACCGACAAAGGCATGAAGCCACTGCAAGAGCTGTACCGTCAACTGTTCAATCAAAAGATATTAAGGGCTACTTATAGTGAAAACCAGTTACAGGAAGTATTAACCGATTTCTGGTTTAATCACTTCAACGTTTCCCTTACCAAGAATGATTGTGCTCAGTTTATTCCTGCTTACGAGCGGGACGTGATACGCCCTAATGTATTGGGTGATTTTGAAAACATACTCGAAGCTACGGCCAAGTCGCCCGCTATGTTGTATTACCTGGACAACTTCACCAGTATGGGAGATGACATGGAGATGGGGCAACGCATTGACAAGATGAGAAAGCAACTGGGAGAGAAAGCTGCCATCATGGAAGCCGACACTTCTACTGGTTATTCCAAACTGGTGAAAAGAGCACAGCAACTTAAAAAGACACGCGGACTGAATGAGAACTATGCCCGCGAAGTAATGGAATTGCATACGCTGGGTGTGGATGGTGGTTATACACAACAGGATGTAACGCAGGCCGCCAAGGTGCTGACCGGCTGGACCGTATACCCCATGAAAGATTATGGCGCCGCTGCCAGGAATCAATTCGAAAGAATGGGAGAAGAAAGGTTCAAGAAGCAAGGCAATGTACGCGAAGGGGATTTCCTGTTTGCCGCCAACCGCCACGACAGAGGTGCAAAAATTGTACTGGGCAAACAATTCAGCGCAGGTGGTGGCTATGAAGAAGGTGTAGAGCTGTTGCACATGCTGGCGAAACATCCTTCTACGGCGAAGTTTATTTCCCGCAAACTGGCTGTGCGTTTTGTCAATGACAATCCGCCGCCAACCCTGATCGATAAAATGGCTAAAACATTCCAGACTAAGAATGGCAACATCCGTGAAGTGCTGATCACGATGGTATCTGCTCCTGAGTTCTGGAGCAAGGAAGCGCTGCGCGAAAAGACCAAATCACCTTTCGAGCTGGCTATTAGTTCTGTGCGCAACCTCAACGCTACGATCACACAACCTTACCAACTGTATACCTGGATCAATAAAATGGGTCAGCGTATGTATTACTACCAGGCGCCTACCGGTTTTCCGGATAATGGCAAGTACTGGATTAACACCGGCTCTTTGCTGAACCGGATGAACTTTGGCCTGGCACTGGCCTCCAACCGCATACCCGGCGTCACGGTTGATCTATACGCGCTGAACGATCACCATGAGCCCGAAAGCGCTGAAGCAGCCCTGGAAACGTATGGCAAGATGATCATGCCTGAGCGCGACCTTGAAGCTTCTATCAAGCGACTTACTCCCCTGCTCAATGATCCTGAGCTGGGCAAGAAGGTAGATGAAGCTGCCGGCAAGACGGCTACTTCGCAACAGGCCACCATGATGCAGAACAATGAAACCATGCAAAGCAATGATGAATCGGATGTCATGGATGAAGCATCGGGATTAATGCCTAAAAAGAAAAGAGGCGGCAAGAAGAATCCCAATCCCAACAAGATTCCTAAGAACCCGAATAAGAACAGTTATGCAGCCATGCCATCTGCCAAAGGCAACAACACCATGTTGTCGCAGGTAGTGGGCATCATTATTGGTTCACCGGAGTTTCAACGCAAATAGAAACGCAGGTTGCTGCGTATAAACCTTATCAACTTTTCAACTTGTAAACTTATAAACTAAGTACCTATGTCTACAAGAAGAGCATTTATAAAATCGGGAGGCCTGGCCTTGTTTGGAATTGGTGTGGGAGGGGTTCCTACCTTCATTGCACGTGCGGCAGAGAGTAATAAGATCGTTGGTCCTTATAAAAAGAATAAGATACTTGTTTGCATATTCCAGCGTGGCGCCATGGATGGCCTGATGGCGGTAACACCTTTCACAGATCAATATCTGAAAGCTGCCCGCCCTACCCTGTTCATGACTGCTGCCAAAGAGAGCAACAATGGTCAGTTGATCGATCTCGATGGTCGTTTTGGCCTGCACCCTTCCATGGCCGTTTTTGAGCCGCTGTTCAGGGAGAAAAGACTGGCCATCGTGCATGGCATCGGTTCACCCAACAATACCCGTTCACACTTCGATGCGCAGGATTATATGGAAAGCGGCACGCCTTTCAATAAAGGCACTGCCAGCGGCTGGCTCAACCGTGCTGTAGGACTGCTGGGGCATGAAGCCTCTCCTTTCCGCGCTGTGAGCCTTACCTCTTCCATGCCGCGCTCGTTCTATGGCGACAATCCCTCTGTAGCCATCAGCAATTTGCAGGACTTCACCATCCAGATGCGTGGCAACCCGATGGGCACCAATGTAGCTGCTAAAAGCTTTGAAGACCTATATGATCAAACCTCCTCCTCCCTGCTCAACAAAACAGGCAAAGAGAGCTTTGATGCTATCAAAATGTTGCAGAAGGCCGATGTAAAGAATTATAAACCGGCCAACAATGTAGTATATCCTGCCAGCGCTTTGGGCAACTCACTGAAACAAATAGCCCAGCTGATCAAGATGGATGTGGGCATGGAAGTAGCTTTTGCCGAGTCGGGCGGTTGGGATACGCATTTCAACCAGGGTGCTATGACCGGCATCTTCTCCCGCAATGTAATGGACCTGAGTACTTGTATCCAGGCTTTCTGGAACGACCTCGAAGCCTACCAGGATGATGTGACCGTGATGACGATGACCGAATTTGGCCGTACGGTAAAACAGAACGGCACCGGCGGTACCGATCACGGACGTGGCTCCTGCAACTTTATTTTGGGCAATAGCGTAAGTGGAGGAAAAGTGCATGGGCTGGTGAATCCGCTGGCAGTAGAGAACCTCGAAGATGGTCGCGACCTGGCCGTTACTACCGACTTCCGCGCCGTGTTTAGCGAAGTAGCAGATAAACACTTACGCATCAATAATGACACTGTATTATTTCCAGACTGGAAGGGACAAAAGATTGGCGTGATGAGTTAACCGTTAAATAAAACCTTTCCAACAGGGGCTGCCATAACCGGCAGCCCTTTCTGTTGTTTAAGAGTGCGACGTTCTCTCATGGCCGTCTCCGGTTAAGCGTGTAGCAAAATTCGTTGTTCCCCACTAAGAGGTTGCGTTGCTGATCGAGGAAAAAAAGTGTACTGTCGCCTCCTTTCATCATATAGAGTGTGTATTTGCGATCAAAGGCATCGAGCTTATAAACGACAGCATTGGGGTCAGCAGCCGCGCCTTTTACAATTGACCAGGTACCTTCCATTTGATTGCGCTCGCGGTAGATACGATCTAACTGGTAGGTGGTAGGCTTGAACGTTACCGGGTCCTGGTACAATTTAAGCGCCCATTTAAGTTTAAAACAATCGGAGGGTTTAGGCATATTCATCTCTTTCGAAACAGCTGCGCAGGGCGTTCTGCCTACAAAATTTATTACAGTATCCTTCACACCGCTGGCGAAAGAAGCGTTGACCTGTGAAGTCTGGAATATGGACATCGGTGGTATTACTTTATCTGTCCGGCTCAACGTAAATCCCTGTCCCCCATCTCCATTCATCAGGCTCTTATCCGTATTCAGCAGGTGCAGCAGGTTATTATCCAACTGCAGGAAAGAAATAGTGTGTGGCCCTGCTGTAAGCCGGTACACCACAGCATCCGGGTTCGATTTTGTCCCCCTGACCTTTTCCCACCGGCCTTCTATAGTGGCTTTCCCCAATGTTTTGTTTGTACGGTTATCAGGGTAATATCCATATTCCTGCTCCAGCTTAAATGCAGATGAAGTTCCTGGTTGGTTATCTGGTAAAAAGGTAAGCTTCCATTTGATGAAATCGCATTTGCCGGTAAGCGGGATCTGCAGAAATGGCCGGGCATCGACAACACCGGGGCTGGTGCCTTCAAATACACCAAACGCAACGGCGCCCGCGGTCGCATGGTGTGCCCGGAAAGCATGAACGCCCATCAATAGTATGGCCCCCAAAGCTATGCTGTAAATCAACCTTATATACCGCATACAACGAGATTTAAAGTAAACCTACTTATCTGCATGGGTACAGGAAAAATATTTACGCCAACAGGCCATCTTTCGTGACGAAAAGCATTTATCGCTTCAGCAGTCTTTGCTCCACCATCTGCATCAACGCGTCGCGGTAGTTGCGGCTTATGGGAAGGGTTTTGTCTTTGATGCGGATGGTATTGCCCTCGATGGCGTCGATACGGGAACAGTTGACCAAAAACGACTGGTGCACCTTCATAAATTCAAGGGCAGGCAGCTGCCCTTCCAACCCTTTCAAAGTAAGGTAAGCCAGTATCTTTTTGGTGTCCGTAAAGATGTTTACATAATTGCCGACGCTTTCTATGTACAGGATATCGCGCAGCTCTATCTTTTCGATGCGCTTGTCGCTGCGTACGAATATCCAGGAAGGTACAGTGGGAGGAACAGTAGCATCCCGCAGGTCAGCATATTCTTTGGCTTTCTGCACGGCCTTCAGGAAACGGCTGAAGGCTACCGGCTTCAATAGGTAGTCGATAATATCCAGTTCATACCCTTCAAGGGCATATTGAGGAAAGGCGGTGGTGAGGATGACCAGCGGCCGCACAGCCGACTGTTTCAGGTAATCGAGGCCCGAACGTTTGGGCATCTCGATATCGAGGAACATGATATCTGCTTTATTGTATTGCAGAAAGGCTTCAGCTTTGAGCGAGTTCTCAAATTGCCCGGCAGCTTCCAGGAAAGGAACCTGCTCCACAAACTCCTGTAAGATCTTGCGGGCAATGGGTTCATCGTCCACTATGATACATCGTAATTTCTTCATACCAGCAACGTTAAATGAACGGTATAAACAGCATCCTCTTTTTTGATATCGAGCGTATAATGGTCCTTGTACAGCAGTTCCAACCGGCGCATCACATTGGTCAGGCCGATCCCTCCTTCCGCCTGCTCCTGTTGCTCATAGGTATTGGAACAGGTAAATTCAATACGGCCGGTTGCCTGCTGCAAAGATATTTTAATAATGTTGCGTTGGCTATCATCGCGGGTACTGTATTTAAAGGCATTTTCCACGAACGCCAGGAAGATCAGCGGGGCTATTTTTACGGAAGGATCGATCATGTTGATGTCCAGCTCTATCTGCATATTGCTGTCGCTGCGGGCCCTTTGGAGCGCTACATAGTTTTGCAGGTAAACGGCCTCTTTTTCTAACTCCACCCAATCTACATCAGCCTCATAAAGATTGTAACGCAGCAGGTCGGAGAATTGCAACAGGATATCCCGGGCCTGCTGGTTCTGCCGGTCGATGGAACCGTAAATGGTGTTGAGCCCATTGAACAGGAAATGCGGATTCACCTGTGATCGCAAATACTTCAACTCCGTTTGCAATTGTGATATCTCGATATTCTTTACCCGTTGTTGTTGCTCATTCGACTTCTGGGCATAGTACAACATGGAGGACATGACGAGGAACCACAAAGCATTTAAGAAATTCCAGTGTATATAGTCCGTAATCTTCATGGGATCCTTAGGCCACACCTGTGCATCCCAGTATTGCTGGTTGAGGCTGCGCAGATAAGTGTACAGCATTACAATGGTAATAAGCCCCACGACATACAAGGCGACCTTTTTCTTTTCCAGCAGCACCGGGATCAGAAAACGGATATTGCCATATAACAGCAGTGCTATCATGGCATAGAAAAGCAACAAGGGTTGCAGGGACCACATGAACCCTTTTATCCTGATCCAGCTCCCCGAATCCATGATGCCATAAATGACATAGATGCCCCAGAAGAGCCAGTGGAACAAATTGCTTTTTTGAAAGAAGGAACGCATTTGATGGTAAAGATTATTCGCCTGTATGATTTTCAATAAGCGTTATGATCTCCTGCCTCCCAAAATGATAGGCCCAGCCCAACGGGATACCTCCATGTTCTTTATCCTTCATGGCAAGGTCTACGCCAGCCCCAAGCGCCAGTTTAGCCAATGCAACATCTCCCCTTTGTGCAGCAATATGCAGCAGGTTACCTGCCCACTCAAAATAAGTGCGATTCACTTCCTGCGGGTTGGCGGTCAGCAAAGCGGCTGCACGGTCTTTCCAGCCCAGGTCCCACATCACCAATGCCGTACAGACAACGCCGTGTTCCATAAGCCATTCGGCAGCAGCCGGTTGCCGGCAATGAGCAGCAAGTTGTATAAGCGTCATACCATTGACAAGCGGCGTATCCAGTTCCTCCGGCGTTAAAGATGTACCTGTTTGTTTTACAACCTCCATATCGCCTAATCCGATTGCTTCTGCCAGTGCTACCATCTGCTGAGAAGAAGGATGAGTAATATAACGCTTACCCGTTATCCACCAGGTGAGTCCATAACCAACAGTCCGGAAACCTACCTCCTCATAAGTACGAACACCGATATCGCTGGCATTCAGCATCACATATTGATAGCCGCGTTCCTGTGCATAACGGCAGGCGGCGATCACCAGTGCCTTGCCAATACCTTTTCGCCGCATGGAAGGAATTACCCCTACATTATACATACCGGCAATGCCCATAAGCCCGGCGGTAAAGAACAGGGCGGCTTGCCCTACGATAACACCACCGAGGAAAGCAACGAACCGCTGTGCTTTATCAGGATACATACGCAATAAAGCATCGGAATATATACCATCATTATTGCCATAGGGAAGCCCCTTTACTTCGTGAACAGGAATATCATTCGAAACACGTATCTCCAATGCCGGTGGTGTAGTAAAATTGGTTTTTACATCAGCAACATCCAATGCCATCCAGCGTGGTTTCCAGCCCGGCTGAAAACCACGGGCCAGCAGGCGGGCATCCACATCGGCCGGCTCAGCAGGATCGAGAGACCAGTATCCTATGTGAGCAACTTCCTGTGTACGATAAAAATCCATCATCGCATCCAGTTGAACACCTGCCTTATCCGGGACCATAGCAGGAAACAATACAGACGAACCATTGCCAATTGAATACGTGTAAGTAAGTCCGTCAGTTACATGAACTACCCCACCCAATGCGGTAGCGCTGCAACAAAATAGTTGCCGGTGATTTTCAGCCACGGCTTGTTCCAACTGCGCATTAGTAGCATTGCGAAGAACAACTGGCTCATTAACAGATGCAGTATCCATAAAAGTAAATCTAATAGAAAAATCAGTGCTGCCGCCAACTATATTATCGGCCTTCTCCCGTTTTCACGGTAAACAGCCGGGATGTGTAGTTTTTTGAACAGGGCATCACAAATGTTTTTTCGCACATGGGAATTGCCTGAAATTCAGGTCCAGGCCTGCTGGAATAATCGATGCACGGGGGAAATGATGTTAAAGGGAAAGTATAGCCAAACAAAAACACTTTAACCACCAAAACAACGCTTTATATGACATCATCTCCCCCACCTGCCGGCAACCTTGCCAACCCTGCCGGACGATTACAATCGATAGACCTGCTACGGGGCGCCATCATGATACTCATGATCATCGACCATGTACGATGCTACACAGGGCAGCCTGCCGGCGGACCGGAGCCTGCTATCTTTTTCACGCGTTGGATCACCCATTACTGCGCGCCCGTCTTTTGTTTCTTTGCCGGCACCAGCGCTTTCTTTTATGGCAGAAAACAGCAAGACCGTGGAAAGCTATCGCGCTTCCTGTTTACGCGCGGCCTGCTACTTATTATATTGGAACTTACCGTTGTGCGTTTCTCCTGGGCTTTCAAGGTAGATTTCACTGAATTTATATTTATGGGTATTCTCTGGATGCTGGGCTGGAGCATGATATTGATGGCGTTGCTGGTGCGGCTAAAGCCGTTAACAGTAGCCATCATTGGAATGGCCATTATCCTGTTCCAACAACTGTTTGCCCTGGCACCAAAAGCATTACCCGTAGGATGGCGACAGACCTTTGCCAACTTTTGGGAATTCATCTATGCTTCCGGGTTCGACTGGCCGCGCCCTTTTGCGATCCTGTATGTCATCGTTCCCTGGGTGGGCGTCATGGCTGCCGGTTATGGCTTTGGGCTGATCATGCTGATGGATTCCGTGAGGCATCGCCGCGTTTGCCTCACTATCGGCCTGGGCGCTATAGCAGCATTCATCATTGGCGGCAGTACGCTGATCGCTTTGCATAAGCCGGACGACAACAACGAGGTGCCTTTTCTTTTTAAATTGCTCAACCAGCGTAAGTACCCCGCCTCTACCTGGTACCTGCTGATGACGCTGGGCCCTCCCATCGCCCTGATCCCATTTGCCGAAAAGGCCAGGGGCTGGCTGGCCAGGGCGCTCACGACCATTGGCCGGGTACCCCTGTTTTATTACCTCCTGCACATTCCCCTTATCCACCTCAGCGCGCTATTGGTTAACTTTATGCAGTACGACCTTTCAGGACAAGATTGGTATTGGTTTGCACCTTTTGCCGAAGTGCCACCCCAATACAAATGGAGCCTTGGATTGCTGTACCTCGTATTTTTTATAGATGTAGTCATCCTGTATTTTGCCAGTCGCTGGTATGGCGCCTATAAACAGGCACATCCTGAGAAACACTGGCTGACGTATTTATAACCGCATAAAAGTTATGAAATTGACGCACACCATTGGCCGCTTTATCATGGGACTGAAAAGACCTTCCAAGACTACCAATATACGCAGGCTGCGTGAGTGGGGAGAGACCATGGAGTCATTTACGATTCGTGAAGTAACGGAAAGCGACCTGCCTGCATTGACAGCCTTGCATGTGCAAACCTGGAATGATACTTATTGGACCGTGCGCAACCCGCCCACGTACGAAACGCGTGAGCAGCAATGGAAGCAACAGTTCACAGTGAAAGACGGCAGTTGGTTTTGCTTTGTGGTGCAGAACCAGGCCGGCAGGCTGATCGGGTTTGCCAAAGGCTTGCGCTACAATCATGGCGATCTGCCCGATTACCGGGGTGAGCTCAACAAGATATACTTACTGCTGGAATACCAGCGTCTTGGCCTTGGCCGCTTACTGATGGGTCATGTAGCACGTAAGTTCCTCGGTATGGGCGTCAACTCTATGGTGTTGTTTGGCATACCACAAAATCCATCAAACCGCTTCCACGAAGCATTACACGGAGAGCGCTTATATGATAAAAAAGGAGAGTTTCATGGCGGCTATGGCTGGCGCGATCTGCAGAAGCTGGCAGATATATGTCCTGTTGATTAAATAGTTTGTTATTCATGATACAGCCCATTGAGCTAAGGCGGGAATTGCCCATGCAGGTGCATAATGGCCTATCTACCACTACGAAAGTATGGGAGATACTAAGCGCCAGCAAGATCGGTGATCTGCAACGTGTGCAGGAACTGGTGGCCGCAGAATCGGGGCTGGTGTATGCGCAATACAATTATGCCCCACCGATTCACTTTGCCGTTCGTGAGGGGCATGTTGACCTGGTGGAATACCTGCTACTGGAAAAAGGCGCGCTTGATCCTACCTACCGCATCTATCCTTTTCAGGAAAGCCTGCTTACCATTGCAAAGGACAGGAACGAAGACATCATTGCCGACCTGCTTCAACGATATCTCGATGATCCTTCCCTGCACAAATGCAAGGGCGACAATGGCGCCATCGAATACAACAGATCACAGCAGGAGAAGGACTTTGAACAGGCAGTAGACAGAGAGGACCTTGACGCTACTGCACAGTTATTAAAAGACAATCCTGCCCTGGCATTGGATGAAACGTTCTTCTGGAGTGAAGGCATTTTAATGATGCCTGCCAAAGAAGCGAATTATCAGCTGATGGAATTATTGATGAGCTACGGCGCCAAAGTGCCTAACGTGCTAAAGTGGACGCAGTTCTATTATTTCGAACGCTACGACAGTGCTGTTTTCCTGATGGAGCATGGCATGAACCCTGACACCATGAGCTGGCACCGCGCAACCCTGCTGCACGATATGGCACAGAAAGGACATCTCGACAAAGCAGCCCTGCTGCTTAAACATGGAGCCCAGATCGATCCGATAGACGAAGAATACTGGTCAACCCCACTGGGCCTGGCAGCCAAATGGGGACAGGAAGAAATGGTTGACTTCCTGCTTAAACAGGGCGCCGATCCCAATAAAGCAGGCGCCCGCTGGGCCACTCCACTGGCCTGGGCGCAGAAGAAAGGACATACAGCTATTGAAAGCAAATTGCGCCAAGCTGGCGCGCAATGAGTTTCAAACTTATACCTATGTATCCACCAGAAGCACTCACCAAAGATGAGCCACTATTCTGGTCCACTGGTAACGGGACAGATGTATGGGCTATGTTTTGTGCCGCCGCAAAAGGCGACCTGGCAACTATTCAACAGCTGCTCGATAAAGACCCATCACTCGTACATAGTGAACATGATTACCGCAATCCAATATCGTTTGCAGTACGCGAAAACCAACCGGCGGCTGTAGCCTATCTGCTGAAGCGCGGCGCCGGCCCTATTAATTCCGGCAACAGCGACACTTTACTGCAAATAGCCCGCGACCGGGGTTATAGCGAAATAGCACAGATACTGGAAAATGCCATTACCGGCAACAAGGGCACGCCCGAAGGAAACGAAATAGCAGCCGCCATCAAAAGCAGGGACCTTCCTCGAGTGCGGACCATGTTGGATGCTTCGCCGGAATTGATACATGCCCGTGACAATACCACCAATCAAGCCATTCACTGGTCCACCATGACCCGGCAGCCGGATATGATCGACGAGGTGCTGGCCCGTGGTGCAGACATCAACTCCATCCGTGCCGATGGTGCACGACCGTTACAATTATGCAATGGTGATTATGGTTATCGCGGTTGGCGTGATGTACCTGAGAATACCGTGGCCACTCCCCGCGACATCTTCAATCACCTGATACAACGTGGAGCTTACCTCGACATCTATATGGCATCCCTCACCGGTAATATAGAACGGGTGAAGGAATTACTGGATGAAGATCCTGCTATTGTTAACCGTGTTGCAGAATGCCGCACGGGTTATCCGGGTTCAGGTTACGCCATCACGAATGCTGCTGTCAATGGCCATCTTGCAATAGTGAAGTTATTATTGGAACGCGGAGCCCATCCTGGCCTGCCCGAGCCGGGTAATGCCCCGCAGGGAAAAGCCTTGTATGAAGCCGCATCGCACAAACATATTGAGATTGCCCGTTTGCTGCTGGAGCATGGCGCCTTTCCCAATCCCGAAGTAGAAAGCTCCGCAGATGCGCTGAGCAGGGCCATCTGGAATGAAGACAAACCCATGATCCAGTTACTTTGCTCTTATGGTGCTACCCGCAAAGTACACCTGCTGGCTTATGATGGAGATGTGTTGATGGGCGCTGCTGTATTTGCCGCCAATCCTGCATTGGCCAACGATGTAAATTCGCTGGAGAATGCCGCCGGAGAAGGGCATGAAGCGTTTGTACGCCTCATGCTCCGATATCAGCCACAACTGGCCAAACAGATCGCCGTTGGCGTGAAAAGCAAGGGGTCGCAGGATGTGCAAGCGGCTCATGCTTTGATCGATTTTCTGTTTGAACAAGGCATGGATGCCAAATTCAAAAACTGGCTCGGCGTTACACCCTTACACATTTACGCCACCCGAGGCGACATTGAGAATGCTACGATCTTCTTACAGCATGGGGCAGACATCGATGCAGTGGAGGAAGAATTTTATACCACCCCATTGGGTTTTGCGGCCAAAAACAACAAGGAAGAGATGGTCGGCTTCTTACTGAAGCAAGGGGCTGATCCCAATAAGTCTGGCGCTCCCTGGGCAACACCATTGGCCTGGGCAACCCGCCGGGGCCATACCGCCATCATTGCACTGCTGAAGCAATATAACGCTCACGAATAAATTCAGACGTCACATGGAAAATACAAAAGCCATATTTAAAACTGCCAAGCCTTATCAGAAGGACGCCATGAACCTGCCGGTCAATGACGTCAATGCTGCCATCCCTTTTTATCAAGCCATCATGGGCTTTAATCTAATATCGCGTGACAACCAGCCGCACCGGTCAGCCGTGCTGGAACGCGACGATGTGCAGATCGGCCTTGCAGAAAATGGTGGCGACCCTACACAGGATGGTTGTTTCTTTTCAGTAGACAATGTGGAAGCTGCTTTCTTGGAACTCAAAGCAAACGGACTGGAAAAAGAACTATCTGCTATCAACACGCAAAAGTTTGGAGACACCTTCTGGAAGGTATTCTTTGTAGTAGCGCCCGATGGACTTTGTTATTGCCTTGGCGAAAGGCAACCTGATTAAAGTATACAGCCATGAATATCCAACATACCTTTCACCTCGATGGTGTTGCACATGACCTTACTATGATCTTTGTAGAAAGCACGGGCAATACGCCCTTTCTATTTGGCGAAGAGCAAAACAAACAGGCCATCAACGTCAGGAACTTTTTTATTGGTCAGTTTACCGTAACGCAAGCACTGTGGAAACACGTGCTGGGCGCAGCAGCCAACCGCTCTCCTGTTAAAGGAGATAACAAGCCCGCCGAACACCTGTCGTGGGATGACATTACCAAGGCTGATGGCTTTCTGGATAGGATAAACGCCAGTACTATCATTAGCGATATTAATAACCAATACACGGAAAATGCTACGTTGCGTTTCCGCCTGCCTACAGAAGCTGAATGGGAATATGCCGCGCGTGGCGGAAAACACTGGAAAGACAATTTCGCCTACAGTGGCAGCAACAACATAGATGAAGTGGGCTGGTACCAAAACAACAGCGGCAACGCAACACATCCCGTAGGCCAAAAAGCGCCCAACCAGTTAGGCATCTACGACATGTGTGGCAATATATGGGAGTGGTGCGAAGATCATTATCTCGAGAGCACCCGTTATTTGATGCCTGAAGACGGAAGTCCTTTTTTAGCGGATAGCAACGATAGGATTCTAAGAGGTGGCTGCCATCACAATGGGGCTATACACTGCAGGAATGATAAACGCTATGCTATCATGCGGGATGCATTCGATGGGTGTATCGGCTTCCGGTTAGCATTGCAGATAAGTTGAAATTAATAATCACGGTTAGTCATGAAGCTACAACCACTATCCATACAGGTAGGACTGGAGCAATACAAGCAGCAGGCCGATGCGTTGTACGCTGCCTATGCAGCAGGCGACACAACAGCTGCGGGCCAAATGAAGGACGGTCATCCACAATGGTGGCGATTGCCCGTAGCGGAGTTTCGGCAGCTGAGCGTTACTCCAGCAGATGCACAGGTAGTAGTAGCCTGGTATTATTCCTTCAACAGTTGGGATGAGCTGGCTACATGGGTAGCAGCCATTACACTACCAGGCTCATCAACAGCACGATTTGAGGCAGCCGTGGATGCTATCGTAGCGGGTGATATAAAAACATTGGACACGTTACTACAAAATGATCCCTCTTTGATCAGTGCCCGCTCTATGCGTTCGCACCACTCGATGCTGCTACACTATACAGGCACCAATGGCGTGGAAGGTTATCGCCAGCGCTATCCACCCAATGCAGTAGCCCTGTTGCAGTTTCTGCTGGCTGCCGGCGCCGAAGTGAATGCAAAGGCAGACATGTATGGCGGTGGCTCCACTACGCTTGGCCTGGTGGCCACCAGTTTCCATCCGGCCAAAGCAGGGATTATGAGCACCATGCTGGAGATACTGTTGAAAGCCGGCGCCTACATCGATCAACCGGGCGCTGCCGGCAACGGCTCTCCAGCCATCAATGGTTGTCTGCACAATGGAAGGCCCGAAGCAGCCGACTTCCTCATGCGCCATGGCGCCTTGCTCGACCTCGAAGGTGCAGCAGGCACAGGGAGATTGGATGTGGTACAAACTTTCTTCAACGAAGATGGCAGCCTGAAAGACACCACCACTACCCACAAGATGAATTATGGTTTTATCTGGGCCTGTGAGTTTGGACATGTTGCAGTCATTGATTTCCTCATCAGCAAAGGACTTGATGTGAACGTACATGTAGATGGCATGTACGGATTGCACTGGGCGCTCATAGGTGGGCACCTTGATGTGGTCCAATTACTGATCGCCCGTGGCGCCTCGCTGGAATTGCGCAATATGTATGGCGGCGATGCAATTGGTTGTTGCACCTGGGCCATCGCCAACAGCAGTGAAGTGTATCGCTGGCCGGAAAAAGAAGTTGACTACTTAGTGATCATGGAAGAATTGCTTAAAACCGGCACCCCCATCGAGCGGGGCATGCTGGCCTGGCTGGAAAAAGAAAACGACATCCCCTCTCCTGCCAAGGAACAACTCGATACATTATTCAGGAAATACGGCGCTACCACCTGACCTATTAAACATTGCTTTATGTCCAATGATCACCCATCCATCATCTCTCCCGTAAGCCGTCATCTTGTAGTAAGCGATGTAGCACGCAGTGTAGCCTTCTATTGTGATGTATTGGGTTTTGACATAGCACCGGATGCCATGAAAAGCAGTATACCCTCACGGGCCGAAGTGGTGTATGGATCTGCACGCATTCAGTTTTACACGGAAGAAGGGTTGACGGTAGATAGTTCAGGCCCCATGAGCCCACGCGGATCGGCCATGCTATTTTTTGAAGTGGATAATGTGCCACTCATGCAGGCAGCTATAGCTGCACGTGGTGGTCAGCCGTCCCGCCCTGAAAAGATAAACTGGATCAAGATAGAAATGTTTGAAGTGCGCGATCCGGATGGACATGCCTTGTGGTTTGGCAAATCGTATCACGAATTTTATACTGACCTCCACATAGAAGCTGGCAAAGGCCAGTTGAGGAAAGCATTGCCCGAACTTCCTTTACATGATGTAGCAGCAGGCGTTGCTTATTACCGGGATGTATTGGGCTTCCACATCAACTACCAGCAACATGACCTGGGCGTCATGGACCGCGATAGCATCACCTTATTACTGATAGCCCGCACACCAATGCACACAGGTATCGGCAGTTGCGGCTTTTACATCAACAATGCCGACGACCTTTATACCGAATTATTGGCCAAGGGCGCCCATATTCCTGTCCCACCGGTCAGCCATCCCTGGGGTTTGCGCAGCTTCGAGGTCATAGACCCCGAGGGGAACAGGCTCAGTTTCTCCCAAACGTTTGAATAGTAATCTACTGCAAGGGTTTCACCCTCCTATTAGCCCTGCTCTATCCATGTGTGAGCCATGCACAAAGTGCGCTTTAACAAGCAAGGATGACACATGGCTGAGCGTTCCATCCCTCCCCCGGCAGCTTCCCCCGCTAAAATTACAGCTTCCACTTTCTTGTCATTTCACAGGCCCGGAGATCAGACTTCCTTTGCCTTCAAATAAACGTTATGACAAACAAAACATTGATGTTGCTGGGCATATTGCTTACCTCGGCGATCATGGGCTTTTCACAATCCAAACTCACGGAAGAACAAAAAAAGGAATTCAAAGCAAAACAGGAGGCTTACAAAGCCAAGCTCAATCTCACCGATGAGCAGGCTACCAAAATGGAAGAGATCAATATGACCTACCTCGAAGGGCTGTCGGCCATAAAGCAATCAGGCGGCTCCAAACTCTCCAAACTCAAAAAGTTCAAAAGCCTTAGCAACGAGCGCGACAGTAAAGCCAAAAAGATATTGACAGAAGAACAGTATAAGATCTACAAAGAACAACAGAAAGAAATGAAAGAGGACTTTAAGGAGCAACGGTCCAGGGGTTAGACCAAGGTTTGTATTATCATTTCCTGGCGTGCCGTGGCTCCTTCGGCACGCATTTTCAGCCCTCACCACAAACAAAGTATTTCACTCAAGACACACGCCATGACAAACGCATTCAATACAATCCTTACCATCGTATTCCTGTCCCTGTTCGCAGCCTGTGACAAACAATCGGACCCCGAAAAAACATACCGCATCAATGGCTCCATTGCAGTAGATGGCAGGAACCGCACTTTCCTCCTCAATTTACCACCAGGCTATTATGAGAGCGATACAACGTTGCCACTGGTAATTGGACTTCATGGCACGGGAGGCAGTGCCGCTCAATTCGACCACGATTATGGGTTCACCACCAAAGCCAATAATAACAACTTCATCATTGTGTATCCCGAAGGGGTCAGGAGCACCGGCATTCTGGGGTTGCGCACCTGGAATGCAGGCACCTGTTGCGACTTTGCTTTGGAACAGCAGATCAATGATGTAAAATACATCGGCGCTTTGCTCGATAACCTCCTAAGCCGTTATCGCATCAATGCCAAACGGGTGTATATAACCGGTATGTCCAATGGGGGCATGTTTACTTACCGGCTGGCCAATGAAATGGGCAAAAGGATTGCGGCGGTGGCCGCAGTGAGTTCTACGATGGTATTACCGGCAGCACCCCTCACACCCTCCCGCCCCATGCCTATTTTGCATATCCATTCGGCCAGGGATACCAAGATCCCTTACCTGGGCGGCATAGGAATAGGCGGCTATTATTTCCCGCCGGTCGATTCCACCCTCCGTGTGTGGGCGCAGCACAACGGCTATACTTCCGGACCGGTTACCCTGCGGGACGATGCCAGTTATAAACTCACAGAATGGTCTGGCGGCAATACAGGCAGCCTCATTCGCTGTTACCTCACGCAGGATGGAGGTCATGCGTGGCCGGGAGGCCTGAAACCCAACCGCCGTGGCGACGATCCTTCTACCGTGATCAACGCTACCGATCTCATCTGGGATTTTTTCAAAGGATATTCCCTGCCGTAATTAAACCCATACCATACAGCATTGTCGAAGTAACGCATTGAAAACACTCAAATCATACCACATCCCTGCAAAACCAAAGCTGGTGGTGCTTACCGCCATGGCCATAGCAGTCTTGTTTACCCTGCCAAGACTGGCGGTATTGCGCCACCTGCAAAACGGCCCCACCATAGATGCCAAGTTGTTAGAGGTCCTGGTGAGGGCCATTTATACTTTTCTTGTAGCCGTAGTCTTCCTGCTGCTGAACCTGCAACAGAAAAAAGTATCGCTTGGATTCATTATCTATAATCCGGCATCCATCGTTCAAAAGATCTTATACAATGCCCTCTTATTGGCTGTACTGGATATCGTATTGCTGCGCCTGCATCTTTCACTCTTCGAGCCCTGGCTGCGTGAAAAGGTGTTCAGGTTCCTGTTCAACATGACGCTTATCCTCGAGGTAATGCTCACAGTGCTGATTGCGCATATTTACCGGTTGCTGTTTTACAACCAGCAGGTAAGGCTCACCAATGAACACCTGTTGAAAGTAAATGCAGAAACAAGGTATGAGGTGTTGATCAACCAGGTAAACCCGCATTTCCTGTTCAACTCCTTCAACACGGTGAATGCCCTTATCCATACCAACCAACAGGAAGCCGTTCACTTCATCAACAACATGTCGGATGTATTTCGCTATGTATTGGAAAGCAGTAAGCGCAACCTCGTAACCCTGCGGGAAGAAATGCAGTTCATGAACGCTTATACCGAAATGTTGAAAGGCAGGTACGGCAATAAGCTGACCGTTCATGTCGATACCAGCCGGGAAGCAGAGCGATTATTGCTACCACCGGTAGCCATTCAGGTGCTCGTGGAAAATGCCGTTAAGCACAATGTTATTTCAGCCAGCAAGCCGTTGAGGATCGACATATTTCTCGACGGGCAGACAGGGCTTACGGTCACCAATCCCATCCGGGAGAAGCAGGTAGCACCTTACTCCACCGGCATTGGCTTGTCTAATCTAAATCAACGTTGCAGCTACCTGTGTGGCCGTGAGATCACCGTACGCAGGTCGGCCCATGAATTTTCAGTCACCATACCATTAATAACACCCGATGAATATACTGATCATTGAAGATGAAGACAGTGCAGCTTCGCAGTTGACCGCTATGGTAGCGGCCCATTTCGACAAGCCCCATTTTGTGCCTGTGATCGACAATATCGGCGAAGCAAGGGACTACCTGATAGCAAAACCGGCCATCGACCTGATCTTCCTGGACATTAATCTTTCGGACGGACTATCTTTCACCATCTTCAAAGACCTGGTGATTGACATTCCCATCATCTTTACCACAGCCTATGATCAATATGCCATCCAGGCATTCGAGCTCAACAGCATCGACTACCTGCTGAAACCTATACGCAGCGAAAAACTGGCACAGGCAATCACGAAGTTCAAACGACTGGATGGCCGCAACAGGATGATACCGGATATGCTGAGCATCGACAACGTGCGCAAACTCATCAATGCAGAAGCGGCTTACAAACGCAACTTCTTGGTGCCTTTCAAGGACAGGCTTGTGCCCCTGCATGTAACAGACATTGCCTGGTTTGAGCTACAGCATGGATTGGTGCGGGGCATGACGCACAGCAAAACCACCTACATCATGGAGGAGAAAAGCCTCGAAGAGCTCAGCGAAATACTAAACCCCTGGGAGTTCTACCGAGCCAACAGACAATACCTCGTAAGCAGGAAAGCCATCAAAGATGTGCAACATCATTTTAACGGCAGGCTCTATGTGAATGTATCACCAGCACCGCAGGACAAGGTCCTTATCAGCAAAGCCCGGTCGGGCCACTTCAAGACCTGGATGAGATCCATGTAACCACATTAGGGCATGCTAACCCGATAGCTGTTTGTTACCTTTGCCGTACATTGTTTACCTACAACCCGGCAACCATGCAACTCGAAAAGAACACTACTACTTCCTATGGTCAGATCAGGTTGAAGCTGCCATAAAAATAAAAAAGGCAGCCGGAGTGGCTGCCTTTCAGTTATTTGCAAACGATCACGTATTAATGATTGTGTCCATCGCCGGGTGCATGACCTGGAGGAGGAGCGGGAGGACCACCGGGAGCAGGTGCATTAGCATCAGCCACCTCTACTACTTCAACATCAAATATCAGGCTCTCGTGAGGCTTTTGACCAGGACCGGGCCTGTCGCCATAAGCCTGGAAGAAAGGAATGTACAAAGTACCCTTTCCACCTTTCTTGAAGAAAGCCAGACCTTCATCCCATCCGGGAATTACAGAACCAGTACCCAGTACCAGCTCATAAGGAGGCCTGCTGCCGTCCATATTGCTTTCAAATACAGTTCCGGAAGGGAACAGCTTACCAGTGTATTTAACGCTGATCTTTTTGCCAGCAGCAGCTTGCATGCCTGTGCCGGGTTCTTTGATCTCGACATAAGTGCCACCAGCTGCTTTTTGAGCAACGATCTTATTCTTAGCCAGGTAATCTTCGATTTCCTTAACAGCAGGACCACGCTTCTTTTGTCCTTCTTCTATGGCCTTTTGCTGTTCAGCCTGCTGACGCGCTTGCTCTTTCATACCCTCAGCCATCTTGTCTTTTTCAGCCAGGCTATCCGTAGTAAACAGATCTACTACTTTAAAAGAAAGAACGATCTGGTCTTTACGGCTGATGAAAGGAGGCAATCCACCGGGATTCTTCTTCATCAACGTATCAACCAGTACATATACGATAGCGCTATCACCCTTGCGCAGCAAAGGGAAAATTTCGGCTGGATCATAGATCTGACCAACGCTGTCAACAGTAACGAAAGCAGGCATTTTGCCGTAGTTGTCTCTCAGCAGGGTATCTTTTCCAGGACCTTTCAGGCGCTGGGCAAACATAATTTTCAGGGTGTTACCGCGTTTTGCAGGATCTCCCTTGCCATCTGAAATGATCTTGTATAACAGGCCACTTTTGGTTTTCTTTACACCGCCACCTTTACAGCCTGCTGCTATCAACAGAACTGCCAGACAGCCAAGAAGAATCGTTACTCTTTTCATTTGAATTAATTGTTTTTTATAGGTCACCTGCCACTGCGCCAGCGGCAAAAAGTTATGTGTATTTACGTTGAACTCTTAAATTAATCCTGTAGCTCCACAGCATTCTTCTTCATCGCCTCCATAAAGTCTTGTACAGTCTGGTCGAGCGAAGCGCTGCTACGTCCACCGGCAGCGTTGAAGTGTCCCCCCCCCTCAAAATATTTGCGGGCAAAGGTATTCACATCGAAGTCGCCCTTGCTGCGGAAACTCCACTTACGCTCTTCATCACGGTCGATCACCAGGGCAGCCATTTTGATACCCTGAATGCTGAGCGGGTAGTTGACCAGGCCATCTGTATCACCCGTCTTGACCTCGTAGCGCAACAGGTCTTTTTTGGAGATGGCGATCAACGCTGTGTTGTACTCATAATAGATCTCCATACGGTGCAACAATACATGTCCTATGAGCCGCAAACGGTTCTCAAGGAAATTATCGTAAATATTCTCATGTATCTGCGTATGGTTCAGGCCACGTCCTTTCAGGTCCGATACCATGGTGTGCACATGCGCGCTGGCAGCCGGGAAACGGAAAGAACCCGTATCGGCGATCACGCCCGCATAAAGGCATTCCGCGATATCCTTGTTGATCAAAGCACCATGCCCCGACTCCATGATAAAGTCGTAGACCATTTCGCAGGTAGAGCTTTTGGCCGTGTTGCTCACGCCGTAGGCAAAACTCTCTACTTCAGGCTGCTGGTGGTGATCGATCAGAATACGGGTATTGTCGATGGCCCTGATTTTAGGCGCCATGTTCTTTGTACGCAATAACACGTTGAAATCCAGGCAAAAAAGCCACTCAGCTTTCGCCAGCAGGCCTTCCGCCTTGTCCCGGTGCAGCTCAAAGTCCACCACCGTATCACAGCCCGGCATCCAATTGAGCCACCTGGCCCAGTTGGTGGGAGAAACCACGGTCACCTGATGCCCCAGTTGGCGCAGAAAATGATACAGACCCAGCGTAGAACCCATTGCATCGGCATCTGGCTTCTGGTGCATGGTGATCACCACTGTGCGGGGAGTAGAAAGTAAAGGGTATAAATCCTGGATAGGTTGCATAAAATGGTGGCAAAGTTGCACAAATAAAGTCCAATAGCCAAAAAACTATAAACATCATTATCTTGCGCCCAAAATAGAGTAAAAACATATGAGTAACCGCACGTTTACAATGATTAAGCCGGATGCAATGAAGAATGGTCATGCCGGAGCTATCCTGGACAGGATCATTAAAGAAGGTTTCCGCATTGTAGCCCTGAAGCAAACAAAGCTGAGTGCTGAAAAAGCCGGTGAGTTCTATGCAGTACACAAGGCACGTCCTTTCTACGGCGAACTGGTAGATTTTATGAGCAGTGGGATCATCATTGCTGCTATCCTTGAAAAAGCAGATGCAGTAGCTTCCTTCCGCAAACTGATCGGTGCTACCAACCCTGCACAAGCAGACGAAGGTACCATCCGTAAATTATATGCTACTTCTTTAGGTGAGAATGCCATCCACGGCAGCGACAGCGATGAGAATGCAGCCATTGAAGGCAGCTTCTTCTTCAGCGGCCTGGAGCAATTCTAATACATCGGCAATCGGCAGTCGTGAATCGGCAGCCGATTGCCGTTTTTAGTTCTTCACCGGCGTCACGGTATACCCTTTCTTCTTCAGCAGGTTGATCACCCCCTGCTCGCCGCCCAGGTGTCCCGCTCCCACTGCAAACAGGGCCGTACGTGGCCCCATAATGCCGGGCATGCTGCCCACCCAGCGCCGGTTGCGGCTGTACAATAACAGGTCCATATATTGCTCCATACCCGGGTCGCTCTTCTGCACCAGCGAATCCAGGCGCTTCAGGTCCTGCTTACGGTAGCCGTCCACCATATCCAGCGTTGCCTTCTTGTAGCTATCGATGCTGTCGATATAAGCCACCAGGTCTTTGGCCTGTTTGTCATAAGGAATACTATCAAACAACCCCGCCTGAAACTCTGCCGTTTCAAGCCCCTTGATCTCTTTTTCGTATTGCTTGCTTTCCTTCATGATCTGCTGTTCCATGCCATTCTTCTTATCGGCATCACCACAGGCCATGGCCTGCTCGCCAATAACGCTGGAAATAAAGTAAGGCTTGAAGCGATTCATAAAATCAAGCGGCAATGGCGCTTTGATGCTCTTGAGGTACTTAGCTACGCGATCGTATTCTTCCTTGGTCAGCAGGTCCGACAGTTTCTTTCCATCGTTCATGCGCAGGTATTTCACCGCTCCCATGATCTCGTTCATATCGTCCATGTCCAACTCAAAATAGATCACCTGCACATCCTTGATAGCCTTTTTGAGGTTAGGGCTCAACGTGGCATCCTGATCGCACAAAATGTGCATGGTTCCAAACAGGTACGAAGGTTTCTGCAAGCCGTTGCCGGAGATCTCGAACAACAACGTATTCTGTCCTACGGGCTTAACGGGGCCTTTGGGCTTTGTGGCCGCTGGCTTGGCGTTCATGGTTTTAACCGGGGCAGGCTTTTTCGTTTGGGAATACCCGAACCCGGCCATTGCCACCCAACAGATCGCCATAAAAGATGATTTCACGAACATGGTCAAGTGCTATTTTTTAATATTTGTTTAGTACTTTTTTTCGTTATTATTGCTCCAAATAACCCCTAACATGCAGCCCCTCCAAAACCGCAGGTACCTGATACCTGGATCATTCCACCTGTTCATTCCCAACCACCCACCTCCACTGGCAAAACTAACTACCGCCCTTCATATATGCCAATAAATAAAAATTATTAATCCTGCTGAAGAACTGGATAATAGCCCGGTAATTCTGTCGTTATTACGCGAGACTATACAGGCAGAACCTCCCAGGTTCAATAAAATAAACCCCTAATATGAGAAAGACAATTGCCCTGATCGCAATTTTAGGGCTCACTTTGCCTGTTTTTGCCCAAAGAGACAAGGATGTTCCGGCTTTTGGTACCGTTGATAAGGCCGATTTACAGTTAAAAGAATGCGACTTTGACAAAGATGCCGAGGCGCTCGTACTGTTCGACGTGGCAGAAGCCTACCTCGATAACCTGGGCTCCATCGAGCTCGTACGCCATGTACGCATCAAGATATTGAAAGATAAAGGGCTGAATGCCGCCGATATTCATATTCGCTACCACGGCTACAGGAATGATGAAAACATCAAAGGCCTTACCGCCCAGACCTATAACCTGGACGGAAGTGGCAATATCGTTACCACGAAAGTGGAAAAGAAACTGATTTACGAAAAGCCATTGGATAAAAGATACTCCGAACAGGTGTTTACCTTTCCGGACGTAAAAGCCGGCAGCATCATTGAATACAAATACACCCATACCAATATCGGTCATGGAAACTGGTACTTCCAACAGGATATACCTGTTAAATACAGTCGGTATCGCGTAGACTTCCCCGAAGAAATAGAATTTGTTTGTACACCACTGGTCGTATTACCAGTACAGCAAAAATCAGAAAACAAGAGTCGCCGCAATATCAAGACATTGACCATGTCCAACATCCCTGCCCTCCGGGATGAGCCTTATATCTCATGCGACTACGATTACCTGCAACGGATCGAAACCCGGGTCATCGCCATCAACCCGGTCGGCATGCCACGCCAAAGCAGAATATACAACTGGCCACAGATCATCAAATTTCTGGCCGAAGATGAGGATTTTGGCATCCAACTGAAACGCGACATTCCCCGTACAGTAGACCTGGATGAGTCCTTGAAAAAACTCAATGACCCTTACCAGAAAATGACGACCATTCACAACTATGTACGTAAGAATATGGAATGGAACAACTATGGAGGCATCTGGGCCCTGAACGGCGTTAAGAGCGCCTGGAAAGATAAAAAAGGCACCTCCGGCGAGATCAACCTGATCTTGGTGAACCTGCTGAAGGATGCTGGTCTCAAAGCATCTCCCCTGCTGGTGAGCACCCGTCGCAACGGACGCGTCAACACTTCCTTTGCCGATTGGCGCAACTTTAATAAAGTACTGGCTTACGTAACCATCGGAGAAAAGTCCTACATACTGGATGCTACCGAAAAATATACCCCTTCCAATCTCATCCCCTATGAAGTAATGTATTCCGAAGGATTGGTGATCGAGAAAATAGACACCTGGGAATGGGGCTGGCGTGTAATATGGAGCGAGAAGCCGCACTTCCGTGAAACCATCGTGGTACAGGCCAATATCGATGAAGAAGGCCTTATGAAAGGCGCTGCCAGCGTTACCTGCTTCGATTACTCCCGTATAGAGCGCCTGCCTACCCTGAAAGAAGGGAAAGACAAATTCATAGAAAAATTCTTCACGGCAAGCAATCCCGGCGTAAAAGTAGATACGTTAAGCATCGAGAACGAAAACATCGATACACTGCCACTCACACAAACCGTTAAGTTCAACCAGCCCATTAACAGCTCAGGCGACTACAAGTATTTTTCGGTGAACCTGTTCACCGGACTTGAGAAGAACCCCTTTGTGGCCGACAATCGCTTTTCGGATGTATTCTTTGGCGCCAACCAGAACTACCAGATCGTGGCCAATATCACCATCCCGGAGTCGTATGAATTTGAGGCCCTGCCCAAAAGCGTACGTATGATCATGCCAGATACCAGCATCTCCATTACCCGTCGTATCAATTCCGAAAAGAACATACTGGCAGTGCGCATTTCACTGGAATTCAAAAAACCTTTGTATTCTCCTGAAGAATACCCTGATTTTAAGGAATTTTACAAACAATTATACGCATTGCTGAATGAGCAATACGCGATTCGCAAAAAAGCTAAATCCTGATATACATGAGCGTTGAGCACGGCATGGTAAGCCACGTGAAAAAAAGTATATTATTGATCTTCCTTCCATTGCTGTGGCATGCCACAGCAATGGCTCAGCCGGAATTTGAAAACTGGGGCCACATATCAGCAGCAGAAAAGAACCTGAAAGTTTGCGCGTTCGATAGTGAAGCAGTAGCGATCGTACTGTTCGACGAGGCGGTAGCCGACCACGACGATGAGCGCAAACTGATCACCTACCGGCGTATCCGTATCAAAATATTGAAAGAGCAGGGAATGGAATATGCCAACGTGCAGATCCCCTATTATGCAGGCAATGACTTTCAGAGCATCGACAACATTGAAGCAAAGGCCTACAACTTCGACGCCGCCGGCCAACAAACGGAGCAGGAGGTAGAAAGAAAATCAATTTTCACCCAGCAACGCAATGCAGTGTGGCACTCCAAGAAGTTCACCTTCCCCGGCGTCAAAGTAGGGAGTATCGTAGAATACCAATACCGCAGCACAGAAAAGAACTACCTCAACCTTGAAGCATGGGAATTTCAGCAGGAGCTGCCGGTAGTGAAAAGTAAATTCACCCTGTCGATACCTCCCGGCTACGAGTTTGCCTATATGGTATTCAAAAGCCAGCAGTTCCCCATCGTTATAAAAAAGGAATCGTCCGACGGGCGATACCTGTTTGCCATGGACAGCATTCCCGGCCTGCGCGAAGAGCCATACATGGATGCCCGGAAAGATTACCTGCAAAGAATCAATTTCCAGCTATCGGCTTATAACAATAGCGGCTTTGGCAAACAAAAATACATGACCTCCTGGGATGAAGTTACACGCGAGCTGAGCACCGCCTCGTATTTTGGCTCACAGATCGGTAAGAATATTAGTGGTACCGAAGACTTCATTGCCCTCATGAAAGTGCTTCCATCTCCCATGGAAAAGATGAAGCGTATATACAACTATACACGCAATTACATGAATTGGAACCGCTTTTACGGCGTGGGAAGCAGTGATGGCGTTAAAGCTGCCTGGAGCAAAAAGAGCGGCAGCATCTCAGAGATCAACATGATCCTTGTGAACCTGCTGCAGGATGCCGGACTGGACGCTTACCCTATGCTCGTAAGCGAAAGGTTCCATGGCAAAGTCTCTACCCAGTATCCGTTTGTCGGACAGTTCAACGCTACGTATGCAGCGGTACTGATCGATGACAAAAAATACTTTCTCGATGCAACCGACCCAACCGGGCAACCTGAACTGGTGCCCCTGAGCATCCTCAACACCAATGCATTCATTGTTAACCGTAAAAAGGGAGGCATTATCAACGTAACTGATGAATCCCTGCAATACAAGGAAAACATTACTGTTTCCGTGAAGATCAATGCCGATAAAATGATCACAGGCGAAGCCTGGCTCAACAGCATGCAATATGCCCGCATTAACCGCCTGAGTTCCTGGCGGCGTGGCAAAGAGAAATACATCGATGCAATTCGCAAATCCGGCTCGTCCATAACAGTTGACAGCGTTGATATCAAAAACGAAAAAGAAGATTCCCTGGCACTGGGTCAACACCTGCAGTTCAAAGGCCAGGCTACCACTACCGGCGACTATATCTTCGTGCCCGTCAACCTGTTCTCCGGCTTTGAGACCAACCCCTTCATTGCCACCAACCGCTTCAGCGATATCAACTTTGGCTATCGTAGAAATATCACCTTCAGCACCTATATCGATATACCGGAAGGATATACACCCGATGAGCTACCCAAATCACTGCAGCTGGTCAATGAAGACAAAACAGTGATCTTTATAAGAGAGCTGTTCAATGACGCCAACTCAAAAAAGATACTGGCCAGGTTCAGGATCGAATTTAAAAAGAGCCTGTACGGCGTTGAAGAATATGGAGCGCTGAAAGAGTTCTATAAGAAAATGTTTGAGCTATTGAACGAACAAATCGTATTCAAGAAAAAGTAAGCATTATGAAAAAGGGCTTCACATTGAGTATACCTGCGTTGTTGTTATTCTTCATGGGGCTGGCACAGGAACCATCCTACGATGTAGCCTCTATACCCCAGGCATTGAAAGACAATGCCCCCATGATCAAACGCTATGAGAATATAACATTCGAAGTGTCAGATATAGACAGAGCATCCCTGAATGTGCATTCTGTAGTAACCGTCATGAATGAAAAAGGCAGAAGGGCATTGACCTTCTACACCCATACTTCAAAGTTCACTTCCCTTGAAGATGCAGAGGTAAAGCTTTACGATGCGAAGGGAAAACAGATAGCCCGGTACAAGAAAAAAGACATGACCACCCAGGCCACCGGAGAAGGCCTTATTGAAGATGGTAAAGTGACCTTCATTGAAACATCAGCCCCCTCCTACCCGGTCACCATAGAGATCAAATACCAGGAGCGTTATAAAGGCACTTTATTTTATCCCTGGTACGAGATCATGCAAAGCGGAGAATGCATACAATCGTCCACCTTTACCGCCAAAGTGCCCCTCAACATGGAAGTACGGTTCAAGGAAAAGAACATTTCCCTGAAACCTGAGACCGGCGGAGATGATAAATACAAATGGTACAAATGGTCAGTAAAAGACCTCAAAACGCTTGATAATGAAGATGGCTCCGACAACAAGTATCCCTACATCATGATGGCGCCCAACCGCTTCAAATACGACGACTATGAAGGCGACCTCAGTAGTTGGAAAAGCTTTGGACAATGGTATGCCAATCTGAACAAAGGACTCGATGTACTGCCTCCCGACCGCGTAGCCTTCTTCAAAGACCTCGTTAAAGACGCACCCAATAACCGGGAAAAAATAAGGATCATTTACGACTACCTACAAAAGAACTTCCGGTACGTAAGTATTCAGCTTGGCATCGGCGGTCTGCGTCCGTTCTCTGCAGACTTCACCGATAAAAAGAAATACGGCGACTGTAAGGCCTTAAGCAATTTTACGAAAGCAGCGCTGAGCGCTGTCGGCATCAACAGCATTTATGCCGTCATCAATGCAGGCGTCAATTCGCCACCCATGGACGCCGACTTCCCATCCAAATTCTCCAACCACGTTATCCTGTGCGTACCCATGGAGAAAGACAGCGTGTGGCTGGAATGTACCAGCAAAACAACCGACTTTGCTGTACTGGGCAGCTTTACAGAAAACAGGAATGCCTTGCTGATCACCAACGAAGGAGGAGTACTTGCTCCCACTCCCCTGAGCAAATCCGGCGACAATAAATTTGAGGTCACATCAAACGTGACGATACAACCCGATGGATCGGGTAAGACTGTTGCCCTATTCAAAACAACCGGCGAGTACAAAGAAATGATGACCGCCGTCATGGAAGAGAAAAAAGATGACCAGAAAGGATACATCATTCATGGCATGGGCTTCAAGCAACCCGACGAATTTACCCTGAACAAAAAAGAAGCCAACACAACCCTCGTCACCGAACTCGATATGGCGCTTGAAAAAGTACCGGAGTTCATTGCCGGCAACAAAATGTTCCTCAGTCCAAGGATGTATAAACTATGCAATCTCCGGTTGCCCAAAGCTGAAAACCGGAAAAGTGATTTCTATTTCAACATCCCTTATCAAAAGAAAGACACCACCATTATACACCTGCCCGAAGGGTTTGTAATAGATGCATTGCCACAAACGAAAGAGCTTAAATGCCCTTATGCCAGTTATCAAACCAGGTATTGGTATGATGAAAGCAAAAAGTCCATCTATTCCACCACTACACTGGCACTGGATCAACATAAGATTCCCGCAGCCGGCTACGCAGACGTAAAGAAGTTCTTCGAACAGGTAATGCAGGACGATGCACAAAGAATTGTGATCAAGAAGCAATAAACAGTATACATACCAAACTATTCCACTACAGCTTCCTCTCCATAGATCTGTCCCTTGAACTTCAGCGACGGAGAAGGCAGGAATTCACCCAACCCCAGCGTAGGCCATTTCTGGTCTACTGAAGTAATGGTATCGTCAGCCGCCACGATGATATTGGGCCAGTCGCGCTGGAAGTCATCAAAAGCTTTTGTTTTGATCGTGCCGTCAAAGCCCATGCAAGCCCACTTCTTACCAGATTGCTGCACAGGACGCTCGAATGGCAGACTATCGCGGCGTGGATCGAGATTATTACAGAAACGCCACAAAGCCACCGGCAGATCATTCGCATCTACCGTATGCTCTACATACAGGATCATCTTCACGACTTCAATGATAGGCAGCTGGCAAAGCTGTTGGTGCAGCTCACGTATATGCCCCTTCCGGTTCTTTTCAACAGACACGATGATACAGGGAATATCCTTCGCCAATAAACTGATGTTGATGCTACGCACTTCTGGAAATTGCTCAGCGATCAGCTTATTATCGATCGTGTAGCCTGCAATGCCGCCACCACGCGACAGGCTTTGCATTTCGTAACTATCATCAATCTCTTCCTCCTGCTTCGCCGTACCATCGATGCACATCTTACCACCAAAGCCCAGCTTGCTGCAACTATGATCCAACACATCCATCGGGCCTTGAGAAAAACTGATATCCGTCGCTGGGTTGAGGTTCTTGAATACGTATTGCGCCAGCGTCTTGTAATCAGTGATCGGCACTTTGCCATCGGCCAGCACAAGGATCTTATTAAACATCATCTGCCCCGCGCCCCACATGGCGTTCATCACCTTTTGCGCCTGACCGGGATATTCTTTATTGATCTTGGTGATCACCAGGTTGTGGAACACACCCTCTACCGGCATATCCATATCCATGATCTCAGGCACCATGGTCATCTTGATAGGCGCCAGGAAAATACGCTCCGTAGCCTTACCGAGCCAGGCATCCTCTTGTGGTGGAATACCTACAATGGTAGCAGGATACACAGGGTTCTTGCGATGCGTGATGGCAGTGATGTGAAATTTAGGATACCAGTCGGGCAGCGAGTAATAGCCCGTATGATCACCAAAAGGCCCTTCCCAGAGCAGTTCGTCGTTGGGGTCCACATAACCTTCAATCACAAAGTCTGCATCGGCAGGCACCTCGATAGAAGGCTGTGTAATACATTTTACAAGCTCCACTTTCTTCTTGCGCAGGAAACCGGCCAACATGTATTCATCCACATTCTCTGGCAATGGAGCCGTAGCAGAATAAGCATAAACGGGGTCACCGCCCAACGCTACCGCCACCGGCATTTTGATGCCCAGCTTTTTGTATTCACTGAAATGTTTGGCGCTCACTTTGTGCCGGTGCCAGTGCATGCCGGTAAGTTGTGGGCCAAACACCTGCATGCGGTACATGCCCACGTTGCGGATATTCGTATTCGGGTCTTTGGTATGAATGATAGGTAAAGTCACGAAAGGGCCGCCATCTTTGGGCCAGCAGGTGATCACCGGCAGCTTTTCGATGCTGGCAGCATCCCCTTGTAAGATTACTTCCTGGCAGGCGCCGCGTCCACTTTTTACTTTAGGCATCCAGGAAGCAAACTCGCCCAGTTTGGGCAGCAGCTTCAGTTTATCCAAAATGCTCTCCTTGGGAGATGATAATAGTTTAAAAAGCGCTTCTATATCCCGCGCCACATCGTCGAGGTGGTGCACACCCAGCGCCAGGCACATGCGGCGTTCGCTGCCGTAGGCGTTCATCAACACAGGAAAGTCGTAACCGGTATTCTCAAACAACAAAGCCTTGCCGCCACCGGGTGTTTTACTGATGCGGTCGGTGATCTCGGCTATTTCCAGTTTGGGGTCTACATACGTCTTGATCCGTACCAGTTCGCCTGCCTGCTCCAAAGTCTCGATAAAATGCTGCTGATTCCTATATGCCATGCGCTTGAATTTGCGGGGGCAAAGGTACGGAGAATTACTCCTTCAGCAGTCTCAATACCTGGTTATTACCCAACCGCAGGAAGTAAACCCCGGCCGGCAGCATAGATAGGTCGACAGAGAAAGGTAAACGGGTGAGTTTGAATGCCTTCATAGCCCTCCCTTGCGCGTCTGCAAGCCAGGCTGTGGTATTCAATAGTTGTGGGTCACTACTCTGCAACAAAGCCGTGGTTCGCACAGGGTTCGGCCACAAAACAGCCTTTGCTTCTCCGGCAATAGTCAGGCGGATAACCTTGCTATAGCTAATGGTATTTTGCTCAACGATCCTCAGCCGGTAATCGATCTTGCCGCTGAGCGTGGCAGGATCTGTAAAACGATAAGTATGTGAAAGCAGATTATTGGCAGGCACCGACCCAATGGAAGCAAAGTCGCCACCATTGATACTCCGCTCCACTACATACGAGAGAATACCTTGCTGATCGGCCACTTTCCATTGCAGCTGATTGCCCCCAGGCGTATGACGCCCGTCAAAAGATACCAGCTTTACAGGCAACACAGAAGCATTACTTACATGCAGCCGGATATAATATGGACGGGTAAAATTAGCACCGTATGCCTCCACATTTTCCCAGGGCAACGCATTAAACTGCACCCACACCTTCCCGGGTGTAAAGACCCCGCGCGTTTGAATGAGCGCCAACGTTGAATCGAATTCCACGGCAGCCACCACGTATTCACCAGGCGTGAGCGTGAGCCTTCCACCATAAATAGGTATTGTGTCGATAAAAGCATTATCATCAGCATACAACAACGTATCCGTAGAACCAATAATTGTAGCAGGCTTTCCTCCGGCCATGCTCCACACTGTCAAAGCATATTTGCGACCCGCATAACCACGATTATAAGCTACAGAAACAGAACGAAGCTGCGTGGTCGATTGAATAGAGAACGACTGCCCCAGATAACCGTTGCCCGCCCCGGTACCCAGAGCGCCCACTATGTCATTGTCATCCCTGGCGTATAAAGAATCATGAATAGTGATGGTATTGAACAAAGTATCATTGCCCGTGGAAGATTCAGCCTGGTCCATTACCGGGAAATACTTGACCCGGTATTGCCCTGTGGCAGTTGGCGTCCAACCGGGAACAGTAAAATTAGCACTGGCCCCGTAGCTCATCGAAGCCACGGGCGTACTGGTTTGCGTATACAGCAATGCTTGTGCGGCATTATATACTTCCACCCGCATACGTACATTGGTAATAGGCGATACACCATAACTACGGATAGTACCAGACAACGGAAGATTGACAGCCTGTTGTAACGGATAAGTTGCATACTCGAATGAATTGATGTGGACCATGCTGGGATCGTAGTGTGCCACCCGCTCTATTTTTACGTCATCGATAGCAAGCAGGAACTTATCAACAGCATTATTCCTGAAACCGATGTACACCATCTGCCCGGCATAAGCATGCAGACTGACAGTATGTGTTGTCCAGGTATTATTCTCTGCAGTAGTGCTGAACAACACGTTAGAGTGGGTTAATTGATTACCGATATCACCTGTACCGCCAGTAGGAGCCACTGTCATGATCCGCACTTCATAACCATCACGGTAAGCAGCATCATAAGCTTTAGCTCTCCAGCTTAGCTCACAGTTATCGAATAGCGGTCCGATCAACGGCGTCCACATGAAATCATTGGCCGTTCCTGGCGGCGAATAATACGAAGTGGAAAAAGCACAACTGTCTGCAGTATTGAAACCGAAAGCTTCACGCCTTATCCAACCATTGTTGACATAACTAACTTGTGCATCTGGCTGATTATTATCTACATTGAAAACACGCCAACCCGGCGCAAAAGCATATGTTCCGGCACCGCCAAAAGTGGAGCCATTAATACCATCAAAATCCTCGAAGAAGATTGTCTGGGCCTGAACACTGTTCATGACCGCAAACCATATTGCCAGAATAACTAACCTTTTCATAAGCAACCTGCAAATTATACAGCAACCCCACCTGTAAACGGGCAATGGTGTAAACAACAGGCTATAGCAGGTGAAATGCAGGACTTTGTATGTGGCAACAAAAAAATGCGGCGCTCACGAGAGCGCCGCACACATATTAGCAGATAGCACAAAACTATTAATATACGTTTTTAGGACAACCTGTTCCACCACGGCCACCACCAAAACCGCCGCCATTGCCGCCAATACCGATGGTAAGTGTGAGGCCCTGGAAATAATACCAGTCTTTGTATTTGGCGCCACCACGGGGGCTTCCTTCTGCAGGATAAGGAAGACCATCCTTCAGTTGATTACCACGATACGCCATTTCCACAGCCTTGGCGCCGCGCTCTTCAAACAGCCGGAACTCGTCCACATAAGTGCCACTCACATCATCGAGATGATCCGTAAACAGCTTGCGTAAGCCAATCTCATAGCCAAGTATCACATTAGGGCTAACCCTGAACTTGATACCACCACCAAAAGGAATGGCAAACTGTGTGAGTTTATATTCTTTTCTATCCGGGTAAGCAGTCAGACCCTGTCCTTCTGTACTCAAAGGTTTCAGGAACACTTTATTACCCAGCGTATCGAAAGCATAAGGATTGAAGTGATACAAAGCTATCCCGCCAAATACATACGGAGATATCTTCTTATCCTCCATGTTGAACAATGTGTATTCTAACAATAAGTTGCCTTCCAGTATCCGGCTTTCAAAACTCAGGTTACGGGCGCGCAACACAGCTTCCGTATTCTGGTTATCGTGGGCCTCTACCGTTCCATACTGGATACCAGCACGAACACCAATGTGCGGTGTCAGGTCATATTTCAAACCAGCACCAATAGCAAGATTAGATTGATTAAACGTAAAAGTGCGGCCCTGTAGATCGCCCTGGTAATTGGAGACACCTCCAAAGAGCGTAAGATGTAAACGACTTGATTCCTGGGCAAAACTAAACACGGGCACTAATAGGCATAACAGTGCGGACTTTCGCATACGTAAGTTTGATTTTTGGGTTTCAGCAGCAATTCGCCTTGGGCACGGTTCTTCAATAGAATCTGGTTCTACGGATGCGATCAACTGGAAGGGTAAAATGGAGGTATTGGATGGTTCACAGAACGCAACATTCGCGCCAATTTTTAATCCGGGATTAATCATTCACTATACCCGGAAAGATGTGGATAAATTACGCCCTGTATTCCATCATATTACAGATTACAATAGCAGATACGACCGATACAATAAGAGGGTTGGGTATCAGGCATTGGCAGATTTTATATTCAGCAGGAATTGAAAAAGATTGGTATCGGTAGACAATTGTAATTTCTTGCGCAGGCGGTAACGACTTATCTCGACACCGCGCACCGATATATTCATTAATTGCGCTATTTCTTTAGTCGACAAATTCATGCGCAGGTACGCACACAACTTGATCTCATTAGCAGTCAATTGCGGATAATGCTCTTTCAAGGCCACGAGGAAATCACTGTGCACCCGGTCGAAGTGAAAAGCAAACTGCTCCCAGCCCTGATCAATTTTATCTTCTTCATTGAGGATGCGCAACAACTTCTTCAACTCTTCCCCATCATCACCATTACCGTTGGCAGGCATTTTCTTCAACCGCTTCAATTCATCTTTGATCCTTGTTAGCAATTCCCCTTTTTGTACGAGGTGCATGGCCGAAGAAGCCAGCTCCTGGTTCTTATGATCGATCTCCGACTCCAGCTTTTCATTACGCAGTTGCATGATCTCCTTCTCCGATTTTTCCATCTCCAGTTGATGCAGGTACTGCAAACGCTTTTGCTCCTCTTCATGCCGCTGCTGCTGACGCCTGAATTTCTTTTGCTGCCGTTTGTACAACGCATAACCCAGCGCACACAAAGCCAGGAAATACACACTATAAGCCCACCAGCTTCTATACCAGGGCGCCAATACCTCGAAGGAGAAACTACTCACCGGCGATTCATTGCCCAGGTTATTACGCGCCTTCACTTCAAAAGAATAATGACCCGGCGGCAGATTGGTATAATCCTTCTCTGTTTTCTTCGACCAATCCGACCAGCCATTATCAAATCCCTTCAACTGATAGCTGTAAGTAATGTTCGATTGCTGCCCATACAACGAAGACGAATACTCAAAATGCAATGAGTTCCACTTCCACGCTATAGAAGGAATAGCATCCTGCTTCTGACCACTCATATCATCCACCTCACCGAAGTAACCACCAAAGATGAGCCGGTCGGATGGACCAGTGGAAGTGACAGCATTGATGCGCGCCTGGATCAGGTATTTATTCCTGCGGTATTGATCATAGTTGATGTGATAAAACCCATTCTCGGCGCCAATGAAAATATTACGCCCATTAGTAGTATAAATATGTTCGAAGCCACTCACCATCTTGCCATTCAGCTCAGGCAGGTATACGATCTGTGGATTGGCCGCAGAGAAATCGACCACGCCCAGCTGCTTCTCATGAATGAACCAGATATTCCCATCCGTATCCTCTTTCAGATAACGCAAGCTGGTATTGTCAAAAATGGATTGAAACCACGGCGAGCGTTCAAACTTATCAGTGCGGGCATTGTACACATAAACACCCTTTTCAGTAGCCACCACTACCTGGTTTCTCACTGTGTACACGTGGTTGTTCATGAAAGAAGGCAATCCCTCCTTATCGGTGTACAACTTAATACGCGCAGGCTGAACGCCCATCTCTATCCTGTAAACGCCACGATACGGATGCGAGGCCCACGCAACATTATTATTATCAAAAGTGATAAAACGAGCAGGCTCATCCAGTCCTTCTATTTTACGGCCAGTATGAAAAACATTATGGTCATATTCCAATATCTCCAGGCCATGATAAGTGCCAGCCAGCACCTGCGCAGAAGGCAATACTTTGTTCACCGGCAGGTAAGTCCAATAACCCCAGCCAGGCTTGGCATTTACGGGAGAAGCATTTCCGGGACCAACCTGGAACGAGCCATCATGATGCCCCAGCAGCACATGCCCGTTGATCTCCGACAGGCCCCACACCTGCCCTTTTGTATTAGGCACCTGCGCAAACTGCCCTTTTACGAAACTAAGATCGTCCGTGGCAGTGAGCGGCACGGTATACAAACCATTGGTAGTGCCGAGGTAGAGGTAATTATCGTGGATAAGAGCTGCATAGCCCGATCCCTCATTCAGGTTTTCGGGATAAATATGTTTGATGGCATTGTCGTAGGCTACAAAGTCGATCCCGTTATCCAGTCCCAGCCACAAGTTGTTGTTCCGGTCGCGAAAAATGCTGGTAATATTATTATTCTGCAACCCCTCCTTACGCGTAAAGCTTTGCACCAGCTCCCCCTTCATATTGAAAACATGACAACCGCCCAGGCTGGTAGACAGTGCAAACCAGTCGCGCCCCAGCGCAAGCCCGCCATAAATAGTTTCTTTTGATATCGCAGCCAGCCCGGCAGACCGGAAAGGCGTAAGCCGGTTGCCGGCCAGTAGAAACAGGCCATCCTTTAGCGTGGTCAGCAGGGAGCTGTCTTTACCCACCGGGATCAAGGCGCTGGTATACAAACCAGGCACCATATCCTCATGGCGCATCAGCGGCTGCCAGGTGCCCTGGGCAAAACGCAGCAGGCCGTAACTCATGTCCTGTGCCACCAGCTGGTTGCCGTGAATACCCATAAAAGCCCATTCCGATACAGCCGGATAAACGATCATGGTTTGATTGGTATACTGCAGGATCTTATGGATCGAACGGAAGAAGATGTCATTACCCCAGGGAATGATGTCCCAGATATCGGCAAAAGAGCGCTCTTTCTCAGGAATGAGGTGCTTTAGCGAAGTGAAAGCCAGCACACCGGTTGAATCGGGGGAAAAATAACCGATCTCATCCTGTCCACCGGCATAAATACGCTTGTCTTTCCCGATAGCGATGGAGCGGACGATGGTCCTGTTGGGCAAGGGATAAATGCGCCAATGCGTGCCATCGAAACTGAGCATACCCTCATTATTAGCAAAATACATAATACCATGAACATCCTGCTGAATGTCCCAATTTTGCGTCCCACCCCCATAAATATGCTTGGAATAATTGATGATCTCGGGCAAACCAATAGTGTTCTGCCCAAAGCAGGAGATCTCCACCAGGAGAAGTAGCAGTAGCAATCGTTTAGACCTCTTCATAAGCAGGTTGGATATGGTCTGCCTGCAGAAAGCCGGGTTACCCCATCTTCACAACAGGCTCTACAAAATCTCAATTCAGCCTTCCTGTTCAAGGTAGTGCATCCGGCAACACCGGAGGCCTATGTGAAAGTAACATTTTTTCAGTGATGTAGTATTGTTGTACCCCAAAAGCCTGTTTTTGTTGACTTGCAGCAGAGTGATGTAGTGGTGATGTAGTGGGAAAATATGCTCATGCAGTACCTCGGTCTAACTTTAGAACCGGCAAAAAACAGAACAGACCAGACCGGTTTCGCCCTGCTCAATGCCTTGCTTGAACCTGTCCGATCTCTACCCTCTGTACGATTGCCAATCACGAAACTAAATTGTTTGCTTATGAAAATGAAAGCTGTACTGCTAAGTATTGCAGTACTACTCCAAACACTGCTTATTAACCAGGCCTATGGACAATCCATCCCCGTTACCGGCACGGTAACCAGCAAGGCCGCCGGTACGCCGGTTCCCAACGCTACCATTGTTGTAAAAGGCACTTCTACTGCCACCACTACCAACGCCGAAGGCAAATTTTCCATCACCGTACCCCGCGCCGGTACAGTATTGGTCGTTTCCCACATCGGGACAACGACACAGGAATTCACCGTCCGCGACGCGTCCGCCATCACCATCAGCCTCGAAGAAAGATCCGGCAGCATGGATGAGGTGGTCGTAGTAGGTTATGGTACCCAGCGTAAAGGCGCCGTTACCACCGCTATTTCCAAAGTAAAAGCCAGCGATCTCGAAAACATGCCGGTACAGCGCGTTGAACAATCGCTGCAAGGGCGTGTATCCGGTCTTACCATCACCACCAACTCCGGCCAGCCCGGTGAAGGCGCTACTGTACGTATCCGCGGTACCACTACCATCGGCAACAGCGACCCATTATATATAGTAGATGGCGTACAGATCGGTGGCGGTATCGAATACCTCAACCAAAGCGACATCGAATCCATCGAAGTCCTGAAAGACGCCGCTTCTGCCGCCATTTATGGAGCCCGCGCTGCCAACGGAGTAATCATCGTTACCACCAAAAGAGGTAAGACAGGTAAAATAGCTGTCAACTACAATGGCTACCTCGGCACCCAAAAAGCCTGGCGCAAATTGAGTTTGTTGGACGCTACCCAATACGCCACTTTATTAAATGAAGCCTACGTAGCCAATGGACAGGCGCCTCGCTTCAACGATCCCGCCTCCTTCGGCAAGGGAACCGACTGGCAAAGCAAAGTTTTTGATGACGGCGCCCCCATCCAGAACCATGACCTGAGCCTCTCAGGCGGTTCAGATAAGTCTACCTATTATGCTTCATTCGGCTATTTCGACCAGAAAGGCATTGTTGCCCCGGACAATTCCAACTTCAAGAGGTTTACCGTCCGGTTCAACTCTACCCATAAGATCACTAACGCCATATCATTTGGCAGCAACGTTGGCTACACCCGCATATCTTCTGTAGGCGTAGGTACCAATGGCGAGTGGGGCACACCCCTCAACCGCGCCATCAATATGGACCCTATCACCCCTTTCATCGTTACCGATCCCGCATTGATCAACTCAAGCCCGTACAACAACCAGCCGGTAGTGCGTGACCCCAGCGGTAACCCCTACGGCATTTCCACCATCGTTAGCTCAGAGATCCTGAACCCGGTAGCAGCTTTAAAAGTAGCTCAGGGTAGCAGTTGGTCCGACAAAGTAGTTGCCAACGTATTTGGAGAAGTAGAACCCATCAAAGGATTGAAGCTACGCAGCACGATCGGTACAGACCTTGCCTTCTGGGGCAATGAAAGCTTCTCTCCCTTACACTACCTGAACACGATCAACCAGGTTACCCTCAACGGCTACACCCGCGAATCGAACCGTGGCGTGTTCTGGCTTTGGGAAAACCAGATATCTTATAACCGCACCATTGGCAGCCACAACTTTACGGTGATGGCAGGAACCACAGGCCAAAAGAACACCGGCAAATCACAGGGCGGTACCAAACGTGGCATTCCCGTAAATGATATCAAAGACGCATCACTCGCATTTCCTGTACCACAAACCAACCAGTTCTTCTGGGGCGGTGAGTACCAGGAGTCACTCTCATCCTTATACGGTCGTGTGATCTATAGCTACGACGACAAGTACCTGTTCACAGGTATCATTCGCCGTGACGGATCATCCAAGTTTGGTCCCAATAACAAATACGGTTACTTCCCCTCCGTATCAGTAGGCTGGGTAGCTTCCCGCGAAAGCTTCTTCCCCGTATCAGATGCGGTGAGCTTCCTGAAAGTACGCGCCTCTTATGGCGTTACAGGTAACGACCGTATCGGCGACTTCCGTTACCTCTCTACAGTAGGCGGCGGCAGAAATTATACCATCGGCCTCACACCGGTACTGGTAAATGGAGTTAGCCCCAACGCCATCTCCAACCCCGACCTGAAATGGGAAGAAACCTCACAGATCAACATCGGTTTAGATGCGGTACTGTTCCGCAACTTCAACCTCACATTAGATGTGTACAATAAGAAAACATCCGGCATGTTGTTGGGCATTGCGGTTCCCGGCTATGCAGGCAACGCAGGCCCCATTGGCAACATTGCCGATATGGAAAACCGTGGTATAGAAATGGAACTGGGCTACAGCAACAGGATTGGCGATGTTAACTTCAAAGTAAGCGGCAACGTCTCTTACCTGAAAAATGAAGTAACCTACCTCGGCGCCGATAAGAAATTCCTCGAAGGACAAAAATTTGGCCCACAGGGCGTGGAAATGACCCGCACGGCTGTAGGCCATGCTATCGGTTCATTCTTTGGCTTCAGGACCAATGGCCTGTTCCAAACACCGGAAGATGTACTGAACTATCGCAATAAAGACGGAGGCTTATTACAAGCCAGTGCACAACCCGGCGATATCCGCTTCGTAGATAACAACGGCGATGGCAAGATCGATAACGACGACCGCACCATCATCGGCGATCCCACACCAGATGTAAGCTTCGGCTTCACCGCACAGGCCAACTGGAAAGGATTTGATATCCTCGTATTTGGCCAGGGCGTTGCCGGCAATGATGTGTTCCAGGCGCTCCGCCGCTTCGACCTGCCCACTGCCAACTGGACTACAGAAGCACTGAGCCGCTGGACCGGTGCAGGAACCTCCAACAAGTTCCCACGCCTGGTATTCAATGACCCTAACCAAAACTTCAGCCGCAGCTCAGACTTCTACCTGCAGGACGGCGCTTACTTCCGCATCAAAGTATTACAGATCGGTTATACCATTCCTGATTACCTGACAAAGAAAGCCGGATTGACCAAAGTACGTTTATACCTGACAGGTAACAACCTGTTCACCTTTACCAAATACAATGGCTTCGATCCGGAGATCGGCGGTGGCAGCTACGGCATCGACCGTGGCATCTATCCACAACCACGCGCATTGATGGCAGGTATCAACATAGGTTTCTAATCCACAAAAATTTGAACAATGACAAGAAAAAGATTCAATATAAAATGGTGGCCCGTACTGATTGGCGGGTTCATAGCAACAGCCGCGTGCAGCAAAAGCTTCCTCGAGCTGCAGCCTAAAGGCACTGAGCTGGAAGACAACTTCTACAAAAACCAGGACCAGGCATTCCAGGGACTGGTATCCGTATACGATGTTATGCAATGGGGCACATCAGGAGGATACACGATGAAAATGCCCCTGCTGTCTGCCGCATCAGATGACGCGTATGCAGGAGGCAGTGATGCCTCCGACCAGCCAAGCTGGGTAGCCTACGACAATTTTACACTCGACGCTTTCAGGGGACCACAACTCGGACTTTGGCAAAAGAACTTCACCGGCGTATACAGAGCCAACCTGTTGCTGGAGAAAATTGAAAAAGTAGATGGCTTACCAGCCAACTTCAAATCACGCGTGATTGCGGAAGCCAAAACACTGCGCGCTTATTTCTATTTCGACCTCGTACGTTTCTTTGGCAGGGTACCCCTCTTTACAGGACCTATCCCTACCAGTGAGCTGTACAGCCAGAAACAGGCAGAGCCAGCAGCGATCTATGCACAGATTGAAAAAGACCTGAAAGAAGCACGCCCCGATCTGCCGGTTACCTTACCAGTGGCAGAATACGGACGCCTCACCCGCGGAGCCGCTACCGCGATGCTGGGCAAAGCGATCATTTACCAGAACAACAACGCCCGCATGGCAGAAGCAGCAGGCCTGCTGAATGAAGTAAACACTTCTCCAGCCTATCGCCTGCTGCCCAACTTTGGCGACATCTTCCGTGCAGATAACAAATTCAACGCAGAGTCGATCCTCGAGATCCCCCACTCCAACCTCGCTGCCTGGGGCGACTGGGGCTGGATCAACGGAGGCGAAGGCAACGTAGCTGTTCAGTACGTAGGTGCGGCAGATTACAATGGTCCGCTCTATTCCGGCGGCTGGGGTTTCTGTCCTATCACTGAAGACCTGGTAGCAGTAATGAAAACCGATCCCCGTTTTGCTCATACGATCATCGATGGCGCTGCGATGAAAGCACAAGGCGCTAAATACACACCACGCTACCAGAACACCGATTACTTTGTCCGGAAATATGCACCGGTAACAGCATTCCGCTCCAACGTAGGTACAGCAGAGATCAACTGGCCAATGAATGAAATAGAGATCAGGCTGGCCGACACTTACCTGCTGGAAGCAGAAGCACTGGTACGTGGCGGTGGCAACGCTGCAAGAGCACAATACCTGATGGACACAGTACGTCACCGCGTAGGCCTGGCTGCCATATCTGCTACGCTGGACAACATTTATAAAGAGCGTAGGCTCGAGCTGGCCACAGAAGGCCACCGCTTCTTCGACCTCGTACGTTCCGGCAAAGCAGTTGAAGTATTAGGCGCCCGTGGTTTCAAAGCCAACAAGAACGAAGTGTTGCCCATACCGCAACAAGAGATCGATGTAACCAATAAAGTATTGGAGCAAAACAAAGGGTATAACTAAAAAAACTTACCATCATGTTACGTAAGAACAATTCATACATATACTACTGGTTGCTGCTATTGTTGATTCCGGCCTTCATGCCCGGTTGCAGCCCCAAGACCAGCTTCGGAGATATCGGCGCAAAACCCAAAGCCGCTTTCACAGTAACTCCCGTAGCAGGCAAAGTAAATACCTACCTGCTCACGTCTACTACCAACGAGGCCTTCTACTTTCGCTGGAACATTGGCGACGGCGGCGGTGCACGCCAGGGCAAAAAGGTCGATACAGCCTATTATCCAGATATGGGCAACTATACTATCAAACTCCTGGTAATGTCTGACGGCGGTTTAGACTCCACCACAGCACAGGTAAACGTTGCTGCAGATGATCCCAACGGATGCGCAGGCAGAAAAGCACTCCTCACAGGTTGCACTTCCAAAACATGGGTATTGGATCAACCAGCAGGTGGCGCGCTGGTAGTAGGACCATTGAGCGGCGGTCCCTGGTGGACAAGCGGCGAAGGCGATGTAGCCGGTCGTCCCTGCGCTTTCAACGACGAATACACATTCAAAAAAGATGGCACCTTCATACTCGACCTGAAAGGAGACATACGCGTAGATGACGAAGGCGGTAACCCCTGGCCTACAGATATCGGGTTCCCTGTTGGTTGCATCAACGTGAGCCAGCTCCCCAATAAGTACAAGCCCTGGGGTGGCGGCAACTTCAACTTCAAGGTGATTGCCAACAGCAAGCTGAAAGTAATAGGCAATGGCGCTTACATGGCTTTATACAAGGCTGGCGAAACAGGTACTTCCGCTAACCCGGAGCCCGAGATTACCTACGACATCATTGAAATGACAGCCACTAAAATGGTGATCAATAAAAAATACGACTGGGGTCAATGGACCTTCACATTCAAAGCGAAATAATCCGTAAATCACATCTATGATTAAAAGAGAAGGTTATATGGTTCAGCTAATTTCAGCGCTCTTCTGCTCCCTGTCGTTTACACTCACATCGGCAAGTTGCAGTAAAAGCAGCGGAGGCTCCGGGGAAGAACCACCGGTAGTACCAGCCATTTCCGTCAACGATGTTACATTCTTTGAAGGAAACGGCGGAACTACCTCATTTGAATTTGAGGTAACCCTGGACAAAAAGACGACCAAAGAAGTTACGGTGAACTATTCCGTTATTGGCACTACGGCAAAAGCCGGAGAAGATTATGTGGCAGCCACCAACCAAACCATCTCCTTCCCGGCAGGCACAACCCAAAAGAAGATCATCGTATCAGTAGTAGCCGACGATATCAAAGAAGGAGATGATGCATTTACGGTACAGTTACAAAGTCCTGTCAATGGCAGTTTATCGAAACAGTCAGGCATAGGCACCATCCGCAATGACGACACTAAAGTAGCGTATACCAATACGGGATACGATGCCCCTAACTCCTATCCGGGCCTCACCCTGTCATGGAGTGATGAATTCAGTGGCCCCACACTCAACACTACCATCTGGAGCCACCAGAATGGCGATGGCTGTCCGAATGTATGCGGATGGGGTAATAACGAATTGGAGTATTACACAGACAGAGCCGATAACCTTTTCTTCCAGGATGGTAAAATGATCATTGAAGCAAGACCTGAAAGCTTCCAGGGGAAAAACTATACATCCTCCAAGATCATTACACAGGGAAAGAAACCAGTTAAGTTCGGGCGTATAGATATCCGCGCTATCCTACCAAAAGGCAAAGGCATCTGGCCCGCCTTTTGGCTGATGCCGGAGAAAAGCGTGTTTGGCGGCTGGCCCAAAAGCGGAGAGATCGACCTGATGGAAGTAGTAGGCCATGAGCCCAACAAAACCCATGGTACACTCCACTTTGGACCTGGTCCCGGCAGTACGCAGATCAACCGGAACACTACCCTGCCTTCGGGCACCTTCAACGATCAGTTTCATGTATTCTCCCTTGAATGGAAGCAGGACCAGATCAAATGGCTGGTGGATGGTAATGTGTTCTCTACCGTCAACAAAGCCGACCTCGGCTCCAACAACTATCCATTCAATGAAGAGTTTTTCGTGATCATCAACCTTGCAGTAGGCGGCAACTGGCCCGGCAACCCCGACGCCACCACCACCTTCCCGCAATGGCTGATCGTGGATTACATCAGGATTTATCAGTAGGTCACAGTTCGCATAAAAACAGTAAGTGGCTGTCAGGCAACGGGCAACGAGCAGTTCCCGGAGCCCGCCAGCCACTTGCTTTTTTCTTTGTACTTTTGCACCCATTTACACCGTACTGTGGTTAAGATCGACAACATAGAACTCCCTGATTTTCCGCTTCTCCTCGCCCCTATGGAAGACGTGAGCGATCCTCCCTTCCGCGTGGTATGCAAGGACAATGGCGCCGACCTGCTATATACCGAATTCATTTCCTGCGAATCATTGATCAAAGATGCCATCAAGGCCCGCCGCAAGCTCAACATATTAGACGAAGAAAGGCCGGTAGGCATACAGATATTTGGTGGCGACGAAGACCGCATGGCCCTCGCTGCCCAGATTGTTGATGCCACCAATCCTGACCTGCTCGACATCAACTTCGGATGTCCCATCAAAGGCATTGTAAACAGAGGCGCTGGTGCCGGTGTACTCAAAGACATCGACCTGATGGTAAGACTTACCACGGCCTGCGTAAAGAGCACAAAGCTGCCGGTAACCGTAAAAACACGACTGGGCTGGGATGACAACAGCAAGAATATCGAAGAAGTAGCAGAACGCTTACAGGACACAGGCATCAAAGCACTGGCCATTCACGGACGCACCCGTTGTCAGCTGTACAAAGGCGAGGCAGACTGGAGCCTCATTGCCAAAGTAAAGAACAATCCACGCATACACATCCCAATCTTTGGCAACGGCGATATCGACTCACCGCAAAAAGCAGTGGAATACAAGAACCGTTATGGCGTAGACGGCATCATGGTGGGCCGTGCAGCCATCGGATACCCCTGGATATTCCGCGAGATCAAACATTATATAAAAACGGGTGAACTGATGCACGCACCCACCCTCGCAGAACGGGTGGCAGTAAGCCGTAAACAACTCCGCAAATCAGTAGACTGGAAAGGACCGGTAGCCGGCATCTACTCCATGCGCCGCCACTATCTCTACTACCTTAAAATGCTACCCGGCTTTGCAGAACTCCGCCAACACCTGATGGCAGCATCCACTATAGAAGAAGCCGAAGCTGTACTGGATGATGTTTTAGTAAGATATGAAGGTTTTGAAATGGAACAGGAGCCCATCGTGCTCAAGAACTACCACGAGAACTGCGCTTTGTAAATTTCGAATATTTTAATTAACTTACTTTCAACGTTACACATTGGGAAACTGAAATTTACAGTCCCTCCTCCACTCACCTCATTTCCCAAAATTCTCAAAAAGTTATAGAGGACTTATAGAGCTCTTATAGAGGAGTTATAGAGACCTTATAGAGGGTTTAATCCATAGATACTTTATAGATACCCCCATGCCAGTGTATAGACAGTATATAGATGCCCCGTGTCAAATCAGGTTACTTCAGCAACCGTACCTCAAAAACATTAGCAGTAGCAACACCCTCTTTCGCCACAAACTTTACCGTAACAGAAGAAGGAGTACTATTAAGCAAGCCATCAGGCAAAGAATAATCTGCATCTATAAACTTATCCTCACCAGCACCATCCATCTTTACCGTAGTGAGCAACACATCATTTACATATATATCAAACTGCCTGTTCCGGTCACGGGCATAGTAAGTAACACGCAGTCTCTTTGCTTTCCCGCCAGTATTGCGCAGATCATAAGAGAACCAGCCCCTGGCATTGCGGAAGTTGCGTTCCCTGAAAAGTCCCGCCTCTGCCCTGTCCGCCTTAAAGTTATGGTCCGACTCAGGCTGCTGCTCGCCACCATAAACCACATCAGCAGTGATACCATCCAGTGCCAGCCTCGCCTGCTCCTTTTCCTTCATCCCCTTTGTCACCTGTTCCAGCTTATCCGGACTGGCATAAGGGAAATAAATAACATACCGTTTATTATGAATAGTATAAAAAGGCCGCAGATATAGATGCTTGTACTTCGGCTGATAAAAGAGACCAGAAGCAGGAAATACCATATCCCGCTTATTCGACAGCTGGTATTGCACCTTGCTGGCTAACTTATCTTCCTTTCCTACCACCAGCGGCGCATCATCCTGCGACACGAGCCTTCCTGCAGCAACATGCCCCATACGGCTGCCATCGGCAAACAGCCCATCAAGACCGGAAGTATCCATAGCTGCAGCCAATACAATAGGTCCATGAACAAAAGAGACCCACGCTGAACTGTCGGGCAATCTTTCTACTTCTGTATGCATAGATGGATAAACAGTGATCACATCTCCTGATTTCCATTGCCGGTTGATAGCAAAATAAGAGCTGCCATCATGTTTCACCTCGATTGGCGTGTCATTAATTTTCACACTCATATGGCCTGGTGTCACCCAGGAAGGATACCGCACATAAATAGTAAACTGCGCAGGCTTTGCCAGCGACAACTTAAGGCTTGAGATGGAGACGGAAGGAAACCTGGTATCCTGCGTCAGCTTCAATCCCTTCTCCTTCCATTCCAGCGTAGAATGAATAAATAAGTTTACATACAGATCATTGTTATTGTGCGCATAGATCAGCTCACCATATTTGCCGTGATTCTCCATACCGGAACCTACACAGCACCAAAAACCTTCCTGCGGTTGAGAATACACCCGGTAATGATTGGGGCGCATGGGTGTAAAATATACAAAACCACCAGTAGGACTTTGCGAAGACAGGATATGGTTGAACAACGTTCGTTCATAGTAATCCATGTAAGTATTGGAAGGTTTGCTTAGGAACAGGTGTTTGGTGAGCTTGAGCATATTATACGAGTTGCAGGTCTCCGGCCCTTCGCGCGACTCCACCATAGAACTGAAATCATTGGCAGGATGAAAATGCTCCCGCACACTGTTGCCGCCGATAGACACTGTCCTGTGCTTTACGACCGTAGTCCAAAAGAAATCAGCCGCATTGGCCCACGCTGTATCATGCGTCACTTCGGCAATACGCTTATACCCGATCACCTTGGGGATTTGCGTATTCGCATGCATACCGGTAAGCGCATCTTTCTGCTGTAACAAAGGATCAAGTATGCGGCGGTCGGAGAAGCGGCGCGCAAGCGCTAAATAACGTTCATCGCCGGTAGCGGCTGCCACATCGGCAAACACTTCATTCATGCCTCCATGCTCGCTGCGCAGCATTTGCTGCACTTGCTCATCAGACAGATTCGATACAAGCTTCACACACCAGTCACACAACTTCACCAATAAGGTCTTTGCCTTTTGACTACCACCAATAGTCCAGGCATCATATAAACCAGCATACAGTTTATGAATATTGTACAAGGGCACCCATTTGCCATTGAGTGAAAAACCACCGGCATCTATTTTACCGGCAGCAATGGTTGCCCACATGGCCTTTCCACCGGGAATGCCACCGATATATCCTTCTCCATTGGCCTGTTGGCATTGCTCCAGTTGACCGATCATATAATCCAGCCTTTGCCTCACCCGCTCCTCCCCCGTAGACGCATACATCAGCGATAAAGCCGTGAGGTAATGACCACCGATATGACCATCCAGACCGGTATTCTCCCAGTTGCCATAAGACTCGGCCTTCACAGGCAACCCCGCTTCACGCAGAAAGGGCGCCAGCAAACGGTCAGGATTCAATTCCATAATATAACGCAGATCTGTCTGCTGCGCATCTTTAAACGGCCCATCGAGCAATCGCACACTGGACAACGGAAAAGTTTGAAGACTGGATGTCTGTGCATGAACCGTGCATGCACCGGCAAAGAGATAAACTGCAATATGAACAAGCTTCTTTCTGATCATGAATAAATATTAAAGACCGCAGCGCCTCTGAAAAAGAAACGCTGCGGCTTACAAAGTAATGAAATAAGAAGTATCCTGCCAATGCACTGTAAGTATGATACTATCGGACCAATGACTCACAACTGACCACTCACAACTCACTATTTTGGATATCCATCATTCTGCGTCAAATTACTATTCTTATTCAACTCGATGCGTGGTATGGGATACAGTTTGCGGTAATCACCATTCGGCGTATGAGACAACCACGACTTGGTAGTGAACACACCAAACCTGATCAGGTCCTGCCTTCTCCTCGCCTCCTGGTTGAACTCCCAGCCCAGCTCATCGAGGAACCTGCCATATTGGATATTAGCCCCACCCTCATGCGTGGTGGTCAGGTAATTGCGCAGACCATAATCATACACACTGCCCGCTTGTAATTGAGCACCGGTTACTGTAGCCTTGGCCGGGTTGTTCCTGAAACTGCGGGTCCGCACTTCCGTTACAATAATTGCGGCGTCATTAGCTTTACCGGTACGCAGCAGGCTCTCCGCTTTCATCATCTTGATGTCGGCAAACCGGAACAGTGGCCAGTCGTTGCTCAACTGAACATTCGCCTCCATCTTGATCTCGAACTTGCCCAGTCTGAAACCATGGATCTCGTCAGACTTATCGATGCCCGGCAGCTCATTGATAAATGCCAGTGGCTGACCGGAAGTAGCACCCATGGTGCTTTTAAGTGCCTGACCGGCTGCGGAATATTGCTGACCTTTAATCCAGTTATTAGCAAGGCGGCTGTCATCCGGATCATATGAGCTGATGGCCTGCGGCGTGGCGCAGATACCACCCCAGGGGGCAGATTTCAAATTATAAGTAGCCTGGTTGGCAGGTTGCAATGTTTGCATGTGAATATCAAATGCGTTCCAGTCTGTCACATAGTTCTCATCCAGCGGCAGCGCAAAGATGATCTCTTTCGAGTTCTCATTATTGGTCTTGAACACATCACGCTGATCAGCCTCCAGAATATAACCGGCGCCGGAGTTGAGCACAGCATCACAAGCCTGTATACACTTATCCCACGCAGCCGTACCTGTATACACTTCCGCATTTAGGTACATCTTGGCGAGCAATGTGTACGCCGCCCATTTATTGAAGCGCGCATACGTACTCTGATCGTTCTTGGTACTCAGCAAAGGCAGGTTGTCCGTAATCTCCTTTACAATAAAATCATACACCTGCTTGCGCGTACTTTGTTGCGGCAGGAAACCATCAGGCACATTGAAATCGGTAACGATGGGCACATTGCCAAACAGATCACACAACATATAATAATAAGAAGCACGCAACACCTTCAGCTCAGCGATCACATTCTCCTTACCCTGCGTAAGCGGAATACCGCCCGATTCCAGTTGATAAATGATCCGGTTGCAATTGGTCACACCGGCATACGTACGGCTCCAGCAGTTGTTTACCACATCATCATCGGCCGTCCATTTGTGTTCATGGATGCGGCGGAAGATACCACCATCCACCCAGCCATTCGGGCGGGCAGGCGTCACCACCTGGTCGGCAGAGTTTTCCTGCGCACGGTGAACCCCATTCCAGTTGAGCAACGTAGAACGCCAGTTCACATAAGCACTACCCACCAGCGAATTGAGGTCGCCACCGGTAGGATTGAATTGCGAAGCAATGATCTGGTTGTAACTCGTATCTTTCAATTTGGTACATGCCAGCGTGCTGACAGCAGCAATAGCAACAGTAATTATTGTCCGTTTCATAATTGGCAGCTTGATCGTTAGAAATTTAAGTTTAAGCCCAGTGTATAAGTACGCGTAGTAGGATATTTATCCCGGTCATCATTACCAGGATTCAATCCCAGCCTGTTCACTTCAGGATCGATACCCTTATAACCGGTGATCATGAAAGTATTGAGCGTAGACACATAGAAGCGGGCCGATTTGATGAAGGATACACCTGTCTTAGGAAGGTTGAAGCCTACCGTGATATTATCTATCTTCCAGAAATCGCCATCCTCGATATAGTAGCTATTGAATTCCAGCGGCATATCCTTACTCAGTACAGCTTTCCCAAAAACCTTATCGTACGCAGACTTCAAACGGTTGTATTGCTGAATATTGGTGTTCTCGTAATACATGCGCTGGAAGTTCAGTATCTGGTAATCGAAAGCCCCGCGCATGGTCACAGACAGATCCCAGTTCTTATACCGTACATTGTTATTCCAGCCAGCATAATACTTGGGCAAACCATTACCCAGCACTTTTTTATCCTCGAACGTATGGTCGAAATCATTGTACTGCACCGGCTTGCCATCCTGCCCTTCATAGATCCACCTGCCATCATTAGTGACATCGATCACTTTGAAACCATAAAAATTACCGATGTTCTGCCCTATATCCACCCGATGCGTAAATGTTTGAATGGGCTCCCCGGTACCGCCGGTAGTGAAGTAATTATTAGTGAGCTTGTACAGGTCATTAGACAAGCTAACGAGCTTATTGCTATTGGTAGAGAAGTTCACGCTGGTATTCCAAACAAAACTCCGCGTTTGTACAGGCACAAAATTCAGAATTACTTCTAAACCCTTGTTCTGCATCTTGCCCACATTGGCACGTGTGCTGGTGAAAAGATTGGGCGGACTGGGCACCTGGTAATCATACAGCAAACCATTGATGTTGCGTACATAATAATCCACGCTACCGGATATCTTTCCTTGCAGCATGCTGAAGTCCATACCAATATTCGTTTCATGCTTTTCTTCCCATTTCAGGTTGGGGTTGGGATTCTGCGAAGGCGACAACGTTTGGATCCACTGTCCATCCATATAGTAGAAGTTGCCATAACCCAACAGCGCCACACCACGGAACAGGTCGGAAGGCTGGGTACCGGTTACGCCATAACCAGCCCGCAGCTTGATATCATCAAACAGGTTTTGGTTCTGCATAAACGCTTCCTTCGTAATACGCCAGCCTACAGACACGGCGGGAAACAAGCCCCAGGGCTTTTCAGCACCATACAGCTGGCTGGCCCCTTCATACCGCAAGCTACCCAGCAACAGGTATTTATCCTGATAGTTGTAAGTAAGCCTGCCAAAGAAACCGATGAGATTGGTAACACCGCGGTAGCTCGATTGAGGTGCCAATCCTTCTTTGAGCGCTTTACCAATACCGATGTTATTATAAGAAAACAGGTCAGTAGGAAAATCCCAGTTCTGCATCCAGTGATCCGAATAATCATTTTCCTGGTAGCTGTAACCACCGAGCAAAGAGAAACGATGATCATCGATGCTCTTGGAATATTCAGCAGTCAGCTCCATCAGGCGATCGATCACTTCACGTCCACCTACAGAAGCAAAGCCATTGCGCGAATCACGACGTGTGGAAATATGCTCCTTGGTTTCGGCATAACCCCTGCTTTGGTTGAACTTGGAATAAGATAACAAGGCATTCAACCGCATTCCCCGGAAAGGCAGGAAAGTGATCGTTGTGTTGTAACGCATGTTCTGCGAAGTATTCCGGCCATCACTCTCATACAGACGGGCCAATGGGTTCTCATAATTGAACTGACCTGTCTCTTCATGCCAGCGACCAGCCGTATCATAGATAGGCGCCGTTGGGTTGCGGATAAGCGCCTGCCGGTAAGTATAACCATTGAAACTTATACCATCGCCCGTAGTATTATACTTGTTCTGCGAGCTGATCATACCGAAGTTGAACTTCAGCTTATTATTGAACATGTTGTGGTTGATATCTACCCGGCCGGTGAAAGTGTTGTTGTTCGATTTCAAAAACACACCTTCGAGCAACCGGAAGTTGACATTCGCGAGGTAATTGGTAGTACTGTTACCACCACGGAAAGTAAGATTATGTATATGACTGATGGGCGTTTGCGTCATCTCTTTCAACCAGTCGGTAGAACTGCCGAGATCATAAGCAGCCTCCCGCTGACCATCGGCAATCTGCTTGCGATAATCAGCTGCATCCAGCATATCCAGCTTGCGCGCAATGGTCTGCGTGCTTACAGAACCACTGTACTCAACAGCATTGGTATAGCTGCCACTGGCCCGGCGGGTGGTAACGATGATCACCCCATTGGTACCCCGCGTACCATAGATGGCAGCAGCAGAACCGTCTTTCAATACATCGATAGACTCGATATCTTCCGGAGCAACCGTTTTCAGGTCGCCGGGAATACCATCCACCAGGATGAGCGGGTTGGCGTTGGCGCCCAATAAAGTAGTATTACCGCGCAGCAATATCTGCGAACCACTGGTAGGATCACCGCTGGGCGCTGTCACAGAAAGACCGGCCACCTTACCTTGCAGCAATTGCCCGGCATCCAGCACCGTACCCTTGGTAAAGTTCTCCGACTTCACAGTGGCTACCGAACTGGTTACTTCTGCTTTCTTTTGCGTACCATAACCAATCACGATCACCTCGGCAAGATCGCGCCTGGCAGTTTGCAGCGTCACATTCAGCGTTGCTTTTCCGCTCACCGGCACATCCTGCGCCACATATCCAATAGACGAGAAGTTGAGAATGGCATCCTCTTTAGAAATAGGAATACTGAAGCTGCCATCAGCAGCAGAGACGGCAGAATTGCGCGTACCATTTTCCACGATGGTCACCTGCGGAATACCTTTCCGTGCACTGTCAGTCACAACGCCGGTAATGGTGAGCCCTTTCTTAACCGGTTCGGCAGGATCAGCCGCCGGCGCAGCATTGTTGGTGATCACCATCGTATTCACTCCCTCTATCCTGTCTTTGGGAACAATGGTATAGTAATTAGGCTTTACGTAAAGGAATACGAAATTGTGTGGGTATAAAATAGCCTTCAATACATCCTGGGCTGTTCTCTTTTCTACATTCGTAAAATCGAAGCTGGTTTGTTTTCCATCCAGCAACGCAGCATCATAAACAAACTGCGTTCCGAATACTTCTGTTACTTTTTTTAAGGCATCCTGCAGCGAGGAGGAGGATTTAGCCTGGCCATACGATAGTACAGCCATCAGGCCCAGGCATAGGCATGCCATGAGCAGTCTTCTCAAATGAAAAGCAATCATTGGTAGCAATTTTTAGAATAATAAATCAGAACCACAGCACGGTCATCTTGGCCGGAGAATAATGGTGCTGTCTTTTTTTATGATCTGTGTATTTAAAACAGTTGACAAAATGAATAAGGCATCGTCCAGACTATCATATAATATAGGTCCGGTTATGATCTTGCTGCCCATCCGCTGATCTTCCAGTTCGATACGGTAACCAAAATTATCCTCGAGATAGCGGGCGATCTCCCGGACGGTTGGGTTCTTCAGGATCAGCTTGTTCTGTTGCCAGGCACTGTAATCCGTCGCATTGGCCGTATCCTGCAACACCTGCTGCTGTTGCCGTGGGTCGTACACCACCCGGTCGCCCGGTTTCATCCTGATCGTTCCATGAGCCTGATTACGAAACACCAGTTCAATACTGCCGGTCCCCAACACGACCTCCGTAACACCCCGCCGCTCCCGGATATCGAAAGTGGTACCCAGTACCTCCACCACCAGGTCGGCCGTGTGCACCCGGAACTTTTGAGGCCGTTGCCCATCGCCATCGCGGAAAGCCTTTTTCACAGAGAAGTAACCTTCCCCTTTCAACCACACCTCCCGCACATCAGCATCATTCCAATCACCCTTATATTCAAGACTTGAACGTGCATTCAGCATTACCGTAGAGCCATCCGGTAGCAAAACCTGCCTCGTTTGCCCATATTGAGTTTCATGTAGTTGCTGCCCATTGTTTGAAGAAAAATACCAGGTCAGCCCGATCGTGAGCAACACGCCCACCACAATCGCCGCTGCTGCTATCTTCCACATCCTGCGCACCTTTCCATGCCCACCAGCATGTTCACTTTCATCCTCCGCAGCAGGTTCTTGCCGAGTTATTCCTTGTATAATCTCCCAATGCTTTTCAAAAGAAGCCGCCACCACACGTTCATCTGGGAACTCCTCCCGGAAGGCGATCCCTTGCAAAAAGGTCTTTGCGACCTCCACTTTTTCAGCAGCAGCAGGATACCGTAGCAGGAACTCCTTCCAAAACTCCGTTCCTTCGGCAGTAGGGTTCACAATCCATTCCTGGAAAAAAGGATCACAGATAAACTCCCTGCTGCCGCAATGCTCATAATCTTTATAGTCACGCTTCTCCATTGCTATAAGTATATAGTGCCGGGAACAATCACAATTACCCCACGGCCGGTGAACTTTTTTAAAAATTATTTTTCAACGCCGCCCACACCAACAACCAAACCGGCAGGGGAAGCCCCTTCTTCAACTGCAACAACGCTCTGGCCATCAGTTTATAAGAAGCCTTTACCGATAAGGACATCACTACCGCGATCTCCTCATACGACAATCCCTCATAAAAGCGCAGGAACAATGCCTCCCGCTGCCGGGCAGTGAGCTGGCGGAGCGCTGCCTGTATCTGCCGCTCCACATCAGGCCCGGCATTGGCCTGACTGATAAAATGATCAGCAGAGAAATCGGGATCGTCATTGTTGCCAGACAAAGCAATAAGCCGCCGCTCACGGTTGATCTTTTTGAACAGTGAATACCGGAATGCGGAGAATAGGTAACTGTTGATAGCAGTAGGCTGATCATGAATATCCTTTCGGTTCCAGTAGTCGAGAAAAATATCCTGGATGCTGTCTTCGATCAGCGTAACATCGGTGGTGAACTTGCGGCCGTAATTGTAGAGTTTGGGATAATAGCGGGTATAAAGATTCCTGTAGTTTTCCAATACGCTTGGGTCTGAATATGGCTGATTATTTTCCCGCATGGTCATTGCGCCCCTCCGGGGCCAGTAGCAGTCGCTATAGGCGCAAAGTAATAAAAATAATATTAAGTGTTAAATAAACAATTATCGACTACTGAACACTCCCCGGAGAAACAATTAACATACAAACACCCCTCATTCACCGATCATTTCACGGAGTTCAACTACATTTGCCCAATTGCATCCGCCTTCCTGTTTAGCTTTAGCACTATGAAAAGGTATTTACTGGCCCTGAGTATGGGTTGTACGGTCATCGCAAGCATGGCGCTGGCCAGTCCTGTTACTGGCATAGCCCCAATTGCAGACTGTAGCATGATTGTTGCAGACACTACTCCTGCGGCCCCACGTACTTACCGTCATGAAGTGATCGCATTGCCCGATGGCACATATGGCTACGACATATTCACCGGCAATAGAAAGCTCATACACCAGGCCACCATTCCCGGCATACCCGGCGACAAAGGATTCAGCCGGAAAGGCGCTGCCGATAGCGTCGCTTACCTCGTAATCAGCAAATTGAAACGGAACATCTTTCCGCCCACAGTAACACCTGCAGAACTCAGGCAGTTACGGGCCCTATGAAACTATCCACTATTTAATCCGCCCGCATACCACTACCCTTTACAACTGTATGAGAAAATGCTTATTACAGGCAAGCCTGTTATGCATGGTGAGCTTGATGTACTTCACCCTGGCGCAGGCACAATGCTCCACAACCCCTGCACCGGCGGTGATCCCCTCCGCTGCTCCCGAATTATGTCCGGGGGAAAGCCTCACACTCTATGTCGACACCGGCAACGTATGGCACAGGCAGCCTGATATACCAGCCGCAGGACGTGTAGCAGCTACTTCTTTTTCCATTGGTTCCAAAGGATATGTGTGCACTGGCTACAATAATGCTTCAACTACTTACTATGCCGATTGCTGGGAATATGATGACGCTTCCGGCACCTGGTCGCAAAAAGCCGATCTGCCCGGCCCGGCAAGAGCATACGCCGTTGGCTTCGCCCTCAACAACAAAGGATATGTAGGTCTCGGCAACAATCCCACACTGCGATTCAATACTTTCTTCGAATACGATCCCGCCACCAATACCTGGGCTGCCAAAGCCAACTATCCCGGGGGCGGAAGGACCAGTGCGGCTGCCTTCACGATCGGCTCATTGGGTTATGTAGGTCTTGGACAATCAGCTACAGGTTACCCGGCAGAATACTGGTCATTCAATCCGGCAACAGACCAATGGACGCCCATTAGCAGCTTCCCTGCTTCAGGCAGAAGAGAAGCAACCTCCTTTAGAATCGATGCCAAAGGCTATGTTACCTGCGGCTGGAACACCGGCACAGTCAACACCAACGATTGCTGGCAATATGATGCCATTGCCGACGCGTGGACAGTCCAACCATCCTTACCGGCCGACATACGCCGCAGTGCAGCAGCATTCACCGTAGGCAACCATGCCTATGTTGCAGGCGGATTCACTACAGCAGGTGGTAACACAACAGAACTATGGGAGTTTTATAATGGGGTATGGACACGCAAAGCAGATTACCCGGGTGTTGCTCAATGGGGCCAAAGCGGTTTGAGCCTTCCCGGCAAAGGCCTGTTGGTGTTGGGTTCGGTACGCAATGCACAGACATGGACCTATCATCCCAACAAAACAGTACAATGGCCCAACGGCTCTACACAACCCTCCATCACGATCAGCACCACCGGCGCATACAGCGCTACATTATATGATGTAAACGGCTGCTCCGTCACCACCGAACCATTGAATGTAATAGCACAACCCATTCCTGCTACAATCGGGTTTACCGGCTCTTCCACGATGTGCGAAGGACAGGTAAAAACATTATCCGCACGAGGCGACCAATGGACACGCAAGTCTGACCTCCCATTGGCTGGCAGATATGCTACGGGCTTTTCAATAGGAGGTTTCGGCTACTATTGTGGCGGCAATACCAACGCCACACAAATGTGGAAATACAACCCGGCAAGCGATACCTGGTCGAAGCAGGCCACATTACCGATGAACATAGGTGTCTCTCCAGCCATTACATGGAAAGGCAAAGCCTTTTTAATAGGCAGTCAGGATAAAATGGTATGGATCTATGATCCCACAAATGATGGCTGGACCCGCAAAGCTGCCTTCCCCGGCACGGCCCGGCAGATCGTGCAAGGCTTCCTGCTCAATGATCAATTGATCGTGGCCGGCGGATTGAACACGGCCAACAATACAGCCCTCGCAGAAGTGTGGGCCTATGACCTTATCAACGACACCTGGACACGCAAGAACGATATGCCCTATGGTATGGCCTACGCACCAGCCTTTGCATTGAATGGTTATGGATACGTATGTACCGGCAACTCAACCCGCGATGGGAATGCTACCGTTACTGCTCCGCAATCAGCCGTCTGCCTCCGCTATGATCCGGTTGCTGATTCCTGGACAGTAATGCCCGACTTCCCCGGGGGGGTGCGCGGTGGCGCCATTGCGTTCACCGATGGCAATAAAGCCTTTGTAGGAATGGGCAATCGCGGGACGCTACTGAATGATCTGTGGCAACTGAATCCCACTACCCTCACCTGGACACGCGTACAAAATATTCCCGCCGGCAGGTATGGCGCGGCCTCCTTTGTCATTGGCGGCAAAGGATACGTAGCCACCGGCTCCATCACCAGCGGTTTCGGTGTAGACGTATGGCAGTATGAATTGCCTTATAACTATCGTTGGTCAACCGGCGCCACTACACGCACCATACAGGTCACACAAACGGGTGACTACAGTTTAACGATCAGCAACGATGAAGGCTGCTCAATGCCAACCCCGGCAGTTCATATCACCGTACAACCCAACACACGGATACAAACACCACCAACCAATGCGGCTGTTTGCACAGGCATGCCCGCACAGTTCACTGTAGCAGCAACTGGCGTCAACCTTACCTATCGCTGGCGGCTCAATGGCAATCCACTTGCCGAAAGCAATTCCTGCACTGGCACGAACACCAGCACTTTAACAGTTTCCGGCACTGCAACAGCTACCGCAGGACGGTTTAGCTGCGAAGTAACAGGCGATTGTGGCAGCATAACAACTCCCGATGCGATACTCACCGTCTATGCGCTACCTGCAAAACCAGTGATCACCTGGAGTAGTTCACTATCGCTTTGTCCGGGAGGCAGCGTTGAACTCTCCGGCCCCACAGCAGTTGCATACAACTGGTCCACAGGCGCCATCACACAACGGATCATGGCTACTCAGCCAGGCATTTACAGCCTGCAGATCATGGATGCCAACAACTGCCGCTCCCCCATCAGTGATCCCGTTACTGTACAATACAGTCCATTACCAACAGGCAACATCACTGTGACGGGACCAACACTTTCCGGCAACACACATGTGGTACAACTCACCGCCCCATTCATTAAAGGTGGGCAATACAAGTGGAGCAATGGCGATACCACACGCTCCATACAAGTCAGCCAATCTGGCCAATACAGTGTGATCGTAACAACCACCGCAGGATGTCAAACAACATTCACCATACCGGTACAACTGATTGACCTGACCAAAGTGCCCAACACATTCTCCCCCAACGGCGATGGCGTGAATGATGTGTGGAAAGTGAAAGCACTGGATGATTTTCCCAATGCCAGCGTTCAGGTATTCAACCGCAATGGCAGTAAAGTATTTGAAGCAAAAGGAACCGGCATACAATGGAATGGCAGAAACAATGGAAAGGAACTGCCCGCCGGCGTATACTATTATGTACTTGATCTTAAAGATGGCAGCAAAGCCATCAGCGGATGGATAAACCTGTTAAGATAAATGTCACGGATCACCCATAACATGAGGACAATAGTGATCAGTATACTAATACTGTTGATAGCTCACGCCAGTGAAGCACAAAGTCGTCCGCAGACTACTCAATACACCCTCAACTATTTTCTTTCCAACCCCGCCATGACGGGCCTGGAAAACTATGCAGACCTCCGCATCGGCCATCGCCGCCAGTGGAGCGGTATACAAGGTGCACCTGTTACCACCTGGGTCACGGCCAACATGCCGCTGGGTTACACAGCAGAACAAAGCACACCATTGACATTGCCTGAAGAAGATAATCGCGAACAGTTTTTTCACTTGCTGCCTGTAGAACGTCACCATGGTATTGGAGTCATTGCCTACCAGGATAATATCGGCCCTTATATTTCCAACTGTGTCAACTTCTCCTATGCATGGCATTTGCCGCTTACAGAGCAGGTAGCATTCTCGGCAGGCTTGTCTGCAGGCGTGCAGCAACTACGTTATGATGCGGCTAAAAATATTTACCCCGATCAATCACTCGATCCGGTGCTGATGAATGCCTATGACAACAAGGTATCGCCAGACCTCAATGCAGGCATTATGCTTTATTCGAGTCGTTTCTTTGCAGGCGCTTCGATGCAGCAGATCATCCCTTCCAAATTCATCGATGCTAAAAATAGCCTGTCCACTTATAAACGTGAGTTTATCTTATCCGGTGGTTATAACTTCCAGATCGATGAGCAGGAAAACATTCAACTGTTGGTGTCAGCACTCGCCCGTACCGACTTCTCCAACCCGGCAGCGGTAAACCTCAATACCAAATGCACGGTTGCCTCCACCTGGTGGATAGGCGCCTCCTGGCGCTACAAAGATGCAGTATCGGGTATGGTAGGCCTGCACGTAGCCCGCAACTTCAACATCGCCTATGCCTACGACCACATCCTCTCCCCACTTGGCCGCTTCAGCAACGGCTCCCACGAGCTCATGATCGCTTACCAGATATTCAAGTTCGACCAGCGCGTAAGCCCAAGAGTTAACTGGTAATAAAAAACTCCTACATAAAAAGAGGTGACGCCTTTTGAAAGACATCACCTCTTATTGTGTCATTTCGAACGGAGCGATAGCGGAGTGAGAAATCTGCTATCGAAGCAAAAGCCTTTCCACTTCTCATTTCACATTCTTTCCCGCCTGCTCCATATACGTGCTCTCGAATATCTTGTTGGCATTCGCTGCTTCAAAACCTTCACGACGGTGAGCAGCTGTGATCTGATCAGCCGGTAAATTGCGGTAAGGAGCCAACACACGACGCTCGGCAAACTCCACATAGGAACCCGGTATCCGCTTGCGGTCGCCACCGGCAAACTCGGCCTCTACCATGCCAGCCACCGTGCTGCTCTGCAGCAAGTCACCATCAGGACTGCGCTTGATCTTACCACCCGCGTCGTTCAGCACAATACGATTGCGTTCCAGGAAGGCATTAAATTCTTCCAGTGTATTATATCCCTGCTGAAGGTTGTGTACAGACAGCGTAAAGTGATTGAGGTAATAGCGGTTGTAGATAGCCCAGGCAGCATACTCCGATTCCTTGGCCAACGCTTCATAATCAGCCAATGATGGCAGCTCCCAGGAAGAGCTATGCAGGTAATAATCCACAGCGTTCGTATCATCGAGGTTGAGCGCATCCACCGGGTCAGCCTTCACATTATCTGTATAACTATGAATGATCTTTTGTGCACCTTCACTGAGATCACCTACGCGCAATTCAGAAATAAATATCCTTGGAAGTCCTGCTACAGGCGGCGCATACCACCAGGCATTCAATTTCTTTTCACTGAAATAATAATAATCCCGCTTCTCATAACCATAATACATGAACACCTTCTCCAGTGAACCTACGCCCAGGTGTGGCACACCGAGCGTACGGAAAGCGATATGGTCATTCTCGATGTCCTGCTCTTTGGTAATGATCCCCTCAGCGATCATTGCATCGATGATCAGCGCCACATCAGGCACACGATCCTTATAGCGACGAATTAAGCCATCCAATACAGCCTGTAATAAGCGATGTTTATTTTCCATGTCCAATAGTTTGATGTTTAAATTGTTCTTCCGCATAGAGACGACCCCATTGCGTATTATAAAACTGCTCCAGCGACACATCTTCCTGCCTCACAAATCCCTGCTGCGGCAACTGCCCATTGGCAACCAGCTCCACGATAGCCGCTACAGAAGCAGCCGTAGTCCAGGAAATGGCGCGCCAGTTCTGGCCATGAATATCGATCGGATGATAAGCCCTGTAAAACTCTTCCCGCTTCAGGTTATTATTATCCCATCCTTCTACTACAGCATAAACATACACCACATCTTCCCGCACAGGCGGCTTGGCTTCAGTAAGAATTTGCTCCAGCAACTCCTTCTTATCCTTCATGATCAACTCATACAGCAAAAAGCGCATCAGCCTGGCGTGCCCCGGATAGCGGATAGTTTTATAATTGAGCGTGTCAACTTTACCTTCCAGCGTTTCACACAAGGTACCCAATCCGCCCGATGTAGAAAAAGCTTCAAACTCCTGTCCCTCGATATTGATGGTTTCCAACCCTTCCAGCGAAGGCACCATTTTGCGCACACCATTGTGGATCACCTCGGCATCATTGATATATTCATTGATCACACCAGCGGGCGACCAGGTGAAGGAATACCCCATCAATCCATTAGGATAGCGTGGCAAAGCACCCACACGCAGCTCGATATCCCGCAGGCGGGTAAAAGATTTGGTCAGGTGAGCACCGGCAATACCGATAAAACCGGGTGCCAGCCCACACTGTGGTATCATCACCCCTTTGGAAGTGGTGGCCATATGACGGATGGCCGCGGTGGTGGCCACATCTTCAGTGAGATCAAAATAATGAATACCCAGCTCGTGCGCAGTACGGGCAACAGCAAGATTCAGGTGATAAGGTAAACAGGATACTACACCATCCTGGCCCTTTAACAACTTCCGCAAGGTATCCGGATCACTTACATCACCTTCAACAACAGTAAAAGGCACAGCAGCCGCAGGCGCCTGCCGGTCAATGCCAATAACAGTAAACATGTCGGAAAGTAAAGTGCCTACTAACGAGCCCACTTTACCCATGCCGGTAACAGCCATTCGTTTCACAGTAAATAGTTTATTTATGAATAAATCAATGGACATGAGGACCATGTCGCCAATAAAAGTCCAATAAAAAGGAAGAGATTATGGCACGTTCGCACAGGCGCTCCGCAGGAAAGCCATGTACGAATCGAATATTTTGAAGACGTGATTCATTGCAAGTGGTGCAATATTAATAAAAAAATGGCATCTGCAAAACCATGCAGGATGCAACCCTTTTTCCGGCAAACTTGTCAAGTAAACAAATAACGAGCAATGAAACCTGCCATACTTCTACTTGCACTCCCTCTTGTAATAGCCATGAGCGCCTGCAAAAAGTCGAAAAAGGAAAGTGACATCGTAGAGATCAATAAAATGTCAGGGACCTCATCCATACCCTTATCAGGATGCAAAACATGGGCATTCACCAACGACGATGTAAAGATCTGCTACGACAGCCTGGTAGAAGATAGCCGCTGTCCTATTGGAGGTGTATGCGTTTGGGCCGGACGGGCAAGAGCTAAATTTTCCTTCCACCTCAATAACCAAAAGCATTCAATAGCACTCACTACAAGCGGAGCGGAATACTACCGCGTCGACACAGTGATCGGCAATTATTTGATAGAACTAATAGATATCGCTCCTTACCCGGGCCAATTTCCGGCGCCTCAATCTTCCGCTACTGTAAAAATCTCCAGGCAATAAAAAAAGCCGGCAAGGTGATTACCCGGCCGACCACAAAGCTCATTGATCTTTACTTGATAATAGACTCATCCAGCGTAGTACCAGACAATTTGATCTGGTAAGGCCATTGCTCTTCTTTGGGAGCAGGCGTATTATCGCCGCGCTGTTGCCTGCCCATAGAAACCGGCCAATGCGCTGTAGGCGCACCGCTTACTACCAGCCACAAGTATTCAGTATTCTTTGGCACTTTGAAAGTTCCTTTACCATTGGCATCACGGTATACATCACCATACACACGGCTGCCATCTTTCAAAGAAGCAACAAAACCATAACGCCATCCTGCTTTATCGATCTTCACGGTGTCATAACCAGCAGCACCGGCAATACCTTTGAATTGCAGCTTCACCTTTGTACCCGCAGCAGGCACTTTAAGCTTAATACCATTGTAACCATAGTTCTGAGGCGCATGCGTATAAGCAATCTTGTACCAACCATCGCCGGCATCATTCATAACCGTAGTGTGTTGGTTGGCATATTGCTTAGCCACCTGCTCCACCCTTTTCAGGTCCCAGGTCATGAACTTGCGGGAAGCATCAAATATTTCATCATTGAATTGCGCCTGCGTCAGTCCATTCATACGAATGTAAGTAGCTACTACATCTTCACCCTCCTTCGTATCACGCGCCAGCTTGCCATAAAACTCTTTGCCATGCTTTTCAGACCAATACTCCAACACATAAGGAGAGTGGTACATGTTTTTCGGGTGCAGGAAAGCGTAATGCGTTCCCTTCATAAAATCTATCAGGTGGTAATTCTCAAACGTCATCCACTCAGGATACACCTGCCACAGGAAATATTGAGCACCCATCTCACCAATTGCGCCTCGTGGGCCACGGCCATTATCAGCGCGTGACATGTACTGGAATGAATGCCCCAGTTCATGCGCCAGTGCGCCATACGGCGCTTTATTCATACGAACAGCAGGCGTCCACAACATGCCCACTTTATCTTCTGTACCACCGCCAAAAGCAGTAGCACCTTCGCCGTTGATCACGTACAGGATCATCTTGTATTTATCGGTCCACGACTTGCCCTTCACTACATACTTCAGGTCATTTACATAGTAATTGTAAAAACGCTCCAGCTCCTTGATAGATGCATGTACATCGAAACGCTTTTTCTCATCAGGGTTCTTGGTTGGGTCATCACCAAACTCCTTATGCCAGAAGATAATGATATTGTCCGACTGTACGGAGCGGCTGAAACTATACTCGCTCTCCTTGTTATTGTAATCATTGTTTTCGGGTATACGATACACTTTGGCAGGTATGTATAATTCCTTTCCTGAGGAATCAGACGCAGTGCCGGAATATACTGTCCCGGCATGGGAATGAAGTGGATGGATAACAAAACAAACTAACGATGCCAGAACGGCTGTTCTTAGGAAACGAAGGGCTGCCATGGGTATAATTTAATTAAGCACTGAATGAATAGAAATCGTTTTCGGTGATGAAATTATCACATCTCTGTATTTCGTTTAAATCCGCTGGCCCAATTAGTCAAAATGTGTGTAGGATAAGATAAATCCAGTAATATTGCAGTAGTTACGACCAGGCTAACATGAGAAACATCTACCTTATTATCCTACTATTACTGTCCGTTGCTGCTATAGCCCAAACCAACCCTGCTGATTCGATCATCAGAAAAAAGTATTTTACCAGGCCATTAAATGGCACTATCAATATTGATGGCATTCCCTCGGAAGATGCCTGGAATGCCGTTGAGTGGGGCGGCGATTTCATCCAGTGGCAGCCCAGTGAAGGCAAACCTCCCTCCCAGCCCACCAGTTTCAAGATATTATACGATGAAAAATACCTGTACGTCGCCTACCGCTGCCATGATGCAGCTCCCGATTCCATTGTCCGGCGCATGGACAGGCGCGATCAGTTTCCCGGCGACTGGGTAGAGATCAACATAGATAGTTATCATGATCTGCGCACCGCCTTTTCGTTTACCCTTTCAGCATCAGGCGTTCGAAGCGATGAACTGGCTTCCAATGACGGAAACAACTGGGACGCCAACTGGAATCCTATCTGGTATGCCAAAACGCATATTGGCGCCGATGGATGGACAGCAGAGATCAAAATCCCCCTCAGCCAGCTACGATACGGCAATGAAGTCGAAAAAGTATGGGGCCTGCAGATCAACAGACGCCTGTTCCGGAAAGAAGAACGTTCCTATTGGCAACACATACCCCAAAACTCTGGCGTATGGGTAAGCCGCTTCGGCGAGTTGCATGGCCTGAAGAACATTCCCATGCACCGGCAGGTAGAAATAGCGCCCTACGTCATTACGCAAGCAGATAAATACAAAAAAGAACCGGGCAACCCTTTCGCCAAAGGATTCGATACCAAACTCACCGCCGGCCTCGATGGCAAACTGGCCGTCACCAACGACCTGATCCTCGACTTCACCATCAATCCCGATTTTGGACAGGTGGAAGCCGATCCCTCCCAGGTGCGCATCGACGGATTCCAGAACTTCTTCGAAGAGCGCAGGCCGTTCTTTATTGAAAGCAGGAATATTTTCGATTACCAGCTGACCGGTTCCGAAGCGGGTGGCGACTACGACTCCGATCTGCTGTTCTACTCCCGGCGCGTCGGCAGTTCTCCTCACGGCTACCCCAGTGTGCAGAATGGAGAGCATGTAAAATATCCACAGAATACTTCCATACTGGGCGCTGCCAAGTTCAGCGGCAAAACAAAGAAAGGCTGGAGTATCGGCGTACTCGAAAGCGTCACCCAACGCGAAATGGCAACCATCGATTACGGCAGCGGAAGACGAAAAGAATTGGTAGAACCATTGACCAATTACTTTGTAGGAAGGGTTCAAAAGGACATCAAATCCGGCAATACTATTATAGGCGGCATTTTCACCGCCGTAAACCGCGAAAAAGGATTAAGCGACTTTCTACACCGCAGCGCTTATTCCGGCGGCATTGACTTTGTACAGTTTTGGAAAAACCGCACCTGGTACCTGCGCAGCAATATCGTATTCAGCCAGGTACAGGGCACAAAACAAGCCATTCTCAATACGCAAACAGCATTCGAGCACCTCTTTCAGCGCGCCGATGCACCGGAGGTATCGGTAGACAGTAACCGTACTGCACTCTCCGGCATGGGTGGCACCGTTCGTTTTGGTAAGATAGGCGGCAAACAAGGGAAGTATGGGCAGATACTCAGGTTTGAAACGGGCCTCACACTTCGCTCACCCGGACTCGAACTGAATGATATCGGCTTTCTGCTTACCGCCAACCAGATCAACCATTTTGCCTGGGCTGGTGTTCACTGGCAAAAACCATTCTTTATCTTCCGCACAGCACGTGTCAATTACAACCACTGGTCGCGATGGGATTATGGCGGACAATTCCTTTACCAGGCATTCAATACCAATACCCACGCCACCTTCCTGAATAACTGGCAAACGGGTACCGGCCTCACCTGGACAGCCTACGAGGTTTCCAATACCGACCTGCGCGGCGCAGCCTCCATGCGCCTGCCCGGCAGCCTTTCCCACAATATTTATGTAGTAAGCGATCTCCGTAAGAAAGTAGCGGCAGAAGTCAGCACGGCCAGTCGCTGGGGCTATGATAATACGATCGTTCAAAATGAAATTAGCGGGGGCGTCCGGTACCAACCATTGAATGCGTTACAAATGAGTCTTATGTTCAGCTATGGATACTACCGGCGCAGGCAGGACCAGTTTGTAGATGCAGTTTCCTATAACAACACCACACGCACCATCGTAGGACGTGTAAGGCAAAATACCTTGCGCATCACCGGCCGCTTGAGCTACAACATTACGCCAGACCTTACCCTGCAATACTATGGGCAGCCATTCATCACGCGTCCGCTGTATGATAATTTCGGCTACGTATCCAATCCGTTGGCAAAAAATTACGACGACCGTTTCCACGTATTCAATCCTTCCGAGATCAGCTTCAGCAATGGCAGCTACAAAGTAGATGAGAATGGAGATGGCACACCTGATTATAGTTTCAACAAACCCGATTTCAACTTCGTACAATTCCGCTCCAACCTTGTTGTCCGTTGGGAATACAAGCCGGGATCTGAACTGTACCTCGTCTGGTCGCAGGGCAACACCCCCGATGCATCCGCAGACCTCGACAGATCGCTATCCAAAAGCCTGTTCGACCATGCCTTCAGCAACGACCGCGCACGCAATATCTTCCTGATAAAATGCACTTACCGGTTTGTACGGTAAAACATACCGCACTATATTTATACCGCATAACCTCTACCATGACAACCCGAACCACAAGCATCGTCATCATTTTATTGATGGCCATAACAACCTCTTACGCACAATCCTTTGAACCGCTGGATTTAGCCCAAAAGATATTCAGCAAGGACAGCCTCGCAAACATCAGCAAGTACACTACAGGAGAATACCAGGGCAAACCCAACGGACAGGATTTCCCACCTGATATCACTAAAAAATTCTCCCTGCTCCAACAGACGGCCGACAAAGCAGTTGTTGTCATGACTGTATCCAACCAGGAGGGTGCCACACTGGATACTTACCTGCACTTTGCCAAAGACACAACCTGGAAAATGTGTGCTTTCCGTTCACTGGCTATGACCGGCATGATAGAGCAGATGATCATAGAGCTTGAAAAAATGACACCGCAGCAGATCGACAAGCAGATAGAACAGGCTAAAAAAAGTAAGAAAGATGATGATGAAGACATGATCAAATCAAAAGAAGATTACGACTTCCTGCTGGGCAATGCCAAGCTAACCATCACTTCTGATGAAAAGATCATTCAGCATTTCGAAGCCAACAAAGCTGCATTCGAACAACTCAAAGAAAAAGCGTTAAAAGAGTTGGCCAGTAGAACAGAAAAAGAAGAAGGTCGCACCCGGTTATTAAAGAACGAAAAAGGCGCCTGCCAGAAACTGCTTATATCCAGTGTTGCATTTGGTGATTATGAATTAGGAGGCAATTGCCTAAGCTTCCTGATCGGAGGTATCCTCGACAATACGGTGGGATATCTATACGTAAAAGACAAAAAGGATGCACCTGCCATGCACGCAGACAGGATCATCATGATCAAAGAAATAAGCAATGGCTGGTATATCTATAAGACTACATAACCCTCAGCCTCTTCTTGTATTCTTATACATTCAACAGGTCGAAGTCTCAACTCCTTAGTAATGCATTGATTTCAAACTACATAAGGCAGTTCAGGCATACTTAAACCCTGTTTAAGTAAATCTATACCAGCACTTTATAATAGGATACACCATAGATGTACCATATATACACCATAGACTCACCATAGATACACCACAATATATTAATATGGTGTATCTATAGTTCAAGAATGGTATAAAACTGTTTTTTTATTGTTTAATCAAGGTAATCTCCATTTTCGTAAACAAAGTGTACCATGACTATGCTATGGACATCCCCTTCAGTGTCAGGCTATCGCAGTAATCCGTTTTTTTAGTAGCAGTTATTGCATTAGATTTGTTTTCAATACCACTATTGATCTTGCTCCTGCGCCTTATGCCATCGCGTATCCACCCTTGAAAGCTTCTACCCCTTTTCCGGTTAAGTAGCAATTAACTTTTACACCAAAAACAACTTACTATGCTTAACACGCAAAGGGGCATCTTATGCCTGTCTCTCTTATTACCAGCCGCAATACATGCACAGGTTCCGGACACACTTTTAGCAGTACGCAATAACAGCCTCATCACCCGCATGAGCCTGCACACCAATGGCGGCTTCTACCTCGGCGGGGTTTATGATGGGGGGAGCTCTACCGGAGGCATCGTAGCAGAAGGAGCGGGAACCCGGGTATTATGGTATCCCGAAAAAGCAGCCTTTCGCGCAGGCTATGTCAATGGCACACAGTGGGACGATGCCAATACTGGCTATTTTTCCCTGGCTATTGGCGAGGGCACCCGCGCATCAGCCGACAACAGCGTAGCGCTGGGTAAGTTGTGTACGGCAGCTCAGCAATCCTCCTTTGCCATGGGCGAACAAAATACAGCCTCCGGCGCCGCTTCAGTAGCGCTGGGATACCACTCCCACACCAATGCCCGGCAGGGAAGTTTTGTTTTTGGAGACCGCTCTACCGTCGATACGATCCGCGCGGGCGTCAACCACTCAGCCAACTGGCGTGTTTCCGGCGGCTTCCGCATTTTTACTTCCTCCAACCTCGGTACCGGCGTCACCCTTCAATCAGGCGCCAGCGTTAGCAACTGGGGACAAGCCAACGCCGTCATTTCTACTTCCACCGGTGCCTTGCTTACTACCGGCGGCGTATGGCAAAACGCATCGGATGTAAACCGCAAACATCATTTTGAAGCAATAGCAGGCGAAGACATTCTTACTAAACTTCGCAGCCTGCCCATCCAGGAATGGAGCTACCGCGTGGAAGACGACAAAGTGCGCCACATCGGCCCTACCGCACAGGATTTTACACCAGCTTTGGCCTCGGTAGTGACGAACGCAGCATTGGTACCGTTGATGCCGATGGCGTGGCACTGGCAGGAGTGCAGGCATTGGAAACACGCACCCATACACAAGCCACACAGATAACAATGCTGCAAGCCGAAAATGAAGCGCTCCGCCATCGTCTTGACGCAATCGAAAAGAAGCTGAGTATTAATACCGCTTCCATGCCCACGATTATGATATTGGCACTGTGCTGTATTGGCCTTGGTGGCTGGCTGCTGCGCCGCCGCGCAACAACAGGCACTAAAGCCTGATACCCACTACTATTACCAGGAATGAAACAGCATCAACAGTATTGACCGGCACCACCGGTCTAAAACCTATATTATGAGAAGCATTTTCGCATGCGTAATAGCCATGTGCGTTTTGCAAAACATACACGCACAGCAAATACAAGTAAGTGCAGATGCACAGGTAACATTGGCGCCGGGCACAACGTTGTCGGCCAATGGACTGAAGCTGACACCTACTGCCTCGCTCAACCTGAATGGGCTTACGATCCAAACCAATACCACCGTTACACATCCTTTTGGCAATACCTATGTTTCGCGCGTGTACCTGCTTAGTCCCGGCACACCGGTATTCAGCGGCGACATTCAATTCAGCTATCTTGATGGCGAGTTGAATGGACTGGAGAAATCTTCCCTGCAGTTGATTGCCTGGAATGGTACAGCCTGGCAAATGGCGGGCACCAGCATTTCAGACGTCGGCAATAATTCTGTAATAGCTACCGGCATCAGCAATCTTTCGCTTAATGAATTTACCCTAGCAGCTAACCTTGCATTACCGTTACAGTGGGGCGCTGTATCAGCCCGACGCCAGCAGGATGCAAGGGTGAAGATCCAGTGGAGCACTGAACAGGAACAGAACGTGAGTCATTTCGATGTAGAACGAAGCACTGATGGGCTTCAATGGATAAAAGCTATTGCCGGCATACCAGCCCGCAACCAGTACCACACGTTGTACTATGAACAAACGGACGTGCCCAATCATGCCGGACAGCTCTATTACCGCATCCGGCAAACCGATCATGATGATCGCTATACCCTGTCGAAAGTTGTAATAGTAGCAGCAGTGAGTGACATTGGACAGATGGCAATCTACCCCAATCCAGCCAACACTTATTTCATCATTAGCGGCGTGGATGCAGCAACGATTGATCAGGTAAGTTTATTCAGTGCAGGGGGTATCAAGATGCAAACCTGGAGAGGCAATCAAATCCGGTACAACCTGACGCCACTGCCTCCCGGCGCCTACTATATACAAATGCAGATGAAAAACGGAGAAATGATCAGCAGGCCGCTTACCATTCTGTAAAATTACCTTCGATCAATGCTTCAAAGGTGGGCGCCAATACCTGTTGCTCTTCGGTGTCGTAGTCATACAACACCACCTCACCTTTGGGCGTCAGCGCGATCGGGTTACCGGAACCATCATCGGCAATGACGTAAGCTTTGTTCAGTTCGGGAAAGAGCTCATTGCCGTTGGCTATATTCCTGTTCTGCTTGGTGAGATCAACAATGGTTTCATTGCCTACAGAGCTGCCATTGGCAAACGCATGCACCGCAATACCGGCATAAGCGCCGCCAAACCGCTGAATGAATTCCTTGTAGTCATTATCCAACGTCACGCCCAATTCATTTTCTGCACTGGCAATCTGTTCTGCCGTAGCCGGAGAACCTTTTAAGGTTGGATTCTTATCTAAGAAAGCGCTGATACGCTCCATCAATTCCTGGTTCATAATAGTATGCTGCTGTTAGGTTAATGACAAACTTCTCTCGCTGTCAATTCCGTGCTGGCCTGATGTTTCCAATACTCCTGCTTCCAACGATTGAAGGCTGTTCTTTCATTGGCTGTCAGACCTCCCCCCTTCCGTTTACCAAACGGGTGCTGTCCCGGATTGGTATGTGGCTTATCGTGGTGCTTCTGAGGCATTGCAATGATCGGGCCATTTGGATTCTGCCGATAGTGGTGCAGCACAATGGTGTTGCCCTGTTTATCGGTGCCCGACAACCCAAAGCCCTTTCCTTTCAACGCATTATCATTGGCATAATACAACGCTTTCAACTCCGCATCCGAAAGGTGGCTGATGTCTACATAATTGTGGACTTCCAGCGTCAGTCCGTGGCTATCGGTAAAGCTGATGGGATTGGGACTTAACCCGAACTCATCCACCCAGGCATTCGGATCGGTCACATAGGCATACGTATTCAAACCACCTGCCACCGATATGGGGTCTTGGCTGATGTATGTTCCTTCACCGGGTGCATAATACCGGAAACGATTGTAATAAAGCCCCGTTTCCGCATCCTCATACTGGCCCTGGTACCTGAAAGGTATGAAATTTTTGTCCCCGGTAATGGCCATGGCGCGCCCGTAAATGTCCAATGCCGTTTCCCACACACGCTTACCTTCATGATCATAAGCCGCTACGGGCGTACCGAGGTAATCGGCAATAATGCTGTAGGCTACGCCATTCTGTATTTTAGCACATGGGACGGTATTGCGATCTACATCGAATATCCAGGTGATGGCATTGGCAACTGGTTGATGGTGACAAGCACCTGGGCGACACGAACAAGGGCTTGGCTCCTGCTTATCATATTCTATCGTGCCCCACTCGTTGATTACTGCTTGCGGTTTTTGTTTCTCCTCATAGGTCCATTCATGCAAAGGCACGTCGCGATCCCACACCCATCGTGTGATAATGCCATTGAAGGTTTTGGTAATGCGCCGGCCCAGTGCGTCATACGTAAAGGACACAATTTTACCATCGGGCCTGATGACCTTTTTCAATTGACCATCTGCATACCATTCATAGCGCGTGGGAGCCGTACCTGCTTCAGCACGCTTGGGTATTTTAGTGATCAGGCGTCCCAGGTCATCATATTCATAGGCATATTTTTCACTTTGCAGCAATGCACCTGCAGCATTGTAGATACGGTCGTTGCGCTCTGTCGTTTCGTACAGGTTGCCCGTTTTATCAACCGCTCGGTGCATAATGCGGTTATCGGCATATTGGGCAAAGATGAGATTACCGAGCGCATCGTGTTTAAAACGGCTGCCTGCTTGCGCCAACGCATCGAAAGTATGCGTAAGTCTTTCTGCGGCATCCCAGGTATATTTCTTCCATTGCAGGGCTATACCCTTTCGACTCACTTTGTGCATACCCGGCCTGCCTGCATGGTCGTATTGCATTTCACTGATCAGCCCGCCAGGCAATGACCGTTCTATTTCATGACCTGCTGCGTTGTACTTCAGCTGTGCATCCCAGAGCAACTGCTCTCCTTTTACCTGCATACCAGCTACCAGACCCAGTTCATTGCGCTGTAAATGAATATCTGCCCCCAGGCTGCTGGTGATGCGTACACGATTGGCCAGTTTATCGTATTCACTCAGCACCGTATACTGGTCCTGCGTTTCCTTCTCCACGTAGCCAAACTTATTACGCGTAAGTCGTATCGTACTATGTTCATTGGTCGCCTCTTTCAGATTGCCTGTTTTATCGTAACCAAAGAGCAGCCATGATCCATCATGGTGTTCTATCCGTACCAGTCGTCCGTTGACATCATGCTCATAGCGGGTCTGCCGGTTACCGGGTAAGGTCGTTTTGACGAGCCTGCCGGTAGCATCGCGCTCATACGAACGCCGCAGGCCATCAAAGCCTGTTTCACTGATCAGCTCTCCCCGTTTATTATAGCCTACTGCATAATGCCTGCCTGCTTCATTCACAATACTGCGCACTCTTTCTTCCGTGTCATACAGAAAGGCAATTTCCGCATTGCCCTGCACGCGCTTTTTGATATGCCCCATGGTCGTATATTCAAAACGTACCTCACCAAACTTATCAGTAGCCTGTACAATATCCTCATAGGCATTGTAAGCCAGCTGCACACTGTTTCCATCGGGAAGATGATAAGCCGTTACCCTGCCCAGCGGGTCATACTCATAATAGCGCAGCAGACCAGCCGTATTGATAGCTTGTACACAGTTACCCAATGCATCATATTTCCAGTGATCTGTACCGCCATTGGGCAATTGAACACTGATGAGGTTTTCATCTTCGTCATAACGGAGTGTTGTTTTTTGATTGCCGTTGGCTACAATGTGGTCAAGTTGCCCTTCCTCATTGTATTCGTAAGCAACCGTTTGCCCATTGGGATAATTGATAAAGCTCAGGCGACACTGCAGATCGTATCCGTAGGTAACAGTAGAACCATCGGGATTGGTAAGCATCGTGAGCTGATTACTGCTGTTGTAATTATACTGCTCACTGTTACCATCCGGCAGCAGCTTTTCTTTCAACCGGCCTTTTTTATCGTACACGTAACCGGTAATATGTCCTTCTTCATCTATTTCCCGGTACAGTTCAAAGTCTTCCGTGTATTCGATATAGCGGTGATTGCCATAATGATCTGTTTCCTGCACACACAGGTTGTTTTCATCATAGAACAATGTCGTCTCTTCGCCCAACGAATTGGTGACGAGGTTATAACCTTTGCCATATTCAATGAAACCTTCCAATACGCCTCCATCACCCCAGGTATGCAGACAACGTTTGAGGTGATCATATTCCCAATAAAAGGTTTGACCATTGCGATCGGTCTTCTTCACCATCAGGTGATCGTTGTATTCAATAGTGACCTCCTGCACCAATGCATCTCCTATTGTTATCAGGTCGCCCTCCTCATTGTAATTGTAACTGACCAGTGTTTGACGCACATCACGATGTTTTACTTCCACTTTAGTGATGCGGTGTTCATTGTCCAGTTGCAGCAGCAACCTCCGGCCGGCACTATCCGTGAGCGCACTGAGGTATTTACCGGTATAATGCAGCTGGATGCGATTGCCATTGTAGTTTTCTATAAATGATAAGCGCCAGGTGTTGCCTGGTACTGTTTCATGGTTGAAGTGATAATACAGGGAGTCATTGTAATCTTCCAACAGGAAATGACCGTTTTGCTTGCGGCGCAGTAACAACTTCTCCTGTGGATGATAAAATTGTTCTCCGGGTTGCAATAACGGGAAGGCTGTCAGCCGGCCATCAGCCAATGAAAGAGACAAGGCACCGTCTTCCGGCCATAGATCTATACAACGGTCGTAGCTCAGGTACACGCCATGTCCCAGCATGCCTTGCACACCAGAGTCGCTGTCCCAGTTGCGGGTCCAGCGCAAAGGGATCGGGCCGGGCAGTTCGAAATCAGTGTATTCATAGTTCACGCGACCGGTGATGAGGTCTACCGGCTCGAAGCCCATTCTACACAACCTGTTGTTGAGCTTGGCAGTAGCCGGCACCCTGCTCAGCACTTTTTTGTTGAGCACCCGCAGCAGCTTGCCAGCGATCTTACCGAATATTTTAAGGAATGAGCCCAGGGCAAATGCTTTGAGCAATGCCATGAGACTGAAGTTGGGCACCAGCGGCCCACCTACCATCACCGGCTTGCCCCACTGCAGGGGAATACAAAAAGAGGTAGGTAGATACAATGATGGTATGGGAATGAACTTACGCCCGGGCCTGAAGGAAAGCGGTAATCCAATATCATTACAGGTCATGAGCATATAACCCGCACCACTCATGGGCGCACCGTCTACCAACACTTTTTTGCTTCCAAAGAAATTCTGGCTGTCATGCCCAATGATAGGAAAGATGGTAAAGCCCGCGCCGAAAGGTATGTGTACAAAGGTGATGATCATACCGGCCGTATCGGTATTACCCCGGGGCACACCGTTTACTTTTACAGTGGCGCCAATGAAGGGAATATAATCAAATGGATCGATAACCAACCCAATGTAAGGATGCGGTAGGGGCACGAAAGGAAAAGGCAGGTTCACAAAGTGAATATCGATGCCTATAACAGGTTTCAAGTGTGTGTTGGCGACGTACATGGAATGCTGTTTATGAAAAGGTGAAACGCGAGACGTGAAAGGTGAAATAGGAAATGGCGACGTACAGTTTCACATCTCACGTTTCTCCTTCTCAGATTTCAACGCCAGCCTCTGCCTGGCGTAATTTCTTTTTGGTATAATTCTTTTTCAGTTCTGCTACAGTGTGTTGCCAATCATGGTCAAAAGCCTCCACCATCTTTTGTTCCACCACCGCGATCAGGGATGCATCCTGTGTACGCTCCTGCTTTACCAGGTCATAAGCCATGAAGGGATACTCAGACGACTGTATCTCTTCTGTGGTAAGCCGGCCTGTTAATTGTAATGCACGACGGCAGGCTGTAATACTTTCTTCACGATAGTTTTTATATTCCGCAAAAACATAGGCTTTATAATAAGCGGAGACAGCCTGTCCGGCAAAGCCGAACTGCACGGCTTCATCACCTGCTTTCATGAACCATTGCAGTGCTTCCTTTCGTTCTTTCTGCACCTGATAGCTGGCACCCTTGTAGGTATAATATTGCAGCAACATGGGTTTCATGGTCTCCTCGCCAGCCATTATCTCCTGGCTGCAGAGACGGATGCCTGTATCCAGCAACTCCTCGATGGCTATATGGTCACGGAAGGGGAACAACATGCCTGCATAGGTGATGTAGGCGGTAGCCAGCAACACTTTATCACCGCTTTTCTTAGCTACCTCTATTCCTTTCTCGCCCCAGGTATTCAGCAATGGCTTGTTCTTTTTGGAAGAGGCATCCCCCATCTCAAACATGCACTTGCGGAAGAAAGCATGCGGATCGGTATTATGTCCGCTGGTGGCTATCTGGCGAATGGCTTCCTGCATCCGCAGGTCATGACGCAGGGTAACGGCTTCATGCCGGTATTGTTCAAACACTTCTCCCCAATAGTTACTTTCTATATGATCGAAGAGCAACAATTGAGTTCCTGTGGGCCTCAGCTGTTCCATCCAGCGTTGTACCCATTGCCTGAATTGGCGTGGGTCACTCATTTGTTTGGGCAGCAAGCCAAATACAAAAGGCGTGGTCGGCATGTTTACCCAATTCCTGTATAGTTGTATCATACCCGGCAGCAGTTCATCGCAACCGGCATAGTCTTTTGCTGCTACGGCTTTCTGAAACAGGCTTACTTCCCAGCTACCAGCAACACCCGCCGCACGCAGTGCTTTTTGTTGTTCTGCATCTTCGTATTCATGCAGCCAGTTTTGTATCAGCTCGTAGCTATAAGTTTCGGCCTGGGTAAATGGAGTGTAAAAGAAAACAAAGAGATTGTCCAGTTTTCCATGAGCCGACGCTTCCAACCGGCAGAAGCCTTCATACATACGGCTCTCCTCTGGCTTCAGCATCCAGCGTATCAGGGTATGTTGTGGCTGTACGTTCGTCTTCCACACTTTCACCATCTCATCCAGCCGCACCATTATGGGATTGTGCTCGTTCATAGTGTTGCTTTAACAGTTCAGTTTGATGGCAGCAGCGGCAATGCAGGTATCGGCTTCGCTGAATACCTGTACAGCAGTGGAAGTCAGCATCACCTTCTCATTCCCGGTCACAGACACTTCCGTTTGCCCGCCAATGTCTACTTTATTTTCAGAGGTCACATTCACAGCCGTTTTGGACTGTACATTCATTTCATTTTTGCCAAAGAGGGTGGCTGTTTCTGATAACTGCCCATCGAACTTCTTGGACTCCATGTATATTTCATTCTCCGCCAGCATGGTGATCTTCTTGGTCTTGAACGTGATCTCATCTACCGCATCCACCATCACTGTTTTATTGGACTTCACGGTTATATTGCCCGCTCCGTCGATCAGCATGCTGTTGCCGTCTTTATCTTCTACAAACACGCTGCCGTCTTTATCATTCATCACTACTTTGTTTCCGCTGCGTGTTTGCAATGCCTTCACATCATTACCACCGTTGCTGAAGGTGTTATTGGCTTTGCCGTGGTATACAGTACCAACCACAAAAGGCTTAGTAGGACTATCACCTTCAAACCCCACGATAACTTCCTCTCCTACTTCCGGTATGAAGAACATGCCTTTACCGCCACCGCCGTGTGGACTGGTCACTCTTATCCAGGGCGTTTTCTCAGCGCCATTCATCCAATGGAATTTTACTTTTACACGGCCCAGTCCGTCCGGATCATGATTATCGGTCACGATGCCGCTTTGCGTTTCACTATAGATACCTGTTTGTTTATTGGCTACCGGCGGCAGTTTGATACCGGAAGGAACTGCTATAAAGTCGTTGTTATAATTCCCCTGTCCATCGAAGTAATGGCTGACAGACATAATGAGGTAGTCGCCATAGTTTTCATTGGACAGGCTCATGAGGTTACGCCCCTGCACACTCACTGTAGCACCCGGCTTTAAGCCAGGCTGATCACTGCTGCCGGAGAAGCGTACGTTGTTGCTGCTATGCATGGCCATCTTGATGTTGATGGCATCATCCAGCTGTTTTTTATTGGCTACAAACTGGTTGTTCCAATACTTGGGCTGTGAGGCATATACTGTCTGGCTGGCCTGCAGCACATGTTTGCCCAGGTCATTCAAGCCCGCTTTGCTTTCTATGCTTTGTGGCGTACTGTCGTACACCTCATGTTTCAGGTAATCATATGCCATCATCTTACTGTTGGCAGGATTTACCTGCAAGGCCATACTGAAACGACTGAGGCTGCTGCCAAAAGTCAAAGCAACAGCCTGCCCTGCCTGGGGAGGACCAATATGGAGTTGCTCTCCATCGTAATACAACCATTCTCCATAGGTGGTGCACAGGTAATGAAGGAACTGCCAGGCTGTTTGTTTATACTGGACAGTATAAGCCAGTGTTTCCGGATAAAGCGGCGCTACCTGTGGTTGCAACAGGTTTTGCGGGAAATGCTTGAGCACATCCTGCACAATGTTTTTAACAGCCTTCTTTGTCCAGCTTTTACAGTGAGGGCCACTGTCTAAAATAATGGTGGGACTACAACCGGAGATGATGAGATTGCCAGCATGGCCACTGAAGCGATCTGCTTCTACCTGCATCACTATGCCTTTAAACTGCAGGGCATCTGAAGCGCCCATCGGCGTTACGGAGGCCTGGAGTATACCGCCGATCAGGTTGCGCGATGCCTGCAACAGACTGCCGCCCAATCCATCGATGGACTCGGCGGGGCAGACCAGCCTGAAGTAGTGGTGATCAAATATTTGTTGGGTCAGCTGAAAAGAGGTTATCTGACGTATCGGATTACCAGCAATACTAATGTTACTACTGATGAGTTGTGCCATAAAAAATGTTATGTCGTTTATGGTGTAATAGAGATAAGCTATAAAAGAACTTAGCTTCCCGTTCCGGCAGTCGTGTCCCGGAAGAAGCTATTCAGGCCAGTTGTTCTTAAACTGGGATTCATTCATTTTGACTTCCTTGGCACTTAGTGTTACCTGCACCTGCATGGGATTATCGTTATTGTGATCATAAGTCTCGAAATAATCCACGCAGTGGGCATCTGAAAACTCCAGCGTCTTTAGTTTACTCATGTTGTCGCGACGGTAAAAGGTGATGGTGCCGCTTTTGGTTTGGGTAGGGCTCACCATCCAATCAAACAAATCGGTACTGCCATTGCTTTCCACTACTACAGTCACAGCCCCCCCCTGCGGTATAGCCGTGGGCTTGCCGGTGCCGTCTGTAGCCTGTGAAAAACGGAAAGCACAGTGCAATACATTTACCTCGTCTCCATCTACTTTTAGTTTTGCAATGAATGACATGGATAAATTATTAATGGGTGATCGTGTGTTTCAGCAGCAAAAGGGTGCAGCATCTGCCCCACCCTTTTGCAACGGATAATTATTTTACCCACTCGTTGGTATGTTTACCGCTACCCACTTCAATAGCCTGGGCGCTCAGCGTAAACGTTTCTGTAATGGGACTTTCGTCATTGTTGTCGAAATTCTCTTTATAGTCTACCAGGTAGGCTTCTGTGAACTTCAGTTCTTTCAGTGTAGCGTCGGTATCGCGCTTCACGAATACAATGGAGCCATCTTTGCGCTCGAAGTTGTTGGTCATCCATTCGAAGAAGCTGGTATCTCCGGTTGATTCAACCGTAAGTGTGATCTTACCGCCGCGGGTAATAGAAGAAGGACGGCCGGTAGCGTCCGTTTCCTGTTTCAAGGCATAGCTGCAAGCCAGCACATTAACTTCTTTGCCAGCCACTTTGAGTTTTGACTTAAAAGACATAAATAATGGTTTTAATAATTAAAAAAGGTATAAGACCAATAAAAAATAAAAACGATGTTGTGCAGGTCATTCTATGACAACCTGTAGCCAATGCAATACAGGATCACTTACCTCCGCAGAGGCAAATAACCAGTTGCATCGCCTGTTTCCAGCAATGAGCTTACCTTAATGTTTTAGTTCTAAAAAAAGCTTTAGGGGGAAAATGAAACCTATTTATCCTGTTCGTATTTCGATTGCCATTCGGCTTTATCGGCATCATCTCCTTTCTGACCTTCCAGTTTGATCAAAAAGGTTTTGGCAGGGAAATAGGGTTTCAGGTGAATATCCAGGTAGATCCGGTCCTTTTGAACAGGGTCCTGTTCAAAACGTTTGATCGCAAAGTTTTCGATCAGTTTACTGGGACCAGTGATACCGTCCAGGAATTTCACGATCTGTCCGTTGAGCTCTTTACGCGTAGAAGCGTTGAAGTTTTCGAATGTGCGGCGATTGAGAAAATCCATCATGACCTTGGTCACATAATCGAATACTCTTACTACAGAGTAAGTTTGCAAGCCAAGGTTATCGCCATTGAACAAGGTCTTGGCGGAGAATGCCATTACCTTTCCGTATTCTTTTACCATGGGAATCAATCCCAGTTTTTCCAAAGAAGCTATTTCGCTTTTCTTCAGGTCGAAGCGTACACCATCCACTTCATTGATGCCGCCGAATTTTTTACCGGCCGTCACCTGCGACATGAGCGTGTTGTATATCTTGCCCGCCAGCGCTGCCGCCGGTGGCACAAAAAGGTCGTCCTCTTCTCCAATCTCATCGAATTTTCCACGGCCCACCAGCCAGTTGCACGACATGATCACGTTGGAACGATACGGATCACCACTGGTGAGGTTGGCGGCCTCAAATAATTCCATCACATCATCCGGTGTATCGAGGTTCTCGAAATCGGTGACCAGCATCACTTTGCTTTCGTAAGCGATCTTGGCCCACTTTTCCACTACCTTATTGCTGCCGAGGTAACCGGGCAATATCAATATACTATAGTTATTACGCAGATCGAGCCGGTCGTAGTTTTCCAACAGCTCGGTGCGGATCGAGTCGATGAACCGGGTATTGTCAAGGTCCCTCAATTGCTCGGGCTCCACGTTGATAACAGATACATTCTTGATCTTGAGACTCTCCGTATTTTTAAAGAAGAGTGCAATAGAGCGGTAAGACCTTTCCAGCTGCTCTGTTTCTTTAATGGCAGTGCGCAGGTTCTTTTTCAACACCTGATCGGCCTGGGCGGCCTTCTCTTCACAGGTCTGCACCATTTCAGTAATATCATCAGAGCTTTTTAGCACATCCAGCCATACCTGGAGTGTTTTCTTCAGTGCAGTCCGCTCTTCTTTTTTAGAGCTTTCTTCGAGGAATATCTTCTTGCGTGCTTTTCTTTCGGGATTAACGTTTTGTACGGCGTCTATGGCAGACTCCAGCAGATCGAAGCCTCCGTATTTGGCCAGCCCTTGCACACTTTTTTCCAGCTGCTCAGCCGGCTGACGCACAGGAAGAATGGTTTCTGCAACGGCAACGGCTTCCTGCTGTACGGCTGCATTGGTCAGTTCTGTACTCATAATAAATAAGGTATAACGTGGATGGATGGTTTACAAATGACAATACGCTGACGATGATCAGCGGGCGGCTTCCAGTTCTTCTACCAGCGACTGCAGTGCTTTGATGAGGTTCTCCCGGCTTTCTTCGCCGGCCAGCGCCTGCTTCAACAGCTTATTCGATTTCAACTGCCTGATGATCTTCTGGTATTGCAACTGCTTTATATTCACATCGCCCAGGTATTCACTCTGCGCGATAATGCCTTTAATACCAAAGTCGGCCAGTCCTTTGAAATTCAGCGTCTCTCTTTTGAGCGCGCCTTCTTCCGTCTCAAAACTGATGTCGACCTTCGGCTTGTAGTTTTCGAAAACATCGTCGATACTCGTAAGCCCTTCCACGATGACAGGCTTTACAGGAGGATCATGGGTGAGTTTTTCAGCGAGCAGTACGCGGTTCTGTGGAATGTCAGCAAATGCTTCGTAGGCGTCGGTTTTCACCTCGGTACCACCTATTCCATAAGGTTCAATTGACATAGTTATTAGGTTTACGTATATGGTAAAATAAAGCACCCTTGCATCATCATGATGACGCACTGCTGCTAATGAATGACCTCGGTAATGTTTAGGGAGAAATGATCAGGGGCTACTTGAAAAGTATTTCTACGCAAATACTATTCCTAAATTTTTCAATAACGGGACTGTACAAGTAAATTAATAAAAAATCCCCATATACCCCTGCACATCAAAAACTTTACATTCACTTAATGATTTCTTTACACTCGCTCGCCTCTGGCGAGTGAGGCTATTAGCAAGCCTCTGGCTTGCGCTGAACACCTGTGTCATTTTATCCACACCAAATTGCCTGCAGCATCTGCATCCAACGTCCATCCCGACGCTGAAAGCATTTCTCCACTGATAATCATGCGCGACAATGGACGCCTCAACTGATTCCGGATCACACCAGCCAATGGACGCGCACCGTATTGTGGCGCATACCCCATTTTTGCCAGCTGCTCTTTGGCATTCTCTGTCAGGGTTAAACGAATTCCTTGCTTTTCTAATAACCCATGCAGCCCCCGTAATTGAATATCCAGTATGTTCCGTACCATGCTGTTATTCATAGGCGCAAAGGGTAAGATCTCTGTCAGGCGCCCCAGGAACTCGGGACGAAAATATTGTGTCATGATCTCCATCAGTTCAGCAGTCGCGGGAATTTCATTTCTGTTGAATGATTCCACGACAAACTGGCTTCCGATGTTCGACGTAAACAAAACGAGGGCATTGGAGAAATCTCCCTCCTTCCCTAATTTATCATGCAGTTTTCCTTCATCCATGATCTGCAGGAAGATATCGAATACTGACTTGTGTGCTTTTTCAATTTCATCGAAGAGCACCACCGAATAAGGCTGCTGCCGTATCTTATTGATCAACAATCCTCCTTCTTCATATCCTACATAACCGGGCGGCGCTCCATAAAGCAAAGCGGCTGCATGTTCTTCTTTGAACTCCGACATATCGAACCGGATCATCGCTGTCTCATCCTGGAAAAGAAAATCTGCCAGGGCTTTCGCCAGCTCTGTTTTACCGGTACCAGTAGGACCAAGGAAAAAGAAAGAGCCCAATGGCTGTCCGGGTTTTCCCAGGCCGGCCCTCGATTCGAGGATGGCCTCACTGATCGAGCGAATAGCATGGTCCTGCCCGATGACCCGTTGCCGGAGAATACTGTCCATTTTCAACAGGCGGTCCTGTTCCTGCGCCTGCACTTTACCAATAGGAATACCTGTGCGATAAGCCACTATTGCAGCAACGTCGGCATTACTGAGCAGTTGCCTGTCATCGGCGGCTGCTTCCTCCAGCAATGGATAAATGGTTTGCAGGTAATTGATCCATGCAGCAGCATCCATATTTTCCGGCGATGCCGGTGCTGGTGGCACGACGGCCCACAATACCGGGCTCAACCGCTGGCTCAATTGCTGATAATGCCATTGCCATTCTTCTTTGGTATGTTCATGTTGCGTTTCCTGTAGTTCCTCAAAAAGTGACTTCATTTCCTGCACTGCTTTTTCGCCTGTATCCCTCGTAAGCCGCAAAGCTGCCATGGCATGATCGGCCAGATCAATAGCAGCATCGGGCAGACGGCGGTCTTTGACATAGCGCCGCGCCAGCCGGATCGTTTCATGAAGCGTATTATTTTCAACCTGTATATGGTGATGATGCTCATACCGCGGCATGATGATCTTCATCATCCTGTAAGCGGTAGCTACATCAGGTTCTTCTACTTTAATAATATCAAAACGCCGGGCAAGGGCTTCATCTTTCTCGATGTACTTGCGAAACTCTTCGGGCGTGGTGGCACCAATGACGGTGATCTCTCCTCTCGCCAGCTCCGGCTTCAACAAGTTGGCTGCGCCAGCCATCGCTCCCTGCTTGTCCATGAGCACATGCATCTCATCGATGAACAGGATGGCTTTATCGAATTGTTTGATCTCCTGAACAATGCTTTTGAGACGCTCTTCTACTTCTCCTTTGTAAGAAGCACCTGCAGCCAGTGCTCCATTGTCCAGTTCGAATACCTGTGCCTGCGCAAGGAAAGCAGGCACTTTTTGTTGTTCGATAGCCTGCGTAAATCCATCTACCAATGCCGACTTCCCTACCCCCGGCTCGCCAACGATCAATACATTAGGCTTGGAGCGGCGGCTAAGTATCTCCGCCATTGCCCTGATCTCTTTATCCCGCCCAACAATGGGATCGGTCTTCCCTTCACGAGCACGCAGGTTCTTATGTACGCAATACTTCAATAATGCCTGTTGCGAAACAGGTTCGTTCTGCTGGCCTGCCTTGTATAGGCCATTCTGTTTTTGCAGTGGCTCTTCGTTCATGGCCTTCGCCACCAGTTCCTGCCGTTGCAGCGGGAAGGTTTTCAGTTGTTCATATGTAAAGCCCACACCCGGTGTACTAAGTGCCGCCAATAGGTGCAAAGGCTCTACCTGTTCTTTGCCTGTCATGAGCCGGATGATGTCCGCTTCGTCCATGACCGCCTTTACCTGGTCATCGCTGCGGAGTGTATCGTCGAGGCGGGTAGCTTTGGGCAATGACTCCATGCGCACATCTGCCCATTCTTCTATGTAATAAATATCTTTCTTCAGTTGTTTTAATAGTGGGTGTAGTCCGGCCTCTTTGTGCATAAGCGCCTTCAGCAAATGGGATGTGGCAATTTGCGGGTGCATATTTTCCCTTGCCAATGCCTGGGCAATATGGCTCACTTTTTTGGTGGCCTCAGACAGATGGATACTATTGACTTGTTCTATCATACAATAATGTTTTATTCAAATTGGGCTAAAGCCCAGTTGTGTTTTATTTCACAGTTCCCCGTCCTAAAGGACGGGGCAATTCTCCCGGTTTTCGTATTGCCCGGCCCTTTAGGGCCGGGATACAGTAAGACAAACTATGTTCGGGCTTTAGCCCAATTGCATGTTGCTCACTTAAAATATTCCGAGGAAGCCTTTCTTTAGTTTCAGGTTTACGTTCAGGCTGATGATGCAATTGGTCTCACTGCTCTTTATCTGTTGTACATTTAATTCTTTGATCTTCTTTTCACTTTTGAGCGCACTGAGCTTATTGCAGAACTCGACAAAAGTGATCTCTTCACCATTAAGACTCACCGGCACGTTCAGGTTGTTGCAGAGGTACGGCGTAAAGCCTTCTGCCTTGAAGTAGTTGTTGGCCACCATGCGCAGCTTCCCTTCCAGCTCCTGCTTACTGATAGCTGTGCCCATCGGCTTTGGCGGCTCCTTCATAGCCGGTTGCTCATTCACCTGTTCATTGAGTGTAGGTGTAACCGGTTTGGCAGGAACGATGATCAGGTTGTTTGGCTGTTTATTGCGTTTGTTGTTGCCATCCTTTGGCCTTGTCGCAGCTGCTTCATTCACAAACACCTTACACACGGCCATTTGTTGCGCATTGTTGTTGATAACCAGTGCAATGGTCTTCAATCCAGGTGTCTTGTATACATAGCTGGCTGTGGAAGATGTGGCATCTATTACTGCCGTCTCTCCAAAGCGCCATTCCCAGCTGCGGGCGCCGGCAGTAGAATCTATAAAAGTGACCGGCTTTCCTACTTCTGCCGATTGCGGACATATAAAAGTGGGCAGTAGCAAAGGGTTTTCCAGTTTCGGCGCACGGGTGATGTAAATGGTTTTATACTCACTGCATTGCCCATTCGTGGTGAGCGTGATCGTATATTCCCCGGGCACGGCATAAGTGTGTACAGCAGAAGGTATCTGCGTTTGGGTTGTTTCGTTATCGCCAAACTCCCATTGAAAATCCTGCACAAAACGTGCATCTGTTTCAAAGCGGATAGGTTCTCCGGTACGGTAGTATTCTGCCTTCGCTTTGATATGAAAAGGAATGCAGGGCTCATAGTTCTTGTACCGGAAAGCCGTGACCATCAATGCCAGCAGGCTAATGATGATCAGCGTAAGGATGATCTTATCATCGAGGTAGGACGGTTGTATCTTTTTATTTTCCATATCGATATGGTTAATGCTTAATTAAGGAACCGCTTCACCCTGCCGGCTGCGATGTAACGTTTCTTCCAGTAAGGATCATCGAGGCTGGCAAGGCTAACACCCTGCGAGGAAGAAGCATTTACAAAAACACGGTTCTGTAAATAAAAGCCTACATGCGAAACCGGCTTGCCGGGTATGGTGGCAAAGAACACCAGGTCGCCTTCGGCGAAATAATGTCCGTCATGAAACGTCTCTATGTTTTTGGTAAAGAACTGCTCTACGGAAGTACGGGGAACGGGGATGCTGTATACATCTTGTAGCAGACGTTGCAGGAAAGCAGAACAGTCTATTCCTTTTTCATCTGTGCCGCCCCAGCGGTAAGGCGTGTTCATCCATTTATCGATGAAGCGGTACAGCGTCATATTCTTCAGGCTGTCGGGTATTGTTTTCAGCCAGGCTGCATATTTTACCCGCAAGCGCTGGTCAGGACTAAGGTCTGCCAGCATACGATTGCTGGTATCGGCCGTGCTGACCACAATGTCGTTCCAATTGTTAGCAGCCTTTTTACTGCTGCCGCAGGAAACAGCCAACACGATGATGAAAAGGTATAATGGCAGGCGCTTGCTCATACAGGATAATGTTCAATGGTTTAATAACCAGCCGCAGTGTTGGCACGGCGAAGCAGGTCAAGGTCACGGCGGGCCTGGTCGAGGTCGCGCTGCGCTTGCTCATATTTACCTTTGTAATCTTCCAGCCTGCCCGGCATATCTTTCATGCTCACTACCATGTTGGTGGCATCCTGATAGCGCAGGAAAAGGTCGAGTATATTCTTGTTCATCCGGCTATAAATGCTGCTGTCCTTGTATTGCAGGTCGGTCAGCTCGCGCAGGCGAACAGCCACCTGTTGGTTCAGGTACATATTGTTGACACCCGGCTGCCGCAATGAATCGATGAGCACCTTGGCATGGTCCATACTGTTGGCAAATTTCTCCTGTGCCAGACTTTGGGTACGGTAACGGCTCACCTGCTGACGCAGCACCTCGTTTTCCTTAGAGGGCATGCGCATATCGAAATAAATGGCGCCCGATATCAGGCATACCGTGATGACCAGGAAGAACAGGAACTTCAGGAATGCTTTGTCACGTTCTTTTACGTTTAGTATGTTTTGCATAGTGGAGGTTTAATAATTGCTCAATGTTAATCTGCCAAAAAGCTGCGACGTTTCTTCACAGCTCCGTTCTCGTATTGAGGTATTAATACCTGCTCTTTCACAAATATGCCAGCCTCCTTCTTCTTGCCGATATAATCCAGCCGCGACAGGTTGGCAAACAGGGCTGAGATGATCTGTGTAAACTTCAGCACCTTGTCCAATGCATCGTTGATATCGAGGTGATTGTATTTATAGTTACAAACTGCAGTGATCGAACTTTCCAATTCGCCCTGCGTCACACCACACCACTCGGTAAAATAGCTTACCAATTCATCCTTACTGGTGCCGGTGAAATAATCAATGCTGTTCTTGATCATGCGCGCCAAACCGGTCACCGCTGTGATCATGAATACCGGCGGCTGGTATATGTACGTCAGCCTAAAGTTGCTGAACTCGCTGGCTATATAGGTCGTCATCTGTTGGCAGATGAGGTGGATGGCATCGGCCAGTTCATTCTGCTGTTTCTTCTGTAATATCTTCTGGATAATGTGCAGCGCATACAATTCCATCTGTCCGAAGAACTGCTCCAACCCTGCATGTACTTCCAGCAACTCATGATGACTATTCACCGCCGTGCAGGGCGGAATGTATTGCTCTACCAGTTTTACCACCTGCTCTTCCACCACCACTTTACCAACCGGCACCTGCGCGCCGCCCGGAGAAAGTGTACCGGCATCTTCCACCGGCAAGAGGTGCAAGCTGTAAGTTGGAATAGTATAGGGCAACCGGGGTGGCGACTCGCCGGGATCAGCCGGACCAAAGGGAATCCGCTCATAAGGGTTGACCGCCAGCACCACGTAGTAAGCTGTTGCATTCCCTTTCAGTTCATTGAAGGGCACCTGCAGGCCGGGCACTGTAACAGCAAGACTTTGTCCGGTCAGTGCTGTATCACTATCAAACTCCAGCACATAACCGCCACGGCTGATAGCCCGGCAGTGTTGTATGCGCAGGTGTACGGTTTGTTCATTATCGAGCGACAGAAATAATTTGACAGATGCCTGGTGTCGGTCGAGCAGCGGCAACAATCCATAGTTATGCTCATTGAGAAAACTGCCCACTGTCCTCGCCTGCCGCCAGGTAAAAGCATTGTCCTGGGTAATAAAATGATTCTTGTTGATCTTCATCCCATTGGCCCAGTTCACGGGCAAAAACTCCTGTTGTGTTTCCATGCGTATTGATTTATTCGAACGTACGTGCACATACGATCACATCATTTTCCCTGATGTTGTTGATAAAGATCGTCCTGTCTGCATCTGCGTATCTGGTGAATAGATTGTACCATCTTGGCTTTTTATAGAATATCCATCCATGAGGCGTTCCCTGTCCGTCGATGTAATGAATGCGCCCTTCGGGATGCCGCTCGTTGTAATCGTTGATAAAGTAATAGAACAAGGTGCCCAGTTCCATATCGGTAGGTGCTTTTGCTCTGAAGTTGGTGTACCAGGCATCTTCTCCTTTCTTCTGAAATTCAAAACTGATAAGGAGCATGTTCTTCAGCTTGCTTTCGTCTGGATCTTCCACCGGCTGGTGTACCGGGTAGTACCATTGCTTCAACACTTTTGGTGGCAACGCCATGGCGTGGCGGAAGGTGTACAATACAAACAAGGGTACCATGAACGTCAAGACAGAAGGCATTAAAGCGATCTCCAATCCTTCTCTATTGAGGGCGCGATATGCCAGTACAAAACCCACTGCACCCACCAACATGATGAGGAAGGTAAAAATGAAGTCGGGCCAGAAGGCCCTGTCAGGCCCCCAGGGCATCTTGCGCTCCATAAGGTAGACATGGACCGTACCATAGAGGAGAAACAATACCTGGAAGAAAATAAAGTACCCGGTGTAGCTGCTGAATAATTTGGCGCCTATGATCAGGCCGGTAAGCACAAATAATAAAGTGGCTACCACCAGGTACAACACCGCCCGTTTGCTAAAAGGCTTGAAACTGCTCCTGATCTTGCGGGCCACAAAACCAAGGATAACGGAAAGGCTGAGTAGCCCTACTCCCAGTAACATCAACACCTTATTGAGGTCTGGTGTCAGCAATCTGTCCATATAGAAATTTATTTATAGCGTACTTGAATAACCCAGTATCGGACTATGTTCTTCATCTAACCTGATCAATGCTTTCTCCCTGTCTACTTCAATGTTGATCGTGATGTCGGCATCGGCCGGCGCGAAGTAATTGTTGAATACTTCCAGCACCAGGTCGCTCTCTCCACCGGGCACATATTCTGAAGGAAAGCTGTTTTGTAAAGGGCCGATATCATACTGCAGGCAGGTATGGTCTTCCCAAAACTGGCTGCCACATACCATATCATTGCCCAGCGCCAATCCTCCCAATCCAACTTCCTGCTCATCTGCATAACTCCAGGAAGGCGGCGCCTGCCGCACAGTTACTTTTTCCTGTAACAGTATTTGCAGACAATCCTGCATCAATGCGGGATCTCCGGCAATCTCATGAGCATAGGGCAGTAACAACACCAGCAGTGCACCACAGTTCCTGTTCAGTCCTTCCGGAAATCCCCAGAAATCAAAAAAGTAATCTGTGAGTAAGCCACTGTCAATACCACTCAGCAATTGAGTCTCCTCTTTCTCCAATTGTACCCGTTGCAAAAAGAAACTGTTCTCCAGCGGTTGAAAGAACTTACGTGCCGACGCCTCTTTCTTTTTGTCGCGCCTGCTGTATGCCACCATCGCACTGACCGCATCGCTCCTGTTCTCCCCTGCCGGCTGGTGAAAGAGCCCTTCAGGCAACAGATCATACAGGCCGGTGCGCGACAAGCGTAGTTGTAGCAACTGATGCTTCCACGAATCTTCTATGCGGTTAACAGCGTAGAGATCTTTGCGGTATTCGCGGAAGAACCGGCCATCATTAACGGCTACGATGTTTCCCGCGCCTACCTGCTGCATCACCTGAGCTATCAGGGCTTCTGCCCGGATATCATAGTGATTGGTGGTCAGCTCTTCAAATAGTTTTTCTATGTCGATCGCTTGATGCATATGTATTGTTTAGACCTGACAGGTTTTGCAAAGCTTTGCGCCAGGCGAAACCTGTCAGGTCTGTCCGTTACGCTGCTTCTTCTATAAATACACGGAAAGGTGTGAGGCCTGCAGACTTCTTCGCAAGTTGCAGTACCAGGTTATCTTTCCAATAGGTTAACTGGTTCTTTTCCTGTGCGTCGAGGTAATCTTTCCTGCTCAGCACAATGCGCACATCAATGGTACGGGCAAAGCCTTGTGACACTTGTTGCGCTACCATCACTCCTTTTTCCACTTTCACTGTCCTGGCGCGGTTGCCCAATTGCAACTGGCAGAAGAGTTTGATATCCTCCATACTCACCAGCCGGTCGCGCGATAACAGGGCCGACTTATAAGCCGTAATACTTTCAGAAGGGCTCAATCGGTCACGCCCCCCCACTGTACCCGATATCAGTATAATGTCCTTGTGATGATACAGGTCGGCTGTTTTATATGCTTGTAAGCTGGCGCCTGCTTTTACGTTATTGCCCTGGCTGCCGCCTGTAGTCCAGAAGGACACCAACAGGTTATTGATCTTTTCCGTACCCGTAGGCCGTACGATGAGGAAAGGTGTATGTTCACGATGCAATTGCCTGGCCTGCAATTGTTGCTCCAGCTTATAGATAAGCTGCTGCAATTGCTTCATTTCGCCAGCCATGAATTCACGGCCCAGCACAGAGAAGGCAGCGCTTTCATCGTTCAGTAATTGAATAATATGTTCTACGATCGCCGCCGCATTACGCTCATCAAACCGGGCAACGCCTCCTTGGCGCAGCAGCACCGACAGTTTCTCTTTTTCATTCTTTTTAAGGGTGCGCAGGTTATAGATGGTTCCTTGCTGATCAGCAACTTCCTGCAGGTCAAAGAAGCTGTCTGTAGCCTGCAAGGGAATGATATTGAGCAGATCGTGCATGCGGTAGGACAGTTCATGCAACTGCCGGTTGATTACCGGGAAGCTATTGAAGTGGCATACAACATCCTGTAATACGGTTGATGGAATATTTTCAGGGAAAACGATCTTTATCCAGCGTAGTGTCTGTTGCTGTAATAGCTGCAGGTCTTTCTTATCAAAACACTGCTGCACTTCGGCAGGTATAGGCGTTTCTTCCCTTGTTTCCACATCAGGCATGTGCAGCGTAATAAACCTGTTCTTATAATAAGCGTTGACCTGCTCCTTGATCTTGTAGGAACTGGTGTTCTTGCGGGTAAGCAACTCTTCTATGTCCAGCCGCTCTCCACTTATTTCTTCCTGGTTATAGCCAGATGTAGCTATGATCTCCCGGTCGTCATAAAACCAACGCGCAGCGGGCAGGTTGGCATAAAAGAGTTCGCGGTTCACTTCATTCCTGATCTCGAAATAACATTGTGTTTGATGCAGGCTATCCGGGTTGCCCGTAATGCCCAGCCACAAAACAGATGGCGATAGTTCACGACCGGCCACACAATGTGCAATGACTTCTTTAGCAATCTTTTCACGATAGGTGAATAACTGGTAGCCTGTGGCGAGGTATTGCACCGCCGCCGTATTAATATGGAAAGAGGCTGTAGGTGAAAAGAAAATATCCTTGTATTGGTTATTAGCAGATTCGTAGGTAGTGTTCAAGCGCTGTGATACAAAGAACTGGTCCGTATCGCGCAGGCGGGAACCCGCTTCCACAGCGCGTGCATGCAGGATGGCGTGGGCAGGTAAAGGTCCGTTCAACACTTCGGGAGATAATAGTTGTACCATTTTCTCCAGCAACCGCGCTCTCGATGCTTCCACTTCACCGGATATCTTTTCCAGCTCCAACGAGCAGGCGGTGAACAGCAGGTTTACCAGCGGATCGAAAGCGGAAGCTGATTCATCTTCTGAATAGCCCCACAACCTGGCTGCTGTTTTGATCATCCGGTTCTTTATCTGTTCTCTATTTTCCATAGATAAGGTATAATTATGTATACGACAACGGGCCTACAAAAAAGCTATCGCGGAAAACGATGTTCTCGCTTGTTGCGGTAAGGCGTGCTGTTATATAAATGTCCAGTCGCTTTTTGATACGTGATGTGGTTGATACTGTTACCATTTCTTCCTGCTTAACAGTGACTTCCACTTTTACATTGTCCAGCCGCTTTTCATGTTGCCTGACTGATTTTGTTAACGATTCCTTCATCAGCTCCTGTTGCTTCGAACGGGTAGTGAGGTTATCGAAATCATGTTCCCAAATGGCATTACCAAACCCGCTCTCACCCTGCATTTCACCGAAGGCAGTAGTCACGATCAGGTGCAGGTGACCAGCCACGGATTGCTTCAACGAGCAACCGGGATGTTCTTTTTTCTGCATCAGGCATTCGGTATCCAATGGTAATGAATAGTACTTCATGGACTTGACCAGTGAATGTTAGTAAATAGGAAATAATAAAAAACTGAGTATTGCGGGAAGCTGTCAAAAGGAGATTTGTCTTGAGCAGGCTTCTACGCGTAGTGATATAAAGTTAAAGCAAAAATCTTTCCAAAATTATTAAATTGGTTTAAAATTTGTTGCCGTTTCATCAAACCTATCTTCATGCAGCCAAAATATATTGTTGTCGGTGTGGATGGAACCGGCTCTGATTCCTGGATGAAATCAGACGGCAGCAATAGTAATACTTTCAGGTTTGTGCGTGATGTTCAATATGGTACAATGCAAATCGACCGCCGCTGGTTTCATGGTCCTTCCAATAAAATTACCGGCAGCGATGCAGAACAGATACTACAACAATCACTTGATTTTATTTATCACCGGCTGGGTACGTTATTCCCCGCCTCCCGTGCACGGCAGGTACGCCCGCTGGATATGTACGACGTCAACAGCTGTCATCAACAGGCTGCTTATCATAAACATGGGATGATGGCTGAATATGGTATGTATGAGCCATTGCGGCTACCCACTCAGGTGACCCGCCAGATGCTGAACGAGCAACCGCTATCTGTAAATGATGTGCGGATCGTATTGATAGGACATAGCCGGGGCGGTCTTGTGGTAGCCAACCTGGCCCGCATGCTGAGTCCGGTGATCAAAGTATATTTCATGGGACTGTATGATTCGGTTGACCGGCAGCCCTGCCTCGATGGTATGAAAGTGGAGAATGTAAAGTATGTGGCCCACGCAAGACGTCATCCGGAAGTTCATTCCCGCGGTTCATTCAGTAATACTTCTCTTACTTATATAGGTGTAGACCATGCAGAGGAACAATATTTCTATACTTCGCATGGCGGCATTGGTGGTTCTTTTGTAACGGACCGTGCTGAAGTTGGTTTTGCAGGCGACAGTTCCTGTGTGCCTACTGTATTGCAAAGTCAGGGGCGACTGGGCACCCGCGAAGTAATAAACAACCCTGCACTCACCAAAAAGCTGGGCAAACCCATGAACGAGATATGTGCCGCCGGAAGTGATGAAGCAGACCGCTTTATGCGCAACCAGGCCAGAAAGTATGGAGTGCCCGTAAACTGATCACATTAACCATCGATACATGGCAAAGCCGTCTTTCGTCCGATTGACGGCTTTTGTCGTTTTATTGACTAACTTCATATGCTGTTCATCCCCGTCCGCTCTGTGAAACACGACATTCAGGCATTTGTCTTAATCAGCCCTATAAAATGTCTCTATTCCCCCTTGTGACAGTATGATCAAGACTTTAGCTTTGTATCTGACATTTATCATCAACAATTACTGTTTTTATGAAAAAGTTACTTTTTATCGCCTCGTTTGCACTGGTTGCATTTGCTTTTGTTATTCCCGCCAATCCACTTACGGATAAAGAAAGAAAAGATGCTATTCAATTATTGAAAGGCTCTGAGAAAGATCTGCTGCAGGAAATAAAAGGCCTTAGTGAAGCCCAACTGAAATACAAACCGGCGCCCGACCGCTGGAGTGTGGAGGAATGTGTGATCCACATTGCTACCACCGAGCAGATGTTGTGGCAAGCTACGGAGGCTGGCATAAAGCAAGCAGCCAATCCGGAAAAACGTGCCGACATTAAAATGACTGATGAGCAAGTGGTAAAAGGTATCGCAGACCGCTCTACCAAACGACAAACGTCCGATAACCTGAAACCTGAGAACTCTACTTTCAAGTCTGCGACCGAAGCACTGGAAAGCCTAAAGGCCAGTCGCACAAAGCTGACCGACTATGTTAAGTCTACATCCGATGAACTGCGCAATCACGTGCTCGCCATGCCATTTGGCAGCCTGGATACTTATCAGATGCTGTTGTTCATAGCCGCGCATGGCAACCGCCATTTGCTGCAGATCAAGGAAGTAAAGGCCGATGCAGGATTCCCCAAGAATTAAAACAGATAATGCCAACGGTAAAGTTCACGTACGCGTTGAAACGTTTTTTCCCGGGCCTGCAGCAAACGCCGGCCGCGGGCGGAACGTTGGCTGCCGTGCTGGAAGAAATGGAAGCCCGCTACCCCGGTGTACGCAGCTATGTGCTGGATGAGCAGGGAAAACTACGGCAGCATGTGAACATTTTTATCGATGGTACTTTGATCAAAGACAGGATCAAACTGAGTGACTCGATTACCGGGCATAGTGAGATATACATCATGCAGGCTTTATCCGGAGGTTAAACCTTTATAAACTCAACAGGTATGAAATCAACGATGCTGCTGGGCACCCGCAAGGGGTTCATTGCCTACCGTTATGAAAAGAGTACATGGAAAGCGGAGAACCTTTCTTTTGAAGGAGTACCCGTTTCCATTGCTTATGCAGATCCACGTAACGGTACCTGGTGGGCCTGCCTCGATCATGGACACTGGGGTGTAAAACTACATCGCTCCAAAGACCGTGGCGCCACCTGGGAAGAAGTAGCAGCGCCCGCATATCCCGAAGGTGCAGAAGTAAAAGATGGCATGCCTGCCACCACCCGCTACATATGGGCGATGTCGCATGGCGGCAGCAGCTTCCCTGCTAAAATATGGGCAGGCACCGATCCGGGAGGCTTGTTTGTAAGTGACGATGAAGGCAGCAGTTTTCAGTTGGTAGAATCATTGTGGAACCATCCTTCCCGCAAGGAGCATTGGATGGGCGGCGGGCGCGACCTGCCGGGCATTCATTCCATTGTTGTAGACCCGCGTGATGAAAATCATATTCATATCGGCATCAGTTGTGCCGGCGTATTTGAAACTACCGATGGCGGACAAACATGGGCGGTACGTAATAAAGGTTTACGTGCCGACTTCCTACCCGATCCTGATTCCGACATTGGTCACGATCCGCACATTCTCGTAGCAGCTCCCGGTAATCCGGATTACCTGTGGCAACAAAATCACTGTGGCATTTTCCGCTCTGTTAACGGAGCTCAAAGCTGGGATGATATTGGGCAGACGGAAGGCCCTGCACGTTTTGGTTTTGCTATCACCGTAGCAGAGGACAATCCCAATCAGGCATGGGTAGCTCCTGCCAATAGTGATATGACCCGCACTGCTATCCAGGGCGCACTTTGTATTTGCCGCACAGATGATGGAGGTAAGAGCTGGAAGGAATTAAGGAATGGATTGCCGCAGGAGAATTGTTTTGATATCGTGTACCGCCATGCGCTGGTCAGCTCCGGCGATGCAGTAGCATTTGGCACTACTACCGGCAACCTGTTCTTTTCGCCTGATAAGGGAGACAGCTGGCAGGTAGTCAACAACTACCTGCCAATGGTGTACTCCGTGCAGTTTGCAGATTGATATTAATCCTTTTTCTTGTTGATGTTATAAGTAACCATGTTTTTGATCTTACCGTTTTGCAGCTCATATACGTCGCAGTAATACATATCGTACTCCTGCCCGCTTGCTGTATTCTTACACAATACTTCTCCGCCTACCGAAGCGTGATCCCCTTCCACGATAAAATGGTCACGCGTGGAGCTAACCATCACCATATCTTTATTCTTCTCAAAGAAGCTGCGTAATGCCGCTTTACCGGATATCTTCTGATCGTTCAGCATATCCCATTCCACATCGTCGGTCATGTTTTTCAGAATAGCCTCGGTATCATTCTTATCGAACGCATCGAGGAATTCGTTGATCACTTTTTTGTTGTCCATAATTTCACTTTTTATTGTGGGTGACTAAATGGTATATAAGGTGTTTTATAGTTAAGACCGTTGGTGGTTCCTGCAGTCACATCTACCGTAACACCGGTGATCTTACCCGCCATGTCCGATGCCAGGAAAGTGGCTGTGTTGGCAATATCTTCCATCATGGGCAGTTTCTTCAGCATGGTGTCTTCTTCCAGTTTACGGATGAAGGTGTTGGCAAACTCCGGCATGCTGGCCAATGCATCGCGGAAAGGCCTTGAATCGGGTGAGCCCGCACTACGGATATTGATGACCCGCACATTGTATGGCCCCAGCTCTACCGCGAGGTCACGGGAGAATCCCTCTATCGCACAACAGGCCGGACCAAAACCTCCCACCAGCGGGTAGCCGATAGCACCGGGCGTAGCGGTAATGGAAAGGATCACACCCGATTGTTGCTTCATCATCACCCTGCCTGCTGCACAAGCCGTAATGAATTGGGTTTCCATGGCTACATTGACAGGCCGGATAAAGTCGGCAAGGGCCATTTCAGTCAGGGGAACATTCTGGGTATCTTTCACATCAATAGCATTGAACGAGACATCGATGGTGCCCGTTTGACTAATCTTATTGACATGGTCATTGACCGCCTGCTCATCTAATGCATCTACCAGTGCAACGATCGCCTTTCCTCCCTGGGCCATGATATCATCCGCCACTTTTTGCAGGGAAACAGTATTGTGTCCCGTGAGGTGCACCGTGGCGCCATGCCGGGCAAAGGCACTGGCAACCGCTCCACCGATAGAACCTCCGGCACCATAGATAACAGCATTTTTGTTTTTCAGTAACATATACTTGTGTTTATACAAACTTATTGCCCGAAACATGACCGGAAGGTGTGCCGGTCTGACAATTTGCGGGGGCTATTGCGACAATCGCTGCCCCGTCGCCAGCGTCTCGCTGGTGACGGGTATTTACAAGCCTCCGGCTTGTTGTAGCAAACCAGCCACGAGTGAGATTCTTTTTAGAAACCGACTGTCATTCATTAAATTGTATATACTTCCTACCCTTGAAGACTCCTTAAATCAGCCACACATATGGACCAGTTTTTCCACATCCGGATGCTCATGAGCATCATCGTGAGCCTCAGCATGGCGCATTTACTGAAGGGCGTTGCCAAACTGATAGAACATCCCACCCGCGTACGGCTATATTGGGTACATCTTGGATGGGTGTTTTACATGTTCCTGTCGTTGCTGGACTTCTGGTGGTGGGAAATATTGCTGAAGAACGTAAAGGACTGGAACTTTCAGTCTTACCTGTTTATTATCTGCTTCATCATCATTTACTATATCGTCTGTTCACTTCTCTTCCCGGATGACATGAAGGAGTATGCCGGATACAAAGAGTACTTCTATTCGAGGAAGAACTGGATCTTTTCGTTTCTGGGTGTTTCCTTTTTATTCGATGTGATTGATACGCTTTTAAAAGGAGTGGAACATTATCGTTCGCTGGGTACCGAGTATATTATCAGGATCATCATTCATGTGCTGTTATGTGTGTTGGCGATCCGGACGAAAAATGAACGTATACATGCGGGGCTTGTTATTTTCTTTTTGCTGTACAATATACTGTGGATGATCAGGAAATATTGGGTACTGTAAGCTTGTTACCCTTTTGCAGTCCATATCAGCAACCGTACAAGCTCCTGACACTGATGTGCCCGATGGAATACCGGCATCCACTGCACGTCCCTGCCCTGCTACAATCAACGGCTGCCGATCTTCCACATACTGCTTCATCAATGCCGCTTTTACCTCGTCGACACTACTGCCCAGCCTGAGCATGCTAAAGGCTTTTCCCGACAGCTTACCATATACACCATGCTGCCGCTGGTTCTTCGGCAAGGCGCGATAGATGAACTGTACTGCTTTTGAAGCCTGTGCAAACAACCCGGCATTATACATCGTACGCCAACGGCGTGGGTCTTTCTTAAATGCCTTTCCCTCTTTGGAACCGCTCTCACGCTCAATATATACGCCGTTTCCCAACTTATATCCAATAGTGGCACCCAGCTTTCCAGTGAATGAGTGCGTTCCGCATTGTTTTGCCATGGCAATCTTTTTAAATTTGTACTGTAAACTTACGATCAGCAACAACCGGTTTCCAAATCTCCATTTCTGAAAACGACCATAATTTCTGAAATCGACGTTTTTTGCTGATTTTTCCATTTTCGTATATGGCATGCACTTCACTAAACATGCTTCCACCAGGCAGGCAGCCAATATCACTCCCATATCCAACTGTGGTCAATCTCATAGCCACCTGACAGCAATTTGAGGTATTGAGCGTACCATGAGCGCATCACAAGCGCACGTTGAGCGTACCTGTAGGGCACCTTAAATTTGAGTAAAAGGGATAGCAGCTGCCTGTCCGGCCAGGCTTGAAGAATCCGGATTAAGCAAAAAAGCAGGTATGACGATGAAATGCTTCATGCAGATAAGCAATTGAAGATATATGCTAATTTAAAACAAAAGCATGGCATCAACAATAAAAACAACCCCTAAACGACCACGTTATTAAGCAACAAACAACCTCCTTTAAACAATCCTACGCTGGATAGCAGCGGTGTTGTCGGTAGCAGCGCGTACTGCTTCGGCGGCTGTGTCCTGCGCTTCGTTGAGTGTTTTTCTTTCCAGCTGTAGTTTATCGTTGAGAAACTTGTGTTTCATCTCGAAGTCGTTGATCACTTCGCTCCACTTCTTCACGAATATCTTGTACTGTCCGGTTTTGAAAGCCAGTGATTTTTCTCCGTGAGGCTTGGCATTGTCCAGTGCGGCTTCTATTTCTCCGCGGCTGTTGAAGTCCGTGCCAATGAGGTAAAACTCCCAGGTCATGTTGTTGCCATTGAACTGTGGTTCGTTCATGATGACGTTCATGTATTTCTTTACCTGGGCCAGCTCGTTTTCGCCCAGCTTCAGGGCAGGGTGTTTCAGCTCTACCACGATGTTCCTGATCTCATGGGTCAGTATATCCTGCCGGCAAAGGAAGATGTCCATTTCCCGGTATTTGTCTTCATGATTGATCGGCAGCACCGGAACATCTCCGCGCAGTAAATGGCTATGCCGCCTGAGCGCTTCTTCAAACTTTGGCTCGGCAGCTGTGACCAGGTGATACTGCTCTCCAAATATCCAGTAATGGGCTTCGACCAGCTTTTGCAGGTGATCGCGCTCATTGGCTTTGAGTTCTTTGCGTATGATCAGATCGCGCAGGGTATCGATGGTTTTATAACGGTCTTCTATAAGGCGGATCGTGTGATTAACACGGGCCAGCCGGGTTATTTTAATGATGGACGCCATCTGCTTTCTTTCCTGGTTGGAGAGTTCTACTACACCATCGAGGATGTCGAACAGCTTGTCTCTTTCCAGACTATCGAGCATCAGGTTCAGCAGGCGTACAAAGGTCTTCTTCTGCTCGGTGTTGAGGTTGAGGAATAGTTTTGGTTGCACCTCGTATAGTCCACGCACCAGGTTTTCCAGCTCTATCTTGCGGATCACATCCCAGGGATTGTCGCTAAACACAGGAAAGATATCGTCCTGCTCGTATTGGCTGATCAGAATATCGGTGTACTGTTTCAGGTAAGGCTTGCGTTTGTCGAGCAGGAAAGCAGACAGCTTCTTGTGCAGGAACCGGAATACCGGATCGATACGGGTGCTGCCGATGAACGCCAGCTGGGGATCGGTATTCGTTCCTTTAAATTTAAACTGATCAAAGTAATTGCTCCTGATGTAGACGCTGTGGTAGAAATGATCGCCTTTGTTGTTGAGGGAGGTAAATTCTTTGTACCGTTCGATATTATCAGCACCTATATAATAGTATTTGGAAAACTCCTTGTTGATCTTCATGTTCCACCGTACGTACTTGACTTCAAACTCATTGTTGCTATCCTGGTGATTGAGCATGAAGTGGTGGGTATCGCCAATAATAGATGAATAGTCCAGCGGCGCGCCATTGATCAATAAAGCATACCCATTGTCTTTGTTCAGTTCGAGGTACCAGCCAAACTCCAGACAGAGGAAGTCCATCAGTTCTTCCTGCAGCTTGCCATCGGTAATGTCGGGCAGCATATTGTAGAAGGTGACCGATGTGCCGGTAGCTTTCTTTTTTACCTCATGTACACCGGAATCGGGGCTGTCGTATTTGTTGATTGAATCAAATTTGATGTTGATGAAGTACTCGTACTTCTTTTTCTTTTCTTCATATACCGTGTTCCAGATCGCCTCTGTGGCAAACTTGAAAAAGGTAAGCCGCCCTACCCCATTCTTGCCATGCACTGCGGAGGTATTCTTGGGTGATTCTATTTCGATGGCTTTTTGCGAATCGAAGAAGGGAGAGAACTTTTCGGCCAGCTGCGCCCGGTTGATGCCATAGCCATTGTCGATGATCTCCATCTTTGCCACAAAGCCCAGGTTATTGGCTTCATAATTCAATTGTACCGTATTTGCCTTAGCGTCGAACCCATTCCAGATGTATTCGGCAATGGCCTGTTTATAATCAAACCTGCTGAGTACTTTCTGGATGCCTTTCCCGGTGATCTCGATATTTGCCATCTTACTACTAATATATTTAGCTAAAATACTGAACGCATCACTAAATATATTAGTTCAGGTCATAACTTTTTATCCACCGTCCGGCACCCCCAGCCTCCATTTCCCTCAGCTCCTTCACAATGAATGTTTTATGAATTACAAGGCTGTTAATCTGTTGGTAGACAGTTAAGCTGATGCTGTTGTATTGAAGCGGGCCGGGATTATCTTAACTTCAGTGATATAACTATGCGACCAATTATTTATCTGATGGTATGTTGGGGATTGCTCTCCTTTTCTGAGCATAAAAGGAACAGTCACCCACCTGTAACCGTTGCCGGAACGCAGGGCAATGATGCAGTAATTCATTGGAAACAACCTGTGCCGGCAGATACAGCTTGGATACAGAAGATCCTTGACAACTGGCAGTATGTGTGCGAGCATGAACTGACAATTGAAGTGAAGGGATTGCCGTGGATCATTTTTTATGACAGTAGTTCGGCCTGGCATGTGAATGCCGACGTGGGTATGCTGCCCGCCGCAGAGAAAACATCCTATAGTGTTGTGTTTGCAGGGATCACGTATCCACTTGTGCGGCTGTCGCACACCGATAGCCTATGGGTGCCAGACAGGGCTGCCATTCCACTGGCGGCCGGGCTCGTTACCACGATACCTTATGCACAAAACAAAAAGGCATTCTTTATTGCTCCGCTGCCTTCGCTGTTTCACAAATTTGCACCGCCTGATCAGGCTTCCTTCCTCGACTTTTTATTCCTGGGCAACAATATTCACGAACTGACGCATACCCGCCAATTGCCTTTTGTGCTTCCGCAGTTGTTGGCTATTCATGACGCCGGCAAATACAAAAGTCTCAATGATAATACGGTGGAAGAAATGTTTTCAGGTAATGAGCGGTATAAACAGCTTTATGCAGAAGAAAACACGCTATTGTGGAATGCTGCTTTTACAACCAATAAGGATAGTTGCATAACAGTGATAGAACATGCTTTAAAACGCATACAAATACGCAAGCGTGAATTCTTTAGCGGGAGAAACCAGGGATTAGGACAAGCCGACGAAATATTCCTTTCGCTGGAGGGTTCGGCTATGTGGGCACAATATCGTGTAATGCTTAAGAATGCACCTAACCCGAATGAGCGCGAGCTGCTTTCCTGGTTGACAAAGCAAGGTCCGGCCTGGTCGCAGGTGCGTGGATTGGTATTGTTTCTCCTGATCAACAGGTTTGATCCTGACTGGAAGGATCGCTTCTTTGAAAAGCCACTGCCGCCTGCAACTGATTATCTGCGCGAGGTACTGGCGAGGCGGAAGAAATAATATAAATGGATGAACTATGAACAGAAACATCATCATCTGTGCATCGTGGTTCGGCCTGATAACCCTATTGTTAAGCTTACTTAATCCCGCAGCAGCGCAGGTCGATCAACAACGTGCTGAAACTTATTTCAAAGAAGCCACAGCTATCTGTCAACGTGATAGCGGGCGACTCTGGGGTATTTCTTTATGTGGACCGATGGTGTTCGCAGACGCACGGACCAAAACGCTTGCAACCAGTCAACCTCGTCCGGCAGACAATTGGCCTCATGTTCTTGGCCACACGAATGCACCGCTTGAGTGGGGTGGCGAACGTTGGGTGACCTATATGTGGGACTTCACGACATCCTTGCCAACTCCACGTGTAAGGCACGAATTTATGTTGCACGAGCTGTTTCACCGCATTCAACAAGACCTTGGGCTGATGCCTCTCATCGGAAAGAACGCGCACCTGGACACCGTCGAGGCACGTATATGGCTGCAACTCGAGTGGCGCGCACTGGCGCGGGCGCTCGATCAATCTGGAGCGAACCGTAAACGCGCGATAAGCGATGCACTTGCCTTCCGGTCTGCACGCCGCTCTCTGTTTGCCAACGCCGCGGAGAACGAGCGCGTCGAAGAGATCCGGGAAGGTCTCGCGCAATACACCGGCATCGTCGTCGCAGCCGGTTCACGTGCTGAAGCAGTCGCCAGTACAATAGAAAATCTGGACGCCGCTAAAGGACATGAAACGTTTCTGCAACAAGCTTATGTGACTGGTACGGCGTATGCGGTGCTGCTCGATGACGCTTCCGTGAATTGGAGAAGAAGCGTGCGCAGCAGCTCTGATCTGGGACAAATGCTGATGGCTGCTCTCCGTATCAAGCCTACTGCTGACACTGCCGCAGCTTCGGAGCGATACGGAGGCAAGGAAATCCGCTCTGCTGAACAGGCACGCGAAAAGCAACGAAAGGCCCGCATGCTCGAACTGCGGAACCGCTTTATCGATGGCCCTGTACTACTCGTTCCCTCAGGCGGTGGCGCAACCTTTAACGCGGTAGGCGCCACACCCATTCCTGGCGCCGGCACCGTGTTCGTGCAGCCCTACCGCACCAAGGGTGAATGGGGCACGCTGGAAGCAACAAACGGCGTACTGATCAGCGACGACGGCAAGCGACAACTGCCTGGACCGTTTAGGATTGAAGGCATCAACATCAGTGGGGAAGGCTGGACGGTGACGGTTGCTTCAGGGTGGATGCTGCGCCCCGGCCCACGGTCCGGCGATTACCAGATCATTCGCGAGCCGTAACAGGAGAATCGGCAACAGCACTTTCATGCGTCTGTCTTGTACATAGGTAACCATCCGCTGACCTTATAGAGAAGTATTGTAATTTTAATTAGTGAAATTTGAAAAGTTCATACCGTCAGAACGATTAAGACCTTACGTCAAACACTTTGTGGTGTCTGAAAATACACAGGCGTCTACTTATAAAGTCTTCCCTTCCTCCGGTCTTGTGATTGGGTTTCAGTACCGGGGTAGCTTGTCGCTGATTCAAAATGGGTTAGTAAACAATCTGGCAGCGGCAGGCATTACAGGTATCGCTGACAGCTACAAGATATTTAGTAATACCTCCGGCATCGGTTCTATACTTGTTTATTTTACAGAGACAGGATTCGCCCACTTCGCTTCTCTACCTGTTCATGAACTGTTTAACCAAAGTGTTTCTTTGGATTCAATTTTCGACAACAGCAAGCTGCGGGAAACAGAAGAAAAATTATCGCTGTTGAAAACAGACCGGCAGCGTATCCAGGTAGTTGAGCGGTTTTTATTGTCGCAGTTAAAGGACATTCAATCGGACAAGCTCATCATTGAAGCGGTTAAGATGATCTATGATTCGAAGGGAACTATCCGCATTAAGGAGCTTAATGAAAAGCTATTCATCAGTCAGAGCCCTTTTGAAAAACGGTTCCGAAAGTTAGTAGGCACTACGCCCAAGAAGTTTGCTTCTATAGTGCGCTTCAATACAGTGCTTGACAACCTTGGGAAGGCTAAATCGCTCACGGAACTTTGCTACGACAATAACTTCTTTGATCAAGCTCACTTTATAAAAGACTTCAAACAATTTACCGGTGACACTCCGGAGAACTTCAAGCGATGGCTATAGAAGGAGTCGGGTACCGGTTGGGAATTAAACGACTTTTTACAATTCCCGGCACTGCTGCGTTTTGATCTTTGTATCCACAAAATCAAATACCATGTTTACATTAGAGCAAATCAGGACAGCGCATGTAAAAGTAAAATCAGGTGCCGACTTTCCTGCCTACATCCGGGAGCTAAAGGGATTGGGAGTTACGTATTATGAAACTTATGTGACGGACGGACATACAGATTACCAAGGGAACAATGATTCCAGGCTGACCTCTCCCGCTAAATATGATACGCTTATCATTTCAGACAATATCAACGCGGAGCAGTTTAAAAAAGACCTGTTTCATCACCAGCAAGGCGGATCGGATTACTTACAGTTTTGCAAACAATGTGCGGATAATGGCATAGAGAAATGGGCAGTGAGTCTGCAGGCAATGACCTGTACTTATTATGACAAAGCCGGAGTCGAAGTATTAGTAGAGACCATCCCACAATAGAGGTAATCAGCAACTCATCACGAAGCTGTATCTAAAGAATCCGGAACCCGAAATTCTAAACCCGGAATTATTACGCCTGCATGGCGTATAGTATAATATTGAGGCCGAACTTGGTATTGTCCTCGGCCATAAATCGCTTGTTGCGGAAATCGTAATCCCATTCGCAGCCATAATCTTTGTTGCTGTACAGTACTGCAATGCGGCCGTTGATCTCGACTGCTTTCAGGTAATCGTGCACCAGGTCGTCGCCCCAGCCGTTCAGTTCGAAGGAAGTGGGCGGCGGCCCTTTTTCGAAGGTGAAGAATGACCGGTAGAGCTCGTGATTGTTGGGTATTTTTTTAAGTGCCTGCGGACCAAAAGTGGTGCTCATCTGCGTTTCGAAGGATTTGGCGAACAGGCCGTCTATATCGTGGTTGCAATCGTCTACAAATACAAACCCTCCATTCTGCACGTATTTTTTGAAGTTGGCCTGCTCCCGGGCATCGAACTGTACCAGCTTGTGGCCGCTGAGGTAACAGAAGGGTGCGGAGAAAATGTCGTCGCTCCCCAGTTCTACGATCCGCTCCTGCGGATTTACAGGAATGGTAGTATACTCGACCAGTGAGTTCAATAAATTTACAGGCATACGCTGGTCTGTGTCCCAGTCGCCGGAACGGTATTTTAGTCGGGAGAAGGTAAACTTGTTGCCTCGATACATAGTAGCTGATTGATGCCTGGGTATTTGGTACCGGATAATGTATTAAAGTATATTAAAATTCTTATTTTTTCATAGCAGGCAAAAGAAAATGAAAGGTTATGACGTCAAAAAGTCCGAACTTCCGTCGCTACGACTGGAATTTAGTTCCTGATCATCAATCTGCTATAGCCATTATTGCTTTCCATTGAGAAATCTATTTTAACCAAAACTACTATTTGACCTTGGTATTAACAGCAACAAATGTCAGCGATCTGCTGCAAAAAGTATCCCTACTCAAAAAAGAGATCCAAAAGGTTATTGTTGGACAGGACGAAGTGCTGGAAGAAATACTGGTAGCGCTACTGGCCGGTGGCCACTGCCTGCTGGAGGGTGTGCCGGGACTCGCCAAAACGCTGATGGTGCGAACGCTGTCGCAGGCTGTACACCTTAGCTTCCGCCGTATCCAGTTTACGCCCGACCTGATGCCTTCTGATATTATTGGTACGGAGATCCTGGAAGAGGACCTGATGACCGGCAAGCGGAGTTTCATTTTTACCAAGGGGCCGTTGTTTGCCAACATCCTGCTCGCCGATGAGATCAACCGTACGCCGCCAAAGACGCAGTCGGCCCTATTGGAAGCCATGCAGGAATTCGAAGTGACGTATGCAGGCAAAACTTATCACCTGGATCGCCCATTCTTCATATTAGCTACTCAAAACCCCATAGAACAGGCAGGTACCTATCCCCTGCCCGAAGCTCAACTGGACCGGTTCTTATTGTATGTAAAGATCGGCTATCCCTCAGAACAGGAAGAGCTACAAATATTAAGTAATACCACCGGCAGCCGCCAACACAAAGTTGCCGCCATCGTGAGTGGTGAGGAGATCATCCAATTGCAAGGACTTGTACGGGAGGTGACCATCAGCGACGACCTCGTTGGCTGGGCTGGTAAGATAGTCCGTGCTACCCGTCCGGACACTACTACCGCCGATTATGTAAAGGAGTGGGTGCGCTGGGGCGCAGGCCCGCGTGCAGGACAGGCACTGATCCTTACCGCCAAAGCAAGGGCTTTGTTGCATGGCCGCTATGCTGTGACGGAAGGCGATATTCAGGCCATGGCCTACCCTGTTTTGCGTCACCGCATCCTGATGAATTTCAAAGCGGATGCAGAGCGCGTGACGCCGGATATGGTTACGGCCAACTTGTTGAAAGTGATTGAAAGACCGAGAGCATTATAATTCGTGTTATTAGATCCTAAGATATTATTGTCACTGAGAAATCTATCGTTGGCGGCGAAGACCACCATCGATGGTTTTATGACGGGCGCCAACAAAAGCACTATCAAAGGCAGTGGTATGGAGTTTAGCCAGTACCGCAGTTACATGCCGGGCGATGACCTGCGCTGGATGGACTGGAAGATGTATGCACGCAGTGACCGCTATTATATCCGTGAATCGGAATCGGAGACCAGCATCAGTGTTCGTCTGCTGGTAGATGCCAGCGCCTCGATGGATCACCGCGACGGGCAGTTTACTAAAATGGAATATGCCCGCTACCTCGCTGCCAGCCTGGCCTACCTCGCCAATATGCAGGGTGATGCCGTAGGTTTATATGTGTTGCGTGAGCAAAGTATTTTCTCGCTGGCTGCGCGACAAGGCTTCCAGAATCTTAATCGCATATTTTACCAGCTTGAACAGGCAGGTCCCAAAGGAACTTTTACGGAGCCTATTTATTACAAAGACATTTATGCGGGTGGCCAGAAAAGGGAGTTGCTCATTTTCATTACTGATTTCTATCAGCAGCAGGATGAAATGTACAAGCTGCTCGACCTGCTGGGAGCGCTGCGCCATGAGATCATTGTGCTGCATTTGATGGGGCGTAATGAAATGGAACTGGATTATGCCGGTTATACTACGCTCGAAGACCTGGAAACGGGTGCTTCTATCCAGATCAATCCTGGTGAAATAAAACAAGCTTATACCGAGCGGCTCAAAGCACACCTTGATAGTATTAAAAAGGAATTGCTGGGCCGCAATATTTATTACCGGTTGATGATGACGGATGAACCGGTGGATCAGGCATTGAGAGACTTTTTGAGGAGTAGGAAGTAAGAGGTAAGATGTATTAGGTAAGAATACAGGAGACAGCATAAAACAGAAAGTAATTGCTACAGTTGTTGAATCCCATATCGTTGTTGGCCATTGCGGCGGTAATTATACCGGTGCTGGTACACCTATGGAATGTGCGCAAAGGTAAAACGTTGCGCGTGGGTAGCATTGCTTTACTGACCGTCAGTTCGCGTCAACGCTCCAACAGGCTACGCATCAACAACTGGCCTTTGTTCTTACTTCGTTGCTTGTTACTGGTATTGCTGGCGCTTTTATTGGCAAAGCCTGTATGGAATGCTACACAGGATACTACTAAACAGCGGGGCTGGATACTCATCTCAGGTCAGGAGTTGCCGGCAGCGTATGCGCATTACAAACCGCAAATCGATTCATTGCTGGCTGCCGGGCTGGAATTGCATAACCTGTCGGCAGGCTTTGAAAGAATACAGTTACAGGATACAGCTTTATTAAAAGATACTTCCACCATTACTGCAGCACGCCCCTGGCCATTGTTGAAAGTATTGGATGCCAGCCTGCCCAAAGGGTTTCCGCTGCATGTGTTTGTTAATGATCGCTTGTCATCTTACCGGGGCGAGCGACCGGTTACAAATCTCGCTATTCAGTGGCATAGTTTTACAACTGGCGATACGCTTACGCAATCTCCTGCCCTATCTTATGTTACCGCTGAAGGCAAAATAAAGAATATTGAATGGGTCACTTCTCCGCAGGGGAATTGGTTTAGCGAGGACAATGTAAGTGCAACTTTTACTGCAGCTCCTGACACTTCTGTTATTCGCGTGGCTATTTATACTGGTCAGCATATATCTGATGCGCAATATGTGAAAGCTGCCATGCAGGCTATTGCTCAATTTACAGGCACGCGTATTCAAGTGTCTTCGCTGGCAGGTGATCAGCTACCAGCCACGCCGCAACAGCTTATCTTCTGGCTGGATGAATCAGCCGATGGCAAGTCAGGTACATCGAAGCCTTCTTCTACTCTTTTATCATACCTCGCTCCGAAAGGAATATTGTTTGGTTACGATACTGGCCGTGTGACTCCGGTATCTTCCTGGATGCAGGAAGGACGTGCCATAACAGCTGCAGCCGGGCTGCATAAAGTATACCAATACATTTCTGGCAATACGACGGGTACTCCTGTATGGACATTGGCTGATGGCAGGCCCCTATTGACAGTTACTGAGGAAGATGGGAAGTCCGTGTATCGTTATAAAGGTCGTTTCAATCCCGCCTGGGGCGACCTCGTATGGGAAGATGGTTTTGTGAAAGCGATGTTGCCGCTGGTGGCGCCGGCGTTGAAGGCAGATGTTGCACTGGACAGGAGGCGCGTGGATGATAAGCAAGTGATACCGGCAATCGGCAGTCGGCAATCGGCAATAAAGAATCAACATTTAGAAGGGGGAATAAAGCACAATGCTACATCATTATCTAAATGGTTGTGGATTGTAGTTTTTATAGTATTTGCAGCAGAGCGCATATTAGTTTATCGTCAACAACAACGTGTGGAGCATGGCTGATCAGCATCATGTACATATCATTCATGCGCTTGCAGACAAGTGGAGCAGAAACAACCTGTATGCTTCACTATTGAAGGCTTTGGCTCCTGCCTGGTTGCTGGCAATGATCGCTCTTTATATCTTCCAGTTGCCTGTGTGGGGAGTCATTATTCTCTTTATTGTCATCGCGGGTTTGAGCTGGTGGCTTCAACCATCCCGCACGCTCACGCCTTCAGATATTTCCAGTTACTTAAATCGTACGCACCCCGAATTAGAAGAAAGTACTCAATTATTACTGCTGCCCGAGCAATCGCTGACGCTTTTGCAAAGGATGCAGGTTGAAAAGATAGCTCCTTCGCTGAATGATGTGCCACCACCGCCTGAGATGTGGCAATCGCTAAAGAAAGCATGGCTACTGTTAACCGGCGCTGTACTTGCCGGCATATTGGTTTATATCGGTTCCCGTTTTCTTTCTCCCAATGAGCAACGGAAAGATGATACTGTTGCCGCTGCAACGACCACTCACCCGGAAACTGTACTGCCCGGCATCGCGTCTTTCAAGGTACAGATCACTCCCCCTGCTTACACGCGCAATAAAAGCAGGCAGCAACAACAGTTTACACTGAAGGTGGAAGAAGGCAGCAAGGTGCAATGGGAGATCCATACCAACCAAAAGGTGCCGCAACTACAACTCGTATTCAATACACGCGATACACTGCACTTTACACCTACTTCACCAGACAGCACCACTTGGACGCTGCAAAGGGATGTTCGTGAATCCGGTTTTTACCAGGTGAGTCTGGCCGGGCATGCTTCGCAGTTGTACACGCTGGAGGTAATACCTGACCTACCCGTCAATGTTCATATCATTACACCGCAACAATACACGACGGTTGAGCCCGGCGCTGCGCCACTCGTTACGCTGTCTGTGGAGTTGCAGGATGATTACGGTATTAAGACAGCAGGCATTGTTGCTACCAATGCCAGTGGTAAAGGGGAAAGTGTAAGTTTCAAAGAGCAGCAGTTGTCTTTTTCTGCCAGCTTCGATGGCCGTGCTCAAATGAATGTGCGCAAGGTGCTCGATCTGCACGCGCTGGGTTTGCATGCCGGTGATGAGCTTTACTTCTATGTGAAGGCGACTGATAACCGTGGACAGGAAAGCCGTTCGGATATGTATTTTATTTCACTGCCTGATACGGCCGAACTGATGAGCTTATCAGGTATGGAATCAGGCGTGAACCAGGTGCCTGAATATTTCAGGAGTCAGCGGCAGATCATTATCGATATCGAGAAGTTGTTGCAACAGCAGGCTTCTATTCCTAAAGACTCTTTCAATCTTCATAGTAATGTGCTGGGTGATGACCAGAAGTTGCTGCGCCTGCGTTACGGAAAATTCATTGGTGAGGAATGGGAAAGTGGCGGTCACCATCCCGGCGATGGTCATGAGCATGGTGGCGAGGAACATGGTGAAGAGAAAGAGATCGCCTTTGGCGATGCGAAGGCTATTGAAGATCAATATGCACACAAGCATGATAATGCCGAGGATGCTTCTTACCTCGAGCCGGCTCAAAAGGCACAGCTCAAAGCTATATTGACCGAAATGTGGAGCAGTGAATTGAAGCTGCGGATGTACACACCACGCGAGGCATTGCCGTATGCATATAAAGCGTTACGCCTGTTAAAGGACATGCAACAGAAGTCGCGGGCTTATGTCAGTAAAACGTCAATCAAAATGCCACCGCTGCGACCTGACAAAAGGCTCAGTGGTGAGCTCGATAAAATTGGTGCGCCGCAGAGTAATAAGAATACGACTTCCGGCAATGATGAGGAGAAGGCTTTGCAGCAGGCTATGGCATTGCTGGAGGAGTTGAAAACGTCATCTACACTGGCGCCGGAGAAAGCAACTGTATTGCTTACAGCGCAACGTGTGATCAGTGAGAAGGCGGTAAAAGCGCCAGCAGATTATTTGCCTGCGCTGAATGCGATCCGCAAGATCACACAGGAGCCGGGCAAAACGGACAGAGCAGCTATTGCAAAGGTGCAGGCGGCTTTGCAAAAGATCATTCGCGCGGGATCATTGTTGCCGCAGAAAGGCAGTAGTTCAAAAGAGGATCAATTGGCGGATTATTATTTTAAGAATTTGAATAAATAAGTCAGGTTTTCGAAGCTCGCCAGAGGCGAGGGAATAGGCGTCACCAGCCAGAGGCTGGCGACTGATGAGAAAACCAACTAAATATGATAAAGTAATTGATGAAAGCAGAAACAGGTATTATCATCGCTTCGCTGCTGCTGGTCTTTTTTCTTGTGTGGAAGGAAATAAAGAGACCGGCAAAGGCCAACCTGTTCCTGCGCTTAGCGGCCAGTATACTGGCGGTGGCGGCGCTGGCTTGCATCGTATTACCTATTAGGTATACAACCAAGCAATCGGCCCGGCAAACCGATGCAGCTATTGTACTGACGCCGGGTTATGATAAGGATAGCCTGAATGCTTATAATGAATTGCAACGCTATACTACGTATACGCAATTGGCAACTGGTGGCAATGCATTTATTCCTGAATTATCGTGGTTCTTATCTGAACATTCCTCCCTCAATGAACTGCATGTATTTGGTTATGGATTAAGGGATGAAGAGCTCGCCATTGTACAACAGTGGGGTATCAAGGTGCAATATCATGTGCCTGCACCTCCGACAGGTTTTACAGCTGCCGGCTGGCCACGGCAATTGCACCAGGGTGACTGGCTGGAAGTGCAAGGGAGTTTTTATAATAGCGGAAAAGAGAAGACAAAGGTCGTGCTGACCGGCTTAGGCTCCCGGTTCGATTCTGTGTCCATCGATGGGGATGCTGCGCAAACGTTCAGGTTGCGGTGCAAACCTGCTCACCTTGGCAGCACCGTGTATGAGATGGAAGCATCGCAAGCAGGCAAATCAATCGTTACAGAAAAGCTGGCTGTACAGGTATTGCCTGCCAGTCCCCTACAAGTATTGTTGTTGTCTTCTTCGCCTGATTTTGACAATAAGTTCCTGATTACCTGGCTGTATGAAAATCAGTATAGGGTTGCTGCGCGCAATACCATCAGTAAAAATAAATATGGTCAGCAGTTCCTGAACAGGGAGGCGACGTCCTTACAAAACATATCTACTTCCCTGCTGGAAAAGTTCGATGTCGTGATTGCGGATGACGCAGCCCTCGTGGAATTGAATGGCACTGAAAGAACGGCGCTCATCACACAGGTGCAAAAGGGATTGGGGCTGATCCTGCAAACTGACAGTACTGTTTCTGTCAACAGCTTTGCTGCCGGGTGGCAGATCAGGAAGCAGCCCGGTGCTGTGACCAGCGCACGCCCGCTTGCTATGCCTGCCGTTTTTACCACCACCTCTCCGCTGTTACCCACGCAATGGCTGTCGATTGAAAACAACCGCCGGGCACAGCCTCTGGTCATGGACGACAAGGGGACTGTTGTGGTGTCATCGGCACTGGCCGGCGCCGGCAAACTCGTGTTGAATACCGTCAATAATACTTATAGCTGGATACTGAGCGGCAACCAACAGGATTATGCCCAGTTCTGGTCGCTGCTACTGAACAAGGCTGCCCGCCGGGCGCCGCAAGAAACCCGGTGGCAACAGGTGACTGCTTTCCCCTCCGTGGGCAGTCCGGTTGAGCTGACGCTGGAAACAACTGTCACCAGCCGTTTACCGGTGCTGGAAACGCCCGACGGCCAGGTGCCGGTAGCGCAGCATGCCTGGCAGCCACATACCTGGACAGGCGCCTGGTGGCCCGTACAACATGGCTGGCAGGCTGTAACTCAAGGACAGGACAGTCTCCGGCTGTATATTTATGAGCAGGGTGACTGGGCTTCTGTGCGGGCTACCGACCGCATCATGGCCAATACGCGGTATGCCGCAGTTTCCGGTGGCGGAGGGGCGTCTAAAGAACTGGCAGGCGGACAGACAACAAAAGAATTACCACCGGTCATTTTCTTTGTGGTTTTCTTATCTTGTTGTAGTTATTTGTGGTTTGAGGGGAAGAGAGTGCAGAGTTGAGAGTTGGGAGTTCAGAGTCAGGAGTCAAGCCCCTTGAGTTGAGAGGCGATGTGGCTGGAAGCCACGGAATAGGGCTGCGAGGCTGCAAACCTCGCAGAGCGGCGTTTGCTTCGACAGGCTCAGTCTTGCAGAGCGACGCACTACTTGGTCTGGCCGCTTTGAGCGGCCTGACTGTAAGTTTGGATAGATCTGTTTAAATAATATCCCTTTTTTGTAACCAATTAAAACTGCGGAGGAATCTACTTTGAAACGTAAAGATTTTATCTACTACACGGGGATGAGCCTTGGCTCGCTCATGCTTCCCAAGCTTCCTGCTTTCGGGCGGGAGATCGACCCGGCAGAAGCACTGCAGGGTATGGACGCAGCCGCCAATAAAGAGTTGTCGGACGTGGCTTTGAATGCTGCCAAATCCAAAGGAGCCACTTATGCCGACGTACGTATTGGCCGTTACCTGCGCCAGTTTGTAGCTACGCGCGACAAACGTGTTCAGGGTGTAGCCAACACCGAAAACTTTGGTGTAGGTATCCGGGTGCTCGTTAACGGCGCCTGGGGTTTTGCCGCCACGCACACTGTTTCCAAAGATGCTATTGCTAAATGTGCCGAGCAGGCTGTAGCTGTAGCGAAGGCTAATGCCAAACTCCAGGGTGAACCGGTTCAGCTGGCCCCTCAAAAGGGATTTGGTGTTGTGAGCTGGAAGGCGCCTATCGAGATCAACGCTTTTGAAGTGCCTATTAAGGACAAGGTTGATCTGCTGCTGCAGGTGAATGATATTGCTATCACCGGTGGCGCCAGCTTCGTTACTGCGATGATCTCTGCCGTAAATGAACAAAAATTCTTTGCTTCTACTGATGGTTCTTATATCGACCAGGATATTCACCGCATTTACCCCAACTTCAACGTTACCAAGATAGACCGCACGGCGGGTAAATTCATGCAGCGTAATTCTTTCAGTGCTCCGATGGGCATGGGTTATGAATATATGCAAGCGCGTCCGCAAGATAAATTGTCCGGCATCGTAACGCGTTATAAAGACCGTTATGATATGCTGGAGGATGTGAAGAATGCTACCAAGGATGTTGATGATAAACTGAAAGCAAAATCTGTAGAGCCCGGCAAATATGATGTGGTGCTCGATCCTTCTCACCTGTGGCTCACCATCCACGAGTCTGTTGGTCACCCCACTGAACTTGACCGCGTGCTCGGTTACGAAGCGAACTATGCCGGCACCAGCTTCCTGACGCTGGACAAATGGCAATCGAAGAAGTTTAACTTCGGTAGCAAACTCGTGAACATCGTAGCCGATAAAATGCAGAAGGGTTCTCTTGGCGCTGTGGGTTGGGATGACGAGGGTGTGAAGTGTAAAGAGTGGGAACTTATTAAGGATGGTGTGCTGGTGAACTATCAGGCTATCCGTGATCAGGCGCATATCATTGGCCTGAAGGAATCTCAGGGTTGCTGCTACTCGCAGGGCTGGGATGATATCCAGTTCCAACGTATGCCAAACGTATCACTGCGTCCCGGCAAGCAAAAGCTGAGTGTAGAGGATATGATCAAGAATGTAGAGAAGGGTATTTACATCATTGGTGATGGCTCCTACTCTATCGATCAGCAGCGTTACAACTTCCAGTTTGGTGGTCAGACTTTTTACGAGATCAAGAATGGTCAGATTGTTGGTATGCTCAATGATGTGGCTTACCAATCCAACACGCAGGAGTTCTGGAATTCCTGTTCGGCCATTTGTGATGAAAGTGATTACCGTCTTGGTGGTTCTTTCAACGATGGTAAGGGTCAGCCTTCACAGAGCAGCGCCGTATCGCATGGCAGCTCTACTGCCAGGTTCAATGGCGTGAATGTGATCAATACCGCCCGGAAGATCGGGTAAAAGGTTTCGACAAGCTCAACCTGACAACTAAATTTAAATTCTTTCAAAAGCATAATAAATCTATTATGGCAATTTTAAGTAAAGACGAAGCTCAAACGATCCTCAAGAAGGTGTTGAGTTTTGCTAAAGCCGATGAAACTGAAGTTAACCTCGGCGGTTCTCAAAGTGGCAATATCCGTACTGCACGGAACGCCGTTTCTACTGCCGGCGAAGTAAGCAACCTGAGCCTTGGTGTTAGTTCTTCTTTTGGTAAAAGGACCGGTAATGCCACCATCAATGAGTTTGATGATGCATCACTGGAAAAGGTGGTTCGCCGTGCTGAAGAGCTGGCCCGCCTGGCACCTGAAAATCCGGAGTACATGCCGCTGCTCGGCCCTGCTACTTTTAAGGAATCTATCGGGTTCAATAACACTACTGCTGCTATGACGCCTGATACGCGGGCTGAAATGGTGGCGAAGAGCCTGAAGGTGGCGAAGGATGCCAAACTGGAATCTGCAGGCTTCCTGCAAAACAGTGCCGGCTTCCGCGCTATGATGAACTCTAAAGGTTTGTTTGCTTATAATAAGAGTACTGATGTTTCTTTCTCTATCACTGTTCGTAACCAGGAAGGAACCGGTTCCGGCTATATCGATCATAGCTATAATGATGTAAGCAAACTGGATACGCTGGCGCTCACGAAGATCGCTGCCAACAAGGCGGTTACTTCTGCCGGTGCGAAAGCCATCGAGCCAGGCCGTTACACCGTGATCCTGGAGCCACTGGCTGCCAGTGATATGTTGGGTGGCATTATCCGTGGTTTCGAGCAGCGTACTGCTGATGAAGGCCGTAGCTTCATGAGTAAGAAAGGTGGCGGTACACGTCTCGGTGAACGCCTCTTCGATGAGAAGGTAAATATCTGGAGTGATCCGATGAACCCTGACTTACCAGGCTCTACCTGGAGTGGTGATGGCATGCCTGTTGAGAAGACTTCCTGGGTAGAAAATGGTGTGGTGAAGAACCTTGCCTGCAGCCGTTATTGGGCGCAGAAGAAGGGTATTCAACCATTGTCTGGCCCCGGTGGTGGTCGCTTTGGCGGTGGTGGTATGATCATGGGTGGCGGTACTGCTTCGCTGGAAGACCTCATCAAGAATACAGAAAAGGGTATCCTCGTTACACGTTTCTGGTATATCCGTATGGTGGATCAGCAAACGCTGGTGCAAACCGGCCTCACGCGTGACGGAACTTATTATATCGAGAATGGCCAGATCAAGTTCCCTGTAAAGAACTTCCGCTTCAATGAGAGCCCGATCATCATGTTGAACAACGTGGAAGAGCTGGGCAAACCTGTTCGCAGTGGTTCTTCTATTTTGCCTCCAATGAAGATCAGGGACTTTACCTTTACTTCTTTGTCTGACGCTATTTAATAAAGCATAGAGGTGATACCTTCTTTCGCCACGAAAGCGAAAGGTGTCACCTCTTTTGCTGACTATTAATCTTCCGATTAAAAACTACTAATGAAAAGAAGAAACTTTATCGGCCTGGCAGGTATGGGCGCGGCAGGTGCACTGTTGCAAGGCATGCCTGCTATTGGCAGAACCATTTCTGAAGCGGAAGCGCTGGTGATACGTGCCGATGCTGCAGCCAAAAAGCGGATGGCCGATGTGGCGCTGCAGGCTGCACGGAGCAAGGGTGCTACGTATACGGATGTTCGTATCGGGCGTTATCTCAACCAGTCGGTAGTGACGCGCGACAACCGCGTGCAGAATGTGGCTAATACTGAATCGTATGGTATTGGTATCCGCGTGATCGCTAATGGCAGCTGGGGCTTTGCTGCTTCTGAAAAAATGGATAATGACAGCATTGCTAAAACGGCTGCGCTTGCTGTGGCTATTGCCAAGGGCAATGCCAAGCTGCTCACTGAACCAGTACAACTGGCGCCTCAAAAGGGTTATGGAGAGGTAAGCTGGAAAACACCGATCGAGAAGAATGCTTTTGAAATCCCTGTTAAAGAGAAGGTTGATCTGTTGCTGAGCGTGAATGATGCGGCACTAAAGGGTGGCGCCAATTTCATCAATGCGGCACTGTTCATGGTGAATGAGCAGAAGTATTTCGCCAGCTCTGATGGTTCTTACATCGATCAGGATATTCATCGCATCTGGCCCACCTTCACTGTTACCAAGACAGATAAAGCAACGGGCAAATTCCAGACGCGTGATGCTTTAAGCTCTCCTATGGGCATGGGCTATGAATACATGTACGCTTTACCTGAGCATAAATTAACCGGTGGCCCTACTACATTGTACAAGGGTCGCTATGATATGCTGGAGGATGTGCAGGCTGCTACCCGCCAGGTAGCAGAAAAGATCACTGCGAAGAGTGTAGAACCCGGCAAGTATGATCTAATATTAGATCCCACGCACCTGGGTCTCACCATTCATGAATCTACCGGTCACCCTACGGAGCTTGACCGCGTGCTTGGTTACGAAGCCAACTACGCCGGCACCAGCTTCCTGACGCTGGACAAGTGGAAGACGAAGAAATTCAACTATGGCAGCAAGCTCGTGAATATTCATGCCGACAAGCTCATACCCGGTTCTTTGGGTGCTGTTGGTTATGATGATGAGGGCGTGAAGTGTGGTGAATGGGAGATCATTAAAGATGGTATCCTTGTGAATTATCAAACTATCCGCGATCAGGCGCATATCCTTGGATTGCCTGCCTCACAGGGTTGTTGCTATGCCGATAGCTGGGACAGCATTCAGTTTCAGCGTATGCCCAATGTATCGTTGATGCCCAATGCGCAAACACGCAGTGTGGCTGATATGATCAAGGGTGTGAAGAAGGGTATTTATATCCTGGGCCGTGGCTCCTACTCTATCGATCAGCAGCGTTACAACTTCCAGTTTGGCGGTCAGCTGTTTTATGAGATCAAGGATGGCCAGATCGTTGGTATGCTGAATGATGTGGCTTATCAATCGAATACGCAGGAGTTCTGGAATAGCATGACTGATATTGCCGACAAGAATGATTTCCGTTTGTTCGGTACGTTCAATGATGGTAAGGGTCAGCCTTCGCAATCGAGTGCTGTATCGCATGGCTCTTCTACTGCGAAGTTTGAAGGGGTAAATGTGATCAATACGGCGCGGAAGATAGGGTAAAAGGCAGCGAGCATAAAAAACAACGCCCTGATCAATGCTTACTTATTAGTAATTATTGATCAGGGCGTTTAAGTTGAAAAGGTAGTTATTGAAGGACAGAAGCTATTTCTTATTCCTCAAGCACTCGATGAGGCTTGCGTATTCCGGGAAATCTTTTTTAAGCTGTACGGCGTTTAACCGCTTTAGCAGTTCAACTCCGTGCCTAACCTTATGGTAGGTTCCCTTTTTGGTATGCTTTGTTAATCCCTGTAAATATTCGTCTGGATTGGAAAATTGTTTTGCGTGCTTTTTAGGGATTTTTAAGCTGATCTTTTCTCCATAAAATTCATCCAATACGTTGGGCTGAGAAATAAAGAGGGCTTCCATTTCGGCAATCATATAAAATACCGCTGTTTTCCTGTCAAGAAGGTTATAGATTGCCAAATCTTTCTCAATATCCTCTTCATTGGTACTATCCAGGTCACAAAATAAAGTAGCGCCTGCAAGGTTTCTGAATTTGTTAATGGCCTGCGTTTTACCTTCTCCCATAATGATGCGAGGCATAGTGCCCTGAAGATCCTGAGAAAATAATTTATTGAACCCTTCCCGAAGGTCTCCATTATTGGTGTCTTTAGCACCCTCAATAATAATAACTTTACTATTACTCAATACCTGTTCCCTCCTATATCGCCAGCTCTCCACATATTGCCCAGACTAAAATCCTCATACCATCCTTCAAACTCCTCCTTTGTATGTGTAAGTACTACGGAAGCATTTTCTGTATTCTTTTCAAACACACGCACATGCTCTATTTCAAAGTGGTTTAAAAGCTTGTCTGAATGTGTAGGAATGATAAGAGAGCTTTTTCCAGAAGCATCCAAAATTGCATTTGAAATAGTGGAGATCATGTCTGGATGAAGGCCGGTTTCAGGCTCATCAATGCAAATCAAACTACCGCTATCAGGATTATACAATACAGAAAGCAAACATAAAAACCTCAATGTACCGTCAGAAATATTAGACACATGTACAGAAGAATTGAAATTAGATTCTTCAAGCATCAATTCAATGTTACCACCGATAAAATTGAAGTCTATATCTTTAAATTGTGGATTAACTTCATTGAGCTTTGCAATTATTTGATTGAAAACATTCTTATTGCTTATTTTAAGCGTATTCAGTATTTGCGGCAGGTTAGCACCATCAGCAAGAAGCTTACTTTCCGAAGTGGCAAGTATAGGTCTTCTGATCGGACTAGTGGGAGTTGTGTTGAAATTAGTATAAATGGCAATATCTCCGATTTCTTTACGCAAAACTGACAAATGAAAAAATCTATAAGAATCGAATATCTTAGATAAAGCCAATTCTGTAGATTCTACCAAATTTATGTAACTAACACTGTTCCTCTCTTTATTACTATTCTCTTCCATCAAAACACCTCTCCCATTTTCAAAATGCAGAAGATCAAAGATGGTGTCTGTATTCTGAAACTTCACCTTTTCTTTTACATAATAATTATTAGTACTTGGCTGTTTAAATAATATAATCGAATATATTACATCATCCGGAAACTCATCACCATATTTATTAAGTACATCCTTATCGAACCGGAAAATCAGTTGAATTGGTTCGGCCTTTTTAGCACTACTTCCTTTATAAAAAATATTATCAAAGCCTCCCAAAGTATCAATAACATGCTTTTTAAGCCCAACACCTGATACACCTTCTTTTAACAAAGCGATAGCTTTTAAAAGATTGGATTTCCCCGAGCCATTTATACCTACTGCAATATTCACATCCTTATTGAGAGGGATAGTACAGTCTTTAAAACTATAGAAATTCCTAAGCGTTACTTCCTTGATCATAGTCACAAATATATACAGTTCTCCCATCCAGACAGATTTTTGAGGCCTAAAAGGGCTGATTAGACGTCCTTATACCCTTAAATGAGCCAGTAGGAAGCTATTTTGGGGCAGTTTTCCTGGGAACAGGCTTATTTTTGTCAGATTTCACGGCTTTCGAAGCTTTCTTAATCTGGAATTTCTTCACAGGAGCATTCTTCATCACCTTCTTCCCCATCCATCTACCGAGAAAGCTTTCTCAGACAGGACTTCACAGGGGAATATACCGAAGTAATTAGTAAGGATTTAAAAAGGATTAAAAGGAAAAGGCCGTCTCCTATGTTTGTAAATGTAGGAGACGGCCTATCTTAATTTCCAGGTTATACAATTTCAATCAAATAGTATTTGTCCAGGCTTTTGTCATGCTGTCTTTCAGCATGTCTTCCACGAATTTTGGAAACACGTTGCGGAATTTTCCCGTGTCGGCAGGTATTACTCTCACCATCTCATCGATCATATCCTGCGGGACCAGCTTCCAATCGGGTGAATCGAGCTGCTTCTCGATCTCTGCTTTGAGGTCTGCTTTTTTGGTGAAGTTCTTGTCATCATCCAACCAACGGAACGACGTTTCCAACATGGTTTCATTGAAGCCTGTGGTAAATGCTCCGGGATTTATCGTTTGTACCTGAATGCCATATTTCTTTAGTTCCTGCTGCATGGCTTCTGCCATGGCTTCCATCGCATGTTTGGTGGAGCAATACACGCCAAAGTGGGCTGGCAAAAACAGTCCTCCCATGGAAGAGAGGAAGACGATCTTGCCTTTCTTCTTTTCTCTGATGAATTTTGCAACGAATTTCTGAGACAGGGCCAGGGGGGCAAAATAATTCGTCTCGAAGTTTTTATGTACCAATTCTATTGGTGTTTCGAATATGGGTCCCGTTTCTCCGATGCCTGCATTGTTAACGAGGATATCGATGTCCCATCTCAGCGAGTTGCTTACATCATAAGGGTCCAGAACATCCAGTCTTTCAACGCGCAGGTTTTCTGTAAGTCCAAGTTCTTCTGCTTTTTTACGAAGGGCTGTTGCCTGTGGATAGATGTGTACGCCTGCAATTACTTTGTGGCCCAGTTTAGCAAGTCCGATGGCTGTGCCTTCTCCCAATCCGGAGCCTGCTCCGGTAATCAAAATTGTTTTACTTTTTGCCATGATGATAAAATTTAGTTGTGCTTAATTAAATCCTTGCATGGTCAAAATTGAACACTATTGCTTTGTTGTCAAAATAGCCTGCGTGATAGGTGCTATCACTTAAATAGTACATGTGGTGGTATAATAGCAAGAGGTGACACCTTTTGAAAAGGTGTCACCTCTTGCTATGTAGGGTGAGCCGCCTTTGGAAAGCGACCCACCCTTTTTTTTTAACAACTGTATGAATCTATAGCTTACTGAGCCAATCTAAAATGTAGTCTGCATCTTCTTTCCAGGTAGACTGTCCTAACACGTAGTGGTTACGGCCCTGAAACTCTTTGTAATCGAGTACGCTGCCGTTCTTCTTGTATGCTTTGTAATTCCTGTAGTTGAGGTGTGGTGGTATGATATTGTCTTCGCTGCCTGATGTGATCAGCAATGGTACGTGGGGCTTTGCCCAATCCAGTTTCGCCATCGAGCTCAACCCACCTCTTGCTACTGTTTTAGATTCGGGAATGGTGTTGGCCTCCCAGGTAGCTTTTTGTTCTGCGAGGGGCATACCGTTTACGAATGCGTACTGCCAATCTTTGAGGGACATCAGATAGGTTTTCTTGATGGAGGTGAAGAGCCCCAGTGATTTCCAGCCTGCTTTGAGGAAGGAGAACTCATAAGGAAATACGCCCAATGGTGGCACCGGGTGGATGGCTACGCCTGCGACGGCATAACCACGATTTACCAATACCTGTGTCATCATGCCGCCAAGGGAATGCCCGATGATGATAGGTTTTTCGGGAAGGCTTTCGGCATGTTTTGCATAGGAGTCGATCACTTCTTTGAGTGTGGTGGTGGCCAACGCTACATCATTAGGCTGCCGATCGCGTAATTCTTTGGCGGTATTTCCTTCTTTATTGGGCCATGGTGGTGCGATACATTTATAACCTTTGCTTTCGAAGTATTTGATCCAGTCGTCCCAGCCGCGGTGGATCACAAAGGCGCCGGTGACGAACATAATGTGCTTGGAAGTGATGGATGACATATAGGTTGTGTTTTAACTGTTCAAAGCTACCTATGGTTGTGCGCCGGCTCAATAGACAATACGGGGGAAGTGTTGTACAATTCATCGTGGGAATAAAGAAGGCCCCGTGCAGATGAACGGGGCCATGACTGTGAAACTGCGAACGCGTAACTGCGTAACTACTACTATTGGATGCGTACAGAAGAGACTACATCATTGGCGTTGGGTGACAACGTTGTGAAATTGGCATTGCTGGAGGTCAGTGTCCAGGAAGTGCCACTGAAATTGTTGTTGGAATACATGATAACCGTCCAACCTGCCGGGATGGTAACGGAGGACGCCCAATCGTTGACAAAGCCATAGGCCTGCAACTGGGACAGTGTATAATTTCCTTTGGGTATACTGCTGGTGGCTGTTCCTCCATTGTTCGTATGTTGATAGAACTTAACGCCAGTGGCGCCACCGCCGCCATTATACACTGTGGGCTGATTGTAAAGCACATTGCTCACGTTGGTTAAGTAACCAGATACATCATTGTTGGGCAGGTTGTACCAAAGGTAAACGCCGTAGTTGCCATTCTTTGTTTGGTTGGCCAGGTTGGTGGCGGTCGAGGCACTTGTAGCCGTTATATTCACTGCTGCAGGTCCAAGGCTGGCGGCTGTGAGGCCGGGCACATTGGGCACTGAGAAGGTACCATATATCGCATTCCAACTATAGTTGATCTGGGAGCCTACTGTGACGCCGTTGTAGGATAAGCGCGAAGCGGCCGGTCCGTAATAATAGAATGAAATGATCTTATTGGGCATCAACTGGCGCAGGGCTGTTATGAGGTACACAAAGGAAGAAGCATTGGGCTGGCCCGTACCATTGACGCCGTAGTCGGCATATTCATCGTCGAAATCAATGCCGTCCAATCCGTAGGTGTTTACTGCATTGGCCAGTTGCTGGGCAAATGCCTGAGCTGCTGCCTGGCTGGGGAAGTTACAAAAGCCAGCTCCCTGGTGATTACCTAAGATGGACAGTAATACTTTGGTTCCTCTGGCTTGTACCGGCTGTATGGTAGTAGCGCGGTTGTTGAGCACATTGGTGACCTGCGGGTTGAAATACAGGACGGCTTGTTGTGTAGAAGTGTTGTAGTTGATGTTGGCGGCGAAGATGATGCCGATGTCGAACAATGCCTGGCCGGTTGCGAGTGAGTACTTGCCTACGTTACTAAAATCGTTGTTGTTTACTTCTACGTATACTACGCTTTTGGCGCCGCTTACGCCCACTGCGTTGAGGGCTAAGTCTTTGTCTGCGTTGGGAATGGTCTCTTCGGGGAGGTGGTCCTTTTTACAGGAATAAGTTAAGACAGCAATCGTTGTGATGGTCAATACAAGAAGGTTCTTCCTGATTGACTGGGATAGGTTTAACATGATGGTGATTTTAGGATAAGAGAATTAGAGATTAGCTGTTGGCTTTTAGCTTTTAGCCTTTAGCTGTTAGCGAAATGCACGTTTGCTTCAATAGGCGTATGTTTTTAGGTGAAGTAATAAACAGAGAAGCCCGGGCCCGGCGGGCCGGGCTTCTCTGTTGAATGTATGTTATAAGGGAATTAGTCTTGTTTATGGCTTCTTATCCCACCATACTTTGGTGCCTGGGTTATCGGGGCCGCCTAAGGTGGCGATGGCCTTATCGTAACCGGCTTTGTTGCTGTTCTTGAACTTGGAAGGTATGGGCAGGCGTTTGATAAAGCCTATGACCTGTCCGTTGCTATTGTTTACCACAACAGGGAACAACTTAGGATAGCCAGTGCGGCGGAACTCTGTCCACGCTTCCTGTCCGTCAGGATAAAGAGCGATCCATTTTTGTGTGATGATCCTTTCGAGTTTTTCTTCTGTGCCGCCGGCAGCATTCCACTTGATCGTGATCGTGCTCAGGTTCGCATTGCCTGCCGGTACGTTGTTCGCGCCAGCCACTTGTGATTTGGGATCTACATAGGGGGCTGCTTTGCTCACCGCGTCTGCTTTATAAGTTGTTGCTGAACCAGCGCCCCACTCTTCGAAGGAACGGTCGATGCCGGTTTCGTAGGCTGTTTGCATGTCGCCTGAATTCGTCCAACCTCTCAGGGCTGCTTCAGCTTTGAGGAACCAAGCCTCTGCAGCTGTGGCGATCTTGGCTTTGCCGCCTGCTTTGTCGAAGTAGTCGCTGCTGGCTGCTTTGGCTATCGGTTTGGAATAGCCCTGATAGCGGGCTTTTGCATCGATGGCTACACCATTGCGGATACCGATGAATTGTCCGGTAACGGCTGCATCTGACGCGGGCGCCAGTATCTTGCTGATCCGTGGATCGCTGTAACCGTTCAGGAAACTGCCCAGGGGCGCGCCTGCACGGATATCGTCCCAATCGTTGATGATCACGCCTATCGGGCTTTCTGTGCCGTATGTTACCAATGCATTTTCGCTCACTGCTTCCAACAGTCCACCGCTGGCTGTAGCCAATGCTTTTTCGCCTTGTGTTTTGGCAGTGGCTGCATCGGCATAAACGATGCGGAGGGCCAGGCGCAATCTCAATGTATTGGCAAGTTTCAACCATTTGGCAGGGTCGCCGCCGTAGATCATGTCGGCTTTCTTGAAGGCGGTACCTACTTTTTTGGTGCCTGCTACATAGGGTTTCAGGTTGTCTACTGCGATATCGAGGTCGGCAAAGAATGCTTTGTAAGCGTCTTGTTGTGAATCGTAATCTACTGACAGGTCAGCATTAGGCTTACCGAATTTGGAATAGATCACGGGGCCGAAGATATCCGCCGCCTTGTGCATTTCGATCACGTTGAGGATCTTCGACATCGCGGTTGCGTCTGCCAGATCCGCCGACTTGTATTCTGCTTTGAACTTCTCGTAATCGGCATTGCCCTGCATTACGCCATCGTAAGCGATGTTGAGTATCCATTCATTCCATCCGTCCATCATGAAATAGTTCCCGTTATTATTTCCCCCGTTGAACGGTGTGGGACTCATCATGTATCCGCTATAGATGTCTGCGTTCAGGTTTTGTTGTAGCTGGTATTGCCAGTTTACATAGTTGACCAGGTTGCGCTGTGCGTTTTGCAGCGGTAGGATCACTGCCTGGAAGTCGGCGAGAAATACGTCGGGCTTAACGCCTGCCGGGTTGGTATTGGTTTCCTGGAAGCTTTTGGAACAGCCCGTTCCCAACAGTGTGACTACTGCACAGGCGGCGGTTATTTTATATAAAGATGTCTTTAACATGGTTTAATTCGTTTAAGCTTTTTAAAATCTTTGCTCAACCCTTCGACAAGCTCAGGGTGACAATTGATCATTAAAAGGTGCATTTGAGACTGAGGCCATAGCTTCTGTAAGCTGGCAATCCAAATGCATCGATACCTACGCCACCGGCATTTACGCCTGCTACTTGTTCAGGATCGAATGGCGCATCTTTCTTAAAGAAGAACAGGTTGTTGCCAATTGCTGCTACGCGCAGGTCTTTCACCACTTTACCGTTGATTGGTATGCGGTAGGTGATGGAAATCTCGCGCATTCTTACGGCAGTAGCGCTGTATGTGTATGCTGCTCCGGCAGGTGTTTTACCTCCTATGTACTGATAATAGGTCTTGGCATCTACTGTTCCGTTCCAGGCATGGCCTGCATCATCTACTGCATTGTCGATCTTCACTGTGTTGCCATTGTTCCTGGCATCGGCTGTTCTTTGGCTAACGCCCATTTGATCGAGGTAGCCTTGTGTAATGCTCAACACCTTGCCTCCAAATTTTCCGTCTATTAAGATACCGAATGTAAAGCGATCCCAGGTGAAAGAATTATTCCAACCGGCGATCAGCTTGGGATTGGGATTACCGATCAGGCTGTCAACAAACAATGGCAGGTGTGTAGTAGCATTTACTATTACACGGCCCTGATTGTCGGTTTGGAAGGTGCGGCCATAGAGGTCGCCAAAGGTACCACCTTGGCGCAGCATGGTGTAACCACCGCTGGCGCCCAGTGTATATCTTGTATTAGCATCCACACCTTTTACGATAGCAGGATCGAAGAGTTCGACGATCTTGTTCTTGTTGTGTGACAGGTTAACTGTTGTAGTCCAGGTGAACTTCTTGTTGTTGACGATCTTATAAGAGAGTGATGCTTCGATACCCGTGTTGCGGATATTGCCCGCGTTGATATCTGCTTTGGTGCTGGTGCCCACCAGCAATGAAATGCCGCTGAAGTATTGGCGGGTCGTATTTGATCTGTAATAAGTAAGATCAACAGTAAACTTGTTTTGCACGAAGGCCCATTGTGTACCTATTTCAAACGACTTGTTCTTCTCTGGTTGCAGCTGCAATCCTGGCACTGTTGTAACCGGGCTGCTGGCTGGTGGATTAGCAATGCCTCCCATATTGAAGGTGTACAATGGATAGGTGCTGAAGGCAGCCACGTCATTACCTACTACTGCGTAAGAAACGCGGAGCTTGGCAAAGTTAACGGCAGCTGGCATTTTAAACAGGTCGCTCAATACACCGCTTGCTCCTACGGAGAAGTAGTTGTAGCCTTTTGTTTCTGTTGGTGTGAAAGCGAGGGTGGATGACCAGTCGTTGCGGTTGCTGAAATCGAGGAAGAATTTGTTTTGATAGTTGAGCTGTACGCTACCAAATACGGAGTGTATCTTCCTGCGCACGGGCGTATTGCTGTTGCCATCGTAGTTGCGTACGTCGATGGTGGCTTTGTCCAGTGCAGACTCGAGGAACACGTTGGGAACAGTGGGTGAACCATTCACTGTCAGCATTTTTCCTTTCTGGTCCTGGATGGCTGAACCTAATGTAAAGTTTACGGAGAAGTCGCTGTTCAGTTCTCTTTCTCCACTTATCAATACGTCACCATATAAGGAGGTTGTATTAGTTTTGGTGGTGTTCAGGTTACCATTGAACCGGGCGAGTGTGCCTTGTGTAGAGGCGTATATGTTGCGCTGGTAATCGTTGATGAAGTTGTTGATATTACCTCTCGCCTGGATGTTGAGCCAGGGTGTGAGGAGGTATTTTACGGAAGCGGAAGCGTATATGCTCTGATTCTTATTATCTACCGTGTTGCGGTTCATCGTCCAGAATGGGTTCTGCTGGTAGTCTTGACCGCCCCAGCCGCCGCCATTGGCCAGGTCTTTATCATAATTGATGTTCCACCAGTTTTGTGCATTGAGGTAGCGTGAGGGTGAGAAGTATTCGTAGTTTTTGAACTGGTTGAAATCAAGTCCACGGGGGAACAGGTACAAACCAGTGAGCGGGTTGTAATAGATGCCCGGCGTGATACGGTTGTGTGCGTTCTGGATGCTTCCGGTGAAGGTTCCATCTATTACCAGCTTATCCTGTAACAGTTTGGTCGTTTGCCTAAAGGTGAGGGTATGTTGTTTAAACGTGCTCGTAGGCAGAATTCCTTTATTATCTGTGTTGGAATAAGAGATATAGTTGGAGGTGCGTTCGTTGCCTGTGGTGAGGCTCAGGCTGTTGATGAACGTGAGGCCCGTTTGGAAGAAGTCTTTTACGTAATCGCCTGCGGGGTTTGCGGCTCCTTTAGCGCCCCAGCTGTCTTCACTGCCCGGGCTCGTAGCATCCGGCGCGGTGGATTGTTTGTAATCGTATTGCAGCTTGGGCAACACATAGGCTTTGTCCATCGTAACGCTGCTGGAGAAGTCTACGCGCGCTGTGCCTGACTTACCTTTTTTGGTGGTAATGAGGATTACGCCGTTGCTTCCCTGGCTGCCGTAGAGGGCTGATGCCGAAGCGCCTTTCAATACCTGCATGGACTCGATGTCTTCCGGGTTCATCGTACTCAGGATATCGCCCGCATCGGGAGCTCCGTTGTACAGACCGGGATCGGGCCCACCGGTTTGATTAGAGATCGGTAAACCGTCTATTACATACAAGGGCTGACTGTTGCGTGTGGACCTATCACCGCGCAATACGATGCGCACTGAACCGCCCACACCGCCTGATGTACGGTTTACCTGTACACCGGCTACTTTACCATTCAAGCTGTTGAGCACGTTGGTATTTTTCACCGTATTCATGTCTTCGGTGCTGATGCCTTGTGTAGCGTAAGTAACGGAGCGTGATTTACGGGTGATGCCCAACGCCGTAACGACTACTGTTTCGAGGTTGCGGGCATCTAAATCGAGTGTAATGGACAGGTCGCTGGCGCCTGCGTTGGCGGCTATCACTTTTTTGGTGTAGCCCGTTGACGTTATTTCGAGGGAGTCACTATCGCCGCTTAATGTAAGTGTGAAGCGGCCATTATCGTTGGTGGCTGTGCCTGCACCATTGCTTTTAGCTTTGATGGTAGCCGCAGTCACCGGCTTACCATGGGAGTCTGTCACTACCCCCGACACCGTGCGGCCCTGGGAGAATGCCTGTACGGAGAAAAATAGCAGCAGGAAACCAAGGAGCGTTCGTTTCATAAGCAATCTTTTTAGAGTTTTGGTGATTGTTCAGTCCTCCAAAAGACTCACTGCTGAAAAAAGAGTACCTATTGGTTTGGAAAATATTTTAGAGTCGGCAATCGGCAGTCGTGAATCGGCAATGTTTCGGTATAGCCTTTCGACAAGCTCAAGGGCAGTTTTCTTACTTTTTACAGAGAGTATTGCAGGCTGAAGCCGACGCTGCGGTAGGCGGGCAGGCCGAAGACGTCTACTCCTACTCCACCCGGGTTTACGCCGGCGACCTGTTCGGGATCGAAGGGGGCGGAACGTTTCAGGAAGAAGAGGTTTTGCCCGATGATGCCTAACCGTATGTCTCCTATCTTTTTATTGCGCAGAGGCAACCGGTAGGCAATGGCCAGCTCGCGCAGGCGGATGGCGGTGGCGTTGTACATGTACACTTCTGCCAGTGGTGTTTTTCCGCCTATAAATTTATAGTATACTTCCGGATCGAGGCCGCCCTTCCAGGGGGCTCCAGATTCATCGACCGCATTTTCAATGTATACCAATTCGCCTTTGTCTCTTGCTTCGCCTGTTCTGCGGCTCACGCCAAACTGGTCCATGTAGCTTTCAGCAATGCTGAGTACCCTGCCGCCAAACTTACCGTCGATCAACCAGCTGAATGTGCAGTTCTTAATGGAGATGCTGTTTTGCCAACCTACGATCAGTTTGGGATTGGGATTACCCAGATAAACATCGTCTACCTTAAAGGGCAGTCCTGTTGAAGAAGATACGATGATACGTCCTGAGGCATCTCTGCGAAATGCGCTGCCATAGACGTCGCCGTATGAGCCGCCTTGTTTGAGGATGCCGTCGTAGCCACCCGTGCCTCCCTGGAGGCGATACAACTGGTTGGGCGTAGTGGAGGGTATGATGGCGGGATCGAATAGCTCGATGACTTTATTGCTGTTGTGTGAGACGTTGAAGGTGGTAGTCCATTCAAAGCCTTTTCTTTCAATCACTTTGTAGCGCAGGCTGGCTTCTATGCCCATGTTGCGGATGTTGCCGCTGTTGATATCGGCATAGCCGCCTGAGCCAACGCCCGGCGGCAGGGCCACTCCTTTGAAGTATTGGTTGACGATATTGGACCTGTACCAGCTGGCATCCAGCTGCAACCTGTTGTTCAGTGCTTTCCATTGTAGTCCGATTTCCAGCGAACGGTTTTTCTCTGGTTTAAGGCCAAGCCCCGGCACTGAAGTAATTGGTGCGCTTCCCGGCGGTGTGCCGTTGCCCATCGTAAATGTGTACAAGGGGTAGCTGCTAAAGGCGGCGATGTCATTGCCCACTACTGCATAGGAGGCGCGGAGCCGCAGGTAGTCGATGAATAACGGTAACGGCACTACTTCGTTGACCACTACTGCCGCGCCGACAGAGAAATAGTTGTAGCCACTTTTTTCGGATGGAGTATAGGCGAGTGTAGACGACCAATCGTTTCTGTTAGAGAGGTCCAAGTATAGTTTGTTCTGGTAATTTACCTGCACTGTGCCGAAGAGGGATTGTACTTCTTTTTGTGCGGGGTTGTTGATCTTTTCGTCGAAGTTGCGGATATCGATCGTGCTTCTATCGAGGGCAGATTCCAAGAAGACATTGGGCACTGTGGGTGAACCAAATATCCACAGCATTTTACCGGCGTGGTGTTGTATGGATGTACCGGCGGTGAAACTCAGGTCCCAGTTGTGGTCTAATTTCTTATTGCCGCTTAACAGCAGATCACCGTAGGCGGTAGTATTGGATGTCGTGATGGTGTGTAATGCACCATTGAACCTTGACAGGGTGGCTTGTGTGGTGGCGTATATATCGCGCTCGTATTCGTTGTTGAAATGGTTGAAGTATCCGCGGGCCTGTAAATTGAGTGTGCTGCTGATGTGGTATTTCAACGAGGCAGAAAGATAGGCATGTCTGTTCTGATTTGTTACGGGGTTGCGGTACATTGCCCAGTATGGGTTTTGCTGATAATCCTGTCCGCCCCAGCCGCCGCCATTGGTGAGGTCTTTATCGTAATTGATGTTCCACCAGTTTTGCGCATACAGGTAGCGGGTGGGTGAAAAGTATTCGAATTGTTTGAACTGGTTGAAGTCGATACCACGGGGCAGCAGGTATAGGCCTGTGAGCGGGTTGAAATAGATGCCGGGCGTAAGCCGGTTGTGTGCTTTTTGAATGCTGCCGAGGAAGCAGCCATCTACCGTGAGTTTATCGTTGAGGAACTTGCCCGTTTGCCGGAAGCTCAGTGTATGCTGACCAAATTTGCTGGTGGGCAGTATACCCGTGTTCCTGGTATTGGAATAGGAAAGGTATTGTGATGATTTGGGCGTGCCGCCTGTAATGCTGATGCCGTTGATAAAGGTGACGCCTGTTTGAAAGAAGTCTTTTACATAATTTCTATTGGGCACAGTCGCATCTTTCTCACCCCAGCTGTCTTCACTGCCCGGGCTGCCTGCATCTGCGACAGCAGACTGGCTATAGCTGAATTGTTCATGCGGAAAGATAATTGGCTGTTCGAAGGTGACGCTGCTGGAGAAGTTGACTTTTGTGGCGCCGGGTTGACCGCTGCGTGTGGTGATCAGTACTACGCCATTGCTACCCTGGCTGCCGTAGAGGGCTGAAGCGGCAGCGCCTTTCAGGATGCTTACGCTTTCGATATCATCGGGATTGATGGTGCTGACAATATCGCCGGCATCGGGGGCTTCGTTGTACAAGCCTGCTACCGGTCCGCCCGTAGGATTCACAATCGGCAGACCATCCAGTACATATAATGGCTGACTGTTGCGTGTAGACTTATCTCCCCGCAGCACTACGCGAACAGAACCGCCGGCACCACCGGAAGTGCGATTGACCTGCACACCACTTACTTTACCTGTGAGGCTGTTCAGGATATTGGTGCTTTTTATCGTTGTAAAATCTTCGCTGGAAACTTTCTGCGTAGCGTATGTGAGCGAGCGGGTCCTTCGTGCTATGCCCAATGCCGTTACCGTGATCTCGTCGAGGCGCTCTTCCAGTTTTACCAGCTTCACTTTGATGTCGGCTGAGTTGTCTGTTACACAAATTGTTTTGTGGTATGCTTCGTATCCTACGAAGGAGATCATGAGGGTGTAGGTGCCTGGCGGTACATGTTCTACAACAAAGTTGCCGGTAGTATCTGTTTGTGCGGCGCGTTTTATTTCCCGCAGCATGACGGAAGCGCCCGCCAGCGGGACGCTGTCTTTACCCAATATACTACCCTGGATAACACGGAGCGCTTTATCGCCCGTAGTGGGTGATTCTCGTTCTTTGATGACGATGATGTTATCGGTAATGACGTAGGTAAATGGCAGGTCCTTGAGGCAATAATCCATGACCGTTTCTACCGGTACGTCGCGCATGTCGATATCGATCTTGCGATCGTTCTTGATGAGCCTGCTGTCGTAGAAGAGTGAGAGGCCGCTTTGTTTTTGTATGAGGTTGAATACTTTGCCGAGGGGGATGTTCTTTTCTACAATAGTTACCTTCTGGGCATAGGTGTCCAGGTTTAGTAGCAGTAGTAGTGTAGTAAGCAGAGCAATGTTGATCCGCATTCCGGCAGTTTACAGGACCTAATTCGAATAGCTATAGCAATTTATATCTTTTTTATTAACTGTTATGGATAAACCAGCAAACGTCGCTGATCGATGGTGCAATTGATGCCGCCTTGCTTGAGGGCGTTTACGATCCCTGAGAGTTTGATGGTACGATTGATCGTTCCATTGAACTGTCCGCGGCTGGCAGCGGAGTCTTTGTACACAATATCAACGTCGTACCAACGAGACACTTGCCTCATGATTGATTTTACGCTGGCATTGGTAAATTGAAAATAGCCTTCTTTCCAGGCGATGGCTTCGTCGATATCGGCTTTCTGAATCCCGATTTGAGCAGATTGCGCGGCTTTCGTGACCGGATCGGGTTCAACATTGATTACAGCTTGTTGGCCTGGCTGCAGTATAAAGGTGGACTCAATTCTGTCGGGCGCCGGAGGGGGAACATTTGAAGCTGTTACGCTTACTTTACCTTCGAGCAGGGTTGTTTTCCAATCTTCCTGTGGATAAGCGCAAACATTGAAATGGGTGCCCAACACCTGTACATCCGCCAGCATGGTGCGTACAAGAAAGGGCCTTTTGGCGTCTTTGGCTACTTCGAAATAGCCCTCTCCTTCCAGTGTTACGATCCGCTCTTTATCGGTAAATTCTACCGGGAAGCGCAAAGTGGAGGCTGCATTGAGCCACACCTGTGTGCCATCGGTGAGGATGAGCTGGTATTGTCCGCCGCGTGGTACGACGATCGTGTTGTATATGGGGCCGGAGGTAGGATTGGTGGTTGCGGAGGTGGTTGTTTCGTAAGCCAGCTGCCCATCTTTTTGCTTAGCAATGAGCGTTTGTCCCTGCACTTTTAAGGCGCCATTGGCCAGGGTATCGAGGCCTACGACCGTTCCATCGGCCAGGATGAGGCGGGCTTTGTTGTGACCGGGGTCTACATCCTGTTGTTGGTTGGGGTTGTTACCTGTCAACCCTGATGCAGCTTGTTTATTGCCGGGCCACAGATAAAACGCGGCGATGGCGACTGCAACGATCGCGGCCGCGACAACAACCTTTTTCCACAGGGCAAATACGGGGGCCTTGGGTTGTTGCACCGGTAATGGTGGTGCATCGTTTAGTTTATCGGCATTGAGAATGGCATCGACCATGCTGTTGGCGCGCTCTTCATTGGGGATGGCATGACCGGCGCTCTGGCTGGCCAACAATGCCACTACCTGCTCTGTCATCTCAAAATTCTCATCCCGCTTCAGCTCCTCTACCAGCCAACGCAGCTCCTCGTCACTGGCCTGTCCGGCCAATGCTTTTTGCAGTATTCCTTGTAAATGAGCTTCCTGTGACATGGGTGTTGGCTGTTTAAAGTTATTAAAGACGCTCAGGACCTCTTTTAGTACCTATGGATCATGAAAAAAATCAGGAGCAGCGTGTGTCCTGCCTTTTCCAGGTATTCCCGGATGTATTTGAGGGCCCTCACGAGGGTGTTTTTTACTGATTGTTCGGATAGCCCCATTTCGCGGGCTATCTGGTCGGTCTTGTAACCGCTCTCCCTACTCAATCTGTACACTGTTTTTTGCTGTTTTGGCAACTCATCCACCGCTTTTTTGATCAGCGCCTCGGTATTCTTAAACGCCATGAACAGTTCGGTATCGTCGGTATTGGTTTCTGTAGCAGCAAGGCGGGCAATGGCTTTTACATGGATGGTTTGGTCTCTTAAGTAAGTAAAGGCTTGCAGGTATGCAATGCGCAGCAGCCAAGCACGCGGGTTGCGGATCTCTTTGAGTTTATCGCGGTGTATCCACAGGCGTAGAAAGGTTTCCTGGATGATGTCTTCTGCTACGGAGCCGGACTTGGTGACCTGGACGATCATGGGGTAAAAGGAAGGCATGTAGAAATGAAAGACCTTCCTGAAGGCGGATTCGTCGCCTTCGGCAATTTGAGTGAATAACCATTTTTCGTCTGGCAGTTGGGTGCGGGCGTCCACAGGTGCAGTCCTTTATACAAATAAAAGTATTTTAAAGGAATGTGTCAATTTCTTTGTTTGACAGAGGCGTTTGCATCGCCGTTTTCAATGTTGTTACTTTCTTGTACTGCTTGCAGTTTTTTTTGTTACTTTCTATTGCGCTGCATGCAGGCTTTTTGCGCAATGCGCAGGATTGTCACTTTCTTTTCCTTGATGAAAAGAAAGTAACCAAAGAAAAATCAAGTCAGGCCCGATCGCTCCGCGCGGCCTGACTGGCCACGCCTCTCCAAGGTGTAACATTCTTTATGTATTTTATGCTCCCAGTCACTTCTGGTGTAGCATTCCTTATTTATTACATACTTCCAGTCGCTTTGGGTATAACATTCTTCACTTATTATTTGCCGGTATAGCTGTCCAGAAGACAAAAGTTAGTGCTACATTTAAGAAACCCCTTCCGATGAGACAATTATTGCCCTTACTCTCTTTCTTATTCTTCGCTTTGCTGGTGGTGGTGAATGGTGCTACTGCACAGGTCGACCAAATGACGCCACACCGGGTTGGTATTATCGTGAGTAATGCAGATAGTGCCGTGGCCTGGTATCAGCAACATCTTGGTTGCCGGTTGTATAAGTCGATGGATTTTCCGGAATATGATAGTTTGAAGATCCGTTTTTTGCAGCATCCTTATTTTGAGATTGAGCTGGTGGAGAAAAAGACCTCCGTGTCTGTCAAAAAACTGCTGCCGGATTATGATATCAATAAAGCGCCGCTGCAAGGGTTGGCTAAAGTCGCGTTCCGTGTGCCTCGCATCAAGGAGGTGTTTGCCCGCATGCAGCAAAATAACGTGCGCATCACCATTGGTCTGACCCATGACAAGACTTTCAACACCGACTTCTTTATGATCGAAGACAGGGATGGGAATATGCTGCAATTCATCGAAGAGAAGAGTGCCGAAAGGCATTTCATCGCGCTATTAGTAAAAGACCTCGACGCTTCGCTGGCATGGTACCGCGACAAGCTCGGCTTTACCGTAATCGACACGGTGCATGTGACAAGGGCTAATATAAAGGCGGCTATCCTTTCCTGGAATGGGTTATTGCTTGAGATGCTTCAAAATCCTAAAACGGTTTTGAATAGCCGCATTAAGCAGCTACAGCCTGACAATGTGGGTAACCAAGGTTTTCTCAAGCTGGGGTTTTATGTGCAGGATCTGGAGGGGTTGCAGGCACAGCTTAAAGGCAAGGGTGTGAAGATCAAGTATCCTGTTTTGACAGCTGATGGGTTTTCGCGGAAGTTGAAGTTGTTTATTGTGGAGGATAATGAGGGGAATATGGTGCAGTTTTATAATTATGTAAACTGAGATACTTCGGCTTCGAAAGTTTCGGTGCGTGAAGACACGCACCGAGGCGCAGAAATCTCCCGGCCGGATATTCGGTATACTAAAGGGAAGAAGCGAGCCGGAATCCCATAGCGCCGTAGCCGACCTGGACGTGGATGCGATAGGCTACGCGGCTTATAGCGGGTTCGCTGGCCCAGTTGCCGCCGCGGATAACACGACGCGGCCCGGTTGCAGGACCCTTTGGATCTTTTACCGGACTTTTACTATAATAGTTTTCATCATACCAATCGTTGCACCATTCAAATACATTGCCCGACATATCATACAATCCCAATTCATTGGCCTCTTTTTGTCCAACAGGATGCGTATTTGATCCGCTATTGGCAGCAGTCCAGGCTACCGCATTGATATCATTACTACCTGCATATTCAAATTTCCTGCTCTTTGCACCGCCTCTTGCAGCATACTCCCATTCTGCTTCTGTCGGCAGGCGATAGTTCTTACCAGATAGGTCATTCAACTTTTTTATAAACATCTGTACATCATCCCAGCCTACAGCTGTGACCGGGCAATCCATACAGTCTTTACGACCAGCAGGATTGCTGCCCATCACCTTTTGCCATTGCGCCAGCGTAGTTTCATACTTAGCTATTTTAAAAGGGCGCAGCGTAACATTATGTATTGGCTTTTCATTATTATTCTGATTGCTACCCATAGCAAACCTGCCGCCCTGCACCGTTACCATATCCGGCTCATTGATATTTTCAGTTGCACTGGTCGTCGTGGCAGCATTAACAGCGATTTCTGACATCCTGGAGTTGCCTTGCCAACACCGCGTACCTACAGCCGCCATAAGCAGAAGTACTATTAAACTGTATTTCAGTGTTGGATTTTTTGCCGGCGTTTCCCGAACCGCTGGATTGTAGCTATTTTTTTCATTTTTCATATCGCATCAACATTGATTCAGCAAAACTACTTTGATCCTCTCTGCTTGAAGGGTCGGGATTGTAAATTAAAATGTAAACGTTGTAAATTATTGTACACTGGCTTGAAGTATCCCCTATCGCCGCACGAATTTGTTGGTTAAGTATTTTCTTACCGGGGTGTCGTACCATTTCATGACTGTCCAGGCGACGAGGATCATGATGGTGGTGCCGCCGATGATGACGAGGGCTAATTTTCCATTACCGGGTTTGTAGGTGTTGTAATAGTTGGCGAAGATCCAGATGCCAGCGTAATGGGTCATGTATAATGGATAGGACATGTTGCCGGAGAAGTCGCAGGCTTTTTTCAGTCGTGGTGACAGTGTGGAGCCAGCGCCGAGGGATACCAGTAAGGGGAAATAGAATAGTACGACCAGCGTTTCTACCAGCCAGTTGTATTTGAAGAAGGGCATGAGTAATGCAGCTGCTAACAGGATTGACAAGCCGATAAAGCCCAGTTTGTTTTTGATGATCCAGTTGAAGCGATATACCAACAGTCCGGCCAGGAAGGAATAGGCTACGCGCACGCCGCCATCCCAGGTGTTGTCTTTCCCCCACCCGCCCATGAGGTTGGTGGCACGGTAGGCTACCAGGCCGATGCCAACGGCGGCTATCGCCACCAATATGATCAATAATCGCTTGCCTACTTTGTGGAGTACAAAGGCATAGAATATATTGGCGATGTATTCCCAGAAGAGTGACCAGGCGGGTGCGTTGAATCCAAACTGGTTGAAATACCTGTCTTCCATCACAGGCATGGGGATCAGTAAAAGGGAGCAAAGGAACAGGAACAACAATTTACCTGCTGTGTATACGACGGTGTTAGCAGCAAAGGGATCGAGCCAGAAGCTCAGTATGCCCAATACAGAACCGAATATCACCAACGGATGCAATCTGATAAGCCTCAGTTTGAAGAACTGCGCAGCGCTCATTTGGCCGATGCGGTTGTCGTAGGCATAGCCAATGACAAAGCCTGAGAGACAGAAAAAGAAATCGACGGCGAGGAACCCATGCCCGATAAAGTTTTTGCTGTAGTCGGGAATGGCGCATTCCATGAAGTGGAATATTACTACGCCCAGGGCGGCAATGCCTCTCATGCCATCGAGGATGGCGAAATGTTGTTTGTTGGTGCTTGTCGTGGTCATAGGGCTTCTTCGATGTCCCGGTTGAAAAATCTAAAGATAGCGGTCGCTGTTGGTTGTTTGAAAGAATAATGGGATTTTTAGATTAAAATCTCTTCATGTTGCAGGAAACGATCGAGCAGGCTTATCGTATTTTTAAGTATTACCCGGCTATCCGTCCGCTCGACGTGTGTACAGATTGCTGCATGGACCCGGCTGATGAAGAGCGGCTGGCCATCATGGCCGTAAGGCATATTCCGCATTCGTTGTTGATGGAATACAACGATGAAGCCAAGCCAGCCAAAACACGCATCGAGGAGGTAAAGCATTTTCTACCGAGGTACTTCGAGCTTATTGCCGACTTTCAATTTCCTTCTCACTCAACAGAGCTTTCTTTTTCCCGGCTTGCTCCATTCGACAAGCAGGAATGGACGGCTGATGAGCTTCAACTGCTCAGGGATTTTTCAATAGCGTTTTTTAAGAAATGCCTTAGTGTTTATCCTATTGCTTTTATGGAAAGGATCGATGCTATCCTTGTTATGTTTTGGAATGCCGGGTTCGATATCGATCCGCTTTTAGCCATTTGGGAAAAGAATGACTCTGTAAATGCAGTATTGCATTTTAAAGACCTCTATTTTCATGGTTTTGTTCAACACAACAGAACAAAGATGTATAGTCCGTTTGGGACTGATGAGCAGGCGACGAAGCTGATTGAATGGCTTGAAGGGAAGAACGTCCAGGCATTTTTTGCCGGCAGCATCGAGCAAATCCTTCTTGGGGAAAACCAATTGGAAACCGATGTCTTGAATGAGCTTGAACTGCTGTATGATATCCTTCGATCCGGGTCTTCGTCTTCTTATACATAGTGTGATTTGCTAATGCACTGCTGGTAATAAAAATCTTTTGCGGCCTGTAAGAATCTGTTCTTTTGCCGGTACTAATGGTATAAACAATCGTGTTTGTGACTGTTCCCGATCAACAATCTATTTTCGACCAGTGGCTTCATCAGCATAAGGCGCTCTTCTTTAAAGTGGTGCGTATGTATGCTTTCAACTCCATGGACCAGGATGACTTGTTTCAGGAGATCGCTATCCAGGTGTGGCATTCTGTGCCTTCGTTCAGGGGGGAGTCTGCCGTGTCTACCTGGCTTTATCGCATTGCTTTCAATACGGCTATCAAATGGTCGAAGCGGGAACGTAAGCACCGGCATGCTGCGGATTTCCCGGACGACACGTTGCCAGTGTTGCAGTCTACCGGTCCGCCCATAGAAGAGCGTCTTGCCTGGCTGTACGAGGAAATTGCCAGGCTCAATGAAGTAGACCGATCGCTCACGTTGTTGTTGCTGGAAGGGATGAGTTATAAAGAGATGAGCGCGATCCTCGGCATCACGGAATCCAATATCGGTGTGAAGATCAACCGGATCAAAAAGTACCTGATCGTTCAATCTAAAAAATCGTCTGTTTATGGAATTTGAAGATTTGCAAAAAATATGGCTGGCGGGTAATCAGGAGGCTGTATATGTGATCAATGAAAAAGCGCTGCACCATCGTATCACGGCTAAAAAGCATAAGGCTTTGCATATTGCCAATGTATCGGAACTGCTGCTGGTGGTAGTGAATATCGGCGCTGGTATTTTTGTTTCGGCAGTGAGTTATCAGCGTTCGAGTAATAATATCTTTCTGTATCTGATGGCAGGCTGGATGTTCTTAACGGCCGGGTACGCGCTGTGGCACCGCCTCCGGCGGCTGAGGTCACAGCCTGTGTATGACCGCTCTCTGCAACAGGAATTGCTACATGCGCTGGCGACGGCTACTTACCAGGTGCGGCTGTCGCAGCTGATGCGGCTGAATGTTATTCCTATCGGAGCGCTCACTGTGCTGGGGATATGGCAGGGGGATAAGCCAGTTTGGCTGGCCGTGGTAGTGCTACTTTTTTTTTGTGGGGCTTATTATTTCAGCGGATGGGAGCACAATTATTATAAAAGGCAGCAGCGGGAATTGGAGGGGTTGGTGGGGAAGTTGGCGGAAAGTTGAAAGGTTAACAGGTTGAAAAGTTGATAAGGTGCCGATGAGTTTACAAGTTCCGGGTTTCAACGTTTGCCTGGGGCAGTCAGGTTACCAAGGGAAAGTATAGTCATGACATTGAAAAATGAGTAAGTGGGCGGTCAACAAGGGCCGCCTTTTTTATGGGGCTGAGGGGACGATAACTATGTTGGAAAGAAAATGGGTAAGTGACGGGATGACAAGATGACTTTTAGCAGATGGCGAACAAGGGAATCAGGGATGACTGGAATGGGAAACGGGGATGACTGGGGATGGGGGGAGGTGCGGGGCAGAATCGGAGGAGATATTGAGGGGTTGAGGAGCTGGGTCCGGGTAAAGTCCGGATAAGGTCCGGATAACCTCCGGAAAAGGTCCGGATAAGGGTAGCTTTTTGAAGTTAATCCAGCTGTGTAAAGCTACTCGAAATAATCATTTTTTTGTATATTTATATGGGGCGTTAATGCCCCAATTATTCCAAAACCTATTGTAAAGCAATTAAAACTAATGCCTTATGGGAAAATCCATTTCCCCCATCTTCAAGTTCCAGGGAACTATTGGAGACCTTGTCTTTGTCAACAGCAAAGCGTACAAAAAACACGTCCGCGCCAGAAAGAACTCCAAAACTCCCTTTGTGTGGACTGCCAATTTCGCAGAAAACAATCAACGTCTTCATGCCTGTAATGACTTCGGCAGCCTGATTTTCCAGGCTTTGCGGCTGGAATCACATGACGGCATGCTGTGGAGCCGCATGGTGAAATTGCTGTTTGCCGGGTTAAAAGCCGGCGAGCCGCTGAGCCTGCAAAAGTTCAAAGATCTTGAATGTAATTTAACGCATCCGATGCATGATGTGATCGCCGGAACTTACGATTTTTCTGCAACGAGGGAGCAAAATGAACTGCACATCCGGGTGATGCTGGAGAAGCATCCGTTGGCGAAAGACTCGATGCCGCGGACGGGTTATCAACTTCGTATGGTAGCTATTTCCCGTGATCCGACGACCGGGGATGTTACTAAAAGAGACGCGTTAGGTCCGCTGACTCAATACGATTCGGCGCTGGAGGCTGTGAACCTGACCATTCCCCTCCCCTCGCCTGATGTGTCGTGTATATTGGTGATGGGCATTGTGCCGCATATGCGTAATGAAGGTCCTGTGCGGATCATGAGTGATTCGGGAATGAAAGTGGTGTGGGTGGATGAAGTGGTGATGCCGGAGGTTGAAAACATAAAGCCGGAAGTAGCAAGCCAGTTATCCGAGGCTGAAGGAAGAAAACCGGAAGTTGAGTGTCAACTATCTGAAGGTGGAAGTGTGAAGCTGCAAGTTGTCAATCCGCAACCGGAGGCTGATAGTCCGAAGCCGGAGGCGCCTATCCAGGCTTCAACAGGCAATACCGGTTATTGGCAAAATAGTACAGCCATGGGCATTGTGCATTTTGTTCCTTCTAAAAGCCGTTGAGGGTCAATAATTTTTCAACAAAATCCACTTGATCTCTGGAAATAAGAATTTTTGGTTTACATTTGCACCCCCGTTTGTAACTACTTGCTGTTGAAGCCGGTAGTTCATAAATTTGTAAAGGTTTCGGGACGTAGCGCAGCCCGGTAGCGCACTTGCATGGGGTGCAAGGGGTCGCTAGTTCGAATCTAGTCGTCCCGACTTTGAAAAAGCAGTTTCGTAAGAGGCTGCTTTTTTTCTATCTCTTTCCCAAAATAACTTCAGTTATAAGAATTTAATAAATCGCCCTTAACGTTAGCAATATACTATCCAATCAGGGTTACATGTTTCTCTATATCAAAAAGGGTGTTTTTCCCGTATTAACAGATTACTAAAAATGTTACTTTTCAATAAACCAACCCTTAAGCCTATGCCCTTCTACTTAAATACCTTGTAACAATCTACACCAGATACCTCACCCTGAGAAAGACATTCATAGATCCACTCATCGTCAACTTTTGCCAAAAGGCCATTTACTATGGATAATTATATTCATCTATTACAAGGGATGCAATTGCCTCTGGTTTTATTGATTATAATATATTGTTTTAACACAAAGGCGGCCACCAATATTGGTGAAATAAGAAATGACAATATTATAAGAGATCATTTATGGATGTTTATTGTTAATCCATTACGCTACATTGGTCTTGGCCTGTTCTTTAATTTGCTATATCTATCGTTCAGGGTCAATGTTTTCTTAAAACTCTTTCCAATTAACCTGCAAGATACAGCCATACTCGTTACCATTTTTGACATAACAACGACCTTCTTTCTTATCCTGTCATACATTATGTATATCACGAGGACTCCTGACAATACCCTATTTCAATATGATTCCAGAAAGATTGCTTCTATAAGAGCATCTCTTCTAATTATACTTATCATTATTACAGGAATCGTTTTATCCAGAAATTGGGGGAGAAGTTCGTTCATAGGCCTAAACCATACCTTTGATTATTCTGTCTTTAACTTCTTGGGATATTTGTTAGCAAGCTATTGTATGTTGAAGCTCCTTGCAATTCCAGGAGCAGAAATAAAAAGACCCTGGTCAAACAAATATTTAGCTGTCAGTTTTGCAATTTGGGCTCTATTACAATTCTTATTACCACTCAAACGCCTTTTTGATTTCAATGAGAAATCTATTCTGTTACTTGGATTTGGAACATCAACAATTGTGAAATTAGCTATTCTTTATGCTTTGTTCAAATATTATAATAACATAGCTAATGACGCTACGCTTAAACAGCGTAGAGAAAATATGGCGCTTAGAAAAAACAATCAGGATACAGATGAGTTACAATTCCTGATCAATGAAGTATCAGCACAAAAAACAACCCAAGATATCATCAAAGTGATTCTTAAGCATTTTACGTCGTCGAATGTTTTCAAATTTGACTACGCAATGTTTTCCTATGTAAATTATTTAGACCAAAGAATCGAATATAAATCAGGAAAAACCAATTTGAATTTTTTAAAAATAAACGATTGGGTATTGAGTGATGGAATTGCTTTGAATCACCATGATATTATGGCGCAAACTGTTCGAGACAAAAAAGTACACCATTTCTATGCGGACTTTATGAACGGCAAAAAAATAGACATAGAATCCCCTGAATCTCCTCTCAACAGAAATATATACATCACACACAAACACCTTAATTTAGACCGCTTTTTTATCCCTGTCCTCAAACTACCAACCACTATTAAAAAAGAAGCAGACGGCCCACAGTTTCAAGACGACAGAGTAACAGCATTGATTGAAATAGGTAATTGGCGCCCAGGAGAAGAAAGTAGCAAAAACAAACAATTCAACAATATAGGTCAATTAAATATATATATAGACAACTGTGCTCAATCGTATAGAAGAAGTGTAGAAGAAGAGATAGGCAAGGATATTCAAGAAATTATAACAAAATGCGATACCTCTAGTGAGGATGATTATAAAAAATATCTTACTTATCTAATTGAGGGAATCTGCACTTACATACATGCGGATTATGGATTAATATCTATTCTTCCGTATAACAACATTATCCAAGATTACGAAAAGCTATTTTTTCATTTCAATATCAATGACCACCAAATTGCAAGGTTAAAAAAAGTATTTCAAGAAGTAATCAGAGACAGAGAAGAAAATGAACAGACGATAGCACAATCGGCTAGTCACATTTGCGATAGAATTGCACATAACATAAGCATGTTACAAAAAACTCCAACATATAGAAAGATACCAATTTTCGCAGATGGCGCTACAGTTGGGAATATCTATATTTTTAGTAAGAAAGATATTTTTTTCAATGAAGATATAGAAATTGTTATCGATAAAATTAGAGAACCGATTTTCAAGCTTTATAATGAAAAGAAATTTCACGCAGCTGTAGCAGAATCTGTAAAACCTAACATCGCACTTACAGAGCCAGAAGAAAATATGCTGCCGATAATTTATTCTATTAGTGATTATTTTTTTACTCCCTATGTAAGTATATGGCTTAGAGTTTACCAACCCCACTCGAATAAAGAATATGTTCAAAAATATGCAACAAAAGAGCTGGAGCAAGGATGTCGTTATTATGGTAAAAAAACAATTATTATAGACGAATTTCCAGAAATAAGCGAATATGAATTTACAGAATTAGATACGGCTAATCCAACTGACAAAAACAACAACTTTCATGAGTTTGGAAAGAGAAATCACCTTAAGAGCTTTATTCACGTTCCTTTGGTTGCCAACATGCAGCAATATGGATTTATCAATATCTACTTTAAAAACGTAGCAAGAAGGCTATTTCTTGAAGATATCCAATTCTTACGACTGATAGCGACCAAAGGTTTAATGACAATCCAAATGCAGCAACTCGTATCCGGGTTTCGTGCTATTTCAGCCTCTTTTACTAAAAAAGATTTACAAAGTACTCTACAAATTATTAGTGATAAAGCGATGGAAGTATTGAATTCAGATCCGGTAATATTATTCAAAAGCGAAAACGCAACAGATGTTTATTTTAAAGACGTAACTTATTCAAACTACGACGACTTTAAAGACCCTATAATTCTCGAACTCTTCAAAAAGAGAGCAGGGCATGTTGATTTGGCAGAGCTTATAGTCAAAGAAGGAACTAAATATTTCAATACTGAATCTGAATATGTCGTATTCATGAATACCTACAAAAGAAGGTATGAGCGAACGCATTTCAAAGAAGATTTCTGGCACCGGGAGGACATAAAATCAATGGCTGCTATTCAATTAATGAACAAAATAAACGACAAGACAAAAGTTGTAGGTGTAATGTTTATCAATTTCAGAAAACAGGTCACATTCAACGAAGAAGCAAAAAAAGTCATACAAACATTTGCATCACTGGCAGCAGACGCAATCGAAAGTGGTTATATAGCAGAAAAAGAAAGACAATACTTTGTCCGTAACTATATGCTTGCTGCGGGTGTACAAGAAAGCATTTTAACAAGAGGTATGCTGCACAATGCTTCCAAATCTTTTACAGCCGTTGATGCAACATTCGACCTCTTACAGAGAAATGTCGATCGAAAGGAAATGCGTACACACATGCACACATTAGACACTGCAATAAACCAATTGCGAATACATTTTGAGCGCATTCATGAACTATATCGTCCAGACACATCATTAAAGATAAACTCTCATGACATTCGTAGAATTATGAATGAGCAGTTAGAAGTAATGGAGCAACGTTTTTCGGATAAGTTTATCAAAATAGAGCTTGAATATAATATAGCAACAGAAATTGAATGTGATGGAAAAGAATTGGCTCAAGTGTTTTACAACTTACTCAATAATTCGTACGAAGCAATGAAACCAAGAGGAACCTTACAGGTCAAAATATATCATCTGGATGAAAAAGATATTCAAATTGACATTATTGATGACGGGAGGGGTATTCCCAAAGACATATATGATGAAATAATGTTTCCTTTTGTTTCATCCAAAAGAGAAGAAGGTTCGGGGCTAGGACTTGCTATAAGCAGGATCAGGATTCTACAACATGGAGGGCATATAAGATATACCTCCAAACCTAAACGTACAATATTCACAATTATATTACCGATACACAACAAATCTATATGAATTATGATCACCAAAGACCAATTCCTTTTATACATAGAGGACAATGCGATACATAGACACCTAGCTAAAACAGCAATTACACAGAAACAATTTTCCAACCTTTTATTACCATCTTCTATAGTAGAATGCCAACAAATGATTTCCAGCAATAACAACATTTATCGAGCGTTGGTGGATTACAATTTAGATGAGTGGGTTGGAGAGAATTATGCTACTCCAATTGTGTTAGGAACTAAAGTAAGAATAGATGGCATTGAAGTAGCTGAATATGTTAACGAAATCTCTCCTGGCATTAATATTGAGCTATTTAGTTCAAGTGCAAAAGATTTACAAGACAAAGTAGACAAAAGGAATATCTCACCAAACATAAATGTGCTTAAAAAGCAACCTGGCACCAAACACTTGTATGACTATTGGCCTTCATATATTGATAGTCTTTTCCAACAAACATTAAAAATAAGGCCATTACATAAACCAGATACACACTTACCTATTGAAATTAAAATCTTTTTTGCCAAGCGACTACTTACTCCATATAATCAAGGTTCCACATTATGGAAAGTTGGACAATTTATTTGGCAAGTTGGAATAGACGAAGATTTACAAATCTGGGATTCAGATCAATTAGCATATAACAAAAACCTTATCGCAGACAATCCTTTACAGGAGTACTATGCCCGCTTTACACAGGACAATAATTTTCATGTAGAACAGCTTCATATTTATCAAGAAAACATTGATATCACAAGAAACAATGTAATCAATGATGAAATTCAACACCATGGTGTGCTGGAAAACAAATCATCTATCGAACGCATTACCACTGACCTAATTTTGGCACAGTACATAAGTAACCAATATCTGACTAAACAGATAGACGTTCATGAAGCAATTAACAGACTTAAAAAACTTTGCCCAGCTGTTCAGTTCGACAGTCAAAAAACTATATTCAAACAGCTATCCGCTAATAATGAATCTGTAAAACAAATAGAGGATATATATAAATTAATGAACTATTTTCATATAGCTGACTTCCCAAAGATTATCAATATTTACAGTGCAAGAGTTGACAGTATTGAAGGACATACAGCCTACGTCAAGTTTGAAAGTCTAGCTCCGGGAAAGAAAATACATAAACAGCCATTCAAATCCGAGTTATTAGCAAGCTTAGGCATGGTTAAAAACTCACGATTTGAATATACTGTTTTTGCACCTGTAGGTGGAGGAAGCGCTTCACACATCGAACCTAAATAAATATGCCAAAAATAAAAAGGCTCACTTCTATAAATGTACATCGCTTCGGCGAGAAGCTGCAGGTATTCCTTTTCAATGTAGGACAAGGGGATCATATCATGCTTAGGTTCCCATCTGGAGAATATGGAATCATCGATTTTCATTATTCAACAAATAGCGCTATACCAGAACCTCCCATATTAAGTTACTTCAAAGATCTAAAAGCAACTTTACCCAAAAATGAGTTTGATAAAATTGTCATTTCTTTTTTCTGCATCTCGCATACAGACAGCGATCACATCAAAGGAGTCGAAGAAACTATTCGTTGGTTTTATGATGAAGGAGTATTTATAAAAGATTTTTGGCTTGGAGCAGCCGAAAACGAAGCACAATTGAAATTATTTCTAAAAGACAAAATTGAAGAGATTATCAAAACGTCGTCTCTTGAAGAGCAGGATGCCGTCAATACTGATGCAGAAACTTACAAAACGCATCTAACCAGTTTTTTTACTTATGTACAAAAATGGGAAAAAGGAGAATTTCAGAATAAGCAATATGTCAACTTACAAGATCGGAAAGCCGAATATCTGGCCGAAATCAGGTCCTTAAGAATGCCTTGCTCACATCCTAACGTTAAGGCATATAATATGGGCCCTTTAAAAGATCATATTAAGGATTATATCAACAACATGAATCTCAATGTTATCAAGGACATTATCGGTGTACAAAGAAATGACGAACATATAGACACGAACCTTATATCACATATACTACGCATAAAATTCGGTCAAAACAACCTGCTCTTTGGGGGAGATACACATATTGATATTTGGGAATCTTGCCTGAGCAAATTTGAAAACGCAGAATATCCATTTCGAGAGGAGCAAGGAGATTGCAAATCCAGGTTTGTAAAGGTTAGCCATCACGGCTCAAAAAATTCAACAAGTATTGACCTTTGGCAAAGAATTCTGCACCCTAAACAACCAGTTTTCCTTGGGATATCAGCCGGTCGTCATCAAAGATGGAGACATCCTCATCCAGACACTATACATCACATTCGTTGCTACAGGAAAGATTGTCATATTTTCGCTACTAATGTTTGCGGATTATGCATGGCAGATGGAACCATGGAAAAAGAAATTCACGCCTGGTATGATGACTATATTGAATCCAACAATAAGAATATTAAAGAGCAAATGACAGAAGAAGAAAAGATAATAGCCTACGAATTCGCACAATATATGCCAGAGGAAAGCATTGTGAAACAAACAGAAATCGATAAGTGGGGCTTATTTGCCTATATATTCGAGATACCTGAAGGAGAACAAGAGGATATTACAGTAAGAGTAGCGTTGAGCAAAAACATACAGCCAGAAGAATGCTTCTATGATTTACACCATGCAAAACTTAGAAAGAATTGCATTAGAGACAAAAAAATCAAAAAATGGCGTAAAAAAGGGCGCCGAAGATAAACCATAGCACAAAACGAATGTATCCTGAGCTAAAATCGGGAGTCTAAAAGTTGAAGAGGTACCATTTTTTCATTTTTATTTGTGCCAATTATTATTGGCCGTAGTTTGTGGGAGTTTTTGAGAAAATCTGGAAATATTGACTGTTTTTTCAGGCTGTTGTAAATATTGTTGATATAAGCATAGACCAACACTTGAGTAACATCCGGGGAATTGTGTATACCCCGAAAAAAGCCAAGATGGCACCTCAATTACTTTTGAGATACCCTCTTATTTTCAGTCGGTATCCCGAGCCTGCCGACGGAAACATCAGCTTGGGCAACTTTGTTTAACAGGCTACATTCATTAACATCGAATTGGATGTGAATACGTAATTATCAATTTCCTCGTCTGTGAACCTGAAAATCTCTTCTTTACTCATAGCTACAGGAAGAAGGTCACTACACACTCCTGCCATCAGGACCATTTCCACATTGATGCCAGGGTATTTCCTGAGCGCTGAAATTGGCTCCAGGCCAAGAAAACGCTGGTATACAGGTACATGCTTAGGACGAACCGCTGTTATAATATAGTCACTGCTGAATTTTATTACATTGAGTATAATGAACCTAAACGGAAGCTTAAATAAATATTTGGAGTCAACTTTTTCGGGATGTATCACTAATCTATTAGATTCAATGATCATTTTATCCAGCCCTAGTTCTCTTTCAATATCTTCCCGGTAAACTTCAAAAGCCGGTGTCGGGAGATAATTGTGTTCTTTGCCGTAAATGCATGCCCTTGCAGATGCTACCGGCGTATTTCCCTCGTAAACGATACAAGTTTTCGTATTCGGCTGCAGGTCGTATTTGTCTTTAAATTCTGCCTCTGCATTTTCATCGATAGCGCCTGCATTTTTATAGGCAAGGTATCTTAGCTTGACTGCGTCCGACATTTTTTGCCTTGTTTCGCAAGGGTAAAGAGTAAACGGGTTGTTCATTGATGATTTTTTGGGTATTAGGGTAATTGTTGCTTGCAAAACAATCTATTACCTCCCTAAAATCATAAAAACAGGTGTAGACAAAACATAGACAGCATCAATAAATAATTTATTTTAATACTTATAGAGATAGTTATGAATTATTTACAAAGCAAGAGGGCTATTCAATTCTTTCACCAATTTCGTTCGATTTTGCGTCTACATTCTTTATCAATTCGTATTCGAATATTTTTGATGCATTAATTTCTTTAAAATCATCAATATAAAAAACAAACCGTTGATTCATAAATCGGCAAGGGAGATTTGCAATTCTTTTATCAATCATTTCATCTGTAAAGGTTTGGGGAATTCTCCATGTGACACCGTTTTCTAATTCCGGTTTATAATATGTCAGCCTAAGTCCTTTGAGGTATTTCTTTGTAGCCAACTTATCATTGATCCTGGTAATTATCAGATCATGCGGCCCATTATGCAGTCCAAGTTCGTAGCCCGTTAACCATTTTTCTATACTGAATGCACTTCCGGGTTGATGTAAATCGCCATGCACTTTTCCCACAATAAAGCCATAATAGGCACCCACAAGTACATTTTCCATACTTAGGGGATGAATATCTTTAAAAGGGATGTACCAGGCGATGTCCGTCTCAATTATTCTGTTCTCGTCAATTTCATATTCGCTGGTGTAGATTTTCTTTTCTTTAATAGCCTGTTTTACTTTTTCTTTTGCTTCTTCGAGATTCATATTGCTCAATTTACTTGTCACTTGTCAAATCAAATTGCAGTTTATCAGTTAGCATATTAAAGGATCTTTTGTTAAGGGGATCAAATAACCTGCCTTTACTCAGCAAAAGATATTTTGGCGGGGCTGGTGGTATCCATGATACCAGTTGTATTGGAGATACATAAATCTGGTCAGGCTTTCCTTTAAGCAATTGCTTATAGGTCATATAAATGGTATCACCGGATAAACGGTAGCTGCCAATACGAAAATTAATTCTTGCCCAGTCATATGGCTTATAGAAGATTTCATAAATCAATGTATGATTATCCCTAAATGTAAATACCAAAACATGGCCGTTATAATTGGTAGAATCGCAATAATACTCGTTTTTCAGTGCAGGAGCATTAAACTCTGCCGGCAATATATCACTTGAAGGCCCGGTATGTACAAATTTCCTGACAGAATCTATTTTTGATTTTACCGTAGCAGCAGAAGATGAATGCTGGGCTTTTGCAAAATTGCAAAGTAAGAATGCTACAATGGTTAAAAACTTATATCTCATCATTTATTGACAAGTTAACGCTTTAATTTAAAGACGATCGGTTGCCTTACAATGGCACGAGTCTTTGAATTTCCGTCAAATCTTTCAAATATTTATGGGAAATTGGCTCCAGTCAACCCGATAAACAATAAAACCCGCAGTGGCGCTGCGGGTTTTATTGTTTATCGGCGTCCGGAGTTACCCGGGCAAACAGATAATTGCTTTACTCCTTGAAATAATTGCTGGCGGATCGTGTTTTGTTTACCCAGCAACCGGTTTTGGCCCGCAATACATATTCGCTTAACCCTACTTCATGGCTACCAGGCGCCCAGTCGAAGGTATACCCTAACCTGGTCCATGGATAGTGGAAATCGGTGGCACCAGCAAGTGTATGATAATAGGCATATATTATATAGTTATTGAACCAGCTCGCGTAGGACGGGGCGGCATTGCTGATCAACACCTCATTGGCTGATGTAGCACGAATATCCGGATTGCCGGCCGGGCGCTGTAAACTATCAGTCGGAACCCATATTTCAGCAATATGCGTATTGGTATGGCTGTTTACGGGTGGCAGACCTAGTAACTGACAGATGCGTAACAAAGTATCTGAGCCTGCTTTAAAACTGCCGCCGATACGCATTTTCATTTGCTGGGGAATGAACAACCAGGCGTCTCCCCAGGTGGTGGTGATAGAATCGCCTTCCGGATAGCTGGAGGGGAAACGCATAAAAGTAGCCATCAAAACATATTGTTTGCCATTTACCGTTTTCCATTGCAACTTGTTGTTGGTATTCGAAACAGGCCACAATGTGTCGATCCTTTCTATGTTTTCGGTAATCATGGCATCAGCAATTGCATTGGCATACAGCTGGTTCATGTCTGTGACCGCAGGGAGATCTTTGTCTTTTTTACAACCTTCGAAAGCAATCAGTGATACTATAGCAAACAGGGTTATTACGTGTTGGCTGGTTAATGGTTTCATTCTTTGATTAATGTTACAAGGTTATTGGATGGTTTTTCTTTAAACAAAAGGCCTGTTATTGGCCTTCATATAACAATACACTATAATAACAACCTAAATGGTTAGTGGTACTAATGAATGGTGAACTTTATTTTGGAGTTTAGGCTCTCTTGTTAAGATGTGTTTGCATTTAGACTACCAAGGGAACTTCTATTATTAAATCATTTTCCCCAGCATCGATTAAATCGGAGTTTTCGTCATATTTTAAATTGGCTCTCCTCACCTCTTCGCTTGGATAGTTATTTGTTTCGCATACTTTAAAATCAAGATCCTGCAATTGCTTCGTAACACAAGGAGAAGGATGACCATACTTATTTTTCCCGACAGAAATTACAGCTACGCAATTGCCGCATTTTTTCAGAGCTTTCCAAAATTCAAGGTTAAAATTATTCCTAGATCCATGGTGAGGTACTTGTATGCCCAACAACTCCGATGATTGCAGGTTAACAACTGGATTTTGCATCAACCGGTTGAATGTATCCATTGTCGCATCCGACGTTAGCAGTGAATATCGATTTTTACTTTTAATCGCAATAATAGTTGAGAGCAGATTGGCATCAGCTGAATAAGGTTCGTTATCCTGATCAAGCCTGGCCTGTGTATTTGTGCGATAAAGTTTTTTTTCGTGCAAAGACGGGGAGTAGCAGCGTATCTCGAACTGGCTATGTAGTGGCAAAGGGTAACCATTACCTATGTCGACACCGTCTGGATCGTCACAAAGGCCTGCTTTACAATATTCATCTATCGCCATATTAATCCTTGCAATGGTCGTTTTGGAATAGGCTGGCAACAGCGGAAAACGGTAATCACAGGTATATGTATGAGCATACGTACCAATATGTATTTCATGGTCCTTAAGAAACTGAAAAAGTTGAATAGCTCCATCGTAATGATCTCTGTGTGGGTGTGAGAGTACGACAATAGTAATTTTAAATTTTATTTTTTTATACTCCAAATATCTTAAATAGGTAATCGCAGCGTTTTCGGCATATTCATCAATCTTACAATCGATGATCGCAAGGTATAAAACACCATCATGAAACGATTCAAGGAATATGGTATCGCCCTGCCCTACATTCCTGAAACGTATTTTAACCGTTGCTTCCGGGCTACTATGGATGGTATCATTTTCCAAGCTTCCTGATTTTATCTTCATAAATCTGCTCAAACGTTGATGCGTCGGCAGGCTTACCTTTTCTATACAATGCTATCTTCTTTCCTTTCAAGGTAATTGTAGCAATTTCAAATACAGTATTTGCAGCTATAGAAACATCTCCAATGGCCTGCCGGATAGGTTCTGTTTCAAATTTTCTCAGTTGAATAACCTTTTCCTTCTCATCGACTAACACGTCTGCGAGAAGCACATTGTCTTTTACATTTATTATTCTACATTTTTCAAATTTCGCATTGGCAATAATTTTACGTTCCTTTATCCGTTTCGAAATTATAATGGCCGCACCGATTACAGCGAGTAATGTCGCAGCCGTTACAGCCAACAGCGTATTATTTCTTGATTTTAGGGAATCTCTTATTAAGACGGTTTCCCGGCTCTCATATTGGGTCGTGACATCACGCAACTCCATTGAATCTCTTGCAGTCCGATGGTTGAAGTCTTCAAGTAAAGTATTTTTCAGGCTGTCCATACGTGCTTCCTGCAGTTTCAACCATGCATTTGAGTCTATGCCATTTTTTTCCGGCTTTAGGCTTAGCGCCTGTAGCAATGATACCGTATGCAAAGTTTCACCCAAGCTGTCTTTAAGCAAAGTCATTTTAAATTCCTGGCCTCGCATAGCTTGATCCTTTTCAGCGATATCCTTGTACAACTGGTCGATAGTTATAGAATTATTGCGTAGAATAGCCTCTGTATTGTTTAAAGTCTTCGTGAGGACGCTGATTTTAGTATTAAGAGAGTTAATGGAGTCTCGTTGATTACTACTAATTATCGCCAGGGCTTCTTGTAAAGCAGCGGTTTTAAAAGCCAGCCTGTTTATACTGTCGATCAGTTTTTTCTCAATCACAAGTTCAATATAGTTTCGCATGTTGACAGTCTCGGAATCACCCAGACTTCTCAGAAAACTATTGAGCTTTCTTTCCTGTTTTATCGTCAACGCTTTTTGGGCAAAGGTTTGACTTGAATATAAAAAAAATAGAATAAAGGGCGAAACAACCATCAAAAATCTATGAATCGAATATCTTTTCATGGTGCTTTGATTGAGTTGAAAGATCCCCACCAATGCTTAATTAATGATTCATTATAAGACAATACAAACAGCTAAGACAGCTGCAATGGTTAACAAAACCACAGTTATAATATAACCCCAAACTGGTCGTTTCTGACACGCTTCAACTTCCTCCCTTATTCCTAAAGCGACTTCGTATGGTTTAACTTTTTTTAAACCAGCATCTTGAATATCCAGATTTTGCTGTATCCACAAGCATGAATAAATAGACAAAACAATAATTGAAAGCATTAACACTAATGCATGAAACCATTCAAGCTTCCACTCCGACTTCTTGCTTGCAATGACAACTACTCCACCTACTATGCCTACCAAAATTGTGCTCACCCATGAAAATATCTTCCATGCTTTATCTCTTCGATACTCTATTTCTTTTCTGAGCATTTCGAGCGCGAATTTTTGTTTTTCGAAATTTGATTGAATATCCATTTTAAAATGTTTATTGCTAACCGAATTTATAAGCCTAAATTTATCAGCTATACCGTTTTTTCACCTTTTTTTGATTGTTGAATTAAGTTATAAAGCAATAGATGTATGGCTAACTGATGCCATCTTTCGTACTTTCAAATAGCTATATCATAAATGCCACCACTTTTTTAAATACCACTAAAGTAGTATTCTCAGTTCTCGCTTAATTTCTACATTTGACATATCTTTTACCGGGCTGATGAATTTTCAAAAGTATTTTTTGTAATTTAACGGCCCGAAAAGACCCGACTGTAACAATTACCCCAAACTCGCATTCCGTAGCATTCATTTATCAGTCACTCAAAGAGGTTACATTGAGTTAACAAGTGTGCACGTAATTTACACTTGATCTGTCCTCCACCCTATTGATGCAAATACTTAATCCAATCCTATAAGCAACTTGTTTCTAATTGGTTGAATCATCCATCTGTAGCAATTTATTTTAATCAGGATGTTTTTATGCAAAACATCGCCAGGAATGCTTAGTTCCTGCCTGAAACCTTTATGCACAATCAATTCGAATCATACAAGAAGTGGTATGTAGTTGTTGTCAAAAAGATAACCTACACGAAAGCGCAAGAGCTATTACAACGGATGGGCTATTCTTTCTACATGCCTATTCAAAAGCAATTACATTATTGGAGCGACCGGAAAAAATGGGTCAATGTACCCATTCTCAGACCGTATATTTTTCTCCTCACCAGTTTGAGTGATAGAAAACTACTGCATGAGACCAGCGACTTTTTCTACTTTCTAAAAACGGCCAGCGGACTGGCTACCTCCAGTGAAAGCGAGATCGAACACCTGAGAATGCTGTGTAATCACGAGCATTCTGTTTCTATACAACCAAGGCCCGTACAAAAGGGCGATCGGGTAGAAATCATTTCAGGCCCTTTATCGGGCATGCAAGGTTATACCTTTCAGGAATCGGGCAAACAACGTTTCCAAATGCATATCGAGAGCCTGGGACAGTTTGCCTGTATTGAAATTGAATCAAGCCGGCTTAGGGTTCTTTCTTAAGCCCATTTTATATTCGACATTTTACCAGTCGGTCACCTGCATTATGTGACTGTCTTTGGCGAAGCCGTGATATTCCTTCTAACAAGTGAGCTGAAACAATTATCTATAATCATTTATTGCTAAACATCAACTTATGGCAGTACAAACTTCTTATCCCGGTGTGTACGTTCAGGAAGTGCCAAGTGGGGTGCGCACCATTGCGGGTGTGAGTACCTCTACAACAATCTTTATAGGGGCGGCAGTATGGGGTCCAGTCAATGAGCCTGTATTGTGTCTTAACTATAGTGATTTTGACCGCACTTTCACCTCATCGGTTGCTCAGGGTGATCTGGCCAGGTCCGTCAGGCTGTTCTTTTTAAATGGCGGAACTAAATGCTATGTGATGCGTGTGGGCCGGGAGAATGATCTCACGCCCGCCAATAACGTGAGCACTTCTACCGTAACGCTCGATGATGCGGGTGCATTGGACACACTCATCATCAATGCGCGGTATCCCGGTGCGCTGGGCGATTCTGTCCGCGCGATCGTGGAACACCCTCCTACTTCTGCAACGGAATTCGATCTTACCTTGTTCCGGCTGGTTCCTAAACCATCGGGCGGGTTTGCAGAATCGGACAAGCAAACCTGGAAGGGGCTCAGCATGGACCCTGTTCATCCGCGTTATGCTTTGAAGTATGTGGATTATAAATGGGCTGTTCTTGACGCTCCTACTCCTGCCAACGTGAACCGTCCGGCTATAACGCCCGCCGGTCCGCCACCCGTTCCTGCTGCACTTACAACAGGCGGTGATGGTGTTGCGCTGGCGACCACCGATTATGATAGTGCATATATCATCATCGATAAAGAGGTTGATTTGTTTAACCTGATGGTATTGACCAGGAACAATACTGGCGCCACTTTGAGAAGTCTTTGGGGCAATGCCAGTGTATTCTGTCAGCAGAAGCGGGCCTTTTTATTGATGGACCCTGAAGATAGCTGGACTACTGTTCAAATAGCCACCAACAATCTTGTAGGGGTTAGTACGCTGCGCACCGGTCTCGTAAGTGATCACAGCGCGGTATATTATCCCAAGCTTATCGTGAATGAAAATGATACGCCGGTAGAAGTAGGCCCCAGTGGCGCTATTGCCGGCCTGATGGCGCGTATCGATTCCAGCCGTGGTGTGTGGAAAGCACCTGCGGGTACAGAAGCTGATATCAGGGGTATCAATGGTTTGGAGTATCGCTTTTCTGATGGAGAGAATGGTGTGTTGAACCCAAGAGCGGTGAATACGCTCCGAATATTCCCCAATGGTATTGTGAGCTGGGGCGCCAGGACTATGGACGGTGATGATGATTTCGGCAGTGAATACAAGTATGTTCCTATACGCCGCACGGCTTTATTCATCGAAGAAAGTTTGTACCGCGGTTTGAAATGGGTAGTGTTTGAGCCCAATGATGAACCTTTGTGGTCGCAGATACGGCTTAACGTCGGAGCGTTCATGCACGATCTGTTCCGTCAGGGAGCTTTTCAGGGGGCGACCAAACAGGAAGCTTATTTCGTGAAGTGTGACAGTGAAACGACTACGCAGAACGACATCAACCTTGGTGTTGTGAATGTGTGGGTAGGTTTCGCTCCGCTGAAACCAGCCGAGTTCGTGGTATTATACCTGCAGCAAATGACAGGTCAAATCCAGGTTTAACTTCTAAAATCAATCATCTATGGCAGTTCCGCAATTTGTGGTCAATGCTTATCGCTATGACCCTTACAAGAATTTCAAGTTTCGTGTGAAATGGGATGGCAGGTATGTGGCAGGCATCAGTAAAGTATCGGCGCTCAAACAATCCACCGAACCTATCACGCACCGGGAAGGTGGTGATCCAAGTACCGTGCGGGTAAATCCCGGCACCTGGAAATTCGAGCCTATCACGCTCGATCGTGGTGTGACGCATGATCCGGAGTTTGAGAACTGGGCTAAAAAGATATGGAGTGTGGAGGGGGATAGTGTTATTTCCCTGAAGGACTTCCGGAAAGATATCATCATTGAATTGCTCAATGAAGCTGGCCAGGTGGCAAAGGCTTACAAGATCTATCGTTGCTGGGTATCGAGCTACCAGGCGCTCGACGCGCTCGATGCGAATGCCAATGCTGTATTGTTCGAACAGATCGTGTTGCAGAATGAAGGATGGGAACGCGACGTCGAGGTACCTGAGCCTACTCAAAAATAACCGGCCAATAGTCAACTCTTATCATGGGCAATATTTTCGTGCCGTTACGGCTAACTCATAACGCCACTGGCCTTTTCCTGCATCCATTGCGGGGGTCCGATGAAATGTTGGTGGAAGATGTTTCCACCCGGACGGCCTTGTCGTTGCTGGAGAACATCGTTCACCGGGTGAACCCAGAAGTGACGACCGGCACTTTCAAGGTGGCGGATATCGTTACTGCCGACCGCGACAGGATCTTCGCTGCGTTGTACATGTCTATGTATGGCAATACAATTCAAAGTACGCTTACGTGCCGGCATTGCGGGTCGCCGTTCGATCTTGACTTTTCATTATCTTCTTTACTCGATCATTACCAGTTGTCGGCTGCCGGGTCGTCTGAAGGTGTTTATGAAATAGATCAGGACGGACGCTTCCGTTTGCCCACCGGCGCAGACGAGTTGTTGTTGACTGAATTTTCGGAGACAACGGCTGAAGACTTTTTGCTCTCGAGGTGCCTGATAAAAGGGGATATTAAAAAGATCGGTGGATTGGTGCAGGAAAAAATGGCTGAGATAGCACCCGTGCTGAATCTTGCCATGCAGGCGCACTGTCCCGAGTGTGGCACAGACCAGGAGGTGCATTTCGATATTCAAACTTTCTTCCTCACCCGGTTGAAGCAGGAATATCCGCAGCTCATCAGGGAGGTGCATCGCATTGCGAGCAAGTATCACTGGAGTGCTGATACTATTCTCAACCTGCCTCGTCATCTGCGGAAGCAATATGTTCTCCTGATCGAATCTGAACTTTAAATGCATGGGTAATTATTTTGCTCAAATAGCTGCACGCAATGTGGTGAGTGATCAGCCCATGCTGGCTCCTGCTCATTCACCTATCGAGAAGGTGTTGGATGATCCGTTCGATCGATCTGCCCCTGATACAATGGACACTGCTCAACCCAGGGAAGATAGCCGCTCGGCATCGAGTATTTCTTCGCGTATGGGAAAGGATGTACCAGGACAGGTGCAACCCGTGAAAGAGAATATCACTGATGCCACCGCTTCTCCTTTTATAAAGCCTGTGTATCTTTCGAAATACATCGAGCGTAATCAGGGCTCACCAGGGAATGTTTACCATAAGGGCGCAACAACTCCTCAACCTGCTACTGACAGAACTGGTGCAGCGTTGGAGCGTAAGGTTCCCCTAACACCTGATACAATCCATCCGTCCGTAAAAACGGCAGGCGCACAACAAGCGACAGACCAGACAACGATCAAGCCTATTCAGCAAGGGGTGATTGAAGGAGAAGCTTCTCAACAGCAACCCATTGTTTTACTACAACCCATCGAGTCCATACAGGAGAAGGTTTCGCTCTCTCCTGCTCTTTCCCCTAATCAGGCTACGGCAGCGCCCGTGTTCCTTCAGCCTCCTGTGCCGATGGAATCTCCAGAGCCTCTACAAAAAGAAAAACCGTTGCCTTCTCTGGTGATCGGCAAGATCACTGTAGAGATCGTGCCGGCTCAAAAACCGGTGAACAAAATCATTAACCAGGTGATAAAGTCTCAGCCTTCGCCTACTTCTACTCCACGCAGTAAGTTTGGTTTCGGGCTGGGTCAATTATGATATGGATTATACTTCTTTAACAGAGATCACCAGAACGATCGTCACTTTATTGCAAAATGCCATCGATCCGGGGCTTACTGTAAGGGTGTTGCCCGAGTTGCTGCGCAATACTGAGCTGGGCGTTGGTTTTTATTTATTTCATGTGCAGGAAAGTGCGCATTATAAAAATTACCCTGCCCCGGGCAAAGACAGTCCGGCCGTGAGTTATACACCCATGGCTTTAAACTTGTTTTACCAGCTCTCGGCCAACTGGCGAGAGGGTGAGCAGGAGGATGCTTATGAAGAGCAGCGGCTGATGTCTGTTGCCATGAAAACGCTGCATGATCATCCTGTGCTCACTTCCACCAATCCGGGTGGCAAGAAAATAAATATCAAGATCACACTGCAAACGCTTACGCCCAGTGAATCGGTTCAGTACTGGGCAGCGGCTGAATCGCCCGTAAGGCTCTCTGCTTATTATGAAGTGTCGGCTATTTTCCTCGAGCCAGAGAAGCCGAAATCATATGCGGGTCGCGTGTTGACGTATGGCAATTATGTTTTCCCCATCAACCTGCCACAGCTTACCAGCAGCGAATCGGTGATCGTGTATACCGTGCCTGGAGAAATCACTCCAAGGCAGGTGTTCGCTTCTCCGGCTCAGGTGACTCCTGCGAATGCATTGCCTGCTACGGAACTCAGTAAGTTGTTGCTAAAAGGTACCGGACTCGGTGGCGGCACATTTGAATTACTCATCCTCCATCCACGCTGGGCAGAGCCTGCTGTTGCCAATGCTGTGGATTGGCAACTTGTACGGACGGCCGATCATACCATAGCGGCCACCGTACGGGAAAATGCAACGCTAAAAACGGCTTTAACTCCCGTCGATATATTGCCTGGCCTGTATGGAGCACAGGTATCTTTAACAGTTACCCGTGCTACTTCGGCCGGCATCAAAACTTTTGTTCAAAACTCGAATCAATTTCCTTTTCTCGTTGCGCCGCGCATCAACAGCGTGGCTCCCGCTGCGGGCGTCGGTGGGGACACGTTCATCGTGAACGTATACATTGTGCAGCACCCTGACTTATTGCCGGGAGATGTGCAGGTGTTTTTAGGTGAAGACCAGTTGTTGTACAGACCTGGTGGCGCGCTCAATCCCGGTGAATTTAAAATAACGGCTGCCAACGTCGTGGAGTTAAGGGCGCCGGCGGTACTTGCTACCGGACTTGTGCCTGTAAGAATACTCATCAACGGCGTGGAATCGGCCCCCAACTGGATAACAGGCTTATAAAATATTCATCAACGTGATCGACATCATAGACCAAATTGTCAATTCCAATCGTGCAGCAGAGCCGGTAACGGAGCAGCATCTCGTGTTGCAAAAGATACGGCTGCTTTCGCGCCGGCGTATTGCCTGGCTCCGGAAGATATGGGCGGAAACGCTACAAAACGGGAACAGGGAATTTACAGCTCATATTGAAGTGGATGGTTACCTGGCCCAGATAGATGATCCTGTTCGTGAACAGCAATGGATGGAGCAGGACCCGGCGATGCAGGAACTGGGCAAAGCCATCCGTGCAACAGACAGTGCGCTTGCTTCGGTTACCGGATCGAGGCTGCTGATGCTTGCGCGGATATTTGGACTGGATCAAGCTGAACTGCATCTTTTGCAAACTTGTTTTGCGCTCGCCATCGACCCCGATCTTGGCAAGGTGTTTATGTATATGCAGGACCATAGTGGCAGAAGCTATGTGACAGAAACACTCGTATCTAAATTGTTTGATCACAGGCAGCCCGGCTGGTTTCGTCCGGCTTCTCCTTTGCGGGCCTGGAGCCTGATCAGGGAAATAGCTGGCAGTAATGGCGAGCCTGACCGTATAGAGTGTGATCCATTTATCAAGAACTGGTTATTGGGGTATAATGATATGGGCGAGCCGTTATCCGCTGCAGCCAAGTTGCAGGCTCCGCAGCAAGCGCTCGCTGACTGGCCTATAAAGAAAACGGTTGAGCATGTAAAGCGGATACTATCTGAAGACAGGCATCAACGGGTGCGTGTTCACGTGACCGGCGCGGAAGGTTCCGGCAGAAAAACCTTTGCCGCTATTGTTTGTCAATCGCTGGGCTTTGGGCTGATCGGTATCGATATAAATCAGGCAGCCGAGCATCGCCAGCAACTGCTTTATCTGCAGGCTCAACGATATGCATTTCTCACTAATACTGTTCCGGCCTGGTACCGGTCGGACGGAGAAGAAATAATTCCTTCTACTACTATTGATTCATTTGCGTTGCAATTTTTCATTGGCTCATTGGGCAATCATCTTCCTCCTGATCCATCGTTCATCGATATACGGGTGGAGATCCCTGTCATCAAGTTTGATGAAAGGATGTCTTTGTGGAAGCAATGGGTGCCGCAATCTATGACCTGGCCTCCGGGGGAACTGCATGAAATGGTGGAGAAGTATCAATCTACCGTTGGACAGATCGTTTCGCTGGGGCGTAAAAAGTGTAACTCTATCGCTGAGGCTTACGAAGCTTTGAAGCAGGATGCTGCGCATCGTCTTGGAAAACTGGCTCAACTTAATAATGGTTCTTTTACATGGGATGACCTTGTAGTGAGTGATACTGTAAAGGACACCATCGAGGACTTTACTTTTGAAGCTACTGAACGGGTCCATTTCTGGGAGCAGTTTGCGGCGCAACGGCTTTTCCCGCAGGGACGAAGCCTGATCGCTTTATTTACCGGCAGCCCGGGTACCGGCAAGACCATGGCTGCGCAGGTGATCGCTTCCACGCTTAAGCTCGATCTTTTTAGGGTGGACTTATCGGCTGTTGTGAGCAAGTACATCGGTGAAAGTTCGAAAAACCTGGAGCGCATCTTATCGCAGGCCAGGTCGATGGATATTGTGTTGTTGTTTGATGAGGCGGACGCATTGTTTGGCAAAAGAACGGACGTGAAGGATGCGAATGACCGGTATGCCAATACAGACACGAATTACTTATTGCAGGCCATCGAGCAATACCCCGGCATCGTTATTTTATCGAGCAACCGGAAATCGAATGTAGATCCTGCTTTTATACGCCGGTTCCGTTATGTGGTAGATTTTCAGAAGCCCGATTCTTCTCAACGTCTTCAATTGTGGCGTTCCATCATTCAGCAGCTTGCAGGTGACAGAGCCGTGCTGATGTTGCATGGTGACCTACGGGTATTTTCCGAGTTGCTGGAAATGACAGGGGCGCAGATCAAACAGGCCGTTTTATCGGCCATCTTCATGACGAGGAAAGAAAAAGCGGCTTTACATACTTCGCATTTGTTGCGTGCCGTGGAACGGGAATTGGTGAAGGAAGGAAAAAGCATGAACAAAGAGCTTCAACAGCACTTCAACTGGTTTTATTCATGATCCAGATCGATGAAATGGTATTGCGTGTGCCGGGCATGGCGGAAGATGAAGCCAGCCGGTTTGGCGTGGAGGTGGCGCAGCGTGTTGCGAATGCGTTACCAACTGATATCACGCAATGCAACGTATTCGAACTGCAGGTGAAAATAAATGAATCGTCTATTGCTCCGGGTATCTCTATGGCTGAGGCTGTTGCCGAGCAGATCATACGGCAGATAAAAATGTATTCTTTGTAATCCATGGGTCAATTCTCTTCTCATAACAAAGTTGGGAATAAACAGGTTGTCACTGCTGGCAAGGCCAAGAATATTCAGGCCAAGCTGGAAGTGAATCAACCTGGTGACCAATATGAGCAGGAGGCGGATGCTATGGCAGAAAAAGTGATCGCCGCGGAAAATGACCTTAAGAAGACTGCTACGCCTACCACCGGCCTGATCGGCAAATCATTTCAACCTTCTGCTGACAAGGCTGCGCCTGGCGGCCATAATCAGCGCATCATGCGCAAAGGGGAAACGGGCAACTATGATTTACCGGTTTCTGATTCATTCGTTACCGGACTGAATAGCGTGACCGGCGGCAGCCCGCTTCCGGACAGCACCCGGGAAACGATGGAGCAATTGTTTGGGGCTGACTTTTCGGATGTGAGGATCTTTGCCGACGAGCAAGCTGCTGATCTGAGCAAATCGATACAGGCAAGGGCTTTTACTTATAACAATAAGATACTTTTTAATAAGGGAGCGTATTCAACGGATACGCCGGAAGGTAAAAAGTTGCTGGCGCATGAGCTTACACATGTGTTGCAGCAACGAAATGGGCTGCACCTGATACAACGGGATGAGCTTATACTGCCGCCTATAGAAACTTCCAGGCAGGTGTGGACTCAATTTGAGGAAGCGCAAAGGAATTTCCGCCGGGATGAGGCATTGCGGCTGGCTGTGCGGCTTGCCGGCATGCATATCGATCTGGATGACTTAAACCGATTTGGGTTGGAGTTGTCTGTTTACCTGATGCGTAACGGACGCATGACTGAGGGCTTGCAGGTGTTGCAACGTTGTGAAGACTTCTTCTGGATCAGGTATGTTTCGATACATCCTTCTCCGCACGAGTTCATGGAGTCGTACTACATCGACCAGGTACGTGAGGAAGGGGTGCAAGCGGCCCGCCGGCAGGATTGGCCTACTGCTTTCAGCATACTGGGTATTATTGTACTGTATGACCAGATGGAATTAAGTTTTGAGAACAGCCGGAATCAACCATCTTCCGATGAAGATCTCCGGCAACGCATGGATAGTATTTCGCCAGGTCTTACGCCCCGGCAAAGGCGGCGGGAAATGGAGGGAATATTTTATCTGGGTCAGTTGGGGGCTTCTCTTCGCAGTGTCTTCGGCTATTCTGCTATGGGTTCGGTTTATGCCGCTTTGCGCCAGGACCTGACCACGTTCCTGCGGCTACAGCGGGAAGCCATTCTTGCCGGTGATGCAACGCTTGCTACCGAGATGGGCAACCAGCATACGAACTTCATGGCTTTTCTGCGTACGAATAACCTGTTATTATCCGGCGAAGGGCTTACTATGTACAGCGCAGAGTCATTCAATGAAAGAGGTAGTGTTGGTTATGTTATCTACGGAAACAATGGTGAGCAGGAAGTGGTAACGCCACTGCCCGGCACAGCCACTCCGAGTGAACTTGGTTTTTTCCCGCACTATCATTCCAGCTTTGAACGTATTGTGAATGACATGGAAGGGCAAGCTCAGTTGCTGAATGACTTACTGGCTATACCTGCTATCAGAAGTGCGTTTCCAACCGGCGTGATCGATATGACATCGCTGGATACACGTATACGTATCTGGCAAATGGTATATGCACACAACTCTACAGGTAGCAACAGTGGGGCTGCGCTAACTTCCACCATACGTACCATAGAAAGATACTTACATCATTTTACTGTTCACACTGAATATAACATCCGCGACTTCGGGCGTAGTTATCTCGATACTAATTTCCCCACCGACCTGCTTGGACGAAGTGTTCGTGATTGCGGTGTTTATGCACTGACCACTGCTTATGAAATATTCAGGATGGGACGTGGCGCCACACCACGGCTGAACCTTTCGTTCAAACTGGTTTCCATGCCAGAGCACGTGACGCTATTGATCGAGAACCAAGATGACAACACGCATTACCTCGTCAATAATGATGCTATTACCGGTCCTAATACCGGCGACTGGATGACGACTGTTGCGCAGGCATACAGTGGTGTTTTCAGCAGGGGCTTTGGAATTACGCCTTCTGTGGCCATCGACCTCGGCACTACCGGCGATACAGACCGCAGTTTCAGGAGTGGCGCCTGGGAGCGATACCAGGCCAGTGCTTCGTGGGGGTTCCAAACGGAGCCAGTGAGCGGGCCCAGTGATACCAGAAGTGAGGAAGAAAGAGGACGAGATGCTTACGTGCATTATTACCAGCGCACGCAAGATTTTGACAGGGGATGTCAGCGACTGGTGGGTGTTATGAACGCCCTCAACACCAGGGTGCAGGCTGCTGCGGCAGGTGACCGACAGGCGTTGTTGAATGCTACGCTGAATGATGCTACGGTGGCTGCCAATGTAACCGCGTTGGGTATCATCTATCGGTTTTATGGGCCCAGTGCAGCGAGCAGCGGGATCATTGTTGCCGATGCGATGGCGTCTGCGAGGGTTCGCCAGCATATTACCGGGAGCATGTACCTTTACTCCATGCCTTCGGGCACTGCGGTTCACCCACTGGTAAGGTATGCCATGGCGGTGTTGTTGCTGGAAAGCCTGGGTACTGCCCGAACAGCCGATCAAAATGCACTGATCACCGCATTAAATGCTACGCCTGATTTTAGCACACAGCTCACTACTTATACTACTAATCGTTTTCCGGTGCAGTTCAAGCAATTCAAGGATACAGTTTCCAATGTACATGAACAGGAGGCTGATGCCATGGCTGCGCAAGTTGTGGGAGGCGGTACTGGTGCAACTCAACAAGTCACACCGCTTTCCGGCAGTCAATCCCAACAGCTTAGTGTGCCTGCACCATCTTTATCCGGTCATCAACAAATGGCTGCGCCTTCTGGTGGCAGCGCACTCGATACAGCTACGCAAGCTAACATGGAAGGCTTTTTCAACGCAGATCTCAGTGGAGTAAAAGTGCATAGTGGTGCCGAAGCTACGGGACTGAACGAGCAGTGGAATGCAAAGGCTTTCACTACCGGACAGGATATTTATTTCAATGCCGGGCAATATAATCCGCATTCGCATGCGGGGGAGCAATTGCTGGCGCATGAGCTGACGCATGTGGTGCAGCAGTCTTCTGGCGGGGTCGGTAATGCAGGGATTGTTCAGCGCCAGCCTAATACTCAGTTGTATTTCGAGAAAGCGGGTGGTATAGAAACGCTTGAGATGTGGGTGACCAATAAGTTTCCGGTTAAAGATGCCAGTGATCTTGGAGGTGAGGGTAATTATTACACAAACAAAGGGAGATTGGTTATCAAAACAAGCCAGGACACCATGGAGATGGAGGGGCTGTATAGTGCTATAGGTGCCATAAATGCAGATTTGGAGGATGGAGATGCTTTCTTCCTGCGCGTTACTTTAGACGGCGATGGCTCTTTCTATGATGCAGATGATTCGGACTTTGACGGATTCCAATTTATTTTTATTCCGAAGGATACCAGTCAACAAAAGTATATAGAGGAGCTAAAGAAGTATGTTGAAAAAAAGGACAAAACGGTAGACGGCCTCCGGCAAAATGTTCTAATCACGTACCGTATCATTCCGCAAGAAGAGGAAGAACAAAAGAAGAAAGAAACACCTGTTACACCCAAAACGCCTCCTCCGAAGCCCGCTCCTACCAATTGGGGAGGTATTTCCAAATGGTTTAGCGAAGTGCAACAACTGGTGAAAGGAAATGGCCGAACAGCCGGCTCTTATACCGGCAAGTTCGAGGCCACACAACTTACCTTGCCGGAAGATGCTGTACCAGACGAACTGCAGTTCATCAAGGATAAAGAGAACCGGGAGATCATCCAAGTACGGGAGAATGGATATAATTCCTGGATAATGGCCACTGAGTTTAAAGGCTACCTGGACGACACACAAAAAGAGGCCGGGGCCGATTTCTACTACGAACGTATTATCAGTGTTGCCAAAAGCCTGGCGAAGCGCAGCCCGGATGATCCTAATGATCCTGAACATAAAGCGGTTGCCAATTATGATGAAAGTCTGACCTCTTCTTTGGAAAGTGAGGACGGTAAACCTATCAAATACCAGTTGCCTGCTTTGCCTGCTGAAATAATAGCTGAAGATCAGCAGCCGGTAAATGGTACGGGCACTATGGCTATGAGGCTTAAATGGGAAAATGTAAGCCACCACATCCTTGGCCAGATCACTGAAGCGATGGCCACGAAAGAATACCGCTGGGAGATCTGGGACATCACCGATCTATACGAGCGGCAAAGTGAAATGGAGAAAAACGAGGGTAAAAAAGCGCTCGCTGATGCACAGTCGGCCATCGAAACCAGGCCGTTGGCCGGAGACGACAATGAGGGTGTAGTGAGTGAGAAGATGGACCATGTAGGGGGCGATTTCGACAGGGCGCTGGAAGAACTCAAACAACGAAAAAAAGATATCAGTGCGGATGAAGAGAAGGCGCTCAATGAAGGGCGTTATCTCGATGTGGTAGCTAATGAGCTAAACAAGCAATTGTATGGACTGGATGCCTTATTCACCCTGGGCAAAGTGACACTGGGTGCCGGTGCAGATTTTGTAGCTGATGACGAAGAGCGTTCTGTACACTGGACTAAAAAGGGTGTGTATATAGCGCGTTGTATTGCACGCATAAAAACCAGTAAGGGTGAAGTTATCCGGGTGCCCAGTGTGGCTACCAAGATCATCAAGGTGCAGGACACTGCTGAAATCTCCCGGGAAGCATTGGACAAGCCGTCTAAACAACTGGAAGATCTGAGGTTCAACCTTGCTTTCCTGGAGGCTATGCCGCAAGATCAGGTAGATCCGGAGCAGCTAAAATTACTGAGGGAAAAAGTTAAAAACCTTGAACTCTATGTCGGAGGAGACTATGCCGGTCTTTTTGAGGCTAATATAGCGCAGCTGGAGGAGCGGAAAAAGGAGCTCGAGAAGAAGTATGATTTTATGCTGCAATTCGACATCGGTCAAGGTATCATACGGGAAGTCCAAAGGCAAATCGATCAGGTTAAAGCACAGCTTGCATTACTCAAAAAAAGGAATCAGGAACATACTTACCACAGTGCGGAAGCTGTATTGGTGAGCAGCGTAACAGGACAGCAATACCCGCTCATGCTACAGATCACTGAGCCAGTGAGCAAAGGAATGCAATATTATTTTTACGTTTCTGATGTCACTACTGATCAGAGCCATGAAGAGAAGGGATACGCCAGTTCGGAAAGTGGAGCATTGGAGAATGCGCTTACCGCATACTCGAGCGTATTGGCTGCAGAGTATGGTGGAGGTATATTAAGTATCCGACTGCCAAACGTGGGCTGGTTCAAGGACAACCTCACGGAAGAAGAAAGGGTGAAGCAGATACAGATCAGAACGCATGACTGGACGACTGCCAAAATGAACCTTGAAAGGCTGGCGGAAACAATAGCCATGATCGGCCTGGTGGTTACCAATCCTGCACTGGTTGTTGTAGGCGCCGCATTAACTGCCGGCCTTGCCGCTGATCGGATTGCGAAACGTATTTCGGATAACACATTCTCCTGGAAAGATAGCCAGATCATTGGCGATATGGTGCAGATACTGCTTTCGGCCACTATGTTCCTGGGAAAAGCTGCAGGCCAGATTCAGGCCATTGGCAGCAAGCTTCGCTATTTTGAGAAGTATGGGAAGTTCTTCCTGCTGACGGAAGCGCAACTAAAAAAGATAAAAGACATAGCGACTGTCAGCGAGGACGTACTGAATGCGGTGAGCGAAGTGCATGGCAACATCTCTATTATGGATCAATTTGCCACGATACAAGAGAAGGTAAAGCTTGGCCAGATGAGCAACAAGGATGCAAGAACTCAAATGGCCGGATTGATGAGTTCCGTTTTGCAAAACCTGGGCGGTAAATTAAAACAGCATTATAGCAGCGGCCATATGAACACAGCCGCCGGAGAGGGCAATCCCGATCCTGCAAAAAAGCGAGGCCCTTATAGTGAAACGGAATTCCAGGGCTTGCAGGATGTATTGGGCAGCGCCGCCAAGGCAAAGGATACTAACCTGCAGTACACTCCTGAAGTTATTCATAATCCTGAGCTGAAGGGTAATGCAGCAAGGGCGCGGTATCGTGACAACATGCTTGTGCTGGAAGTTGGCCCCCAGGTAACGCCAAAGATCGTAGAAGGGCACATAAACACATTAGCCACTTTACAAAAGTATGAAGGCGCCCTTGGCAGTTTGCGTAAGCTGATCGATTATATAAATTTCCTGGTAACCGGCAAGGGGCCGGGTAAATATGGCAGTGAGCATTTTATAGCGACTAACGAGATTACCAAGCTCAATGAAATGATCGCTGGGTTGCGCAATCTACAAACCAATATGGAAACCGGGCTAGCTGATGCGCTAAAGAATCCGGATCTGCAGAAAGGAGATGAAAAAGCGGAAGCTGCAAGGAAACAGGCGCTGGAAAAGATAAACAATGATATTGCCGAGTATGAAAAGCAGATTGCAGAGCACACCAAGAACCTGGGCAGCCTAAAGCCGGCGAAGGATACTTCTATTGCCTCCGGCAACACACTCGCCAAAGGGTCTACTGCAGACAACCCTTTAAAAAAAGGCGATGCGGATTTTTTTACAGACCCACAGGTTGGCAAAACGCGCTATTACGAAGACGAAGCCGGGCGCGTTAGCCGCACCACACGGATCAGTGACGATATTTTCGAATTGGAAGCGCGGCTGTATGCTGATCAAGGCATACGTGCCGACTACCAGGCTTATTATAGTTCAAAGGGTTTGAATGAGCCCGGTATGGAGCTGGCGCATGGCATTGGCCCCATTACCAGTGTAGAGAGCCCGCAAGCGATTGCCAATGCCGCTATTACCGTGAATCAAAGGGTTCAAAAGGATATATTCGAAGGGCATATCGATGCATTGAGAAAGAACCAGGACCCGAATGCGCAGATGAGACTTGTTGTGAGAATTGAAAGGGCAGAAATCAATGGCAAGCCTTACTTGAAATCGGTGAAATATGAAGTGCTTGCCTCCAAACCTGGCGTGCAGGAGCAAAGTATTTTACTTGCGGAGGTGACTATTAAAAACCCGGCTAATAAAACGCCCGATGCTTCGGAGATCGATATAACTATCAGGGCAACCGGACATCCTGACCAATTCTTACAGGATCAATCAGGTTCCAGCAAGCCAGCACAACCGGTCCGTAACCGTTCCCGCAGTGCAAAAGAGGTCGAGGTGATCCCAGCAAAAGGACGTGAATATATTGCGCAGGTCGAGTTATTGATCCAGGACCTCCAAAAGGTCAATAGTAACGTTCATAACAGGGAGGTGGCTTTATTCTGGGCTAAGGCATTGCAGGAAGATCTTGGAAAGCTGCATGCTACAGACCGGGATAAAAGGGTCTCTAATTTATCGCGGGACAGGATCTTAAACTTCAATGATACTATCGCGAGTATATTTTTCAATCTTCCTGAATTGAAATCAATACCTAACAGGAAGTATAAGGATACTTTCAACAGTAAAAAGATCGATGATTACATCCAATAATAAGTTATTGATACTATGTCGAATTATTCACGTTCTCCCAGGTTGCTTAAAGGTGCGTTGATCGAATTCTCTGAGCGTTTTATCGGACCGATCCCTAATGTGATCGTGTTTCAATACAACCCCGAGAGCATGACGCGCTCGCTGGAAGTATGGAGCCCGGGCAATGGCGGCAGTGGTGAATCTTCTGCCGCAGATACTGCGCACACTGCACAGCCCATGGACCCACCGGAAACATTTACGCTGGCGCTCGAGCTGGACGCAGCGGATGCTTTGGAGAAGCCAGCCTCCCACCCTGTGGCTTTCATATCCGGCGTGGCCGACCGTATTGCCGCCATGGAAATGTTGTTGTATCCACAGGGTGATAGTTTGCTGGGTGGATTGCTTGGTTCCATTACCGGCTCTTTGAGTGTAGGCGCCAGCGTGGGCGATGGCGGTGGTATTGGCGGCGGCGTATCTGGCGCATTGGGCGGTGGTGGCGGGGCTCAACCCGTGCCCCGCGGCACCGTTCCTGTGGTGATGTTTGTATGGGGGCCGGGCAGGATCGTGCCCGTCCGGGTGACCTCATTTTCCGTGGAAGAACAGGCGTACTCTCCCCTGCTCTATCCCATCCGTGCCAAGGTGAGTATCGGATTGAAAATCCTTACGCCTAAAGACTTCCCGCAGTGTAACCGGAAGCTCAGTGAAGACCTTGCTATCGCAGCTTTCAAATTTACCCGGAAGCAAAAGGAAGTGCTTGCTGCTGCCAACATGGCCAACAGTGTAGAGTCTATTCTCGGCATGCTTCCTTTCTGATATCTTATTTACGTTATCTAAAACTGCATTTATGTTCGATGACGCAAGCCGTTATAAAAATGTTGTTCAGTATGAACAAAAGGATAAAAGGGGGCGCACGGTAAAGGTGGTAGCTGTACCTGCAGCACCGGTACAGTCTCTTATGGGATTCCATTTGTTGAAAAAGGGACAGAAAACGGATCACCTCGCAGGACGCTATCTCAATAATGCTACTATGTTCTGGCGCATTGCTTCTATCAATGATGTAATGCTTTCTGAAACATTGAGTGAACTGACTGAAGTTGCTATCCCTAATAAAAGATAATCCATGGGCCTGAATATACTGATCTGTGTAAACGACCAGCCGCATGATGCTTTAACGCAGATGGTGAGCGAGGTGGAGGTGTATGAGAAGATGGACGAGAACACGCATTACAAATTGCATTTTGTAGTGGATGTGTGTGATGGCGACATTGCGCAATCGCTACAAAGTATTACTACCAATGGGACCATCTTAAGTGTGTTGGCGCAAACTGACAATGGATTGGCCTGCCTGGTAAAAGGCCCTGTGTTGCAGCAGGATTCGAACTTACAGCATGGAGGCGCGGGCTCCTGGATCAAAGTGGAGGGTGAAGATTTTGGTTATGTGATGGACCATACTGTACAATTCAGGGTGACCGACTCCGGTACGGATGCCGATATCGTGACGCAGATCATTTCCAGCTATCCTGCCATGACTGCCGATGTAGAAGCTACGCCTTCCTCTACGTATGATGAAAACAACCATAGCCATGTGCAACGTGAATCAAATCTCAGTGTCATCAAAACGCTTGCGCGCAGGAATGGTTATCACTTCTGGATTACCGTGGATGAGGCCGGGCAAAGTACCGGCCATTTCAAACCAAAGAGTTTATTGGGCAATCCAACAGCAGACCTCATCGTGAATGCAGAGAATAACAATATCGAAGCGCTGCGATTGAATGCCGATACGCGGCGACCAACGCAGACGGAGGGGCTACAGGTAAATCTTCGCACGCGCGAGATCATCGGCAGCAACGTGAGCCTCGATGATCCTGCGCTCGGTACTGACACGCTGGCTACGGCGGCCGGCGACACTGCGCAAACTGTTCACCTCGCTCCTACTGTAGATGATGCCGGCGCCATGCAGGCAAGAAGTGAGGGGGCGCTGCGGGATGCACAATGGTTCATCAATGCCACGTGCAGAACCAGTGTTCATCGCTTGTGCAATAAACTGATCCGTTTTCATACGCTGGTGAATATGGTGGGTGCCGGCAGCCGCTATGGTGGCAAATATTATGTAACCGGCGTAAAGCATATCATCAATGCTTCTGCGCACGTCATGGAACTGGAACTGGCCCGAAATGCCTGGGGTGTTGAAATGGCATCGGCCAGTGGCATGGCAGCGTCTATCTTTTAACTTACCGAATCATCCTCATGAGTACACAGGACCTCGATCAGGTTTTAAATTATATCCGGAATCGTTTTTTTGGCAAATACAGGGGTATTGTCAAAGACAACCTTGATCCTACCAACCGGGGCAGGATCAAGGTGAGTGTGCCTGCTGTGTTGCACGACCAGGAAGTGTGGGCAATGCCCTGTGTGCCGTACACCGGCAACAAGACCGGCACTTACTTAATACCAGAACCTGATGCAGGTGTGTGGGTGGAGTTTGAGGGTGGTGACCCGGCTTATGCCATCTGGACAGGTGGTTATTGGTCGGATGATCAATTGCCGGTAGACGAGCAGGGTACGCAAGCAACACCGCCCTTACGCATCATCCGCAGTGAAAAGGGATTGATGATCTCTTTCAACGACGATAGTGAAGTGATCACTGTCAGTGATGAGAATGGTCAGAATATCATTACGCTGGATGTGCAGGCAGGCAAGATACGTATGCAGGCTAATCTTAAAATAGTAGTGGAGGCGCCACAGATAGAACTCGTGGAAAACTCCACGCATCCGTTAGTATTCGGCGACAACTTGTTGCAATACCTCAATCAGCTGGTGCAGATATTCAATGCTCATATGCATCCCGGAGAGCTGGCATTGGGGGCAGTGCCCATCACGCCTGCACCGCCCGTAGCTATCATGCCTCCCGCTACGCCTTCTTTGTTATCAACCAAGGTTACCACCGGGTAAATCAACTTATACATGCCACTGAAAGCAGGGACTAATTTCGACGCTTCCGGATTTGCCGATAGTATGGCAGCCACCATGATAGAGTCATTCAAAACTGAATGGCCGCTGGTGATGGGCAGTGACATTCCGCTTCCTGAATCGATGGACCAGATGAAGTTGTTGTTTGCCGCGGTGGCACAGGGGGTGGTGAAGCACCTGCAGCAGCATGCCACCGACTTTAAAGTGTCTGTCACCGATTCCGGCACGGGCACTGATACCGGCACCGTTACTCAAATCGATTAAACTATCGTATTACATGAGTCAGAAAATTCACAGTATACACTACCCTTTCGGCATCGATGAAGGTTTCGGCAGGTTGCTCGAAGAACCGGATTATGCCGAACACGTGGAGCAAATGATCAAGCAGATATTGTTTACGAATCCGGGCGAAAGGATCAACCGGCCCGACTTTGGATGCGGGCTGATGAGAATGGTGTTTGCACCGAACAGTGATGTAAGCGCCAATCTGACGCAGGTGATGATCACGCAATCGCTGCAACGATGGATCGGCACACTGATCGACGTGATAGATGTGAAGGCTACTGCTGTGAATGAAAAACTGGAAGTGAGTATTGTTTATATTCTTAAAGCACGGCAGGAACGCCGTTACCTTAATCTTGAAGTGACAATATGAGCAGCGCACCCGACAGGATAGCAAGCCTGAAAGCACAGGACCTGGTTACCGGTATCGACTTTATCAATGTCGATAGCAGTCAGACCATACTCGATATTTATTTCCTGCGTCCGGCTACCACACTGGCCAGCCCGTTGCCGGGCAGCATCGATGCTTCAGACATTCTTATCTATAGCACTACAGAAGGATTACCGGAGATTGAAGTGTTGCCGCTTTTGAGCTGGATCGTGGTGGATGGACAGGATACTTTGCGGATCATGACGAAGTCGCCGGGCGATTTCACGTTGTATAAATTGAAGATAGAAGATGCGCGAATAGATCCTTACTATAATGATGTAAGCTTTAGCTTCAAAGCTAACTGTCCTTCAGATCTTGATTGCGCTCCTCCGGATCATGAATGTCCGCCGGATGAAATGATAGACTATCCGGTCGATTACCTGGCGCGTGACTTCTGGAGTTTCCGCCGGGCGTTGCTCGACTTTGCTTCTCTTCGTTATCCTGACTGGACCGACCGGCTGGAAGCTGATGCCGGGATCATGATGGCAGAATTGATGAGTGCCGTGGGTGATGAGATGGCGTATTACCAGGACCGTGTTGCCCGCGAAGGGTATCTGGAAACTGCTACGCAACGAAGGTCAATACGCAGGCATGCAAGGTTGGTGGACTATCATATGCACGATGGACTTGGCGCTTTTGCCTGGCTGGAATTGATCATTGGCGCGGGTAGTCACCTCATCGATGCGGGAGAAACCGTGTATGCATTAAGTAGTGGTGATGCGCGTATCGATTTTGAAGTGGGTTATGGATTGAACGAAACGGTGGCTCTTAAACAATATACAGTAGATGCTGCGCGCAATACATTGCTCCCTCACTTGTGGGATGAAGACCAAACGTGTTTGCCTGTTGGCACCACCAGCTTATACCTTGAAGGGCATCATGCTATCGATCTACCGTTTGATGATTTTGCCACCGATCCGGTTACCGGCAAGGCAACATCCGGCAAATGGGTGTTGCTTAAAACCAATCCTACCACGCCAGGCCAGCCCGTGCGCAAGCAAATGGTTCGTCTTACTACCATCACCGATACGCTCGACCCTGTGCTGGCTCCGGGACCTATCACTTTTATTCAGTGGGAACAGGAGCATGCACTTGCTTTTGAATTCGATCTAACTATTTTAACTGTCAGCGGCAATATGTTGCCTGCCACTGCCGGCAAAACTTATGGCGGTTATTTCCTCGTCAATAAAACACCTGCCGGATTATCTACCGCAGCATTGAACGCCTTCATCAACTTAGGTGGGCAGGAGGCTGTTCACCGCCTGGGGCATGATGATACCGCGGCTCCGCGCTATACCTTGCCGGGCACGCAGCAAAGTAATCTCGTATACCTCGGCGCCACTGCCTTGAATGCCAAACCAGAAGTGGTGCTGGAGCGATTTTTCTTTGATGGCACTTTCTGGATATCATCCGGTGAATTCTGGTCATATAAGAGAAGCCTGATCGGCGTGAACTCTTCTCTTTCGGAAGACCTGCACTTTACGCTCGACGATGGCAGCTGGCAACGTGTAGTGGGTTATCAACGGATTGGCAAGGAAGTGGAGCATCGTGATTATGCTTTCAATAACGGCGTTACCATTCGCTTTGGCGATGGTGAATTTGGCAAAGTTCCTGATGATGATTCGGTGTACTATGTACGTTACCGGCTCGGTGGCGGCAAAAGCAGTAATGTGTCATCGGGCAGCATCAACCGTTTCGTTTCCACTTTACCATTCTCCGCCACCGTTACGAATCCATTGGCAGCGGTGAATGGTGTAGATCCCGAAACGCCTACAGAACTACGGCAAGTAGTAGCAGAAGCATTCCGCGCAGTTACCTATCGCGCCGTAAGGCCTGAAGATTATGCCGAGGCAGCGGAACGGTTGCCCTGGGTGCAAAAAGCCGGCGCCACTTTTCGCTGGACAGGCAGCTGGCTCACCGCTTTTGTGACGGCTGATCCTAAAGGGAAAGTGGTACTTGAGCGTAAGGAAAGAAAAGAATTACAAGATCAGCTGGATCGCTTCAGGCAAGCAGGACGTGAGGTGTATGTAACCGATCCCGGCTATGCCAATATCGATCTTGAAATAGAAATATGTGTGGATGGCAGCTCTTATGGCGGCGAAGTAAAGGAGCGGGTGATGGAAGCGCTGATGGGCAAAAAGGGATTGTTGCCACAGGAAGGCTATTTCTCTCCTTACCGATTCACCTTCGGCACCTGGCTTGAGCGTTCTTCACTGGAAGCGGCCATACAGGAAGTGCCCGGCGTAAAAGCGGTTGAGCAGATCCGCTTCAGGCGGCGTGGCTGGTTTGGATGGCGCGTGTTCAAGGCTTACTCTTACGACCCCGGCAAAAATGTAATTATCCGCATAGAAAATGACCCGCTTCATCCTGAGCGGGGAACGTTAAAACTCTACACACACGGAGGCTTATGAGTTGTATTCATTGTGGAAATAAGCAGGATGGGAATACTCCCAACTGTCTTTGTGATCAGTTTGTCCATCCCCTGCCTTTGAAAATCGGCGCCGGACTGGACCACCTGCCGCGGCAGATTGCCAGCTTCCCTGAATTCAGGCGAGCGATGTTGTATTTGCTGCAAACTGAGCAGGTGGAGATCATCGACAGTAATAATGTTTTGGTGAACGTGAGCCCACTTGCCAACTGGCGTGCACGCGGCAAAGACGACCTCGGTCTGATGTTGCTGGAAATGTGGGCTTATGTATGTGATGTGTTGTCGTTTTATGACGAAGCGATTGCCAACGAAAGTTATATCAGAACCAGTCAGCTTCGTCCCGATATCCGCCGACTCGTAGCTTTGCTTGGCTACCGGCCAAGGCCAGCTGTTGGTTCTTCTGTTCAACTGGCGGCATTGGCGGATGGCAGGCTGCCGCTTAAACTGCCTGTGGGAACTGCCTTCCGGTCGGGGGCTTTCAATGGCAATCCGCCACAGGTTTTTGAACTTGACCAGGAGGCCATCATCCATCCACTCACCAACAAGTGGAAGATCGCGGCTCCCCATCCCGGCACTGTTCAACAGAACAATCCTTCGCAATTAACCATTGCACCTACCTATACCATTAAGGAAGATGCGGCGGTGCTGTTGATCGATTACTCCAACCAAAACAGGAATACAGGGTTGCGGGTGCAGCAAGTGGCCAGGTATACCGGTAATGACAGGAAACAATATACCCGCATCAACTTTACCACGCCTACGAAACTAACTACAGGTGTTGCCCTGAATAGTCTTCAATTATTGATCCCTACGCAGACAGCCAAGCTGTGGACCTTAAATAGTACCAGTGATTCAGTAACTAATACCACGCTGGTGCTGGAACAACAACTGTCCCAGCTAAAGGCCAATGACTACATATTGGCTACTTATAATAATGAGGTTCGGTGGTTCAGGATCACGCAGGTAAAGGAAGTGAGCCGCCAACCCACGGCCAACAGTGAGATGACCATCAACGGCAACAAGTTTACCCTGCCCGGCATGTCTATTTCCGTGACGGAAATAACACTGGATACTGACATTAATAATATTGCGCGTAAATCAGTCGGTTCCATCAACTGGGGCAACAATACGCGCGCCGGCATCACTGTACATTTTGCCATGCAACCGGCTGCCAGGGTAATCGACGAACCGAAAAGCAGTTTATCGGCTTCTGATCCGATGTATTTAGAGGGCTTCGTTGAGCGACCTGTTGATGAGATCAATGCGACTGATTTCTTGTTGCAGGACGTCAATACAAGAGGGGCTGCAGCAACAGGCGCTTTGAACTTTGCCGCCAAGAAACTTACGCTCAGCCAGGGCGTGTCGTGGACACCTGCTCTGCAACTGCCCGTAACACTCTACGGCAACGTGATCACTGCGCGCCGTGGAGAGAAAGTAGTGAATGAAAAGTTAGGTAATGGAAACGCCTCATTAAGCAATCAAACTTTCAAGTTAAAAAAGAAGCCGCTCACCTATTACCTGTCTCCTACAGCTGACAATGATGATGGCGTAAAGAATACGTTGAGTATTCATGTGAATGGTATTCAATGGACAGAGGTTAACAGTTTCTATGGCAGAAAAGAAAATGAACAGGTCTATATCGTTCGTCAGAATGATGAAGGGGAAACGCTCGTGACTTTTGGTGATGGCATTCGCGGGCAACGGCTGCCATCGGGAGCTGATAATATCATTGCCAATTATCACTTTGGCGCGGAAGCGGCCGTACCGCCGGCTGGCGCCGTGAACCAGTTATCGAAGCCTGTAAAAGGATTGCAGAGTGTCAAGAATATGACGCCTGCATTTGGCGGCGCCGATGCAGAGCCTGCCTCTGATATAAAAAAGAATGCGCCACGTTCTGCCCTGATCCTTGGGCGGGTAGTTTCTTTAAAGGATATGGAAGCGGTAGCAGCTTCGTTCCCGGGCGTGAAAGCCGTGCAGGTTGATTGGCGATGGAGCCAACAAAAGCAAACTGCCTGTGCGCATATATTTTATATCGGGGATGATGGTATACAAGCTGCGCTCTCTCAACGATTACGGAATTTATCTGATCCCACTGTAACCATCATCGTGGAGCCCGCAAAGGCTGTACCGCTCAGAGTAGCTATCACCGTACGTATCGACGACCGCTACTTTGAAACGGATGTGATCAAACAGCTGCGTCAGGTGCTAACCAATACCGATACCGGTATGCTTTCAGTGCAGCACATCGGTATTGGACAGCCATTGTTCAGAAGTCAGTTATTCGAAGCCATCCTCAATGTGGAAGGAACCGTGGCAGTAGATGGTATTTTACTTAATAGAAAAAATTTCGGTCAATATGCCGTAACTCCGGGCGCCGGGCGCTACTTCAATGTGGGCGATACCGGGCTCGTGATCAATGGCAACATCAATTGAACTTTATGGCTGAAGATCTTTTTGAAAGTTACTATGCGGAGAAGCTGTGGGAAATGATCCCTGCCATCTACCGGCATGAGGATGGGCTGGCCGCCAATCCCGGTGTGCTGCGGGGCATCGTGCAGGTGATGGCCAAGCAGGCAGCGATCCTGCGCAGAAGCCAGGACCGGCTGTGGGAGGATGCATTCATCGAATGGTGTAATGAATGGGCCGTGCCTTATATCGGCGATCTGGTGGGTACACGCCTGCTATCTGCGCTGAATAAACGCGGCAGAAGGGTGGATGTGGCAAAGACTATTTATTACCGCCGCCGAAAAGGAACTCCCCGGATCCTCGAAGAGCTCATCAGCGATATCAGTGGATGGGAAGGTAAGCTGGTGGAGCAGTTTCAAAAGCTCATCCGATCACGTCATGGTCTGGACCCATTTCCTGAAACGCTGGCGGGTCGTTTTTCAGGCACCCTACCTGGTGGCACTGCCGACCTGCGTAACCCGCGGATCAGCGAACTGGCCGATGGTCCTTTTGAAGAATATTTTCATACTGCCGATACCAGAAAGCACCGTGGCCTGGATGGCCGTTATGCTATTCCCAAACTTGCTTTTTATCTCTACCGGCTGAAGTCGTACAAGATCGATCATGTTACACCGTTTTCACTGGGTAATGGTCAGGACTTCACCTTCGATCCTTCCGGAAGGGATATACCTCTATTCAGTCAACGGTTGCGATCAGATGACTGGGACCAATGGCATAGTGCGTTGGAGTGGGAACTGCCAGCTCCCATCCCCTGCCGGTTGCTGGCGCATGCTGAGTACAGTATCAACGGCGTAATCGTGCAGAATCTCGTAGATAACGGACTGACGCTGGGTGCTGCTGCTGAGTTGCTCACTCTGGCGGGGCTCCGGTTCAAGAACGAAAGCAGTCTGCTCCCCATCCTCAATACATTCGTGAATAAAGCTGAGATATTAGGCGCAGCCAACTATAACCGGCTAATAGCCCTGGCGCTGGTAGCCGATTGCGGAAAGCAAGTACTATTGCCAGACGCCAGTACTGTTTCCATCAATCCGCTGGAAGAAAGTTCTATCATCGTTGGCTTTGAGGCACCTGCCAACACCATCGTGAGTGTAGAGAACACGACGGCGGGTAATTTATCGGGCTGGTCGGTGAATACCAATAAAGCTCTCGTAATCGATCCTGAGCATGGACGTTTTCGTTTTACTACGGCACCCGATTCGGAATTCGTGGTTTATGGCAGTTACCATTATGGGTTCTCCGGTAATATTGGTGCAGGTACTTATACGCGTTCCTGTATTGGTTCTATCGTGGCTAATCAAGTGAAGTCGGGAGGTGGTGCTATTACTGCAGCAGATTTATTGAATGATGGCATATTACAGCTCAGCGACAATAAAACATACGGACCGGTTTCCGATAAACTGAGTATTCGCAACCTTACTTTATATGCCGGTAACCAACAAAGGCCGTATATACGACTGGAGAGTGACTGGATACTCAATACCGGCGCAAATACCAATTCAACGCTTACCATCGATGGCTGCTGGATCGGCGGCATCGCCAACTCGAATGTATCCATTATCCTGCGGGGGAATTATGAACGCGTGGTGATCAAGGATTGCACGCTCGATCCCGGTGGCAGCACCAATGCCAATGGAGAAACTATTTTTCCTGTAATGCTAAGGATTGAAGGGTTTGTGGAAACACTCTGTATACAATCTAGCATAACCGGCCCTATCCTGCTTGACGCTGCCGGAACGGTGGAACAGGTGTTCATCGACGACTCTATTATACAATCTGTGAATCCAGCCGTGAAGGCTATCGACATCCGGCAGGGCAAAACTGATATAGAAAGGACAACCGTGTTTGGTGAAATCACTGTTCACGAATTGTATGCTTCAGAAGTGATACTAACAGGCACCGGCACTGTCAAGAATACACAGGAAGGTTGTTTCCGGTTCAGCGCGGCGCCGCGCATCAGCAAACTGCCTCGTCCTTATGAGTCTTTCCTGTTTGCGCATGATACCAACCACTGGTTCAGCTCCCGCCGCTTTGGCGATCCTGCGTATGCGCAACTCAGCGATACCACTCCTGTGGAAATAGCCAGGGGTGCAGAGAATGGTTCCGAAATGGGCGCTTTCAGCAGCTTATTGAATCCAATAAAACTTGATGGCCTGCGAATAAAGATCGACGAATACATGCCTTTTGGGCTCATCCCACTTTTTATAAACAGAACGTAAACCTATTTTATGGGCAGCTTTGATATATCGAGGATCAATTTCGATGCAAAAAAACATTATGCCAGTGTACGCATGCAGCAAGGGCGCGTACTGACCGATGATGACTGGAATGAAAATGAGAAGATCGAGAATGAGGACCGCCGGCGTACGCGGGTAGATATCATCGGGCCTTATGGCAGTCCGGACAACGGATTTAAGATTCAGTTGATCCCTTCGCTGGGCAGTCTCATCGACGGCGGAAAGATCAACTTCCTCATCAAGGCCGGCGTTATCTACCTCGGTGGATGGCGGTTTGAACTGGAAGAAGATGAAACGTACCGGCTGCAAAAGGACTGGCTGCAACAACCAGCCAATATCGATCCGGTGCCAATGGGATTAAACAACGACCGCTTCGACCTCGTATACCTTGAGACCTGGCTGCAACCTGTGAGTGCGGTTGAAGACTCATCGCTGTTTGAAGTGGCGCTGGGCGGACCGGATACCACTACGCGAATACGTGCGATGAGGCGTGTTCACATTGCTTCCGATCTTGGATTTTGTGACTGTACAGATGCGTGGCAGCAACTGTTGAGCAACTGGAGCGCTACCAATTTTGGAAAGATCAACAAGGAGTTTGAAAGGATCACGGATGCCAAGCTGACTGTTTCTTTTGCCGATGCCGGTCTTCCGGAAGACCTTTGTACGCCAACTGCTGCCGGTGGTTACCTTGGCGCAGAGAACCAGGCAATCCGTGTGCAGCTTACTGATGCCAGTCACTTTACCTGGGGCTTCGATGATGCGGCGCCGCTTTATCGCGTGCTTGTATCGGGAGATGGTAAAACGGTGACGATGATCACCGAACCAAAGGATCAATACCACTGGCCGCTTACCAACCAGGTGATCGAAATACTGCCCTGGTCGGCCGTGCTGCCCAATGGAGAAAAAGTGGCGGAGATCAGTGGTCATCTTACTAAAGTTGAAGCTTCTTACAATCCCGACACCAATGAGTTTACGCTCGTCAATAACGTGCCAGCCGGCTTTGGCGCCGAATGGAAGAACCGGGCAGATAAGGACGATCTCGATGATCAAACGCCTCCCGAATATTTTTATGCGCGGGTTTGGTACAGGGGCAATGATCTTGAATCGGCAGAGGAGATCAGCTTCACCGCAGGCACGCCTGTTACACTCGGCAATACCGGCTTGCAGGTTACCATCACCGGCACTTCATTTATCGAGGGTGATTATTGGGTGATTGCCGCTCGTCCGGAAACGCCCAACCAGGTAGTGCCCTGGGAATTGGAAAAGGGCATTGCTCCGCATGGCATCAGGCGTTTTTTTGCTCCGCTCGCCGTGATACGCTGGCAAAATGTTGGCCGCATACCGTCGGGCGAGATTATGAGTGATTGCCGGAAGAAGTTTAACCCGCTCACCGAGCAGGAATGTTGCTGCACTTATACCGTAGGTGATGGCATACGCAGCAATGGCGACTACAACAGCATCCAGGAAGCGATAGACAGCCTTCCGGCTTATGGTGGAAAGATCTGCGTGCTGCCGGGAGAGCATGAAGCCAATGTGGTCATCAAAGGAAGGCGACAGGTACGCATCAGCGGATGTGGTGACCAGTCGATCGTGAGGCCGGGACCCAATGCTTTTGCACAGCCCATCTTCTTTATCCAGAATTCGCAACGTATACAAATAGATCAGCTGACCCTGGTGGCCATCGACGGTATTTGTATACAGCTGGAAGATAACCGGGAAGGCAGGCTCAACTCGGAGAAGATAAAGATCAACGACAACCGTATGATTGCCGGTATACAGGCTATTCATATCCACACCCGGGAAGACCTGGGTGGCGCCAACCGGATCGAAATCTCGTACAATGAAATAGGTATGCTGGACCAACGGGAAGGCAGGCCCGCCATCTTTAGCGTGGCAGATGATGTATTGATAGAACGCAACAGAATCGTAGTGATACCGGATCAAAACAGTGATGATCCTGACGATCCACGCGATCCCAATGATCCGGGTGATCCTTTCAATCCCTGCCGGGATAGAAGGACGCCGCAACGTGGGGCTATCTGGAAATACCAGATCTATGTATTGATCCGCTATGTGGCTGTGTACAAAGCACTGGGGCGATACAAGAAAGAATACCTTGCCATGGGTGGTATTCAGATTGGCGGCACTTCAGAAAAGGTGTGGATACTGGAAAACGAGATCATCGGTGGCCGGGGCAATGGCATTACGCTTGGACATGTTTCGGAGAATGGCGATGCAAATAGCTTTACTTATAAAGCTGTCAATGTTATATATGCTGCGCTTTATGATATAAAGATCGAAGGCAACCGGATACTGCAGATGGGATTAAGTGGTATCAGCACTTTGCTGGTGGCTGGTGAAAGGCAACAACAGTTTGTACACGTAGAGGACATCACTATTGCAGGTAATCTGATCAAGTATTGTGCTTTGCAAATACCCGTAGAGATACCGCAAAGTCTTTTAAATGATTGGGCGTTCGGTGGCATCGTGCTGAGTGATTGTGAAAACGGGCGCATCAACGAGAACCGTATCGAAAACAATGGCCGAATGGAAGGTGATCCTATTTGTGGCGTCTTCATTTTGCATGGGGAGAAAATAGCGATTGGAGGCAATACGATTATCAAGAACGGAACGGGTATTACCAATCCCAACAGCCTCGTGAAACCGGGTGCCAGGGGCGGCGTAATTGTGAAGATGGCTTTTAAAGCTGCCGACCTGAAAGTATTGTTGCAGGCAACCGTGCCTATGTTTGATGATGTGCCCGCCGTATCCCTGCACGACAATGTAATAGAACAGCCGCTGGGACATGCGTTGTTGCTGACAGCCTTTGGGCCGGTGGCGGTGGCCAATAACCAGTTTGCCTCCCTGGGTACAGACCGGACCAATGCTTTATCATTCATTGCCTCTACTGTTATGATCCTTGACATCGGTGTGTCAAAAGACACGCTTGTAAAGGGCTTCGTGAACATGGCCAATACCAATCCTGCGGGCTTTAGTAAACTGGCATCAGACCCGGCCTTTCAGAATATGATGCGGGCATTGCAGTTCCTGCCCAGCGGCAAAGTATTGTTCAACGATAACCAGACCATATTGAACATGCTCAGCCCTGTGAATAATATAGGGATCAGTTCTCAATTCATCGGTTCACTGGATGATGTCTCTTATAGCAGTAATCAATCTGAACTGGCAGGATTGCTGTCTGCTGCAGGCGGCAACACCACTTTTGACATCGTTTTAATGAATACCATGCTGGTGGGCGCTTCTCTTCGCTCCAATGACAACCGGTTCATGGATGGGTTTACGCTCACCGTTTATTCGCTGTTTTCCTATGGCATGATGAATACAGCGACCGGCAACCAGGCTACGCATTGCCTGATCACGCTGGGCGCCATGCGGGCAGTGAATAGTAATATTGTTTTATTCAACGATCCTTGTAAGGACCAGGCAACGCTGGCCGGCAACAAGCTGGCAGTGCCCGCCGGCAAGGATTTCTAATTCATCTTCTTAAATTATTCATATGGCAAGAGACCGAATCACCGACACGAAAGCGCTGGACCAGATAGCGGATGGCATTACCAAGCTGGATGAGCAGCGGCTTACTGAATTGAATAACCTGAAGCAGCTGCAAGAGATCAAAAATGAAGTGATCAACCGGGAGGCAAAGCGGCTGGCAGCCAAGTATGGCAGCGACCATCCGCGGGTGCAAAAACTGGAAGCGCGGAGCAATTACAATCAGTCGATGTTTCCGGCGCTGGACAGAGAGGTCGATAAAGCAACTTCTAAAACGGAACCGCTGCCACTGAACGCCTGGCGGCTGCATGGAAAAGTGATTGGTGAAAAGCAGGTGCCGATGCCGGAGATCACCGTGTTCTTTGCTGATGCCAATAAAAACTGGATACGAGAGTTCGGGGACTCCTGCTCCGATCAAACGGGTTATTATTCTCTCACTATCAAGGAGGAGTTCATAGAACGTGTTCAAAAAGAAAAGCTGTACCTGGCTGCTTCCAATAAGAACAAGGAGGTAGTTTATCATCAATTGAATACAGATACTCCTACCAAAGGCATTATCGACTACAGGGATATTTGTCTTGCCAAAGGAGGCTGTAGCAGTCCGCCTGAGCCAGACCAGCCTACCAGGGTTAAATAACAATAGCACTTAAAAAGCAACAGGTGCCCGGTTGGCGGGCACCTGTGCATACTATTTAATCAAACAGCTCACTTAGTTTCTTATCCATTGCCGGGCCATCGCCGTTTCCTTTATAGCGGCCAACAATGACGCCTGTTTTGTCGATCAATATTTTCGTGGGGAATGTATGAACGCCATATAGCTTAGCTATATCCTTTTCTGTTCTGTAACCACTCAATACATTATACCAGATATCTGATCTATCCTTTTTTATTGCTTCCCGCCAGGCAATATGGGTGGTGTCATATTCTTCTGCTATCGCAATAACATCCAATCCTTTCGCTTTATACTTGTTAAACACTTCGATCAGATGCGGTGTACTTTCCCGGCAGGGAACGCACCAACTGCCCCAGAAGTCGAGTAATACATACTTCCCTTTAAAGTCTGATAGTTTCACTTTCTTACCATTGATGTCTACGGTTTCAAAGGCTCCAGCCACTGTGCCCACCGCTGTTCTATCCGCTTCTTCTATTGTGGCCTTGACAGCTTTCCCATTAACGCTATTTTGAATAGCAGGCGCAAGTCTTGCATAAGATGCTTTTACTGAATCTATCGGCCATCTTCCTCTATTCAATGCCAATTCAAAACTACTAACATAAGAATCGGGATACTTGATTATGAAGTTACGGACCACTGCATTAAACTTTGCAACCAGTGAATCTCCTTTTCTGTCTATTGCCGCATATTGTTTTTTGAGTTCCTCATACTCCAACTGAGTCTTTGTGCCTGTTATTTTCATCTCTTTGAAATGGTCGTATTGAACGGCCACCTCCTGGGTTAACGGCTCCAAAAAGAAGTCTACCGCATTCGGGTTCTCAAAATCATCCATGAACTTATTGTTGCCTCTCAATAGTCCGATTGTTGGCTCGCTGATATTTCCCTGGAAATAAAAGGAACCCTCCTTTATTGCGCAGCTATCTTTAATTTGTTTTCCTTCATTACCATAAGTCAAATAGACCACCGGGTGCCGGGAGCCTGTTATTTTACCTTTTACTATAAACCGGGTATTCTTTGTGTCTTGAGCAGTAATGGAAAGACTGAATAAGCATAGTACGGGGAGGAAAAGGGTTGGTCGCATTCATAAATGGTTTTAATGGAAGCAGTGTGTTGTACCTCATATACTGTCGTTCTTGTATTTCCGTTGGGTGCTTTACCAAAATACTGAAAAAGTCATCTATTTAATAACGAACCAACCTAAAAGCGATATAATTCTGGGTTAAAACACTGTAAGATGGCTTTGGTAACTGAATTAATTTCCATCTGGTTTTAGAAATTATTCATCCTAAATTCTTACAATCATGTTCCTTTTACAAGACACCAACCTCCCCGGAGACTTATTTACGAGGGCCAGTTTCACCACACTTGCCGGCGCTACAGGAGCCGTCTACGTTGTATGCAACACAATACAGCGGGTTTTTAACTACAACCCTAAATGGCTTGCACTGGCAGTATCCCTGCTTGTTTCCGGAATTGCTGCTTTCATTACTAAGGATAAAGAACCTATCGGTCTGAAATATGTGTTTGCAGTATTGAATGGCTGTCTGATCTTCATGGCAGCTGCGGGCGCCAATCAGTTAACAGCTCCAACTAACCCAGCTACGGGAGGTGGGGCAGCACCAAGCCCATCGAGGGCAGCTACTGCTTCACCTAAGAAACGAAAATTCTTTACCCGCTGGTTTTAGTATTATTAACAAAACAATTATTCATTGAAAGGGGCTCCGGCCCTTTTGTTTTTCTTAGCGGGATTAGCAAGTATCCCTCTTTCAATGAAAATTTTCCGGATGGTCTCTCGGCTGGCAACGTTACGTTGTTTGATAGAGAACCAGCCATCGACATCCATTATTCAGGCACCTGGGCAGGTGATCATTTTGAAGGTGAGTGGGATATGACCGTCTCTTATAAAACGGAAGATGGATTTCCCAAGGAATATGTATGCACCGGTGTATGGGCCTTGTATAAGGAAGGCGATGCACCTGCACAAAGCCTTCCTTATTAAAAGTACTTATATTACTCCTTCGTCTCTGCTATTTTCAATGCTTCCTGTATCCAGTCTGCGTTTTCTGCCAAGCGGTATTTGGGCGCTATGCCTATATTATCGATGCCCTGGCCAATGTCCAGTCGCCGGCTGCGGGTAGTGGCGTATACCAGTGTATAGGGATAACAGAAGAACTGGATGGATACAACATTTGAGTAGTCGAGGTTGCCTATTGTATTTTCGCCGGCTAAAATAACCTTTGAACTTTGCTGCGCCGTTAGCAACAGTTCTTCGGTAGAGCTACCACACCACCTGTTCATCAGGATAACGACCTTTTTAGGAAAGAGCTTCGCTTGAAAGGAAGAGTCAACCTCATCTTCATTTTTCTTCATCCATTGTCCTTTCGATTGTTCCATTCGTGCGATATAGTTACTGAAATAATTACGTGATTCCTGTGGCAGGCTTTTATCGTCCAGGTACTTTTTCATCATATCAATAGTAGTCTCCGTTGCCCACACATCAGCGCCAATCGATTTAATGGGTTGCGTATACAAGTAAGGAACGAACCCCAACCAGGCATCATCACTTCCTCCCCCATTATCGCGCAGGTCCAGGATCAGGTTGGGTGTGGAATTCAATAACGCTTCACTGACTTTAAGCAAAGAATCTATAACAGGTTTATAACGCATGTTACAACTACCCATTTTAAAGTAAAAGGTGTTAGGAGTAAGCGGCCTGGCATCTATTACCGGAGATGGCTTATTGTTGTTGGAAGCGTATTGAGGGCGTGGCTGAATGGGCGCTCCCTCGCGTCGCCAATCGCCACCTATCATCGTGTTACCGCTGTGGAGGTTGAAGCCTTCCCACTTAGGACGATGATTACGCATATACAATACTCCCCGTAGTACAGAGTCATTGATATGTTTACCTTCCCATTTAACCAATCCTTTTTTCCAGGTAGGCCGGGTCGATTCAAGGGTGACGCCAACATAGTCGTGCAAGGCTGTCGGGTCTTTGATGACTGCAATTTTCATAGACGAGTCATGTATGAAGTAATAGATGCCTTCAAAAGACGTTGACTTCTTTAAACGGGCTATATCTTTATCGCTTATTTCAAATACCGGCCGGTGGCTCACATAACCGGTATCGACTTTAGCGTAATCAAGGTTCAAGGAGAAGCCGAGGTGATTGCTTTTGAACAGCTCGAGGTATTTGTATATGATCATCGGGCAATTGTCGCTGGAGAATTTGTCGCGTGTGAGTTTTAGTAGCTCGTCGGCCTTTTTTTGATATACTTCCGGAGTAAGTTCTTTTACTTTATCCGGAAAGCCAGCGAAGTTGTGTTCGACAATATTCCTGATGTGGAGGAATTCTTTTTCGCAGCTGCAGGTTTGGGCTTTTACTTTTATTGCCAGGCATAGCAATGCCATTACCATAATATGCTTCATCATTATGATTTATTTTGAGTTATTTTTAAATGCACGTTTGCTTCGCAAGCAGATTTCTCACTGCGCCGCCACGACGTATTACTTTGCAGTCACGAATGGCTTCGTTCGAAATGACAAGCAAGAGAGGTTATTTTGTCTTGCGGAGGTAGATCTTACCGAATTTGGCTGTGAGCCAGAAATCAGAGCCGCCGCCGTTTAGTTTACCTTCAATGATGGTGGAGTTTGCAGGCACTTGTTCTTCTTCGCGTTTTGCCAGTTCTATTTTAAGATCAGGCGACATCATGATGGGGCTATGCAGGTTGGTGAGCCTGACATCTGCTTTCGTATCTACCGGGATGGCGACATCGATAGGCGCATGTAGTGCAGAGATCGAGACCGGGCCTTTTACAGGCGACCTGAATATCACTTCCACATAGCCATATATGGCACGCACTGCCAACGGGCCTGTTACGTTTTCCAAATGCACACTGTCGTCATAGGAATCGATCTCTATTTCGTTTTCCATGTTCCTGAAAGTGGCCTTCGCTCCGGCAGTTACTTTATTCCAGTACCAGGCTACGATGATGCCCTTCGGTACCAGTATCTTAATGTCTTGCTTCTCTGTCACTTCATTTACTTCAATGACATTTCCTTTTTCCACCACGCTTATGCCCAAACCGGAATTGTCCCGGTAGCCGGAATTGTTGATGGTCTCCAGTCCTTCGGCTTTGGGATCAACCTCCTCTTTCTTGCGTTGAGAGGTAAATATGATCTCGTTGCCATTATAACCTTCAATTGTTACCGACGGAAGGTCTATTTGTAATTTGCCAGTTGTTCGTTTGATCTTGTATTCCTGTGCCTGAACGGTTATTACCGAAGCAACGCTCAAGGCCATCATTATTACTTGCTTTCTCATATCAATGTATGCTATTGTTTATCGGGTACGAAGTTGTTGTATGCTCGTCCAGGCCATATCCTTGACGGCTCCGTGTACATTTTCATCATTGACCATTGCTTCCAGGTCTGACAGCATGCTCAACTCGCGCATCCCTGTGAGCAGATCGATCATATCGATCTGCACCAGTGGGTCCTGCTGTCTTTTTAAGGAGGCTACCAGTTTTTGTCGCACGTGTGGTTCTTTGTAAAACCGCGTCAGGCCATCCAGCGCGGCCAATCGCACATTCGTATTGGGATCGTTATTCAGGACTTTCACCAAGGCGTCAACTACCTCTCTGCCATTACTCTTCATCCGTGAGGCGGAAGTGACTGCATTGATCCTACTGGCGGCCGATTGCATATCGTTTATACCCGCTAATACCACTGCTTTTTTCAGCTGTACTTTACGAACTACTACTTGCGAGGGTATCGCCACAGGTTTATCTTTTACTTCCACTGCAGCAGGCTCTACCGGTTCTGTTTTGGGCATGGGCTCCGCACGCTTCTCCGGAATCTCAGTGGAGGCAAAGCCGGTTGACGGTGCAGGCTTATTGAAATACCATATCGCAATTCCGGATGCAGTGACCAGCAGACAGGCGGCTACCCATTTCACCAACCGCATAGGGATCACGGCACCAACCGGCTGCTCCTGCTCTTTTGCCTTCATCTCTTCCAGCACGCGGTTCAGCACAGCGGGGTTGGGCTGCTTTCGATCCAACTGTTCTACGTTATCGCGTATGTATTTTTCTAATTCGTTACTCATGCTCACCTCCTTTGGAAAGGATGTTCAATAATTTTTGTTTGGCCCTGTGGTATTGTACCCTGACGACGTTGTTTTCCAGTCCCAGCATTTGCGCGATTTCAACCTGCGGTATGTTTTCTACTGCATACAGGTTGAAGACTGTCCGGTAATTATCTGGCAGGCTTTCAATAGCCACTGCTATGGCATCCATCGTAAACTGAAAGGCTGCTTCATCTATTATTTCATCGTCGGGCACGGCTACCAAATGAGACTCCAGCTCTACGAAGGTTATTTTCTGCTTCCGTATCCAATCGACAGACTTATTGATCGCAATCTTTTTGACCCAGGCCCTGAATCCTCCTGCGGGTACGTAACGGTCTATTCCCTGGAAGGCGGCCACAAAACTTTCCTGGAGGATATCTTCTGCTTCTGCCGTGTGGCTGACCAGTCGTATGATAGAATTATACACTGCCCCCGCATGCTCGTTGTACAACTCAGCATACGCTGCAGGGTCACCACGCTTACACCTGGCTATTAGCTCCTCCTGTTTGTTCATCGTATAATTATCCCAAAAGCAATTTAGTTTTCCCTGTATTACTATCTAATCGTACGGATCAGATAAATGTTACAGTTAATGCGGCACTTTTTTCAGCGACAATATAAATCATTGCTTTTTAATATAATAGCAGCTCAATAATACCGACTGGTAGCAGTGGCCACAATATCCGGGTGCAAATCCTCAGCGAAAAGGTCCAAATACTTGATGGCTATTTGGAACCGGCCATGGCAGCTGCATTTTTGAGCAAAAAAGATGAAGACTTTAATTGCCTGTTTTTATTGCCTCGTATTTCCTGTTGTTTTATCCGCCCAGTACCAGGTGCAGGGTCGCCTGAGCGGTTTTCAGGAAGGAACTGTTTTCTACCTGAAAGATATCGAGACCGATCAGGTGCTGGACAGCGCCACGCTGCAGAAAGGTTCTTTTCTTATAAAGGGAACATTCGAGGATGGCCCCCGCTCCCTCTGGCTCTACACGCATGTGAAAGACAGTTTCTATTACTGTAATTTACTGATCGGGAATGAAAAGGTGCTGGTAGAAGGATCGGCGAAGGACATGCCTTTCTTCCTGCGTATTACCGGTTCGCCTACGCAAGACGTGTACAACGTGCTGAACCGCCAAACGGCTCAGCTGTTCCATTCAAGGGATAGTCTCACCAGCCTCGCGATGCCTTTGATGATCAAAAATGAACAGCAGACACGGCAAGACAGCCTATGGAAGTTGGTGGGCGTGATCGATAATAGCGTAGATTCTATCACGAAGCGATTTATCCGGGAACATATTAATTCGTATGCCGGGTTGCGTTGTCTCTATTTCTATCGTTTCAAGTTGGATACGGCTACTCTCAGGTCATTATATGGACAGTTGCGCAGCCCTTTTGCCGAAAGCCGTTTTGCCAAAACCATCCAGACTTTTCTGCGGGTAGGCGCTCCTGTAAAAACCGGTGACCGCCTGTGGGATTTTACAGCCATCGATTCTACCGGCAAATCTCATCAGTTGTCCGGCTACCTGGGTAAATATATATTGCTGAATTTTTCTACTACTTATTGTGGGCCTTGCGTAATGTCGAAGGGTGAACTGACAGAAGTGGCTTCCAAATACGGCAGCCAATTATCCTTGCTTACGTTCAATGCTGATGCTTCCCGCGCTACCTGGCTCAAGGGGGTAAGGCGTGATCAGCCGACATGGCCTGTTTTGTGGGATGGGAAGGCTGGACATAGTGAAGCGATCCTGAAGTATGGCGTGCAGGGCTACCCCACTTTTTTTTTGATCGATCCCAAGGGAATGATCGTGCATCGCTGGTCGGGCTACGACTTTCATAAAAAAGGCATCCTCGATCTGCTTCAAAAGAAGTTACCGACTCAAAATATGCCGTAAATTTCAATGATAATTATGCGAAACCTCATCACACTGCTGTTCACCATCTTATTGTTTTCGCTGTTGCACCAAGCTACTGCCCAGGTGCAGCCCAAACAGAAAGATAACCGGTATTACCAGTTCAGCGTTTTGTTCAATCATCCTGACGGCTTCACGTATGAGAACTATTATTATTTAACAGAGCAGGATTTCAAATCTTTCAACTACCGTACTTCGCAGTTGATGGGATTTCCCGGCAGCATCCGGGAGGATACAGCTGCAGTAGTTGGCCGGTTTGCCCATGTTGCAGGATTTGGCATTCGTTATAACAATTCAACCAGATACCGGCCGGGGTATTCTGTGCGGGTAGTCGACAGGGAATATCCATCGAGCAATATATTCGATTCGTCAAGGGTGCTGGTCATTGCATTTGGCATCAACCCCACCAATGCTGCCGACTATGAATACCGGGTAGTGACCAATGACCAGGTTATCATCAAGGATTGGTCTGACTTTACACAATTCAAGGAAGTTCAGGAAACAGGTTACCGTTATGCGATTGTTGGCGAATTTGTGCGGCCTGGCGGCTACTTACTCATAGAAGTGCGGCACAAGCAAACGCAGCGGGCAGCAGGCACCACCATACTCAACTGGACTAAGGATTCGATGCTTTTCCTTGAAAAAACACGGGTCTATTTTAAAGAGGATAATCCCGTAGGCACTAACGGTTACCTGGAAGCTGCTTTATTGAAAAAAGGCTATGCAACAGGTAAAGACAGTGCTACCGGCATTCTACATAACTTAAAGTTTCCGGCAGATAAAGAATACGAGGATATTATTTTCGACCTGAAGGGCATCGAGTTTACGACAACGTACCGGGCACGATTGGAACGATTTGTAAATGGCGTGCTCGATACGGTGGATATCGAGCATAATTTCAATGCAACGGCAGTAAGGGTAGTCGGCGAACGGATAGCCCGGCCGGGCAAATACCGCCTGCTGGTGGGCAGTTTTCATTATTTTACGGATGATCCGGACCTCGCTCCGGAATATGATAAATGGATACTGAAGGTACCTTTCGAGATATTACCGCCACCTGCTTTATCGAGGACATGGACGCTGCGCCAGATCTTACCGTATGCCGTTGCCCTTGTTTTTATCCCGGGATTGCTCTTCTACAGTTACTATCGTTTGAGCCGGCGCCGGCTCAAACGTACGGAACAGGAAAAGCAGTTAAAACAATTGCAGCTCTTGAGTTTGCAGGATCAACTGAATCCTCATTTTCTTTTTAATGCGCTTGGCGCCATCCAAAATCTCGTGGGAAAAAAAGAGCTGCAGCCTGCTGCGCAGTATCTCGATCGTTTTTCTTTGCTGACCAGAACAATATTATCCAACAGTGACCATGAAATGCTCAGTCTCGAGGACGAATTGCGGATACAGCAGGCTTATCTTGAAATGGAGCAGTTGCGTGTGCCTTTTAATTTTAACATCATTGTGGATAAGGGTATCAACGTTGCCAATACGGAAATCCCTGTGATGCTGTTACAGCCTTTTGTAGAAAATGCCGTGAAGCATGGCGTTACTCCTCTATCGGGTGGCGGCATCATTACTATTGAAGCGAAGCGTGATGGCGAAACGCTTATTTTTATTATATCGGATAATGGCAAGGGTATACAGGAGAAAGCAAACCAACCAACTATGCAAACCGGTGGATGGGGACTTTCCGTGGTTGACAAAAGAGTACATCTTCTAAATGAAATGTATGGTGATGCTCTTGTTAGTTATACTATTCATTCAGACAATTCCGGCACCCGGGTAACCGTGTATTTGAAAAACTGGCTATCTTAAAAACTGTTCTTACATGCCTATTAAAACAATCATAGTCGAAGACGAGGTTAATAACCTGGAGCATTTGCAGCGGCTTATTCAGGCGCATGCTCCTGAAGTAAGAGTACTGGCAACAGCCAGTAACGTAGCAGATGCGCGGACCGCGATCGATCAATATCATCCCGACCTTGTGTTGCTCGACATACAGTTGAAAGCGTCAACGGGTTTTGACCTGCTGACTATGCTTCCGTCCATACCCTTCGAGATCATATTTATTACCGCGTATGATAGTTATGCTATTCAGGCCATCAAATTCTCGGCGCTCGATTACCTGTTAAAACCTGTAACAGCCGGCGACCTGCAATTGGCCGTGGCAAAAGCAGCGACAAGGATACAGCAAAAGCAAAAGGACCAAAAGCTCGATAACCTGCTGGCATTTCTGGCTACGGGCAACCGTGATCAGCAAAAGCTGGCGCTACCATTACAGGATGAAGTAAGGTATGAGCCCATTGTTTCCATCGTACGATTGGAGGCATCCAACAATTATTGTTATATACTACTGGACAGTGGTGAACGCCTGCTCGTGTGCAAGACACTGAAAGAATTTGCGGGCATGCTGGACTCTTACGGTTTTGTTCGCACACACCAGTCGCACCTTGTGAATGCCCGGTATGTGAAAAGCTACCTGAAAGAAGATGGTGGTGTTTTACTGTTGACCGATCAATCTAAAATACCCATCTCCAAAGCGCACCGCACTTTGGTCAAGGAGCGGCTGCAGCAGTTGCCGGGTTGAAGTGAGCTGATGGCTTCCTGATCATCAGCCTGCTGATCCTACATTATCAACACTTTCCAATACGGGTGCAAGTTGCCCTGCCCTTTTTCGCAAATTGCACCTGTTTTGGGGGTTTGTGCTATTAGCATGGACTATCTATGGAGTATCTATGGACTATCCATGGACTATCCATGGACTATCTATCCTGTATCCTCACTCTAAAACCTCCTTTTCCTGCCTTTTTGACTTCTCTTATTCCGTTTTTGTCACTAACAGCTCGTGACAATTATACGATTTTGAAATAGCGGTTTCCAAATTTATTTTTTGCTTTTATGGAAAAAACGGGCGTTTCCGGAAGTATTGGAAAAAATAGTTACTAAAATTCCCAATATTCCCATTTCTTCCAAAAGCTGGCAAAATAAATTTGGAAACGGGTATCGCGATGTTGTACGTTTGTTTGGAACAGCAAGTCATGACTCGCTTTCTTTAAAAAGTTCATTCGTGCTGATGCTGTAATTCATAAACTGGTAACTGATCAATGCCGGTTTGGGATTCAGTAAAAGCGTGACGAACGATGTGCAGCCTTTATCTTCAGTTGTTTCGGCTGGCCACGGCCAACTCAATATATCGTTGCGCATATGATGATCTTAATAGCAGCACCGGCAACGGCAGTACACTGCTACCTCGCCCTTACTCCGGCAATCGTTGTTTAGTAGTTGTTTAAAGTAGTGATCCCATTCGGGCATCAGGCTTTTGACAGCGTCCCGAACAACAGCCAGCCAAGATGCTTCCTGCAATCTTTGGTGGTTTTGCCGGGGTCCCGTTTCAGCAGGAACTCCGTTGCCGGGTTTAGACTGTGCCGGGAAGACGGGAAGTTGGAAAGGATAAACTTGTGTTTATTTTTTCTACTTTCCGGCGTCCTGGTTATGTATTAGTCTTCGATGTTCAATATCTTTTTGGGAATGTAAGTATGCAGTATGGAGATGATCTTTTCAGCAGTTGTGTCTGAAGCATTGTGAAGTTGAAACCGTATTTGTTTAATACCATCCGATATTACCATATTCCGCTGTACACCGCTCATAATATAAGGATCCACTTTATAAACGACCGAGTCTTTTATATTGCTAATAAGATTAGAAATAGAATCGATGGATGAAACCCTGAAGTTACAAACCAACAACGTGTCACGCCTGATATTGGTGTCTCCGGTCCTGACCCAAACCTGCTCTGCTGTGTAAACGAGGCTGGAATTATTTACTGAAAAGACAGGCTGCATGCGAAACATGTTCGATCCAAAACCAATGGTTACGAAACGCAGTTTAAAGTTTCTGGCAGCCAGTGAATAGGACTGTCCGCCCGACACAGGCTTTCCCGGGTCAAAAGAAAAAAGCAGGATCGGTATGTAAAGCAACAGCTGTTTCATTCATCAAGGTGTTTGATATCGGCCGAACAATAAAAATAGCCAAGCGTTGTATCCTCCTCTCCTCCCATACGCATCTTATCAATGATTGAAATATGCAGTCCTTTAAAAAAGACTTCTCCCTCTTTCTTTAAAGTGATGGGAGAAAACTTAGCAAGTTCGCTTGCTATAACATCAAGCTCGTTGTTGAAATCAAATACAAAATCGAGCACCTGTATTTTTTCACAGTCATGTACCTCCAGGTCTCTCAACAAATCGTCTTTATCGTAATTAAGGAAAAAGAAATCGCCGGTTGAATCAAGTTTATTATAGATGTCTCTCCGCTGAACAATGGGCTCCACTGAATCACCTAATGAAACAACTTTATTTTTTTCCTGATGACCACCGCCCAATTTTTCCCGCACCACCTCTCTGTGCATGCCAAACTGCAACGAAACATCGTCAATGCTAAATTCTTTCGTGGGCGAATATCGTACAATCATATTTTACTTATGAATGGTTTGAGGCTGTGTAATATACAAAAAAAGGGCAAAGTGGTTACACCACCTTGCCCATGTATAGGAGCGCTATCAATGAACCTTACGGGAACTTCGGTAATGCCTCTCCTTCCTTCAGCCACTTGTCGATCCGCACTACGATGTTTTGCAGGTGATCTTTGGCCAGGCCCTTCTGGGAAGGGATAGCCAGCAAAATATCTTTGCGCAATTCCGTCAGGTGGGTCCTCATCAGGCCGGCGACGTCAGCCTTGGTGGGGTCGGGATTGACATAGAACTGTAGTCCATTACCGCTGTTGCGTCCTACAATTTCATTTACAGCCCGGAATGCGAGGAATGCATCGTCGATGTACATCCTTTGCAGGTTACGACGGATGATATCGATGGGCTTGTGGTTATACAATTCACTCCACACGCTTTTCCTGAGGTCACTCAGGAACTCAGTGCAGGTATATACCTTTCTGTTCTTGTACCTTTCTTCGTTCTTGATAAAGTTGATCAGCGTGCCCGATCCCATCAGGCGAGCCAAAGTCATCATTTGAGCCGACTGGAAATAGGGCTCAGCTGAATAGCCAGTCAAAGAGAAAGAGGTGTCGCTGGTAAGCCATTCCGGAACATTGAACAGGTTATTATCCAAAAACTTCATCGCGGCCTTTTGTTTTTCGTAGGGAACGATATCAAAAACGGGTCCAGCCTGTTCTACGCTTTTGGGGTTGGTATATTGTCCGCCTATAGTTTTGGACACATGCGCCATGTACAGCATATACTGACGAAAAAGCTGCACATTCATATCTTTCAATGTCTCGTATCCTTCATTGGGCTTTTTGGTCCACTCCATGAGTTTAGGCAGGATACGTTTCAGGTTCTTAAGGCCGTACGTGCTGGCCAATACGGCATCATCGCCCAGATCCTCGCTTTGTGAACGCGGATCAAAAGCATCTACCTCATAGCCAAAAAACAATTGCTTGTTGCGGGTGAGGCTATCGATGATCAGCTTATTCAGGTAAGGAGTTTCTGCGTCAGCGCTTTCGAATTGTGGCAACCAGCGGTAGCCCCACTGAATGGCCCATTTGTCGTAAGCTCCGATACGGGGGAATATGCCTTTCTCTGTAATGTTGTCTTCGGGCTGGGCTACGTAGTTGAAACGAGCGTAGTCCATAATCGAAGGTGTGTGTCCGAACTCTTCTACGTATTTTTTATCACGCAGTTTTTCCACGGGCACTGTTGAGCTGGAGCCATAGTTGTGCATCAGGCCGAGGGTGTGCCCTACTTCATGGGAAGAAACAAAACGGATCAATTGTCCCATCAGCTCGTCATCAAACTGCATGGTACGGGCTCTCGGATCGATAGCGCCGGCCTGGATCATGTACCAGTCGTGCACCAGCGACATGATGTTGTGGTACCAGTTGATGTGTGTTTCAATGATCTCTCCGCTGCGGGGATCGTGTACGTGCGGGCCGCTGGCATTGGCAATGGCTGATGGTTTGTATACGATCACATTGTGGCGAGCATCATCGATGCTCCAGGTGCTGTCGTTCTCAGGAGCGGGCAATGCTTTGATCGCATTCTTAAATCCGGCCTGCTCAAAGGCTTTCTGCCAATCATTCACCCCAGCTATCAGGTAAGGCACCCATTTCTTAGGTGTAGCGGGGTCGATGTAATAGATGATCGGGTTTTGTGGCTCTACCAGTTCACCACGCAGGTATCGCTGCCGGTCTTCCGGTTTGGGCTCCAGGCGCCAGCGGGTGGCGTAATACTTACTGGATACACGTTGCGGCTCAGCATCGAAGTCTATCACGCCTCTTGCGAAGAAACCTACCCGTGAATCGGCGTAGCGGGGCTTCATCGGTACTTTGGGCAGCAGGACCATAGAGCTGTTGAGCTCATAGGTAGTAGGCAGCGTAGAGCCAGCTGCTGCGGGCATATAGGTACGCACAGTCTTTACTTCCACATTGATGGGGAAAGTGTTGATGGCCGCTACATATGATTTATCATTCTGCACTGCACCAAGGGCAAGTCCTCTCTTGGCTTCCGGCCCAAAATAGAATATTTCGTTTTCGGATTGCAGGAAAGAAGTAACATCGATTACATAGCTCTTTCCGGCGCTGGTGTCTTTGCCCAGTGCTTTTACGGGGAAGGCGGCAACAATGGGCTGCAGGCTGGAGTTGAGCATTGCCCTGTACAGGCCGTTCTCCGTGCTGTCGTCTGATTTTTCACGAAACACCATGCGCTTCATGAACAGGCGGTTGAATGGTCCCATTTCAAAACGGATCACGTTTTCTGCCACTTCATCACCGCCATACACATTTACGTTGGGCCTCAGGCCGGCGGGCGCTTTGGAAATACGGTTTACCACCAGGATGTCGCGATTCAGCATGCTGTCGGGCAGTTCAAAAAAGTACTGTTCCTCGATCTGGTGTACGCGAAACATACCATTTTTGGAGATGGCTTTCTTTGTAATGATCTCATCATACCGCTTCAGCTGACCACTGCCTCCGCTTTTGGCAGAGTCAACTTTGGGGATGGTGTCTTTCACGGCTGTCGCCTGCGGAGGCGTATTTTTCTTTTGTGCCGCACAAAGTGCGGGCACTCCCATCAATAATATAATGGGAACAAATTTCAGTGTATACATATCTGTGTTTAATGAAGAAGCAATGCTTGTAATTTCTGCAACAGGGCCTCCCCTCTCAGGTTGGCGGCGATGATCTTTCCTTTGGGATCGATCAGGAAATTCTGTGGTATGGAACGGATGCTGTACTGCTGTGCTATTTCACTCTTCCAGTATTTCAGGTCAGATACGTGGTACCACACCAGGCCATCGTCTTTAATGGCTTTGACCCACGCATCATGTTTACCGGGCTGATCGAGCGATACGCCCAATACTGTAAAGTTCTTGTCCTTGAATTGCTCATAGGCTTTGACGACGTTCGGGTTTTCTTCGCGGCAGGGGCCACACCAGCTGGCCCAGAAATCCAGCAGCACATATTTACCGCGGAGGTCTTTGAGGTTAAAGGCAACACCAGCAGTGTCGGACGAAGTAAACAGCGGGGCAGCTGCGCCAATGCGAACGGCCATAAAGCCGTCGATGGTTTTCCGCAGCGCCGCGCCATCTTTGCTTTCACGTACAGACTTGTTCAGCCCATCGAACAGTTTGTCATAAATACGGATATCGTCGGGCAGATAGCCGACAGCATCTTTCAAAGCTTCTACGCTCACAACGTAATCAGGATGGGCCTTGATGAAAGTGATCTCCTGTTGCCTGCGCTCGTTCTTAAACTGCGCCATTTCAGCGCGGTATTGGGCCAGGCCGATGGTGTCGTACTTCACCTTTTTTCCTTGCGTTTCGAGGTAAAGTTTCTGGCGATCTTCCAGTTTTTTGTCGGCTTCAGCCAATACCTGTTTGAGTTCGGCCTGTTGTTTTTTGATGAGCACGGAGTCTACTTCGGCATTTTGTGCCAGCAGGCTGCCGGTACAAAGGCAGCAGAGTGCCGTTGCAAGCGATAGCATCTTCATTGAAATATCTTTTAAAGAAAGTAAGGATTGACGATTTATTAGCCGGGAAGACGGGAAGGCGTTAACTAATTACTTCCCGTCTCTCCGGCAATCATTTAAAACACGCGGGAGCCGTTGCCTTGTTCCATATAGATCACGGTGGACACGCGGCCTTCTCCTTCAAAGTTGGCCTGTGGCAATGCCGAGATCGTACCTGTTCCACTGATCGGGTGCAGGTATACTTTGTATCGACCAGCTTTATAAGTGGCAATAGCGATATAGTTCTGCGTAGCAGCTGGCGCCGGGTTGCCAATGGGCTGCGGATACCTGATGTGCTGAATGGCGGTTACCGCTTCACCAGCCGGTAGCGTAAACTGCAGGCTTTCTGCTGTAGAAGCCACATCCATCAGATAGATCTTATCGCCAATGGAGTAGTATATCAGGTCTACATCATGGTTGCCGCCGATAACATCGGCATGCATCAAACCATGTTCTGGCTTCAGTGTGTCTGCCAGTGTGATGATAGCTCCACTACCGGAATACAACGAGGGGAAGTTCACATTCAGCCTGAGCAGGTAGCCGGTATCCTGTGGATTGCGGAACAGCGCAAGGGCTGCGCTGCGGACGCCGGCATAACCGGCTATCCACTTCAGATCGGCGTTCATATTCTGCAACCTGTTTCCGCCATTCGACGCTTTCAACTCCACAAAGGTGGCGCCGTCGATACAGAACATGCTTTTACGCACGGGGCTCCAGCACAGTGCCATTGCACCTACTGCGGAGACTGGCGATATATTGTTATACACCACATTGTTGAAGTTGGTGGGCATGGTAGCGAACTGAGCGCCTTTGGTGAGGCTATACGCCTTACCATCATTGATCGCTATGAGGTATTGATTGGCCACTGGCTGCAGGAGCGCCTGTGGTTTGCGTGTAGCCGGCTTCGTAAAGAACATATTATCGAAGTTCATCAACATAGATCCGTTGTCGATGCGGTAGATAGCCATGTCCTTGTCCGTAGCCACTGCCAGCGCATTGTAATAAGTGGCAGATGTAAGTGATGCTCTGAACGATGGCGCAAACACCGCTTTGACGAAATTACCTTCGAGGCTTTTACCATTATTGAAGTTGGCGATCCAGTTATCGATACGTCCGGTTTTGTGAAAGAAGTCCATATCGGTCTTCCCGGCATTGTCCTTCACCAGGTACCAGCCATTCATGGTAAGGGTAGTAATGTTCACGATCATATTCACCTGTTTCAATATCCCCGTCTGCTTATGCTTTGCGTTGAATACAAGGATATACTGGCCGGGATCTTTCAACACTTCATAGTTGAGGTCTTTGGCACGACCGATCGTGTCGGCCTTTACCAATCCCTGTCCGGGAATAAATTCGGTCGTGAACATGGTCCAGTAATAATCGAACTCACTGTCATTCTGAACTGTGGGTGTGATCTTCAGAAAATCCTGGTATGTAAACACATTGAAGGTGTCCTTGAGTCCAGTCACGCTCAGTTGCGGCACCGGGTTGGTGGCGCCTGTGGTGTCATCTTTTTCGCAGGCGGCTGCCAGCAAAACAAGCAGGCTGGCGGCTATGATATATATCTTTTTCATTGTTGTCATTATGATTTAAGCTTTAGACCAGGGTGAGCCGCCCTTTGAGGGCGACCCACCCTTTGTTCCGATCAAGGGAATGTTACCAACGGGCTGGAGGGGTCGCTTGTTTCGCGCATCGGTGCTTTTCCGGAAGCAATATTGGCCGGATCAGCATTGAAGTCTGTCAGCGCATCCTTCACAATATTCTTGTAATGCTGTTGAGCTTGCACAAGAGCGATCGCCTTGTACCACTCTTCATCGATCCTTACTTTCAGTACATCGATCATGAACTGGTGTTTGGCAATGCTGTATTTTCCAAACGTACCGAAGGCAGGTGACTGTCCCGCATCGGTTTTCCACGATTCAAAACGCTCCAGCCTGTCAGAGAAAACAATGGTTTTCTCGATGGCTTTCTTTTCACCCAATGCAAACTGATCGTTGGCAACTATGCGCAACCGCAGCCTGTAAGAATTGGTCTTCAGGCTGGCATCGCGCAGCAGGATGATGGGCAAACTGTCGAAAGCTTTACCTGCCCTTATTACCAGCAGCGGTTGCATGGACGGATCGTTTAGCGCCACGTAATGCGTACCGGGTACTGCTTTATTGGGTTTTTCTTTCACAATTGAATCGGTGATCTTATTGGTGAGGGGGTCACGTATGTACGTGATGTCATATTCTGTTATTTGCTCCAGTGTCACAGCCCTGTCCTTGTCTGTAATCCCTCCTATTGTATTGATCCTGATATACACCGTATCCTTTGCAACAGCCGGCGCTTCGTATATGAAGGTCGAGTTCAAGGCGCCGGTGTCGGCCATTTGTAAGCGGGCAACATCTTTGTACAGCAGGTAATCAGCTTTTTTGCAACCCACCGCAATTGCCAGCAGTAATAGTATAATGCAGCTATATTTTTTCATCTGAGTGTTCTTTATAGTACTACTTGTTATGGTAACTGATTTCACGATCGGGTTTGGGCACGATGTACCTTGCCGTTGTTCCGCTAAAACCGGAAGCATTCCAGCCGGCGGGCAGCGAGGTCATGTTGTAGCGTTTGTAGGTAAAGAAGGTTTGTCCCTCTGCATAAAACTCACGTACATATTCCCTGATCATTTTATTCCTGCGGTCGGTTTCCCAGTTGGCTGTAGCGAAGCCATTCACAAAAGGAATACCTTTCTTATTGCAATAAAAGCGATAGTAGTTCTCCGCATCTGCCTTGCTTTGTGCCGTCTCGGTCAAAATCAGGTACATTTCACTCAGGCGGATCAATGGTATCTGGTTGGTCGGATCAACTTCTTTTTGGGTAAACTTCTTCAACTTCACATAACCGGTTTGGCCAGCCGTGGTTTTGTATGACCACATGCCTACCCATCGTGCATCGGTAGCCCGTTCAGCCACCGGGAACAGGTTGTTGAGGTAGTAATATCCATCCTGGATGTTAAAGTCAGTCTTGGCCAGTCTACCGGGTTCGCCGAGGTTATTTTCTGCAGCTATTCTCAGGTTATAAATATCTATAGCTGCCACATGCTCTGAAGGGAAAGTACTGTTGCCCAATTGTGAATCGGACAGTTCCCCGAGCCTGAAAGTGGGTTTACCAGTCCTGTCTTTGGCATCGATCACCATCTGCGCATACTTTATGGCGTTGGCGCGGTTGTTTGCATCGCGTGGTATGAGCCAGTTGTAGACGCGTGCTTTGAGCGCCAGTACTGCGTAATAGTTCATCCGTATCTGGCGATACATATAATAATCATCAGAGACAGGTGGCACCACAGCGCTGTTCAAAACGGGGTTCAACTCCAATAGTGAATACTTCGTGATGGGATCCGCATCTTTCAGCAATGCTTCTGCCTGATCGAGATCGGCCAGCACCTGCTTTGCAAAATTATCGTAGGTTGTCAGCGGAACGATCTCTTTCGATACTTCTGTCACATAGGGCAGGATCAGCTCATTACCCGGATTATCGGGCATGGTGCCGAACATGCGGAGGATATCGAAATGGGCAAAAGCGCGCAATGCCAGCGACTCGCCTTTGATCAGTGTATAGTTCTGATCCAGGAAGATCGCCTTTTTGCCTTCAATCTTTTCGAGGATGCTGTTCACATCAGCTACTACTTTGTATTCTTTGGAGTAGATCTTTTCGATCATGCCTTTTACACTGGCGTCAGCATAGTTGCCGTTTACCAGGTTGTTGAGGTCTGTAAAGTTGGGAGATACCACATCCCAGTTGCGCGCCAAAAATTCGATCGTGCTCCAGGTCATGGCGCCACCGTACGCATCGCCGCTTTTCAGGTTGAGGTAGGCGCCGGTGAGTGCATCACGAAACCCTTTCTGGGTTTGAAACATGTCGTCTTTGGTCGTCTGGCCTTCTGGTTTTACATCGAGCCATTTGTTGCAGCCCGTAGCTACCAGTGCGCCGGATATTATTAGGGGGAATAAGATCTTTTTCATGTCTAATTAAGTTAAAAGGTTGCAAACAGGGCAAAGCTGATTTGGCGGGTGAAGGGATAAGCGAGACCACGTTCCTGGCGTACAGTAGAGAGGTAAAACAACTCTCCTGTATTTGCCGTAAGGGTCAGCGATCTCATACTCAGCCTACGCAATAATGCCCGGTTGATAACATCGTACGTGAGGCTCACGTTTTGGCAAACGAGCGTGCTCTCATTCTGCACGAAGCGTGAAGAAGGACTCACTACCCCGGTTTCATTGATACCACGGAAGCCTACTTTATCACCAGGTTTCTGCCAACGATCGCTGAATACGCGTTGGTCCACGTTCAGCCACTTGTCGGCCTCCTCGATTTTATCGATCAGCGTTTGGTTGTAGAGCTGGCCACCAAACCGATAACCGAAAGAAGCATTCAGGGAAAGCCCGGCATAACGAAGTAATGTGCTGAAGTTGCCACGGTATTTAGGTTGAGACAATCCTACATTAACCCGGTCTGCCGCACTCCAGGTATAGGTCATTTCACCAAACCTGTTCAGGAACAACTCCTTGCCCGTGCTGGGATCAATACCTAATGAAGGCACTGCGTAGATCGTGTTCTGAGAAGCACCTACCCGTATGATCTTGTTGGGAACATTGGAGGTGTAATCGAATTGCAATGCCAGTTTTTCATTGGCAGCTTTCATAGCTTCCGACAGTTCTACGATCTTGTCCTGCACATGGGCAATATTACCCGTCACAGACCACGAGAAGCGTTTTTTGTCGTTGCGCAGTATCGTAACACGCAGGCTCAGTTCCCAACCTTTCTGCTGCAGCTGGCCGATGTTCTCTACATAGTCTGTAAAGCCATTGGAGAATGGAAGCTCAACAGAAGAAAGCAGGTTGGAGGTATTTTCTACATAGTAATCAGCCTGAATACCGATGCGATTATTTAAGAGATCGGCTTCGATGCCAATATCCGTTTTATCCGTTTGCTGCCACTGCAGATTGGGGTTACCCAGCCTTTGCTGGTTAGCGCCAATCCAGTTTTTATACCGGTCATTGATCACATAAGAATACGTAGCCAGTGTTTGGTAAGCAGAGAAGGACTGATTACCGGTAACGCCATATGAACCACGCAGCTTCAACCGGTTTAAATAAGTAAGGTCTCTGAAAAACCTTTCTTTGTGCAGGTTCCATCCGGCACCCACCGCATAGAAAGGAGCAAAGCGTTTGTCGGTACCAAACTGAGAGGCGCCATCGAGGCGATACGTCGCATCTGCAAAATAGCGGTCATCATATACGTAGTTGGCAGTAGCAACCACACCAACCCTGCGTACCGTAGATTCGAATCCACTGGGAGCGCCGTTCTGCTCATATTGCAGCGCCCTGCCCAGGAAGTCGACCGTTTCATCGGGAAAGCCTTCGGCTGTAATGGCATAACTGGTGGATTTACTTTCATACAACTCACCGCTCACCCCTACTGTTAAACCATGTACACCGGCAAACATATTGTAGTAGTTGGCTGCTACCCGGCCGGTAAAGTTGTAGTCTTTTCCTGTTGAAAAAGAGTACCTTCCTTTACGGAAAATATCTGCAGCGGGATACTGTGAAAAAGCAGAATGTGAAGCGGGCTTAAAGTTATCGCCCGAGGTTTGGTTGCTGTTGAAGCTAAGTCCTCCATTCAATGTAAGGTGCTTTACCGGGCGATATTCTACCTGAAAGTTTTCATTGATGTTGGTATATGCCGACTTATTGAACGTATTCAGCGTAGCATCATACATGGGGTTGGCATAAGGTTGCGCGCCTTTTTGAGACTGTTCCCAGAATGTAGCTAAATAAGGCCTGAACGTTGGTACAATGTTTCCATTTGCATCGTAGGGACTCCAATAAGGATTGAGCTTTGCATAATCGCCGAAAGAACCCCAGGGCGATTCATTGCTCTTCGTATTACCGATGCGCAGGTTGTTGGTAAAGTTCAGCTTATTCAAACGATAAGAGATCAGCACCGTACCATTCACCGTTTGGCGGTCGGAGCCTTTCATTACACCGTTGATCTTATTGAACTGCCCTTCCAGCGCATAGCGGAAAGAAGCATCGCCGCCTTCGAGCCTGAGTGAATGGTTCTGATCGAGCTGTGTTTGTATAGGTTTGCTCAGCCAGTCCGTATTCACACCACTCTGCACGATGCCCAGCAGTTCATTATAATATTTTTCTATCTGCAGGTTTGCCTCAGCCGTCTTGGTCGGGTTCACATAATAGCCCGATGCTTTTTCCAATGCCAGTTTATCGCGGGCATTCAGCAAATGATAACTGCTCAGATCAGGGAGGCTCACGTTGACACCACCGCGGTAAGTAAGCCGCAGCTTACCCGCCTGTGGCTGCCGGGTAGTGATCACTATAACTCCATTAGAACCCTGAGAACCATACAATGCAGTAGCAGAACCATCTTTCAGTAATGTAACTTGCTGGATCTCGTTTACGTTGAGGTCCATCATACGCTGGAGCGTGATGGGGAAACCATCCATGATGATGAGCGGAGAGTTCAATGCTGCCGACTGGTATTGGAACTGCTGATCGCTCAAAGCCTGTGAGCCCGCGCCACTACCTGTCTGGAACTGATCGAGGTTGGGCAGGTTCCTGACACCGCGAAGCTGGATCTCCGGCACCCTGTTGGGATCGGAGCCGATCTGGTTATTCGTTACTACATAAAAAGAAGGATCGATATTGCCCAGTGTTACAAATAAGTTACGTCCCTGGAACTCGCGGATCTCTTTATCCGAGATAACGCGCGTAGCGCCTGTATAACTTTCTTTGGGTTTATTGAAGATGCCCGTTATTACTATATCTTCCTGTAGGGTAACAAGACGCGACAGTGAGAAAGTCACCGTCTTTGTATCAGCCTTTACTTTATAAGATGAAGAGATGTGTCCTACGAAGCTGGCTACCAGTACATCGCCCAGGTCGGCGTCGATGGAGAAGTTACCATTTGCATCGGCCGTTACTGTTTTTTTGCCTTTGATTGAGATGGTGGCGCCAGCCAGCGGAATACCTATACTATCTGTTACCTTTCCCGTAATGGGTTGCGCATCCTCGATGATCTGCTTGTATACCTGCAGTAGTGAATCTGTCGGGTAAGGAGTAATCTTTATTCCTCCCAATTTGCGGGCAATGTGAATGGTTTTTCCCGAGATCACATAATTGAGTTCCTGGTCTTTCAGTACCACATTCAGGAAATCACGCAGCGGCATGTTCTGAGCAGTAACAGATACCGGTTTCGTGTCGTTCAACGTTCCTTTCGTACTGAAAAGAACATAACCTGTTTGTTTTTCAATGTCGGCGAAGACCTGTTTCAGGGTCAGGTTCTTACCGGAAAGCGTCACACTTTGTGCCACGCCCGAAGCATGGGCGTGCATCAAAGCCACAGTCAGAAAAAAGATCGTCAATCTCATAACCAGTAGAATTTTGGTTAGGTTGTGGCGACCCGCACGCTTAGTGGCCTTGAAAGGCCGGTAAGCTGGCACACCGGAAACGGCGGCCATAGCGGACAAGCCACAATCAGCAATTTTTTGCATAAATTGTGAACAGGTTTTGGTTGTAAAAAAATGATAATAGACACTCATTTGGATCAGCCCAAACTACGCCGGAGGTGGAGCAAACACTTCCGGTTTGTTTTTTTTGAGCTTATCCATGTATGGCAACAGGCCGGGCCTGGGGTCATCCTTGGTAATAGGCAAAGCAATTCACTTCTGTTACAGAAGATTCATAATGATAAGGGATAGGATGTGGTCGGTATTATCAGGGAAGAACGATCAGTTTTCTATCTTCTATTCTAAAATGTATATCAGATTTTTCGAGCATTACTAACAGGTCTTTCAAAGGAACATCTTTGGTCATCTTGCCTTCGAACTCTATTTTGGGTATTCCTTTTTCGTAGGCTACTTCTATATCATACCAGCGTTCTATCTGCCGCATTACTTCGCCAAGGGAAGCGCCTTCGAAATTGAACAACCCATTTTTCCAGGCCATTACTTTATTGATATCCACTTTATTATTGACAACTATTACACCAGCCCCACCGGTGTTGCTATGATGCACTACCTGCGCTTGCTGACCAGGTTTTAGATCCCGGTAAATAGGAGCATGGCTGATGCTGGGTATTAATGAGTAAACTTTTACGCTGCCTTCCAGTAATGTGGTATTGACACTCGCCTCATTGTCGTACGCATTTATATTGAAGTGCGTACCCAATACTTCTATATTAGCTTTGCCATCCGCGCCCACTAAAAAAGGCTTTTGTGCATTATGAGCTACTTCAAAATATGCTTCTCCTTTTAATGACACATAGCGACTATCTCCAACGAATACAGTGGGATAGCGCAATGAGCTGGCTGCATTGAGCCATACATGCGTACCATCGGGCAGCGTTAACTGAAACTGACGGCCCTTGGGGGTGGTCATCGTATTGAACATAACTTCACCTTCGGTAGCACCAGCCGGATCATAGGCAAGCACCCCACCCTTCAGCACTACCTGCGTACCGCTTTGAGTGGTCACCACACCATTACCCAGGCTGTCCAGCACTACCTGCGAGCCATCATCCAGCGTAAGAACAGCGCCATTTTTGCCAGGCTCAATAGGTTTGGTATTAACGGCATAATCAGTACGCGACGCTTCATTGGCATTCATTTTCCAGAAATACAAACCAGCACTCAGCGCAAGGATAACAGCCGCCGCTGCCCATCCCCACCTGCGCATAAAATGTACACGGTGCACAGGGCGCATCTGCGTGTGTATGTCGATGGCTGGCGCCTCGTTGACTGCTGCCACCGTACCTGTGATTTTCTGTGCACCACCAGCCAACCGCTCTTTCCAGAAGGCAATGTCTTCTGCATCGCCAGGTTCAAAAGCTTCTATGTTTTGCTCTATATAAGCAGTGACTGTTTCATCATGGTTACCCGTCCGCAACAGGGTTAGCAACTCATTCACCTCGCCGGAAGTAGCTTCCCTGCGGGCGTATTTCTCCAATAAATGAATAATATGCTGACTACCTGTTGTCATAGTAAAAAAGACGGTCCGGATCACCATCCGCTCTTATAGACGATCGGCAGAAAGGGATGTACCAAACCATTATTAAATAATTTTTAAAAAAATAAGGAGTATCAAAATGCCGGTAATATCGCCATGCTCTAATAAATAGGACCGGATGTTTTGCAATGCCAGGTTGAGCTGGTTGCGGACGGTATTGCGGGAAAGTTCGAGCTCACGGGCTATCTCTTCGTAACTCAGCCCCTGTTCGTTGCGCATTCTAAAGATCAATGCGCGTTGGGCAGGCAATTGCTGAACAGCCTGCCGGAATAGTTTTTCGCCTGTTTGGAAATCCAGTTGATCCTGTGTAGTGTTGAGGCTGGACTGCTGGAGATAGCGTCCCATGTGTTGCTGGAGCTTCACTTCATGCTCTTTGCGCCGGAGGTGGTCTTTGGTGCGGTTGGCAATCATCCGGTATACGAAACCGGCGGGGTATTCAATGTCGCCGATCGTTTCGCGGATGGACCAGAGCTTAACAAAGGTGTCCTGCACAATTTCTTCGGCCCAGAGATCAGACCCTAAAAACCGGGCTACATAGATCGCTAATTTGACAGCATAGGCTTCATAAAATTCGGCAAATGCCTCCGCATCGCCCTGGGCGATACGCCGAAACACCAGTCTATCACCTTGTAAAGCGCTCTTGTCCAATTATTTAATACAGTTTTTAGGGTATCCATACCGAGGAATAAGGTGGCTTAAAATTAAACAGACTTGTTAACTTTTCGCTATCAAATTTGAGAAACGGCATTTATGGCTCCTTAACACTTATTTGGCCTTACTGAATTTTGCTTCAATGTCTTTGGCAAAGGTCTCTCCTTCTTCCTGCAGGTGCTTCCTGAGAAAGTAGCCACCGAGTCCGCCAATCCAGGCCGCTGCCTGCAGGAAAAGGTGCGGGTAATCAACACCTATCATACACACCAGTTCACTACGATGCGCATCGATTGGCCTGATCTGCATTTCCCAGGGCACTCCTACTTTGGCAGGAAACCACCTCATAACATACGCATCGGAACCGGGTGAATAAAACTGTACATGTTCACGCGAATGGTATTTCAACTCATAGTGCTGCACAATCGTATCCATGCCGATGTTCTCGACATTCACCATCTGCAAAACATCTTCTTTGAAATAGCTTCCCATTGCCTGGTGGGCAGTCGCATAAGACCGATAGTCTGCATCGGTCATTTCAATGATCCATTTGTACAGATCGATCTTATCGGCTGGAAGATCGATGGGAAAGCTGGCGGTGAACCTGACATTGTATTTGGTATCAGGTGTTCTTTGTTGGGATAATTTCGTTGTCATAATTGGTAAGTTTTATGACACAAATTTGGCTACAGACAGCCCGGCAAAACGTTGACGTTGGTTAAGAAGCAATAAGTGGAGGCTATTTCTTCGACAGCCGCTTGCGCAGCCTGCTCAATGATTCGGGCTTTACGCCTATGAAAGAGGAAAGCTGGAACTGGGATATCTGGTCCAACAGTTCGGGCTGGTTATTCATCAGGTGCAAGTAACGTTCTTCAGGGCTCATAAAAAGCAACATCTCTACCCTTTCGTTCATTTGCAGGTATACGTGTTCGGCGATGAGCCTGCCAAAGGTATTCCAGGAGGGCGAAGCGTTGTAGGCTTCCTGTACCTGTTTATAGGGCAACACCAGCACTTCGGCATCCTGCATGGCCTGCCAGTAAAAGTGTGAAGGCTTTTGGGTGAGGAAACTCTGGAAGTCGGTCAGGAAGTTGTTTTTATCCGTAAAGCGGTAGTTGATCTCATTACCATCTTTGTCTACATAATACATGCGAAAATAGCCTTCTACGAGGAAGTAAATATTTTTGGTAACTTCTCCTTCCCGCAACAGGTACTCGTGCTTGCTGATCTTTTTGCTTTGCAGAAAGGAAACCAACAGATCAATATCAGAGGTGGACAACGCTGCGAAACGTTTAACGAAAGTCACAATAGCATCGATGGCCTGTTGGCTGGGTTCATTGTCCGGAAGGTGCTTCATGCGTAGTGTTGGTTACACTTTCCAAGTTACATAATTATAGGGCTCTCCCCTAAAAGAGCTTGCCTTCCTCCGATACCGTCCAGCTGCCTTCTGCCACTTCTGCTTCCAGTTCCTGATCGTCCCAGCCACAGTAACCGATGAACAGCTTAATATCTTTTTCTGTGATCGTTTTGTTATTGATCAATCGAACAGCTTCTTTAAAGTCTCCTCCCACATAGATGTCTGCTTTTACCAGCGCACCGCCCTTGATCAGGTCGGGCCTTTGATGTACAAAATACAGGTGTTCCCGGTCTACCGGGCCGCCGTCATACAGGGGAAACGGCATGCTGTGTTTGAACTCTTCCAGCTCATTGAACTGGCGGGGGAATGGCACGTTGATCACAAATCCCATCGCGCCTTTTGCATTGTGCTCCGTAATGAACAGTTGCGCCTTTTCGAAGAAGGTTTCGTCGAGAAGAGAAGTGCTGCTTAGGAATGTACCTGCTTTCATGGCTTGCAAAATTAGTACAGTAATACCACACATCCATTTCATACCCATAACCGGCCTTCCAGTCTACCCCTACCGTGTTTTCTCCAACTTATTATTATTTTTATACAATTAACTACCAACAACATGGCTGCTCAGACGAATGAGAAGAAGAACGTATGGCTGAATATCTACCGGCTGGTAAAGCCTTACAAGAAAAAGCTGGTATTCGTTTTTACCATTAGCCTGCTGGCTACGGCCGTCTCGCTCATTCAACCACTCATCTACCGGGAAGCCATCAATGATATCACCGGCCTGTTTGTGCAACAGGCGCAGAATGAAGTGAAGAATGAGATGGGAGAAGATACCGAAACGGATGATGCACCAGTGATCCCCCTGTTCGACAAACTGATGGGACACAGAAAACACACGCCTGCACTTGATACTACCATCGAATATACCTACGACACCATCAAGATCGTAAAAGACACCATAGTGCTGGTGCCGGCCAAACATGCACACCGAAGGGGTCGTAACATCCATACAAGAGATCACGACAAGGGCATGATAAAGCGCAAGCAGCAGGTCACCGAAACTAAAGTGATAAAAGAACCGCACACGCGCACCCATGTAGCCGCCCGTACGCCTGCACAGGCTTTTAATACGTTGTTATGGGCCGTGGTGCTGTTGTTTATCATCAATGTACTGGGGCTGGTCTTCTGGCGCATAGGCGAAAACATGAACACGCGGCTATCCTGCAACATCGAAAGGAATTTCATACAACGTACTTTTGGTCATGTACTGAAGCTACCGCTGTCGTTTTTTGCCAAGCGATCGAGTGCGGCGCTGCACAAGCAGATCGACCAGTCGGAAGAAATATCCGGTACGGTTACTTATTTCACCAAGGACATATTACCTGAGATCGTAAGCCTGGTGGGCATCATAGGCATCATGTTCTGGCAAAATCATGTGTTGGCGTTGCTGGCTTTGTCGATCATTCCCATTTACCTGATCATTACCGTTATCTCCACCAGGAAGCTGGAGATGAGCCTGTCGGGCTATTATGAAAAGTGGGAAGAAGTATCGGCCCGCATGCAGGATGCATTGGGCGGTATTAAAACCGTGAAACTATCTGGCGCAGAAGAACGTGAAGTGAGGCGACTGGATGAGCAGGCTACTGCTGCTTATAAAGATTACATGAAGCGCTCCTTTTTATCCAACCGCTATTCCTTCTGGCAGGTATTACTTACTCACCTTGCTACAGCGCTGGTGTTGAGCTACGGCGGCTACCTCGCGCTCCATCACCGCCTCACTCCGGGCGATGTGGTCATGTTTGTAGCTTATCTCGATATGCTGTACTCCCCTATAGACAACCTTGCCAGCATCTGGGCCGATGTACAACAAAACATTACGTCCGTATCCCGCGCCTTTAAACTGCTGGACACAGAAGTGGCTCCCACCACTGGCCATGAGCTTTACCTCGATAAAGGCAATGTAGAATTCAGGGACGTTGAATTTGGCTATACATCCGAAAGGCAGGTATTGCATGGCCTGAGCTTTACAGCAAAGCCGGGTAATATCACCGCGCTGGTGGGCACTTCTGGCGCCGGTAAAACCACCACCGTAGACCTGCTGCTCAAACTCTTTGAACCGCAAAAAGGAGAAATTTATATCGACGGACAACCGCTGTCCTCCATCGATGAGTCTTCTATAAGACGACAGATCGGCATGGTGGCGGCCGATGGCGCCATCTTCCGGGGTACGCTGGCCGACAATATCCGGTACAAGAAACCGGATGCCACGGAGGAGGAAGTAAAAGCAGCTGCCATTGCAGCTGGTATGGAAGGCACTTTACAAAGGCTGCCCGATGGATTGAATACACAAGTGGGTGAAAGTGGTTTTGGCTTATCGGTCGGCGAACGGCAGCGCATCCAGATAGCGCGGGTCATAGTGGCCAAGCCCCGCATCCTGATCATGGACGAAGCCACTGCCAACCTCGACTACAATACTGAAGCGGAGGTCAGGGACACTGTAGCTGCTTTGCGCGCACACAGCACCATCATCGTGATCGCCCATCGCTATTCGATGGTAAAGGATGCGGACCATGTGCTGGTGCTCGATGCGGGACAGGTAGTGGAAGAAGGTTCTCCAGCTACGCTCATCGAGCAGGGAGGCTGGTTTGCCGCCTTTGCCAGCGCTGGTGATGAGGATGAAGAAACAATTGAAGAAGAGGAAGACGAGGATAGTGAGGAAGATGACGAACACTAAACAACGATAAACGTATTTTATGGCGTTCAAAACATTTGTTACAGAGAAGCTTTGGCCATTTCTGGCGGGGGCAGGCAGTGTGCTGGTAATGGTACTGGCCTTCTTTATTCCTTCATTGCAGGATCAGTATGACCGTTATCAGTCGAGAAAGATCATTACGCAATATGAAACGCTGGGCAATGAGTTTTTTAATGAAGAGCGGTACGACATGGCCGAGCAGGCTTATCAGAAGGCTTTTGAATTATCGGACAGCAAACGGCTGGATATCGAGATCAAAAGACTCTCTGCCAAAATAAACCAGGTAAACCTCGATCCCAAATGGGGCGGCACGCTTCCCGAAGAACTAACGGAAATAGACTTCCAGTATGTATTGCATCTGCAACAGGGCAAAGGGCAGGAAAAAGAAAAGGCGGCTACCCTCAATACCTATGGTATCTTTTTATCGAATGCCAAAAGGTTTAAAGATGCAGAAGCCGCCTTTAAAGAATCCATCCTGTTGGACACTTCCAATGCTATGCCTTATATCAATCTTGGTAACCTATACGACCAGCAGGGCAAGAAGACACAAGCGCTACAACAATACCAGCAAGCCATCTCGCTCGATAAAGACAATGCCAGGGCACACTATAACCTGGGCCTGCTGTACAGTGAACAGGCTAATCATAAAGCCGCGCAACAAGAGTTTCATCTTGCCCTGCAGGCCGACACTACCGACTCAGAAGTAAAAGCTCAATATGAACAAGCTACCAGGGCGCTGGAGAAAGATTCAATTAAATGATTCCTTGAACGCAATGGGTGTATGGTTTGTCTTTCGTTTGAATAGCTTGTTGAAGGATTGCGGATGCTCAAAGCCCAATTGATAGGCTACTTCCGCCACTGAAAGACTTGTAGTAGTCAGGTATTCTTTTGCTTTTTCAATCAGTTTCTCATGGATGTGCTGCTGTGCATTTTGCCCGGTTAAGGAACGGAGCATATCGCTTAAATAACGGGCTGAGAGATGAAGTTCTCCTGCGAGGTATTCCACCGTAGGCAGCCCTTTGTTCAACCCTTCTTCTTTATCGAAATAATTGCTCAACAGCTGCTCCATATTGGTAAGCAGGTCGTGGTTAACCGCTTTGCGCGTAATGAACTGCCGCTTGTAAAACCGGTTGCTGTAATTGAGCAGTACTTCAATGTGCGCGATCATCACATCCTGGCTGAAATCATCGATCCGGTTGTTTAGCTCTTCTTTGATATTCTCAAACACACTAAAAACGGTTGTCTTTTCTTTATCCGAGAGATGCAGGGCTTCATTGGCGTCATAAGAGAAAAAGCCATAACGCTTGATATTCGCCGCCAATGGATAGTTCCTGATGAAGTCCGGATGAAAGCACAGGTTAAATCCGTAGTACTCCCCTTCTTGCGTGATCGCGAGTACCTGGTGGGGAGCGGTAAATACCAGTCCTCCCTCATCAAAATCGTAATATCCTTGGCCATATCCCATCCGCTTGCCTTCAACGGATTTCTTGTATGATATTTTATAAAAGTCGAACAGGAACGAATCGGGCATCAGGTCGTGCCGGATGGCTATCTCGGAATTATCGATCAGACTGATCAGCGGATGCAAAGGTTTGGGTAAACCCAGTGTCCGGTGCAGATCGGATATAGAGCTGATCTTTTGTGGCGTATGTTTGCTTTTGCTCACCTTGTAAAATTAATGGATTAGTTGCCTAAAAATATGTCCTCCACCTGCTTTCTGAAAGCCTCGTCGCCCAGTTGCAAACGTTGTGCATAGAAGGCTTGAGCATCCGCTCCTGCCACATAACGCAGTTTGTCTTTTCCATCGGTAGCAGCTTCCCACACTACTTCAGCTATTTGCGCAGGAGACGTAAAGCCCTGGTCGGACATACCAGCAACGGTAGCATTCATTTTATCCTCCCATGCTTTGTAGGCAGGATGTGAAGCACTGTCCAACGAGCGGTCCAGGAAATCGGTTTTAACGCCACCGGGTGAAACGGTCTTGATACTGACGCCTATTTTCTTCAATTCAAAAGCCATGCTTTCACTCCAGCCTTCGAGCCCCCACTTGGTAGCGTGGTACAATGAGTTGAAAGGGAAAGTGATCAGGCCGCCCAGGGAAGTAGTGGTAATAAAAACACCTTGTTGTCTTTCACGGAAGTGAGGAATGAACGCCTGTGTAACCCGGATAACACCGAGCAGGTTGGTATCTACCTGGCGAACCATCTGGTCATCCGAAGTGGCTTCCAGTGGGCCGGACAATCCATAGCCTGCATTGTTGAACACCACATCGATATCTTCCAGCGCCAGGGCCTGCCGTACTGTAGTATGTATCTGTCCAACATTCGTAACGTCCAGCGGCAGGAGCGTTACATTGTCGAGTGCTGCCAGTTCTGTTTCCTTTGCGGGATTGCGCATCGTGGCAATGACGTTCCATCCTTTTGATTGAAATAATTTAGCGGTTGCTTTTCCTATGCCTGCTGAGGCGCCTGTGATAAAAATTGTTTTCATTGTGTTTAATTTTATAACACAAATTTCAGCCGCTGCCGGCAGGCTCATGTTGCCAGATCACAGATAGTTGTAGCCAAAATGACGAACGTGTTATTTACTGATACTGTGGATGATCTCTTGCAGCAGATGATTGAATCTTGCAGGGTTTTCAACCATGGGATAATGCCCGGTTGGGACGCCCATGTCGTACAAGGCATAGTCGATGCCTCCTTTGCGGAGTGCAGCCGTATCGGTAGGAATATAACTGCTGTTAATGAGGTATAACCGCTTTTTCAATGACGCCAGTTTGACGCCAAGGGGGAAACTGTCGGCATGCGCCAGGATATCTACAGCAATTGTTGAATCGGAATGTAGAATATCATTTATTACCTGATGATGAATCAGGCTATCTGTAGAAGGGGTAAACAACTCTTTGTCCATATAACGCATAACCAATTCCGTGTAATGCGTCCTGAAGGTTTCATAAAACTTGTCTGCTTCTTTTTTCCCTTCCGGGGTCAGTACATAACCAATGTTCTTAAAATTATCTACTCCAACTATACCAATTACGCGGTCAGGGTTGGTGAGCGCCGTTTCCACGATGATGGCACCACTCATGGAGTGCCCGACAAGAATAACATTTTTGAGGTCCAGTGCTTTGATAAGGGTCGATACATCAGCGGCATAATTCTCAACCGTCCAGTCTTTCCTGTTCTTACCTGATTTACCAAAGCCTGGCAGGTCGGGCATTACCACTCTGTAGCCGCCGAGCATAAAATAGCTCGCCTGTCTTACCCAGTAAGAGCGGTTGATGCCCCAGCCGTGAATGAATAATAGTGTAGTATCGCCAACTCTGCTGGCGTCGTAGTCGATGTGCACTCCCTGGTTTTCGACCTTTATTTTCTCTTCTGTAGCGGGTTGGGGAGTAGTGGTAGTAGCAGCATTATTGCAGGCAAATTGCAGGACCAATAGAATTCCTGTCAATATGCCTGCTGTCTGCTTCATTTCTTTGCAGTAATTACTTATTTGATCAGCTCTACATTCATTGCAATGAGACCTTTAGGGCTTTTCCCAATCTGGAAAGAAACCCTGTCGTTCTCTTTGATAGGGGCCGTCAGTTCATTTACATGGACAAAGATGCGTTCCCGGCTTTCGGAATCATTAATGAACCCGAATCCCTTATGGTCATTAAAAAAGGCCACCACGCCTGTTCTTGGAGCGTTCGGTTGCCTCGCTTCTTGTTTGGGAACACCAATCTCGATGTCCTCCTGACGGAATGTTTGTTTTATTCTGGGGTCAACAGGGGTGCTGGTAAGGTTACCATTCTCATCCAGATAAGCCATCATATCATCGAGGCTTTTCTTTTCCTTGCCACCGTTTTTGCGCTCCTTCATCTTCTCCTGCTTTTCCTGCTGCTTCTTTACCCGTTGTTTTTCTCTTTCTCTTTTGTTGAATGTATCCTGTGATCTTGCCATAGTTATTATTTAGTGAGGCCTGCCGGGCAGGCTTTAGTTTACTGAAGCTACTATTAACTGAACGACTCTACCGTAGTTAACTTAGTGATCTCTGTACCGTTGAAAATGCGGGCCAGTGTAGCGTCTTTGGAAGACATGTACTTTTTCACGTTTGCTTCGCCAATGATCCTCCAGAAGTTCTTTCCTTTCAGATCCTCATAGTCATTTGTTTTCAAGAAAATGCCTGTAAAAGAGTTCCTTGTTTTAAAACTTACTTTAACAGGATTGCGGTCGTACTCATTTTTCTTCAGAAAGTTGTCGATTTGTTCAATCGTCATATATTATTATTATTGGTTGAAAGATTGATACTCACAGGATAATGTTTTGATGATCTAAGGGAAGGGACTGGTATTTCAACACCTTGTATGGTGGTTGTAGATCGCCGGAAGGTACACCCTTTTTGGCGGATAGGCGGATTTATTTTAAATATTTGTTTTCCAGCTTCTTAAACATGCACTTTTTACATCACCCGCCGGAACCCTACCAATCTGGCTCCATCATCTACCTCATCATAACAGAATTGGGCCCTTTTGGTTGACATTGGGGCCCGGCTTACCGGAAAACCAGTAGAGCCAGCTCCCCGTAAATAGGTAAAATGCCTGTAATTCACAGAATTACACTTAATATAAAGCGACGCTGCTTTAATTTGCAGCATCCTATTACAAGTACCTATCAAGACTTCCCGACTATGGAACACATTATCAAAAGACTCACTTTTGCCCTTATCCTTTTGTTGGCCGCCGGCACCTCTGCCCCGTCATTTGGCCAAACCAGCCCAAAGGCTGAAGCGGCGCTGAACCAGTACCTCGAAGGCAATATAGCCCAGGCCAAACAAACAGCCAATGAAGCCATCAACGCCGATAAGAACGATGCGCTCGCCTATGCCGTAAGAGGCTGCAGCGAACAATTCGATTTCAACCAGGCTGCCGCACAGGCCGATCTTGAAAAAGCCACAAAGCTGAGCCCCGGCAATGGCGCTTACCAGGCGCTGCTGGCCGACTGCTACCGGCTCAACAACAACACGACTGCCCTTTCCAAAACAACAGCTAACAAGGCCATCAGCCTCCTACCCTCACCCAAAACAGCGTTCGAGTATTACGCACGTGCGTTGGCCTATTACACGGTTGAAAAAGACAAAGAGGCCATGGCCGATTTCACCAAATCGATCGAGTTGAATCCCCGCAATGTCCGTTCATTGAGCAAACGCGGCAGCATGTATTACAGCGCCAAGCAGGATGACCTTGCCATAGCCGATTTTACGAAAAGCATCAGTATCAACGCGCGCTATTCGATACCTTATTATTCCCGCGGCAATGCTTACCTCAACCAGCAAAAGCTTGAACAGGCGATAGCAGATTATACGAAAGCCGTGGAGTTTGACCCCAAATTTGCCGATGCCTGGTTCAACCGGGCTGTAGCTTACAAGCGGATGCAGCAATATGAAAAAGCCCTGGCAGATTATTCCAAAGTGATCACGCTTACGCCCAAAGACTTTGATGTGTACAACAACCGTGGCCATGTTTATTACATGCAACAGCAATACGACCTGGCCATGACCGATTACAACAAAGCCATCGAGCTGAATCCTGGCCTGGCCAACTCTTATGTATTCAGGGGCAACACTTACACGCGGAAGAAACAACCTGAGCTGGCGCTAAAGGACCTTAACAAAGCTATCGAGCTGAACCCAAAGTATGCAGACGCGTGGATGGAAAGAGGCCATGTGTATTACAACAGTAAAATGTATGACGAGGCTTTACTGAATTACAACAAGGTGATAGAACTGGCTCCGCAAAATGCCAACGGCTACCTGTATGCCGGTTTTGTGCACCATGATAAACAGCACTTCAACCAGGCGATCAACCATTACAACAAAACCGTCGAGCTCGATGATAAGAATATGTACGCTTATGTGAACAGGGCCGATGCTTACGAAGCTATTGGCAATTCCAAACAGGCCATCGTTGACCGTAAGAAGTATGCCGACCTTGGCGGTAAGATCGCAGCCACTGGCAGCAACACCATGAAGTCGCTGTTCCCTGCCAGCACTTTCGATCCTACACTGGCCAAATCAGGATTGGCCCGCGGCCTCTCTACGATCCGTGGCCGGGCCTGCTCCAAGTTCGACGGGCTCAGGTTTGATGCGGCAGGTGTAAAAGTGGTATTGTTCCCCGTGACGCCCTACCTCGAAGAATGGTATGACATGCGGGATAAGAAAGAAGATAAAAAGACGTCCGTATACATGTCGAACGAAGCAAACCAATACCGCATCGAAACGACTGCCGACAATGAAGGCCGCTTTGCTTTCGAAGGATTGAAGCCCGGCAAATACTTCATCCAGATCATTCATAGCTTCAACCAACTGAAGACCGCGCGGGTCTATACAGGCCAGGATACCCGCCAGAATGGCCCTGTACGCGAGATCACGAATTACTATTATGACCAGGATTATACTGTTGGGCGTTCCAAACGACTGGAGAAATTCGTAGAGATCAAAGAGGATGGTGAAACCAAAAAGATCACGCTTGCCAACGGCCTGATCAAGAGCTGCGCATTCTAATTGCCCCAAACATCTCCCCCTTTCAGGTTATGGAGTTTGTACAATATGGTGATGATCGCAAATGATGGCCCATGCTAATTTGCCTGTCATAAAAACATACACTATGGCAGTACTCATCTCCTCTACAGTAAAAGGACAAACCAAAGAAGGTTACGACAGCGTGTTGGCAGCTGTTAGCGACGCAGTGAAAGCAGCGCCCGGGTTCATTATGCATTTTGCGCATCCCGCCGAAGGCGAATGGCTGGTATATGAAGTGTGGGAATCCAAAGCAGCAGCCGACAAATGGTTTGGCACTTATGTGGTTCCCAACCTGCCCAAAGGCATCCATCCCAAACGTGCTTACCAGGAATTGTATAGCATTGTGATCCCGGACTTACAACTTAAATAGATCCGTACATATCGATATGCTCAACGTTAGGCCGGTTTCCGGCCTAACCTGTTTGTAGACGCTCTTCCCCAGAAAACAAGTCAGAAAGTTATCTTCCTATTAAATTCTCATTAATTACCACAACTCATTAAGGTTAAGTACATTTACTCTTCATAGTTATTTCTCTTTGTTGTACTTTCACAAAATAAGGTATGCATACCCGTCTCCCTGCCCCATTCATCTTCCTTGAAAGCCTTTCTTCTGTATCCCTGGGATAACGCAATCCAATCTTTCTTCTATTTATTTCATTTAAACCTTAATCATGAAACATTACAAACTAATGTTAGGGCTGGTTATTGCCCTTGGCCTTATCACCTCCTGCAAGAAGCACGACTATCCTCCACATGGCGAAGTATGGCAGCTAAGCAAGGTTCAACGTAGCAGCCTTGAGTACAGGTACGACAATCAGCACCGTCTTACGAACATCAACAGGGTACCCTGGGGCTTTGGTCCTAATTTCCAGATCACGACTGATCAACTGGGACGGCCACTTACTTTAAAGGATTCCATTTCACCCAACAGCCCTGATCAGTTTATTTACCAGTATGGCAAACTGACAGGGATCAGTGGAAGCCAGACTACACCTACTACTTTTACGTATGATTCGAAAGGACGCATAATCCGGAAAGATGGCAACGCGAATTACTACAGTTATGTGATCTATGAGTACGAAGGCAATTCGCGCAACTTCAAACGTGCGTCGTTTTTCTCCAACTCCTCAACGGCCCGTGCAACCTCAGAACCTGCTGCCGACGTGATCATAGAGTACACACGCGACAACAAAATAAACCCGTACAGCACTATCGCCAATTCGAATGTCATTCCTTTCTTTTTCGCCGAATACATGGGACCCACGTTTTATGATCCCGTAGTACCCAACAATTCAGTAAAGGAGGAATACTTTGGAAGAGTGGACACCGGCTACTTCAAGTTCATGGAACACCAGTACACCTATGTGTATGAAAACGATTATCCGACAACCTTTACATTTCAGTACATCTCTTACAGTTTCCCCAACGGAACACCCAGTTACGCGCCCCCTCAACCCGGTGGCTATACGTATACTAAGTGGCACTATTAATAAGTTGTTGATCGCTCCCTTTTCCTTTAAATCCGAACCGGCGGCCTATGTGGCCGCCGGTTCTATTTTTAATAATATGGAAGTAAATGATTACTGCAACAACCGGTATGTAATACCATTTCCATACGCGAAGCCAATCACTCCGCGGTTCACCGTGTAATAAGCCCTGGTGAGCTGGTTACTGCTGTTGGAAACGCCGTTGCTGATCTCCAGCACGCGATTGTAGGTATAGGTACCGCCAATGGCCAATGAATCGAAGCACATTTGGCGAGGCGCATTGCAGGAAGGCTGGGAAGTACCTTCAATGGTAGCGAAATCAAAACCGGCTCCTATCTGGTAATTATCTTCGGGAGAAAAAATAGACAGGAATACAATGGGGCGGCTGTCGACAGACATATTGATAAACGGTTTTCCACCCACGGTCATATTGATCTCCATGAACTCTTCATATACATATGCCTCACAAGTGGCGCAGGCAGACTTCTTGGTGGTGCCACGCTTCACATTTACCGCCGCTTCGATCGTAGCTCCCTGGTTGCTGGTAAACTTTACTGTTTGACCATTACCATAAGGAAGCATTTGCTTGAGTTGATCGGAAAGAAATAACGTTTGCAGATCCTGCTCTTTTTTACTGCAGGCTGCCAATAAACATAGTATAAACAAGGCGCACCATGAAATGCTCGTTCTCATCATAATCATTATCTGTTAAGGGGCATCCAGTTGTTACAACCGGCCGGTCAACGCAATAAAGAAACAAACTTTTAGCGTAACCTCAAAGCCCGTAAGGTCATCAAGCCGTTATATTTGGGAACCTTCCCTGCAACCGGGAATGTTCCCACTAAAAAAATGAATTCCTTTTCCTTTGATAAGTAATGGTTATTGCAAAGATTGTGTATACAACGACTGCAAAAAACCAATACTCGCCATATGAGAATTCTTCTCTTTATCCTTCTTGTCGTGTGCACCGTCAATACCCGTGCACAATCTTTCAGCAGCGGAAACATAGTAGTGGTCAGAATCGGCACAGGCACGCTTCCTATGACAACGGGCGTCGCTCAACCCGTATTTCTCGACGAATACTCACCTTGTGGTGAACTGGTGCAAAGCATCGCACTACCCACAGCCGTCAATGGCAGCCACCGCCGTCTCACATTACCTTCTACTTCGGTCGACTTCAGCGAAGGCTTCATGAGCCTTTCAGAAGACGGTCAATACCTGGCACTGGGTGGCTATGATGCCGCTACCGGCACAACCGGGGTTACGGCTTCCAACAGCACTACCGTCAACAGAGTGGTAGCGGTGGTCGATGCAGCTGGCAGTGTGAACACCACTACTGCCTTCAGCAACCGGTTCAGCACGGTATCCATCCGCTCGGCCGTTGTGAACGGCACCAACGTTTGGGCTACCGGCGGCAATGGTGGCGTTGTTTACGCCACCCTGGGCAGCACAGGCACCTCCAACACACTGATTTCCACTTCCACCGGGCGCTGCCCCGCCATTTACGACGGACAGTTGTACACTACCTCTACGGCTACCGGCCTCCGGCTGGCGCGGGTAGGTACCGGATTGCCTACGGCAACGGGGACCACCCTACAAAACCTGCCGGGCTATCCCTCCAGCGGCGGAAGCCCTTTCCAATTCTTCATGGCCCGCCTCAATGGTAGTGACACTGTGAACGTGCTTTACGTTGCAGACAACAACGTTCTTAAGAAATATTCTCTTGTATCCGGCTCCTGGACGGACAATGGGACCATCGGGGTCTTTGGCGACCGGTTCCGGGGCGTTGCCGGCGTGGAGGCGGATGGTATCGTAACGTTGTATGCCGTACGCCGCAATGATATTGGTGGTGAACTGGTTAGGTATATCGACAGCACCGGGCACAACGCCAGTTTCTCCAACCTGAAACCGGTGATCATTGCACAGGCAGATACCAACAAAGTATTCAGGAGTGTAGCCATGGCGCCGCAGGCTTTGGCGATGGCAAAAAAAGCCATTACAGCCAATGATAATACGAGCTTTCGCGTGCTTTCCAACAACAAAGGGCCGGTAGTAATTGCAGAGATCACAGCCGCACGCGCGCTGAATGGTGTGGTGCAGGTATACGACCTCAATGGCCGGATATTATATACACGTAAGGTGTCAGCTGAAAAAGGCATGAACCGCTTTCCGCTGGATATGCCGGCAAACGCCCGCGGTCTCTTCATGGCCACCTTCATCACCCTGCAAGGGCATCTGCTCACCAACAAGTTCATCTACTAATCACCTTAAACTACTCCCATGAAACATACTACACTCCGTGCAGTCATTATATTGCTATTGCTGTGTGGCATGGCAGCCGGTAAAAGCTACGCTGTGCTTAACCAGCCTGCATTGTCCGCACCGCTCAATGGCAGCACCGGTTATGTGCGCAATCCATCTTTCACCTGGCTGGCCGTTACTAATGGATACAGCTACGACATACAACTGGCCACAGACACCAGCTTCACCAACATCATCGTTACCCGCACCAACCTCAACATCACCCGGTTTGTACCTGTAAGCCAGTTGCCGGTAGGAAAAGTATATTGGCGCGTAAAAGCAAGGAACGAAGCCGGCACCGATTCCAGCGCCTGGTCATCCCGCTTCACTTATATCGTGGCACAACCCACACGTACCTATACCATCCCTGCCAACGCCACACTTAAAGCGATCAAGGATACCATGCGCAAGGCCATCATGAATACGCCTTCTGTACTGGCTTTTACAGCTGACTCCACCTATTACATCGAAGGTAGCTTCACGGGTTTGTTTGCCATCGACACCACCAACATCAATGACCTCATCATAGAAGGCAACAACGCCCATATCATTATCAAAAACAATCCGCATGTAGGGTTCATGCGCATACAAAATTCCAATCGTGTAACGGTAAGAAGATTGACTGTAGACTGGGACCCATTGCCGCATACCCTGCTCGATGTGATCAGTGTGAACAATACAGACACCACCGTGCTCAATATCAATGTGCGGCTGAGAACAGTAACGGGCAAGGCCTCCCCCTACTACCCTGCCATCTACAACAATCCTTCCTTTACTGACCATTGGTCATGGGCTTACCTCGTGGACCCTACCGATCCCGGCAGCCTGAAGAAGATCAACAACAATACAGTGGGAATACAACCGGCCGACGTGACGCCACTGGCCTGTAAAGACACGCCTGTTTACAACATCTACCACACCGGCACCAAGTCTGGCAAATACTTCAACGTAGGCGATGTATTATCCATCGTGGCGCGCGATAATGTAGGCCCGCTCTTCAGCACCCGCAATTGCATCGACCTGGTGTTTGACAGCATCATCAACTACGCCAGCCCCATTGGTTGCTATTATTCCTACGATGGCAGCGATATGAAAGTGCTCAATTGCCAAACACCGCTGAAGGACGCCAGCAGGCTTGTCTCCGCCAATGCAGATGGTGTGCACTGCCGCGCCAATGCCATTGGTCCCTGGGTAGAAAATAGCACCTTTATCGGCAATGCCGATGATGGTGTGGCCCTGTACAACAAAGGCATATTTGTAAGGTCAAAAATAAATACCACTACCCTCACAGTCACCAACAATGAATTTATGAACCTGAAGAAGGGACATATCTTCCGGATCTACACACCCAAAACTGGTAAGATCATGGGCACCAACTTCACAGTAGACACGGTGTTCCTGCAAAGCGGCGCTTACCGTGTACAGTTCTCGCCTGCCATCCCTACCAGCGACTATGACAGTCTTGTCGATATGAACATCGCCGACCTGCAGCAGAATGTGCAGTTATTCAACACAAACCTGCGCAATGAACGGTTTATGATCAGCAACAACCGCTTCACAGTGCGGGCAAGGGGTTCCATCATTCGTTCGGCCAAAGGCATGATAGAAAACAATCAATATTTCAGCTGTTCTTCGCCAGCTATCTCCCTGTACAACGAAGCTGCCTTCTGGTACAATGGCCTTTACAGCCGCGATATCTGGATCACGAACAATGATATCAGGAACAGTGGTTTCGATAACCTTGGTGCAGATGCCGGCGCTATCAATGTGCGCATCAACAAGATCGATTCCGTTGCACTGAATACTTATAACGATGTAATGTCGCCCACGTCGAAAGACCATGCGAACATCTTTATCAAGAACAATACGATCACGAATTTTGCGCAGCACGGCATTTCTTTGTTCAATGCTGCTAACTGCGTTATCCAGGGCAATACGTTCATCAGCACCATGAGCGGTTTCTTTTGGCCGGGCAACCATTACGGTATTTATATCAATACTACCAATGGCTCGTCAATCATCAGCAACAATTTCTCCGGCGATACCAGGACTCCCAAAACACTGATACAACAGATCAATGATTCCGGCACCACGATAGTACCCTAACAGATTCCAACCACGCAGTAAGCCGGCACAACAGTGCGCGGCTACAGGAGCGGCCTCTTGCAAGAGGGGCCGCTTTTTTACTTAAATCAGTAAAAAGTACCACGTTTACGCCAAAATACACCATAACAATTGCACTTTTCAAGTGTAGCTTTGTGGGGTAAACATAAGCCTCATGGCAAAAAAGACAATACCGGTATATGATATCTGTAATATCAGCCCGGAAAAAGGCGGCAACGAAGATCTGATGGCCGACAGGTTGTCCAGCTACCTCGATAAGTATTATGCCAGCCTGCATTTTCCTCACCGGCATTCCTTCTATCACCTGGTGCTGTTTACCAAAGGAAAAGGAACCCATACTATTGACTTCACTACGTTCGACGTAAAGCCTTTTCAGTTGTATTGTATGATACCTGGTCAGGTACACAGCTGGCAATTTGAAGGCAAAATGGAAGGGTATATCATCAACTTTTCCGATAGCTATTTCAAATCGTTCCTGCAAAATGCACAATACCTCGACCGTTTTGCTTTTTTCAGCGGCAGCAGTGAAGAAAGTGTAAAACAGCTGACGATCGACACCCATAAAGAAGCACTGCATTTATTCGAATCCATACTCACCTGGTCCGACAACGAGTATAAACAACATAGCGATATGGTGCGGGCACTTATGCTACAATTCTTTTTGCTGGTGGATTACACACTCGATGGCCAGAAGAACAGGGCCATTCCACAGCAAAAGCTGGTTTTGTTGCGGGGATTCAGGAAGCTGATCGACATGCACTACCGGTCGCTGCGGTTACCGAAGGAATATGCCGACCTGCTATACGTAACGCCCAACCACCTCAATGCCCTGTGGCAGGACATGCTGGGCAAAACAGCCGGAGAATTGATCCGCGACAGGGTGCTGTTGGAAGCCAAGCGGCTGCTCACCAATGCAGGGATGACGGTAACGGAGATAGCGTATGACCTCAACTTTCAGGACAACTCCTATTTCAACCGCTTCTTTAAAAAAGCCACGGGCGTAACGCCGGACGAATTCAGGAATAAACAATTTGCAGAATCAAAATAAAAGACCATGAAAGAGATACCCCTTACAGTAATGGCAACTACTCCAAAAGAAAGCAAACCCAGCGCATTGAACCTGCTCAAATGCAAATGTCCCCGTTGCCGCCAGGGAGATATGTTTGTGGACCCTAACCCCTACCACCTCAAACGCACCATGAAAATGAATGACCGCTGCCCGGTATGCGCGCAACCTTTCGATATAGAAGTAGGATTCTATTATGGCTCCAGCTACGTAAGCTATGGCCTGTCCATCGCCATCAGCGTAGCCTCACTCATTGCATGGTATGTATTGATCGGCTTCAGCACACAAGACAATCGCTTCTTTTACTGGATGGGCGCCAATGCCCTTTTACTAATTGTACTGCAGCCCATACTGATGAGAATAGCCAGAACCCTGTGGCTTGCTTTCTTTATCCGCTACGATAAAAACTGGAAAGACCACAACCCGGATGAACCAGAAAGGATTAATAAAGATCACATGAATGCGTGGTGATAAAACGGTCAGGCCGCTTGAGCGGCCAGACTGATTGACCGCCTGGCCTTTGAAGACTTGCGTCTCCGCCCCCACCAGATATAAAAGCCCGTTACCGGCAAACTGGCGCAGATAAGGCTACCTATAAAAGCGAGGATAGCTCCCGGCAGGTCTAAGATCTTTCCGGTATGCAGGCCATAATTGGATACGCGCCATTTTGTGCCCAGCGTCTTTTGTTCCTGTAGTTCCCGAGCATACTCTGTGCCTGTATCCAGGTCATAATAAAAATTGTCCGACTCTTCCCAGATGGTGCCGCCTTCATACTGCAAGAGACATTGAACAGTTCTCTTTGCTTCATTGGGCAGCACAAAGATCCGCTTGAAATGTTCCCGTTTGGACCGGACATCATTGTAGGCAATATCGATAGCGGCTGTAGAAGATAAGGGATTGGCATTGACTGTTGCAGGCTTTGCCGGTACACCGGTCTTTCTTTCGGACCCCAGCAATTTATAAACACCATTCTCCCACCACGTGAACGACCATACCAGCCCCGTAATGGCAAAGAATATTCCTATAGTAAGAATATAGAATCCAAGAATATTATGCAGGTCATAGTTCTTGCGTTTGAATGAAGTAGTCTTTTTCCACTTGAAACTAAAACGCTGTTTGGCAGCCGCTTTGTTCCGTGGCCACCAGAGGATCAGGCCAGAGATCAGCATCAGTAAAAAGATCAGGATGGAAGTACCTACGATCATACCGCCTATCTCATGTCTGAGGTAAAGACTCTGGTGAATTTGCCGGGACACCAGAAAGAAATCATAGAGCATATTCACTGTACCTGTCACTTCGCCCGTATAAGGGTTCACAAACATCCTGTCATAATATTCATAGCCCCCACTGACCCAAATACTCTTTTCGGCTTTTTCCTTGTCAAACTTGAATGACACAAACATATAAGCCTTTTCCGGATCATCTTTGATCAGCACCTGCTCCATCGACCGGCCGGCAGGAGACGCTTTCCTGGCAATCTCCATCAATTCAGAAAGTGGTTTGAGAACGGGTTTCTCAGGCACCTCCACATAAACAGCCTTGCGGTGAAAGAGATTGAACAGCTCTTCCTCGAATGCATACAAGCAGCCAGTGATGCTGACAATAAAAACAATAAGCCCGGAACCAAGTCCGAGCCAGCGGTGAAGCTTACCTACAATAACTTTAGCCGTCATCTGAGTTTCGCAGTTAATTGGGCGCAACCCGTGCCAGCGCATTAGGCGACAGTACGGATTGCTTAAAACGTAGATGCAAAACTCCTGTGAATATTTGTTATCGGCTTACTCAATCAGGAAATTCAAATACCGGGATCGGAAAAATCGAAGAGGTGACACCTTCGGGAAGATGTCACCTCTTAATATTATTGTAAAATAAAAACTGTTAGCGTCTATTTAAACCGTCTTCAGGCGCAGAAAATCATACATCACATATACTGCTTCCGACAGGAACAGGTCGCGCTTGAGTGAATTGAGCCAGGACTTATTACTATCATTCTTAAACTGTTCCTTGTTCTTCAGCGATTCTTCCATGTCTGTAGTATTCTTCACCTGCATGGGTTTTGCAGATACCAGTTGCTTGCGGATATCACCTACTTTGGTCTGCAGCTCTTTTTCCTGCACCCGGTACTTATCCAGCTGAAGCGCATAGATGCCAGAACGGTTCTGCAGCCATTGCAGGTTCTTCGAAAGCGACATCAACGTAGAATCCTGCTGCATGCGTAAACCGGAAGAAGCCACTACTTTGGGAATATCACCCTGCTCATCCATCAAGGCAAAAGGAACAGCCTGAATCGTATCCCAGGCAAGCGCCGTGGGGTTATTTTTCTCCTGCATTTTATAAGGCTCATAAATACCGGGCAGCTTGATATCGGGTTCGATGCCCTTCAGCTGCGTGGCAGCACCGGTAATACGATAATACTTTTGCAGCGTTACATGCAATGTGCCGAGGTCGGTATTCACATTGTTATTAGTACGGTTATCGCCTACACCAAAAGGCCGTTGTACCGATCCTTTGCCATAGGTAGAACTGCTGCCCACGATAATGCCACGATGGTAATCCTGGATAGCAGCAGCAAATATCTCCGCGGCAGAAGCACTCATTTCATTCACCAGCACCACCAGCGGTCCATCATACAACACCGCCTTTCCTTTTACGCGGCTTACGTACGGCTCACCAGCGGGGCCTTTCACCTGCACCACAGGACCTTCTTTAATGAACAGTCCGATCATATTGATCACTTCACCGAGGCTGCCGCCGATATTGTCGCGGATGTCGATGATGATACCTTTTACATTTTCCTGCTGCAGGCGGGCCAGTTCACGCGCCATATCCACCGCACAGCTACGACCATTGGCATCGCCAAAGTCGGTATAGAATTTCGGGAAAGTGATATAACCCAGCTTCACCGAATCTTCGATGATCGCACTCTTTACAAAAGTATCGTCCAACTGCAGCGCTTCCCGTTTAATGGTCACATCCTTTAAGGTGCCATCATTTTTGCGGAACGTGATGGTAACCGTGGTGCCCTGTTGGCCACGCGTCAGCTTGATCACTTCACTCATTACAAAACCGGCCACTTCAACAGGCTTGCCGCCTTGCTGCGTTACCTTCACAATGATATCTCCCTTTTCTACCTGACCCGATTTCCAGGCGGGACCGCCGATCATCAACTCACCAATACCGATCTTACCCTGGTAATCGGCCAGCAAAGCGCCAATACCATAATACACACCACTCAGGCTTTCCTGAAACTCTCTGCGGTCAACCGGCAGGAAGTAATTGGAGTGCGGGTCATATAAGTTGGTAATACTATTTACATAAGTATTGAAAGCCTCTTCATCGGTAGTCAGCTTGGTGAGGTTGGCAATGTTGCGCTTTTCGATACGCAGAATGGTTTGCCGCGCCTTCTCTTCCAGCTGAGCCTCCGTTTGCTTGTTGGCCGTATCGCGCGCATGAATATCGAGCAGGTCTTCATATTGACCCAGCACCTGGTACTTGAGGTAATTGTGCCAGCGCTTTTTCAGGTCATCAGCACTCTTGCTATAATCCAGTTTATCAGTATTGGTATTGTAAACCTCTTGTGTAGTGAATTTGAAAGGCTGTTTCAGCAACTCTTCTATCATCAGTTCCGACTCCTTGAGCCGTTGTTTGAAAGTAGTGTTCACCACTTTATAAAAGTGAACTACTTTGCCCTTCATCTCATCATCCAGCTGAAGCTCATACTTCTTGAATTGATGTAAATCATCCCGCAGGAAAAAACGTTTGCCGGGGTCCAGCTGCTCGAGGTAGGAAGTAAACACCTGCGCCGAGAACTTATCATCCAGCTTCGGTGGCGCATAATGGATCTGCTGCATCATGTCGGCAGTATTGTGGAACACGAGATCGATATTCTCGGTCACTTTACTTTTCTGCGCACAGGCCGTGGAAGCTGAGAGTACAGACAGGGAGGTTACAAAAAGGACAAACAGGTTGCTGCGACACTTCATCATACAAGACAATTTCGATTTATAATGTAGGTACGTCAACAAATTTAACGTTCCCAAGCCTTACTTGTTTTCCATTCATGGATTTACTGGTCCTACCATTCTCCGTAGGCACCAAAATAAGCCGCCCCCAGCAATCCGGTCTTATCATTCTTGATGATACGGATGGGAACGCTTTCCAATAGATGCTGCATGCGGTCGCAATCCATATAATGGCGGTAAAAAGCAGTCTGCAACAACAGCGGTGCGATCTTGGGTGGAATGCCGCCTCCCAGGAAAACCCCGCCGGTAGCCTTCATTTTCAGCACCAGGTTGGAAGTTTCGCGGGCAATATACTTTACAAAAACGTCCATGGTTTCCACACAAATGGCGGCTTTATTATGCAGGGCAGCCTGACTGATCACGGCAGAATCGTCTTTTTCTGTGGCCAGCTGTTCAGTAAGCCAGGCAGGCTCTTCCCTTTTCTTTACATCACGCAAAAAAGTATAAATGCTGGTAACGGCAGGGCCGGCGGCCACTTTTTCCCAGCTTACCACTTCACTATCCTGCTGCAGGTGCTTGCACAACTCCATGTCGAGGTCGGTACGGGGTGAAAAATCACAATGTCCACCTTCCGTAGGGAATGGGAAATACGCTTTGCCATTCCAATAGAGGCCAGCCTCCCCCAGCCCGGTGCCGGGCGCTATGATCGCCATATTGCCCACAGCATTCTCTTTGCCGGGATGGATGGTGATGAAATCTTCGGGTTGCAAAGCGGCCAATCCATAGGCCATCGACTCCAGATCGTTGATCAACACCACTTTGGGTACGCCGGTATCCTTAGCAATATCTGCCTGGTCAAGCACCCAGCTCAGGTTGGTGAGGTCAACCTTGCCATTCAACACGGGGCCAGCCACGCCAAGACTTATGCGATCGGGCGTAGGTTGATCATAATCCGACAAAAAATGTTGTATAATAGAAGTAAGCGATTTGTATTCACCTGAGGCATAACGAGCAGCCTGTATCTGCTTTATTCCTTCCGGTGTAACCTTGTAACTGGCCAGGTTGGTTTTGGTACCTCCAATATCACCAGCCAATACAGTAAATCCATCAGCAGGTACTTCATTACGACGCGGCAAAGACAAAGGAATAGATAGCTGGCTCATTGTTATACGCTTATTATTGATCTATATAAATGAATGAGTTGTAAAAATAGAATACAGAAGCCAGAATCCAACATTAGAATGGAATAAGCAAAAAGAAGGCAGCATACAACCAACAACGGCCTTCGGTCCAGACTGTCAGACTGTTAAACTTTAACAATTTTCCGGCATGGTTATTATAATAAATCAAGGCAAGTTGTTAACTTGCAATTAACCTTGAGATAACCACTCCAATTTTAGATTCCAATTCCCTACTCCAATCCCCTGAAATAACTACCGCTGTCGTACCACTACAATTGCTTTGAGCATTTGTGTATGCTTACTCGATGAAATATGAACAAGTATTTATTACTACGCGACAACAAGCAATCGGGGCCTTACTCAGTGGACGAGTTGGAAAAATTGGGCCTTAAACCTTATGACCTTGTCTGGTTGGATGGTAGAAGTGCTGCCTGGCGCTACCCCAGTGAGATAGACGAACTGAGGCACTTTGCACCAGCAGGGGAAGAACAACCTTACGATCGCTTCTACAAGAAAAAAACTACACAGCAGGCTACTGCTGCACAGCAAACAACCAGCAACGTTACACAGCAGGAAACTACACAGACAGAAGTGACAGTTGTTGTTCCGCAGCATATTACTCCCAAGAAGATATATGTTACATTGCCTGCCGGCACTGGTAATCGTAATACCAATACGGTAACGACTACCAACAATAGCAAGTCAGAGCAGGCAAAAACACAAACAGCCGAGCAGGAAGCCAACGCTAAGCTGCTTAATGAAAAGTTTGCCCGCCTGCGCGAAGAAAAGATAAAACAGGCTGAAGCGATGGCGGCCACCACGCCTGCTATCACTAATAAAACGATAGCCAGCAAACCCATCGCCACACAAACGACTACACCGGTTGCAGGATTCTCAGAAATCGTAGAACAACACCGTCCCCTACAGGAAGAAACACTGGCGCCCGCACACCTGCGCAACAGCAACAACAAGCTGCTGATGCGGAGCATCGTTGCCGCCTGCCTGGTACTGGGAGGTATTATTATAGGACTGGTGATCAGCAACAGCCGCCAGCAAAAGAACAATGCAGCTCTCGACGAGATCGTGCGGAAGATACAGGAGCGCGAAAAACGTCTTCAACTGGCAGCACAGACTGTGGCCACGCCTATACAAACAGTCATCACGGCTAACGATCCGGGCACTGTGGGCCAGCAGGAACCACCAGCAGAAACTGCCAGTGGCAAACAAGCTTTGATAGACAAGCCAGTCGATGTACCAGCTAAAAAGGCAGCTATTCCTGCTACCAAAGAAACCCAGCCGGCAAAAGATGAACAACAGCAAAACATCAAGATCATCCCGGCAGTGGTGACCAACAAGACTGAAGAGAAGCCGGCCAACAATCCCGAAATAGAAAAGACACGCCGCAACATTCACCAGTTGGTGGCGGTAGATGCCAATAAATACAAGACAGGTGTACTGGGTGGCATTTCACAATTGAAGCTCACTCTTTCCAACAATAGCCTTTATCCGCTGGACGAGGTGGAAGTGGAGGTACGCTATCTTGGACCCGAAAAGCGGGTGGTAAAGACCCAGTTGCTTCGCTTCAGTGATGTAGCAGCCGGAGAACAGAAAACAGTTGAGGCACCCAATACCAATAGAGGGGTTACAGTTGACTATACTATTACCCGCATCAACTCCAAGGCACTGGGCCTTGCACATGCAGGGTATTAAATTCAGGTTAACTTATTATGTAATATATTACCCAAAAGCGATCGGAAGCCCGGTCGCTTTTGCATTTGATAGCAGTTTCCCTATCTTCGCACCGGATCAGCCCCCTCGCTTACATTCCCTTGGCACAGAAATTGAAAGAACATCACGCTGCGATTGCAATACGACGTTTTCCCCTCAGCCGTTTTTAACCGTTCTCTTATGGAGATTTCCTGCCCTTTTGTGCAGGAAGGGATATGATTGTACCATCGCTAAAACCATCAGTTATGAAAAAGACCATGGCCACGTTGATCGTTCTTATCATCGCGGTTGCCAGTTTGCATGCCGTGCGCGTCATGCAACAGTCTTCAATTGCAGGGAAAATTTCTCCATCAGACGGAGCGGATGTTGTGGTAGCCATCAATGGCACCGACTCATTAAAAGTAAAACCATCCGACGGGGGATTCAACTTTATTGTAAAACCGGGTTCCTGGAAAATATGGGTAGATGCTAAAAATCCCCATAAAGATGTGACCCTCGATGCCGAAGTAAAAGAGGGACAAATTACCAATCTCGGAGAGATCAAACTCCAACAGTAATAACTCATTATAAGGACGGCTCAGAACGAGAAAGCCGGGCTGCAATACTGCGGTCCGGTTATTCTTTTGCATTGTATATTGCAGGTCAATCCCGGATTTGCATGAAACATATTGTAGTGTTTGGCGCCGGCAAATCAGCCACCTGCCTTATCGAATACCTCACCACCACTGTGCAAGCCAACAGTTGGCAACTCACAGTAGCGGATAGCAACCTCGCTGCTGCCCGTTCCAAAACAGGCGATGCCCCCCATACCCAGGCGGTGGCCATCAATGTGGAAGACGATACCAGCCGCAGCGCCCTTATTACAACAGCCAGTCTGGTGATCTCTTTACTCCCGCCTTCCCTCCATTTCCTCGTAGCCAAAGACTGTGTGGAATTGGGTAAGCACCTGCTCACCGCTTCCTACATAGATGAACGGATTGCTGCATTAGCGCCACAGATCGAAAACAAAGGATTGCTGTTCCTGTGCGAAATGGGCCTCGATCCCGGCATTGACCACATGAGCGCCATGCAGCTCATACACCGCATCAAAGCATCAGGTGGCCGCATCACCGCCTTCAAATCACATTGCGGCGGACTGGTTGCACCCGAAAACGACGACAATCCCTGGCATTATAAAATAAGCTGGAACCCACGCAACGTAGTACTGGCCGGCAAGGCTGGCGCCATTTTCAAAGAAGAAGGGCGCGAGATTCACCTGCCCTACGAACAGCTCTTCGACCCCAAACGCGGCGTCAACATCCCTGACCTTGGTTTTCTGGCCTGGTATCCCAACCGTGACTCCCTCAGCTATATACCCGTATACCAATTGGAAGAAGCAGCCACTTTTATACGCACCACCCTGCGCTATCCCGAATTTTGCTTTGGTTGGAAAAACATCATCGAACTAAAACTGACCGACGAAACGGAGCAGTACGATACCGATGGAATGACTCTCCAACAGTTCTTCCATCAGCACTTTACCACACACGGTTTTTCGGAATGGATAGAGAAACAACTCACCGCCCGCATTGCACAAACCAAAGAGCTGCTGGAAAAACTAAAACAGTTACTGGAAGCAGAGAAAGAGGTAAATGAAGATGACCGCAAAGCACTGCAGGATTTCATGATGGTAGACGACAACGGACATCTCATGGACATCAATCTCGATGAAGTAAAAACAAAAGCAGCCGCCACCGTAGCCGGGCAAATGCACGAAGCCAACCTGTCCATGAAACAACTTTTCTTCCTGGGCATGGACGATAAGGAAACCCTGATCAATAAAGGCACCTGCAGCACTGCAGATGTATTGCAGTTTGCCCTCGAGAACAAATTGGTATTAGGCAAAGAAGACAAAGACATGATCGTGATGCTCCACGAAATAACCTATGAAACAGCCGACAACATTTCCAATACCATCAGCAGCACGCTCATTGTAAAAGGCCAGGACCAACTGCGCACAGCCATGGCCAAAACAGTAGGACTACCTCTGGGCATTGCTGCCAAATTGATACTACAGGAAAAGATACAACTCACCGGCCTGCATATACCCATCACTGAAGCGATCTATGAACCAGTACTCGAAGAATTGGAACAGCACGGCATTGTATTCATAGAACATATTTCATAACACGCTACTTACTCAACAGCGCCTTTAGTTCCTGCACACCGGTAGTAGCAGGTTGCTCGATAACCGTGAGGTTGAGAACAGATGAAGTATAAGGCACCTTCTTGTCGACAATATATTTAGGAATAGCATAAGGAGCATAATTCACCAAACCGGCAGCCGGGTACACTACCAGCGAAGTACCTATGATGGCAAATATATCAGCATGCCTTACAATACGCGCTGCTTCTTCTATCAGCGGCACCGGCTCTTCAAACCAAACAATATGAGGCCGCAGTTGCGCACCATCTTCTGCTTTATCGCCCAGGTTGATATCCCCTTTGATCTCATACACCAGCGATTCATCCAGCTCACTACGCATTTTGAATATCTCACCATGCAGGTGCAATATATTGGTAGAACCCGCCCGTTCATGGAGGTCATCGATATTCTGCGTGATGATATGTACATCGAAAAGCTCTTCCAGCTCAGCGAGCCCATAATGCGCAGCATTGGGTTGCGCCTCCAATACATTCTGGCGACGCATATTATAAAAATCAAGCACCAGCTTCTGATTCTTGGCCCACGCCCGTGGCGTAGCCACCTCCGTTACCTCATATCCTTCCCACAAACCATCACTATCGCGGAAAGTCTTTAACCCGCTCTCTGCACTAATACCTGCACCCGTAAGGACTACTAATTTCTTTTTCATTGATAATATTGTCTTATTTTAATAAGCTTTTTACTTTATCAGCAATTCACTGCCGATTCACGATTGCCGACTGCCGTAAAAATACAGAAGGCGCCTGGCAACACCAAAGCCGCCAAACGCCATTCTGCTTTATTAAGAACCCAGCAACGAGAAACGTATATCAACTTTGAATATCACCCTGGTTCGTATCCCCACGAACCATATCGACAGACGGGACAGCCTGTGTTACAGGAACCACTTTTTTAGCAGCACGGTATCTCCTGTACAACCAAATGCCTGTCAATACCAACAGCCACACTGGCCAGATCGTAATCAAGAGAAGCAAGAACTCCCCTACCCATTGCAGTCCGGCCGTTAACGCCAGCAATACTTTCTGACCAAAGCCGGGCGGCGTATCCACCTCCTTAGCCTGCGGATTCATCACCTGGAAGTAACTAAGCTGAATAGTGCTGTAAGCAGCAGCATGCGTAAGATAATTGACACGGCCGGCGGCAGCTTCCATATTCTCCTGTATCTCGTCGATCTCACTTTGCACCTGTAAGATCTCTTCCATATTTTTGGCTTGCTTCAAAAAGTCGAGATAGCGTGCCCTTGCCTGGCGTTTGGCTTCCAACCTCGATTTGGTATCCACCACTTCACCTGTTACATCCTGCGAAGTGATCTTCTTCACGAGTATCTTTTCCTTGCCCGGCGTTAGCGCCAATACCGCCTTATCAAACTGTTCAACCGGCACTTTGATCGTCACCGTATTTTCAATCTTATAATCCGACTCACCCTGCTCTTCCTGCGCCACATAGCCACCCGCCTGCTGAACAGCATCATGTACCAGCCTGTTGAATTGCAAATAATCCTTTACCTCCACAGATAACGTGGCATTTTTGATGATCTTCTTATTCCAGTCAGGATTTACCACAGCAGGCTGTTGAGGAACTTGTTGTTGCCGTTGTTGCTGCGGAGCAGGCGACTGCCGCTTATCTTTTTCTTGTGGAGGTGCTCCCTTATCGGCGTTATTCACGTTCTTATATATACCTTCATTGCCTGGCACTTCTTCCATCTTAAATTCTTCCGATCTGATTTCCTGCAACTGCACATCAGCCGGCGCTGCAGCAACAGAGTCGGTGGCAACCATTGCAGCATTTTTGGAATCATAATTACAGGCAGAGAAAGTCACCAGCAGTATCGCACATAGCGATAACTGCCATTGTTTGTTGTACATCATGGCTATACTTTTTAGCGTAAGTGATGATTAGATGCAGTGAATTTTATTTTACATAAAATCCATTACACAGAAAGTAAAAAGCCATTAAATAAAGGGAGGTAACCCAATGAAAGTGTTAATGTTTTTCACCAGCCAGTTCCATCACCACAGCCCATTCCGGGTCGGTGACGGGGCCCACCGATAACCTACCAAGCCGTACCAGCGCCATATTGGCCAGTCGCTTGTCGCCCTTGATCTGGGCAAGACTTACCGGTTTCTTTAATCGTTTATAAGGAGCAAGATCCACCACAACCCAGGCATCTTCATCAGTAGTAGGATCCTGGTAAAACTCTTTCGTTACTTTGGCTATGCCTACAATCTCCAGGCCTTCGTTGCTATGATAATACAACACCTGGTCGCCCTTCTTCATCTCCTTCATAAAATTGCGGGCAGCATAATTGCGCACACCATCCCAATACGTCTCCTTATCTTTTTCGAATTGCTCCCAGGAATATTTGAAGGGTTCAGACTTGACAAGCCAGTAAGCCATGGTAGTGATTTAATGACGGATTGTAATTAAAAAAGTAAAAATACATCCCTTGCCGCAAAATAGAGCAACGCCTTACGGAATTCCATGAAAAATAGATTTCAACATAACCGCATTAAAAAATAGCAACTTGTAAATCCAAGCACCACTCCACTTACGTACTTAATGCAGTTGCCACTCACAACCGCTACCAAAAGAAAGAGAACAAACCAATACCCTGCACGCTTTACTGTAATAAGATTTTATCGATATGATCGATCATGTGGTGTTACCCAGGAGCTAAAAGGCTCACTCGAGGGCTGGCTTTTGCCGGCCCTCCCATTTTAGATACATTTTGCCGGGAAGTCGGCAAGGCGGTATGCACAGCTCTTCAATGTCTGTTTTCCCGCCTTCACGTCTTTCCGGCAATAAACTGTTCTATTGAATCCGGCTATTTTGTTTTTTTCTTCAACATTATATTTATTTTCTAAACTTTTTTCTACCAGCAAAACCTTTCAATAGCATACATCGTATATGATTGTAGATCAGCATTTGTTATAACATCTCTGACCATCTCTTGTGTATTGATCTACACATTAGTCCTTAAAAGTCCAAGTACTCGACATTTCATTCCTTGTCGCGTTTAAATATTTCACTAATTCATCCTCGACAGGCTGAACAGTTTGCCTTCTGGTTAACATTCACTCTTGTGTACACCCATGATCATTTGTTGCGTCCACCGATGCCACACCTGACCACTATTGTATCATCAGCTAAAACAATTGTATGAAACAAAAACTCTTGAACGTTTTTGAGGATCAGCATGCCATCTCCGCAAAAGGATTGGCAAGAAGAAAATTCCTGACACAAGCAGGCGGATTGGCATCCGTGGCCGTCCTCGCCAATGCCTGTAAAAAAGACAAAGACAACAACAACGATGGCATCAACCTGGGAAGTGGGGATATCGGCATCCTTAACTATGCTTATGCCCTGGAGCAATTGGAAGCAGCCTTCTACACGCAAGTCATCATGTCGCAGTTCAGTGGCATCACCGCTACCGAAACGGCCCTCCTCACCGACATCAGAGACCATGAAATAGCCCACCGCGAATTCTTCAAAAATGCACTGGGCGATAAAGCCATCCCCGGACTGGAAGTAAACTTCGCCGCCATCAACTTCAACAGCCGCGACAGTGTATTAGGTACAGCTAAAGCCTTTGAGGACCTGGGTGTATCCGCCTATAATGGCGCGGGCAAACTCATCACGGACCCTAATTACCTGGTGCTGGCTGGTAAAATAGTATCAGTAGAAGCAAGACATGCCGCGCTGATCCGCGACCTCATCTCCAACGGAACATTTGCTGATAGCACAGTCATAGATGCCATGGGTCTCGACCTGGCCAAAGCACCAAAAGATGTGCTGACTACAGCCTCCTCCTTCCTGAAATCGAAGATCAACGCAAACAACTTACCCACTTCCTAAAATTGACACTATGAATATTCACAATATCATTTCCGAAGTTGAAAAAGTCGATCCAGAGATATATGACAGGCTTAGCCCTCGTCGCAAAGTCATACAGCAGTTTGCCAAGCTCAGCGGCAAGCTGGCTTTGAGCGCAGTGCCTTTAGCCCTTGGCGGCCTTTTCTCCAAAGCTTATGGCCGTGGTACCACCGGTACCATCCTCGAAGTACTGCAATATGCCCTGACATTGGAATACCTCGAAGCAGAGTTTTATACAAAGGCAGTACAAAGCGGCATCGTTCCGGCAGGAGCACCTACGGGCGCTTTCACTACCATCCGCGATCATGAAAATGCCCACGTAGCATTCTTAAAGACAGCCATCACGGCCAGCGGGGGCACACCCATCGCGAAGCCTACCTTCGACTTCAGTGCCGGCAATGGCTCAGGCAATGGACCTTTTAAAGATGTATTTACCAACTATACGTTGCTGCTGGCAGTAGCCCAAACGTTTGAAGACACCGGCGTGCGTGCGTACAAAGGCCGGGCAGTGGAACTGATGGCCAATAACGATGTGCTCACCGCAGCCCTCCAGATACACTCGGTAGAAGCCCGCCATGCGGCCCATATCCGGTACATGCGCAGGAACCTGCTCAGCAACACCACCATCAAGCCCTGGATCACGGGCAAAGACACAGGCGGCATCGGTGCGGCCGTACAAGCCAGCTACAATGGCGAAGACCTCACCACACAAGCCACCATCAATATTGTAAACATCAACGGCAAAAGCATTTCAGCAGATGCCGCCAGTGAAGCGTTCGACGAGCCCCTGACCGATACGGCAGTGCTGGCCATCGTCGACCCGTTCATTGTATAATAATGTTCACCCTGTCACCCTGAGCTTGTCGAAGGGTCGAAGGGTTGCAAGACTTTGTGATTGAGTGGAGTTCTGAATGAGAACGGGGATCAGGTGATACCTTTTCAAAAGGTGTTACCTGATCCCCGTTCTTTTATAAAATACGTTTATTATTACCAACCCTTCCGTTCGCGCAGCGAAGTGATATGCGCTACGTGGTGCTTGCCATGCCAGGCATACATGCCCAGCAGGTGCCATAAGGTCATTTCCTTTTTATGTTCGGGATGGATGACAGTACGCTGCCATTGCTCATTCGTAAGATCACGGATGGCAGAGTGCCAGCGCGTATGCAAAGCATACAACAAAGTAATAGACATATTCACCGGCACCACACTTACATCCTTCAGCTCAGCCCATCGTGCCTCATCATAAGGCTTGATGGTGGGCTTATCTTCGGTGAGACCGAGTTTGAAGCGGGTATAAGCATTCAGGTGACTGTCGGGCACATGATGCACCACTTGCCGCACGGTCCAACCCCCATCACGATAAGGCGTTTCAAACTGAAACTCGTCCAGGTTCTCGATAGCCTGCTCCAGCAGTCCGGGCAGGAACTGGATGTCCTGCAGCCATTCCCGCTTTTGCCTGTCGGAAAAAGGCTGCGGCTCATATTTGCCAATGGGATAACGTAGATCCATGTAATAAAACAGTTTGATAATTCAGAAATAAGAAAACCTCAACCACTTCACCTCAACACCTCGTATTACCCCTATCAACTTTTCAACTTATTAACCTGTCAACCTACTCCCCCCTCAACGCATGTCCGGTCAAATTGATAAACACATCTTCCAGGTTGGCTTTCTTCACTTCCTTGGGCCTTTCAAAACCGGTAGCTACCAGTTCATCGATCAGTTTATCAGGCGTATCCAGTGCTATGATCTTTCCGGAATCGATGATCGCGATCCGGTCGCACAACACTTCCGCCTCATCCATATAATGCGTAGTAATGATCACCGTAGTCCCTTGTGACCTGATCTTTTGTACGAGGTCCCACAAGTTTCGACGTGCCTGCGGATCGAGGCCTGTAGTAGGCTCATCGAGGAAGATGATCTTGGGTTGATTGATGAGCGTGGTAGCAATGGAAAACCGTTGCTTCTGGCCACCACTCAGCTCCTTATACTTGTTCTTCGCTTTATCTTCGAGGTTCACACTTTTCAACAACTCACGCGGATCTATGTTCCGGTTGTACAAGCCGGCAAACAGGTCGATCAGCTCCAGCAGGTTCAGTCCGGGATAGAAACCGGAAGTCTGCAGCTGAACACCGATGATCTTCTTGATCTCGTTGGGATCACTGTCGAGGTTGAACCCATCCACGATCACTTCACCGGCAGTCTTCTCGCGCAGCGTTTCAATGATCTCCAGCGTGGTGGACTTACCAGCCCCATTGGGGCCCAGCAAGCCGAAGATCTCCCCTTCCTGCACATCGAAACTGATGCCTTTCACCGCTTCAAACTGGCCATAATGCTTTACAAGGCCCTTGACAGAAATGATCACCTTACTCATGAATAACGATTGAGGCTGCAATCTAATAAAGAATCACCACTCGATACCAGCAACGACTTCTCTAAAAATTCAATAGATTTATGAAAATAATTCATACTATGAAGCTGACGCACCCCATTCGCCAGTTGATCAGCCTTTTCATGAGCCTGTCCAGCCATAGCCCAATAAGGCGTTTCACCATAAGCAGCTTCTTCATACTATGCCTTTTTCAAGCTACAGCACAACAATCCCTGCAGTCCGGTTTCAACCTGCCCGAATACCTCGAAGTGCTGCGCATGACCGGCCACATCAATGACACCTCCATAAGCCGCGAAAAACCACCACCTCCCTTGCAATACACACTGGAAAACCGTTCGCCCGTAGTGGGCTTGATGAACCAGTGGGACCTATGGCTGCGCAAAGACAAGAAAGTGGCCGTGATCAGCCTGCGCGGCACTGTCCAGGACCTGTCCAGCTGGCTCGAAAACTTCTATTCGGCCATGGTGCCAGCCACCGGGCAATTGCAGATCAATGACAGCACGACCTTCAACTACAAATTGGCCGAAAGCCCCGACGCCACCGTACATGTAGGTTGGCTCCTGGGAATAGCCCACCTGGGGCCTCCCATTGCTGAATACATCAAGACCTACAGACAGCAGGGCATAAAAGAGTTCATCATCACCGGCCATAGCCAGGGCGGCGCATTGTCCTTTTTATTGAGGTCATGGCTACATTACCAAACAGTCGCCGGACAGTTACCTGCCGACATCGTTTATAAAACCTATTGCAGCGCAGCCCCCAAGCCGGGCAACATGCAATACGTATACGACTACGATTACATCACCCGCGTTGGCTGGAGCTATACCGTTGTCAATGCACTGGACTGGGTGCCCGAAACACCCTTCAGCATCCAATCTCTTAAAGATTTCAACGAAGCCAATCCATTTATCGACGTAAAAGGCGCTCTTAAAAAACAGCCCCTACTGGCACGGTGGTACCTCAACCATGCCTTCAATTCTATGGGCAACACTTCAGCAAAAGCGCAAAAAAAGTTCCGCAAATACCTTGGCAGCATGGTATATAAACAGGTGAAGAAATTCCTGCCACAGTTCAAGGAACCCACCTACTCCCCCGGCAGCAACTACATGCGCGCAGGCAGCCCCATCATCCTCATGCCCGATGCACAATACAACCAAGAGCATGTATTCGATGGTAAGAACGTATTCCTTCACCACATGCCCCGCAGTTATTATGAACTGGCCCTAAGACTGTACAGTAAATAAATGGTGAGTATATTTGCGGCCAATAGCCCTCGACCCTGCATGCGCCTACGACTACTTTTACTGTGCATCCTCCTTGTGCAGGCCAGCACCCTGGCCACGGCGCAAAAAGTGAATGACTACCTGTTTACCCACTTCAACACCAACAACGGGCTTGCCGGCAACATAGTCCTCAAAGTGATACAAGACCACAAAGGATTTATGTGGATTGCCACCACCGATGGCCTGCAACGATACGATGGCAAACGCTTCCTTACCTTCAAAAGCAAACCCAACGATCCCACAAGCCTTCCCCACGACGGCATTGAAGACATTTATGAAGATCAACAACACAACCTTTGGATACAGACGGCCAACAACAAAATAGGCATCTTTAACACAACACATTTTACCTGGCACGAAATACCAGTAAAAGCGCCTGATCCCAAAGACTTGCTATTTCTGAAAGACTTCGTGGAAGACAAAGCAGGAAACCTCTACCTCCTGCTTCGCGAAAGGCAACAACCCATTTACCTGTACTCACCCAAAGACCAGGCATTCATCAACAGCCCACTGAATAAAATAATTCCTGCTGGCTGGACAGTATCCGACATGCTGGTTGATCCCCACTCCGGCAACTTCTGGCTGGGCTGCGACTCCGGACTGGCTGTATACAATCCCGCCACCAAACAAATAAGCTATCGCGGCCACAACATTGCCAACGATCCGGTGATCACAGCATTGGGTAACGAAAAATATACCAGGCTCCTCCACATCGATATCGATAAAAACTTTTGGTGTACCACACAAAACATAAACGTGATGGAAGACCCGGTAGTCCATCGCTTTGATCCTGCTACCGGCATACACCATAAACATGTCCCTTTTCCGGATATAAAGACCCGCTACCGGGAGATCAAAAAGATCTACACACAAAAGAATGGACGCACCTGGTTTTGTGGACTGTCCTTCCTGATGGAATACAAAAAGAAGAGCTCTGCGCCATTTGAACAGGTGCCTGTCAACGATAAGTGCAACCCCAAGAGCCTTACTTTCGACATTGCCGGAGACATCTACGAAGACAGGGAACAGAACGTTTGGATATCCACTACGCAGGGCCTTTTCAAATTCAATCCCGATGCCAACTTCTTTTCCAACTACTGGCTGCAACGCGTTGGAGAAGCGGCGCCCACTGAACAGGCAGTGACCGCCGCAGCCGAGCTAAAAAACGGAGAAGTGTGGATTGGTACCGTCTATAGCGGAGGCCTTTACACCTATGGGAAAGACCTCACCCCGGTAATTGCCAAAGGCGATCCGGCCACCAGGTACAAAAGCAACTCCGTTTGGTCTATATACCAGCATAGCATCACCAGTCATGTGTGGATGGGCTGCAACAAAGGCAACATCATCGTATACGATCCTGCCACCGGACAATCAGAACAGTTTGCCCCCGATATTATCGCAGGCCGCACAACCTCCACTATAAAGGAAGACAAAAACGGCAACCTTTGGATGATCGTACGAACAGACAATGCTGCTGACATTATTAAATGGGACCGGCAGTTGGCTGGCAACGACCCTAAGAAAGGATATGTGCTGGTAAAAGCATTCAAAGAAGCCTCACCTCCCAACCTCATCGTCGATCAAAACAACTTTATCTGGACAAACGCTACCGGTGCAACATTGTACAAAATAAACGCTACCACCCTCGAAGCAGTCAGCTTCACCGATACGACAAAACCAGCAGGATACCGCTTTACAAAAGATGGCGCCTCCGACTTGATACAATACAACGACAGCCTGATCATCACAGCAGGAGTCGACCTCCACGTGATCAATATGAAAACCGGCAAAGTGCGAGTGATCACCAGACAGGATGGTTTGCCAGCCGCTGCTGTTTCCATTATCAAAGACAATGAAGGCATACTCTGGATGGGGCTGAACGGAGGAGGTGTATGCCGTTACAACCTGTCCAAAAACATATTTACGGTATACGACAAGCGCGACGGCATGCTGGATGAATACTTCTCTCCTGCCTCCCACATCAACATGAAAGATGGCCGGCTGCTGTTTTACGGACGCAACTTCATGACCTTCCAACCCGCTGCCATGGTAGCCGGTCAGGCGACGGCAGCAGTCATTGCCGACTTCAAACTACTCAACATCTCCCTGCCTGTCGATTCATTACAACAATTATCACGACTACTGATCCCCTACGATAAAAACTCAGTCACTATCGAATTCAGCGCACTGAGCTATAAGCCGCAGAACAAGATCAACTACTATTACAAAATGGAGGGCCTGGATGAAGACTGGATACCAGCCGATGAATCGCTACGGGCTATGTACAACTACCTGCCGCCCGGCAAATACACCTTCCAGATCAAAACCGACAATGGACTTGGACAACCCAGCCAGATAACCAGCCTTAAGATAGTAGTAGAAGGCCCCTTCTGGAAAGCCTGGTGGTTCTACCTTACCCTCGTATTGATCATCGTTGCGATCCTGTACCTGGTAGACCGGGAAAGAATAAAACGCCTCGTAGGCGTTCAAAAAGTAAGAACAGAAGTTGCCCTCAACCTCCACCAGGAAGTGAGCGCAGCCCTCAGCAATATCAACATGTTGGGAGAAATGGCGCGCATCAAAGCAGACAAAGACATAGAGCGCACCAAAGAATACATACAACAGATCAGCGACAAAAGCAACCACATGGTCACGGCCATGGAAGACATACTGTGGAGCCTCGACCCTGCCAACGACAGCATGGAAAAGTCACTGCTGCGCATGCGTGAATACATCGACTCCCTCCAAACCCATTATGCAGCCAGCATAGACTTCAACGTCGACAAAAACGTAACAACCGTCAACCTCGACATGAAAAAACGGTTGGAGTTTTTCATCCTGTTTAAAGAATCATTGAGAGCAATTGTGCAATATGCACACGGTAGGCAAACATACATCAACCTCAGCCTCTCCGGCAACAAACTCCTACAGCTGAACATGCAGGACACGACAGCCAATACAAATACCGATTCACCGGACCTGGAAAAGCTGATCAAAGAACTGTACAACCGCTCTGCCTATATCAATGCAGAAGCAGACATCCAGCGCGACCATAAAGGCATGGCCATCATCCTGCAGATGCCTATGGTGTAACCAGCTTTGATGATGCGCTAGACATCCTATTTACAATAATTTACAACGTTTACACTTTAATTTACAATCCTGCCCCTTCAAGCTGAAAGGATCAAAGTAGTTTCGCTGTATCAAACTTTACAAGGATGAAACACGTACTCATCTATACTTTTTTCTCAATATTTGTTTTTCACACCTCCTCTGGACAAAATCAAACAAGCGTACCACAACAAAATAACAGGATCCATCAGTCAGGATTATTCGAGTCTCAACTTAAAGAAGCGGCCGCTTCGAAGGTACCTATGAGTATGGTTCGGAATATAAGGCAGGCAAAAAACGGGGACATTTTAATTGCTTCTTATATAGGTGTTTATCGATACGATGGAACATCTTTTACCAATATGACAAGTACAATAGAGTGGCCGACCTTCTGGGATGTATTGGAAGATAGAAAAGGAAACATTTGGCTGGCTTCCCAGGATTCGGGTGTTTATCTCCAGCCTGCCGGACAGACAGGTTTTAAGCTTTTTAAAGCAACCGATGGGACTGGCATTGGTTCAGCGCTTTATATTTATGAAGACAGAGCCGGTAATATCTGGTTCGGAGCAAGCCGTTACGATGGGAAATCTTTTCGGACCTTTACCACAAAAGATGGATTTCCCAGCAACAATATTCGTTTACTGCTGGAAGACAAAACCGGCAAGCTTTGGTTTGGTGGACAGGGAGAAGATATGCTCGTTTATGATACCCGTCCCGATTCAATCGGGAGAAAAACATTTACCGTTTTAAAAAACAAAGATGGTAAAGCATTTAACAGCGTTTGGTCAATAATCGAAGATAAAAAAGGGAACATTTGGTTCAGTGGAGATGGTCTTTGGCGCTATGATGGTAAAACCCATTCGAAGGTGTCGCAGACGGGGGCTTATGCTATCACCGAAGATAAAAAAGGCAATATCTGGACCAGTTTAGGGAATAGCATTTTTTGTTACGATGAACAGTCCTTGTCCAATATAAACCCAACTGTAAAAGAAATTAAAGTGACAGGAGAAAGCAGTTTTTTGTTAGGGATCTTAGCAGCTAACGATGGAAGTATTTGGATTGGAGCGAGGGGACCTGCGAGTCAAGTGTATCGTTATGACGGAAAGACCATCACGGACTTTAAAAATAAAGACGGTCAGAAATAATGCGTATCGCTGTATCATGAAATACATACTCATCTATACTTTGTTCTTAACGTTTGTTTTTCACAGCTCCTGTGGACAAAGCCAAACAAGCCCGCCACAAGATAATTTCAGCAAAGAACACAATGACACCTCCGAATCTCCACTTAAAGAAGCAGACACCTCCAGGGTGCCTTACGGTCAGGTTCGTAATATAAAGCGAGACAGAAACGGCAACATTTTGATTGCTGCAGGATGGAGTGGTGTTTTTCGATACGATGGAAAATCGTTTATTAATCTCACAAGTAAACTTGGTTTGCCCAGATTCTGGGATGTTCTGGAAGATCGACGCGGAAACCTTTGGTTCGCCAGCACTGATTCCGGAGTTTATCATTACAATGGGAGAACCTTTCAGCATTTTACAACCAGGGAGGGACTTCCTGATAATGCGGTTATGTGTATTTACGAAGATAAAGCCGGCATTATTTGGTTTGGCACCGGAGGAGGTGGAGTAAGCCGTTATGATGGGATATCTTTTCGAAACTTTACAACGGAAAGAGGATTCCCCAATAATATTACTACGATCATTGAAGACAAAACCGGGAAATTATGGATTGGCACAAGGGGCGAAGCCTTCGTTTATGACGGAAAAACATTTACCGTTTTAAAAAACAAAGACGGCAAAGCGTTTGAAAACGTTTGGTCGATAATCGAAGATAAAAAAGGCAATATTTGGTTTGGTGAAAATGGTGGGCGCGCCAGTGGTCTTTGGCGCTATGACGGCAGTGTCTTCACCAAGGTATCGCAGAGAATTGTTTATGCTGTAATCGAAGATAAAAAGGGAAACATCTGGACAACAGGTGAAATAAATCCTAATGGGAAGGTTTGGGCTCTTTCCCGGTATGATCAAAAGTCCTTGTACAATAAAAATCCCACTGCAACTGAAATCACGTCAGGGGGACCAGCATTTTTTTTGGCGCTTTTGGAAGCTAACGATGGAAGTATTTGGTTTGGGTCCGGAGGTGGGGTGTCTCGTTTTGATGGAAAGACCTTTACGGACTTTAGAAGAAAAGAGCATCAGCAATAATTTACCAGGACATGAAAAAGCCCATCATGAATAAACAAAGCATATTTATCCTTTGCTGCACATTTTCGATTATTGCAACAAACGCTTGCATCAATCAAAGTCAACCAAATAAGGAAAAACAGATAATACAGACTAAAACAGACAGCAAATTATTGAAATACACAACGGGGGTACGGTCATTTTTAGAGGATAGTAAAGGAAACATTTGGTTTGGCAGTGACAGAGAAGGCGTGTGTTTGCTTCAAAATGGTAAGTTTCAATATTTCACAACAGAAAACGGGCTAAGCCACAACCAGGTAAGAAATATTTATGAAGATAAAAATGGTGCAATATGGTTTGAATGTGGCAAAGGATTAAGTATTTATGATGGACAAAAAATAGCTGTCTATAAGGAAAGAAATTACGATTCAACAAAGCAATGAAAATTGGCTGATGGCGACATTTGGTTTAAAGGCGATGAAACAGAGGGCAGCAACAAACTTGAAAAGAGCTCAGGAGTGTATCAATATGATGGAAAGAAACTTTCTTATCGCACATTTCCTGTTACACCCAAATCCGAAGATGAGCTTAGGTTTCATTATGCAATTTCAACACCTTTTTTAAAAAGTAAAAATGGCACGGTTTGGTTTGGATCCTACAAAGCGTTAATTGGATTCAATGGATCAGATTTTAAAATACTAACTGATGAATCACTTGGGCTAAATGGGAAAAATGGCTCTTTGCATATCCGGGGCTTCCTGGAAGACAGGAAAGGAAATCTTTGGATTGCCAACAACGGAAAGGGTGTTTTGGTATATGATGGGAAAGAAGCCATTAATTTTACAGCAAAACAAAAATTGACAAAGGAAGACACTAAAGGCAACTCTCTGGATAGAGCTTATTCCATTGGGGAGGATGCTGAAGGAAATATTTGGATCGGGACAGTAGAGTCCGGATTATGGAAATATGATGGTAATTCTGTTAAAAACTTTACTGAAAAAGACGGACTGGGGCATACATTCATTTCGACCATATATAAAAGCAAGCAAGGAGAATTGTGGTTTGGAGGAAATGGTGTTTATCGTTTCAATGGCAAGTCTTTTGAAAGAATATATTAACTATAAAATGAAAAACACGCAAAATCATTTGCGTGTTTTTCACGTCTGAGCACTTTCACGTTATGGTGTGACCAGCTTCTCAGACAAGTCATCAAAGTTCTTCCAAAGCACATGCCCCACCGGCTGTGGAGAAACGGCCACCAGCACAGCTGTCTTACCCTTCTCCTTCGTTGATTTTACATGAACAATGCAATGCAGCACCATCTTGCGTTGCGCCATATAATCCAACATAGTAATGGTACCTGAGAAAGTCTCTTTATCATTCCCAACAGCCTTTACCTTTTTGATGGTCGCTAAAGTAGTAACCACTTTAGCGGCAGGGATCTTCCGGCTTTCAATATTCCTGCCCACCAATCCATTGTAGTAAGCCTCGAAATTACGCTTCAGGTCTGCAGCATTGATCGTTACAGCACCTTCCAGCCACCACAGATAAGCATACGACCAATAACCAACACTGGTAGAATCTCCCCAGCCCTTATGAAAACGGATATCCTCGATACCCTTGTAAGTAAAACCAGGTGCAAAGTCAGGAGGAAGCGGAAACTCCTCAGTAGTCCATCCATCAGGAACAGGCAAAGTATACGGCGCATGATGCGCAGGTTCCTTTGCCTGCGCATGGGCGCCGGAAGGACACAACTGAACGATAGACACAAACAATACAACAGGTAAAAAAGCTGACAGAGAAATACGAACAGGTGATTTCATTTTGTGTAGTATATGCCTAATAAGAACAAAATCAATGCCCACTTACAGAAAACTAACAATCAACCACATGCACATTAAATATCGCAACAGTCTGTACGGTTTCGATACAACGTGCGTACGCTTTCATAACTGATCAGCAATTTACCACGATGAACAAGCAGTCTACGTAAAATAAAGAGACCTCCAACAGTTTTTGCTTAATTTTAAGAAAAGCCTCTCGAATGCCATCCACGAACGCACCTCATATCGATTGCGAAAAAATCCATCCCCTGCTATTGGTGAGCGATATACCGGCAGCTGTTGATTTTTACACCAATAAGCTGGGCTTCACACATGGCTTCACCTGGGGCGAGCCACCGGAAATGGCCGGCATGAACATTGGCGATGTGTCGATACATCTCTATAAAGGAGAACCAAAAGGCAATCACGTATACTTTGTGGTAGGCGATGCAGATGAGCTATATGAATTTCAACGTAGCAACGGCGTGGAAGTAGTGGTAGAACCGGATGACAGAGAATACGAATTGCGCGACTACAGAGTAAAAGATCTCTGGGGCAACGAACTTTCATTCGGGCATTACATACAACACGTTGGCCCACCCCTTAAAATAGAACGGGTAGAGGTGCCACTGCGGCTTGAAAAACGGCTGGCCGCCCTCGTTAAAGAACTTGCGGAACATAAAGGCATGAGCATGGACAGCTTCTTTGAAGAAACACTGCTCCACACCTTTGAAGTAGTAGGCAACAATACCGGCGTGGCAAGTCCACACACGAAGAAGACACACCAACTAATACAGGAGTTGAAAAAGAAATATGGCATCGACTACGATACCCATGCCAGCTACCGGTTTGTAGAATAAAGATTTCTTTATAGGATCACAAATCTTACTCCACTCCTTTCAACCAATCCTTGATTACCTGTTGCAGCGCTTTCTCTTTAGCCTTAAGATCATCAACGCTGGCGATCTTTACCATACGCCGGCCATCCGTATAAGTGCCTTCGAGGATACCTGAGCTATCCTTGATCCGTGCACCGGTAGGAAAGATTAGCAACACATACTCCTTCTTGTAAATATTCACCACTGCAATATCACGCTTATACTCCTTCGGATCGAAAGGCTTCATATCGCCGGTATAATAAAACGCCGGAGCGTTCCACTTGATCTGCTCCCCTACCGTTTTATCTGTTTTCAGGAATACCTGTCTTACCGCTTCGATGGTCTTAGCGAGTGGCCCTTCCAGTTGCGCGATATACTCACCGACGGTAGCCATTGCAGCCTTTTTAGCTGGCTTCGATTCGTTCTTTGCCGGTGCTGATTTTTTAGGAGCGACGTTCTTAGCCGAGGTGTTTGATTTATTAGCAGCGGCCTTCTTCGCTGATGCAGCTTTCTTAGCTGGAGTGCCTGATTTCTTAACAGCAGCCTTCGACTTTTTAGCAGGAGCTGCAGACTTGTTGGTTGCTTTAGCCATATTGATTAAGGGGGTATGATCTCAAATTTATTTCTTTTTGGATACAGATCAGGTGTAGCCATCCACTTTTAGAAACTTTGCCGGAAACAGCCCTTTAAGGTGCAAACATTCCTGTTTTGTCGTTCGAACACAGCTCTTTCTTCTTTGTCATTTCGAACCCTGCCATACGTCCTTGCCATCTCAATAAGTTAACAGGGTGAGAAATCCCGCAGAGCGGGACAAGTTCTGCTATCGAAGCAAACGGCTCTGCGAGGGCTTGCAGCCTCGCAGTCCTATTCCAGGGCCTTTGGCCCTTTGTTCCGAAAAGTATTGTTTATCCCGGAAAGACCCAGTTAGGCCTGATTTGTCCTATTTCGCAGGGTTTCGCCTCCCTTACAGTTGCGCCCATTGATTGTTAGCACTACATTTGGTTAGCTTCATTATTGATGACAATTGGACAGCAGCAATGACAGAAAGGAAGATTTAAAAATCGGAAACGAAGAACTTGATGTAGGGCTGGAGTATAGCAGAGGTATGTCAACGGTATGTCAGAAGTATGGATAGTGTATTCAAATAGTGGAGTTGACTAAAAAGTGCAGTTTTTAACAAAAACAGCAGGGCATTTGGTGCCCATGCTTCAACATAGTTGCAGGCAATCAACTATAACAAATAAACACGTTTTAGATCATTTCACACAATCTCTCCCGCTTTTGAGCGGAATCGGTCAACCGCTTTTTTGCGATACTAATCTTTAATTCTACTTTGTGATCCACGCTATTTTAAACAAAGCAAATGGCATTCAACAGCCATGATAAAGGCAGGATAGAGTATAGATGAAGTATAGATACCCTATAGATGAAGTATAGATAGAGTATTGAAATAGCGTAGTTGACTAAAAAGTGCAGTTTTCACCAAAAACAGCAGGGCAGCTGGTGTCCATGCTTCAACATAAATTAGTTCTTTGAAAATTGAACAGGAAGTTTCTTCCCTTTCAACTTATCAACATATCAACTCAGGAGTAAGAAGAATTGAGCATTGTACGCTTCTTCCTCGTTGCCTCTATGCCTTACTGCCTCGTTGCCTACTTCTCGTCCGCGCAGCCTTCTTTGCCGCTACAGAGCGTTTACGTGGTCCTTTCGTTCTGGCCGCCTTCTTCGCAGCAGCAGAACGGTCAGCAGCACTGCGCTTCCGGGCCGCCGAACGTGTTTGTCTGGACAGCGCTTCGTGCGATGCCGCGGCATGGCCTTCACGCTTCAGCGCTTTGGCGCTTGCCCGCGAGCGCTTCCGGGAAACAGGTTTATGCTTTTGCCCCTTTTCATAAGCACTCTCTGCGCTTTTACGCGTCTTCTCCGAAACAGTACCCTTCTTGGGCGGCTTCAGGTCTACCCCAGCCCGCCGTGCCTGCGACAAGCCGATGGCGATGGCTTGCTTCGCCGAACGCGCTCCATGTTCACCTTTACGGATCTTCTTGATCTGATCATGCACAAACTCACCAGCCTGCGTAGAGGCAGATTTGCCTTCCCGCTTATCTTTCCTGGCCCGCTCGATGACTTTCTTTTCTGGCATAACAGCATATTTTCAATAGCTGCAGCAATTGCTGTGCCCGGAGCCTGCACAACCAATTAATACGACTTTGCATTAGCAACCTTTTCTCCATTCCAAACAGTAATAGTATGTGGCACCGAAAGACCATTGAACTTTTCTTTGTACATCATCAACACTTTTCTTTTCGGAATATGGTAATCAGCTGTATCTGTCTTTATCACCCCATACAGGTAATGATCCTTATCTTTTGCAGGATAAGCCAGGTAAATAGTATCATTACTAATAGTATACGTTCCTTCCGTCCTGTTAACACTAAAACAAACAGTCCTTTCTGTGACCTTTTTATTGGTCTTGAACCTGAATACAGAACCACAATTGGCAGTAGACTCGATGCTGGCAACCATCCAGTCCTCACCCTTGAGTTTTTCATAATCAATAATCCCTCCGGGAAACAGTGCCGTGGAAACAAGGACGCCTGAAAGCACTATACATACATAAATTCTGGAACGATCAGTCAATTTTGACTTGATCAATAACACCAGCTGGTACAATAAGATCCCGCTTAACGCCAGAAAGGTTATAAGTAAGAGCAGCATGAGTAGCAATCCCCACAAACCAAGATAATGTTCCCAATAATAAGACGTATTGATACAAATAAAAAAGATCAGTGCGATTATCAGCAGGGGTTTATTTTTCACACGAGGAGTTTGAGAATTGTTTGATTAATCATAAAACATCAGGCTTAAAACAAATTGACAACTAAGCCAACAATGTGTTTCGGGTACACGCCACAGTTTTCATATTCAGTAAATGAATTATATTTGTCACAATATCAAGGTTTGGCACTAATTTATCCATAATGAGCAACAAGATTGGCAAAAGAGGAGAAAACATATTTTCCACGATCATTAGCCGGTTTGTAGACCCTGTTGGCTTCATGCTTGATCCTACATTTTTGGGAGACAAATTTCCTTCTGTCGATTTTTATATTGACCTCTTGAATTACTCACAAAAAAGAGGCTTCTTTTTTGCCAGTGTTAAAACAACTACACTTGGCTATAATCCTTCGAAAACTAAAATGAAAATCACTGTAGACAAAGAAGAAATTGCAGAACTAAATAAGTTCCAGGTTCCTGTGTATTTGTTTGGTATAGATGAAAAATCGGAAAATGGATACTTTATATGTGCCAATAAACTGGATAACGGCCAGCACCTCAACGGCTTACCCACCAAATACCCAATTGATACACAACACATTAATGAGCTCTGGAAAGAGGTAGCAAACTATTGGGATAATAACCATGAAATCACGAAATTTGCTTCATACTTCAATTGATAAAGAATGGAAAAAGGGAAAAACTTTAGTGAATGGCGGGCTGAAAAATTGGGGTACGTTTATTTCTCACGATTGAACGATCTCATAATAAATGAACCCAATTTCAAAGAGTCATTGTTTGATTATTTGATTGATATAGGAAAAGATAATAAGCAAACAGGACGGCTATTTGGCGTTGAAGTCAAAGCGCTCAATGGAAAGTCTCCAATTGACAAATCTCTGCAAGAACAATATAAGAACATCACCTTTCCTTCCCTTTTAGTATTATTTGACAATAAGACCGACCACGGCTATTTCACATGGATTAAAAAGCCTAAAGAAGATGGCGGCTTGTCATTTGACACTTCCAAAAAAAACATGAAGGAGTTGAACGACAGCACACTTCTTGAAATTGTAAAAGAAATAAAGGATTGGTACACTAACCAACAAGTAGCTTAGAGAGTCACTGACAAGCCAAACGAGTTAAGCAGGAAGCCGTATAAAAAGCCCCTACTCGTAAGCAGGGGCACCATCTAACCTTGGTTTTCTTCAGTATTAAAACTCAGCTTTATTTCCTTTCAGGCATTTTTAGCGTTAGCGGTTTCTCATTACGCAGCATCTTACCAGCCTCACCAGTCAGCCACAGGTAATGGTCAGAAGGTTTGCCGTCGTTGTTGATAAAAGAAGTAACAGTACTCACAGGCGGCACATCAGTCACTTTAAAGATGGCCGTAGCCTCATTCACTTCATCAAACATAGCCACGTACAACATCGAAGCCCCCACATTTATAGCAGTCGATATCTGCTGCCAGTAAAACCGGCCACCCTGACGCGGAATAGAGCCCACCGGCTTCACGTCATCAGGAAACTCATACCGACTAAGGTTATGCCAGCTAAAACCGGGATACACACAAGGCACATAATCAACCTTGTTTTCCTTGCACCATTCGATATCAGCAATGGTATTATCCCTGAAACGATCCATATCATTGTGCAGGAGCGGACTGTACCGCTGTACACTCCAGGGCAATACGAGGTCACATTGTTTGATGAGCGTATGCAGGTAAGGATCGGGCAGACAGTCGGCGTTCAACGTGCGCCAGAAAGCAGGTACGCCCAGCATTACTGCACAACCGCCATACACAGGATCGTTCTTTAAGAAGTCAAGCAATTTCTCCAATCCAATGTTTCGTATATTATAAGGCCTGTCCGGAAAGCCAACACCCCATATGGCCACCACGGGTTTACCATTGTGGTGCAGGTAGGTCTTGGTACCAGCCTGGTTGGTCACCTTCAGTTTATCCACGAGATACTTCCAGTCTTCGATCAGTGCGGAGCAATCTTCATTGGAGCCACGCAGACCAGAAAGATCATACATCACGGCAATAGCCCTGTTGTATTTAGAAGCAGCTTCAAAAGCATTTTTCAATATGGTGGAAGAAACGCTGTCACGCCCCTTGGCATTATTAAAGAACCGTTGCATGAACACACCATCCACGCTGTATTGCTGCATCCATTTGAAATGCAGGTCTACCGTACTCTTATCATGACTGCTGAAAAAACGGGCCGCCTTGCCATCAGGCAGCTTCCACGGCGTTTCATACGTCTTTTCATATTCAGATACATCAGGCCACATGTCGATACCACTTCTTTCCTCATTGCCATAGGCAAAGCGCCGGGCACTGGTGCCATCCCCCTGCGCACGGAACCATCCCTGGTAACCGGCCATCATCAACCCCTTGTAAGAAGGGTACTTGGTTTCCTTACTGTGTTTTAACTGAGCCTGTAATGAAGCAGCCAGCATCAGCAGGCCGACAAATAAAATACCGGGTTTAGCTTTCATTGTACTTACGTTATATTGAATTGTAATCATCTTAATTTCCTACTGCTTACCTCCTACCTCTTCCTTCTTGCCCCAAAGAACATTCAAGCCCGGTAGGTGGATACGAACCGGGGTTGAAATGTACACTTGCATTATGGAAAACGTTTAACGTACAGGTTTGGTAGCAGAGAATCCACTTTCACCATGAAACCACTTGCCAGCCTGGCCTGTAAGCCATAAGTAATAATCAGTACTAAGATCATTATCGATACCGATGAACTTTCGGGTGCCATGCAACGGAAGATCAGCCTCCCGCGCACATTTGAAAATGGCAGTACCCTCATCGATCTCATCAAACATCGCCACATACAAACTTTGAGCGCCGGATATCTTGGCGCCAGCCACTTGTTTCCATAGGAAATCGCCTTTTAAGCGGGGAATCGAATTATACTGAGCCGGGTCCATCCGCAGGTTGCCCCAACTGAAGCCGGGAAAAGCCAGCGGCACATACGTAATCTTATTCGTATTGCACCATTGAATGTCACCAGCCAGCTCACCACCAGCCACGTTATTGTAATTATCATTACCATACCGGCCCACAGCCCAGGGCATCACGATATCACACTTCTTGATGAGCGTGTGCAAAGTGGTAGAAGGATCTGTATCATTCTTCAGCGTGCGCCAGTAATAAGGCACACCCAGCATCACAGAAGTCTTCTTGGTAGGGCCTTTGATCTTGTCCACCAGTTTGTCTACATCAGACGTGGAATACTGCCTGCCATCGTTGAACCCAACACCCCACAATACCACGAGCGGCTTTTTATTATGCCGCAGATAAGTAGGATTGGCAGTGTTGCTGAAAAGATTGAAGAGCGTTTGCAGCTCATTCCAATCCTGTTCGATGTAAGCCACATCGGCAGCGCTGCTGCCGCTCAGGTCATACATCACACAGATAGCGCGGTTGTACTTCTTAGCCGCCTTCAGCGCATTCTCCAATACCTTGTTGAAATGCCTTTTACCCTTGGTATTGGTTGGTTTTATTTCAACTACGAAGCGTTGCATAAAAACGCCGTCAATGCCGTAATCCTTCATCCATTTGAAGTGCAGGTCCACACTCTCTTCATCATAAGGGCTGTACAGGTAAGCATCATTGCCATTGGCGAATTTGAAAGGAGACTTGTACGTCTTGGTATACTCCGTCATGTCGGGCCAGAAATCCACCGCCGAACAGCCGGGCATAAAACCACCACAATTGCCATTCTGGTAGTGATACCAGCCACGCTCAGAAGCATCTCCCTGTGCGGCAAACCATCCCTGGTAGCCGGCCATTACAAGTTTGTTGTAGGAAGTGTACACACAACCCGTCTCATCATACACCACTTCCTGAACAGGAGGATCGGGCGGCCCGGGAGGATTAGGATTGTCGCCGCCTCCACCCTTGGAGCAATGGACAAACAACATCCAGGCCGGCACTAATAAAAGAGCCGTCATTCTTTTCATAGACTAAAGTTTTAAGATTTCAGGTGCTGAAAGCCAGGGCACAGCCCTACTGCCTCGGACTGTACCCCTCGTTTCAGCAAAATGGTACCCCGCCCCGATCGCTATCAGGATGCGGGAACTAAATACTTATTTTAACTGCCGCAGCATAATTCGGTTTGGAACCGCCAACACCGATCAACGCGCCCACCCTGAAATAATAACTATTACCAGTTTTCAGCTGTGTGCTGTTGGAAGGCAGGTCAATCTCCAGTGTATACACAGTGGCGGGGTTGGTAACAGCATTGATCTGCTGCTCTGCCGCCACGAGGCGCATAGGCTCACCTACTCTTGAATCAGAGTGAGCATACAAACCGATCTTCTGTACATTGTTGATCACATTTTGTTGGATCTTGAAAGTGGCAGTCACCTTAGTACCATTCTTCACGATGTTCACATCCTTCACGCGGATATAAGGCGTCACTTTGAAGTCCAGCGTAGTTTGTCCTTTGATCACGAGCTCCTGCTCGGCAATAGGAATAAAGTTGGGCTCGCTGACGCGGATGGTATACGTATTGGCAAACATCAGCGTGTTCGCATACGTACCATCATTTTTCAGGATCATATACTGGTTTTGTGGGTTAGCATAACCATGCTCCACAAACTCGATGCGCGTGCCACGGATGATGTCCATTTGCACCAGTTCATTGGTAGCCTCATCGACAAACTTGCCGGAAAGGCCGGAATCCGGGCCGTCATAGTTATCCTTCTTACAGGAAGCAAGCGCTATGATGGAAACAAATAATAATAATCGAAGCTTATTCATAACAATACATTGTTAGTCTTTAAAAATTTCTTGTCACCCTGAGCCTGTCGAAGGGTCGACAAACACAGTTTAATACTGCGGATTTTGCACCAGACCATTGGAACCGATACCGGGGATAAACCGGTAGTAAGATCTGGGCTGGAAAGTTTTGGTATTGGTGTTAGGAACATTCACACGCACAAAGATGTACTTGATATCAGGCAGTGCGCGCAGGTCTTGCAAAGGCAACAGAGAATGCAGGAAACGGTTGTTGAACTCGGTGTGGAACTCCCTTCTGCGGATCAGGTCCCAAAACCTTTTATTCTCGAAAGCCAGCTCTACCCTTCTTTCTCTTTGCACGTTCTCTGATGTCAGCGTAATGTTGGTAGTGTGACCGGCACGCTTGCGCACGTCGTTCAGCGCTTTCGTAGCAGCTGCCACATCACCCTGACCACTCTCTACTACAGCCTCTGCCATGTTCAGCAACACTTCAGCAAAACGGAACTCTGCCCAGTCGGAAGTACTGTTGTTCCAACCGTTGATAACAGGCGACGTGCTGATGAACTTCTTGAAAGAGAAACCGGTCCTTGTATTATTGCCCCCATAAGTATCGAAACCGGAATACATAGACACATCAGGAGCACCATACGAATAATAAGTAGTACCACTCACCGTGATCTGGTCTTTGGTGCGGATCACAGCGTTACCATCAGGTTTCACATAGCCAGCCTGAATGATAATGGGAACGCCCTTGAAAGTAGTACTTGGCAGGATCGCAGTGCCCCAGAGACGCGCATCCTTGTTAGCGAATATCTCATTGGGCGTATTGTACCGGATATAGTTGGTACCACTGTTGAACCCATTATAATCAGTAATGTTACCATCCACCCGTGTATTTACCGGAGATGATACACCGGGCGTATTATAACTCTCGTATTGGTCCACGAGATCAAGCGTTGGGTTCATACGACCAGGATGAGGCCATCCGTTGGACAACTGAGCAGGTGTATACCAGATATCATAGTTGTGACCCAGGTTGGCGCCACGCAGTGCGAAACCCTTGATCATGATCACCTCGTCGTTAATAGCCACATTGGGGTCCTGGAACAGCGAGCGATAGTTCTCTGCCGCCTCTGTAGGATTAGCCGGGCTTGGTTTGAACAAGCCATAACCACTATTGATGATCTGCTGGGAAGCAGCAATACAAGCCTGGTAATAACCATTGGCATCAGCAGCATCCATACCTACGAGTTTCTGCGTTGCAGCATCGCCGGTCATGGTAATACGGTTACCAAATTTGGCCACAGAAGCAGCATGCAAAGCCGCACGGCTTTTCAATGCATAAGCTGTCCATTTGGTGGCACGACGGGGATTTTTGGTAGCACTCAGGTTAGTGATAGCCTGATCGCACAACTCCATCACATAATCCCAGGTTTGCTTTTCAGTACTGCGGGGCACTTTCAGCTTTTCAGGATCACCATCAAATACCTGCGATTGCTTCATCAGCGGCACACCGCCATACCTCTTAGCCAGCGCGAAGTAAGCAAAAGCCTTGATGAAAGCACTTTCACCCACCAGAGCAGCCTTTTCATCATCCCTGATGGAAAGAGTAGGAATATAATCGATCAGCAGGTTCACATCGCGGATGAGCTTGTACCCCTGGTCCCACCACTGGAAGTCACCATCACCCACAAAGTCTCCAAATTCCGAGTGAGCCGCTTCATCAGTTCCCATGGCAGGGGCAAAACCACCATTGTTGGGATCGCCGCCATTCTGATTAAAGCCACCACGGAAATAAGTAAAATCTTCAACAGGCAGTTGATAATATAAGTTGGCCATGAACACCTTTACACCCTGCGGGTCGCCAAAGATGGCATCAGCCGTTAGCTTATCAGTAGGTTGCAGATTCAGCACCCGTTTGCAACCTGCAAACGAAAGCCCTGCCGCCAGTACGATATATTTTATATGATTCAGTTTCATTGCAAGCGCTTTTAGAAGTTAAGATTGATACCAACGTTGTAAATTTTGGAAAGCGGGTAGTTGAAACCAGCGTTGAACAAGCCTTCCAATCTTTCAGGATCGAAAATTTTCACAAAAGGATCAGTGATCGTTATGAGGTTGAAACCACTCGCATATATACGCAGCTTGCGGATACCAGTACCACTAAACCATTTGTTCTCGAATGTATAACCCAGCTCCAGGCTCTTTAACCTTACATAAGAAGCGTCTTTACGCCACACAGAACTCTCCTTATACATACTGCCTACGTCGCCATTGAAACGATTAGCAGGCCACTTGCCAGGGATCCATTCACTCTTGGAGTCATACGGATCAGCCTTGTGCCACCTGTCGAAAAAGTAAGCAGGCGTGTTGCCGCGGAAGGCTAGCATTTCAGCATACACTTCGCTGAAACGGACAGTATACATAGCAGAGCCCTGGAAGAGCATATTGAGATCGAAACCCTTGTAAGAAGCGCCGAGCGTAAGACCATAGTTGATCTTGGGATTCTTACCACGAGGGTTTTGGTTGTCGTTATTACCATTCGCACCAATATACATAGGCAGCATATCGTTGCCATCGATCACACCATCATTGTTTATATCGGCATATTTGAAATCACCAGGCAGCTCGCGGATGTTCGCCTGATCGCCATTCTGTAAAGGATAGTTGGCAATTTCATCCATGCTCTGGAACTGTCCGAGGTAAGTATATGACCAGATGATATCGTCATAGCGGTAAGGAGTACCATTCTTCCACCTGTCCCAGCTGCTTTGGAAAGGCCCTCTCTCCACATACAAATTCTGAGAACGGGCAAAGTTGAAGTTACCCGATACGTTGAAGCGGAAGTCTTTACCGATCCGGTCATTATAACCGATGGTAAACTCGATACCTTGCACGCGGTCACTGTTCAGGTTTTCTTCAGGCAGTGAAGCACCAAAAGTATTGGGCAGCGACACGTTTCTGCGGGCAGGAATACCTTCGCGGTCCCTGCGGTAAACAGCACCTTCGAAAGTCAGCTTGTTATTGAAAAGACCGATCTCGATACCGATATCGGCAGTCTTGGCAGTTACCCACGTAAGGTTAGGATTCACGAGACCGGGCGCTGTGGCGCCGGTAGTAAGGCTACCATTATCAAACTCATATTGTCCGCCACCGCCGAGCGAGAACCCCTGGATCCACTGGAAGGGACCACCAGCCTGCTCACCAACCCGGCCATACGAAGCACGTACTTTCAGGTTGGAGACAAAGTTGATATTCTTCATGAAGTTCTCTTCAGATATACGCCAGCCACCGGAGATGATGGGGAAGAAACCCCAGCGGGAAGAAGGCGGATAAGCATAAGTACCCATGTAGCGGAAAGCCAGTTCCAACAGATACTTTTTATCAAAATCGTAGTTGAAGCGGCCCAGCACAGCCTGAGAAGCATTTTGACCTTCACTACCAGAGTTCGTCATATTGTTATTCGCAGCAGCATTGATCTGATCGATCGTATAGAAGTCATACAACCTTCTCAGATCGGCATTGCGGCTCCACTCCTGCCGTTGCTCGAAGGCACCCAATACAGCAACATTGTGCTTTTGCGCAATCGTTTTGGCATAGTTGGCCTGTGCGATCACTACAAAGCGGTTGCTGTTGCCGAAGCCATTGGAAATACCACCCTGGCCAACACGTTGAACCTGGGGAATGTAAGCGCCATTCACATACGTATAAAGCGTATAAGGCTTCGACACATCCTTACCCTGATAGCTATTGAGGTCATAAGCAGCAGTACCCTTCACGGTAAGCCCCTTTACCCAAGGCACATCATAAGTAAGCGAGAAAGTAGACTGTACCTGCCTGTTTACAGCTTCGCTGTAACCAGTGATATCCCTGTTGGTCAACGCCAGCGGGTTTTGATTAGAAGGCGTTACCACCGCCGGATACAATGGGTTGCCATTCGCATATGGCCTTTCAGTAGGCAGCGTCACACGCGTACCCTTGAAAATATTGAAGAAGTTTTCACCCGGCGTAGTCCTGATATCATAGCGGCCACCCACCAGCACTTCAGCCTTCAGGTTTTTCACCAGCTCAGTGGTGATGTTAGACCTGAAGTTGTAGCGCTTGTACTTCATATCATCAGTGCGCAGGTAGCTGCCCTCATCTACATAAGCCAGGCCCACATAATATTGAGTCTTTTCATTACCACCTGAAGTAGAGATGTTGTGCTGTTGCTGCATAGCAGTCTTTTTCAGCGCCACATCATACCAATCGGTGCTTTCATAACCCGGGCCACCGGCAATCCACTTGTCCAGTTCCTCCCTCGTTACAAAAGGAGTACCCATACCATAAATATTGGCATCATTACGCATCTGCATCCACTCACTGGCATTCGCCATGCGGGGAACGTTGGTAGGCTGTGAAAAACCAACTACACCAGTATAATTGAAAGAAGCTTTTCCTTTGGCGCCCTTCTTGGTAGTTACGATCACCACACCGTTGGAAGAACCAAAACCGTAGATAGCAGCAGAGGCATCCTTCAGGAACGATACACTCTCGATATCATCGGCGTTGAGACGCTGGAAGTCGCCGCCACCATCACGCACGATACCATCGATTACGTACAGCGGAGATCCAAAACCACGGATATTGATCATGTTGTCGAATGTCCCCGGCTCACCACCCAATTGGCGGATCTGCAAGCCAGCCACTTTACCCTGCAGCTTTTGCGCAAGGCTCACGTTGGTAGTCGTTTGGATTTCCCGGTTGCTGATATTACTTACAGAACCAGTGAGCGTTTCCTTCCTTTTGGTTCCATATCCCACAACTACGACATCTGACAATTGATCATCACCATCGGCCATGATCACATTGATAACGGTACGCGTACCAATCTTTTCAACGACTTCTTTTTTTCCTACGAAAGTAAATACCAGCTCAGTGGCGTTTGGAGAAACAGAAATACTGAATGAGCCCTGAGCATCTGTAGTAGCTACCGACGAATACACATCGGTCGAGTTGGCACTACTGTTTCTCACAGAAACAGTAACACCCGGCAACGCAACGTTGGCGGCATCAGTCACCTTCCCGCTGATCACTTTTTGCTGCGCTGCAGCAAAAAAGGGGAAAGCACATGCCATCAACAATATGCAATACAATTTTTTCATGATAGAGTTAATGTTTTGATAAATGAAGTTTTGGTACAAAAAAACCTGACATGTTCACTCATAGCAAATAAGGCGGGTCATAGTACATGGATAGCATCGTTTTAGTGATAAAAATTGGTTATCAGTTTTCCAGGGCTATGTTGTATAGCAGTTTCCCAGTCAATTATTGAAGAGTTGTCTAAAAGCCGGCACTACCGGTTCCCCATGTCTTATTAGGCTTAGGGCCCATCTCCAGCTCGAGGTGTCCGCCATTCATCAGTTGTTCATGTGTAAACCAGGGAGTATTCAATACCACACCATTTATTTTGGCGCTTTGGATATACTTATTCACTACAGAACAGTTGTTGGCAGTCAGCTTGAACTGCTTACCATTCTGCAAGTCGATTGTTACCTTACTAAATAAAGGACTACCGATGGTATACACAGGCAGGCCAGGCGTTACGGGGTAAAAGCCCATCGCAGAGAACACTACAAAAGCAGTCATACCACCGCCATCCTCATCACCGGGAATACCGAAAACATTATCCTTGAACCATACGTCCAGCAGAAAGCGCGTAGTCTTTTGGGTTTTCCAGGGAGCAGCAGTGAAGTTGTACAAGTAAGGAATGTGGAAACTGGGCTCATTACCCATAGAATATTGACCCACCAGGCCGGTGGCATCAGGAAATTTATTCCAGAACTCATGCTTGCCCCTGCCCAGCCCTTCGCGGAACAGTTGATCAAGCCTGTCTTCAAATGTCTTCTTACCACCCATCAGGTCTATCAGGCCGGGCACATCCTGTTGCACCTGCCACAGGTAAGTCCAGCCATTGTTCTCATCATAATAATCACGGCCACCGGGGCCACCATCAAACTTGAGGTCGATATTGATCCAGTTGCCCTTATCATCCTTAGGAACAAAGAATTTCCTTTCCGGGTGCCACAGGTTCTTATAATTCAGGCCACGTGGAGTAAACAAATTATAGTCATCCTTTTTACCGAGATCTTTGGCCATCTGAGCCAGCGCCCAATCATCGTAGCTGGTGCCGAGCGTAACAGCCACAGCCTGCCGCTTTTCAAAATTATCTACAAGGCTAACAGTCTCCTTTTCACCAGGAGCCAGCGCAGGGAAATAACCATGCGCATGATAGAAATCATCCAACGGAGTTTTAGGCCCATTACGCCAGGGAATGATGGTAGCATCAGTCGCATTCTTGCGCATGCCCTCATACGCCTTCTCTATGTTGAAGTTCCGCAACCCTTTTCTGTATGCATCCAAAAACACCACAGAAGAGTGGAAACCATTCATGCAGGCATGATCGCCAAACAACACCGGGAACGTAGGCATCCAGCCACTTTGCTCGTACATGCGCACATAAGATTGCAGCATATCCTCTTCCTGCGCAGGGTTCAGGATCATGCGCAACGGATGATGCGCCAGGTAAGTATCCCACGACCAGTCGTCCACATAAAAAGGACGCTTGTCGGTATTTACCTGTTTATTATAGCCACTGTAATATTGATTGCCCTCCGTAACATCCACCATCCTTTCGTAACAGCGGTACAACGCTGTATAAAAACTTCTTTTCTGCGCTTCAGTGCCACCTTCCACTTTTATCTGCGATAACACACCATCCCACGCCTTCCTGCCATTATCAGCAACGGCAGTAAAACTTTTGCCCTTCAGTTCGGTCTCATAATTCTTCTTAGCTTGCTCTGCACTTACATAACTAAGCGCATAGCGCAGCTCCACCTCTTTTGTATTTGCAGGGAAACTGATCCAGGCCCTTGCCCTGCCACTGGTAGTTTGCTTATTTTGCAGTTCTCCATTTTCCAATACACCGGTAGTGCCAGCAGTATTCCAAACCCCATACAAGTAAACTTTCACATCACCATGCCAGGTCTCCAGGCCAGTGATCTCGGTAGCAGAAGGAAAACTATAAGAAGAAGGATCGCCATTATATACATCCAGCAGGATAGCCTTATTAGCCGATTGGGGAAAACGGAAGCGGTAAATGCCACCCTTTTTACCAGGTGCAAACTCAACGGTCACTTCATCATCGATTAAATAAGTAGAGAAATGCCAGGGATTATTCACTTCCAGGTCATGGTCATAAGCCATGCGTGCCTGCCAGCTTTCGCGCGTCAGCGGCTTCACGGAAGGTTTGAGGGAGAACACCTGCCCCATGCGATGAGAAACAATGTTTAAAGGGAAGCTGGTGATTTGATTATCCAGGTAATCCTTTCGTTGAGGAGCAACCCGGATCATCTGGTTGGGTAGCTGGATGGTAGGACGTGTAGGCTCCAGTAACTGACCTACATTACCGATGGTAGGATCAACAAATTCGAGGTTGGACCGCTCCGTTCCGTTCGGCGATCGCTTAACGGGTTGACGGGCAAAAAGAATAGATACATTCCACAACAGCAGGGTTAGCAGCAGCAGCTTTTTCATATTGCAGGCAAACATTTCGTTGAATAAATCTGTCTGCAATAAAGCCGTAGGAGACTAATAAAGGCATTAACAAACCTATTAATTGAGAAATTAAAAGGCTGTTTTTTAATTTTTTATGAAGAATTAGTACTAATTAAGCCCGTTAAAGGGGAATTGCGCTTCGAAGGCAGTTCACCGTAATAAGAAGATGATAAATTATTGACCCGTCATTTCAGCAAACGACTTATCGAATTCCTGTCCATAATTTTCCCGGTACTCTTTGGCAAACTTGAGATAGGCATCTTTAGCCATGCCATGCCGTCCCAGCAATACCAGGCACTTACATTTATAAGCCAGCGCTTCTTCATTAAGCTGATCGAAGAAGAAGATGCAATTGGTGATCTTTATCACCAACTCGGCTTCGGCAGCAAGATCAACAGTAGATATATAACTTAACAATATATCGATAGTTTTCCCTGAAACGTCGGATTTAATATCATCCAGCCAGTTATAATGAATCGTACTGAGGAAAGCACCCCTGCCCACGATATGAATAAGCTCCTGAACATAGGCTTTATTAACCGTCGGCTTATTAGATACCAGTTCCATGTACCGCTGATAATCCACCTTCATCGAGTTATTCAAGATTTCCAGCTTCCATTTATCTGATTCCTTGGCAATATGACAATCGCCCACCTTTTCAAGGATGCCTTTCAGCTTTACCACGTTGACCGAAAAATTATTCCGTGCGTCCTTGAGCGGCTTATCGCCCCACAATAGCTCATATAATTTCTCAGAAGCAATACCCTTCCCATCCTTATAAGTGTAGGTCAATACCAACAGGAACAACTCCTTCAGCAAAGGCGTAAACATCCTGGTGATGTCGTGACCCTCCTTATCGATGATCTCCAGTTGTCCAAACAAATAAATAGCCGATACATCCTTGGTCGCAACCACGGGTTCTATACCAGGTCCATTATTTCCCGCAACTACCGGTGCCACTACAGCGCCCGGCACAGGAACGCGTGCATGCGCCACATCCTCATGATGTGATACCTGCCTTGCCTTTCGCTGGCGCCACATCATGAACAACACACCGGCAGCCACCAATCCTCCCGCCAACAGGAACCATACCCAGTCGCGCGAAGCACTGGCCACTGGCGGCGCCGCCACTACCAGCTTATTAGGCGGAAAATCGATGGTATACACCTTTACATTAGTAAGATTCTGTTTGTTGGTAAACAATGTAACAGCCACCAGCTTCTTGCTTACCGGACAATAGAATAGATCGGCATACGATTCAATATCGTGGAAATCGTAAGGGATCGTATCCCCCATCAACTGGTATTCCGGCGATTGCAAAGAACCCTTCATAAGCTGCAACACAGAATTGAACCGGTCGATAGGATGAATCAACGCATAAAAATCGCGTGTAGCAGAATCCACCACAAGACTATTAGCAAAGCAAAACTGGCTGGCAGGCTCTTTCAGGTGATAGATACTTTTGAAAGCACCACTCTTCACAGCATAAGCCATCAGATCATACGTATACTTGGGATTGATGGTCTGATCACCTGTCTTGCTGCCGAAACCACCAATAATATAAGCAGTATCGCCAGCATTGTTGGTCCCCAGCGCAGCAAGGTACCTCGGCATAAAGAAATCCCCCTTAGGGTCCACAGACTCCCATTCCTTCGTGGGGAAATGATACCGCTGCACTTCATTCTTATATTGGAGTTGACCATACCCACCAATAATATATAAGGAACTGTCGGCCGGAGACAGGAATTTGTTTGCCTGCCAGTAAATAGTAAGCGGGCCAGGAGCAAAGTTCACATCCCATTTACTGGAATGAGGTTGCCAGGCACTTACCAGCTTCTCATCTATATTAATATTATATAGCGTATTGTTGGTACTACTGAATACAGATTGATTGCCCGGCGGTAAAGAATCCCGTTTTGCAGCCAGCTTTGCCCCCGACAGTTGTCCATTCTTTAACGAATACTGGTACAGCGTATCAGCAGACACAATGTATAACCGTTCCCCTTGCTTATCAAAAGCCACGCTGGCTGCACCAACGGTACTCATGGTCAACGCCTGCACCCAGTTCTGGTGGCGGGGCTTTATCCAAACCGGGTTTTTCACGATAGCCGTTTTGCTCTTCACCTCATCAGTACACTCGGTGCCGCTGCTTTCAGATAAAGGATAATAAGCTATTGGCGTATTATCGGCAGCTATCCGGATATCCCGGATGTTCATAGGTGGAATGTCGGTGATCTGGAAACCGGTAAAATCGATGGCGCCAAAAGATATACGGTAACAAGTGGCAGGAGAAATATTGGCTTTCCCTTTTCCAATCAGCTTGTTATTAATATAAAAGCCAACCTCTTTGGCTTTACCATCCAGGGTCACCTTGCATTGATTCCAGTTACCATACAGATGTACCGAGTCGATGGCAAAGTCGCCTGCCACAGTTTCTCCGATAACAAAGTTGAATCGCAGGAGCTTTTGATTGAAAACAAGATCGATATTCTGGTTATTGTCCGTAACCAGGCGCATGATGTACCCGAAATAAGTGACGAGGTTGGGTGTAAAGCCGAAGTCGAAAGAAATTTCAGCCGATTGAGATAAGCACACAGGGTCTTTAGGCGTCAGATTGAGAGAGGTCCTTTTTTCAGGCACTACCTCATGACTGGAAAACCTTAAGCCGTGTGATTGGCTAAAAACATTACTTACACATAAAAAGCAGCATACCAATAAAAGAGATCTCCCCATAAGCAAGCGAAACTAAATAAAGTACAAATTACTTATTCTGTTGTATTAAACAGGATAGATACCGGCAAATTTTAGTAAAGAAATAAATGATAAGTATAAGAAGCAGAAACAGTTATTTATACCCTGGCTATAAAGACAGCTCATCGCCGGTAAAAGCCAGGGGCAATAACATGCCCGCTGCGGGAATAATGAATACTTTACCAGTTTGTCCAGCCAGTATCAACCGCACAGGATGCTCCGTACGCTGTTCAAACTCCTGCAATGTTTGCCGGCAGATGCCACAGGGACTGATGGGGTGATCACTTACCACACCATCCCCTTCATAACTGATGGCCATTGTTTCGATAGGGTCGCCAGGATAGGTGGCGCCAGCTGTAGAAAGTAATACCCTTTCAGCACAGATACCAGCCGGGTAAGAAGCATTTTCCTGATTGGCCCCGATAACAAGATGACCACTCCCCAGCCTGGCCACCGCCCCTACCCTGAAATGGGAATAAGGCGCCCAGGCGTTCTTTGTTGTTTTACGGGCCTCCTGCAGCAAATACCGATCATCCTCCCCCAGCTCATCGATGGAATCATATACCTCATAAGAAAACCTGTACTCGTTCTGTTTCATGCACACAATTTAAGGGAAAGAAGACATAAAAGCAGAATCCAGGATTCAGAAGGCGCTCGTCCTTCCAAATCCTGGATTCCGTATACTGAAAGCTGAATACTATTAATGAATACTGCTGAACATGCGGTTCCAGCGAACTCCTTTATCCCAACTCATCCAAATAAGCCATGCCTCACCTACAATATGATCTTCCGGTACAAAACCCCAAAAGCGGCTATCCTGAGACTGATGACGGTTGTCACCCATCATCCAGAAATAATCCATCTTGAAGGTGTATTGGTTGGTAGCCTGATCATTGATGAAGATCTTACCATCACGCCTTTCCAGCTTATTGTGTTCATATACCTGGATGGCACGTTCGTACAGCGTAAAATTATCATCGTTCAGTGTAATCGTGGCGCCCTTTTTAGGAACCCACAATGGCCCGAAGTTATCGACACTCCAAAGATGCTTTTTATCCCGGGGAAATATTTTCGATTCACGTCCTTGTCTCAGCAGCTCGATCTTTTCAATAAGACCATTCTTGATCATTTTATCTTTTGCCTCATTGGTCAGCAACATGATATAGCGATTATTACCCTGCGGAATCAACTCTCCCCCTTCCTCTATCTTGTCGAAATCGTACTCTTCACGCAATATCTCATTATCCAATGGCTGCCCCTTCGTCGTCACATCATAATATAACTGCATCTTGGGAGGCAGAAAAGCCTTCTGGCCATTGATGAACAATACGCCGTCGATGATCTGCAACGAATCACCCGCGATGGCCACACAACGCTTGATATAATTCTCCTGTTTGTCTACAGGACGTATGATAATTGGAAAATCAGTCGGGTTCGACAGCACCATTTCACGTCCCACATCTGCATTACCATCTCCCTTGTCCAGAATTACATCATAATAAGGATTCTTGGACTGGTACTCTTCCAGGTTGATCACCGTATCACCTGCCGGAAAGTTGAACACCACCACATCATTCCTTTTTATCGGACTGGCAAACCAGCGCGTATAAGGAATATGGATCAGTTCAGAATAAGATTTGGTGTTTACTACAGGTAGCGTATGATGTACAAAAGGAATAGCCAGCGGTGTGTTGGGAATACGCGGGCCATAACTCAGCTTGCTTACAAAAAGAAAATCATTGACCAGTAAGGTCTTTTCCATTGAGCCCGTGGGGATGGTATAAGCTTCGAAAACGAACGTGCGGATCAGCGTGGCAGCTACGATAGCAAATACACCAGCATCGATCCACTCACGCGCAGCCGACTTTTTATGCTTCTTCACGATCTCAGGACCATAATATTTCTCCTTCTGATCATAACCGATCATAGGCAGATAAGCAAACCCAACCAGTACAGTAGCAGCATGCTGCACAAACCTGAACTTGTTGAACAACTTAACAAACTCTACCAATATCCATAAACTGATGAACCAGCCTACTACAGGAATGAACTGCCAGAAGAACCAATGCTTCTTGATCCCTGTTAAACGCAACATTTCCCAGGTATTCAGGAAAGGAACAAAAGCTTTCCAGGCAGGGAGACCAGCCTTTTGGAACATCTTATACAATCCTACGGAGGGCAGCAGAACAATGAGCAGCGAGATGATAATAATGACGGTCAGATCGTGTAAACTCATGCTGTCTTTTTTAAAAAATTCCGGGCAAAAATACCATATTAATTGGCATTGCAACGGGGTATTAACCAGTATTTTGCCAAACTTCATCCCCGTTTCAGGGTCGGGTCTGCTTTTTGCTTAAACAGTATTTGACAAGATATATTAGTTGTAATATCTTCCGCTTTGTTACAGTCGATATGAACTTTTTTACGATTCGCGACGTCCAAAATCTCACTGGTATTAAAGCACATACGCTCCGCATCTGGGAACAGCGTCATAGCATACTCACTCCCCGGCGGAAGCTAAGCAATCACCGGTTTTATGATAATGAGGACCTCAAATACATATTACGAATTGCCTTCCTCTATCACCAGGGATATAAAATATCCCGGATTGCCAGCCTTTCCGAGGAGGAGATCTGCCGGCTTACCCTGGAGGCCAGGCCCGATGAAGACAACTACGGCATCTTCCTCAACCAGCTGACAGAAGCCATCATTGACCTCGACGAGGAACGATTTGAGCAGGTTTTCCACAAAATAATGGAGAACACCACCTTTGAGGACCTGGTAATCCAGGTTCTATTTCCCCTGCTCAAAAAAGTAGGACACCTATGGCTGGCAGGTAGCATCATGCCCGCACAGGAACATTTTACCAGCGCTATTATTATCAGAAAATTGCTGGCAGCTATCGACGAACTGCCCCGACCGGCAGCCTCCGCACCAAGACACGTTATCGTGTACACTCCACACGGAGAATTACACGAGATACCCTTATTGTTTATGCAGTATATGCTCAAAAAAAATGGCACCTCCTGCGTTTACCTCGGCAGCAACGTCAATGCCGGTACACTCAAAACCATTTGCGATCAGTTTGAAAAACTGCATCCCGGCAAGCCCGTTACACAACTCTATTTCCACCTCATCACCCACCTCATCAAAGATGACCTGGGCGAATACCTGCGCAAATTATCCAACACCTTTCCCGATAAAGAGATTGTCTTTTCAGGCACAAAGACCAATGGATATATCAATGGAGGTATTCCCCAAAACGTGAGGGTGTTGAAAAATGCAGAAGACCTGCTTGCCTTCAGCAAAGGCACATGAGCTATCTCGCCAATACACTGCGCGCCCACGTATACACTACAAATGAGACAAAGTAGGTCCACATAACCGCTTCAGGTATCGGAAGGCCCGAAAAAAGGAAGAATATAATCACCAGGCCAAACAGAACGAGGCCTATAGAAAACCATTGTACAGCATTGTTACCCTTCAACCGGATCGGAAATTCCATATGACCCAGCGGCAAGGCCAATGACAAAGCCACCAATCCTGCCATAACGATTACCAGTCCCGGGTTTTCAGGCATGAATAAACCAGTTATTACCATTGCGAGCCCCGATAACAGGACAACAACGGCACATATAGCATTGATCTTCTCCCGCTTGTTAAGCGCATATTTTCCATCTTTATGAAACAGCAGGAAGAGATTCGCCAGCGGGTTGATAACCCAGCTCATAATCACAAACAATATATACACGCCAACGATAGCCATTCCAATAATAGCGATGTTTTCGCCGCCGCTCTTCGACAACTGCCCGATGGCTTGCACACCAAAATAAATACCCAGCAGAATGGCCCAACGCGCATACTTGCCCTTATTACTGATCCAGAAACTGTATTGCAACAACCATCGATAAGGAGGTATCTTGGACTTCAATGCCTGTTTCAATCCTTCACGGGCGCCCTCCATGTTGGGCTGCAGCCGCAGTGCTTCCCGGAAATGCGTAGCCGCCTCTTTATGCCGCCCTTTCTCCAGCAGGTTCCAGCCCACAGTAGTATGTGTATAAGCATTCTCAGGATCTTTCTTCAACGCATCCTGCATGGTCTCGATCGCATCATCTACCCTTCTCAATTTATTCAGGGCAGTAGAACGTACATTTAAACAAGTAATATTTTCCGCATCCACAGCCAACCCTTCATTGGCTTTTTGCAAAGCCAGTTCAAAGTTTTTTTCTTCCAGGAGAACCAGACCCCACAAACCCAGGAACTCGGCAGTCCACGGGCTCAGCTCTACAGCCCGTTTCAGGTGGCGAAGAGCAGCCTGGTTGTTGTCGAGCTGATAATACCCAAAAGCGAGCAGGTAAAAATAATAACCCTCCAGCGGAGCCACTTGTATCGCACGTTGTATTACATCGATACCTTCCAGGAATTGCTTCTGATCAAACTTGCAGCGCGTAAGCAGGGCCAGCGCATAATCATTATCCGGATCGAGCCGCAGCGCGTCCGACAATTGCTTTTCCGCATCTTTAAAACGCCCCTGAGCCAATAACAAACTGGCCCGTTCCAGCAATGGCGCTATATCGGTCATGATTATTTTTTGATCTTGAGGAATTTCAGGATATCATCATACAGCCCACTCTCATTGGCATACAACGCATAATTACGCGCAGACGAAAACCATTCGAGCGTAGTAGGCCGGTGCTGCTTCGCAGCCTTCAGCAGGTCTTTGGTTCCCAGCGGTTGCAGGCTGCCGCTGGCCATAGATTCGCGCAGTTTATCTTCCACAGCAATATCGATCATGGCCTTTATATCGGCGCCAGAATAATCAGGCGTTTCCTTCGCTACCTTACGCACATCGACATCCTTTACCGGCTTACCAGTCAGCATAGCCTGGATAATTTCTTCGCGGGCAGCTTCATCCGGCGGCTCCACAAAGATCACCCGGTCGAAGCGGCCTGGCCGGCGGAAAGCCGAATCCACACTCCAGGGAGCATTCGTAGCAGCCAGTATCAACACGCCCTCGTTATTCGATTGCACACCATCCATTTCAGCGAGGAATTGATTGATCACATGACGCGTAGCACTCTGGCGCAAATCACTTCTACTGGCGCCCATGGCATCCACTTCATCGAAGAACAATACACAAGGTGCATTCTTACGCGCAAGCTCAAATATGCTATGCAGGTTCTTCTCACTATTGCCCACCCACATATCGAGAATATCATGCAGACCGATACTGATGAACTTGGCATTGATCTCACCGGCAGTAGCTTTAGCGATATACGTTTTACCACATCCTGGAGGACCATATAGCAGGATACCACCTCCTATTTTCTTACCAAACGCTTTATACAGATCGGGATTCTTCAGCGGCTGTATGATCTTCATGGATATTTCATCCTTGATGCGCGACATACCACCCACATCTGAAAAGTTGATGGAAGGCTTCTCCAGGAAATACGAACCCACGCTGCTCCCCGTCTCCAGGTTACCCTCCATGCCATACAGTTCCTCATTTTGTGTACCGCCACCACCTAAACGCAATTGCGCATCGATCTCTTCATCACGGAAATCAGGGTTCAGCGCTACCACGCGCTGGTACACTTCCACAGCCTGTTGCAACGACTGTTCTTTGATCAGGCATTTCACATACAGCACCATCCCATCCAATGATAGGTTGGGGTACAGCTCTTCATAAATGATGATCGCGGCAGAATACTTCTGCTGGTTAAAATAAGCTTCGGCCAGGCCCAGCTTAGCTTTGCCATTACCATAACTACGACGCAATACCTCACTGAACTGGTCGGCAGCGGCAGCATACTGCTTCTCTTTCAACAATGTTTCCGCCAGGTGCAACCGCAACGGGATATTGTCGGGCGAGAACTCCAATGCCTCCTGCAGACTTTTAATATGATCACTCATCGTTTATAATTAAAATAGCTGCGAGCAAGGCGCCCGCAGCTTAAATAATGTGGCATTCCATGCGCAACTTAATATAATAACCGCACTTTAATAGTCTCTTTAACTTCTTTTAGCAATTGGAAAGCAGTGTTGGAGATCTTCCTGTCTACATCCAATACTACATACCCGATCTCGTCGTTCGTTTTCAGGTATTGCGCCAGGATATTAATATTATGCTTGGACAATTGCGTGTTGATCTCAGACAGTACCCCGGGCACATTGCGGTGAACGTGTAGTATCCGGTGCGTGCCCTCCTGCGGAGGCAGGTTGAGGCCCGGCACAGTATGAGAACCATTGGTGATCCCCATTTCGAGGAACTGAAATAGCTTATTGCTCACGTCCTCCCCAATATTCGACTGCGCTTCTTCAGTAGAACCGCCGATATGCGGAGTCAGAATTACATTGGGTAGCTCCTGCAAAGGAGTTTGGAACTTGTCTCCGTTCTTTTCAGGCTCCCAAGGGAACACATCGATAGCAGCACCACCAAGCAGACCATCAGTGAGACACTTTGCCAATGCCTCCAGGTCAACCACTTCACCCCGCGCATAATTTATTAAGATAGAACCCTTCTTGAAGTTCTTCAGCACATTCTTATTGATCATGTTCTTCGTAGCCGCATTATCAGGCACATGCAGCGTAATGATATCAGCCTGGCTCACCACCTCTTTCAATGTCTTCTTAGCGATGGCATTACCCAGGGGCAGCTTGGTCACTGCATCATAAAAGATCACATGCATACCGAGCGCTTCCGCCAGCACGCTTACCTGCGAGCCGATATTACCATAACCAATGATACCCAGCGTTTTACCACGCAGCTCATAACTACCCTTGGCCTCTTTCATCCAGATGCCCTTGTGAGCAGCAATATTTTTATCAGGTATGCGGCGGATGAGCATGATCGACAAGCCGATCACCAGTTCTGCTACCGAACGCGTATTGGAATAAGGAGCATTGAATACAACCACGCCATGTTCTGTGGCGCTTTTGAGGTCTACCTGGTTTACGCCGATACAAAAACACCCGATCGCCTGCAGTTTCTTGGCCGCTTCCAGCACCTTAGGGGTGATTTGCGTCTTCGAACGGATACCCAATAAATGGACGTCTTTTACCTCACGAATAAGATCCTCTTCGGTAAGGGCGCCTCCCAGCTTTCTTACCGATGCATAGCCGGCATCCTTGAAGTTTTTAACAGCAGCATCGCTGATATTCTCTAAAAAAAGGATGTTTACTTTCTCTTTCGGATAACTTGTATTTTTTTTCTCGCTCATAATGATGGCTCATCTTTTGCGTTAAATAATCACAGATTAAGCGGGTAAACGGACCAACTGATCACACTTTTCACAAATTGCGGCGATTAAAGGAATGTACGCTGATGTTACAGATGATGAGAGGTGAAAGTTCAACAGCCGTGATAAAGTGAATAATTTCTATCATTCTGGCAGAAGTGTTGAATAAAATCAACCAATCCGTGCAATCCGCTATTAATCATACAATCTGCAATCCGGGGTGCAAAGATGTCGTTTAAAATTGACATGGAAAAACGAATCACAATGGAGACAGATGGAAACGATTAAGCAGAAGCCTGTAGAATCATGTATTTATCAGTAAGTTATAATAGCTAAAAATCCGTGAAATCAGGCCATAATCGCTAGAAATCCGCGATTATTTTGGTAGTTTTGTTGATCTTACTAACCCAGTATTAAAAGGAATCCTTTTGAAAACCATGTTAAGGTTCATACCGGTAAGCCTCCTTGCTATCGGCTGTTCTCAGTTTAGTGACAAACAGCCAGATTTGTTAGCACAGTCCAAAGGACAGGTGACCCTGTCTGCGGCAGCCTCGTCTTCAAAAAGCTCAGACTCAACAGATTATTATATATCACTCGTAAGAGGATTTATCGATACTACCTATGGCGAAGGCCTGAATGGCAGTATCCTGGTAGCCCGTAACGGGCAGGTCCTGTACGAGAAATACGCCGGGTACGCCAACCCGCGGATCAAGGACGATTCCATTACAGCTTATACCCCCTTCCACCTTGCATCGGTGTCCAAGACCTTCACAGCTATGGGCATTTTGAGACTGTGGGAACAAGGGAAGCTCAACATCGAAGATCCGGTGAGCAATTACCTCCCCGGTTTTCCCTGCGCAGGCGTAACAGTTAAAATGCTGCTGAACCACCGTAGCGGCCTTCCCAAATACGACCATTACATGTCTAATCTGGGCTGGAACAGACGAAAAGTGGTAACCAACCAGGATGTACTGGACTTCCTCATCGCCAACCGCAAGCGTATACCTGTTGGCCGCCCTGATCGCGGCTTCAGCTATTCCAATACCAACTACGCCCTCTTGGCCCTGATCATCGAAAAAGTAAGTGGCGAGTTCTATGGTGATTACCTGAAACATACCATTTTCGATTCCCTGGGCATGAAGGACACCTACGTGTACACCCGTGCCGATTCGGCCCGGAGCCTTCCTTCCTACTATTACAGCGGTAGGCCCTATGCCTTCGACTTCCTCGACCTGGTATATGGCGACAAGAATATTTACAGCACGCCCCGCGACCTGTTGAAATGGGACCAGGCTATGCGCAATACGCAATGGTTCAAGTCCTCTACGCTCGAAGCGGCCTACACCCCTTACAGCAATGAAAAGCCCGGCACCCACAACTATGGCCTCGGCTGGCGCATGTATGTGCTGAAGAATGGTAAAAAGCTGATTTACCACACTGGCTGGTGGCATGGCAACCGCACCATCTTTGTTCGTCTCATTGAAGAAGATGTGACCATCGTGGCACTTTGCAACAACGACTCCCGCAACATTTATATGGCCAAAGAAATGGCCGACTACTTTGGAGACTATATGCAGCACGTAGACCGCGACCCGGATGCGGATACCCGTGTAGTGCGCCACGTTGTACGCAAGAAATCATCTAATAAAAAGACCCTCCTGGCAAAAGCCAAGATAAAGACCACTAAAAAAAGAAGCACCACTACCTCCTACGCCGGCAAGGCAGGAAGGAAATAGTTAGTAAGCGCAACGAGTTGTTAATTCACAACTGACCACACACAACTCACCACTTCGTATATTAGCCTAATTATAGGCTAAACATGAACATTTATTCTGCCACCGATATACGCGCCTGGGACGAATACACCATTTTGCACGAACCGATCGCCTCGATCGACCTGATGGAACGCGCCTCCCTCGCCTGCTTTCAATGGCTGTTGAAATACCGTAATACCGAAACCTCCTTTGTCATCTTTTGCGGCAAAGGCAACAATGGCGGCGATGGACTGGCCATTGCAAGATTGCTGGCAGAAAGTGATCACACCGTAACAGTATACATCCTCGAGTTTGGCCACAAAGGCACCGATGATTTCCAAACCAACCTGGCACGGCTTCATAGCAGCAAAGCCACCATCAAGTTCATCTCATCCGAAGAAAGCATCCCCACCCTCACCATTGGAGATATTATTATAGATGCACTGTTAGGCTCTGGCCTCAACAGGCCACTGGAAGGTCTGACCGCTTCCGTAGTGAAACGCATCAACAAGAGCGGCAACGAGATAGTTGCTATCGATATTCCTTCTGGCCTGATGGTCGACAGCAGCTCAATAGGTAGTACAATAGTCACAGCTACCCACACCCTGAGCTTCCAATGCTACAAACCCGCCTTCCTCGTAGCAGAGAATGATCCATTTATTGGCACCTTACACATACTCGATATTGGCCTGCACCCGGCTTTCCCGGCAGCACATCCTTCCACCCACCGCTGGATCGACCACGCGCAGGTACAATCCATCATCAAACCACGCAAGAAGTTTTCACACAAGGGGACTTACGGCCATGCAGCTATTGTTGCAGGCAGTCAGGGAATGATGGGCGCCGCCACCCTCTCGGCCAAAGCCTGCCTGCGCAGTGGTGTTGGTAAGCTCACCACCCATATACCCGCCGTTGGCTACAACATTATGCAGATAGCCGTGCCTGAGGCCATGACCTATACAGCCGGCAAAGAATACATTGAAATGGCTGTCAACCTGGAACAGTACGATGCCATAGGCGTTGGTCCGGGACTGGGACAACACGATAGCCATAAAGCCTTGCTTGAAAACATCTTTCAGCAATGTAGTAAAGCACTGATACTGGATGCCGATGCTTTGAATATACTCGGCCAATACAAAGAACTGTTACAACAACTACCTACCCATACGATCATCACACCTCATCCCAAAGAATTTGAGCGGTTGTTTGGTAAAGTCGCCAATGACTTTGAACGCATGCAATTAGCCATGCGCAAAGCTGTAGCGCTTAAGATCGTCATTGTATTGAAAGGTCGTTATACATTGGTAGCTACGCCCGAAGGAATTGCCTGGTTCAACAGTACAGGAAACCCTGGCATGGCCACCGGCGGTAGTGGAGACGTACTAACAGGGATCATCACAGGTTTATCAGCACAAGGATACCCCGCTGCGCAGGCAGCAATCGCTGGCGTATACCTTCACGGACTGGCCGGCGACCTGGCCGTTTCCTATTCCTCACCCGAATCCCTGATCGCTTCAGACATCAGCGAATACCTCGGCCAGGCATTTCACCAGATAGCTATATAAACAAAACATCCCGGCCCCCCGCCTTGGGAGCACTATGTCCATTTAATCTTTTTCCACTACCGGACAGGTAGTGCTGATGTTTGGTTTACACATCTCTGTTTTGAATCTGGTAGAGTTATAATCCCATATGACACCCAGTTCGCTGCTTCCGCCGGTATAAGAAAACTGGTTGTTCCTGACTGGAAACTCATGCGCTATACCTACTTTTACTTTACTGGCAGTTCCGGTAATCACCTGCCCAACCGAACCAATATCGATTGTAACACTTACAGTAAAAGCATTAAAATCCGAAGGAATGCCGCTCACCCGCCGGTCTTTGCTTACATGCGCCCACACGCCCAGACTGGCTCTATATTTATGCGGCGTAATGTCTCCTCCCACACGCCACGTATTATGCGACTGTTGATGAAATACCATCATAGCCACCCTGAATGAAAAACCATCTTCCCGGTTCCTGCGTTCATACATCACATTACCAGATAAACGCAACGGCAACTCACTACGAAACTCTGAAGAAGAAGAAGTCAACGACTCATCCGGCGTATTCAGATGATGGGCACTTCCCCCTATTACCAGCCGTCCTTTCGCACTCAGGATACGACAGAAATAAAAACCCGCACTAACATCGAATACCAGTTTCTTATTAAAAATAAGACGATCAGCTGCCGACCCTGCTCCCGGAATATACCCGTTTTCATCTATCTCGTCGGCAAAAGTAAGGCGGCTGTAATCTACCCTCCGCTGAATCAATCCCATCTGCAGGCCACCAGTGGCGATCCAGGTTGGAAACTCCTCATTATCTGCAACAGAAGGAATATTGGAACATATAGTATAAGATCCTGTTCCATACACCGCGCTTTTCCGCAGATAACCTTCATTCGAATTGGTAACCAGTACCCCATAAGCCCCTTTTACATCGGGCAGGTATTTATCGAATGATATAGCTGTATAATTAAAATAAGAGGGCTCTTTCACCCATTGCCGGCGATGAATAGCACTTACCCGCACATTATAATCTCCGGCTCCGGTAGCTGCCGGATTCAGATAAATAGGCGCCATATAAGCCTGCGCAAATACCGGGTCCTGGGCCGTCGACGTCAATCTGCTGCACAACAGCCATAGCATAATCAGCATCAGTATTCTTCCCATAAGCTGCTTTTATTGGTTATTTTATAACAGTAATGAATCCTGTTTTCATCGGTACACTACGCCCCGGATAATACATCCCCAGCCACTCACGCTTGTTCTTATAACGGGCCTCGATTTGCCAGCGGTACGAATCCTGTTGCAAGGCCCTGCCATTAGGCACGTTTTCATGACCATCCCACGCATCCATCGGAACACCATCACGGTCTAATCTTGTCGACTCAAAGATCAACTGCCCATAACTGTTGAAAATTCTAAGCCTGTATTCACTTAAACCTTTTCCAATAGGCTTGAAGCTACGTAGTTTGGCTACCCCGCACCCCGTACAGATAGCATCAGGTACATAGAGATAACCGGGCGCATACAACACCGCCACACGGACAGAATCGTACCTTACACAGCGAGTCACTTCATCATACACCTGCAACTTCACCTGGTAGCGACCCGTATCCCCATATTCATGGAGCACTTCACGGGTAGTACGCTTGACACTCCTGTCACCAAAATCCCATACATAGTTCCTGCTCACCCCCCTCGTGACCGTATCGATAAAAGTGAAGATATATTCCGGCTGAGTGATCTCAAGCCTTGGCTTCACTTCAATTACTGGTTGCAATAGGGGCCTGATCACCAGCGTGCCGGCGTATGCCGTATCACCACAACCTGCCGCATTTTGCGGCAACACCCGTACAACGTAAGTAGCAGGCTCATGACTACCTGCCGGCAATTGAAAACGATAATTGAATGGAGTACCTACCCCACTCAACTTATCATTGATCAACCAATGGAAAGTAATGGGGTCAGCGCCATTGTACGATGCCCTCACGGGGATCGTCAGCATGGTATCGATATTACATGTATTGATAGTCACAGGCTTCTCCAGTATAGCCACAGGTGTAGGCCATACGGTGAAATAGCGTTCAGCACTATCCTTACACCCGGCGATATTATGTACTATCAGTTTTACCCTATACGTTCCTGGTGAATTGAACTGATAAGAAGCACTGACGCCTGTAGCGTAAAAAACATAAGGAGCCCGTGCCGTATCATAAAACCACCACTCCACTAACCCGGCATTCCTTGCCCCGGCAGCAGTAACAGCCAGCGCATAAGCCACACAGGGTTTGGCGGCAACAGTATCGATACGAGCAGGGATGATACCCACCACTCTTACCATAGCCGGCTGCGATACCACACTGCATACTTCACCAAAATTGTTGACGTAGCGGGCAATCAGCCGTACTTCATAAGAACCTGTGTCATTATAAGTATGAGAAGGATTTGGCCCGGTACTGCTGCTACCATCGCCCCACACCCATTCATACGCATTGGCATTACGCGAAACATTGCGTGTTTGCACAGTTCCACCCGGACAGATCAGGACATTTATGAGTGAGAAATCAGGTACAGGACTGGCATATACTGTAACCGTCCTGTAAAGACTGGTATCTGAACAGGCATTAATAAATTGTATCCGCACATTATATACACCGGGCTGAGTAAACTGGTGACTGATACGGTTCTGCGTGCCAGGCAAAGTATCCGGTATACTGTTATCACCATAATGCATGATCACCTGCGCAGCCCCAAATGAACTGTTCACGAAAATGGCTGTATGCGGAGCGCAGCCATACAAGTCACTGCCATCAACTACAATCGCAGGCTGTATCGTATTGGGCGACACGACAACATCGATAGAGTCACTATGCGTGCCGCAGACGTTAAAAGCAGTGAGCTTTACCTTGAAAGTATCGATAACACCGGTAATGTATTCATGAACATGCCGGCCTTTTGAATACAGCGTATCACCATGCCCGTCTCCATAATCCAGGTAATACATAAAATGATTGCCCGGCGACAGGTTGAAGATGGTATCGATGAGCGGTGAACAACCGATCACTTTGCTGACCGTAAATACAGCCCGCGGATCAGGCCTCACCAGCACACTATCCCTGAAATAAAGCGTATCGCATTCATTGAACGTCTTTAACGTGATATAATAGGTGGTATCCCGGTAAAAGCGGTTGGAAGCATACGTTATCTCAACAGGCTGCACAGCAGTACTGGTAGCACCATTGCCAAAATTCCATAAGAAACGATATCGGCCTGCGTCAGGCGTAGTATTGGTAAAAGTGACTTTCAGCGGCCCACATCCTTCACCCTTGTTCTTACTGAAAGAAGGGTCAGGATCAGGCAGCGTTATGAATACCTTCTCCATAGAATCATTACGGCACCCGTTAAAACTCAATGTCAATAGCTTGATCGTGATGGTATCACCATCCTCCGTCATCGTATAAGGCCGGAATACTTTACCGGTCGACCAGAGCACACCGTCAACATACCATTGATACTCCCGGTTGCGATCATCGAAAGGTGTAAGATTGATAAGGGCCGCATCGATCACGAAATCGTTACACCCCTCTGTTTTTAAAGGTTCGAAAAGCGCCCGGGCATCCGGATTGACCGTCACCTTTACCACATTACTGATACTTGCATAAGGACCGGAACAAAGCACGGTATTGACGCGCCTGCGATAATAAGTGGTGACGGTAAGTGTACCGGGCGCATAGTCCTGCACTATTGCGCCGGCAATTACACTCCAGTTGATATTGTTTGTACTGGATTCCCAGATAAACTGATATCCGCTATTACCACCGGTAGGCACCAATCCAGTAATAGGGTCAGGTTGCTGGTTAATACAAATACTTTGATCCCGGCTAATCGTATTATTGGCAATACCAGCCGCCACATTGATTACGATCGTATCACTAATACTGGAGCAGGGCAAAGACTTTACTACCCGTCTGTACCAGGTGGTCTGCGCAGGCGATACCGACACCCCCGGCAGCACAGCCCCGGGCATTGGCACAAAATTGATATTATCCGTGCTGGATTGCCATTCGTAATCATAAGAACCTGTTCCCCCCGTTGCAGGTGGCACAACAATATCGACAGGCATACCCGCGCAAATATCACGTGGAGGAAAAAGCAATCTGTTATCGATGGGCGGAAGCACCCGCACAGCCACGGTATCCCGGCTACCATTACATTGAGCATCGGCAGCCTCAATTACCCAGGCAAACAAATAGATATTACCCGCTGTGAGTCCCTCGATACTGGTTCCCGGACTACCGGGGTCAGCAATCGTTGCCAATGGCCCACCCACCTGCAGCCACGTACCCGTACCTACTATCGGCGTATTGCCGGTGAGTATGGCAGTAAGTTCATTACACAATACAGTGTCATTCCCTGCGGAGGCAACAGTCGTACCGGTAAGAATGGCAATAAGTACAACCTGTGGATCACTGCTGCAGGCCCCATCCAGCAAAGCACGAATCGTATATTCTACCGTGGCATCCGTAGTACCTGTATTCACCAAAAGATCATTGATCCTTGTTATCGGCTGATTAGTTCCATTACTATTACCTGTAACATTCCCGGCCACAACCCTGCTGGTCCAGGAATAGGAAACACCCGACACTGTACTGCTCATGGATATATCTGTGCGGGTATTGCTGCAAATAGAATCCTTGTCATTGACATCGATCGTCACTACAGGCTTTGCCCTGACAATAGCTTTTACCACATAAGGCACCCCGGTACACCCATTTGCAAAGGGGGTAATAGTATAAGTCACTTCCCCATCCATTGCAGGGTCATCATTGACCAGCACATCACCAATACTTCCGGTGCCGGAAGGAGTATTGCCCGAAACCACACCGCGGGTCACAACACTCGTCCAGCTGAAGGTACTGCCACCGACTGAAGAAACAGGCGTATATACAACAGCCGTATTGTTACAGATCGTTCTAACCGAATCACGTCCCCTGTTTTCAGGGAAAAAGACCACCAGCAGCGTATCGGTATTATTAGGACATCCACTGGGTTGTTGCGCAAAAGCCTTCAACACCAGTTTTACACTGCCAGCCGCCTTATCGGCCGGACTAAAAGTATAAATAGTAGACAAAGCATTCGTAACACTGAAAGTACCACTGCCGGTGCCAGACCATTTTACAGAATCGATAGGACCTGTCACTATACCGGTAATCGGAAGACTGACAGTAGCATAACAGGTATCTACCCTGTCACGTGGCAGAACGACAGTATTGGGCGCAGTGAAAAATATCTGCTGAACATCAGTTGACTGTCCGCAGGAACTGATAAATTGTACACGTACAGTATACGTCCCTATATCCGTAAACCTTATTTGCGGATACCTGTCAGCAGCAGTAGTACCATTTACAAAACTATAAGCCCCTCCGGTCACCGTCCATAGATAAGTTTCATCTCCCCGCTGACTATTATAGGACGGCTTGTGAAAATTATTGACAGCAAAATTGATCGTATAATCAGTATTGCAATAAGCTTTGTCTGCCGGGAGCCTTACCACCGCATTGCCCGACAGATGAACAATCTTATCTATCCGGAAAGTACCTGTACAACTATTACTGGCAATTAAACGTACACGATACCTGCCGGCCACATGAAATACAAATACCGGCTCCATGGCAGTATTCGAAGGAGTGATGGTGTATACACCACTATTGGGAGAAACCAGTTGACCGGTACTGTCATTGTACACTTCCCACCGCCAGGTGTTGCTGCGACAGGGATTACTATTGGTAAGATTGGTAATGTTTACAGTCAATGGATTATCGCAGGAAATAACAGAATCAAGTCCATTCACTTTAAATTCAGGTACCGGGAGTGGCTCAATACAAACCTCATGACTGACTTCAGAAGGGGCACAACTGGTATTGGTTATCTTTAGCTTAACTGTATATTTTCCAATAACGGGAAATGGATAGACAAGATTTCTGGCGGTAGACACCAGACTATCATTAACATACCACTCATATTCTTGATCACGGGTACATTGCGCTCCGTCCTGAGCTTCGCCTGGTATAGAAGTATTGGTAAAAGTTACAGGGTTTGTTATACATGCATAGTCCGGATAGGTAAACCTCGCTTCAGGACGTTGAAAAACCCTTGCCGGGAGAATAAATGAAATATCATTACAATTAGAAACAGGAGCATTTTTATAAGGATTTACATATACCGCTCTAAGCGCAAAAGCATTGGACTCATTCGGAACATCACTACGGCCGCAAGATGTCCTCAAATAATTATGCTGCACAAGCCCATTAACCGATTTAAGAGCACACAAGGTGATTGTATCCGCTTTGGTACCATCCCCCCATTCGAAAACATAATAGCTACCAGGAAAATTATTTAAAATACTGGTTGGGCCGGAAGTAACCACATTAACATCCAGGAAATCAGGCAAACATGTTTTTAATATGGTGGACCCAAGTACAAAGAAATGAGCAGTATTTACTAGAAATACTGAACGGGTACTGATTACACCGTTCTTTTCTGCTCGACTTGTAAAAGTATAAAAAGTTTTACTGAGCAAAATTTGCGGAGTTCCATTAGGGCCAATATCAATATTCGTAACAACACCTGAGTTCTCATCCTTATAATTAAAAGACACTGAAGCGTCAGCAGTAGACTGGTTCCACAAAGTGATTGGACTTTCAGCAACTACTTCAGGAGTACAATAACCATAAAAATAGCCATCTACAAGCCTTCTCGCATTAGATACTGTATTCACAAAAGCCACCGGCCCGGGAGTAGCACTGATTTGAAAGATAGGGCTTGGTGCACTTGTTGTCACAGGAGCAGTAGTACGGGTCACTACATAATAATCATTACGCGGAGCAGTGCCTGCAGGAATAGTGCCATTTACAAACGTGGTAAAAAAGCCGTTGCGATCATAGGTCCCAATCTGAACGCCCGTGGGATTGGCCGGACTGCACAAGTACAAGTTAACGGCATTGTTATAATTATAACAACCAACAATCTTTACCGGCACAGCTATAGTAGAGCCTTGCCCATATACACCAGTAGGAAAAGCAGCATTATCGATGGTAATGGTCTGCGATAACGCAGGACAAACGATTAAAATCGGGATAAAGCAGTATAGCAGACGCAATAATACACTCATCAACAGTCCAGGTTTGATTAACAAATGGTGCTGCTCTGATCGTGACAATAGAAAACCGGATCCTGATTATAATCAGGACACAATAAACTGGTTGGGATCACTTTAACTGATCAGTGATTAAATAAGAGCCGGAAGAACAGTAGGGAATACGGCCTTATACGTAAAAGAGAGGAATTGGACAGAAATAGAAACGGCTTTTACCGGAAATGAGGATTTATGCGTTACCGTATTACATCTATAAAAGGCAACAATTCAAAAATAATAAAATAACTGACTTCTTATATTATTTTTTAGCATATACAGGTACACGTTGACTTGTACAAATCAACGTGCAGAAAAAAGTGCAGCAGCTAACAACAAAGAGATCAATACTTTCGGAAAAACACAGACCTAACCGTTAGCTTGCATTTGAAATAAATCAAATAAAAAAAAGGTAGTTCTCCTATAACTTTCGCATCAGCTCCTGCGCCTTTTTGTAATTGGGGGCATCAGCAGGTATCTTTTCCAGCCAGTCTTTAGCCGCATCTTCATCTTTTTCTTTCAGATAGCTGAGCGCTTCATAAAAAGTAGCCTCATATTTAAAAGCCGACTCCCCTTTGATCAGTTTTTCAAAGGACGCCCTGGCCAATGGTATTTGGTTGGTTTGCAAAAGCGCTACACCAAAGTAAAACTGAGCAAAACTATTATCAGGCTGGGTTTGTACCACTTCAGCCAGCAATACGGCTGCCTCGGTAAACTCCTTATTATTGAACGCCGAAGTAGCTTTCTGCAAAACAGTATCGATATGACTACCCCGCTCTACCTGCGCCACCATTTGCGTATCCGCATAACGCTCATACAGATCGCCGGTAAATGGATTCCATACAATCATTATTACAACCAACATAGCAGCTATCGCTGCAGCCACACCGATGTAGCGTTTAAAGGCTACCACTTTAGCTGGTGGCCGGGAAGTTTCAGCAGCCCTTTGTTCATTCGACGGTACCTGGGTCGTTGCACCGAAAAACTCCTGCCTCATTTGTTGCAAGGTGCCCTGTAATTGTTGCCGTTGCTCGTCGGGAGCATACTGTTGCTCCAGCGTCGTATCCACATCCCGGTACAAAGCCAGCTCCTGTTGCAGCTCCGTATCTGTTGCCAGAACGGCTTCAAAAGCCTGCTGCTCTTCAGCAGCCATCAGCCCTTCCTCATACCGTGCAATATCTTCATACGTATATTTCATAACAGATACATCTTAAAAATTAAACAAGGTTTTTACTCACCATTTGCGCCAGCGATGCCATGCATTCGCTCTTCTTCTTGCGCAGGTACCCATAAGTCACCTTTAATTGCTCCGCAATTTTCTCCTGGTCCTCTCCACTCATGCAACGCCTGATGATCTCTTTACAGGACTCTCCGAGCTTTTCAAAACACTGAAGGAACAACTGCATTTTATCGTTATTCTGCTTCAACTGTTCGGCCAGCGCAAATACGTCCTCCCCTATAGATACATCATCCACTTCTTTTGTTACCGGTTGCCGGCCTCTTTTTTTCAGCTCATTAAGCCACTTTCTTTTACATACTATAATAAGAAAGGGCTCAAAAGGACAAGTAAGCTGTAACCCTTTGTTTTTTGCCTGATTATAAATATCGATCAGGGATTCCTGGAAAATATCGGCCGCATCATCCTCACTGCCGCTGTTGGCCAATATATATTGACGAACCTTCCCGGCATACTTGCTATAGATCTCCCGGACAATAATCGTGTCGTTTTCCAGCAGGGCCTGCACATATCGCTGGTCGGTGTGAATAACAGTAGTAATAGTAAAAGATTTATAAGTGAGTGATATACACGGTACAAGCGCCCCTTTTTCCCTGCCGGTAAAAATAACCAAAAAAATTTCATCCGGATGGGGGTAACAAAAATACCAGCCTGCTGATATACCTGTGAACACGCAAGGGGCGGACGCCGAAAAGCCCCCAACAAAGAGTAGGCATTAAACACTAAAAATATACAGTTATGAAACGTTCATTATTTGCAGCCACAGTTATAGCTGCCGCAATCACCACCTTTACTTCATGTAAGAAGAACAACGATGCGCCACAATATGCACGCGCAGAAGCATTCTGGCAATCAAACGCTATCCCTACACAAACCTTCTCCGGCAATGCAGCTACAGGCTTTACCATCACCGGCGATAAAGGCACCAAGGTTAAATTTCCGGCCAACGCCTTTGTAGATGGCAGCGGTAATATCGTAAGCGGAAATGTAAACGTTAGCCTGAAAGAAGTACTCAGCAAAAAAGACGTATTGCTCTCTGGCGTATGGACCGAGTCGAACGGCCAGATCCTCGAATCAGGCGGAGAGATGCTGGTAGAAGCAAAGCAGGACGGCAAGGACCTGAAGATCAACCCTGCCCTGGGCGACAAAGGCATACAGGTAGAAGTGCCCAAAGTAATGAATGACCGCGATATGGGTCTGTTCGTACAAGGCCGTCGTGATCAGGGACAAGCTGGTGGCGCAACCGGTGGCGGTGGTCAGCAACAACAAAACCCCACTACCTGGATACCAGCACCTTATTACCCCTTCGGTAATGGTCCCAACAGCTACAGCTTCACCCTGCCTGGCTTTACATGGGTAAACTGCGATCGTTTCTACAGCGATCCTAATCCCAAGACAACAGTAACTGTGCTGCCAGCTTTCCAGGATAATAATCAGGTAACTGACCTTCAGGTGATCCTGGTATTCAAGAACATCAGCACCGTGATCACGTTCCCTTACAACTACAGCATCCAGAAATTTGAATCTTACCAGAACTCACTGCCTATCGGTTCTCAGGCAAGCCTGGTATTGATCGGCAAAGACAGCGACGGCTTCATACAATTTGGTACTCAAAGCATTACCATCAGCGCCAACATGCACATCGACGCACCGATCCACAAAGCCACACAAGCTGAAGTAGATGCTTTCCTGGATTCAATCCAATAAATAGCACCCAAGACAGATAAACAGGCTTATCTCCGGGACTTTTCAGTCGGTTCACCGTACCTCCAGCGGGCTGCCATTGATGGCGGCCCGCTTTTTTTATGTGCACTGAAAGTCGTATATTACAATTCACCGATTGCTCACCAAAACATATAAGCTGTATGAACAAAAAAGTAGCAGACATATTACTACGCAAAGGCAGTAACATTACTACTGTTCAACCCGACATCTCCGTACTGGATGCCCTGAGGATCATGGCCGATCAGAACATAGGTTCTGTGATGGTAATGGAAAATGGGCAGTACCTGGGCATTATGACAGAACGCGATTACTCCCGCAAGATCGTATTGAGAGGAAGGAACTCTACAGATACGCCGGTAGGTGAGATCATGTCCAACGACTTCCCGCGCATTACGCCCGCCGACTCCATCGATTATTGCATGCAACTCATGTCGGACAGGAATATCCGCTACCTGCCGGTGTTCGATGGCGATCAGGTAATGGGTATCATCTCCATCAACGATGTGGTAAAAGAAACCATTCTTTCACACGAAGAAACCATTACCCAGCTCAAGGACTATTTGCACTCAGCACGATAAACGATTTCCTCTCCAATTACCCCCTGGAGAATCAAAAGCCCTGCAGCATGCGGGGCTTTTTGGTGCTTATTTCATACATTCGCTACCGATAGTACTTTAACCCTATAACCACATACCAACAACCATGAGAGCCATACTCCTGGTGCTTATCCTCGCACTAACTGTACCTACCCTATTTGCCCAGGTGCCTGTCATCAATTCCTTTGCACCAACATCCGGCCCTATAGGAACACAAGTAACCATTACCGGCAGCAACTTTAGCACTATCTCAGCAGACAATAAAGTATATTTCGGTACCATTCCGGCCACTGTATTAAACGCCAGCGCAACCTCACTAACGGTGACAGTGCCACTGGCTACGCCCTTTCAGCCCATTTCGGTAAATGTAAATGGATTGACAGCCTGGAGTGCTGCCCCATTCGTAGTAACATACAATGACGGAGGGATGGACTTCACCGCCACCTCATTCAACTCGTCCACAAACCTGAGCGGGGGTGGCTTTGTAACCGAAGGAGACCTCGATGGAGATGGAAAAACTGACTTCATCTATACGCGCTTCTCCTTTGATGAGATCAGGATATTGAGAAACGTCAGTTGGGGTGGAAATTTTTCTTTCACCAACGCCTTTCCCAGTGCAACTATTGGTGGAATTATTAACCCGCTCAGCATAAAAACAGGCGACCTGAATGGAGACGGTTTGCCCGAACTGGTGGTGACCAGCCTGACCTTCAGAATGATTTACGTACTGAAAAACACCAGCACCCCCGGCAACATCTCGTTTGATAATCCAATAACCTTCGGCACAGGCGACGGTCCCCGCAAACTGGCAATTGGTGACCTTGACAATGATGGCAGGGCCGACATTGTAGTCACCAACGAAAGCAACAATTCCATTTCTGTATTAAGAAATACTACCACGGGCGGCAATATCTCTTTTGCTACCAAAATAGATTTTACCACGGGGCCTTCCCCCGAAAGCGTATGCATCGGCGATCTCGATGGCGATGGCAAACGGGAAATAGCAGTAACCAGCTATAGTAATGCCAGCATGATCCACGTTTTCAAAAACAGTTCAACACCCGGCAACATTTCGTTTGAACCAAGAATAGACCTTGCAACAGGCCCCTTCCCCTGGGATGTAAACATGGGCGACCTCGACAGTGATGGCAAACCAGAATTACTCGCCAGCACAGGTACCAACAACAACATTGCGGTATTCAGAAATACCAGTGCCGGCAGCCTGTCCTTCGCTACCCGCATCGACCTCCCCACTGGCTTTAGTCCACGCGGAATGTCACTGGCAGACCTTAACGCCGACGGCAAACCGGAGATCGTAACCGCCAACTGGTCATTTGAATCGACAGTAGCCATACTTAAAAACAACAGCACACCCAGCACATTCTCTTTTGCACCCTTTGCAACATACAATACCAACGTTGGTCCGGGCAGCCTGTCGCTGGCCGATTTCAACGCAGATGGGCTGATAGATATACTCACAGCCAATTCGCAGAGCAATTCACTTTCCTATATACAAAACAACTTAAATATCACTACAGGCATCCCTAAGTGCCCTGTTTTGCTAACACCAGCCAACAACCTTACAAATGTGCAGCATGGCACACCCCTGCTCTTCACCTGGCAGAAGGAACATAACGCAACCAGCTACCGGTTAAGGATCATAGAACAAAGTGGAGCTTATACGGAAGTGACCACTACAGACACCTTTTATCTCTTTCCCTCCCCCAATGCAGGCATTAACTATACCTGGAACGTTCGGCCAGTGAATATGCCCGACCCCAGCGTCACCTGCGCTGTCTTTGCATTCAGCACCTGTCCGGCAGTAGCCAACCCAATAACGATCGCGGCAGAAGGCAACACGGACAAATGCGCTGTTGATTCCGTTAAGCTAAGAGCAAGCGCAACAGGCAATCTGCAATGGTTCCTCGATGGGAAGCCTATAGTAGGCGCTACAGCAGATACCTTGTGGGCTAAAGGAGGCGGCAATTATACAATCCGGATATTGAATGGTGCCTGCTATTCAAACCCTTCAAACGTTCTCACCATCACCAATTTGCCAACACCGGTAAAGCCCTCGCTCACAGTACAGGGAGCCACCACCTTCTGCGAAGGCGGCAGCGTACAACTGACATCGAGCCTTAACATCAACAACCAGTGGTTTAAAAACAATAGCCCCGTGGCAAGCGCCACTGGCATTAACTATACAGTATCCGCTACCGGCGAGTATTTTGTACGCGTAACTAACACCTCCTCAGGATGCCACAATTATTCTGACACGGTTAGTGTACAAGTCAATCCTGTCCCCACAACACCAGCCATTACAGTAACAGGCAGTACGGCTATTTGCACCGGCAGCAGTGCCACGCTGCAATCATCAGCTACCAGCGGTAACCAATGGTTTAAGAACGGAACTTTAATTGCCGGCGCCGTAAACCAACAATACACCGCTACAGAAGCAGGCACCTATACAGTAAAAGTCTCGAACGGCAACTGTACGTCAGCCGCCAGCACGGGCGTTACCATCACTGTCAATACTACACCAACTGCACCTACACTCACCGCAGCAGGCAGTACCGGCATTTGTAGTGGCGACAGTGTAAAGCTCCAATCCAGTGTAGCCACCGGCAATCAGTGGTATAAAAACGGTACAGCCATTACAGGCGCTACCGGCCCGGATTACTTTGCCAAAGAAGCCGCTTCGTTTTCAGTAAGAACAACGCAAAACGGTTGTACCTCGGCTTCCAGCAATGCATACGATGTAACCGTTTACCCGGCACCAACCAAACCGGGTATCACTTCCAATGGAACAGCCATGACGGCCACCGGCACAGGCTACACATCTTACCAGTGGTACCTCAACAACAATATTATCAATGGTGCCACCCAAAGCCAGTATGCTACTACACAGAATGGCGTATACACAGTAGTGGTAAAAGACAACAGAGGCTGCGCCAATACATCCGACAACTTCAACTATGTAACGACGGCTGTTAATGACGTATTCTTCCAGGGTTATACCATACAATGGTTCCCCAACCCTGTGCACGATAACCTGCAATTACAGGTTTCGCCGGGAACAGGCTTGTCGGGCAAGGTAACAGTACGTGTAATAGATGTTGCCGGCAGACTGGTGCAGCAGGAACAGGTATTGAAGAATGGAGCAAACACCATTCCCATGAAACAATTACCTGCCGGCCCTTACTGGATCGTGCTGAAGAACAACAAAACCGAAAAGACAGTGAGAATATTGAAGGTCAACTGACGACACAAGCGAACATTTGCTGTATCAAAAGCGGACACGTTACGACGCCCGGACCGATATAACTTATTGGAACATAAAGGCCTGCTATCCGGCACTTTTTTAGCGGCGGTATTCCTGCCTAACCGGTAAAACAGCCACCATGTTTAAAAACTACTTCACCATTGCTTTCAGGAATCTCCGTCGCAACAAAATATACTCCATCATCAACATCCTTGGCCTGAGCCTTGGGTTGGGTTGTGGCATGCTCATCATCCTGTATGTAAAAGACGAAGTCAGCTACGACCGCTTTCATAGCGAGGTGGCTAACATCCACCGCATCAATATGCAAAGCGTAAATCCGGATGGCAGCCCAAGACACAAAGGCGGTTGGACAGGCTATTTTCAAGGCCCTCACTTTACATCGGCCATTCCCGACATCAAAGCATTTGTACGGATACAAGGCTACCACCGGGACATCAAATCAGGAACCGAGATCAAGTCACAACGATTCCACATAGTTGATTCCAATTTCTTGCAGGTATTTTCATTTCCGTTACTGAGCGGCAATCCCCGCACCGCCTTGCTCGATCCCCACTCTATCGTGATCACGGCATCCGTTGCTCAACAGGAATTTGGCACCACCGATGCCATGGGCAAGCTGATCATGATCAAAGACAACGACAACAAGTTCGTCCCCTATACCGTAACAGGCGTTGCTAAAAACTGTCCACAGAATTCATCCATCAAATTCGAGGCATTGATGCCGATGCAGGTGTCGAAACAAGATGAAGCCCTCAATGAAAACTGGATGAACTACTTCCTCGGCACCTTTGTAGTACTACAGCCAGGCGCCAACATCAAAGAAGTAGAAGCCAAAATGAATAAGGTGTATGAAACTGAAGCAGGTGAGTCCATCAAAGTAGCAGCAGAAAGATATGGCGACAAGTCAGTGACCACCTTTAGCCTGCAGCCGATGACCGATATTCACCTGAGCCAGGATTATAAAGCAGACGATGCTCTCTCAGATGCCAGCAATCCTATGTACTCTTACATCCTATCGGGCATTGCGTTGTTTATATTATTGATCGCCTGTATCAACTTTGTGAACCTCACGGTAGCCCGTTCTTTAAAACGTGCCAAAGAGATTGGCATCCGTAAAGTAGTAGGCGGCGACCGCCAACAGCTGATCATCCAGTTCCTTGGAGAATCATTTATACTTTGTTTCCTGGCCTTTATGCTGGCCATCCTTTTCGTACAACTCTCCCTGCCGGTATTCAATGAGCTGGCCAATAAAGCACTTGCCATTACTTACCTGTTCGACGTAAAACTGGTAGCAGGTTATATCACACTATTTATATGCACCAGTCTGTTGGCCGGCTTCTACCCCGCCCTCGTATTATCCGGTTACAATCCGGTAAAAGTATTATACAGCCGCTTCACGCTCGCCGGTAAAAACTACCTGCAGAAAGGATTGGTGGTATTGCAGTTTTCACTGGCCTCTTTCCTCATCATTGGAACTATTACCATCTGGTCTCAATTCAATTTCCTCGCCAACGAGCAATTAGGATATGATGATACAAATCTTGTAACGGTGAATGTGCCCGGCGGATTTAACCGCCAGCAAACTCATTTGCTAAGACAAGAGCTGTTTAAAAGTCCAGCTATTACGGAAGTAGCCAATAAGAATGGAGGCATGTGGGCCACCGGAGCCCGGGTAAATGTCAGTACAGATATTGGCTTTGCTTTTGAAACGATAGATGACGCCTATATCCCCCTGTTGAAAATACCGGTGATCAAAGGCAGGAACTTCTCCGCCGCCTATCCATCAGACTCCACTCATTCAGTTTTGGTGAATGAAGCATTTGCAAAAGAAGCAGGCTGGGCAAATCCCATTGGCCAAGTGGTTGATTTCTTTTACAATCCCGGCGAAAAATACACCGTCATCGGAGTGGTAAAAGATTATCACTACGAAGCCCTGACAACGAAAATAGCCCCGCAGCTATTTACCATGAAGCCCGGCAACCTTTTTGGTAAGGTTTTCATCAAAATAAAACCCAACAGTGCGACAGCCGGTCTGCAACACATTGAAAAAACATTCAAACAACTATTTCCTCTTAACCCTTACTCCTACACCTTCCAGGACCAGGAAAACCAGGCCCGGTATGAATCAGAAGCCCGCTGGAAAAACATCATGCTTTTCGGTGCAGCCCTCACCATATTCGTTTCCTGCATCGGCTTGTTTGGGCTTTCAGTATTTGCTACGGAGAAAAGAAGGAAAGAAATAGGCATCCGCAAAGTGCTGGGCGCTTCGGTAAGTGGTGTGGCCACCATTCTGTCCAAAGACTTCCTGAAACTGGTGATCGCTTCGTTATTGATCGCGATACCGGTGGCCTGGTTGGCAGCTGGTAAATGGCTGGAGAACTATCCCTATCGGGTTTCCTTAAGCTGGTGGATGTTTGCCCTGGCCGGTATATTTGTAACATTGATTGCATTGACCACTGTAGGCTTTCATGCCATACGGGCGGCTATGGCCAATCCGGTTAAGAGTCTGCGCACGGAATAAAGACCGCCTTTATCAGTGAAAATAAATCAGCCTTAATACCCAGGGATATGTACCTTTCTGTATGCCTGCTATAAAACTATTGCATCGCCTTTACTGCTTCATTCTATTCCTACTGACCACCACATCCGTCAAGGCTCAAACTATCCAACGCCCGGAGATCATTGGCATCGCATCTGTTGAAGTACAGGTAAGCGATCTCAGGAAAGCAACCGGCTTTTACCAAGGGTTGCTGGGTTATATAACCACGCCACTCTCCATCAATGGACAGCAAGCGTTTCTTATCCACGTCAACCAGCGGCAAAGCATCATGGTACATAGCGGCCTGCCCGAAGGGCAAATAGAAAGGCTGGTATCAGTAAGCTTTCAGACCACCGATATAAAGGCCATGCAGGCTTACTTAAAAAGCAAAGGAGTAGTGCTGCCAGACACGTTCACAAGAGATAAAAACAATAATCTTTCCTTTACTATACATGATCCTGAAAACCACAAGATCAGATTCGTTCAATACAACCAGTCTGTTCAACAACCATCACCTCAGAGATCAGGCTCTCCCATTTCCTCCCGCATCCTGCATGCAGGCATTACTGTTAACAACCTGCCAACAATCGATGCATTATACAAAGACATACTGGGCTTCTCCGAAATATGGCGCGGCGGCGCCAATGACAGCACTACCAGTTGGATCAATATGCGCCTGCCGGAAAGCACCGACTACATTGAATACATGCTGGTGAATACACCGCCCAACAAACAACAATTGGGAAGCCTGCACCATATCGCCCTGCTGGTGCCCGATATGCAGCAGGCAGTAGACATACTACGTCCCCGCGCCGCTAAAACAGGCTACAACATGGCCGTGCCCCGTATAGGACGCAACAATAAATGGCAACTGAACCTATATGATCCGGATGGAACGAGAGTGGAATTGATGGAGCCCTTTACTTTCCGATAACTGAACCGCTTACATTCCTTGTAACGCCTGCTCTATTTCATACAACTTGATGCCATGAGGATAGTTTACGTAATACAGCTGATCTTCATTGATCCTGTACCCACTCATGTAAGCCTTTTTTGCAGTTTCCAGGTATTGCTTTTTCATAGCAGCATTCCCTAAGCGGCCATAAACAAGTGCGAGATAATAATTAGCATCAGGATGTTGCTTGTAGGTTTCCAAACATCGTTGCAGGTATTCTTTCGCCAATACGTCCTTCTTCATTTCATAATACAGGACACCAATAAAAAACAAGCTATTGAAATGAGAAGCATCTGTCGGATGGTCTTTTGCCTGAATGGCCATATCCTGTTTAAAGTTCTTTTCGGCCGCTACATATTCGCCCAGCTCAAGATTACACAGCCCTTCATAAAAAGCATACGTATGGTCCATATCATATCCATTGGGCACCAGCTGTTGCGCCTTCTGCAAATCAACGATAGCCCCTTCATAATCTTTGGTGAACAGGCATTTGATAAACCCTCTGTGCCCGGTGTATCTTTTAGGATCTAATTGAACTGTTTTATTATACAAGGCCAATGCCCATTCATGATCGCCATTCTTAATAAAGGGAACAGCCTTTACCTGGTATATTTCGGCAATACCGGGACACAAGGCAATGACACTATCACAATACAACTGCCACGCAGGATCATTGTACATGCCGGGCAATTGATGCGCCCCATTGGTAATATACTTTTTGAAAAGACTGTCCTGAACGCGCAGATCACCACACGTCAATGCCAACTTGGGAGAAGCGGGTTGTGCGCAACCCTGCAATACAATGAGTAAACAACTAAGGAATGATATTGATAACTTTCCCATTCTTCAGTTTGAACATAATGAACGAGATATATTCCAACGCCTCCCCGGTCCTATACCGCGCAACAGGCCATTTATTCAGCGTATATAAATAAGCGAACAGCTCATTCACCAGCCCTCTGTCGAAAAGCTGCGCCTTATAATCATCGTTCGTTTGCATCACCTTCACTTTGTTCTTCATAGAACCTGTTGTATCCACTACAAACCGAAAAGTAATATACCCACTACCTGAATAAGTATGGTTTTGCTTTTTACCAAACTCCTTCACTTCCTTCAATAAAGTAGAAGAATTTTTGGGGTATTTACCACCTACACTATAATAGTAAGGCAATGGGCTGCCATATTCCAACTCAAAATCGGTAGTAGTATCGGCCAGTTTACCTTCCCGTATAAAATAGGTTTGGCCCATGGAGGGAAAACTATACAACAGGACAATAAAGAGGCTTATTAGTTTCATGATTGCGGTGGTTCAGGAACTTTTTCCGTTACAACGGTCAGGTCGCCCAGATCGACAGTGATAGGCATCAGGCCCAACTGCACCACAGCCTTGCGGCCACGGATCTCCTTCACCTCTCCTACCTGGTGGTTCTTCTTCATCAGCACCTTATTACCAACGACGATCTCACCACCCACTTCATCATATTTGGAGCCGATCTTCTTCTTTACTTTTTCAGTCACCTGCTTTTGGTTCTGACCAAACAATAAAGCATGCAATTGCTTCATCAGGTCGCGCTTATCCTCCTGGCTGCCAGCTTTGCGCCAGTCCAGTACGATCTGCTTTAGTTTGCGCTCCATATCCCGCAGGTAAACAATACGGTCTTCCGTCACCTTGTTCTGGTGCTTCAGTAATTCCACTTGCTGATGATGGCGTTCTTTATCGATCAACGCTTCCATATCCTTCCGCATCCGCTCATTTTCCTTCAACAGCTTCTGCAGTTCCTTCTCCTTGATCTCGATCTCGCGCAGGTCCTGCTCGGTACGGTTCAGCAATTTGTCGAGCTTGAAATGATCCTCATCTACCAACTGCCTTGCCCGTTTGATCAACGCCGGTGGCAGACCAATGCGTTCAGCAATCGAAAACGTATAAGAACTACCCGGCTTGCCGATGATCAGCTTGTACATGGGCAGCAGGTTCTTTTCATCGAATGCCATCGCACCGTTGATGATACCTGGCGTCTTATTGGCCATCACCTTCAGGTTGAGGTAGTGTGTGGTCACGATACCCATAGAATGCTTCCGCACCATCTCCTCAAGGATCACTTCCGCAAAAGCGCCGCCGAGGTTGGGATCACTACCACTACCCAGCTCATCGATGAAGAAAAGCGTTTTACCATTGGCCACTTCCATGAAATACTTCATGTTCTTCAGGTGCGAACTGTACGTACTCAACTCAAACTCGAGGCTCTGCGTATCACCAATATGGATCATGATCTGCTTGAAAATACCGAACTGCGAAGTTGGGTGCACCGGCACCAGCAAACCACTTTGGATCATCAGTTGCAATAAGCCAACCGTTTTCAGGGTAACCGTTTTACCTCCGGCATTGGGACCAGAGATAACCAGGATACGGTTCTTCTCATCGAGCGTCACCTGCACGGGTATGGTTGGCTTCTGCGAACGCTTGTTGTACAGATATAATAACGGGTGATAAGCTTGTACAAGATGCACATGCGCCTTATCACTCAGGATGGGCAGATTACCATTCACATCCACCGCCAATTTAGCCTTGGCGCGGATGAAATCATATTCACCTAAAATATCGTAATACGTTTTCAGCAGGGGCGCATACATGGCCAGCCTGGCGGTAAGCTCCCGCAGAATGCGGTACACTTCCCGGCTCTCCTCATTCTCCAGGGAAAAGATATCGTTGTTCAGCTCGATGGTCTCCTCGGGTTCTATGAACGCCGTTTTGCGGGTATCACTTTCCCCATGCAGAATCCCCTTTACCTGCCTTTTCTGCTCAGCATACACCGCCACAACGCGGCGGCCATTGAGAAATGCTTCCTCAATATCGGCGGCATGGCCGGCTTTCACCAGCTTTTGTACGATGCGGTCGAACAGGCGGCGCAATTCATTCCGTTTCTTGAAAAGACCCATCCGGATGCGCGACAGCTCTTCGGAAGCATTATCCCGCACTTTACCCCCTTCATCCAGCACTTCATCGATCAGTTCCAGGATGGCCTTTTCATAATAGGTTTCCGCCACCACCTTGACCAGCGCCGGATAGGCCGTCCTGCGATCGGTATCGAACCAGCGGAAGATACTTTGCAGGCTTTCCGCCAGCTTGCGCACCAGCATCAACTGCTCTTCAGACAATACCGCTCCGGGAATGCCAATCAGTTTCAGCTCCTTGGCAATATTCAGGGTATAGTCATTGGGGAAATACTGGGCATTTTGGACCAGCAGCTTGTATTCATGCGTTTGCTGCAATTCCAGGTCAATGTATTCCTTGCGGGTGTGAATCCTTAGCTCTTTTGCTTTTTCTTTGGCATACAGTGTCTTACAGTGCTCTTCCAATAAAGTCTTCACCTTTTCGAACTCTAATTGCACCAATGCCGACTCGGGAAAAAATTTCATAAACGATTATCGCTGATATCCTCTTATTTTTATGAGGTGCAAAGGTACGAAATTCGGTCCCGGGTTACAATTCCGGGTTTCGGCGCCCCAAAACTGTTAACTGAATGGTAAAAGCAGCCTCCCCTCAGCCGGGTTGCAAACCTATAACAGTCATTTCTCGTTTATAAAGGGAAGCAAATCCAATATCCCCTATGGCTGATCTCACAAAATCACACAGTATGAAATGGATCTTTACAACATTGGTTATTACGGTAGCAACCGTGCTATCGTGTGCAGTAAGGGAAAATCCTCAAAAATATATGACAAGCAGTTTAACCGCTCCCACTACAACAACGGGAGAAGCAGCTCTCAGGACAGACACCGCTACGTTTGGCACCGGTTGTTTCTGGTGCACAGAGGCCCTGTTCCAGCAGTTGGACGGTGTGTTGAAAGTAACCTCCGGCTATACCGGTGGTCAAGTTAAAAATCCTACCTATAAAGAAGTGTGTGAAGGCACTACCGGCCATGCCGAAGCAGTGGAAATAGTGTACGATCCTGAAAAGATCACCTTCGATGAATTACTCGAAGCATTCTGGCAAGCACATGACCCTACCACCCTCAACCGGCAGGGTAACGACGTAGGAACCCAGTACCGCAGCGCTATTTTCTACCATAACGCCGAGCAAAAAGCAAAAGCAGAAAAGTATAAAGCTGAACTGGATAAAAGCGGCGCCTGGAAAGATCCGATCGTTACAGAGATCACCCCTGCATCATCTTTTTATGTAGCAGAAAACTATCACCAGGATTATTACAATAACAATGGCTCTGCCCCCTATTGCTACTATGTGATCCGTCCCAAGATGGAGAAGTTTGAGAAAGTGTTCAAAGACAAATTAAAGAAAACACAGAAGTAAGACAATAGATCAAAAACAAAGCATTCAGGCCGCCTCCTACACCGGAGGCGGCTTTTTTTTGAAAAAATACTGGTTGTGCAGCCAACCTTTTGCATCTTTCAGTCTCTTATTGCAGTAAACCTAAAACTGGCCTTATGCATTATTTCTGTATTATATGGGGACTACTGCTATCTGCAAACACACTATCAGCACAAAACACTGCCATCATTGCCGGAGAAGTACCGGGCACAGGAAAGGATACACTACAACTATACCTCCAACACAACCCAACGATCAGGCAAACGGCCATCTATACCACCCTCACTGAGAACGGAAAATTCAGACAGGTTATTCCCCTTGATAAGCCTGTACCCTGCTACATACAGGCCAAAGGAAGTGGTTTCAACGCACTATTGGAACCGGGCGACAGTATCTATCTGCATTACCAGAGCGGCAATACATTACCAGAGCTCACAGGCAAGGGAGCAGAAAAAACAACATTCCTGAAAGATTTCAAACAATACAACCTATATAAAAAAGTCCGTGACAACCTTCCCCGGTTCAAAGCAACTACCACACCCTTCGACGCCCTGTTTGCTTTTATTGACAGCGCAGGCCAGGCATTCGGGCAACAGCTTACATCGATAAGACCTTCTATGAATAAGGAAAGTTTCCGGCTATTGGAGGCAGAGATACAGTCTGCTGTATGGGGACAACAATACCGTGGCGCCACCATGCTATACAGTGAAAGCATAGAACAAACACTGGCCAAAAGACAAAAAGAACTTACGCCCCGGTCGCAAAGCATTCTGCAAAACGTACTGAAAGTAAATGACTCCCTTTATTACTCCCACACTTATATCAATGAAGTATACGGTATCTTTTTCCGGCAGTACGATGGACTCATCATGGATGGGCTGGCCAGCAAAAACCTGATAGAGAAATATACCTGGCTGCGCAAACATTTACCAGCACGCCTAAGCATACCTGTACAGACACTATTTTTGGAAAGCGACATCAGTAAGCTGAACCAGGCCGAAGACCTCGAAAAGCTGATCAAAGACACCTACACCTCACCCGCCGATTCTACTTACAGCAACTACATCCAAAAATATTACAACAACGTCACCAGCTTTAAAAGAGGCATGGCAGCTCCGGATTTCACCCTTGAAAACGAAAAAGGAGAAAAACTAACCCTCACCTCCTTCCGCGGCAAAGTGATATACCTTGATTTTTGGTACGCCACCTGCGGCCCATGCCATGCCTTATTCAGTACCATCTCGCCGGTAAAGAAACATTTCGCCAACCGGCCGGAAGTAGTATTCCTGAACGTTTCCATCGATGCCCGTTCCACCTGGCTCGATGCATTGAAAAAATATACGATTGCAGGCTACCATGCATTCACGGAAGGCAAAAAAGGTGAACACCCTATTATCAGCGCCTATAAAGTAGGTGGCTATCCCACCACCTGCCTTATCAACCGGAATGGCAAAATATTCCTGGCAACACCTGCCACCCAACCAGGGGAACTTATTCAACAAATTGAACAAGCATTAACCCATTAAAGACAACCCCTTCGTTTATACAGTTAGGTAATTTCATCCATTACAGTATTTTTGTGCACTGCCCCTGCCGAATGAAAGTACTGTTATCCTTTTCATGGAGCCTGCTGCTCATCTGTTCGCATGCCTTGTCAGGAAACTATATTGCCATTTAGGGTTTCATATAACATTTGGGGGATTTACCAAAGGAGAGAAATGCATCTTTCATTATTTTCCGGCTTGTGCTGCACTGACAATATCGTCGATTTCTTTCGCAAAATAGCTTTTAGCCAAACGGGATCCAATTAGATAGTTTTTCGAATAAACCTCATCATCAACAACAATAGGCTTAGTATTCTTAAACTGCTTTATTGTCGCTTTCAAATCTTCAATAAATGCTTGTCTTTGTGTTGGCAGAACAAAAAAATAGAATTTATCAAATTTAACGACATCAAAATAAAGTATCTTTTTAGCAGACTTTAGAACAACAGTGTTGGCATTTTTAATGGTCCACGAACCGCTGTCAACCTTAAATCTTGCCATACAGCTAAAGTCATTTTTTTGAAATGTCATATTTGAGTCCAGACTAAAGCTGTATCCACCAAACCCGTCACTCTTATAAAAACTGCCTATAATATCGTTGCAGGTAATTGAATCAGCAAGCATCAACCCTTCTATACCATTATGAATAGTCTTCTCAGCCACTTGTCCATATACAAGTGTCGAAAATAATAAAGCGATTACTGTTATTACTTTTGACATAGTAAAGCATCTATTTATATATTAAGTCAATGCCTATTTCCAACTTATCCCCCTGCCCTGCTTGATGAAATATACAACTATACCTTGATCTCCATTTTAGCTTTTATCGACTCGTAAACATCTTGTATTAGCTTTATATTGGAATGGCCGTCCGGCAATATCTCCTTAACGATCGCAAGACTCTTCGCTGCCAACTCTAATGCCCACGAATAATCACCCATTTCCTCAAGATGGCCTGCCAGAATATAATAGCGCTGCGCAAGGCCAGGGTGATTGGGAGGAAATTCCTGTTCGATCGAAGCAAGGGCTTTTTTAAAGTAACCACACGCACCCGGATAATCCCCCAACTCTTTTAGCACGTATGCCATATTTCCATAATTAGTACCATTAAAAGGATGGATGGGGCTTAAATAATGTTCGCCCGTATGTATTGCCTTCTCCAACAAAGTACGCGCATGGTCCTTCTCCCCCTGAAGCATCAATAGCATAGCCAGGTTCGAATAAATCCTGGCCGTATCGATATGATTCGGTCCAAAGTTGCGTTCAAACAAGTGAACTGCTTTTTCCAACAGCAAACGGGCTTCATCATATTTACGCAACGACTGAAAAACCAATCCAAGATTTGAATATACTGCACCAACGTAAGGATGGTCAACACCGAGATGACGCTCTAATAAAGGCAAGGATTTCTCCAACCATCTCCGCGCTTCGTTGGAATTGCCAATCAGGTTAAACAGCCATCCAAGATCAGCATAAATTCTGGCAGTAGCAACATGCTCCGGACCTAAATTTCGCTCGAAGGAATGCATCGCTTTCTGCGACAACTCCATTGCACTGTTATAATCGCCCAAGTCCTTGAGCACGATTGCCAGACTGGAATACCTCCTTGCTGTAATAGGGTGTTGTGGGCCATAATGACGTTCATCTGAATGCATTGCTTTGATCAACAACGAACGAGCTCCCCTATAATCACCCAGATCTTTAAGTATACTTGCAAGACGAGCATAGTTTGTAGCGGTAGTAGGATGGTCAGCGCCCAAATTGTGCTCAAATGTTGGTATTGCTTTTTCCAACAACATCCTGGCCCTGTTAAAATCACTGAGATCCTGCAATACAACCCCAAGGCTACTTTGCAATTCAGCAAATTTTGTAGCAGTTGAATCCCGGAAAGCATTTAGCAAAGCCTCCCCATAAGGTACCCATGGAAACCTAATGACAGGATTATCCAAATTAAAATTCGAATTTAGTTTCTCTAAAATGTTATCCATTAATTGCTCTACATCCTGTAAAGACGGCGACAACTCCTTCATCACCACCTCCTTTACAATCACGTGCATTTTATAGGCATCAGTCTCTTCATTGTGCAGCAGCCACCCCTGCTCTACCAGCCTGTTAAGCGTCTCGGCAAATGCCTCTTTCTTTTCCTCATCGGGGCTGATCAACTCCATCAACAGTTCGTAAGTATGAAATTCCGTAGGCAGACAGGCAAACTGCTTCATCATCCAGGCTTCCTCTTCATTTAACCCGCTCAAATTAAAAATGGAAGACAAATAAGAACGTACACGATCTATCTTTTCACCCTTATGCTCCACATAAACATTCGATGACAAGTCATCCTGAATAGATGTTTTCAACACTTCAATATTCAGCTTTCGCCTTTGTGCTGTTTTGGCCAATATTTCGATAGTCAGCGTGTGAAAATCTATGTTTTTCACCAATTCAGCTACGAGCACTTCATCCTTGATGAAGGAACAATGCTTTTGGAATAAAGCAATAGCTTGTTCAGGCGACAAAAAATCCAGCGCTTTCAAATAAAACCCATCCACCCTTTCCCGGGAAGTCACCAACACATGCCACCGGGGTTGTGCCGGCAATACATTTTTTAGAGCCACCAGCTTCTCATTGGCATTGTCAAGAATAAGCAGATTGGGACTATCAGGAATATCCTTTAACCTGTGAAGTATTTCATTACACACCTGTAACCTTTGCTTTCCTTGCTTATCTACCGATAACTTTTCAGCAAGCCCTTCCGCATTGATAATATCGGTAACCATATCATCAGTTAGGTGCGTAACCCAGGCAATATGCCTATACTCGTTGTAATATTTACCAATATATCCTTGCGCCAGTGTGGTCTTGCCAATACCACCCAATCCATTGACCACTACTACACGCCCACTATCAAACAGCAACTCATGCAGTTGCTGCAATTCGGCTTCCCGGCCAATAATATCATCAGGATGGATTCTTGGTATTTTCAGTGTTAACTCTTTGGGAAGCGATGGCTCCGGACCTTGCTTAGCTAACTCGTCTTTCCTGCGCAACATATCAACGATGACAGCCCTGATCTTTTGCAGGATAGCCGTTTTATCCGTTTCAGTGGCAGTGGCAGACGTTCCGTATACAGCCTCATAAATGAGGTTATCCACTGAAATGTATTCCCGGATATAAGTTTCCGGTGTCCAGCACTTAATAGGCGTTCGTGTGGTAACAACGAGCTTATCCAGCACGTTCACATTAATATTGGAGAAATTAACATGCGGAGACAAGGCGATATATCCATCTGCTTTGTGGCTGGATGCGTTTAATTCATGCACTTTTATAGCAATATCGTTCCAGGATATGCCGGTTGTATAATCCTTACATTCAAAATAGAATTTCCGTTCCTTACCACTATCATCAATAAATGCAATCCGGATATCAAATCCATTTTGCGTACCGGCACCCTGCCGCCGTGCCTCTGTTACTGCGAAGCCAAGTTGCTCAAACAATTTTTTGAGGTATTCCAGCGACTTTTCTTCAAAAGCTGCTCCTTTGGCCATGATGGTCAATTATTAAATGATTATGCAATCGGTTTAAAAGAAGAAGATGAGAGTACTGATTAGCGGCAGGAATAAATAACTTATGGAAAGATAAGCATTAGGGAAAATACTAACAAGCCGCAGGTCCATTTTTTGCCTTTTTCGTTGACCTTCACTGTTTGGGACGGAGCGCCTGGGAGCATTTCACTGGTTTTGTGTAAACTTGCATCGTACTGATTAACACCCATGACACTTCCGCCCGATATACAACAACTTATCTTCGAAACCCTCAACGGTGATAAAACCCCTTTAGAATTCGAAGCCTGGTTGTATGCAGATACCCGTCTGGAAAAGCTATTACCCCCGGAAGAATATCTTGAATTGATATCTTTTGGCTACAAAAGCCCGACGGCCAAATATGAACTACCCAGCCTGCTGGAGCGATTTATTGATAAAGGTGAGTGGGAAACATGGAGACTGCGTTCCCTGCTAACAAGAGCACTGCAGCGGGATGAACAGCTTCCCCATATTCTAATTACATTTTATGACCTATACTGCAAAGGCTATACATTCCTTAGCACCCTGGGATTAGAATATGGACTAACAGTGAAAGCACCTTCTGCGCAGGAAGACTGGAACGACTTAACCCCAAAAAAGCAACAACAATTACTGGCCAGCTTTTATCCGCAATTGGAAGTAGAGATAAAAAAAGTCCTACATTGGTTAGACACCTGGGCAATTATACTGACAGGCAACACAAATACTTATGGTCGTTACGACGATTACACCGATAGTAGAATTGAAGATGAGAAAGGCCTCACTGAATACCAACCGGATATTTCAAAGGAATCCACTATCGATACCAAACACCTCGAGGGCAAACGTGTTTTCTGGAGCAACAAATGGGACAAGCTCTGGCTACTGATCATCCCGGCAGGTTTGCTCATTGAAACCCTGACCACAGACAGGTATTCCCCCTTCTGGTTTTGGACAATCGTTATCGGCGCCTCCGCTTTTATCTCGTATGTATTGTACCACATGTTCCACCCAAAGTTTGCCTGGATCGACCCATCCACCACAGAAGGAAGGAAGTTAGAGCAATTAGCCTTTAAACTTCGCCTCAACGATGAAGGCATTTTTGAATATACAACGGAAGGTTTCACTGTCAGCCAGGACAACAATAACCGATTGATACGCTGGACAGACATTACCACTATTTTCGCCTATAAACTTGACCTGATGACGGTTGACGAATTACATATGGATGTATTTGCTAAAGACGGGACAAAGTTACATTTCAGTGAAGAATACGCGGGCTGGCACCAGTTCATCGAAAAGACCAAAGAAATGCTTCCCAATATCGACAAAGAGTTTGAAGCTAAACTCATATTTCCGCCGTTTGAAACCAACCTTACGCTCGTTTACGATTCAGCAGGCAGAACAGCAGAGGAGGCGCAGAAAGTGCATTACCCGGCGTAAAGTTTAATATAAGGCACTAAAGAAATGTCACTTCCCGGCTATTACTCCTTAAAATCCAATTATAAAATGCGGCGGGAAAACAGTTAATTGCGACCTTGTTAAGGCAAACCAAAACCTTGCACATGAGGCTCATACCCCCACACCATCTTCGCAAACTTTCCTACTGGTTACTATTACTACTACCCGCAGGGCTGATGGCACAAAAACAAACTGCGGTTCAATTTACCATCGACACCAAAAACAAAGCCCAGACCATCGATAACATCGGCGCCGCAGGCTGCTGGTTTTCCGAAGGCATCGGCAAACACTGGCCCGAGCCTAAAAAGGAACAGATAGCACAGTGGCTCTTCAGTAGGGAAACAGACAACGAAGGCAACCCTAAAGGCATCGGTCTCTCCTCCTGGCGTTTCAACATTGGCGGCGGCACTACCGAACAAGGCGACAGTAGCGGCATCCGTGACTTTCGCAAAAGGGTGGAAAGCTTTCAGAACCCTGATGGCTCCTACGACTGGAATAAGCAGGCAGGCTACATCTGGTTCGTGAAAAAAGCTAAACAATACGGCGTAGAAAACCTCATAGCCTTCTCCAATACCCCGCCCGTACAGTTTACGAAGAACGGCCGCGGCTTCAAGACAGAAAAAGATTACACCACCAATCTGCGGGATGACAGATACAACGCCTATGCTGGCTTCCTTGCCGACGTGCTCAAACACTTCGACAACGAAGGATTACACTTCAACTACATCAGTCCGGTCAACGAACCACAGTGGGACTGGAGCAACAAACCTGGCCAGGCCAGTCAGGAAGGAAGCCCCTGGCACAATAGCGATATCCACCGCATCACACGGGCAGTAGATAGCGCCCTCACCGCACAGAACCTCACTTCAAAGATCATGATCACCGAAGCAGGCATGCTCAATTACCTCTATGGCAATGCAGGCCGTTCGGGCACACAAATACAACAATTCTTTGGAGAAGGAAGCGATCTGCAATTATCTAAACTGCCGCACATGGCCCGCTTCATTGGTGGCCACAGCTACTTCACCGATGCAGGAGATACCAACCGCATCAAAATAAGACAGCAATTAAAAGACACCGCACAGAAATATGGTGTCGACTTCTGGCAAACAGAATACTCCATGCTGGCCGACGGGTTCCGGGAAGGTACGAAAGGCAGGAGAAGCGCGATCGACTGCGCCCTCTTCCTGGCTAAAATGATCCACACCGACCTCATAGTGGCCAATGCCTGCGCCTGGCAGCTATGGAACAGCTATGAGCCAGGCAATCCCGACTTCGACACCCGCTATTACCTCATTGCCCTCAAGCCCAACGCCACGCATACCGATGGAGAATACTTCCAAACGAAAGGACTATGGGCCATGGGTAACTACAGCCGTTTCATCAGGCCCGGCATGCAACGCATCAACACTACACGCAGTGACAACAAAGATGACCTCACTGCTTCACAACACATCATGCTCTCGGCGTTCACAAGCAATAAGCAACTCACCATAATAGCCATCAACTATACCACCGAAGCACAGGATATAAAACTCACCATCAAAAGTTTTGGTAAAATAAAGACCATCAAAAAATACCAGACCACCGCCACAGCGGAGGACAACCTGAAAGCATATACAGTACAGGGCACGAAGAAAGCTATCACGTTGCCTGCAAGATCAGTCACCACCTTTGTACTGGAAAAATAAACGGCCACGATTCCCAACCCAACGATGCGATGAAATTGCTGCCAGGTTATAAGCAACCGTAATTACCCTCATTGCTATTGCCCGTCAACAAAGATTTGATATTTGTCGCCAATTGAAATTTTCTTCTGATTGATGTCTATTTCCATTTTATGGTCTGTTTAAGTTGTCTGTACCAGTACGCTCAAATATACATTTATACTATCTTTATTTAAAACAGCTTAATACTCTCAGAGATATCAGCAAATTTCTATTATGATCTCAACATTAAAAAACAGTCTCTGGAACCACTTCAACGCCAGCATCGACATGCTTCAACATGCCATAGAACTATGCCCGGAAAAATACTGGCATACCAGCCTGAAGTTTTATTACATATCTTACCACACAACCGTATTCCTGGACTACTATCTCACCATGCCACCCAGAAACTTCAAAGCCCTGCTCCCCTATACACTTACCGAGCCTGTTAATATGCCAGCAGATGCCATAGACGATGTAGTACCTGATAAAATATATACGCAACAGGAATTGCTCAACTACCTGCATGCAACACGCGAAAAATGCCGTCAGGTGATTGCCAGCCTTACCGAAGAAAGATTACAGGAACGTTGGTTGGGAGAATCGGAAGACGTAGACCTCTCTCTGGCAGGACGCGATACACTCACCAGTTCCGTACTCGATATATTATTGTACAATATGCGTCACGTGCAGCACCATACCGCACAACTCAACCTGATACTCCGGCAAACAATTAATGATGCGCCCGACTGGGTGGCACATGCCAAAGCCCCTGTGTGATTCCACACTCCCATTAAAAATTCCCACCATACATCGCTGGCACAGGATTTTTATAGCATACTGCGTAACACCAAACAACGCAGTTATGAAATCAAACACCACTAAAGCCGCCACCCGCAAAGTATTGATTATTGAAGATGAAGGTGATCTTTGCCTGTTACTGAACATTTTACTGGACGGAAAAGACATGGAAGTAGACCACGTCCCCACTTTGGCAAAAGCTGAGGAATACCTTCTACAGGAAGAGCCTTCCATGATCCTGCTCGACAACCGCCTGCCCGACGGTTTTGGGGTTGACTTCATCAGCTCCATCAAAAAGCAACACCCTTCCACCAAAGTCATTATGATTTCCGGTGTGGATGTAGCAGCTAAAGATGTAGCGATGGAAAATGGAGCAGATGCCTTCCTCAAAAAACCATTCACCAAAGCCGAACTGTTTCAATCAGTCTCCGGCCTAATGAATTGATAACCTGTTTGTCCTTACCAACAATAACCAGAAAGAGCGCCGCATTGGAATTGCCGGCGTTCTTTCTATTTATGATCGGGTCAATACATTAAACTCGTTATGATTTTTTATTGTCCTTCCCCAGTGCATTAAAGTTGAGCCGCACATTCAACAACCCAAACCAATCCCCGTTCTTCGGATCGTATTTAATTTCCAGTGGTACCCATACCTCACTGAACACCCGGATACGCAAGGTCCCATTCAGCGTCAACATATCCCGCTTTTCATCTTTATACAAAGAACCCGATCTGTAGTAATAACTGCCCGCCACCTTAAACTCCAGCCAGCTGCGATCAGTATCTTTCGCATTCAGGATAAAGTTGAAACCACCTTCCACATTCAGGATACCACGCTTCAGGTCACGTCCGGCTTTCAGCGTATCATCCACCAACTGGTAAGCAGCTTTCACATTATACTCGATATTTGCCTGCTTATTGTTCTTGAGCAGCCCTTGCACTGCCTCCGTGGAGAATACTACATTCGAGAACATGAACTGGTCTTTGTAAGTAGTATCGCTGACACCCACCGTCCAGAGAAACCTGTTATTGAAGTTCTTTTTTAAGGCTGCATATTGTTTATCGGCATCCTGCCGGATACTATAGGCGGGATCTTTTTTCATCCTGGACAGCAAAAAAACAAGCGTATCCCGTTTCGCAATTTCCAGAAGCTTATCCCGGACCTCCACATCCAGTTGGTCAAGCTTAAGCTCTCCATGATAAAACGATGCTACCTGATCTCCAAACTTATTCTGCCTGGCCGTATCTCCACTTAGTGATGAAATAAACAACTCTACACTATCCTGGAGTGGTCCAAACTCTCTCAGGAGAGAATCGGTTTCTACTTCGATCAGGAACGCCCTGCTCACCGTTTCATCCCGCCTGTCGATAAGGGCATATTTAACGCCTGAGGAAAAACCATTGAACTTATAACTCGTATCGAGCCTGGCTGCAAATGCAAAGTTGAGTTTCCTGAGCCGCTTATATTTCAGGTATTGCCCGGTTCTCAACAGGTCGGGATTCATTTTTGCCATGATGGCAAAAGGATTGGATGTAAATTTCAACTCCTTGTCAGGACCAGTAAACGTGTTCACGGCAATCTGGAAAAAACTATTCAGCACATCTTTATAATTACCGGTAGCCAGGGAATCAGCTGTCAACACCGTGTTCTTACCAACCTGGGCAAACACGACCCCACACCCAAGACAGCAAATTGCTGTCAGCAATAATATTTTTTTCATGGCTTTTACTTAGGTTAAAGAATCGTATAACGTTCGATGATCTTGCCGGCTTTCAGGCTCGTTGGAGAAGCAGGCCTGGTATCCACACTCACAGTAATCTTACCGGTTCCTGCACAGGTGCCTTTTACCGATGCAGTATCCCGGGAACGCACATCACTGAAATGCAGCGTACCGTCATCAGAAACAGTTTGAGAGTCGACTATTTGTCCATCCCTGAACAACGTAACAGTGGCTGTTGCCACACCCTCAAAAAATTCAAATTTAAAATCTGCAGTGCCCGTAGTGGAGGAAGTAAACCCCAACAAACTCAACTGCCTGCCGCCCTGAATTGCTTTTGGAGGTGCGCTCTTTTTAGCAACTGCTTTCTTCGGTGGAGCTTTCTTTGCAACCCCTTTTTTAGGAGCTGCTTTTTTAGCGGCCTTTTGGGGAGCAGCTTTCTTTACCGGCGCTTTCTTCGCCACTTTCTTTTTGGCAGTCACTTTGCCTTTTTTGGAAACAGATTTAGACATGAGGATGAGTTTTATGGATAATAAGTAAATAAACATTGAAGTTCCCACCTATCCTGGCACCACTCAAGCAGCATTTCACCCAAACAATACACCGTGTTTTCACCCTTGCAGCACAAAAAGCACGGTTCTAAAAACTTACGTATATTTAAACCGAAGCCTATCCCACAAGAACATGACTAAAGTATTCTTTACCTGCTGCTACCTGATTATAGCACTCAACAGCATGGCTCAATCCCCCACCGGTTCATCATTCGATTTCAATAAAAAGGTTACGGTTGCCCAGCTACGGGAAGACTTGAAAACACTAAAGGATAGTTTGGAGATCATCATTCAATTACTCACTACAATGAAGCGCTATTTCTCCGATGAAGGTACTAATGAAATATTACAATTAAAACGAATAGAACAACGATTTGCCTTTCAGTATTACTTAACCTATGGCTATGCCAGGAACTTTGCCCTCCAATACTCTATTGGCAATAAGCCACCAGTTACCAGACAGGTGAATGCTCAACCATTTTCCGTGATCAGGCAAAACCGCACAAAGAACCAGGCGAAGTATCCCAACTTACAATCACTGTTCCCACAGCCACCCTATTTATCCTTGACAATAAACGAGCAGCAACGCAGTTCGCAGCATTGGTGAAACGAAATAAGCGGGGCATTTTGATTGGAGAAGCTGCACCAGATTCTTTATACGGAGGTTCCGGCAGAGGATATAGCTATTTTTACCTTCCTCACTCTGGCCTGTTGACCATGATTTCCCAATACCGTTTGTACATGACCGGTTCAGGTTTAAAAGTAAAAGATATGGGTATTACACCGGATCATAAACCCCAACGATCAATACAGGATACCCTTAGTGGTAAAGACAAAGACCTGGAATATGCAGAAAAACTGATCTCTGCAACTCCAGGTCCTTAACTTTATCAAATAGAAATATGTCGGCAAAACAAAAAATTTCATACACGATTCAGATAGCCTACGAGCTATTATGCTTTGGTGGCGCCCTGGTGATTGTTACATATATAAAAGAGACACCTGCTAAAACAATCCCTTATTTATTCATCCCCCTTTTATTTTTCCATTTATTGGGAAATTCAGGTGCCAAAAAACTTACATACAGCCTCGCCATAGCATTCCTTGCCTATCTAACCTGGACAATAATCGTGACCTTTTATTTGACAAACTATTTGGAAAATAGCCATATCATCGGTGAACATTCCATATGGGATACCTTCGCTTTTTTAATTCCTTTCGTCTTAACCATCTGGACTTTTATCTGGAGTATTAAAAAACGTACACCCAAAAACAGGTTTGAAACAGTATATCTTATTTGTGTCATTGTGATATTACTCATCTTTACCAATTGCATCACATACTAAAGTTTTGGCGGCCTGACCACAAAAATTGAGAGAATTATTGCCAAAATGTAAAGTTTACATTACTTTTAGTTAAGTAAACCTTACATCATGAAGCAGAAACCCTTCCCTTACGCCCCCTGGACCAAGGTAATAGGATGCTTGGCCGTGCTTGCCGGGATCTTCAGTTTCCTCAATCAATACCGCAAAACCGGCGTTTTCGATTACAATGAACTGGCCGTGGGCGCCTGCTTTGGCTTCCTGTTTATATTCTTCTCCCGCGAAAAGACGGATGATGAAATGGTACACCACCTCAAGTTCAAAGCCCTCACACGCGCAGTGATCATTACTTTCTTTCTCATGCACCTGTACAACTATATCTTCCTCAACTGGCAGTTCGATCGGGCAAATGGAAAGATACTCTCCATATCTGCCTATCAGTTTTTAGCAGCAACACTTCTCCTTGCAACAGGCATCTTTTACTTTCAGAAAAGACAGCACGCATTAAAAGGAGAAGAATGAAAAACCAGCTAAAAGTAGAGCGAACAAAACATGATATGACACAGGCAGACCTGGCACAAAAAGTAAACGTATCACGTCAAACCATCATCGCCATCGAGTCTGGCCGATTTATACCTTCTACAGTCTTATCCCTGAAAATAGCCAAAGTACTCAACTGCCGGCCCGATGAAATTTTCTTCCTGGAAGAAGAAGACTGGAAGTCATAAAATCGATTACACTTCCTGCTGATAATACCTGTTAAAAAACAGGGAGACGGATAACACCAGGAATGCAATACTTAGCCACAGCAATAAGCCCGCCAGCACTGCCACGAAAATAAAGAAGTAGATAACCCCAATAACCTTGAGGTAATTCATCATCCGCTCAAAAGAGAAAAGCAGCAGGCTATTAAGGAATAGCAGGATGCCATAGCCAAACGAAAAATAAAGTAAGGCATCAGACCAGTAAAGATGTTCAGGAGTCAGCGACAATATGATGAATGATTCAGGAATAAACAACAGCAAGTAAAACAACATATACTGCCATAACCTGTGCCCTAAGGACACCGGCAAAGCACGGTAAAACCCAAGCCTGCTTCGCTCCATTTCTTTTATCCTGAACAATAGCGCACCATGTCCCAGCAATCCAAAACTGTAAAAAAGAAAGATCATACGGTGGTCGCGTTCATCTGTCAGCGTATTGGCCACGATCAGGTATAGCATACCGCAACTGAATAGTTTGGTCACCAGCAACAGCACAGGCTTTATTACCAACACATACCTGATGAGAAAACGGGGATAGAATTGCTTCCAGGGCAAGGATGGTATTCTCCAACGAATAGTCCAGGCACGTGTTCCGGGATGACGCAACAAATAATAATAACGTGCAGCACTCAACAAACAAACAGCTACGTTGAAAAACAATACAATGAAAGTAGCCCCATACAAGTGTTGTTGAAAGCCGATCTTCAGCATGAACAGCACATAAATGCCTACAGGCAGGTAGATCAACAATTGCATCAACAGCAGTTGCCGGTAACTGCGCACCGCCCCCGTTAAAAGCTGTTGATAAAGAAAAGAATAATCCCGGCGGTGTAGGATGGTTTCTACAAAGCGCAGGCATTTCCAGGCATAGAGCAGCCAGGCGATGAGCACCGGCAACAGCATAGAAGGATTGGTCAACGTTCCGATGATCAGGGAATAATGGTACTCCAGCAACCCTACCTCATTGGCCCTGCCCACTGCCAGCACCATAATAAAAAAGAGAAAGGCAAAAAGACCGGCATTCTGCCGGTAATAAGTGCGGCCAATGGACCTTACCAGAAGGGTATTGCTCATGCTGCCGGTTGAATGGTACGGTTTGTAATGATCAGCTTTTTGTCGATAACCAATGCGTCATCAGCTATCGGCTGATGAGAGCTGAAGATAAAGCTGGTATTGTGCTTCGTCCGGTATTCCCGGATAAGTGTTGGCAGTACCTGCGCTCCCTCTGCATCGAGTGTGGCCAGCGGCTCATCCAGCAGAATCAGCGAAGGTGCACCAATAAAAGCCAGCAGCAGGGATAATCGCTTGACCATCCCGCTGGAATAAGCCTCCACGGTCAGGTCGATGAACGAGCCGACAGCAAAGAAATCGATGAGTGCATCCACTTGTTGCGGCCCGGGTTTCCGCGTGCCCCGGTAAAAGTTGATCAAATCCCGGGCTGTCACGAAAGGCGGATAAAGCGGCTCCGCTTCTGCCCAGCCCACTTGTCCGCGGTAGCTGGCCGGCTGCTTATGCAGATCAATATCGTTCAGTAATATACTGCCTTTGAAAGAGGCCATACCGGCAATCATACGCAGCAGGGTGGTTTTGCCGGAGCCATTGGCGCCTGTCAACCAATAAATACCTCTTTCAAAAGACAGGTCGGGAATATCCAATATGAGCGTGCCCGCATACTCTTTACGGACCTGTTGAATGGTGAGCATGCCCCATCTGTCGGGAAATTGGCAAGATATTACAGCTATTGCTCCCCTTTCTCTCTGTCATTCTCTTCGTGCAACAATGCTTCAATTTCCATAGATTCTCCATTCATCCTCCATTCATCCTCCGTTCATCTTCCGTTACAGAACGGAGAATGAATGTGGAAACAATGGATTTAAATCGAACTTATAATGTTTAATAAGCCTATTTATCGACTGCTGGGATAGAACCAGCATTATTAACTTTTCAACCCATCAACCTTTCAACTGATCACAACGCACGTTGAATAACTCCATCCAGATAGATACCAATATCCTCCCGGGCACCGGTAGAGCGGTTGATGATGGCTCCGTCCTTACCGATCACGATGTGCACCGGGAGGCTTTCGATCTGATAGGCATCATTGACCTTACCACCATCATTTACTACCTTGTAGAGAAAGCTGCGCTTCTTAAAGAATTGTTGCAACCTGGCCGTTTCATCGCCGGTGATGGCAAGAAATACAACGTTGCCGTTGTCACGATACTTTTGTACCAGCTTATTCAAGGCAGGCATCTCCCCAATACAAGGCCCGCAACCTATTCCCCAGAAATTGACCACCACTACCTTTCCTTTTAGTGCAGCAAGGCTAACCGTTTTGCCCTGCAGGTCTTTACCGGTAAAGTTTGGCGCAAGCGGTATAACAGCAGCAGATGCAGGAGCTTTTTTTCGCAAAGAGGCAGCCAATACTTCTACGCTTTTTTCCTTCACCGTGCAGTAAGGAAAGATGGCTTTTATAGAATCCAGCACATCATCTTTTCCATTTTTGTACAACTGCTTATAATCTTCCAGCGCCATATCGAGATTGCCCGCCTTGTGGTAAGCCCGTGCCCGTATTGCCAACACTTCCGATAATAGATTGCCTTCGTAATTACTGCCAGCCAGTAAGGCAATAGCTGCTGATGCATTCGTTACTGCTTCGTTGTATTCCTGCAACAACAGGTTGGCTTCGCTCAATTTTTGCAACAGGTAAGGAACATACATACTGTAGTGTCCGGGTGAAAGCCGGAATTGATGATTGATACTCCCCTCCTGCCACAGCCTGATGAAGCGCATGAGCATGACTTTGGCACTATCCACTTTTTCCTGTCGATCGATATAGATCTCCGGCAATTTATCCAGGGCATAGTAAGGAATGCTTTCCTGTGCATATCGGGGCAACAAGGCCTTTTCAAAATGCGCAATCGTGAGTGCAGGTAGTTTACTCAGGTAGTAAGTCACATTGCCATCGCTGCTCAATGCAGCATCGGGCCACTGCACATAGATGCGTGCCAGTTGTTGGCGCACGTCCTCCTCTATCTGCTTACTGCTTGCTTTATAATATTCATAATTGTACAAGCTGAAAGCCAGCAGCGTTGCCTCCGCCTGCGGGAATGCATCAAACAGTTTCAGCAGGTATGTTTTGGCTTCAGGCAGCCGGCCCGTCTTGGCATACCCCACACACAAAGCCGCACACAGGTCAGCACGGGGGGCAGACTGATTACGGTACGTTTGTTCTAATGGTGCTAACAAAGCAGTAATGAGTTGCCTGCTCTCTTCTATTCCTTTGTACATGGAAATCACATTGAAATATTTCGCGTATGTGAGATAGTGTTGCGGGTAATGTTGTATTTCTTTTTCAAAAGGAACACGCGGATCGGTTGAAAAGAAATCGTCCCAATAAGCACCGGCCACCGGCTGTTGTGTACCTTTTGTGTAAACGTGTAGTTTGCGCGCAGCCTTATCGTCATCTTTATTGAGCGTGTAAAAGCGGATGCTGCAGGAAGCAATGCCAGCAGGCAACACAAACGATTGTGTTAATGTATCACTTCCTTCCATGCGCAATACTTTCCAATCGTAACCACCATCCTGTTTCCAGGTAACGATCTTGACATAGACCGGCTCTTTGCCGGAAAGTGCGGCCGATGTATCACGTAAATGATAATGTATGCGCAAGGTATCGCCCCAGGCAGGATGAGCGGGAGTAATAGTACTGACCTGTGCGGATGCCTGTACATTTGACACGATATAATAAATTGGTAATAATAATCTGCTTATCTTTTGGACGGAGAATAACATACTTGTTTTTTTCCAAAAGAATGCACACCGCATCGCATCAGAAAATATGATTGACAGATGCCCGAAAAGCGCTGACCGGTAAGCCCGGCAAACAGATCACCAACAATGGCAACCAGCCTCTATACATTCGTCAGCTCCGGGCCGACATTGATCCCCGGCTGGTTCACATTCATCAGGCCAGGATGCTTATCTGGTCAAAATCCAAGACATTTATAGTTAGCATTTACACTATGGCATACCAAAGTAAAGCGATCAATAAGCTATGGCAACTTTCTTTCACCGACTGGCGTTATCGCCTGGTGCTGCATGCAGGTTTCTGGATTTTCCTGCTTTTCTTCTGGCTGCGCGAAAACCTCGTCGTGCACATCGAGCTCGCCCAGCATTACGCTATCACACTTTCAGGTATCGCCCTAAGCCTGTTTCTCTTCTATCCGCTGGTATATGGTATTATTCCACTATTGCGGCGCAGGCGCTGGGTGATAGCAATCATACTTTTTATCATTTATTACCTTATCGGTATTCTGTTGCGAACCTATCACATCACCTTGCTGGTAGACAATTATAAATCCGAAGGCGGGTGGTTTGCAGGACAGGACTTCTGGGATAAGTTTTACCAACACCAACTACAGCCCCACCGGCTGGTTGCCGATTTCTTCAGCAGCATTACCGGTCTCATCACTATTATCTTCATCCCGCTTACGCTCAAATTCGTGCGGCATGCCTGGCGCAGCCATTTGCAGCAAACGCAATTGGAGAAAGAAAATGTACAACTGGAACTTAATTTCCTCAAAGCGCAGGTAAATCCCCACCTGCTCTTTAACTCGCTCAACAACCTGCAATCATTTATAGTTCATGATGAAAAAGAGCGATCTGTAGAGTTGCTGAACAGGCTGGCACAACTTTTACGCTTTTCTTTATATGAATGCAAGGGCGAGTTCGTGACCCTGGAGCAGGAAGCTACCCTGCTGGAAAATTATATCGCCATAGAAAGGGTACGGTATGATGAACAATCCGTTATTACTACTGATATTCGTATCACTCCATTAAACTATCCTTTACCTGCACTGCTGTTGATGCCCCTTGTAGAGAATGCTTTTAAATACAGCACAGCACTGCCGGACGCTTCCATACAGATTCAACTAACTGCCTGCCAAAATGTGCTGACGTTTATAGCCAGCAACAGCTATGCGCCCGGTGATCCATCGCACCGGGGAGGCATCGGCTTGCAAAACGTACGCAAAAGGCTGCAGCATTATTTTCCTGACCGACACGAACTGACTATTGAGGACACACAAAATAAGTTCACCGTTACATTAACTATATACCCAGTCGCTCATGAATTGTCTGATCGTAGATGACGAACCACAAGCAAGGAAACTCCTTGCTACGTACCTGGCCACTATTCCCGGCTGCAGCATTGCCGGCGCATGCCGCAATGCCATGGAGGCATATGAAGCATTGCAAACGGGAAAGATCGACTTATTGTTCCTCGACATCAAAATGCCCGTTGTATCAGGCACTGATTTCCTGCGGTCGCTGAAGAACCCGCCCCTCGTCATCTTTACCACAGCATATGATAAATATGCCATGGAAGGTTATGAGCTGAACGTAGTGGACTACCTGCTCAAACCCATCGCTCTCCCACGCCTGCTGCAGGCAGTAGACAAAGCCCGCGAGCGGTACAAAGAAAAACTGCTGACTCCGCAGGAGCCACCGCCCGATTACACATTCGTAAAGCAGGATAATAAGCTGGTCAAAGTAATGTTCCGTGATATCCGCTTTGTGGAAGGCATGCAGAATTACATCAAGCTTCACCTCACAGATTCGGTGATGATCGTCCCCTCCACGATGAAGGCATTCGAGAAAGTATTGCCGCCTTCACAATTCATCCGGGTACATCGCTCCTATATTGCTTCTGTGAGTTTCATTACAGCCATCCGGAGCGGACAGATAGAATTAAGCTCCCTGCAGCTGCCCATTGGCATCAGTTATAAAGATGATCTGTTGAAGTCCCTGGGACAGTGAGAACTACTTCTCAATCCTTGCCCTGCGCAGTTCCAGCAGGTTGAGGCCATTGGCAGGAAATCCTTTCAGCCATAGTTGTTCGAGGTGGATCACTTCGTCGTACCAGAGCGGCACTACGGGTGCATCCTGTATCACCAGCTGGTCCATCTGCTGGTATAGCTTGTAGCGCAGGCTGTCGTTTTCAGTAAGGATAGCTTGCTCATATAACTTATCAAATGTGGGATTCTTATAACGCGTGTAGTTGGGCGGTGCAGGATTCTTGCCATAGAATACACTCAGGTAATTTTCTGCTTCGGGATAGTCGGCCATCCAGCTGCCACGGAAGAATAGGGCCTGCGATTTGGCCGTTTGTTCCAGCAGCAGGCTTTTCTGTACTACCTCTACCTGTATCTTCAGCCCCACTTCTTCCAACTGACGTGCAATAAAACTGGCGAGGTCGGAATAGATAGCAATGGTGAGCAGTTTCACGGCAGGCAGCCCTGCCCCATCGGGAAAGCCCGCTTCGGCCAACAAGCGCCGCGCTTTGGCCGGATCATACCGGTATCCTTTTACAATCGATGAATCGAACGATGGCAAGCCGGAAGGAATAAACCCGCTTTCTGCCGGCGTACCAATAGAGTTGCGCAGATACATCATCATCTTGCGGCGATCGAAACCATAGTTGATGGCCTGGCGGATAGCTTTTAATTTCAGCGGCGAGCGCTGTACCAATTCATTACTGCTGTCTACCATGATGCCCAGGTATTCAGTATTGAGATAGGCATGTTTGGTCAGCCTGATCTTTCCTTCCCAGTCTTTGCGCAGGATACCTTTTTTAGTAAGTACCTCATCTTTAAACGAAGCTTCGATATCGTTAATAAAATCCAGTTGTCCCTGGCGAAATAAGAGAAACTCCGTGGCCTTGCTGTCGTAAAAGCTGGTTTTGATGGCGTCGAGATAAGGCAGGCGGCTGCCGGCACTGTCCTTCTCGAAATAGCGTTCATGCTTCATCATGATCAGCACCTGCCCTTCCTCCCAGCTTTTAAAAGCAAAAGGGCCGGTACCACAGGGATGGCTGCGAAAATCGGGTCCATATTTTTCTACGGCTTCTTTGGCCACCACCGAACAATATTGCATACTCATCAACCCGAGGATAGGTGTGAATGGCCGGGAAAGCGTGAGCCGGAAAGTGGAGTCGTCCAACGCTTTGAAACCATCGGTAGCTGGTATGCGGTTATTGAATATCCAGGCGCCGCTGCTGGCCGTGGCCGGGTTGATGATCCGTTTTAAGCTATACTCCACATCATGCGCCGTCATCTTACGCCCTTTGCCACCGGGAAAAGCTTCATTGTCGTGAAAATATACATCATCCCGCAGGTGGAAAGTATATACCAGCCGGTCATCACTTACGTCCCACCGGTAAGCGAGCGAAGGCACAATACGCAGGTCGTTATCAGTTTCCACAAGGGTACTGTACAATTGATGCACCGCCCAAATAATAGATTGGTTTTTAGCAAAGGCCGGATCGAGCGAAGCGATACCGCTGTATTCATTGTACCGGAATACCTGCTTATCGTGAGCAGCCCGCTCTCCACAGGCGCTTATTATCAGAAAAGTGGAAAAACCGATGATAAAAAATAGTGGGTTAGCTTTCATATTCTGCGCTAAATTTAGCACTTCAAAAACATATCACTTTGATCCGGAACAAAATAAATACCCTGCGTTTTTTTGCAGGCCGGCTACTTCCAGTAACCGCTTTAGCCTCCTTTGTCTTTTTAGGGATGGTTAATTCCTGTGCAGCCCAGCCGTTGAACCAGAAGAAAGGGTTCAGCCGGCAGGACAGTCTGCGCGGCACCCTGCGTCCCGAAAGGACATGGTGGGACGTGCAGCGCTACGATGTACATGTGACACCCGATTACAGCAGCAAGACCATCAGTGGTAAGGTATACATGCATATCAAATTGAGCGGCAAGGCTACCCGGACTATAATGCAGATCGATTTACAGGAGCCGATGGAGTTGGATAGTGTAGTCTACGACCTGAACACAGGTAAAAGCATCAGGCATTTTGTAGCACCTATCCGCCGCGAAGGCAATGTATGGTGGGTGGAAACAGCAGCATTTCAGAAAAACCTTAATACAGAAGACCCGACATTGGTGCTGTATTTCCATGGCAAGCCGCGGGAGGCCGTTCGCCCACCATGGGATGGCGGCTGGATATGGACAAAGGACAAACAAGGCCGTCCCTGGATGAGCGTTGCCTGTCAGGGTTTGGGTGCCAGCGTATGGTATCCCTGCAAAGACCACCAAAGCGATGAGCCCGACAAAGGAGCATCCCTTACTATGACAGTCCCCGATTCATTAGTAGCCGTAGGCAATGGCCGCATGGTAGACAAACGCTCCGCCGGTAACGGACTCACCACCTGGTCATGGAATGTAACCAACCCGATCAACAACTACAACCTCATACCCTACATTGGTAAATACGCAACCTGGCATGAAGACTTTCCCGGAGAGAAAGGCAAGCTCGATTGTGACTACTGGGTATTGGACTACAACCTCGGTAAAGCAAAAGAACAATTCAAACAGGCCACTTCTATGTTGAAATGCTTTGAACATTGGTTTGGCCCCTACCCTTTTTATGAGGATAGTTATAAGCTGGTAGAAGCACCACACCTTGGTATGGAACACCAGAGCGCTGTGGCTTATGGCAATAATTTTGAGAACGGCTATCGCGGCCGCGACCTCTCCGGCAGTGGCTGGGGCAACAAGTGGGATTTCATCATCGTACATGAAAGCGGCCACGAATGGTTTGCCAACAACATCACCAGCAATGACATTGCCGACATGTGGATACATGAAGGCTTCACCAACTATTCAGAAACCATCTATACCACTTGCGAATACGGTGTAGAAGCTGGTAATGATTATTGCATCGGCACCCGCAAAGCCATCCAAAACGATATTCCCATCATTGGCCACTATGGTGTGAACCAGGAAGGCAGTGGCGACATGTATTACAAAGGCGGCAACCTACTCCACACGATCCGTAACATCATTGGCGATGATGAGAAGTTCCGCCAGATACTACGCGGCCTGAACCAGACCTTCTACCACAAAACAGTCGATACAAAACAGGTAGAAGACTATATCAGCAAACAAGCCGGCAAGGATTTCTCCAAAGTGTTTGATCAATACCTGCGCACGATACAGATACCGGTGCTGGAATACAAAACCGAAGCAGGCGGCATTCAATTCCGGTGGATCAACAGCGTAAAAGGTTTCAACATGCCCGTGAAAGTGAAGCTGAGTGGCGATCGCACACAATTCATTACGCCTTCCGAAGAATGGCAGTCGTTAAAACTGGCGGATTGGTATGATGGAAAGACCTTCGAAGTAGACAGGAATTTCTATGTGAATAAAAAGCAAGTGAATTAAAGTTGATAAGTTAATAAGTTGAAAGGTTGACAAGGAGAAGCGTTTTCCCTTGTCAACCTTTCAACTTTTAAACCTGTTAACTTATAAACTTTTCAACTGTTATCTTATCCTCCTGGAATACTCCTCCAGCTTATCCTTCTCTGCCTTTGTAAGGCTTTTCATACCACCCTTGCCGATCTTATCGAGGATGCGGTCTATTTCCTGCTGGCGGTTGTGCTGGTCTTCATTGTATTTCTGGTCGATGGTGTACCCTTGCTGATGTTTTTTAAAGAAAAAATTATCGACCATCAGTATGTGCGGACGTGTGATGATGAGGTAAATAAAGGCAATGGTGGGCAGGGAAATAATAAGTATGGTCACGTAGTTCTCTACCAGCGCCTGCGGCCGCATGATAATAGCAACGACCATACCGATCAGTGCGCCACCCAGGTGGGAATCGTGCCCGACGTTGCCTTTCCTCGACCGGATGCCATAGATCGAGACCAACACATATATCAAGCCGTACAACCAGCCTGGCAGTGATATAGGTATCAGGAACTGCCTGATCTCGAAACCAGGCAACAAAGCAATACATCCAAAGATCACACCGGCTACAGCCCCCGACGCTCCTATTGAACTATAATCACCGCTATGGCGATGGATATACAGAGAAAGCAGGTCGCCCCCTACAAGACTGATAAAATAAACGAGCAGGAAGCCCCACCAATCGAGTATCATGCCCAATGGTCCGGCGAAAAAATACAGGGCGAGCATGTTAAAGATGAGGTGTAGCCAATTGGAATGCAAAAAACCAGAAGTGATCAGCCGGTCGCGCTGGCGATACATCAAGATGCCATCTACATTGAACTTATAACGTTCGAAGAATCCCTTATCACCAAATCCCTTCCAGGATATGAGTACAGTGGCAATAATCAGCAGAAATATAATAATTCCGGTTACATCCATTGCGCAGGAACTTTTTTGGGGTACACGAATAGGGGCATTCCCTACCGAAATATATTCATCCTTTGGGAAATTGACAAATTTCGAAAATGGCGGGTGTCAGGTAAATTATCGCACCCGTCCGGCCCCGGCATAGTGCGAGGAATAGTACGTATCATCCAGGTCGTTGATCATGACGCCGCCGGAAGTGGAGGCGTGCACAAATTTATTGTTGCGCAGGTAAACGCCTACGTGGGAAACACCGGCCTTGCGTCCGCGCGTTTTGAAGAAAACAAGATCACCTTCCTGCAGGTCATCCTTCTTTAGCCGCTTGCTGCCCTGGTATTGCTGGGAAGAAGTGCGGGGCAGCATGAAACCATACATGGCATAAATAAATGTTTGAGCAAAAGCGGAGCAATCCACGCCATTTTTGTCGCTGCCGCCATATTTATAGCGGGTACCGTACCACTCTTCGATAAAACCGATCATTTTTCCGTCTGTCAGTTCTTCCACAGGCGTGTTGAGCAGTATGGAATATTTAAATTGTAAGGGATCGCTCAGTTCCACACTTGAACCAGTATGAACAGCAGGACCTGAAGCAGGACGTTCACTCAGCGGCGGCGTGGCTGAATAATCGGGAGATCCGCCAGGCGCTTTGATGGATATATTCTCGATAAACCGGGGCGAACCGGAAGCTGGCTTTTTATGGTGATTGACCGGTGGCGCAGCAGCCGTACTCTTCTTCTGCGTGCTGCAACTGGTAGCCGCCAGTGCCAGTAAAAGGATAAAGCTTCCGTATTTTAAAATGTTCAGCATCAGCGCCCTGTTAAAAAATAAGTGCCGCAAAGGTAACAAATACGTTGCCAAAATACAACCCCTGTGCCATTCACCGATGTGGACAATATATTGTCAATTGTTTAGCAATTGTTAAGGAACTTTGCAGACGGTCTTTTGTTGTAAATATCCCGGAATCTGAAATAACAAACTTGAATGTGTAAATTCTCGCATCTCCACGTCCATACCCAGTTCTCTCTGCTCGACGGAGCAGCCTCCATTCAGTCATTGTACAAAAAAGCCATTAAGGATGGCCAGCCGGCCATTGCCATTACCGACCACGGTAACATGTTTGGGGCTTTTGAATTCGTGTCGGAAGCTTATAAACACAAAAATGAAGATGGCAGCCTGAAGGTAAAGCCCATTGTAGGTTGCGAGTTTTATGTAGTAGAAGACCGTCACCGCAAAATATTCTCCAAAGAAGTAAAAGATGAGCGCTACCACCAGGTGTTGCTGGCAAAAAATAAACAAGGTTACCAAAACCTGATCAAGCTCACCTCACTTGGATACATCGAAGGGATGTATAGCAAGTATCCCCGTATCGATAAAAAACTGATCGAACAATACCACGAAGGGTTGATCGCTACCACCTGCTGTATTGGAGCCTACGTGCCACAAACCATCCTGCATGATGGAGAGGAAAAAGCAGAGAAGGAATTCAAATGGTGGCTCGACCTGTTTGGAGAAGATTACTTCATCGAGGTACAGCGCCACGACATCAAAGAGCAGATCCAGATCAACGAAGTGCTGCTCAAATTCGCGAAGAAATTCAACGTCCCTGTCATTGCCACCAATGACAGCCACTATACCGACCAGGACGATTACAACGCCCACGACATCCTGCTTTGTATCAACACCGGCGAAAAGAAAAGTACACCGGGTTATGATGACATCGTCAATGACGACCTGAACGTGAAGGAACGCCGTTTTAAGTTCCCCAACGATCAGTTCTACTTCAAGACACAGGATGAAATGAAGAAACTCTTCAGTGACATTCCTGAGTCCATCGACAATACCAATATGATCGTGGACCGGGTAGAGCTGCTGAACCTGAAGAAAGATATCCTGCTGCCTGCCTTCCCATTGCCCAAGGAATTCCAGTCGACAGAAGACAGCAACCTCAACCAGTGGAATTACCTCCATCACCTTACGTATGAAGGTGCCAGAAAACGCTATCCGGAGCTAACGCCCGAGATCACGGAACGCCTCGACTTCGAGTTGTTCACCATCAAAACGATGGGGTTTGCCGGCTACTTCCTTATTGTGAGTGATTTCATCAAGGCAGGGCGCGACCTGGGTGTATTCATCGGCCCCGGCCGTGGTTCGGCTGCGGGTAGTGTGGTAGCTTATTGTATCGGCATTACCAATATCGATCCTATTAAATACAACTTGCTGTTCGAGAGGTTCCTCAACCCCGACCGTAAGTCGATGCCCGATATCGATACGGACTTCGATGATGAAGGCCGTCAGAAAGTGATCGATTATGTAGTAGACAAATATGGTAAATCGCAGGTAGCGCAGATCATCACCTATGGTACCATGGCCGCCAAGATGAGTATCAAAGACGTGGCGCGCGCATTGGACCTGCCGCTGGCCGAATCCAACGCATTGGCCAAGCTGGTACCGGATAAACCGGGCATAGAACTGGGCCGTGTATTGAAAGCGCCCATAACCACCAAGGAAGGCGAAAAGTCGCTCGAAGAAAAAGAAGGCCTTGGACCTGATGAATTGGAAAGTGTAAGAAGAATACGCGAGATCTATAAAAGTGATACCCTCAACGGAAGTGTGTTACATGAAGCTGAACGTCTGGAAGGATCAGTACGGAATACCGGTATCCATGCGGCGGGCATCATCATCGCCCCCAAAGACCTTACCGAACTGATCCCTGTATCCGTTGCCAAAGATTCGGACTTGTGGGTTACCCAGTTTGAAGGTAGCATCATTGAAGACGCCGGTGTAATCAAGATGGACTTCCTGGGTTTGAAGACCCTTACCATCATCAAGAATGCGCTGGAGATGATCAAGCAGAATCATGGTGTGGACATCGTGATAGACGATGTGCCGCTCGATGATATGAAGACCTATGAGATCTATCAAAAAGCGGAGACCATCGGTACGTTCCAGTTCGAAAGTCCCGGTATGCAAAAGTACCTGCGCGACCTGAAACCTGACCAGTTTGCGGACTTGATTGCGATGAACGCCTTATATCGCCCCGGTCCGCTGGCCTATATCCCCAACTTCATCGATCGTAAGCATGGCCGCGAGCCCATCACCTACGACGTTCCCGAAATGGAAGAATACCTGGCCGATACTTATGGTATCACGGTATACCAGGAACAGGTGATGTTGCTGGCCCAGAAACTGGCCGGCTTCAGCAAGGGCGACGCCGACGTACTCCGTAAAGCGATGGGTAAAAAGCAAAAAGCAGTACTGGACAAGATGAAAGCCCAGTTCACCAAAGGAGGTGCCGCCAAAGGCCACCCTGAAGACAAGCTGGAAAAGATCTGGACCGACTGGGAAGCCTTCGCCCAATATGCCTTTAACAAGTCGCACTCAACCTGTTACGCCTTTGTAGCCTACCAAACAGCCTACCTCAAGGCCCACTACCCTTCCGAATACATGGCCGCCGTACTGAACAACGCCGGCGCCATTGAAAAGCTCACCTTCTTCATGGAAGAGTGTAAACGCATGGGAAAGAAGGTATTAGGCCCCGACATCAACGAATCGCGCAAAGGCTTCTCGGTAAACGAAGCAGGCGATATCCGTGTAGGACTGGGTGGATTGAAAGGTGTGGGTGAGGCCGCTGTGGAAAACATCATTGCCGAGCGGGAAGCCAACGGACGCTACTCCTCCATCTTCGATATGATCAAACGCATCAACCAGCGGGCTGTGAATAAAAAGACCCTGGAATGCCTCGTATATGCCGGCGCTTTCGACAATTTCAAAGAATACCACCGGGCACAATATTTTACGATACCACAGGGAGAAACAGCCTCCGGACTGGAGAAGATCATCAAGTACGGCAATATCTATCAGCAGGAGAACAACAGCACCGCCAATACCCTCTTTGGCGACCTGCCCAAAGCCCTGGACATTCCGCTACCCAAAATACCGCCCTGTGAGCATTGGACATTGACCGAGCTGCTGGACAGGGAAAAGGAAGTAACTGGTATGTTCATGAGCGGTCACCCGCTCGACCATTTCCGGTTCGAGATCAAACATTACGGATTTACCACCATTGCCGACTTTAATGAGATCAAGGATTCCATTGCCCTGCAGCCCAACCCGGGCAGAACGTTCAGGTTGGCAGGACTGGTAACAGATGCCCAGCACCGCGTAACCAAGACGGGCCGCCAATTTGCATCGTTTATCGTGGAAGACTATTCCGGCAAAAGCGAGTTCATGTTGTGGAGCGATGATTATATGCGCTTCTCGAACTACATGGAAAAAGGCAAAAACCTGTTCATAACAGGTTTCTTTAAACCACGCTTTAACAAAGTGGAATTTGAGTTCAAGGTAGACAAGATCGTGCTGCTGGAGAGCATTAAACAAAACCTTACCAAACAGGTTATATTAGATATCGAAGCAAGGCACATCAACGAGGAAATGGTGACCTTCATTGAAAAGAATGTTAAAACCCACCCCGGCAAAGCCGGCTTAAAGTTCAACATCCGGGAAATTAAGCGGCAATACAAGATCAGCCTGTATAGCCTGGAAATGGGATTTGAGATGAATGACGAAATGACGGCCTGGCTGCAGAATAAGCCCGAAGTGGATGTACAGGTTGTCACTGTGTAAATGTGGATAACGTCAGACGGTCAGGTATTATGTTTTGGTTATAAATTTGTCGGTTCTTAGGAGTAAGTTAAAGAATGAGTCCCGTAACGGGAAACCCAGACCAGGCTTACCAACAATCAATAAAATAATTAATTTTACATCTAAATTTAAATTTATGGCTTTAGAATTCACCGACGCGAACTTCCAGGAGAAGGTGATCGCTTCCGATAAACTGACCGTTGTAGACTTTTGGGCTGAGTGGTGTGGACCTTGCCGTGCAATCGGACCAGTTATCGAAGACTTGTCTAAAGAATATACCGGAAAAGTTAACGTTGGTAAAGTGAACGTAGACCACAACCCACAGATATCTGTTAATTACGGTATCACTTCTATCCCTGCTATCCTTTTCATCAAAGGTGGTAAAGTGGTAGACAAGCTGGTAGGTGCTCAACCGAAAGCAAACTTCGTAAAGAAGATCGAGCAGCACATCTAAGTGTAGCCGTCACCTTATATAACTCAAAGCGGTTCCTGTACAAACGGGAGCCGCTTTTTTTGTGCCCTTTCCGCACTGGCAGGTGTATATATACAAGGGCTTAACTACGTAGCCATCAACGGATCATCCCTTAACAGATCGTCATTTTTTATTGTATATCAAACACTTGCAACATCCGGCTTTTTTGACTATTCTTGCGAGGATCTATAAACGAAAAACCCTAAACTCCAATATTTATGAAATGGAAAGGCTTACGCCTCCTTTGCATGACTGCTTTACTCTTTGCTATCCTCTATGCCTGTAACAAATCCGACTCGGGCGGCACAGGCAGCGGCCACCAGGTAGAATTTGTAAGAGCCACCATCTCTGGCCGCATTACCGACGAAAATAGTTTACCAGTTACAGGCGCAAGCGTTACTGCAGGCGCTACCACCATATCTACTGATGCCAACGGCTATTTCAACCTCAAGAACATATATGTCGATAAAAACGCGGCACTCGTAAAAGTTGAAAAGACGGGCTATTTCCTCGGCACTAAAACCGTTATGATCGAGATAGAAAAGAACAACCCGGTCAACATGCAGCTGATGCCCAAAACAGTAGCCGGCACCATCGACGGCGCCAGCGGCGGAGAAGTAACAGTACCTGCTGCAGGCGGCTCCATTCAATTACCAGCCAATGGTGTTATCGATCCACAAAACAATAAACCCTATACAGGCGCTGTAACAGTGAGCGCTGCTTTCATCGATCCTTCAGCTGACAATTTCCGCCAGATCATGCCCGGCACCTTGCGTGGCATTAATACCAACAATGAAGAAACAGGATTGCAATCATTTGGTATGATGGCGGTAGAATTGAATGGCGCAGGCGGTGAAAAACTGCAGATCGCATCCGGCAAAAAAGCGACCCTGCATTTTCCCATTCCGGAAGAATTGAGAAGTCAGGCACCTGCTACTATTCCCTTGTGGAGCCTCGATGAAAAAACAGGTTTGTGGAAAGAAGAAGGACAAGCCACAAAACAAGGCAATGACTACGTAGGCGAAGTAAGTCACTTTTCCTTTTGGAATTGCGATGCCCCCTTCCCTATTTCCAATTTCACAGTAACACTCAAAGATCAGAACGCACAAGCAATACCAGATGTTGAAGTAGTCATCTCAGCCAGCCTCACAGATACTACCAGTATTGCAGGCAATGGCTATACGAATGCAGATGGTGTGGTGAAAGGAACCTTGCCCGCCAATCGTGCACTTAAACTCAAAGTATATGACAAATGCCGCAACATGATCCACTCACAGAACATTGGTCCCTATACTACCGATACGGATCTCGGCACTATTACCGTCAACACACAAATGTCGTCACTGACGATCTCAGGAACAGTCATAGACTGTAACAATACACCGATCGCTAATGGCTATGTAATGCTACAGCTGGAAAATGTATACTACAGCATACCGGTTATCAATGGCAACTTCACCAAAGCCATTATACGTTGTAACAACAACGCCACCACTGCCAACATCAAAGCATACGACCTGGCCAATAATGTATCAGGAGCAACGATCAGCGTACCGGTTTCAGGCAGCACGCTCAATGCGGGTCAGCTTTATGCCTGCGGCACTACACTGAACTCCTATATTAAGTACACCATGGAAGGCGTAAACTACCAGACTGCATCACCTGCAGATTCGATGGTCGCCCACTTAGCAAGCCAAAATTTGATCATTGGCGCCTTCTCAAAGATTGATTCTACCAGAACACACATTGTATTCATGATAAGTGGAGGCGCTGGTGCTGCCAATACGATGAATACCTTATATGTGAGCAATGGACAATCGGGAGGTAACCAGATCATGTATCACTCCGGCAGCAATTTATCGGCCCCTGTAGCCATTACAGAGTATGGTTCAGCTGTAGGCGAATACGTTTCAGGTGCTTTTGCAGCCAGTGTGTATGACAGTGCCCGCAGCCTTTCCCTGCCTGTTCAATGTAACTTCAGGGTAAAAATCACTAACGTACAACGCTAAACCTTACAATATGAAAAAAACCTCATTACCCTTAATAGCTTTATTGCTGCTGGCCGGCGTGATATACATCAGCTGCCAGAAGTCGGACACACCCGACATCGACAACTACAATACTTACAAGACCGAATTGGTGACCGCCGATATATCGGGACGTATTGTAGATGAGAACCAATTACCCGTAAGCGATGCCACCGTAAAGTCCGGCACCGCTTCGGTAACCACCGATGCAAGCGGCACCTTCCGGCTGGCCAACCTGTCGGTAGACAAACATGCCGGCAGCATTACCGTGGAGAAGGCCGGCTACTTCAAGGCTGTCAAGACAATTGTTGTAACACCCAACAAAGACAATACCGTTTCACTGCAGCTGATCAAAAAAACAATAACTGGTAGCTTCAGTGGCACCAGCGGTGGCAACATCACCCTGCCAACAGGAGGCCGTGTTGTTTTCTCATCCAACGCCATCGTGACCGATGGCACTACTACCGCTTATACAGGCACGGTAGCCGTGAGCGCCTTCTTCATCAACCCCGAAGCCAACAACTTCCAGGAGATCATGCCTGGTACTTTGCGTGGCATTACAACCAATAACGAAGAAACAGGATTACAATCGTTCGGTATGATGGCCGTAGAACTGAATGGCACTGGCGGAGAGAAACTCCAACTCGCCAAAGGCAAAACAGCCGGCATCACCTTCCCGATCCCTGCCAGCCTGCGTGCATCGGCGCCAGCTACCATTCCATTATGGAGCCTGGACGAAAAAACAGGCTTGTGGAAAGAAGAAGGCTTCGCCACCCGCCAGGGCAATGATTATATCGGCGAGGTAGGCCACTTCTCCTACTGGAATTGCGACGCACCTTTTAAAGTGATCGATTTTACAGCTACTATCAAAACACAAGACAACAATGGGCTTGCCAGCGCTAAAGTAGTGATCAGCGCAACAGGCGCCGATACGGCACTCTCCGGATTCGGCCACACAAATACCGATGGTATTGTAAGTGGTAAGATCCCTGCCAATCGAAACCTGACGATGAAAGTATACGACAAATGCGGAACACTGTTACACACAAAGAACGTAGGTCCTTTCACTGACAATACCGACCTGCGTGTTACTACCATTAGCTCTACAGCAACAACCGTTTCATTCACAGGAACTGTTGTGAACTGTAGTGCAGCCGCTGTCACCAGTGGGTATGTAACTATTAACGTGGAAGGCATTTATTACCAGGCAAACCTTGTAAACGGAGTTTTCAGTCTCACTGTAGCCCGTTGCTCCAATACTGCCACCTCGGCGAGTATCACTCCTTATGATCTTGGCGGCACCCAATCGGGACAGCCTACAACCATTGACGTATCCGGTACAACCGTAAATGCCGGACAATTGGTAGCTTGTGGCAACAATATTTCGCAGTTCATCAACTACAACATCAATGGCACCAGCTATAGCTACACTGCCGTCGATTCACTGCTGGGCTATCGCTCTTTGCAAAGCGAGCAGACAATAATATCTGGTTTTGAAGGCAACCGGGAAGTCACGTTTGCCTTCAGAGGAGAAGCATCCCCCGGAATAAGTCCGATTTACGTTATTTACATCAAAGAAGGCAACAACATTTATCGTAAAAACGGTGATATAACGGTAAATGTCACGGAATATACTAATACAACAGGTGGATTCATTGCCGGCAATTTTACCGGTAGTGTAAAAGACACCCTTACGAGCAACATATTGCCTATTAGTTGTACGTTCCGCGTCATGAAATCCAACTAAGATCATAACTCCGGTATTGAACCGGGCAGGGCATTGTAAAGGCGCACTTTACAATGCCCTTTTTTATAATATTACAAATTCAGGCAAAGACAACCGCTACAAGCCAACTTTTGACGCAGTCCCACATAGATTTCAATGGGAATACGATTTATTCTTATATTGCCCAATCTTTTAATTTCAACCATCTACCTGCATGAGTCCAGTACTGGTCAACCTTTCCCGCGGTCTGCTTGGCATGTTCTTCCTGCTCTTCGTATGCTACCTGTTGAGCAACAACCGGAAGGCGATCAACTGGAAGCTGGTAGGCATCGGTATCGTAGCCCAGATATGCTTCGCATTAGGCGTATTGAAAGTGAACTTCATCAAGATTGTCTTTGGGTATATTTCAGAAAAGTTTGTCGAGCTCATCAACATAGGCCATACAGGTATCGAATTCATCTTTGGCAAACTGGCCGACCCTACCGGCAACTGGGCCTACATCTTCGCCGTACAGGTGCTACCCAATATCATCTTCTTTGCAGCCCTTTCAGCCATGCTGTATTACCTCGGCGTATTACAGAAGATCGTATTCGTATTCGCCTGGATGTTGAAGAAGCTGGGTATATCCGGCCCTGAAAGTGTTTCCACCGCCGCCAATATCTTCCTCGGTCAAACCGAAGCCCCCTTGATGATCCGTCCTTTCCTGGACAAGATGAACCGCTCGGAGATCATGTGTATTATGGTGGGTGGCTTTGCCAATACTGCCGGTAGTGTACTGGCTGCCTATGTAGGATTCCTCGGCGGCAGCGATGTGGCACAGCAGAAATACTTTGCCCTGCACATGCTCAGCCAGTCTATTATGAGTGCGCCCGCAGCTATTGTTATATCCAAAATATTATTCCCGCAAACAGAGAATGTAATGCGCGAGTTGAAAGTACCCAAAGAAAAAATTGGCGACAACTTCCTCGACGCCATTTCGCTGGGCACTACCGACGGTTTAAAACTGGCGGTCAATGTAGGTGCCATGTTGATCGTATTTACCGCGATCATGTATCTCTGCAACTACATATTGGGTTCAGTAGGCCATTGGTTCAGCATCAATGATGACATAGCAAGAGTGACCGGTGGCCGGTATAACTCCCTCTCCTTACAGATGATACTGGGCTATGTGTTTTCGCCGGTCGCCTGGCTCATAGGCGTCAACAGCAATGAAATGATACAGGTGGGGCAGCTATTAGGAGAAAAGACGATCCTCAATGAATTTGTAGCTTATATCTCATTTGGGCAGATGAAAACAGCTGGCAGCATCAGCGACCCCAAATCTATCCTGATCGCCACCTATGCCCTCTGCGGATTTGCCAATTTCGCGTCCATTGGCATCCAGATCGGCGGCATCAGCCAACTGGCGCCCAACCAGCGCAAAAACCTCACAGAATTAGGTGTAAAAGCCCTTATCGGCGGCACCATCGCCTGCCTCATGTGCGGCTGTATTGCAGGAGCGTTGATGTAAAAGAGAGAGTAAAAGGAAACATATATAAGAAGGGAACTTAAGTCAATCAGAGCAATTTAATGAATGCCACAACTAATCCTACAATGGCAATAGCCATACCGACTAACCATTTAATAACATCTACTTTTGCTTCAACAATGGTTGTTTCTAATTTTACTAAATCAGTTTTAGTAGCAAGCCTATCTTTCGCTGCATCAAACTTAGCATCGATCACCAGTTCAATCTCCTGAACCAGTGCTTTTGCATCTTCATCATTTTTAAAATGCTTGTTCAACAATTCATATATTTTCAGCGTCTGAGAAACCGTTGCCATTATTCTATTGGATTTATCCAAAAGTAACAAAAAAGGCCAACATATACAATAATAAAAACATATCAAATTAACGGGTAACAGCTTCGAATTCAGGTAAAAATAGTAAACAATATAATCCCGCTATTGTTAATTAACGTACTGTAACTTTGCCCATCATGAGTATTTCAATCCAGCAGGTTATTGCCGCCGAACCCGATGCGGCCCTCCGTACAATCGCGAACAAGATCGTTGCCAAAGAACGTATCACCCCCGAAGACGGTGTATTACTCTTCGAAAGAGCCAACCTACCCTTCGTAGGCGCCCTGGCCAACTTTGTACGCGAACGCCTGCATGGCAACAAGACCTATTTCAACCGCAATTTCCATATAGAACCTACCAACGTTTGTGTATTCGCCTGTAAGTTCTGTTCCTACTCACGTCTCTATGCCCACCGCGAAGAAGGCTGGGAACTGACCACAGACCAGATGCTCGACATCGTAAAAGGCTACGACGGTAAACCAGTAACCGAGGTACACATCGTAGGCGGCGTGCATCCCAAACTCACACTGGAGTTCTTTGCCGACCTGCTGCGCAAGATCAAAGCCCACCGGCCAGAGTTGCACATCAAAGGCTTTACCCCAGTGGAGCTGGATTACATGTTCCGCAAAGCGAAGAAAAGCGTGGAAGAAGGCATGGCCTATCTGCATGAAGCAGGGCTGGATTCCCTTCCCGGTGGTGGCGCAGAGATATTCCACCCCGAAATTCGTCAGCAGATATGCGATGACAAAGTAGATGGAGAAGGATGGTTGAAGATCCATGAAGTAGCCCACAACCTGGGCATGCATACCAACGCCACGATGCTCTATGGCCACATCGAGCAATACTGGCACCGTGTAGACCATATGGAACGCCTGCGTCAACTGCAGGACAAAACCGGCGGCTTCAATACCTTCATCCCCCTCAAGTTCCGCAACAAGCAAAATGAGATGAGCAACGTGGATGAGTCTACAGTAGTAGAAGACATGCGCATGTATGCCATTGCCCGCCTGTACATGGACAACTTCCAGCACCTGAAAGCCTACTGGCCAATGCTGGGAAGACAGAACGCACAACTCACCCTCTCTTTTGGCGTGAACGATATCGACGGCACCATCGACGACTCTACCAAGATATACTCCATGGCCGGCTCCGAAGAGCAAACGCCTGCCATGAGCACCGCCCAATTAGTAACACTTATTAAGCAGGTAAAACGTCAACCAGTAGAGCGAGATACATTGTATCATGAGTTGAGAGACTACACAGATATCGACATCAAAGAAATTGAAGTAAATCCATTATTGAATTAAGGAACGGGCAACACAGGCGGCTGGTAAGACTAATCAGCACTCACCACTGACAACTCACTACTCACCATTACACCGCCTCCAGTACCCAGGTTTCGCGGCCCTGCATCCATTCCTGCACTTCGGATTCCTGTATAGCGCGGGAAGCAAGCTTGAGAGAACTCAGCGAAGGATAGTCTATATCGATGCGACGCACCACCCGGAAGTGGCAGCTGGCAAAGAAATCGAGCGCAGCCTCATAACTGTCGAACTTATTCTCGTCGATGCGATGCTCTTGCAGAAATTTAGTGAGCTGCTCATCAAACGCCTCCTGCGGTAGCTCCAGCAGGCGGCTCATATTCTTCTTAATATACGCATCTCCCGTCACCCAGTAACCGCCCCGCTCCTTCAGCAGCCGGTGAATAGAAGCACAGAGCTGTGCTTTCTCAGCCGTATTGAGGTATACGAGCAAACCCTCATTCACCACCGTAACAGGTCCCGGGGAAAACGATTGTACTACCTGGTTGAATTGCGCTTCATCCATAGCATTCAATGGCTCCACCAGCAATTTACCTTTCAGCTGTAATTCCTTCTCCTCTATCAATTTCATTATTAATTGTTGCTTGTTGCTGATAAATTCAGGCAGGTCGGTATCGATGTAAGTAACATCTTTACGAAGCGCCATATCCAGCCCACGGCACGAAAAGCCGGAAGACAACTCCAATATCTGGTGAGGATTGATAGCCGCCAGCGCCAGATCGATGGTTTTATAGCGGTTCTCGAAATGAATGACGCGGCCAAATAAAACGCGGGAGCGTTTTTCGCGGGCCGATGTCATAAAAGCCTCCACATCGCCCACCAGCGCCGCCGTATCCTTTGCAAAAGGAATATCCGTAAGCGCTTTCATCATGAGCAAAGCACCGGCAGAAGGACTGATCGTATTGAAGTCACGCTGCTCCGACATAAGAATAAAATATAGAATTACTTATTGCCGATTGTCGACTGCCGATGCCCTAACATTCCGGCAAACTGATCGGAATATGCACCGCCAATCCACCTTCAGCAGTCTCCTTATATTTAAAGCTCATATCCTTCGCCGTATCCCACATCGTCTTGATCACATTGTCGAGCGATACCTTGGCAAAGTCGGGCGTACTCTGCAACGCCAGCTGTGAAGCAGTAATAGCTTTGATAGCCCCCATGGTATTACGTTCGATGCAGGGGATCTGCACCAGTCCGCCAATAGGGTCGCAGGTAAGCCCCAGGTGATGCTCCATAGCGATCTCGGCCGCCATCAACGCCTGCCTTTGCGTGCCGCCCATCGCTTCCGTAAGGCCCGCAGCAGCCATGGCAGAAGACACACCGATCTCGGCCTGACAACCGCCCATAGCAGCGGAAATAGTAGCCCCCTTTTTAAAGATGCTGCCTATCTCGGCAGCCGTATACATGAACTGTAAGATCTTTTCTTCCTTATAACCATCGCAGAAAGCCACAAAGTATTGAAGCACGGCAGGGATCACACCGGCAGCACCATTGGTAGGCGCCGTTACCACCCGGCCAAAAGAAGCATTTTCTTCATTCACTGCCAGCGCAAAACAGCTCACCCAGTCGAGCGTATACTTGAAATGATGCCCGCCATCGCGGATCGCTTGCAACCAGGAATCGTAATCAGTATACGACCTGCCTTCCAGCAGCTTTTTATTGAGTTCGGCAGCACGACGTGTAACACTAAGTCCACCAGGCAACATGCCCTTGGTATTGCAACCACGGTAAATACACTCCTTCATTACGCGCCAGATGTGCAACATGCCCAGCCGCGTTTCCAGTTCAGGGCGCCAGCTATTTTCATTTTCCATAACCACTTCACTAATGCTTAGACCAGTCTTACGACACCAGTGCAATAAGTCATCCGCTTTATCGATAGGGAAAGGCAATTGAACACTGGAACCACCGGAAGCTGCATCATCTTCCTCGCGCTTCACAAAACCACCACCGATCGAATACCAGGTCTCGGCAATAGAATCACCATTATGAAAAGCAGCCAGGAAAGTAAGCGCATTGGGATGATAAGGCAGCGATTCGGTCATGAGGAATTCAATATCTTCAGCAGGATCGAAGTCGATCTCATGCTTGCCATGCAGCAACAGCTTCTTCATGACCTTGATATCTTCCATCTTCGAATCGATGAGATGCACATCGAACGTCACAGGATCATCACCGCTAAGCCCCAGTTGCACGGCCACATCGGTACCATGCCCCTTGCCGGTTTTAGCCAATGAACCATAGAGCAGCACACGTATGGCCGCCACATTGAACAACTGACCTTTATCTTCGAGTGATTGCAAAAAACGCTGGGCAGCCCGCCAGGGGCCAAGGGTATGAGAACTGGAAGGTCCCACCCCTATCTTGAACATGTCGAATACTGAAATAGCTTCGTGCGGCAAAGGAATAATAATTTAGTACAAAGGTAAATGAAATAGGTATTAGCTTTTAGCCGTTGGCTGTTAGCTAAATGCTAAGCACTAACGGCTAACACCTAAAGGCTAACACCTAAAGGCTAACGCCTTTCTTACAACACTTCGTATAAAGAGATATCGTAGATAAGGATGGAGTTGGGAGGCACCACTTCCGTATTGCCCACTTTCTTGCCTTCCCAGCCATAAGCCAGCGTAGGTGGCAGCCAGATCCTGATCTTGCCACCAGCTTTAATAAGCGGTAAAGTAATGCGCCAGCCTTCCAGCATCAACTTCAGGTTGAGCACCGTATTGTCATCGCGCTCCACCTCGGCGCCGGTAACCAGCTTGCCATTGAACCCTACTTTGATAGAAGAACAGATAGACGGACTATTGCCGGTGCCCTCCTGGATGATTTGATAATAAAGACCACTGGCATGTCTGGTTGCATTAATACCGCGGGAGGTGATATAATCTGTAAGCGCCATTTGTTCACTGGAAGGAGCTACCAGGTCACGTGGCACACAATCATTTTTATCCTTGAAACAATTAGCCAGCAACAGAGCTGCACAAAACAGGCACAAGGCTATTTTCCGCATGAAGAGTTATTTGCAGTGTAATAGTTTGGTTAAAAGACAGTGGGGCCAATATGATAGCTGCATCAGACCGTTCCCTCTTTGGCATCCCGTTCTTCCCGTGCCTTCAGTTGGCGGTAGTATTGATCCTTCTGGTCCCACTGGTGACGCTTGTAAAAGATAGCAACAAATACCGTAATAACAAACACGGCAAGGATCAAAACCAAAGGATTCATCATGCCATTCATGGCCATGTCGGCCCTTTTGTACCAGAGCTTACCGGTAAAAACGATCGCCAATACAGGCAGGGCAAACAATAACCCCACCGGGAGACCCGACATCAATTGCTGCTGCCACCTGCTTTGCCGTTCCCGGACAGCCTCCCAATATTGGATAAATTGCTTCTCACGTTCCGTCAGCATATTAAGAATTTAAACATAGCATAATAGAGCATTCCTGCACAAATGTCCTGCAAAAATAGCACACCAACCATCATAATACTTGCATACCAATAATTTATGATTAACTTGTGCTAAATCAGCAATACCTTGAAATTATCTATCCTTTTAGCGCAGTATTTCTATCAGCACAAACAACTGAATTTGCCATCCATTGGCTCCTTCACGCTCGATGCGGCTGTTACAGTACCCGACTCAAACGATAAGAATTTTCGGGAGTTCCTCAAATACGTACAGTTTTCCCAACAGCCCGTTGCCAAAGCCGATGATGCGTTGATCGATTATATCCGCGCACATACCGGTAAGATCAAGCCACTGGCAGAGTCGGACCTGGAATCATACCTGGCCGATGGCAAGCTGTTACTCAATATTGGTAAACCCTTCCATATAGATGGCATTGGCACCCTCTTCAAAAACAAGCTGGGCATCTACGAATTTACCCCCGGCGAACCCAGCCTGGAACGCATGGAGCTGGTAGAACACCGGGAAGCAGAAAGACCAGCGCCTGCAGCTAAAAAGAAGTCAGCCTTCGACGACAGCTATAGCCGTATCGAAGCCCATCACAATCGCCGCAAGGGTCTCCTGATCGGCACCCTGGTAGTAATAGGATTAGCAGTGATCGTATGGGGCGGATATATGCTGTACAACAACAAGAATGACAACCCAGAGCAGAGCACAGCGCCACAACAAATAGCGGCCGATACCTCCACCCCTCCGGCGGATTCAGTATCCCAAAAACCAGCAGACAGTGCGGCTACAGCCCCTGCTACTATCGTAACACCTCCCGGTAGTTACAAGTATATCGCAGAAACAACGACACGTAAGACAAGGGCTCTCACAAGACATGCCTTCCTGCTTACGCTGAACCCGAACTATAAACTGGAAACAACAGATTCCCTGACGTTCAACATCACCGTCGTTATACCGGGCACACCAGCCGATACCACCCGGTTGAAAGATTCACTCAACGCCTGGTATTATGGCACCAAACCCATTAAAGTACGTATAGCACCATAACCGTATGCGCCGCACGGCAGACTATTGGATACAACAACTACAGTTGACAGAACATGTGGAAGGAGGCGCTTTCAGCGAAGTATACCGCTCCCCTTTGCAAGTGGCAGCAGTAGCATTACCTGCTACATTTGGCGGCCCGCGCAATATCAGCACCAGCATCTATTTCCTGTTGAAAGAAGGACAGTTCTCCGCTTTTCACCGCATCAAAAGCGATGAATTATGGCACTTTTATTACGGAGATCCATTGATAGTATATGAGATAACAGCAGATGGAACACTAACTGAACACCTATTGGGCGACAACCCCGAGCTGGGGCAACAATTTCAATGTGTCGTCAAAGCAGGCAGTTGGTTTGGCTCCCGTGTACAACACGGCAGAGCTTACTCCCTCGTAGGCTGTACCGTTTCACCCGGTTTCGACTTTGCCGATTTTGAACTCGCAGAACGGGAAGCATTGAGTAAAGAATATCCTGCCCACAGTAAACTGATCGAAGAACTTACAAGAACATAAAGCGTAATCGTCCCTATTGCCGATTCACGACTGCCGATTGCCGACTCACAGAGTCACTCCACGAACGATTACTCCCCGTTGCATCACCAGCTTTACCTTTCTTACCTGGGCAATATTATTGGAGGGGTTTCCTTCAACTACAAGTATATCAGCATCCAAACCCGCACGTATTCTACCCACCGCTGCACCGATACCGAACACATCAGCGTTGACAGAGGTAGCTGAGCGAAGCACCTCGAGCGGCTTCATGCCATACTCCACCATCAACTCCATTTCCCTGGCGTTATCACCATGCGTGAATACACCCACATCACCGCCCATGCAGATAGTGACATTGGCAGCAAGCGCAGCAGCAAAACTTTTTTTCTTCTCAACGATGCGATCAGGCTCGGGCAAAGTACCCACTTTCCAGCCCTTGTATTGCGCAGTAGCATGACCTGCCGCCAGCGTAGGGCATAACGCCACACCCCGCTCCTTCATCAGCCTGAACACCGCACTATCTCCTTTATCCCCATGCTCTATGGTAGATACGCCCGCCAGAATAGCCCGGCGCATACCTTCAGCCGTAGAAGCATGTACTACAACCTGGCGACCGCTACTTTTCGTTACAGCTACCGCCAGCGCCATTTCAGCATCCGTAAAAGTGGGCTGCGCCACGTCATGTAATCCCCACCGGTAGTCGCCATATAATTTGATCAGATCAGCCCCCTGCCCGATCTGCGTCCTGATTTCACGCGCCAGCTCTTCCGGTCCACCTGCCTCCGCTGCGCCCTTCGGCAAATGCATTTCAGCCACTTCAGACCTGGGCCCGTAACTGCCCGTAGCAACAATGGCCCGGGTGGCCACCAACATCCGCGGACCAGGAATAATCCCCTTCTCAATTGCCTTCTTTAAACCAACATCATCATACATCGCCCCCTCAGTACCCAGGTCGCGCACAGTAGTAAAGCCTGCCAGCAAAGTCGCTTTCGCATGATTCACTGCCCGCGCCGTACGCTCAGCCCTGGACTCCTTCAATACCTGGTCGTCCCAGGTCGTTTCATTATAAGGATGCAGGAACAAATGACTATGCCCTTCTATCAGGCCGGGCAATAAAGTACAACCTTTCAGATCGATTACTTTTGCTCCCCGAGGTATCGCAAGGCTGGGTCCTGCCCCTTCGATCCTGCGATCTTTAACCAACACCATCCAGCCTTCATGCATCACCTCGCCATCAAAAACACGATCAGGCTTCAATACATATACAGTAGGCGACGCAGATTGTGCAGTAAGTAAGACGGGAATTAAAAAACAAAACAAGAAGGTCAGTAATCGCATGATTAACGTATAGTTTGTTAAATTACAGCAATTCTTCCAATACACTACAACCATGCGCTATACAAAATTACTCAGCCTTATCATCATTTGCAGCAGCACCCTGCTTGTCAACGCTCAAAAAGCCAAAAACCTGTTCAACGGCAAGGACCTGAAAGGCTGGAACATCCACGGCACAGAAAAATGGTATGTAGAAAAAGGCGAGCTGATATGCGAAAGCGGCCCCGATAAACAATATGGCTATCTTTCTACTACAGATACCTATAAAGATTTTGAGCTCACACTGCAATTCAAGCAGGAAGCCAATGGCAACAGCGGCGTATTCTTTCGCTCCTCCATCGAAGGTGTAAAGATCAGCGGCTGGCAGGTAGAAGTAGCCCCCCTCAACAGCCACACGGGCGGCATTTATGAATCATACGGCCGCGGCTGGATGATACAACCCAAAAAAGAAGACGAACAATGGCTGAAGCAAGGCGAGTGGAATGTGCTCAGGATTAAAGTCGTGGGCGGCGAAGTAACCACCTGGCTCAATGACCATGAGATGATCAACCTCAAGGATGATAAAATTGCAGCTGCCAACGGTTTTATAGCACTCCAGATACATGATGGCGGCGGGATTAAAGTTCGCTGGAAGAACATCCGCATAAAGACATTATAAAGTATTTGGTTTAATTTTTGCTTATATTGCAACACGGACAGGGGAAACTACCCTTCACGTTTTCACTACCTGTCACTCACGTTATTGCATGGCCACCTTCCCTATGCAACCCTTTATTCCACTACACCGTCATTTACTCAGTTTTTTATCCATACCCACTCCTTTTTATCTCTGCAACCCGTTTTTATCCGTAAAAAGAGCCTTTGGCCAATAACCAAAGGAATGATCAGGTATTTCGGGGGCATCAGGCATGCCCAAGCTATTAAGAAGATACTGCCGGGCTGTAGTCATATAGTCGGCAGTGTTTTCTTTTCTTATTGCAGCAGCTCGTTGTACTTAGTGATGATCTTTATGAAATCTTCCACCTTGTCCATCCGCAAAGTCTGCTGCGCCACAAATTGCTTTAACCCGTCCTGCTGCACAGGCAACTTTTGCAGTAACTCGTTTTTATCCTTCGGAAGCAATATCATAACACCATCCTGTAAAAGATAATAGAAATCCTCTTCCGCCAGCGAGGAGCGGTTATTGTTACCTACCAGCTGCCTTTCTTCCACGATCATTTTGGTAGGTAGGCGCAGCAACAACACCTTGCCACTGGTGAGCACCTGATAATAAGTGTCTGCCGTATATTTATCTACAGCCGGAAACCCTTTCCGGAAAATAAGAGAGTCTTTATTTTTTCGGCTGCTGGTATACAACACAAACTCCTTCACCTGACTTTCGGCAGCAAAAGCAGTCCCTTCAAATTGCAGCATAAGCCGGTTGCGGACACAATCGAAGCGCAGCTTGAATTGCTTTACCACCCGTCCGCTTTTGAAAATCACCACACCATCCAGCCAGTCTTTGAACAGATAAGGGTTACCGGAAGCATTGGATATCTTATCATCATCCTTTTCCTCCGTAGTTTGGGCAGCCCCCTGTAGCATCAGCAGCACCAGGAAGCACCCGAGGATATGTTTCATGGCTAATCATTTATAAGGAGAAGATACGAATTCTTTAAGGAAATTTTAATACCTATTATACAGAAAACCCCGGAAACAAAGTTCCGGGGCACTATAAAAAACTAACAAAACAAAAAACTAATCATTGCGCAAGCTTAAGATAGGGTTGGCAATTGCCGCTTTCACAGCTTGGTAACAAATAGTGATCAGCGCGATCCCCAACATACTAACGCCGGCAATCACAAACACATCCCAGGTTATAGGTCTGCGGTAGGAATAATCCTCCAGCCATTTTTGCATCAGCCACCAACCTATCGGCGCTGCGATCAACATGGAAATAACGACCAGCTTCAGGAAGTTCCTGGTGAGCAGCATAAACAATCCCACCACAGAAGCACCCAACACTTTGCGGATACTCATTTCCTTACTTCGTTGCTCGGCCATGAAAGCAGCCAGCGCAAACAAGCCCAGGCAGGCCACAACAATAGCCAGTACGGCAAAAGAGGTGAAAATAATACCGGTACGCTCTACATCGGCATACATGGCTGCAAAATTTTCATCCATGAAGGAATACCGGATAGGTTGATTAGGCGCAAAACCCTTCCATATATTGGTAATATCAGCCAGCGATTTTTGTACATCACCACCTTTCATTTTAACGGCAACTACATCTCCGGTGCGACCCAGCGTCATACACAGTGGCCCAACCTGCTCCTTCATGGTTTCGAAATTGAAATTCTCCACCACCCCTATCACGGTGAAATTTTCCCAACCATTGGTGAGTTTTTCGCCGATGGGGTTCTTCAGTCCCATCTTGCTTACCATAGCCTCATTGATGATCAAAGCCTGCGAATCCGTAGGCATTTGCGGAGAAAAATTCCTGCCGGCAACGAGCTTCATGCCGAAAGTAGAGATATAACTATCATCCACATACCATTTCTGGCCGCCCACACCTGGATCTTCCTTCCGCTTACCTTCCCGCCAGAAAGTATTGCCATCCCTTTTGGTATTGGAAACAGGCAGGTAACCACTCACAGATACATTCTTTACTTGTGGCAGTTTCAGCAATTCGCTTTTTAAAGTAACAGTCTGTCCCTTCAGGGTATTGGCGCCTTGCACTAACAAGATTTGCTCTTTATCGAACCCAACCTTAGTATGCAGGATATATTGCATCTGGCGATAAATAACCACCGTACCAATAAGCAGGATGATAGAAGTAGTAAACTGGAACACCACGAGCGTGCTGCGCAATCCTGAATTCTTACTACCACGGCTCAATTGCCCCTTCAACACCTGGATAGGCTTAAAGGCCGACAAGTAAAACGAGGGATATAAACCAGCCAGCAACCCAATAACAAGTACAGCTGCACTAAACAAAGGAAATAACCACCATTCCCCAATGGGTATACTCATCGACTTGCCAGCCACCTTATTCAACGATGGCAAAGCGATCCAGGCAATCACAAAACCCAATACAAAAGCGAAAAAGCTATACATCACCGACTCGGTCAGGAATTGCCGGATAAGCATGTTCCTTTGCGAACCGATCACCTTGCGAAGCCCCACTTCCTTGGCGCGATTGGCTGAGCGGGCCGTAGAAAGATTCAGGAAATTGATACACGCAATCACCAGAATAAAACAGGCAATGGCAGCAAACAGCCACACGAAACGCATATCACCCCGCGGCTCCCAGTCCCACATATCGTAAGACTTCAAATGAATATCCTTCAAAGGCTGAGCAAGCAAACTGGCTTTCTTAAAAATAGCTGCCGCATCTACATCGCCCGCAGCAGTTGCAGAAGGCAGGTAATACACCTTAACGATATGATCGAAAGCTTTCTTTTCAAACGCCTTTATATCCGTGCCCGGTTTCAATTGCACATACGTGCTATAATTTTGAGCCTGCCAGGTGTCCTGCTCCCCATCCCACATGGCCTTACCAGTCAGGGTCAGCATAAAATCATAATGCAGGTGTGAAGTACCGGGCCAGTCGGCAATAACACCACCTATCCTGTAAGGCTTCTTCGTATCATTATTGAGGAACATCAGTTTGCCCACAGGATTCTGACCGGGGAAATACTTATCGGCTTTCCGCTTGGTGATCACCATGGTAAACGGTTCAGCCAGCGCTTTTGCCCGCTCTCCGTACACCATCGGAAGCTCCAGCATATCGAGCATCGACTGATCGATATATGTAAACCCTTCCTCATAAGTATTATTGATATCATCCTCCTTACGCAATTGATTACTACCGGCGCCATAAAACAGTTTGGCAGGCATGATGCGGCCGGTATTTTCCACTTCCGGAAAATCAGCCTTCACAGCTTTGGCCATGGGCGCTGGCCAGCTAACACCTTTTTCGATCTTACCATTGTCATTGAATACACCGATAAGCCGATAAATATTATCCGCATTCTTATACTGCGTATCATAACTCATCTCATCCCTGATATATAAGGCGATGAGCAAACAGGCAGCAATACCAATAGCAAAACCACCGATCTTGATAGCAGCATACATCTTTTGCCGCGACATATTCCGGAAAGCGATCCTGAAATAATGAGAGAGCATAATAGATGAGTTTTAAACAAAGTACCGTATAAAATAAAAATGTTTCTGACTATTCACTCCGTAAACTATTCACCGGATTGGCCAGTGCCGCCTTCAGCGCCTGGAAACTGATCGTCAACAACGTGATCAGGATAACCACACCACCAGCCGCCACAAAAACCAAAGGACTGATCCCTATCCGGTAAGCAAATGCCTGCAACCACTGATCCATCACCCACCCTACAATCGGACAAGCAATAACAATAGCGATCAATACAAGCTTCACAAAATCCTTCGACAGCATCATCACAATACGACTGGCAGAAGCCCCCACCACTTTACGAATACCAATCTCCTTTTGCCTCCTTTGCGCCGTAAAAGCAGCCAGGCCAAACAATCCAAGACAGGAGATCAAAATAATCAACCCTGTGAAATACTTCGACAGCGTAGCCACCCTTGATTCAGCAGCATACAAAGCCCGGTATTCCTCATCGAGAAACCGGTAGTCGAAATCCAATCCTTTATAGAAACCTGCAAACTCCTGCTGCAACGTGGCCAGCGTTTGCTTTTCAGTACCTGCTTTCACCTTCACGATCACGTTGGGCATCACCGGGAATACCTGGAAAAAGCAAGGCTTGATACCCTGATACAACGTTTCAAAGTTGAAGTCCTTCGCAATACCTACTATACGACGTTCCCTGTCCCAGTACTTGATCGTTTTACCAATGGGATCTTTCAGCCCCATCTTTTTGATCGCCTCCTCATTGAAAATGATTTCTTTCATGGCATTGTCGTTGGGAGAAAAACCCTTGCCTGCCACGATCTGAATACCCATCGTTTCCATGAAGCCCTGTCCTACTTCCAGGTTCGCGAAATCGATCTCATTGGAAGGATCTTTACCCGGCCATTGAAAGCCACCAATACCACCATGATCACCATTGAGATTATGATAATAAGACGCTGCATTGACCACGCCGGAAACATTCTTCAGTTTATTGACAAACGTTGATGCCCGCTGCAGACTTTCCGGGCTTTCCTCAAGCGGAATAGCAAAAGCCACCACATTGTCCCGGCTATAACCAAGATTCTTTGATTGTATAAAATTCATCTGTGCAGAGATAATCAGCACGGCCACAATAGCCATCACAGAAAGAGAGAACTGAAAAACCACCAACCCCTTACGCACCCACAATTCACCGGCAGAAGCACTGAGCTTTCCTTTAAGCACAGCCACGGGCCTGAAGCCTGAAATATACAACGCCGGATAGGTGCCAGCCACCAAACCAGTAAACAACGTAATAGCAAGAACAGACAACACAATAGGCTGCGTAAACTGAAGTACCAACGATTTGCCGGTAAGCGCATTGAAAGCAGGCAATAACAGCACGATCAGCACCAATGCCAATAGCAACGATATAAAACTCAAACACACTGACTCACCCAGGTACTGGAGAATGAGCGCACCTCTGCTGGCGCCTACCACTTTCTTTATACCCACTTCCTTTGTCCGTTTGGAAGCACGTGCAGTAGACAGGTTCATGAAGTTGATACAAGCGATCAGCAACACAAAAATACCAATGGCAGCAAACAACTTCACGTAAGAGATCCTGCCACCAGCCTGCACACCATTACTATATTGGCCATAGAGATATTTATCAGAGAACCTTCTTACAAACAATGTTTTCTTTTCGCTCTTATCCTTTGCCAGCATAAAATCGTGGATACGCGCATTGAACCGGTTGACATCAGCCCCCTCTTTCAACAACACATATGTGCTGGGGTCACTGTTACCCCATTTACGCATACCCGGCCGTTTATCAACAAACAGGTCGAAGTTGAACAACACATCAAACTTATCGGAAACATTAGCGGGGTTCTTTGCAAAGACACCTTTAATAATATAAGATCCATTAAACTCTCCCTGTGCCCATTCGATGATCTTTCCTACTACATTATCGGTAGTATGAAAGACCTTCATGGCCAGTTCATCTGAAATAGCAATGGATTGTTTGTCGGTCAACAATTGATTCTTATCGCCCGATAAAAAGTGGCAGGAAAAAATACGGAAGTAATCTTTACTAATAAATTGTCCTCTTGCTTTGAGCTTGCTCTCTCCCACAGTCATGATACCCTGACTTGAAAACCATGAAGCGGGAATTACAGTAGCTGCATATTCAACCTCAGGCATTTCTTCGGCCAGTGCATTACCCAGCAGCCCGGCAGTATATTCGATGGTTTGAATACCATTAGTACCCTCCATATTCTGCATCACCTGATAAAGACGATGATCGTTTTCATTGAACTTGTCCATCCCTACCTCATCGGAAATCCACAACCAGATCAATAAAGCACAGGCAAGGCCAGTGGCAAGGCCGGTAAGATTCAGAATGGCAAACCGGCGGTCTTTGACCAGGTTACGCCAGGCAAACCGAAAATGATGTAAGAACATAAGATCAGGAGTTAAGTGGTAAAAGCAGTTATCGGTACAAACCGTACCAAAGACAATGCCCTTATCCACTTAACTAATACCCAACGATTTATACTCAATACATTTTACACCCACTGTTCGCTTTCGATACAGCAGGTGTAACTATTTGAGCCAGTTTACAGATAACTCAGCCACCACTGATCTTTGTGCGAACGCTTATATTGATCATACCATTTACAAAGCGGGTACAACAATACCACCACTAAAATCCACACCAGCCAGGTAACACCGAGCGAGAACCCATAACCTTTCAGTTGATCTACCCGGCCTGTCCACAACGCATTATCCAATACCATGTCACCCCATTGATGACCACTAAAACTGGTGGCAAACATGGCCAGCAGGTGCAACAAATAAAGATGCAGGATATAATAGAACAAGGGCACCCGGCCAATGATACCAACCCGTTGACTCAGCCAACCGTTTGCCCTTTCACTCCAGGCCAAGAACAACAGCGCAGGCCCGATGGTCATAAGCAGGTAAAGCAAGGAAGGCGGATATTTCACCGTATTCAAAAATGACAGCACGGTGTACATAGGCGTAGACTGTTTACTCCACACATGGCTATCACCATACACGTTGATAAAACGGATAACAATAAACAGCCCTATCAGCGAGAACCCAAGCCTCAGTAATAATTGCTTACGCTTCTCAGCCGGATAATCCTTCTTGTACAGCTGACCCAGGCCATAGCCCAGCGCCATCACACCTATCCAGGGGATCATAGGATAGCCAACGAGGATGAGGAAACCATTGTAGGTAAAAGGCTGCTGCTCGTGCAGCAAGGCCCATCCAAACCCCTTCAGCGTGTTGCCCGGCACATGAATGCCGTCCAGCAGGTTGTGCCCCGCCACCATGGCAATACCAATAGAGAGGATGGCCCACATGGGTAAATAGATCAGTACGGCCAGCGCGATCATACTAAGACCCAGTGCCCATATTACGGTAAGATCAACACCCTGGCCAACAAAATTGAAATACCAGGCCCAGTGCACAACAGTCAGCTCCAGGAAGACGAGCCATATGCCCCGCTTCAACAAAAAGAGCGATAACTCTTTTTTAGACTTCCTTTCACCAACGAGGAAAGCAGAAATACCAGACAGGAACATAAAGATCGGCGCACAATAGTGCGTGATCCAGCGTGTGAAGAAAAGCGCAACACTTGTTTTGGAAAGATCGAGCGGGTCATAGACCAACGCATCGGCATGGAAATAATCACGAACATGGTCCAGCGCCATGATGATCATAATGAAGCCCCGCAACAGATCGATGGAGGCAATACGGGCAGTTGCAGCGGCCCTTTGAGGCGCCGCCACGGGAATGGCTATACTTTGCATGGCTATACTTTTTACGCCACTAAAGATACAGACATTTTATCTGACAAAACAACACCAAACCGAATTTTATTCTAAAATACATACACAATACAGAAACATATTCTATCCACCAACCCATATCTTGCTGTTTTACCCAAGCGCCACCAATGCTAACAAAAAAGCCCCCTGCTGTAACAGAGGGCTTTAAAAGTCAGTACTTCGTAGTGAAAATTATCATGCGAAAGAAATCTCGCCTCAAACCGACACTAATGAGTATTAACTTGCTTCTCATTGCTGTAACGTTTAATGTTAGATAATCCAGATTTCTGGATGTCTGGTATCAACCCTTGACAAAACAAGCAGTTAAAATAGCCGGCAGTTACAGCTACCGGCCATTAGTAGCTTTTTGAATGAACCTCCCCTCCGGGTAGCTAAAAACATTCAGGTTCTTGTAAGCCCAATAGTGTAATATTATCTCTCCCTATTAATTCCTACTGTGGAAAGGCAATGGTCAAAGCTCGAAGCGGAGAAAATAAACACTCTTGTACTCTCAAAAAACTACTTCATTACAACAGAAAAGCAACTCTCCCTATGAAAAAAGAACTCCAATACCGGTCATAACATCAACGAATAACCCATTTCGCTCAACTACTACCTAAAAAAGATTTGACTTATCTCATATCACTCGTGATATTACCAATAAAAAAGCCCCTCGCATACGCGAGAGGCTTATATCCTAATTAATCTTTCTAACTTAATAAATCCTGACTCAGAAGATTACTTCACTTCTTCATACTCAGCATCAGTTACATTTTCGCTGCCGCCGGCGTTGGATTGGCCACCACCGTTAGGACCAGCTTGATCTGCACCACCTTGAGCACCATCAGCCTGAGCCTTATAGATCTCTTCAGAAGCTGCAGTCCATGCATTGTTCATTTCAGCAACAGCCGTATCGATCGCTGCTACGTCTTGTGATTTATGCGCTTCCTTCAGCTTGTTCAGTGCACCTTCGATCGGAGCTTTCTTATCAGCAGGGATCTTATCACCAAAGTCTTTCAATTGCTTTTCAGTTTGGAAGATCAGACTGTCAGCCTGGTTGATCTTGTCAACCTTCTCACGCGCTGCCTTGTCGGTAGCTTCATTCGCACGGGCTTCAGCCTTCATCTTTTCCACTTCATCCTTGCTCAAACCACTACCCGCTTCTACACGGATCTTTTGTTCCTTACCAGTGCCTTTGTCCTTCGCAGTAACGTGCAGGATACCATTGGCATCGATATCGAAGATCACTTCGATCTGAGGCACACCACGTGGAGCTGGCGGAATATCGTTCAGATTGAACATACCGAGGCTCTTGTTCTGGTTGGCCATCGGACGCTCACCCTGCAGTACATGGATCTGTACACCAGGTTGGTTATCGCTGGCAGTAGAGAAAGTTTCAGACTTCTTGGTAGGGATGGTCGTATTGGAATCAATGAGGCGAGTCATTACACCACCCATTGTTTCGATACCGAGAGAAAGCGGTGTTACGTCGAGCAACAACACATCCTTCACTTCACCGGTCAATACCGCACCCTGGATAGCAGCACCTACGGCTACCACCTCATCGGGATTCACACCCCTGTTGGGTTTCTTACCGAAGAACTTCTCAACGATCTCCTGTACTTTGGGAATACGGGTAGAACCACCCACCAGGATCACTTCGTCGATTTGAGAAGTGCTCAATCCAGCATCCTTCAGCGCTTGCTCGCAAGGTTTCAGGCAACGCTCGAATAACCTGTCAGCCAGTTGTTCAAACTTGGCACGTGTCAGCTTCTTCACTAAGTGTTTGGGAACACCGTCAACAGCCGTGATATAAGGCAGGTTGATCTCAGTTTCGCTGGAAGAAGACAACTCTACTTTTGCTTTTTCAGCAGCTTCCTTCAAACGTTGTAAAGCCATCGGGTCTTTACGGAGATCGATAGATTCATCCTTCTTGAACTCCTCAGCCAGCCAGTCCATGATCACCTTATCGAAGTCGTCACCACCAAGGTGCGTATCACCATTAGTAGACTTTACTTCAAATACACCATCGCCCAGCTCCAGAACAGAGATATCGAACGTACCACCACCAAGGTCAAATACGGCGATCTTCTGATCGTGCTTGCCTTTGTCCAGGCCATAAGCGAGGGCAGCAGCAGTAGGCTCGTTCACAATACGGCGAACATTGAGACCGGCAATTTCACCGGCTTCTTTGGTAGCCTGACGCTGAGCGTCGTTAAAATAAGCCGGAACGGTAATTACGGCATCAGTTACATCCTGACCGAGGTAATCTTCGGCAGTCTTCTTCATTTTCTGCAGCACCATAGCCGAGATTTCCTGCGGGGTATACAAACGACCGTCTATGTCAATACGTACGGTATTATTGTCACCTTTTGCCACTTTATAACTCCAATGGCTGATCTCTTCGGTCACTTCATCGAACCGGCGACCCATAAAACGCTTCACACTCATGATCGTATTATGGGGATTTGTAATAGCCTGACGCTTGGCCGGATCACCCACCTTACGCTCTCCGTTTTTCAGGAAAGCCACTACAGACGGGGTAGTACGGCGTCCTTCATCATTAGCTATAACCACAGGCTCATTACCTTCCATAACTGCCACGCAGCTATTGGTTGTGCCCAGGTCAATTCCTATTATCTTTCCCATAGTTGTGTTGAATTTAATGTTCTCCTATGGTTATCAAAGGTTATGCCGTGAGGGCCGGAAATGCAAAAATGGCAGTCTGCCAAATGGGAACTTGTAGAATAGGTCAGCCGGAGATACTTAAAAGATGCTCCCGGGCTGCCTTCCCCCTCAAGTTATCTGAAGGCAAGACAGAGGCAAGATGATAGCAAGGTAATTGCAAGACAATAGCAAGAGAAGGAGACTCAAATGCAGTACCGGCGGGGGTTACGCCTTTTAGGGTGTTTGCAGAACGCGTATAAACCAAAGTAAGTCAGCATATTATAAAAATAAAGCCCGTTTTATCCTTATTAACCTATCAACATGTCAACATATAAACCCTTATCAACCTATCAACTTATTAACTTTTCACCGGGTCACTCAATTTACGTTTTTTACAGCCAAAAAGCAAGATCAAAGAAACCCACCTGACAGCCTTTCCGTAACTTCCCCTTAAAATAGTTAATATGGCTGCCACCCTTGCCGGAAAACTGAAGATCAAAGAAGGCTACACCCTGCTCACCATCAACGCACCCCGCGATTTTGAAGCAATATTGTCACCCCTGCCCGACGACGTGACCATCACCAGCACCGGGAAGGAATATCAGCAAATCCACTGGTTCGTCCTCAACCAGGCCCAAATGGAAAAAGACATGCCCAAAGTGATGAAACTGTTGGCAGCAAAAAGCTCGGAGAAAGAGCCCGTAACCTGCTGGACCTATTATCCCAAAGGAACATCTGGACTGCAAACCGACCTCAACCGCGATAAAGGCTGGGAAATGCTGCTGAAAACAGATTTCCAGTGGCTAAACCTGATATCCTTTAATGACACCTGGTCATCCTTTGCATTCCGGATGAAAACATCGGCCGACGAGAAGAAAGCAGCCAACAAAGAAGAACGCCTCATATTCCAGTACGCAGATTCCAAAACAAAGACCATCCGCCTGCCCGAAGACCTGGCAAAGGCCTTTTCCAAAAACAAGAAGGCTGCCACCGCATTTGAAGCACTCGCCTTCAGCCACCGGCGCGAATACGTAGAATGGATCATCACTGCTAAAAAAGAAGAAACAAGGGCCAACAGGATTCAGGGCACCCTGGAGAAACTATTGAAAGGATGGAAGAACCCCTCCAATCACTAACTATTTCTTATCGAGGTTATAGCTTTGAATAAAACAATGCGGAATGAAAGTTTTAGGCTGCACTTTAGCCTGCTGCTTTTTCATCAGTTGCATATTACGGTAATGCTGCGGCCCGATGCCTACTTCCTTTTTAAACAATACACTGAAAGAGCCGATACTTTCAAAACCAACTTCATTACAGACATCTGTCACCGCCTTATTTTGCGATAACAGCTCCTGTGCCTTGTCAAGCCTTTTGCGCGTAAGATATTGATGCGGTGTTTTACGGTAGATACGACTGAACAACCGGTGGAAATGGAACCGGGAAAAGCAGGCCTGCCCCGATATGCCATCGAGATTGATCGGCTCATGGTAATTCTCGTCCATGAACAACTTAGCCGCCACTATCCTTTCATATACATCAGTAGTAAGTTCCATTCGGGATGTTCTTACTTCAAATATAATACAATAATCCAGCCTTCCGGCCCACTTCGTACCTTCTATTTCCGGACTCAGACCTCCCATTTCCCTAAAAAGCAAGATTCAATAAAGCCGTTATCGGCCCATTCAATAGATTTGGATTAATAAATAAAAACGATATGATAACCAAAATGTCACACACTACCCTGTTTGTGCAGGACCAGGAAAAAGCTTACGACTTTTATGTAAATAAACTCGGCTTCAAAGTGAATACCGATGTAATGATGGGCAACACCGCCTGCGAAGATGGACAGGAAGAACCCAAAGACGCCGAACATGGTGGCGGTGGCTATCGCTGGCTCACCCTCAATCCACCCGATCAGCCCGATCTGGAGATCATCATAATGCCGGTAGTAGGACTTGATGAAGACGCACTAAAAGCCATCAATTTACTGCTGGAACGCGGAGTAATGGGCGCAGGCGTTTTCCATACACCTGACTGCCGGGCAACCTACGAAGAGCTAAAAGCAAAAGGAGTAGTGTTTAAATCAGAACCCAAAGAACAGTTCTATGGCATAGAATGCATCATCACCGATAGTGTAGGCAACTGGTTCAGCATGACCCAGCCCAAAGAACATTAAGTATAGCCACGATTATTTATTATCCGTAGGAGTTGCCGAAGATTTTTCTTCGGCATTTTCTATTTTGAAAGTGAACTTCTTTTGTGTGAGGTAACTGAAGGAGACCACAATAATGGTGGTAAGCGCCTTGGCAACGGTGGGGTAAATACCGAACTCGTCCACGAACAAAGTAATACACACATAATTTAATGTGATACAAATGACCACCAGCACAAAATAGCGGAACAACTGCACACGCCCGTGCAAAGAAGAGCCGGGAAATACAATATTCTTGTTCAGTAAATAACCTGTGGGGAAGCTGATCGCAAAAGCAAAAAGAAAAGCCGCGATCTTGGCGCTGATCGCCCCGAAAATGGGCACATGTATATCAGCCTGGTGAAATATATAGTGAAAAGACAACCAGTAGAGAAAAATATCCAGTAAAGTGTTGCCGCCACCACATACCGCATACCGGAACGTCTGCAGGTTCATGTACTTACGGAAGGGCGGATAGAAAAAGTCGATTAAGCCAGTTATGGAATCCTTGAGCATCAGTATTTTCTTGCGGTGCAAAAGTAAATCAATTACTACTACCACCCATGGGCAAAACACCATCTTATATCAAATTAGTGTTATGCCGGCCCATCATATAACAAATACTCATAAAGCATAGACCCTAAGTCAGTTACGTAGCAATACTTTGACGGCGATCAATAAAAAGTCACCTTGACAATTAATCACTTAAAAAATCACATATTTGATTCTGAACTTGTTGTTTAACCCCTAAATCTGCAAAAGGCTGTTCTGAGAAGGGCAGCTTTTTGATTTAATGCCTTCCGCCCCTTTGGGGGCTACACTCTCTTGATTCTTAATTCTGAATTTTGTATTCAGTACCTTTGCAGCCACAAAATCGAAAAATGGCAGTTGTTCAGGCAATACAATCGGTAGTAAGCAAAGAAATAGAAGCATTATTTCAAATACATATAGAACCATCCACACTCCAGATCACAGAAACCAAGCCGGAGTTTGAAGGCGATTATACCGTGGTGCTCTTTGCCCTGGTAAAAAACCTCAAAAAGAGCCCCGAAGCATTAGGCAAAGAACTGGGCGAGAAACTGGTAGCGGCCGACAACAGCCTGTTTACAAAATACAATGTGATCAAAGGCTTTCTGAACCTTACCCTGTCAGAAGCATACTGGCTTCAGTTCCTGCAGGATAATCACAACGATACCAGCTACGGACATAAACCCAAACACGGTCAGCGGGTAATGGTGGAGTACTCCTCCCCCAACACCAACAAACCACTCCACCTCGGACACCTGCGCAACAACTTCCTGGGATGGAGCATTGCAGAAATTTACAAAGCCAATGGCTATGAGGTCATCAAAACCTGTATCGTCAATGACCGCGGCGTTCATATCTGCAAGTCCATGCTGGCCTGGCAGAAATTTGGCAACGGCGCTACGCCGGCAAGCACCCACACCAAAGGCGATCACCTAGTGGGAGATTACTACGTAAAGTTTGAGAACGAACTGAAAGCACAAACTGCACCCATACTGACAAAAGTAATGGCCGGCGACCTCGAAGGCTTTTCCAAAGAAGACCAGGATAAATTACAATTGTTCCTGAATAAGCTTCCTCAGCTGGCAGGCAATGCCGAAAAAACAAGCGAGATCAACGAAGAGATCAGGGAGATCGTAAGGAACAACACCCCCGTCATGAAAGAGGTGCGGGAAATGTTGCTGAAATGGGAACAAGGTGATCCGGCAACAATGGCCCTTTGGAAAGAGATGAACAGTTGGGTGTATGCTGGTTTCGATGCAACCTACAAACGCATTGGCAGCGATTTCGATAAAACCTATTACGAAAGCGACACCTATCTGCTGGGAAAAGACCTCGTGGAAGAAGGATTGAAGAAAGGCGTCTTCTTCCAAAAAGAAGATGGCAGCGTGTGGATCGACCTTACAGCAGATGGACTGGACCAAAAGATCGTACGCCGCAGAGATGGCACGTCTGTATATATAACACAGGATATCGGTCTCGCTGTTTTCAAATACGAAGAATACAAGTGCGACCAAAGCATCTATGTAGTAGGCGACGAGCAGAACTACCACTTCAAAGTACTGAAACTAATTGCACAAAAGCTGGGATTGCCTGCAGCCGATGGCATTTATCACCTGAGCTATGGTATGGTGGAACTGCCAACAGGTAAAATGAAAAGCCGCGAAGGAACAGTAGTAGATGCCGACGATCTCGTGGATGGCATGGTACAGATAGCCCAACAGAAAACAGAAGAGCTGGGCAAGGTAAAAGACTTCAATGAAAACGAGCTGGCTTCCTTATACGATACCATTGGCCTCGGCGCATTGAAATTCTTCCTGCTGCGCGTAGATCCCAAAAAGAGAATGGTATTTAATCCGGAAGAGTCTATCGACTTCCATGGCTTCACCGGACCGTTCATTCAATACACACACGCCCGTATCAAATCGATCCTGCGCAAAGAAGCTGCTAACAATAGCGGCGACAAGACGGCCGTGAGCAAAGACCTGTTCCCACTGGAAAAAGCAGTAATCACATTGGCAGAGCAATACCCTGCCATTCTTGAACAAGCTGGAGTAGAACACAATCCATCAGTTATTGCCAGCTACATATTTAAACTGGCGCAAACGTTCAACTCATTCTATTCAGAGCACTCTATCGTTAATGCAGAATCGAATGAGAAAAAACAACTACGGTTACAAATAGTACAGATCACAGTCAACATCATTGCCTCAGGCATGCAGATCCTGGGCATCAGGGTTCCGGAGCGTATGTAATAACCAGTACAATTGATAACAATTTGTTAGCCTTCAGGACGCTTGATCCTGAAGGCTTTTTTATTAATGGGGTTGAGGTATATCATTCGTCCGCGCTGCATACGATTGCGCAAGATTTTGCCCTATGGGCCTGCATTTCGGCAATTTTCTCTACTTTGCCGCCTGTCCATGAAGGCCAGGCCTTATGGACTAATGCACACCAAAAAAATCAGCATGAATCGCAGAACGTTCGTAAGAAATGCCGGCCTCGCCACTGCCGGATTTGCCATCCTGCCCGCCAGCCAGTTATTTGCACAACAACAAAAAGTGCGTTTGGGTATTATCGGCGTAGGAATGCGCGGACAGAACCACCTCGACAACGCCTTGCGCCGCAGCGATGTGGAAGTAACCGCTATTTGCGATGTCGACGAACGCATGCTGCAAATGACAGCAGACCTCATTAAGAAAAGCGGCAAGCCCGCCCCCAAAATATTCAAAGGAGATGTGAACGCCTGGAAAAAGCTCGTAGAGTTGAAAGACCTGGATGGCGTGCTGATCGCCACACCCTGGGAATTGCATGCCCCCATGATCCTTGGCGCCCTCGAAGCAGGTATTAAATATATAGGCACAGAAGTGATGCTCGGCATTACCCTCCAGGACCATTGGGACGTAGTAAAAGCAGCAGAAAAACACCATGCACAAGTGATGATGCTGGAAAACGTTTGCTACCGCCGCGATGTAATGGCTGTGCTGAACATGGTACGCCAGGGATTGTTTGGAGAACTCATTCACCTGCAGGGAGGCTACCAGCACGACCTGCGCGAAGTAAAGTTCAACAACGGAAAAGACCCTTACGGCGGTGGTGTGGAGTTTGGCGACAAAGGCTTCTCAGAAGCGAAGTGGCGCACCAACCACTCTGTGCACCGCAATGGCGACCTCTACCCCACCCACGGCATCGGACCAGTAGCCACTATGATCGATATCAATCGCGGCAACCGGTTTGTGTCACTATCCAGCTTCTCTACAAAAGCAAGAGGATTGCATGACTATATCGTAAAGAAAGGCGGAGAACAACACCCCAACGCCAAGGTAGAATTTAAACTGGGTGATGTGGTGACAACGATGATCCGTTGTGCCAACGGAGAAACAGTACTCCTGCAACACGATACCAACCTGCCCCGCCCCTACTCCTTAGGGTTCAGGGTACAAGGCACAAAAGGCCTGTGGATGGACGTAAACAAGTCTATCTACATCGAAGGTGTAAGCCCTAAAGCACACGCGTGGGAAGAAGCCAAAAGCTACCTGGACAAATATGATCACCCCTTGTGGAAGCGTTGGAGCAAAGAAACTGAAGGCGCTGGTCACGGCGGCATGGACTTCTTTGTACTGCACGCATTCGTTGAATCCATCAAACGCAAAACAGCTACCCCCATGGACGTATACGATGCAGCCGCCTGGAGCGCCATTACACCTCTCAGTGAAATGAGCATCGAGCTGGGTAATGAAACAGTTGAATTCCCCGACTTCAGCAGCGGACAATGGATGTACCGGAAGAACGATTTTGCTTTGGACGACCAGTATTAGTCAGGAACGATGAAAAGCTTGCCAGTTGAAAGGAAAGATTTGATTTACGTACAGGCATCACTTATGAATGATACTATATTAGAAGCGGCGGCCCGGCAATTTGGACATGGGCAACCAGTGATCAACAAACTGGGCAATGGATTGATCCATCATACCTATAAAGTGGATTTTATTGGCGCCAATGGCAATGGCTCCATCGTGCTCCAAAGCATCAACCGCCACATGTTCAAGCAGCCGGAAAACATTATCCATAACTATCGCCTGGTGTATGAAAGCATCGCCGCCCATAATGGGTTATACATAGCGCCCCTGGTTCCTACGCTTGCAGGACAATGGTTTTGGGAAGATGGACAAGGCTCTTTCTGGCGGGCTACCAGTTTTGTGAGAGGGTCCTATACACAAACCATTCCCCAAACGACAGCAGAAGTATACAAAACAGCCCAGTGCTTTGGTCATTTCACGCGCTCACTGAATGCCATAGATACTACCCGGTTAAAAATCATCATACCCCATTTCCACGACCTCGCCTTACGCTACGCCCAGTTTGAGCAAGCAGTAAGTCAGGCTGCCATAGGAAGACTGCTAAAGTCTACACACGTAATAGCCGAGCTGCGACAGCGCAAAAAGCTGGTAGATTTTTACGAATTTATACAACAACACCCGGCAGATTACCACACAAGGGTAATGCACCACGACTGTAAGCTGAGCAATATCTTATTGGACACTGTTAGCCACCAGGCCTTGTGCCCGGTAGACCTTGACACGGTGATGCCTGGCCTCTACTTTTCTGATGTAGGCGATATGATCCGTAGCATGAGCGCCACACAGGATGAGAACAGCACACAGTGGGAAGAGATTGCTATCAATGCAGATTTCTACAAAGCCATCATTGCCGGCTACCTCGACGGTATTGGTGATAACTTCACGCCTGTCGAGAAAGAAAACATTCACAAAGCCGGACTGATGATGGTGTACATGCAATCACTCCGCTTTGTTACCGACTTCCTCAACAATGATGTGTATTACAAAATAGACTATCCGGAACAAAACCTGAACCGGGCACTCAATCAACTGATCTTACTGGAGAAATTAGAAGAATTTGTAAGCGTATTATAAGCTGCAACAATTGCCCGGCCCTTTAGGGCCGGGATCACAACAATCAAAAGTTTTCCGGGCTTTAGCCCAATTCCGTATTACTTTCCAAAGTACTCGATCTCTTCCTGTAAATTCAGGAATGAATGCTTTTCCTGCAACTCCTTTGCTTTATCAAGGTGGGCTTTTAAGAATCTCTTGTGCGCTTGCGTATCTGGATGAAAAGCCTTGTGCTTGCGGGCAATAACGATCTTCTGTACTTCGCCAGCAAGTTGCTGGGCCTCCGCATCTGTATAATGCTTCATGAACTTTTCCAACACAAAACTGGTAGCCGGGTAATTGGGATGCACCATATCTACATCATAATACCGGTAATCACGCAACACATCGATCACCAGCTCATAAGCCGGGAAATAATACAGTCTGTCGAACTTGTTAACCAGGTGATGCACCACTTCCATTAAACGCGCCTTGCTGCGGTTATTGTCTACTACGCCGTCCCGTATATGACGCACCGGGCTTACTGTAAAAATCACCCGTAAGTCGGGATTGAATTTGAATACCTGGTACAGACTATTATCCAGCACACTATTAGTCTCCTCGATCGTCATCAGGTGCTTGCGAAACCACTGACCGGGCGCCCGGTGGCAGTTGGCTACCGCTTCATCTTTACTACCTACGGTGGAAAAAGTATTTACGCCCACATGTGTAACAGCAGGTGCCTGGTCCGTTAACCGGTAAGAAAAGGAGCTGCCCAACGTGATGATGAGCCATTTGGCCTTCTTCAGAAACTCATGAGCCCGCTGCTGCGAAGCATTGATGTGTTGTATCACCTTTTGCTGATCGATATGAGAGAAGCGGCTATGGTGTTGCCAGCTTTGCCATACCTCATTGAGGTAAAAAAGATCATCAGCAGTATATTGCTTGTTCTGCACGTAAGATACAAGACTGGCCGCCACGCTGGCCGGATCGAAAAGAATACCATTGGGGTTTTGCAGCACACTGAACTTCAGTTCCTGCAGGCTATTACCGATATGCTCCGTAAAACAGGAACCCGTAAGCATGATAGGCTCGCGGTAATTGATCGTAACAGGCGGAGCGGGAATATTTATATCTAACATGAAATCCATGAAGCAGAGAATTGAAAGTCGTCAATAGAAACTAACTAATAAATATTTTATCGGCCAGCACGCTGCAACGTTGCAGGGCTTCCTTATTAAGCACAGGCAACAAACCCTGTTGTTCAAAATAAGGGATCATCCATTCCGTATTCATATTACCCACCAGCTCGTCATCGGCCATGGGACAACCGCCAATACCTTTTAAAGCGCCGTCGAAGCGGCCGCAGCCTGCCTGTACCGCTGCCTCCAGCTTGGCCTGTTGATTGAAAGGAGTAGAATGAAGGTGCACGCCAATCTCCGTATCGGGCAAGGTGTCGACCAGGTACCTGGTTATTGAGCCCACTTGCTCCGGCGTAGCCACCCCTACCGTATCCGCCAAAGAAATAATGCCAATATCCATCGCCACCATTTTATCGACCCATTCAAACACGATCTCAGGCGAATAAGGATCGCCATAAGGATTGCCGAAGCCCATGGAAATATAAACCACCAATTGCTTGCCCGTCTTGATACAAAGATTCTGTATCTCCTCCACCCTTTCCAGTGATTCCTCGATGGAGCTATTGGTATTACGTTGCTGAAATGTTTCGGACACCGAGAAAGGAAACCCGAGATAGGATATCTGGTCAAACACCACCGCATCCGCCGCACCCCGTTCATTCGCAATAATGGTCAGCAGTTTCGTCTTCGAGCCGGAAAGGTCCAGTTGGGGGATCACCGCTGCGGTATCAGCCATCTGCGGAATGGCTTTGGGAGATACAAAACTTCCACAATCCAAAGTATCGAATCCTACCTGCAACAGGGCGTTGAGATACTCCACCTTTTGCGGAGTAGGAATAAAATGCTTCCAGCCCTGCATGGCATCCCGGGGACATTCTATCAGTTTTACCGGTTGGTTCATAATAGCGTATTGGGGAGCAAAGGTAATAATCCTGCGGTAATGGCCCTCCCCTTGCCCATCCAGGCAAAAAACGATATTTTCAATACCCTGTAACGAATTGAACCGGAAGACCACTAATAGATTTGTAAACAACCTTAACCCCTTGGGAAAGAAAAGCAAGCGGAAACGACAAGGCCCCGCAAGGAACCAAAGCTTCACCTCAAATGAAGACGATAAGTACCAGACGAATCTGGCTTACGGCATTCTAATAGCCGGAATTCTTCTTTTTATTTGGGGAGTCAAGCTGGCTGAAGATACATTTATACCTAACCGCATACTATGGCTCACAGCACTTGCAGGTGCATCCATTGCTGTTACAATTATTGCCTGGCTATGGCGTAGATTCCGGCACGAATGGGGGCTGAGCTGGTATATATCATTGACGCTCTTCCTTGGGATCATGGCAGGCGTGCCAGTGCCTTTCTTTGCAGTTAATGCCATTAACTACTACTTCAAAAGTGAAGATGAAAAGCAAGTAATCCCCACACTACTGAAAAAGGAATACGTCAATAAAAGGAAACGTAAATGCAGGTACCCATATGTAGTCGTTTCACTGAATGATATACCTACCAGGATAAACTTTCCCTGTGGCACTGAAATCCTGGATGAATACAAAGTTGCACTAACGGTATCCGAAGGAGCCCTGGGATACTATGTGATCACCGACAAGCGTTTGATAGAGTAGAAATATGCCATAATATGCTTATATTCATACCGGTAACGATCATAAACACCTGCGTACAACCCTAAAAAACATCCATGCTTAAAAACAGCTATATTCTCATTGCCTGTATAACCCTGTTTATTGGCTGTAGCCTGCCCGATACAAAAAAGCCCATCGCCATGATGGATAAGTATTGGGCATTTTATAAGGCTAAAAAATATGATAGCTTAAAGTCCTTTTACCTAAAGTCAGCTATTCCCGAAGAGCAGTTTCCAAAGATGTTTGCAGTAATGGAAAAACTGTCCAATGAGGTAGGTAATATTACACAGATCAACCTGACTAAAACGACTACCAATAATACAACCCATGATGGTAAAACAGTTGAGCTCACCTACACGGCGGTTCACGAGCGAGGTACGGTCGAATATGAGTTCAAGCTGAAAGCATTGTCAGATGGTGAGTTTAAGATCCAAGACCAATCCTTCAGCAAGTAAAACCACTCCCTCAGGCATCACAACTTCATGTCATGGAAAACACATTTACCGACATATTACAAGCAGACACAGACCGTATCACCAAAGCCCAGAGTATTGCAACACTGATCAGTGCGTCGAAAGGATATGTGTGGGTGGGATTGTACGATGTTTCTGCAGAACACATCAGCATGATCGCATCTACTGGTGAAACACCTGCCGTACCTGTTTTTCCACGCAACAAAGGATTGAACGGTAAAGCCGTTGCCAATAAAGCGGTGGTTGTAGTAGAGGATGTAAGCAAAGACCCTGATTACCTGACTACCTTCGACAAAACCCAATCAGAAATAATCATTCCTATATTTTCACCCGTCACCAATGAAGTAGTAGGCACCATCGATGTAGAAAGCCATTCCAAAGACGCCTTCCACGAAGCAGATATTGCGTTCCTGCAAGCCTGCGCAGAGCAGATAAAAACTTTATGGAATTTCTAAATGAGCAGGTAAGCACCAACCATGAAATCATTCTTCACCTTGCTGATAGCTTTACTGAGTGTTGCAGTTGGCTTTGCCCAGCGTATTGTTGATTCTACTTTTTATGAGAACGGAGTAATCAAAAGTTATGGCCATTATGATTCTACATACAAGCATTGGAACTTCTATCAATTTTATAGAGACGGGAAACTTTCCAGCCGGCAAAAGTTAGATCCGGTTTATCTTCAGAATTGTGATTCATTTGTAGCTTATTATCCCGGTGGACAGATTGCGTGGATATTGCCACATAATGGCCGATTTGCTACCGGTAAGCTTGAAGAATTCTACCCTTCCGGCCAATTAAAACGGTCAGGCTATTATTACCGGTATTTCAAAACAGGTGCGTGGAAGGAATACTATCCCGATGGACAACTCAAGACAGAAAGCTATTTCTCTTTATCGAAGTCAGATTCATCTTTCTACCGCCGTCTGACTCCGATAGATTATAAAACAGGATTTGCTACAAGCGACACTTTAAGTTGGGGCGGAACGGATACTGTGTTAACACAAAAAACCGATGTATTCTATCCTCCGATGTATTATAGCTTCACCGTTTTAATACCTAAGAAGACGGGGGTATGGATAACATATGATCAGGAAGGCAGGGTTATCAGACGTACCAGGTACTCCAAACAAAAGTAAAGACCTGACCTCCTTTTTTCTTATCTTGGACATCTCATCAACCATTACTTGCCTGTACCTGCCAACCGGAAGGTACCGAAGCCCGGTTTACATTACTCAAATCAACACTAACTATGTTTTATTCAAGACTAATAACCTTGTGTCTTACTGCCTTGATCTTATCCGGTACACTCTGCGCACAAAATGCCCCGACTGCACCCAATCCCAAAGTGGAGACCTGGAAAAAGGAAACGATCAAGTCATTAGACGGGAAGTATAAGACGGCCCAGGAAATGGTAGACATGGTGTTCAGCTTTTCCGAACTGGGTTTCCAGGAAGAAGAGAGCGCAGCCTACCTCACCGGCATCCTCCAAAAGAATGGCTTTACCATCGAAAAAGGAATTGCAGGCATACCCACTGCCTGGATGGCGAAATGGGGTAATGGCAAACCGGTGATCGCGCTGGGCAGTGATGTAGATTGTATTCCCAAGGCCTCACAAAAACCAGGCGTTGCTTATAAAGAGCCCATTGTGGAAGATGCGCCCGGTCATGGTGAAGGACATAATTCCGGATTACCACTCGTGATCCTATCGGCGATTGAAGTAAAGAAGATCATGGAGCGGGAGAAGTTGCCCGGCACCCTGATCATCTGGCCCGGGGTGGCTGAAGAAGTAGTTGGTTCCAAAGCCTGGTATATCCGCGATGGCTATTTCAAAAATGTAGACGCTTGCCTCTTTACACACGTAGGCAGCAACATGGGTGTCTCCTGGGGCGACGCCGGCAATAATGGCCTCGTATCTGTAGAGTTTAAGTTTGAAGGAAATGCTGCACACGCAGCAGGGCAACCCTGGCGTGGTAAGAGCGCGCTCGATGCTGTAGAGTTGATGGACATTGCCTGGAACTTTAAAAGAGAACACCTGAAGCCTACACAACGCTCGCACTATGTGATCACCGATGGTGGCGATCAGCCCAACGTAGTGCCTTCCAAAGCATCAGTGTGGTATTACCTGCGGGAAAGGACTTATGAGGACATCAAAGCGATGTACGATGACGCTATACTGTATGCCAAATCGGTAGCCGCCATGACAGGCACTACTGTATCCCATAAATTATTAGGCACCGCCTGGCCAGGGCATTTCAATAAACCTATTGCAGAGTTGGTATATAAGAACATACAAACTGTTGGCCTGCCCACCTGGGATTCAGCTGATCAGCGGCTGGCAAGAGCTGTACAGAAAATGTCTGGCGCTCCCAAGAAAACCCAACGTGGTGAACCCATCGACGGACTTGCCATGAAGCTGGACACACTCAACGGCCCAGTTCAATTCTCTTCCGGTGGCGGTAGTGATGATATTGCCGACATTGCCTGGAATGTACCTACCGTTGTATTCCGCTATCCTTCCAATATTCCCGGCACACCCGGACATAGTTGGGTAGACGCCATCTCCATGGCTACTCCAATTGCCCATAAAGGCGTACTGGCAGGCAGTAAAGTAATTGCCGCTACGCTGTTGGATATGCTTACCAATCCAAAATCAATTACCGATGCGTGGGATTACTACAAAAATGTGCAAACCAAAGAAGTGAAGTACATTCCTTTTGTGGAGGCTACCACCCCACCCGCCACACACCTGAACAAGAAGACCATGGACCAGTTCAAACCGCTGTTGAAGAAATACTATTACGATCCTTCAAAGTATAAAACCTACCTGGAACAATTGGGTATTCAGTATCCGCAGGTAGAGAAGAAAGCTTTTTAACCTAACCATGCATGTCAGGCATGAATTCATTCAACCTGACATGCATCCCTATCAGCTATTTAGATAGCAGCCAACAGAGCAGGATCAGGAGCAGGTTTTAGGAGGAGGTGTTAAGCCCACTTGCAAAAATGAAAAGTAAGTGATATTTTAAGGGGATAAAAGCAACCCCTAACCAATATGCGCCCTTTATTAACCGTCCTATCCTTTTTATTGATCCTGAGTTGTAATTCCAGGCCTTCCGCAATGTCGAAAGAAGAATTTGCAAAAGTATACATGGATACTTTAAGCAAAGTATATCCCACTTTCAAATTCGAGCTGAATAGCGACCTTTCCATTACAGCTATGAGAGACAGCATCGGGTTCAAGCATTTCATTGATAATATCTATGTTGCCTATGAGACAGAGCCCGATTCTATACAAAGCATCTTCCGGAGATACCTTGCTTCCACCGCAGACCTCTTCAAGTTCGAAAACAAAGGGATTAATACAGCAGAGATTATTCCTGTGATCAAGCCTGCCAATTACCTCGAAGAAGTAAGTAAGAGCATCACAGAGAAAGAACAAGAAAAACCCGCTCCCCTTGTTTCAGAAAAATACAACAGTGAGTTATTGATTACTTATGTACAGGACACAGAGAGCAGTATGCGCTACCTGACTGATGAAAACTTTAAAAAACTAAACATTTCCAAAGACTCATTGAGGTCTATTGCTATACGGAACCTTGACAAAGTGCTATCAAACGCCAAGATCCATGGTGGAGACGGTGTATATATGGTAACGGCCGGAGGCAACTACGAAGCCAGCCTTATTCTGCCACCCGGACTTTGGAACAGGGAATACTTCCCCGTAAAAGGCGACTTTGTAATGGCCGTCCCCTCCAGGGATCTACTTCTGATAACAGGCAGCAATGATAAAGCGGGGATCGCTAAGCTAAAAGAGTTTGTTGCCCAATCTTACAAGACAGGCAACTATACGATATCAGACCATCTGTTTAAATGGACAGGAAAGAAGTTTGAAAGGTTTGATTAAGCGTATTACAATCGCTGCTTCATAGCCTCATAGAGTATGATACCTGCAGCTACTGAAACATTGAGTGATTCGAAATCACCTGCCATGGGTATTTTGAATACATCATCGCAGATCTTCAGTAAGCCCGGGAACACGCCTTTGTCCTCGCTGCCCATGATGGCGCAGCAGGGTTCAGTATAAGGCAGTTCAAATACCATCTTGGTGGCTGTCATTTCTGAAGCATATACTTTGATGCCATTGAGATGTAGGGTATCTACTGCTTTCATGAGGCTACCGACGCGGCATACATGCACTTTTTCAAGTGCGCCAGCCGATGACTTCATGGCTTCTTCATTCAACGCGCCTACTCCTTTATCAGGAATTATAAGCGCCTGTGCGCCGCAGCATACTGCCGTGCGGGCAATAGCGCCGATGTTGCGTACATCGGTCACCCCGTCCAGCATAATAAACAAGGGAGTTTCACCGGCGCCTACTACATGGTCTATCACCTGTTGCAGGTCGAGGTACTGGACCAGCCCGGCAATGGCAATACAGCCCTGGTGATTTGCTTTGGTAAGGGCATGCAGCTTCTCGGGGGGCACCTGCTGTATAGGAATGTTGTTATCACGTGCAAGCTGGCGGATGGTGCCAATAGAGTCACCAGCCACGTTGCGCTGGAATAATATCTTATCGATAGGACGACCTGATTGAATGGCTTCAATGATCGGTTGCCGCCCAATGATCAGGGAGGATTTCTTAATGCCTGGTTTCTTATGATATCCGTCCATCGGCTAACATCAGTTTTACTTTTAAAATGGCTGCTACCGACATGGAGTCGGTGATCTGTCCCTGCTCTACCATGCGGTAAGCTTCTTCAAACGGCACTTTACGCACCTGCAATTGTTCAGTTTCTTCGGGGCAGGCTGTTTCCTGGCTCAATTCCCGTGCAAGATAGATGATCGCATGCTCATCGGACACAGAGTTGGACAAATGCATCTCCATGAGCTTCGTCCAGCTTTTAGCTACCAGGCCTGTTTCTTCCAGTAATTCTCTTTGGGCCGACAGTACTGGCTCCACATCCAGCGCTCCGCCTCCCTCTGGTATTTCCCAGCTATACTGGTTGATCGTAAAGCGGTACTGCCCTACCAGCCAGGTGTTCAGTTGCTCATCCAATGGAAAGGCGCCAATAGCCAGCCCTTTGAAATGTACTTTACCATATATCCCTTTTCCCCCTGAAGGATTGATCACATCGTATTCCGTGACGCCAATCCAGGGGTTGTCGTAGATCTTCTTTTCTCCTTTTACCTGCCAGGGATTATGGTGTTCATTCATGGGGCGAAAATAGATAAAATAAAAAAGCTCCCGACTTAAGTCGGGAGCCCTTCTGTTTTTTTCAGCAACTATTTGGAACTAAATGCCTTTTTAACCTTAGCTACATAGTCCAGCTTCTCCCAGGTAAACAGCTCCACTTTCTTCTTAATTGTTTTGCCATCTGGTGAAGTAAATGTCTTTTCCACTACTTCAGGTTTGCGGCCCATGTGTCCATAAGCAGCAGTCTCACTGTAGATCGGGTTGCGCAATTTCAGGCGCTGCTCGATGAAGTAAGGACGCATATCGAATACTTCAGAAACGATCTTAGATATCTCACCGTCGTTCATGTTAACCTTGGCAGTACCGTAGGTATTGATGTAGATACCCATTGGTTGTGCCACACCGATTGCGTAAGAAACCTGTACCAGTACTTCTTCGCAGATACCGGCAGCAACGAGGTTCTTGGCAATGTGACGGGTAGCGTAGGCTGCAGAGCGGTCAACCTTGGAAGGATCTTTACCGCTGAAGGCACCACCACCGTGTGCACCTTTACCACCGTAGGTGTCTACGATGATCTTACGGCCTGTAAGACCTGTATCACCGTGTGGTCCACCGATCACGAATTTACCAGTGGGGTTGATGTGATACTTGATCTTGTTATTGAACAGGTGAGCGTATTTCTTGTATTTAGCTTTAACGCGGGGGATCAGGATGTTTACCACATCTTTCTTGATCTGGTCCAGCATCTTGGTTTCAGCAGCGAAGTCATCGTGCTGAGTAGAGATTACGATGGCATCAATGCGCACAGGCTTGTTGTTGTCATCGTATTCCAGGGTTACCTGGCTCTTTGCATCAGGACGCAGGTACTTGATCTGTTTTCCTTCCCTTCTCAAAACAGCCAACTCAAGCAGCAGCTTGTGAGCCAGGTCCAATGCCAGGGGCATGTAATCCTCTGTTTCATTGGTGGCATAACCAAACATCATACCCTGGTCGCCAGCGCCTTGCTCTTCTTTCTTCTTACGATCAACACCCTGGTTAATATCAGCTGATTGTTCATGGATAGCAGACAATACGCCACAAGAGCTTGCTTCGAACATGTACTCGCTCTTGGTGTAACCAATTTTGCGGATCACAGCCCGGGCAATCTCCTGAACATCCAGGTAAGCGCCAGACTTAACCTCACCAGCCAGTACTACCTGTCCGGTAGTTACCAACGTTTCGCAGGCTACTTTAGACTGAGGATCAAATGCGAGGAAGTTATCGATAAGCGCATCAGAGATCTGATCGGCTACTTTATCGGGATGCCCTTCCGACACACTCTCCGATGTAAATAAATACGGCATGATTGTTTGATTTGATAAAGGTTGAAATTCAGAATGTTTAATGGATTATTCCAAACAGGCGCAAAGATAAGCGTCCAACTTAAATTTTAGAATAAATAATTCGAACTCTCATCTTTTGCGTAGGGTGATTGCCGCCTCCGGCTACCAACCTACCATTGGCAATTGGACTGTTTACGAATACAAAATTGGGCAAAGCATTCGATTTTCCGTCAGGCAGCTGATACCATGGATCAGCAAAGAACGGTGAGTAGATCCGCAAGGTATAATAAGGCAATTTCCTGGTTACTACACTTTGCAAATAGCGGGTCAAATTAAATACATATTTCTTATTATTCAAAGCGCCGCCTAAATTAGTTACATCATACCCATTTCCCTGACCCGTGTAAATAAAGTCATTCCGGATGGTAAAGGTAGAGTCGCCTGCTGCATTGATGGCATCGATGAACAACAACGAAGGAGGGGTATAGATGTTATCCAGTGCAGAAGTAACCTGCTCTATGATCAGCTCTGCACGGTGTATAGTCCGGTTTACATTCTTGAAGGTATCCAGACCGGGGACCTTTACAGTAGCAAAAGAACCTGGGGCTGTTTGCAGGTATACCTTATCATCATTGGGCGTCCCATTGTTGAGATAGGTCAAATAATTGTGTGCTTCATTACGACGGATGAGGTTGGCCTGATTTCCGTCAGTATAGCTAAATACCGTAGTAGTGGTGTCGATGACGCCATTATTTTGTACACGGGTATAGAATGTGAGCTTGGTGTTGGTAGTACTGGCAAGGCTTACATAAGCAAGGCCCGTCTTTGTAGGAGAAGCACTGCTTGCTTTAATAGCCAGTCCCCTAAAGTATGTCTTGAAGGCAGAATCCGTTTTATACTGAACAGCTGTATCGTAGTTCACGAAACGGCGACCCCAGGCAGTATCCAGTTTGATCCGCAACTCATTGGCAGTCCTCACCGTGTCCGTTTTTTCAATATAGATCAGTGAGTCATTCAGCAAATTGAAATCTATATCCCGGCTGCCGATCTGCCCGCCGGTTACAGCAAATTCATTTTCGCTGATACGGTAAACAGAATCTTTGAAATTACCGGGAGCAGGATCGATCTCAAATACTTCAAAACGCTCGATGGAGTTGGTATCGCCATATACTCCGCCGGTCGCCAATGATAATACAATGGAATCTATGATAACGGAGTCATTAACAGCAAATGGGTGAACTCCATAGGAACTGGGATTGAAAGCAGCCCAAACGGAAGCTTGTGTGCTTCCAAATTCGGGATCATCTCCTATGATACCGAGGGCATGTAAGGAGGAACCGGTAATACGGGTAGTGTCGGGAAACCGGAAGTTATCTGTTTCAACGTCGAGGATCGTTTCAAATGTATGTACGTTATCTACAGCCGGGATCAGTTCATTTCCAAGGTCGGTTGTATCTATTTTGGTACAAGAAGTATAGAACATCAAACCGGCCAAAGCAGTAATGACAAATAGAGAAAATTTCCTATTCACGTAGTGATTGTTAACAGTTTACGGAATTAAAGCCTATTTGGCAAGGTCGGAATACAATTGCAAATAGTCTGTTAAATCGGACTCAGCATTATAGGTAAGTACCTTTTTACCTTTCACCTTACCAAACTCCTCTACCAGTTTCTTGTCGACCTTTTCAGCGCCAAATGTCACGGCATCTGCATAGGCAGCGCCACCACGCATCAAGGCTGTGTTGTTAAGCTCTTTGAAGGGCTCCAGGTCTTTATCCTTGATGTTTGGGCTGATGTTGGCCAACTTCAGGAAATTGGGACCCAGTTTTTCCTTAAAACTGTTATTACCGATGGTATAGATCACTTTGCTGTGGGCAAATACGGGCTCTTTTTTATAGGCCGTTTTTTGATACAGGGGAATAAGACCGGTCATCCAGCCGCTGCAGTGAATAATGTCTGGAGGCCAGCCAAACTTCTTAACGGTTTCCAGGGCGCCTTTGCAGAAAAAAACGGTACGCAGACCATTGTCGTCGAACCATTTTTCGTCATCGTCGTGGAATATGGACTTGCGTTTGAACAGGTCTTCATTGTCGAGGAAATAAACCTGTAGACGGGCGTTGGGCAGGGAAGCCACTTTGATCTGGAGGGGAAAATCATCATTGTCAACAGAGACGTTAATACCAGATAACCGTACTACTTCATGGAGCCTGTGCCGCCTCTCATTGATCACCCCAAAGCGGGGCATAATGCAACGAACTTCGAAACCACCTTCATTTGCTTTTATCGCCAGCCGGTTAACAGTTTCCGAGAATTCCGTCAGCTCCAGGTATGGAGACATTTCGTTGGCAATAAATAAAATTCTTTTCTTTGTCAGCATTATGATTATAATTGGTTGCGGATAACCATTTTTAAAAACAGGGTGCAAAGTTAAGGTATTTTATTAGAAAAATGGGGGGCATAGCCTATCCCATGCCTTTAAATCGCTCAAAATGATCATTTTTAAGCAGGCTGCCGCACTGAGAAAGTATCTGGAGCAGCAAGGATCGATGCAACGAAAAACAGGCTTCATTCCCACAATGGGAGCGCTTCACGAGGGGCATCTTACCCTGGTGAAGGAAGCTCAAAAACATATAGACATCACGGTTTGCAGCATTTTTGTGAACCCCACGCAGTTCAACGATCCCAACGACTATAAGAAGTATCCCAAGACGCTCGACAAGGACATCTCCCAACTGGAGAAGGTGGGTACAGATATTCTTTTCCTGCCATCTGTGGACGAAATGTATCCACAGGGTATGCACCAGTTGGAACATTATGACCTGGGTTATCTTGAAACGATCCTGGAAGGGCAATTCCGGCCGGGTCACTTTCAGGGTGTGTGCCAGGTAATGGCCAGGCTGTTGCAGCAGGTGCGGCCCGATCAGTTGTTTATGGGCCAGAAGGATTACCAGCAATGTATGGTGGTGAAGTGGCTGTTGAAGTATTTGAAGATGGACACGGAGTTTGTGGCTGTGCCCACGATCCGGGAGGCCGACGGGCTGGCCATGAGTAGCCGCAATATGCGGTTGCCGGAGGCAGACAGGAAAAAAGCCACCGCCATTTACCGGGCGCTGGAGCATATACGACAGCACCTGACTAAAGGGACGCTCGCGCCACTACAGGCCGAAGCAGCCAGTATACTGGAGCAGGAAGGTTTTAAGGTTGAATACATCGCGTTGGCGGATGCCGACACGCTGGCTCCCCAGGATAGCTGGGATGGGCAACAGCACCTGGTGGCGCTCATTGCTGCCTTTTTGGGGGAAGTGAGGTTGATCGATAATATGCGGATGGGGCAGTAAGCTATTTAAGCTGCCATGTTGTTATCGTGAAACGGTATGCGGACCGACAGTGAGCAGCCACGCCCCTGACCTGACTGTACGACAGCCTCTCCTCTGAATGTCCTGGCCCGCTCATAAATTCCGGGCAGGCCCACTCCTACCGTTGCTTGTTGCAAGTCGAAGCCGATACCGTTGTCTTTTATGCAGAGATGTACAATTCCATCTTCCAGCTTCAGGGAGATTTTCACCTTCGATGCTTTGCTGTATTTGATCGTATTGGTCATTTGTTCCTGGATGATGCGGAACAAAGCTGTCTTTTTGGGAGATGACAGTAATTCATAATTGCTGTTATCAGAAGAAAACGTGATCGAGAAGGTCTGTGTATAGCTGATCTCATCTACCAACGTGTTGATATCTTCCATCAATGTTTGTTCTTTCCTGGGCTGACCAGTCAATCTGGAAGATAGATTACGCACCTCATCTATTGCTTTCAACAGTGATCCCAATGCCCTACCCTGTAGTTGCTGATTAAATCCGTCGGGCAATTCCATTGCTTCCAGTGTGAGCTTGGCTACCATCATCAACTGGTTCACATTATCGTGCAGCTCGTGAGCTATGCGCTTGCGTTCTTTTCGCTGCGCTGCAGCAATGGCTTTCTTCGTTTCTTTTTGATGTTTTTGTCTTTCCTGCGCCAGTTCCTGCTCATGTTTTTCCTGCTGGCCTGTCAAAGGGAAGGAATAGATAGGCTGGTCTTTGGGCTGGCTGAAGACCGGGGATTGTTTGCGTTGCGAATCAAATAGTAAATATGGCTGCATGGCTGGATTTTATAGCGGGGTAATTGATATAGGGGTCAACTTGTAAGGAATGCGGTTCAAGTAGATTACCAAAAACTGTGCGCTGCCAAATAATGCTTTTAGGAAAGATCGGTGACAACAAATTCATGCACGCGTTTTCCTGTTTGTTGGGCCTTTTGGGTCAAAACATCACAGGCAGCACACAGCTAAGGATACGAACCATTACCATTAAACATTAAACCTTAATTTATGAAAAAAGCAAAAAAGTATATCGTTTACAGGCCAGTGATAAGGCCGGGTATTTTATCGAAGTCTTTGGATTTATCCAGAAAATCAGTTGCTCCCAGTGACAGGCAAAGCTTCTTTAAATAATTATCTACCTGGTTGGTGAGTACGAATGCTTTGAGTTCCCATTGTTGCTGGTTGATGACACGGAGCACATCGATCCCGGTTTTGCCTGGCAACCCAATATCGAGGATTACCACATCTGTTTTCCCTTCCTGCAATATTCCCAGTGCTTCTTCGTAATTGCCGGCTTCCTGTACTTCTGCTACATTCTTCAATTCCGTCAACATACTGCTTAGCCGCTCTCTGATGAGCGTTGAATCTTCTACCAGGAGTATCGCCAGCATGTTGTTTGTCATTAACCGTTTTGTTGATACAAAGTAACATCATCCGCGAGCCGGAAAAAATAGAGCAGACGATGAACATGGTGTAGTATATATACTACAGATGGAGCAGGACAGGTAGTAGAATGCTTTAAATCAAGTGATTTTCAATGGCGTAGCGGGTGAGCTCGGCATTGGTTTTGAAGTTCATTTTCTCCAGGATGCGGGCACGGTAGGTGCTTACGGTGGTAACTCCCAACGAAAGTTTTTCCGCAATTTCAGACACCGACCTGCCGGAAGCCAGCAGCTTGAATACGTTGTACTCGCGATCGGACAATGCTTCATGGGCAGGGGCATCGGAAGCTGGCGAATCCAGTTTATCGGCCAGCCTTTCAGCTACTGCTGCTGTTATGTATTTTCGTCCTTGCAGTACACGGTTTACTGCCGTGACCAATTCTTCTGCAGCAAGGCTTTTATTGAGGTAGCCTGAAGCACCGGCTTTCAATACCCGGAGCGCGTATTGTTCTTCGGGGTGTATGCTCAATATCAATACCGGTAACTTGGGGGCGTGCTGGCGTATCTGGCCAAGGGCGTCGAGTCCACTTTGGCCAGGCATCGACAGGTCGGAGATGACAACGCTCCACTCTTCGCTGAATACTTTTTTAAGGAGGCTTTCTGCATCGCTCACTATCTCGATGTGTGCGCCGGGAAATTCTTCCAATAGTATTAATTTAAGGCCCGCCTGTACAATCGTATGATCATCTGCAATAAGTATACGTAACATAAGATAAGTGTTCTGTATTTTATAAGGGAACGACCACTGAAACGGTTGTTCCGCTGCCCGGTGAGCCGGCAATTTCATATTGTCCTCCAATATTAATCACCCGCTCGCGCATACCCAACACGCCGAGTGTCTTTTTCTTTCCGGCCACGCCGGCTTCAAAGCCCTTGCCATTATCGGCTATTGTCATCACAAACTTATCCTCTTTACAATCGATCCTGACATCAACTTTGGTGGCGCCCGAATGACGGGCCACATTGGTCAGTGCTTCCTGGTACACCCGGAATATGGCGGTAGCTTTTTCGGCCGGGATCACCGGCGATTGCTCAGGCATGGAGAGCTGCACTGGTATATTGAACCTTGTTTCAAACTCCGCTCCGTGCCATTCTATAGCGGGTAATAATCCAAAATCATCCAATGCAGCTGGTCGTAGTCCTGTAGATATCCGCCGTACCGTTTTTACCATTTCATCCAACAGTTCCAGCAAGGTGGCAAACTTCGCCTTGATCGTATCATTATCCGACGGTACTTTTTTGGATAGCCATACTACGTCCATTTTAAGGCCAGTGAGCTGTTGGCCCAGTTCGTCGTGTATCTCCCGGGAAATCCTCAATTGTTCCTGTTCTCTTACTTCCAACTGGTGGGCTGAAAGCTGCCGGAGCTGTTCTGTTCTCTCCTGTACCTGCCGTTCAAGGTGTTCATTAAACATCCGAAGTTTTTGCTCGATCAGCCTTCGTTCTGTAATGTCTCTTATAGAAGCGGTGATCAATAATCCTTCATCTGTTTGCAATGGTGAGAGACTGATCTCTACCGGAAACATGACCCCATCTTTTTTCTGTGCTTCCAACTCCCTGCCGGCGCCCATTGCTCTTGCCTGCGGATTTTTAATATAGCTTTTTACGTGTTCCGTATGTCCTTTTCGCAACATATCGGGTATCAATATTTCGACTGGTTTTCCCAGTAATTCTTCGCGGGTATATTTAAAAACTTCTTCTACCTGTTTGTTGATCATTTCTATAATGCCGCCGGCATTTACGATCACGGTGGCATCCGGGGCGGCATTCAGCAGATCACGGAATTTTTGTTCGGCTCTTATTCGTTCTGTAATATCTCTTATGACGGTAACTGTACCTGTATTTTTATCATCTTTCCTGATGATGGAAGAAGAAACAAGCACATCGATAAGGGTATCATTTTTTGTGTGATGCTTTGCTTCTCCTTTCCAGTAACCACTTTTCAGGTATGCCTGGCGCAGTTCATCGGCGTTGTGTTTTTCATAGATGGGTTTTATAATCGCCCGGAACTCACGCCCTATGACTTCTGCGGCTGTCCATCCGTACATTTCTTCTGCGCCTTTGTTCCAGGATACGACCCGAAAATCGTTGTCCGTGGAAACGATCGCATCTGAGATATTCTGGAGCAGGGAGGCATTGTATATGATCTCATCTTCGCTTCGCTTCAAGGCTTTGTAAACGCTTTCTTTTTCTGCATCCCACTTGTTCAATAATCCTATGGCATTCCAGATCAGCAGCAGGAAAAAGGTGATTACTGCCATGACTAATATTGTTGCACCAAACTCTTTGGTAAAAACGCCTTTCCAATCGCCATATAAACGCAGCCATCCCAGGATCACCGGGATAATGATCGTAGCCGGTATGAAGAAACGCGCCACCCTACTGCCGGCATACGCTCCTGTAATGACTCCCATCACTCCTTTATCCGGATTGGCCAGCAGACAGGCCAAAGACAGTAATAAAAAACAGGTGGCAGAAAGAAAGGACATCGGTATGTATTCGAGTATAGCGTTGAATACTTCTACTCTGTACAGGTATCCCACCAGGGAGAAAAAAGCGACCAGATTAATTAACAGTGTGATGGCTTGAATGATCCTGTGGCTGCGTAGGGTGCCTACCGGTAGCAGAAACAAGGCGATGCCTGTCAGCACAAAACAAAAGGCAGCATTGGGAGCTATAATACTCGTTCTACCGGCAGCCATTTCGGTCAATACTTTTTCGGTAAACAGTAATTTGTCGGGCGTCTCGTCAATGATCCCAAACAGGCTAAGCAGTTTCCACAAGCCAAAAGCCGCGATCACAATGGCCAGGCTCCTGCCCAGTTGTACGCTGGCAGTATACATTTCGGCTGGCGTTCTCAAAAACAGGAAAGCGATGGCGGCTAAGCCCATGATGGTGGCCGAAACGGGATTCATATTCACCTTGTCGGCAAACGGACTTCTGAGTGCCGGGAGGTCGAATTGCCAGCCAATCAATACAAGGAGGGAAATGAGTAAGGTAGCGCCTGACAGGTACACAGCCCACTGCCTAAGCTGTTGCTTAAGCCGCGTGTCGATTGTTTTTTCCTGGTTTATGGCATGGTCTACAGGCATAGTCTCTTTGAACCCGTATTGAGGTTATCTGATCTGGTATAATGAGTTGATTATCTACCACTAATTGCATACAGTGGGGGTCTGTAAGCGGTGAGCCATAACCGGTATCAAATTAGCCTTTTTTTGCTCATAATGAGCATTAAAGGGTAAAAATTTATCATTACACCGGGGTCAGTGAGACAATATGCTATATTATCATTTACGTTAATCCGTCATCAACTAACAAACGTTCGAAACTCAGTAAACTTTTATAGCTTTGCAGCCGTTTTTATAGGGCGCTCAATATTGGGGCGTTTCCGAAATGGAAATTAACAGTCAAATCAATCAACGATCATGGATATAGAAGTGCTCAAATCCAAGGTACACCGGGCAGTAATTACTGAAGCCAACCTCAACTATGTGGGTAGTCTTACGCTCGACGAGGACCTGATGGAGGCAGCCAATATGATAGAACACGAAAAGATCCAGGTAGTAAATGTGAATAATGGTTCCCGGATCGAAACTTATCTTATCAAAGGTAAAAGGGGCTCTGGCGTATGCTGCCTCAATGGTCCCGCTGCCCGCCAGGGTGCTGCCGGTGATATTGTGATCATTATTTCCTACGCCCGCATGGACTTCGAAAAGGCTAAATCCTTTAAACCGTGGTTAGTATTCCCAAAAGAGGGCAATAAATTGTAACAATACCGTTATAATAACATTACCGTTATATATTGTCCCTATTTTTGTGACAACCAACTTCTCCCGAACTTATGAATAAAAAGATTGCCGGTTATCTTCAATATGCATTGTTTTTAGGGCTGGCAATCTTCCTGGTATGGTGGTCTATCAAGAAGATCCCCGATACGGAGTGGGAGAATATCAAAGCTGCGATTCGCAAAGCCAGGTACTGGCTTGTATTCCCTATCATGGCCGCTTTATTGCTCAGTCACTACAGCCGGGCCATGCGCTGGAAGATCCTGATGGAGCCTTTAGGTTTTAAGCCTCGTACTTCCAATACTTATCTTGCTGTTCTTATCGGTTATCTGGCCAATCTTGCTTTTCCCCGCCTGGGTGAGGTATTAAAGTGTACTGTGCTGGCCAGGTATGAAAAAGTACCAGCCGACAAGCTCGTAGGCACCATCGTAGCAGAGCGGGCTTTTGACGTAATCTGTCTTGTCCTTGTTATCACCATTGCCACGCTCACGCAGATCGACGTGATCGGAGAATTCGTAGGTAAGCAAGTGGACGTTTTATTTGCGGATAAAGCCAGTAAGCTGACGCCCGGTAAGATCACGCTGCTGATCGTCATTCTGCTGGTACTGGTGGGTGGTGCCATTTTCGTATTCAAGAAATTCTCTCATATTGGCTTTATTCAGAAAGTAAAAAAGATCCTCGCAGGGGTTTGGGGCGGTGTTACCAGTGTACGGTATGTGAAGCAGAAGGGATGGTTCATCTTCCACAGTATATTTATCTGGGCCATGTACCTCCTGAGCGTGTGGATAGGCTTTTATGCGTTGGAAGAAACATCTGTCTATGGCCTTACCGAAGCGCTGTCTGTGCTCTCTACAGGTAGTCTTGCCATGATCATGCCTACTCCCGGCGGACTTGGCGTATATCATATTTTTGTACAGAAGACGCTCTCTCTTTATGGATTGAATGACGGCATAGGTACTGCTTTTGGTTTATTAATGTGGACTGTTCAATTCTTCCAGATGCTCATCAGTGGATTTGTTGCCTTAGCTTTGCTGCCATATTTCAATAAGAAGAAAAACGAAGTTGCTCATGCGCAAAGCGGACATCATAGAGAAAAAGATCTTCACCCTTCCTGAGCTGGTGAAAAGAATAGCCCAATGGCGTGTATTGGGCAAAACGATTGCCTTTACCAATGGCGTATTCGATATCATGCACCGTGGTCATATTGCTTCATTATCGCAGGCTGCCAGCGAAGCCGATCTCCTCGTCGTTGGTCTCAACTCCGATGCTTCCACCAAACGCCTGAAGGGCGATAGCCGTCCTGTCAATGATGAGCAGGCGCGTTGTATTGTAATGGCTTCTTTACTGATGGTTGATGCTGTAGTACTTTTTGAAGAGGATACGCCGCTCGAGCTCATCAAGGCTATCATGCCTGATGTAATTGTAAAGGGGGGTGATTATACCGAAGATCAAATTGTAGGCGCCAAAGAAGTAAAAGCCAATGGCGGTAAAGTCGTTATCAATCCCATTGTTGAAGGATTCTCCACTACCGGCTTGATCGGAAAGATCAATAAGCTTTGAGGTATTGGCTATTAGCCTTTAGGTGTTAGCTTTTAGCAACATCGGGGTTTACATTCTATACATTCTTTCTACTTCCAGCACGATGGTCTCCATTTCCTGCTCGCTGCCTTTGGCATCGTAGGGCTGTTTGAGGTTGCTGTTGAAGAAGAAGGCTACTGTTTGATACATGCGTGCTGTAAAACCACCTTTGTATTCTTTGATGATCTCATAGCAATTGTTGCCGGTTTGCCGGTTGATGAGCTTCATGAGGACTTTGCCCTGGTATACGGAAAGGTTGCTGAGGGGATCGGCAAACTCTTTCTTCAATTCTTTCTCTCTTGTCTTCAGGTATTTTTTGCGCTGTTCTTTATCAGTCACTCCTGCCAGTTTTGCATTGATCTCGTTGATGATCCCGCCTGCTTTGCGGGCATAGGGATAGGTAACATAAATGGCATTGCGCAGGCGCGTCCACTCCTGCCTTTTCTTCAATAAATGTTTGGGATAGGGAGCGGTAACCCATAGCCATTCCAGGTTGCCGGAAGGTATCAGCTGGTTGCCGGCGATGATAGCGGGTACCGGGATCGTGTCATTGGGTCCTAAAACGGGTTGTTCTACTCCTGGCGGCACCGGAATGGTATCGGGTGTTTGGGCCATGGACCTGCCAGTGAAGCATATGAGTGCTATCGCCAGCGTAAAACAACTGTATTTAATGCGTTGGGAAACCATTTAGCTTACACAAAATAGCAATTATTCCTAAGGAATAATACCGTTAAGACAAACTTAGTAACCCGGTTTGCTGCAAATTTTTTCGTTAAAATTCCTGAATACGTGAAAACTGTTAGGCAACGGTTTTCTCCCTCGCTTCTCTCGCTGGTGTTTTGACTGGTTTTAACAGCCTGATCCTGTACACCATACTCATAACAAATCCAACAACCATGAGTACTGTACCTAACCACACGAGCTTAATGAAGGGGAATTGCAGCACTTTGAGGGCGATAAAGGGAACCATTTGGGAAGATTCCTTTATACGTATTTCAATGTGCCGGTCATCTATTACCCGTGCCAGGCTTACGGAGAGTCCCTGGGAGAACACCGTATCCATGATAAACTGTGGCTCGCTGTTCTTCAGGTAGAATACCGGGCGGGCGATTATCTTCTTCTGTTCGCGGGTTATGATGCCCAGGTTGGCCATGATGGCCGTGTCGCCTGCCTTGAAGTGGAATTTATCGGTTTTGGGGTTTATCGTAACGCTGTCGAGCGTCATGAAACCATTGGAGTAAAAGAGTGTGTCACCCACCTGTACTGTATCGGCACGGTACTTCGCAGTATCTTTCTCATCCTGCATTTTGGTGGAGTAGTTGATATATACGAAAATATCTTTATTCCAGTAGTGACGGGCGTCGGGGTTGTTGGAATAGCCTTCCTGCCCTTTCGTATTCCTGATCAGATCGGGATAGAGCGGGAATCGTTCTTTGCCGTCCTTGCTTTCCATATCGATACGGAAGTAGGTCATCTTCCCTTTCTGCGTCACGGAGTCGTTTGCATAGGTTGCCCAGTATTTGCCCATGTCGGTACGCACACCCTGGTAGAGGGTGAGGTTTTCGACGCCTTTCTCTTTTTGGTCGGGACCAAAGTTGAGGGGGTTGACAAAGTTTTGGGACAGTACTTCTTTTTTAGAAGAAGATATCAGCACGCCTACGAGCATAATGCCAAAGCCAATGTGGGCTACTGACGGGCCTGCAACTTTAAGTTTTCCTTTCAGTCCGCTCCAGATATAGGTAGCATTTCCCACCACTGCATAGATGCTCGCAAACAAAGCCATGTGTATGGCAGCAAGGAATCCAATTCCAAACTTGTCATAGTTAACATTGCCCCACATGCTGACCGATATTGAAATGGCCAGTGTTATTACTGTAGGTAATAACAGTTTCTTGAAGAATGTTGCTTTGGCAGTGTTCTTATACTTGAAGTATTGGGTAATGGCTGTGAGCACGCCCAATACCACTGCTACGAATACCTGTATCCGGTTGTAGGGAAACTCGCGGTCTTCGCCAATGGTGAATGCTGTACCGAATATCTTATTTATAACGGGCAGTGATGTAGCGATGATGATGAACAGGGCAGACAGGAACAATACCAGGGAGCCAATAAACATCCAGAATTCCCGGCTGTAGGAGCTTTCTTCTTTGGCAATGGCTGGTATCTTTTTATAGCGTGCAATGAACAGCACCAAGGATGGCACCAGGAATATAAGTACCAGTAACTGGAGTTGCCAGGTAGAACCGCTTCCTGTAAAGGCGTGTACCGATGTATCCTGCAGCACACCGCTACGGGTGAGGTAGGTTGAATACAGGATGAGGAGGAATGATGCAATGAAGAAGAAATGAGTAGCCCGGAGGGAATGGCCGGTAGAATTGTAAATGACTTGTGTGTGGATGCCTGCCACCAATACCAACCAGGGTACCAGTGAAGCATTTTCTACGGGGTCCCAGGCCCAGTATCCGCCGAAGCTGAGTGACTCGTATGCCCAATAGGCGCCCATCATAATTCCCAATCCGAGGATGCCGCCGGAGAATAAAGACCAGGGCAAAGCAGTTTTCGTCCAGCCGCCGTATTCTTTTTTCCAAAGTCCTGCCACTGCAAAGGCGAAGGGTACGATGGTAGATGCAAATCCAAGGAACAAAACGGGTGGGTGGATCACCATCCAGTAGTTTTGCAACAGTTGGTTTAAGCCTACGCCGTCCTGTATATTGTTCAGGTAATGAGGATCGTTGAAGATGGGTGCATTGGAAAACTGGTGGCGTGTGAGCATGAAGGGCGTGCTGCCAATTTTCAGATCGAAGAGGTAAACGCCCAGCACCATCGTTGCCATGATGATCTGTGCAAAGCTGATGACTGCCATCACCGGGGCTTCCCACTTTTTAGCTGTGCGGATCAGGATCATTCCTAACACGCCATGCCACAGGGTCCACAGGAGGAAGCTTCCCTCCTGCCCTTCCCAGATACTGGCGAGCAGGAATTTGGGCGACAGGGATTTGTCGGAGTGATTGTATGCGTAATAGTATTCGTAGTAGTGTTGTACGATGATGAAGAGGATGATACCAAAGACTGCAATTACTGACAATGCATCGGTGAAGAATGCGATGCGGCCTATTTTTCTCCAACTCGCGGCTTCATCGGGCAGCTTGGCATTGGCCGACTTTATATAGGCTATGCAGGCTACAATGGACGCTACTAAAGAGAGTATTATCAGAAAATGGCCCAACTGCCCGGGCAACAGGTGTTCACCAATGTAATCCATCAGGGTGCTTAATTTTGAGAGAGGTTATTATAGGCTGCTTTGGGATCGTCCTTGTATTTGGAAGGACACTTGATCAGGATACCATCCTTACGGTTGATTTCAAATACATCGCCTTTCATTTTGCCTTTCAATACAATGCGGTCGCTTTTCTCCATATCGAATGGTTTCTCGAAGTAATACATTACCCGGGCTTTATTGCCGAGGGAGTCTATTACCTGAAAACTCGTGAGGTTAGGATTAACTGCGGGATTGTATTCTATCGGAACTGATCTGTCGAGTTGTGTGATGACGGTTACGGTTTTGCCTTCTTTCTGGCGGGCAGAGGCGAGGGTTTCATAGGTGGAGAGGTCGCCCATAAAGCTTAACAACACCATAATGCTGGCAGCAATGCAAACAAGTATAACAATGTGTATCTTCTTCATAACCGGGTTCTGTTCTCCGCAAAGTTAGGCCAAAATGCGGAACGGGTTTATGTGATTTTTGTGTGTTTCTTGTGCACTAAACCATTCTGTTTCGATTTTGTTCGAATTTGTTGGAATTTGTGTAAAATACTGGAGGGAAATGAGTTAAGAGTCGGGAGTTTAGAGTCAAGAGTAATGAGTTCAGTTAATTGGGCTAAAGCCCAAGTGGGTGTGGGATTACTGCTATTCCCGGCCCTAAAGGGACCGGGCAATTCTTTTCGTTCGATCTGACAGACCTGGCACTTAACTAACGATCGTTTATGCAACTTATTGACATTATTTTGCTTCTAATTAATACTGTGCTACCTTGCACGGCGTTTTAAAGAAGAGACCTCTTCATCATGACAGACTTATCGCATTTTGATCCCAACGGTGTTAGTAATCCCAATAACAACATATTTGGTTTACCCTTCACAGAAGAAGATGCCCGCCTTGTGATTCTTCCTGTGCCCTGGGAAGTTACCGTAAGCTGCAGCGCCGGTACTGCCCGCGCCGCCGATCATATCTTCAGGGCCAGTATGCACGTAGACTTATATGATGCCGATGTAAAGGACGCCTGGAAGCAGGGGTTCTACATGCGGATTCCTGACAGGAAGGTCCTGCTGAAAAGTGACTACCTGCGTAAAGAAGCCGAACTGTACATCGATTATATATCCAAGGGTGAGCCCATCGAGAAAAACTCGTTCATGTGCAAATCGCTCAAGGAGATCAATGAAGGGGCCGTATATCTCAACAACTGGGTATACGACCAAACCAAATCGCTCCTCGACCAGGGAAAACTGGTAGCACTGCTTGGTGGCGACCACAGTACGGCACTTGGCTTCTACAAGTCTATCGCTGAAAAGCATGGTTCGTTTGGCATTTTACAAATAGATGCGCACTGTGACCTGCGTCAATCGTATGAAAGTTTCCGTTACAGCCACGCCAGCATCATGTACAATGCGCTGAATGAGATCCCTCAGCTTAGTAAACTGGTGCAGGTTGGTGTGCGCGATTATTGTGAAGAGGAATGGAATTACCTCAGCAATAACAAGGAGCGGGTTGTAACTTATTTCGATAAAAATATCAAGGAGCGTGGTTACGAGGGTGAATCCTGGAAACAGATTGCCGATGAGATCGTTGACCACCTGCCGCAACATGTTTTCCTCAGCTTCGATATAGATGGCCTCGATCCCAAATTATGCCCCAATACCGGCACACCAGTTCCTGGTGGCTTTGAAGCGGCACAGGTTTATTACTTACTGAAACGTATTATCAAGAGTGGCCGCAAGTTCATTGGTTTCGACCTCAGTGAGGTGGGTGTGGGTGAAAATGAATGGGATGCGAATGTTGGCGCTCGTGTTTTGTGGAAGTTAAGTAATTTGCTGGTTGCTTGTAATTAATAAGCGACTGGCCCATGATCTATCAATACGTTGTCAGCCTCAAAAACAGGAATACCCGGTACATCGATCTTATTGGTCTTTTGTTAGGTATCATGTCGGTGATCTTCTTCACACGTGAACTGCTTGTAGCTGTGGAATTGCCTTATCTTCTCGGCGCCATCTTTGTTCCCGCTGTATTGATCTGGAATGTTGTTCAATCCTCCAAGGGTAAAAAGGTTTATTATAGTCGCGCACTGCTTATTGCTGCACTGGTGTGGATGAAGATGCCTTACTTTCAATGGCTCACATTTGTGTTCATTATTCTCGCGCTGCTGGAATATCAAGCTAAATACGCTCTCGAGATCGGCTTCTCTGATAAGGAGGTTGTCATCAATTCTATCTTCAAGAAAAGGTATGCCTGGTCGGCCTTCGATAACATTGTATTGAGGGACGGTATTATCACGCTTGACTTTATCAATAACCGCATTATACAACGGGAGGTGGAAGATGATGAGGATGATGAAGCGGATGAGGATGAGTTCAACGACTACTGTAAGCGTCAATTGGCTAAAATTACTTCTTCAGCAGTAAGAGAGTAGACTGCGAGCCACGGGCTGCAAACAAAAAAGCTACGAACTTCGAAGTGATTGGTTCGAAGTCCGTAGCTACGCTCAATGTTTTTATTACGCTACCTGCCGTAATTGCTCCAACTCTCTCGACGGTATTTTTTCCTGGATCTGTGTAAAGATCACTTTGTCTTCAAACATCAGGTGTTCGTGTACCAGCTTTACAAAGGCTTCGTACAGGTAATCGCCTTCCGGCCCTTCGGGCAGCCGTTCGGCCAATACGCGGATGGTATTGTGCTCGCGGTAGAGCAGGTTGACGTATTGCTGGTTGAACTTGTGTTGTACCAGGAAAGGGATCAGTGTCTTTTCTTCGGCTTCTATGTGTTTTTGCAGGTTGTTGCGCCAGAAGTTCACCACGGCTTGCTTGGTCGTCTTATCGCTTTTTCCAGCCATGATGTTACCTAATAGCTGGGTGCAAATCTGACGATCGCTGGCCAGGTGACTTAAAAACGGTTGTAGTACGGTATTCCGTTCCATAGTAAGTCCCTCCTTTCCTATAGATACGTCAAGAATTACTCCACAAGCTATCGATGTGGAAAACTTTAACAAGCCAATGACAATAGGCTTACTTCAACGCTTTGATAATGGCTGCAAACTCTGTTGCACTGAGGGAGGCGCCGCCTACCAGTCCGCCGTCTACGTCGGGGCGTGAAAATATTTCCACGGCATTGTTGGCTTTTACGCTTCCGCCATACAGGATGGGGATGGTGTTGGCCAGTACCGGTCCATATTGTTTGGCCAGTACGCTACGCAGGTGGGCGTGCATTTCCTGGGCCTGGTCGGAGGTGGCGGTTTTACCGGTTCCAATCGCCCAAATGGGCTCATAGGCGATCACGATCTTCGAGATAGCGCTATCGGGCAGGTGGAACAGGGATTCTTTCAGTTGCTGTTCTACAAAGCTGTTCTGCGTGCCTGCTTCACGAATACCGAGGGGCTCTCCGCAGCAGAATATAGGGGTAATGCCGTATTCGAGGCAGAGGTCGAGCTTTTCGGCCAGCATTTTATTGCTTTCCTGGAAGTATTCGCGGCGTTCGCTATGTCCCAACACACAGTATTTGATGCCGATGGAGTGGAGCATTTCGGCTGATACTTCGCCGGTGTAGGCTCCGGACTTCTTATTGTAACAGTTTTGTGCTGCGATGTAGTAGTTCTGTTCGTCGGCCACTTCGCTGCTGGCCATGATCAGGTAAGGAAAGGGAACGGCAAATACTACCTGCTGGTGTTCTTTCAGCCCGATATTGGCGCCCAGGATTCCATCTAACAATTCCTCTCCCTGCTGGTAAGTGCAATTCATTTTCCAGTTAGCCGCAGCAATTTGTTTACGCATGTTTGGTTGAATTTGTTTTAAGTGTCTATGATTGCTCAAAAATATGTTTCAATTGCTTTGTTTCCGCATCTGTAAGTTGTTGATTTTTTAATTTTTTCCAGTTACTGATGTCGGACAAGGCTTTTTCAAATTCGTACCTCGATAATGCTTTGCTGCCCCAGGTGAAGCTGGGTATATATTTAGGAGTAAGTCCTTCGCCGAATATGTTGGTGCATACGCCGGTGACTGTTCCCGTATTGAATGCTGTGTTGATGGCTGCCCTGGAATAATCGCCCATAAGGAGGCCGCATTTCATGCCGGCGCGGATGTAATCTTTGGAAGGGTTGTGCCATACGCGTACATCGGTGGCATTGTTCTTCAGATTGGAATTGGAGCTACCGGCGCCGAGGTTGCACCACTCTCCTATTACTGCATCGCCCAGGTAGCCGTCGTGGGCTTTGTTGGAATAGCCGAAGAGGACACTGTTCTTGATCTCTCCGCCCACCGTACAGTAGGGGCCTATAGTAGTAGCACCATAGATCTTAGCGCCCATTTTAACCACTGCTCCTTCACCCAGGGAAAACGGGCCCCTGATAAAGCAGCCTTCCATGATCTCGGCATTTTTTCCAATGTAGATCGGGCCGGTGGTGGCGTTGAGCATACAGTGGCTGAGCTTAGCGCCTTCTTCTATAAATATGTCTTTGGCATTGATGACTTGTACGCTTTCCGGGATTGTCTGGGATATTTTATCCCGGGTCACGATCTTGAAATCTTCCCGGAGGGCCCAGTCGTTCCATTCGAAGATGTGCCAGGGGTATTGCAGTATTTTGATGGCCTCCCAGTCAGGGTCTTTCTTAAGTGTGTTATCGTCTTCCTGGAGGGAGGCTATAAATTGTTCAGAGGGGATGATGTTGGCAGCGAAAACAGCAGCTTCGGATGCGGCCACGAGGGATGCATCTTCGACTACTTTTACTTCCTGCCCCAGGAGGGCTTCCCACTTTTCGCGGATGGTAAGGATACCGATGCGGATGTCGGCTGCTGAGCGAACGAGGGTAAACGGAAATAAATGGTCGCGTACTTCTTTATCATTCAGGAATATCATAGTTAGGTATTACGCTGGTTAATGATTGGTTTTCAAATGTAATACTTATATGCAAGGGGCAGGCCAGTGTGGAGTGTAGAGTTCAGAGTAGAGAGTAGAGAGTAGAGAGTTCAGAGTGGACTTTACTTCGATTTGTCATTGACTTTAAAAAAGAATCCCTCTCCTAAGAATAGGAAAGGGAAAGTATAGCCATGAAAAACAAAAAATGTTATGCTGAAGTTAAGCTTATTTCTTCTTTTCGTAACGCTTTTTAAACTTATCAATTCTACCAGCAGTATCTACTAATACATTCTGACCTGTGTAGAAGGGGTGAGAAGTATTAGAGATTTCAAGCTTGATAAGGGGATACTCGTTACCGTCTTCAAACTTAATTGTCTCTTTTGTCGGAGCGGTAGAACGGCTTAAAAAGCTATAACCATTACTCATGTCCTTAAAAACAACGAACCGATACTTTTCGGGATGGATACCTTTTTTCATAACTCTCTGATTTAAAGGTTGTACGGATTTTGCCGTACAAGTTTTAATATTTACAAAGCCGCAAAATTACTTCCCGACTGTCTTACCGCCAAATTAAATTTAATTCCATTGATAGCCAATTTTATGGACAACAAAATTATAGTTGCAACACTAATTATTGACTAAAATCAATTCCCAGACGAACTCAATCGTTTGCATTGACTTTCTATTATAAAGATGGAAACGGGCTTCCAGGGGTTGCAGGGCGATAAGTTAAAGAATTCTAAATATGAATAGGTGTTAGCTTTTAGGATTCAGCTGTTAGCGTTGGGCAGCGGCCTACTGCCTAAAAGAAAAAAGCACCGGGTTAATATTCGTACTTACTAAAAGTTTGTACGCGTTATTAATCCAATGCTTTCTTAAAACCCGCTTTCCATGTTTAGATTTCCAGCGACTTTCTACATCTAAAATACTTTATTGTCTATAGCCATTCCAAATTTTAGCACGTTTCGATATGCACCAGTTGTGCAGATAGTTATGCACATTTGGAAGGCATGCTTCGAGTTGTTAAGGCTTTCCTTTAAAGGAATTGGGCTAAAGCCCCAGCAAAAGATTGATTATAGTATCCCGGCCCTAAAGGGACCGGGCAATTCCTTTTGCTTCGATATGCCTTGTCTTTGAATGCCTTTGCTTCGCAAGCAGATTTCTCACTGCGCCACCGCGGCATACTACTTTACAGTTGCGAATGGCTCCGTTCGAAATGACAAAGAAGGGGGAGCGCTATTTCAAGCTCATCATTCATTATGCCTGATGGCACGATTCATTTATGACTGATGGCGCGTAGCTCGCGGCTGGAAGCTCGTGGCTTATAGCTGTTTTAGCTTCTCATGTTTTCGTATTGGAGGGCGAGGCCGAGTTCGGCGCCGCGGCAAAGGGCTATGACTTCCTGGAGGTCGTCGATCTTTTTGCCGGTCACGCGCACGGTGTCGTCCATGATCTGAGCCTGTACTTTGAGACCGGAATCCTTGATGAGCTTAACGATCTTTTTAGAGTCTTCCTGCTTGAGGCCATTGCGAACGAGTACCTCCTGTTTGATGATCTTTCCGCTGGGGTAAGAGTCTTTGGAGGTATCGAATGCCTGGGGAGCTATCCCCTGCTTGTGGGCGCGATTGATCAGTACGTCTACCAGCTGGCGCATTTTCATGTCGTCTTCTGTTTCGAGGCTGATCTTAAATTCCTTTTTATCCAGCTTGATCTCCACATGGGTTCCTTTGAAGTCGAACCGGTTGGTAATTTCCTTGGTTGTAACGTTTACGGCATTGTCGAGTGCCTGGGCGTCTACTTTACTAACGATATCGAATGAGGGCATAGCAACATTTTGGGCAAAGCTATGGAATGTACGGTTATCATAATATGCTAATTTGCTGTCTGAAATCTTATCTGCCGATGGCCACTTTTGTAATGGGTGATATTCATGGGTGCTATAAGGGGCTGCTTCAATGTCTGCAACGCTCGGGCTTCGTCTATGAAAAGGATACGCTTATCCAGCTGGGGGATATTACGGACGGCTTCGACGAGGTTTTTGCCTGTGTGGAGGAGCTTATGAAGATCAGGCACCTGGTGGCCATCAAAGGGAATCATGATGACTGGTTCCAAACTTTCCTGCAAACCGGTTTTCAACCTCAGCTGTGGAGCCAGGGTGGCGAGGGTACGCTCCGCTCCTATCTTGTGGCGGCCGGTAAAGGTGATGTCATTCCCGATTATGGTCTTATTCATCCGCTGGCATTATTACCTGAAGATGTACCTACCTCTCACCGCGACTTCTTTCTCCGGCAGCGGTTATACTTTATCGATACGCGCAAGAATTGTTTTGTTCATGCCGGGTTCGACAGGGAGCTACCGTTTGCAGAGCAGCAGCCTCATATTTATTATTGGGACCGGGAGCTGTGGCTTCAGGCGCTTTCGTGGGAGGCTGGTGCGCGGGGCAAAAAAAGGCCGAGACGGTTTAAGATGGTCACTCCTTTTAAAGAGGTCTTTATCGGGCATACGCGCACCATCATGTGGGGCACTGACCGGCCCATGAAGGCTGCCAATGTCAACAACCTCGATACCGGTGCCGGCGGTGGTGGCCGGTTAACCATCATGAATGTTCAATCGAAAGAGTTCTGGCAATCTGATCCGGTGAGTGAGTTGTATGAAATTTCTTATAGGTAGTATAAAAAGATAAGGCCCCATAGACATGGGGCCCGTTAACCAAAACTAACTGCTTATGAGAAAAAATTTATAACTATTTTGATATAAGTCACACTGTTTATCTGCCTGTTTCCTCATCGTCGCGTCGCACATTTCATAAACGGCAGACAGTGTGGTTTTATTATTCTACATGTAAGAGATTCCACAACCTACAAGATATATTAGTACAATTGCTATCAGTATGATCTTTTTCATGGTTGGTTATATTATATATGACCATTTAAAAAGGAAAAGGTTGTATGATGTGGTGTTAAAGCTTTCCCAATTAGACGCAATCTTTATCATTTTGGGAAACAACATTTTTTACAATACAATCTTTGTACCATCAAAGTTACCACAAGTGGGTATATGCATCCGGGCTATTGTGTTGTATGATGTCTTTATTTTGTTGTTTCTTTTACGTTTATTCACTGCCTCCTTTTACACGATTCTGTTCGTCGCCGGCTCCACCTTTCTTACGTCCATTTGTATTTTTCAACGGTTTGCCGAAACGGTAAGTGAAGGTGAGGTTGGCTACGCGGGTATCGCGTGAATTTTTAAATCTTGCTTCTGTGTTTTCGAAGTTGATCTCTCCTTTGGGTATTTGTGTAAAGAAGATATCGCGCACGTTCAGCTTCAAAGTTCCTTTTCCTTTCAATACCTGTTTGGATATACCGGCTGACATCTGCCCGAATGGATCCAGGAGGATCTGGCCTTCTGGTCCACTGGTGCGGTACCAGCCGCTGAGTTCTGCAGCCCATCCTTTGTTGAACTTAAACTGGTTGTTGATGTTCACCATCAGGTTGCCTGCTTCGATGCTGAAGTCTTGTCCTTCGATTGTGCCGCTATATTTGGTGTAATTGTAATTGGTATAAACCATCGTTGTTAACCACTTGGCAACAGGCAACTGAACACTGATTGCGATGCCTGCGTTTTCACGTCTGCCGATATTTCCCTGGCGTACTATCGTTGCGTATCCGTTTTCGCCATTGGGCAGCTTCTCCTGGGTGAATACTTCATTGAACAGGTCTTTGGTGATGCTATAGTTCAATGTGGTAGTCAGGAAGCTTTTGAATATATGTGTTACCTCAAAGTTGTTGGAGTATTGTGGTTTCAGGAATGGGTTGCCGGCTCCATAGGTGTACTTGTCGATGAAGAACATGAAGGGGTTCAGGTCTTCATAGGAAGGACGATCGATGCGGCGGCCGAATGATACTCCAAACTGGTTTTCCTTGCTGGCATTGTAGCTAACGTATACGGTTGGGAACAATCCATTGTAGGAACGATCGAATGAAGAGTCTTTTTTATTGGGGTCGATATCGGTTTGGTCGCCTTCGAGGTTGGTGTTCTCAAAGCGCAGGCCTGCCTGTACACCCCATTTTTTATTGAGTTGCTTGTTGAAGCTCACATAGGCTGCGTTGATGTTTTCTTTGTAGTCAAAGAAGTTTGTTTTATCGATATCGGGCTGCCACTGGGCACCTACGTATTGGAAATAATTGGCTTTGTTGGTGGTGTTGACGTAGCTGCTCTTTACACCGAACTCGATCTTAGCATTGTTCTTCAAGGGGTGGCTATAATCCAGTTTTGCTGAGTAGATATTGATTGACACGGGAAGGTCGCCTTTCAGCAGCTCGTCGTATCGTTTTACCCAACCTGGTGTGTAGGTAGAGTTGATAAAATTCTGATCGTTGCTTGCATCGTAGCGGATATAATCTACATCGGCTGTCAGTTCACGGCCTGTAGAATCGAATTGGTGACGCATGTTGAGGTTCACGCTGGCGTTCTTCCATAATTCTTTAATGTAGGAATTGGCGGTAACGATCGAATCTACCTGACCTGATGGGTTCTTCAGGTAGCTGGTATTATCTCCGTCGTTTTGGGTGGGGTTGTATGCTCCGCTCAACACAACGCCGAGGGTTGTTTTGTTGGTGAGGTAATAGTCCATACCCAGCTTCAGGTTGTTGTTGCGGTTCATGCGTTTCATGAATGCGCGTTGTTCGAAGATGGCGTTGGTGGTTTTGTCGTCGTTCTTATAACGGCGGAAGATATCGAGCTGCTGGAAGTTCTCATTGTATCCAAAGCTGTAGCTGCTGAACAGGTTCACTTTTCCATCGCGGTAGTTGAGGCTAAGGCTTTCATTGTTCTTGAAATAGACTCCCTGGCCAAAGCCTACGGTGGCGTTGCCGTTGAAGCCTTTCACTTTGTTCTTCTTTGTTTTGATGTTGATGATACCTGAGTTGCCAGCCGCATCGTATTTGGCGGGCGGGTTGGTCATGATCTCGATCTGGTCGAGCTGAGAGGCCTGCATACCTTTCAGCAAGTTGGCCAGCTCGGCGCCGGTGAGGTAGGACGGGCGGCCGTCCATCATCACGATGACGCCTTGTTTTCCTTTCAGGCTGATGTTGCCGTCTTTATCTACTTGTACGCCGGGTGCTTTTTCCAGCACTTCGAGTGCGTTGGCGCCTACATTGGTAACGGACGCTTCTACGTTCAACACCGTGCGATCGATCTTCTGCTCGATCATCGGCCTGCTGGCGGTAACGGTGACCGTCTTCATTTCTTTGGACTGGGCGGCCAGGGCAACGGGGGCTACTTCTACGGCTGTTCCGGCTACTTCGAAGGCGGGGGTATATTGTTTAGTATGTCCTACGGCTGAAACCAGGAGGAGGTACTTTCCATCGGGTACGCTTTCAAACTCGAATTTGCCGGCTTTGTCGGACACGGACATTTTTACGACGGCAGAGTCTTTGGCTTTTAATAATGTGACGGTAGCTGCCTGGAGGGCGTTTTTATCTGCCCCTCCTACTGTTCCGGCTACTTTGGCTGTCCGTTGCTGGGCAAGGGTGCTAAGGCTTAAAGCGGTCAGGGTAATGGTCAATGCAAATAGTCTTGTTCTCATGGCTATACTTTTACTTGATTTAAAGTTGGCTATACTTACTTAAATACTTTGTCTCGCTAATTACAGTCCAAAAATAGGTACTATGTTATATATAGTACATTGCCAAGTGCTGAAAGGCTGATTTTATTGATATCCGGTAAATAACGGGTGACATAAGTGAGACGCACGAGCAGGAATTAGGTTACAGGATAGTTTGAGTTAGGGATGAGCGGCGGAAATTTGGGCGTTAGCGGTTGGAAATTGATTAATGGCAAGATTTACATCCCGGAATGGGAAATATAACGGGGCAAAATGGTGAGCAGGGCTGGTATGGTTGACACATGGTGCTGCAATGGCTTCTCTATGAAGCATGTATGAAGTATAGTCGCTATAACGTCGCTATAACGTCGCTGAAAGGTCGCTGTAACCTCGCTATAAGGTCGTTGAAAGGCCGCTAAAACCTCGCTGCAAGGACGCTACGAAGTCGCTGGAAGGAGTTAATATTTGAATCGAAGTAAGTATCACAAAACACGGCTAATGAGTCAAATGGAATAAATTTTACAATATGTAATATACGAAAATTTGGGCTAAAGCCCAAGAAACCTGGATTGCTAGTTCCCGGCCCTAAAGGGCCGGGCAATTCCTTTTGACTCGCCAAGGAAGAATAATCAAGATAAGGTTAGGTGAGAGTACTTCATTAGCTCACAGTTTCCTGTGCTGCTTTTCTGCGGGTAAGGAAAACATAGAGGACGATACCGCCAATCACCAGGCATGATGAGATCAGTTCTGCCTGTGTGGGCTGGAACGGAAGGTTCTTATAAGTAGTATTTACCCGAATTTTTTCTATAAAGAATCTTTCTAGTCCATTCACAATCAGATAAATAGCAAACATCGTTCCCGGCACTTTCAGGCGATAGCGGAGTGACCACAGGAGTATAAATAACAGCATACCGACTACTGCTTCATAGAAAGGTGTGGGGAAAACCGGTATGGGGAGCTGGTTGCAATATTTGGGTTCGTCGCACCCGGGAATGGGCACCCCTTCGCTGATCACATTGTGGGGGTAAGGATAGGCCACCATCCAATCGGGCACCCAGGAGGGGGCTTTTACTGATTTGTGGTGTATCTGATCCAGGGATTCGACCTGGAAGGTCTTTGTGTAAAACCGGGCATTGTTTTGCAAGGCTTGCCTGAATTGGGCTGTATCGACCAGTGCCACTTTTGATTCGGAGGTAGTGACGTAGGCGCTGTTCAGGATACCCCAGTCGCCATCGCCGGCGCTTTGGCAACCCAGCCGTCCAATGGCATAGGCGATCATGAGGCCGGGGGCTACTGCATCGCAGAGGTGTTTAAACCCGATCTTGTGTTTGCGGGCATAAAAGTATATGGCTACTGCTGCGCAGATCAACCCGCCGTAGAAGGTAAGGCCATCGAACGACAGCAGGGCTTCTATGGGGTTGGCCCAGAAGCTATCCCAATTCTCGAGGTTGTGAAATATTTTGGCGCCCAGAAAACCAAACAGGGCAGCATAGATTACCAGGTCTCCTACTCTATCGTGGGGCCAGATGCGCACCACGCGCTCTTCGGGCTTATCGAGCTTTTGCTTGTTCTTCTCCCACCACTTGATACCGGCAAACAGCAAACCGAGGCCAATGCCTATGGGCCAGTTACCTTCCGATGAGAAAATAAATGCCTGCGGATCTTCTGCCGTGGGGCTGTTGGACAGGAACAATCCTACCATTTTGTATCCGAGGATGAAGCCTAATATAAAGTTGAGGAGTATGTCTCCCATGCCGGCCGGCTTCCCTACCATGATCTTTACATCCTGGCTGGGTAATAGCCCTGCCCGCTCTCTGCGTTTCAATTCGGTTGTGAGTACCCAAGCTGCTGCCAGGAAGGAAAGTGCTACGAAAAACCCGAATGTGTTTACGAAGCGTAATCCCTTTATTTCAAGGCCGAAAAGGTCGCGGAAAGCATAGTAAAGATTGGGATACATGTATTATGGATAATTGAGATTTGAGAGAACGTTTGGGATTTGAATTTGCAATGATAAGTAAAACCTGCCAGCAATAAAAAACCCTCCCAGGAATGGGAAGGTTTATCACTATGAACAAAGCTGAATTTATCAGCGTAATTCCTTAACAGTATTCATCGAATGCTGCGATGAGGTTGTGCGCGATCATTTGCGCCGGGCGTCCTTCGATCTGATGACGCTCGATAAAATGCACCAGTTGTCCATTCTTAAATAATGCAATGGCTGGTGAAGATGGTGGATAGGGCAATAAATGCTCACGCAATTTCTTGATGGCATCGATATCAAATCCGGCAAAGCTGGTAGTAAGGCTGTCGGGTTTCTTACTGGCATTGGCTACGGCCATGAGTACGCCGGGGCGTGCCGATCCTGCCGAGCAACCGCAAACGCTATTGATCATTACCAGGGTAGTTCCTTCTTTACCTAATTGGTTGTCAACTTCTGTTGGTGTCAATAACTCTTTGAAACCATAGTCTGTCAGCTCCTCTTTCATGGGCTGCACTATTGATGCTGGATACATATTTAATGTTGTTTTTTATTTCAACTTGTTAGAACGCAAATCTACGCAAAAAGTTGACGCGGCGTTTTGGGAGGCCAGTTCAGAGTCGTGAGTAGAGAGTTCAGAGTCGCTAATATGACTTTATGGCATTTTAATTTTCCAATAACAGCCATTTAGTCAGCACAAAAGATGCTTTTCCTTACATTCTGGCGGTTGGAAGGCCTGTTTTTGGCACTGGTACATCGTTTGACAACTGTACTGTACAATTCGATTTTAAAAACATAAAAAAGTATAAGACTATGACACTCGTAAAATTCAACAACCGCCCAGTAAACAGAGTTTTCAATTCAGTATTCGATGATCTGCTGAATCAGTTTCCCACTACCTGGAAGGACAGTTCTTTGCACAATCCTCCGGTAAACATTCATGAGACTTCTGACGCTTATCATGTAGAACTGAGCGCTCCTGGTTTGAAGAAGGAAGATTTCCAGGTGAAGGTTGAAGATGGTTTATTGACGATCGGCTATGAGCAAAAGGAAGAAACAAAGTCTGAAGAATATAAGACGGTACGCCGGGAATTTTCTCAGCGCAGCTTCAAACGCAGCTTTACTGTAGAAGATCAAGTGAATGTTGACAATATTGAAGCTAAGTACGAACAAGGTGTGTTGAAGCTCCGCCTTCCCAAGAAAGAGCAAGCTAAACCCACCGTTAAACAGATTAACATTCAGTAAGGAAAGTATTAAAGAAATCTTAATTTTTTTTTCATAAGCAGTTGGTTTTGGTTTAAGCCCCATCCCGATCTCTATCAGGATGGGTTTTTTATTGTTTTGTTATTAACTTCGGCCACGATTTTATAACATGATAAGTCCAAATCCCTTGGTAAATAAAATTTTGGCTTTATTGGTATGCCTGGTTGTACCTGCAGCTTGGTTAATGGCTCAAGATCAACGGACCGACACGATTCCCAAACCTGTCGACTCGTTGTCTATTCTCCATCCTGATTCGGCTGTGGTGGAGGCCGCTCTCCGTATCAAGAATCTCAATCCTTATTTTACGCTCCACGTAGACTCTACGCTTACTTACAAGCTGGAGATCAACAAGGAGGAATCCAAGTTCTTTTGGTATCTCCGCAACTCTCCTGTAGGTCTGCGGATCAATAAGGATAATGGTACGCTCACTTTCAAGGCTGACAAATCCTATTTTCTTTCGGGCAAGCTCCGCTATGATAATGAATACCGGGTGAACCTGGGTGTTCAAAGCCTGGACAATCCACAGGACCGTGTGGACACTTCTTTTGCTATTGTATTTTATAATACGGAGATCGTTCCCGCCAAGGTAAAGCCTTCGATCAGTTCTACTATCACCATCGATGAAGGGGATACACTGGCCTTCAAAGTGCAGTGTGAATTCGGCAGTTTTCCGATCGAGAATATCACCATGCTGGCCAATCTGCCCATGAAGGGTTATACTAATGTGAAGAAATGTGAGGATGATTTTATCTGGTCGCCTCCCTTTGACTTTGTAAAGGAGACTGACCCGGGCAGGGAGCGGATCCTTTTGCTCAGCTTTATCGGCACCAACCGGTTTATGGTTCGGGATACTGCGGTGGTGAGGGTGATCATCAAGGATGCGATGAACTACCCGCTTATGCTGCAAGAGTATGGTTTGACTTATCGTAACGTAGAAAGGTATATTCTGCAATTAAAATATACGTTCGTAACCCTGGACAAGGGTGTCAAGAAGACCAAAAATGCCCGTACAGGCTTCGATATCACCAGTTCTTCCACTGCGCTGACTGGTACCATTCTCACTTCTTCTTCGAGTGCAGGTTCTCAAAAAACCGGCAAGATACTTCCCAGTGTGGGTGTGTCGCTGGTGCCTGTGAAGGAAGCGGTAGCGCCTCAAAAAGTGTTTGATCAAAACCAGGCTACTGCTGTGCGCGGGTCTATCAAGCGGCTCGAGTATATGTTGCAGGACCAGGTGCTGGTGGGTGAACGCGATCCCGACATCGTAAAAAAGACCAATAAGCTGAAGGATGAAATGAAGCAAATCCAGGTGCAGCTTATCGATGTGCCTGTGGTGCAGATCCCCTCTAATATGACTGAGAAGGAGCTGAACGATTATTTCAACAGCCGCAAGGTGCGGAAGAAGTATAGTATGAAGAAATAGGTATTAGCTTTTAGGTATTAGCTGTTAGCCCTGTTCTTCGCTGCCGGGTTTGTTTTTACTCGCATTTTTCTTTTCTTCTTGTATCGATCAGGTACTGTATTTTCCATTGGCCGTTGAAGCGGACCAACTGGAATGAATTAACGCCGCAATGGCTGAACTGGCCGTTGTAATAAAATTTATAGGGTGTCCATACGATGGCGAGTGGTCCATCTATTTTAATTGTCTCGAACTGGATCCTTTCATCGGCTGCTCCTTTTTTCTGCTTTCCCACAAAATCGGCAAAGGCGCTTACTGCTTCATTCCGGATAATGGTTTGTCCTTCTTTATTGCGGGCAATGGTTTGCAATACGGCGCTGTCGGCAAAGGCGCCTTTTACCAGGCCGGCATCGGCGGTTTTCATGCCTTCGAATAGTTGGTTGACGGCTGCTTTGACGGAGTCTTCGGCCGTTTGGGCCTGGAGTGCAGTGTTTATTGCAACAGTGATCAATACTAATAGTAGTGCTTTTCTCATAATGATCTTTTTAAGGATATATAAATATAACCGCCTGTAGCAAGCGGCTTTTCATTTTTACACCAGCGGCGAAAAGTGGTGTCTGATTTATACAAAAGAGAAATCCCGCTGCTCCGTAGAACGGAACCAGCGGGATTTGTATATGATTCCGGAAATGAATTCCGGACCCTGGTTTTAGTAACCCATGCCGCCCATATCAGGAGCGCCACCGCCATGTGCATGTGGCTCTTCTTTCTTAGGCTTGTCGGCAATTACGCACTCAGTAGTGAGCAACATACCGGCAATTGAAGCAGCATTTTCCAGTGCAATACGGGAAACCTTAGTAGGATCGATTACACCTGCGCGGAAGAGGTTTTCGTATTTCTCAGTGCGGGCGTTGAAACCGAAATCGGCTTGTCCTTCTTTCACTTTCTGAACTACGATAGAACCTTCGATACCGCTGTTGAACACGATCTGACGGAGGGGCTCTTCGATCGCGCGTTTAACGATCGCGATACCTGTTTGCTCGTCTTCGTTGGCTGCAGTCTTCAGTTTGTCCAGGCCTGCGATAGCGCGGATGTACGCGATACCACCACCGGGAACGATACCTTCTTCAACAGCAGCACGTGTAGCGTGGAGGGCGTCGTCAACACGGTCTTTCTTTTCTTTCATTTCTACTTCGGTAGCAGCACCTACGTAGAGTACAGCAACACCACCGCTCAGCTTAGCGAGGCGCTCTTGTAATTTTTCTTTATCGTAATCGGAAGTCGTTGATTCGATCTGAGATTTGATCTGGTTTACACGGGCAACGATGTCTTCTTTCTTACCTTTTCCGCCAACAACAGTGGTGTTGTCTTTGTCGATGGTAATAGAAGCTGCTGTTCCGAGGTAGCTCAGATCGGCTTTCTCCAAGGTGTATCCTTGTTCTTCGCTGATCACGATACCTTTGGTAAGAACCGCGATGTCCTGGAGCATTTCTTTACGACGGTCGCCGAAACCAGGTGCTTTAACTGCAGCTACTTTCAGGGTACCACGTAATTTATTTACTACCAGTGTAGCGAGTGCTTCGCCTTCGAGGTCTTCAGCGATGATCACTAAAGGACGGCCGCTTTGTGCAACTTTCTCCAGGATGTGGAGGATATCTTTCATAGCGCTGATCTTCTTGTCGTAGATCAGGATGTAAGGGTTTTGCAGTTCTGCTTCCATCTTTTCGCTGTTGGTAACGAAGTAAGGAGAGATATAACCGCGGTCGAATTGCATACCTTCTACTACGTCTACAGTAGTTTCAGTACCTTTTGCTTCTTCTACGGTGATAACGCCTTCTTTACCTACTTTACCGAATGCTTCAGCAATCAGTTTGCCGATTGCTTCGTCGTTATTGGCAGAGATCGTAGCAACCTGCTCGATCTTTCTTTTGTCGGTACCTACAGTCTGAGACTGGCTTGCCAGGTTAGCAACAACGGCAGTAACGGCTTTGTCAATACCGCGCTTCAGGTCCATTGGGTTGGCTCCTGCTGCTACGTTTTTCAAACCTTCAGCGATGATTGCCTGTGCCAGTACGGTAGCGGTTGTAGTTCCATCACCTGCGATGTCGGCAGTTTTAGAAGCTACTTCTTTTACCATTTGGGCGCCCATGTTCTCAATGGGATCTTCCAGTTCGATTTCTTTTGCTACTGTAACACCATCTTTAGTGATTGCAGGTGCACCGAATTTCTTTTCGAGTACTACGTTACGGCCTTTAGGACCTAATGTAACTTTTACTGCATTCGCCAAAACATCAACACCCCTTTTCATTTTATTGCGGGCTTCGATATCGAAGAACAGTTGTTTTGCCATGATATGTTTGATTTGAGAATTAGTTAATATGGATTACCACTTTGATTAAACGATTGCGAGGATATCGCTTTCTCTCATGATGAGGAGGTCGTCGCCTTCGATCTGGATCTCTGTTCCGGAGTATTTACCGTACAAAACAGTGTCGCCTACTTTAACTGTTACAGGCTCGTCTTTTTTACCGGGACCTGCAGCTACAACAGTACCACGCTGGGGCTTCTCTTTAGCTGTATCGGGGATGATGATTCCACCGGCAGTTTTCTCTTCCGCTTTAGCGGGTTTCACAATTACCCTGTCGTGAAGGGGGGTAACATTTAGCTTCTTGCTAGTAGCCATAGTTTATCTGTTTTTTAGATTTTGGTGATTTTGGTATCCCCGACATAAGTAGGCGTCGGGGGGCGGCAAAGGTAAACATATTCTATACCAAACCAGTTTTACAAGTCATTTTTTCAGCCTGGGGAGGAAAGGGTGGCAGGGTTTGGCGGGATTGCTGTCATATTTCATTCAGGTTCAATGTCAAAGTTGCAGGTTGGTTGACAGGTTAATGTGTTGAAAGGTTGAAAAGGGCTTTTGCGTCGCCGGGCACTGGTTTGGGGAACAGTAGTCGATGGTTGGACTTCATATTTCAGCATTCGGGCTTCGCTATTCCGCCGAAATCCGTTAGTTTTGCCGGTTCAAAATAAGCTCTTAGCATGATCAGTAGAAGAAACATCCGTGTGAAGGTAATGCAGGCCCTCTATTCTGTGGAAAGCCAGGAAGTCCAAGAAGTCACCGAAAAGCCGACAGACCCGTTTAAGTTACTCCAGAAACATTTTGACCAGACTCACCAACTTTTTGTATACCTGATCCACTCGCTTACTGAAGTGGCCCGTTATGCTGAGACCGATGCCCGCAACCGTGCGAGCAAGCACCTCCCCTCTTACGAAGATCTGAACGTAAATATTAAGATAGCTGGTAATGAGTTGCTGTGGAAGATACTTGAGCATCCTTCTTACAAACAGGCTGTGAAGGAAACCAGGCCCGAATTGCAGGACAACCCCGATCTGCTGCGCAAATTGTATCTCCAACTGGTTGAGACCGACAGGTATAAACAATATATAGCGGTAGCCGGCAGGGATAAGAAGGAAGAAAAGGCCATGCTCGAGTTTATCTTTAATGAGTTGTTGCTCCCCAACGAGGATTTTACGGGTTATGTGGAAGAAATTTTCACCAACTGGGATGATGATGCGGATATGCTGCGCCTGCTGGTGCAAAACTTCCTGAACAAGCCTGCCAGCTTCAACTTCCAGGAATTGATGAGTAGTGAAAAACGGCAGTTTGGCAAGGGCTTACTGGAAACTGTGCTGAACAAGAAAGAGGTAACGATGGAATACATCAAGCCCAAACTGAAGAACTGGGACCCTGAACGGATTGCTGTGCTGGATATGATCCTGATGCGGATGGGTGTATGTGAGTTCCTTTATTTTGAGACTATTCCTCCCAAGGTTACTATTAATGAATATATCGATCTGGCGAAGGAATACAGTACGCCTCAGAGTGGCCAGTTTGTGAATGGTATCCTGGATAATATTCATAAGGACCTAGTGAAGGATGACAAGATGCATAAGGTAGCTTTTAAACCTTCTTAACACAGCAGTAATGTGCTGTTAATAGTTTTGATAAAAACTTTTCCAAATGAAAACGTTACTCTTTTCGATTCTCGCAGTTGTTGCTTTATGGTCATGCAACAGTGGTAATGCCAGCGAACTTCCGAAGCCTGGTGATGTAACTTCTATTCAATGGATCGACTCCGTGAAGAACGTAGGTCCCGTGAATGAGGGCCAGGTTGTAGACATCTCTTTCCGATTCAAAAACACTGGTAATAAGCCTTTGGTGATCCAGGATGTAAAGGCCAGCTGTGGCTGTACTGTGGCAGAGCGCCCCGAAGCTCCTATCGCCCCCGGCAAGGAGGGTGAGATCAAAGCTTCTTTCAACAGCCAGGGCCGTCCGGGTATGAACAACAAAACGCTGACTGTATATGCGAACACAGGCAGTGATGAGCACAAGCTGAACTTCTCTGTGGAGGTGAAGCCCAAACCTACAGAGGCGCCCAAGCAGTAATCTTTGCTTAAAGCGGGAGTTATGTTACCCGTTTGCCGTATCTTGCGCCCCTGTCCGTTAATTTTTAAACATTTTTAAAACAGATATACAAAATGACATCTTTAGTTGTTTTATTACAGGCACAGGGTGCAGGTGGCGGTACCTTGCAACTCGTTCTGCTGGGTGGTATGATCCTCATTTTCTGGTTGTTCATGATCCGTCCGCAAGCTAAGAAGGCCAAGCTGGCTAAGCAATTCCAGGAGAATTTGCAAAAGGGTGAAAGAATTGTAACTATTGCCGGTATCCACGGTAAGATCAATAAGGTAAATGAAGATGGCACTATCGATCTGGAAACCAGCCCCGGCAGCTATATCAAAATAGAAAAGAGCGCTATTTCTGTTGAGTGGACTAACAACATCAATAAGAGAGACGCTGCTGCTACTAAATAAGTGATTACTTTAATGTAATTATATAGCCGGATGATGTCATCCGGCTTTTTTTATATTTGTCATCTTATGGCTTTACGTATTGGTCTTACAGGTGGCATTGGTTCCGGCAAAAGCACGGTGGCCAAAGTGTTTGAAACTTTGGGCATTCCTGTGTATTATGCCGATGATGCTGCAAGGCGTCTTATGAACGAGGACGACCTGCTAAAAGAGCAGATCAAGCAGCATTTTGGCGCCGCCACGTATCCCGACGGAAAGCTGGACCGTAAATATCTTGGCAGCATCGTTTTTAATAATCCCGCCAAACTGGAATTAATCAATTCGCTCGTTCATCCTGCTACCATCCGCGATGGGGAGTTGTGGATGGAAAGGCAAACTACTCCTTACGCTATCAAGGAGGCTGCTATTATCTTCGAAAGTGGCTCTCAATCCAGTCTTGATTATGTGATTGGCGTATCGGCTCCCGACGCGCTACGTATTCATCGCACCATGCAACGGGACCATATTACCCGTGAGGAAGTAATCGCGCGCATGGGTAAGCAGATCAAGCAGGTGATCAAAATGCGGCTCTGTGATTTTGTGATCGTGAATGACGAACAAAACGCTGTTATTCCGCAGGTGTTGTCACTGCATGATAAATTACTTACTACGGCCCGCCATCCTGCACTATCCTGATTGTAAAATCATCTCTTTCAGCCTTTTATTAACAAAATTTATCCATTTTCGTAAGAAATTTTTCCGCTTTGCGGTGCATTGCCTAACTTATGTTCAAATAAATGATTGCTATGCACCGAAGAAATTTTCTGCAGCAATCCGGTAGCCTTATCGCCGGATCGCTGATTGCCGAATCTGTACTGGGCAACGAAAACCTTACCGCTCCTTTTGCCAAAAAACGTATTGCCATGGTAGGTACGGGTGTACGTGGTATCGGCATGTGGGGCAAGCCTGTGATCCAGGAATTTGCCGATCATGTTGAATTTGTTGGTTTGTGCGATATCAACCCGGGCCGCGTGGAAACTGCGAAGAAAGCGCTGGGCCTCTCCTGCCCTACTTTCACCGACTTCGATAAAATGATGAAGGAATTAAAGCCCGACAAATTGCTGGTGATGACTGTTGATGGTACGCACCATGAGTTTATTATCAAGGGTATGGAATATGGCGCCGACATCATTACAGAAAAGCCCATGACCATCGATGAAGCAAAATGTCAGGCCATTCTCGATGCTGAAAAGAAAACCGGCAAGAAGGTAACGGTGACTTTCAACTATCGTTACTCTCCGCACCGCCAAAAGATCTACGAGTTACTACGCAATGATACTATCGGAAAGATCACTTCCGTGGACTTCCACTGGTACCTCAATACCTCGCATGGAGCCGACTATTTCCGCCGCTGGCACCGCCTGCGTAAGAACGGGGGTTCTCTGTTGGTGCATAAGGCTACCCACCACTTCGACCTGCTGAACTGGTGGATCAACTCTGAGCCCGAACAAGTTTTCGCCTACGGGGCACTTGAGCATTATGGAAAGAATAATTCATTCCGCCATACGCACTGCCGTCCCTGCCCACACAAGAAGGAGTGTAAATTCTACTGGGATATGACGAAGAATAAAAGCCTGATGGAGTTGTATGCCGACAATGAACAATATGATGGCTACCACCGTGATGGCTGTGTGTGGAAGGAGGATATCGACATTTTCGATAAGATGGCTGTGCAGATCCGCTATGCCAACAAAGTGCAGGTGAGTTATTCGCTCACGGCTTACTCGCCTTATGAGGGTTACCGCATTGCTTTCAATGGCACCAAGGGCAGGATCGATACATGGATCAAAGAAAGTCAGCCCTGGGAAGAGGAGCCTTATGATGAGATCCAGGTGACGGCTAATTTTGGCAAGCGGGAGATCATCCGTGTTCCGAATAATGAAGCTGGCCATGGTGGCGGTGATACGCGTTTGCGGAAACAGGTGTTTACGCCGGGCGCCGATCCTTACCACCAATCTGCCGGTAGCCGCGATGGGGCTATGTCGTGTCTTATTGGTATTGCTGCCCGCAATAGTATCGATACCGGCAAGCCGGTGTCTATTGCCGATCTGACTTCGCTGAAGCCGAAGGAGGCAAGGGTTTAATTTATTAATTATTTGTTTGATACGCACAGCTTGTAATGGGCTGTGCTTTTTTGTTTAAAGTGGATTGGGCTAAAGCCCATCGAAAATTGGTGTGCCTTTCTCCCGGCCCTAAAGGGCCGGGCAATTCCCTATACATTGATATGCCTTTGCTTCGAATGCTTTTGCTTCGCAAGCAGATTTCTCACTGCGCCGTTGCAGACTGCTATTTACAGTCGCGAATGGCTCCGTTCGAAATGACAAAGAAGGGTGAGCTACATTCGAAATGACAGTGTAAAGGACTATATTTATTCCCTAAAATTTCCTGCATGAGAAAATCTCTTATTGCTCTGCTGTGCGGCTTAGTACCCCTATTGGCCGCAGAGGCGCAGCAAGACTACAGTAATTATCAACAATTGTCTAATCGCGTACAGGCTTTATCCAAGCAGTACCCACAACTGGCTACCGTAAAATCTATCGTCAAGACTACCGGTAATAAGGATGCCTGGATGATCTCCATTGGTAGTGGCAACATCGCCTCCAAACCTGCCATCGCCATCGTGGGTGGCGTGGAAGGCAGCCACCTGCTGGGCACCGAGCTGGCCATCGGTTTTGCCGAGGACCTGCTGAAAGGCAGTGGTACCGACAGCATCAAAGCATTACTGAGCAAGACCACTTTTTACGTATTTCCCAATATGAGCCCCGACGCCACGGAGCAGTTTTTTGCCAAGCTCAAATATGAGCGTCAAGGCAACGCCACCGAGACTGACGATGACCGCGATGGTAAAGTGAATGAGGATGGTTATGATGACCTCGATGGAAACGGCAAAATTTCCTGGATACGGATACCTTCTCCGCTCGGTAATTACAAGCTGCATCCTGATGATGCGCGTGTCTTGATCAAGACTGATGTTTCCAAGGGCGAAAAAGGCACTTACCTGCTTTTGAGCGAGGGCATCGATAATGATAAGGATGGCCAATTTAATGAAGATGGCGAAGGTGGCGTGTGGTTCAATAAGAATTTTACTTACAAACATCCTTCTTTCTCTCAAGGTGCTGGTGAATTTCCCGTATCTGAAAAAGAATCAAGGGCTATTGCCGATGTATTGTTTGATCTGCCTAACGTATATGCTTTGATCAGCTTTGGCAGTAACAACAATCTTTCTACTCCCGTGGCTTACAATGCCGGCGCGGCCAATCAACGTATTGTTGCAGGCTATCTCGAAGCTGATGCTAAAGCCAATTCACTAGTATCTGAGTTATATAATAAGGTAACCAACATGAAGGATGCACCTAAGACAACGCCTGCCGGTGGTGATTTTCTTTCATGGGGTTATTATCATTATGCGCGTTATAGCTTCAGTACTCCCGGCTGGTTTGTACCCAAGGCTAAACCAGATACTGCCAAGAAGGAAAAGGCTTTATCAGTTGATGATCCTACTGCTAATTACCTACGCTGGGCAGCTCAGCAAGGTATTACCAATTCTTTTACGGAATGGAAGGCAGTGCAGCATCCTGACTTTGCCGGCAAGACCGTGGAAGTGGGCGGTGTCGATCCTTTCGTATTGATCAACCCTCCTTTCAAGTTCGTTGCCGATATTGTAAAGAAGCATACTGATTTTGTGGTAAAGCTGGCTGCTTATCAGCCTGAGCTCGATATCCTGAATGTGAAAACAGAGAAGCTGGGCAACGGTCTTACCCGTGTGACGCTCGAAGTTGCCAACAAGGGTTTACTGGCTTCTCATACGAAACTGGGTGAAAGGAGTTACTGGATCAAACGTATTCAGGTGAAGGTTAATACTACCGGTAATCAATCTGTGATCAGCGGTCGTAAGGTTCAACTGTTGAATACACTGGAAGGGCTCAGTTCTCAACAGCTTACCTGGCTTATTAAAGGCAGTGGCAAGGTAACTATTGAAGCCGGGAGCCCGACTACCGGTTCTGCGACTACTAACATCACTCTCTAAATCTGACTATTTATGAAACTCAATATAAACGCTTTTATTTTTTCTTGTGCTGCTGTAGTGGCGGGCATGACCGCGCATGCGCAACAACCTAACCAGGTATTTAAAGGAGCCGGCAGTCCAGTGAATCCTAAAGTACCTATGAGCTGGAACAGGTATAATGATCATGCAGGCATTTCCGATATCTGTAAAAAGATCGCTGCTGCGCATCCTGATCTCTGCAAGCTGGAGTCGATCGGCAAATCTTTTCAGGGTCGCGATCTGTGGTGTATGACCATCAGTGATTTCAAAAAGGGTGGTGATGTAAACCGCAAACCTGCTATGTATATCGATGGTAATATTCACTCGAATGAAGTGCAGGGTAGTGAGTTTGCGCTGTACACTGCGTGGTACCTCACCGAATCATTTGGCGATGTGAAGTACATCCAGGAGTTACTGGCTGATAAAACTTTTTATATCGTTCCTACCATCAATCCCGATGCCCGGGACAACTTCTTTCATGAGGCGAATACTGCCAGTTCTCCCCGCTCGGGCCTCATTCCCGTAGATAATGACCGTGATGGCGCCGTAGATGAAGATGGCTATGACGACCTAGACAAGGATGGCCACATCGTGATGATGCGCCGCAAAAATCCCAATGGCCGCTGGAAGCAGGATGCTAAAGATCCCCGCCGCATGGTCCAGGTAGGTCCTGAGGAGAAGGGCGACTATGAATTGCTGGGTCAGGAAGGTATTGACAATGATGGTGACGGCCTCGTGAATGAAGATGGTTATACTTTCGAATATGACCCTAACCGTGACTGGGGCTGGGGATGGCAGCCTAACTATATTCAGGGTGGCGCTTATAAATATCCTTTCTCTTTGCCTGAGAACAGGGCCGTGATGGAATTTGTGATGAAGCACCCGAATATCGCTGCTGCTCAATCTTATCACAACTCCGGTGGTATGATCCTTCGTGGTCCCGGCGGTCAGGAAGATGTGGGTACTTATAATGCCAATGATGTGCGTATTTATGATGTGCTGGGCAAGAAGGGTGAAGAGTTGCTACCCGGTTATCGCTATTTAGTCGTTTATAAAGATCTTTATTCCGCTTATGGCGGTGAGCTTGATTGGTTTTATGGTGGCCGGGGTATTTATACATTCTCTAATGAGTTGTGGACTTCTTACCTGATGTTTAACAAGGGGAATGACGATGATGACAACTCTGGCGTAGATCCCGCCTATCAGTTTGACCGTTATTTATTATTTAAAGATGCTTTTGTAGAGTGGCATGAATATAATCACCCGCAATATGGAAAGATCGAGATCGGTGGCTTCAAGAAGAACTTTGGCCGCATGCACCCCGGCTTCCTGATGGAGAGTGATGCGCACCGCAATATGTCGTTCAGCATCTTCCATTGTTACCAAACGCCGAAGTTGTCTATCGACTCTATTGCTGAAAAAGACCTGGGTGACGGCTTGCGGGAGATCACTGCGGTAATTGCCAACGAACGTATCATCCCTACACACGCCAGCCAGGATCTGAAATTCAAGATCGAGCGTCCGGATTATATCAGCTTAACAGGTGTGAAGGTATTGGCAAGCATGGTGGTTGACAACCGCGATCTGAATATCACCACTGAACAGCAAACTAATCCTTCGACTATCGAGGTTGCCAATATTGGTGGTCAAAGTACTGTTACCGTTCGGTGGATCGTGCAGGGCAGCGGGAAGTATACGATCGCTGTTGATAGTAAGAAGGGCGGATTGGTGAGCAGGACAAAATAGCTTCGAGCAGCGAGCTTTGAGCTACGAGCAAATACACTTTTGAGACGCACAAGTCAGAGGCTTGTAAATAGGCTCACTCGCCAGAGGCGAGCGAGTGAAATGCACTTTTGAGATACCTATGAATGTCATTGAAACGATACATCTTTTTCCGGTGCTGGATCAGAAGCTGGTCGAGCTGTTGCGGTCGTTGACGCCGGAGGAATGGAACCGGCCTACGGTGGCAAAACTGTGGACGGTAAAGGATGTAGCTGCTCATATTCTTGATACGCATTTGCGTACGTTGTCTATTGCCCGGGATGGTTATTTCGGTGACCCTCCGGGCAATATTCAATCTTACCAAGACCTGGTCGATTATCTGAACAGGGTGAATGCCGACTGGGTTGCGGCTTGTAAACGCCTTAGCCCGGCCGTGTTGACCGACCTGCTGGAAGAGCATTGTGCCAAGGCAAGTGCCTATATGGCTACACTCGACCCTACTGGCAATGCCATCTTTTCTGTTGGTTGGGCCGGTGAGGCTGTATCGGCCAACTGGTTCCACATTGCGCGTGAATACACGGAGAAGTGGCACCACCAACAGCAGATCCGCGATGCAGTGAATAAACCGGGGATCATGACCGCGGAATTATATCATCCTTTTCTCGATACCTTTATGCGGGCATTGCCTTTTACTTATCGCAATACGCCGGCTGCAGAAGGCACCGTATTGCAGTTTACGCTTACGGGTGAAGGTGGCGGCGATTGGTACCTGATCAAAAAGACTGCAGGCTGGGAACTAGTTCAAAAGCCTGCCCCCTCTCCTGCCGCGTATACGACTATCGATGGCAGCATTGCCTGGAAGTTGTTTTCCAAGAGCTGGCGCCGGCAAGATGTGTTGCAGTATGTTAGCATTGATGGCAATCAGCAGTTAGGTAATGTGGTGTTGGATATGGTTTCTGTAATGGCATAAACATTTGTTTTATGAATAAAGTCAACCTTGCAGAGAAGTTTGCTACTTTTTCGGAGCACTGGAGTCCGAAGATCGTGGGTGAGTTGAATGGTCAGCATGTGAAACTGGTGAAGTTTCAGGGGCCTTTTACCTGGCATCATCATGAGCATGAGGATGAAATGTTCCTGGTAGTGAAAGGATGTTTTATTATGGAGTTCCGGGATAAGAACGTCGTGCTTAATGAAGGCGAATTTCTTATTGTGCCGCGTGGTGTAGAGCATCGTCCCAATGCACCGGAAGAAGTAGAGGTGTTGTTGTTTGAACCGGCAGGCACGCTTAATACGGGTAATGTGGAGAATGAGTTTACGAAGAAGAACCTGCAAACATTGTAAGTTCTGCAGACTCTCCCTCTAAACACGTTTTCAACACATTTTTGCTTCGATAGCAGATTTCTCACTGCGCCATTACAACCTGCTCTTTACAGTCCCGAATGGCTACGTTCGAAATGACAGAAAGGATGATCACTGTTTCAATGGTAATACAATTACGAAGGTAGTTCCTACGCCTTCTTTACTGCGGGCGGTGATGATGCCGCCGTGTTTTTCGATGATCTTACGGGTGATAGCCAGGCCGATGCCCGTGCCTTCGTATTGTTCCTGCGTGTGCAGGCGCTGAAACAGGGTAAATATCTTGGCCAGGAAGCGTTCGTTGAATCCTATTCCATTATCGCTTACTTCGATGCGACACCAGGTGCCCATCGCATCTTCGGCTGCATCAAATGAACGGGATACTATCCGCTGGGCACTTATACGTATCTGGGGCACAACTTCCTTGCGTGTAAATTTCAGTGCATTGCTGATCAGGTTCTGGAATACCTGACGCATTTGTCCTTGCACTCCCTCAATCATGCAGAGGTTTTCCACCTTAACTTCTGCTTGCTTATCTGCCACCACCACTTCGAGGTCGGACAATATTTCCTGTACGGTAACTGTAAGATCGATCGTCTCAAATACTTCTGTCTGTGAGAGTCTTGAATAGTTCAGCAAATCTTCGATCAGCCGCATCATCCGTTGGGACGATTTGATGATCCGATTTACCAGGTCGGATGCTTTAGACTCTTTATCTTTCAGGTAAGAGTCTTTGATCATATTACTGAAGATATAGATCTTACGTGTGGGCTCTTTCAGGTCATGGCTGGCCACGAATGCGTATTGCAACAATTCGGTGTTACTTTTCTCCAACTCTTTATTGGCCAGTTGCAATTCTTCTGTTCTTTCTTTCACCCGCTGTTCCAATATATCTGTAGCTACTTTACGTTCATGGATCTCGAGAATATTGCCTACCCAAAGGCTCAGGTCGTTGCTTTCGTTCATCATCGGCCTTGCCTGGAGTTGTTGCCAACGGTATTGTCCATCGAATCGGCGCATGAGGAGTTCTATGGAGAATTCTGTTTTGTCCTGTAATGCTTTTTGCCAGGCGCCCTGATAGGCTCCTATGTAATCCGGATGGATACAAACTTCCAATCCTTTCTCGAGCATTTCTTCTTCACTGACGCCTGTGTATTCAGGAAACTGGAGGTTGGCAAATTCCATGGCTCCTTTTGAGCTGGCAGTCCACACGATCATGGGTATGGAGTCGGCCAGGAACTCTTTCTGTTCACGGTTTACCAATGCGCTTCGTTCTGCCTCGCGCAGGCTCGTAATATCCATCATGCTGCCCAGCATGCGGAATGGGGTACTGTATTCATCCTGCAGCAGGTTGCCGCGATCCAATATATGTGCATAAGTTCCGTTTCCTTTGAGGAAACGGTATTCTACCGACCACTTGTTTTCTTTATTGTTGATGATCTTGTTGAATAGCTCGTTCACACGTGTTCTATCTTCCGGGTGAATGCGTTGCACCCAGAAACTACGCAATAAGGGTACTTCTTCTTTGTTGTATTCAAATAACTGGTAGAAGGTATCGCTATACCATATTGTATTGTCGGTGAGGCTCCAATCCCAAATGGCATCATTGGTGGCTTGTGAAATAAGGCGGAAGCGTTCTTCACTACCTGAGAGCTCGCGTGTACGCTCTCTTACTTTCTCTTCCAGCTCCCGGTTCAATTGTTTAAGGGTATCCTTGGCGATCACTAACTCACTGTAGCTTTTGCGCAGGCGTTGCTCTGCATCTTTCTTTTCTGTTATATCTGTATAGGTTATGATGATGCCATCCATCATTTTTACGGCTATCATTTCATAGATCACCGCCTGATCGCCCAGTGTGATATTGCATTCGTCGTGGTATACCTTATTGTCTTCTACTACCTTCACCAGTTTATGGAACAGACCATTGTGGCAGAGGTGTGGAAAGTCGTATTTCAATGAATGGCCATTGACGCCGGGACTATTATATGCCAATAAAGCATCGGCCGCCTTATTGGATGTCAACAGGTGGAAGTCGGCAATTTCGTTGGATGCGCTTCGCTGAGACCTGAATGCTATAATGGCATTGAGGGTGGAGTTGAATATACCTGATATAATATTGTCCAGGCTCTTGATCATGGATATATCGATAAAGGAGATTACTGCTCCATCGATCTTTTTATCTGAACGGATGTATGGGAAAACACGCATCACGGCACTGGTACGGTTATTAAGCCGCACTTCTTTCTCTATAAATTTCTTTGTTTTGAGGACGGACTTGATGTCTACCACCAATGTGCTGTGCTCGATATTGTTGGAGATGTGATCGATCGGGCGGCCGATATCTGTCTCAATCAGGTTGATCATTTTTACGGCGGCCGGGTTGAACTTTCGGATGCGCATATCTGCATCTACAAAGACCTGCCCAATATCTGTACTGCTAAAGTAGTTGTTGAGGTCATCGTTCAGCTCGATCAGCTCTTTGATCTTCAGCTGGTGTTCGGTATTGAGGGTGTGCAACTCCTCGTTCAATGACTGTAATTCTTCGTTGGAGCTTTGGAGTTCTTCGTTGGCGCTCAATAGCTCTTCATTCGAACTCTGCAGTTCTTCGTTGGCAGTTTCCAGCCCTTCAACTGCTATCTGGAGGTTCATCCGGCTTTCCTGTAGTTCTTCCTGCAACTCCAGTATCAACGTCTGGCTATCGGGTGTGAATTGCTGACGTGACACTTCTGTGTCGTCGGTTACCGTGTCGGTCGTTTCCCATAGTACTACCAGTGTATAAGGGCTTTTCTCTGGTGGGTATGGGACAATGATGGCATTGATCAATACCGGCTGATCATCTCTACGGGCACGAATGGCTCTTGTTCTTATTTTCTTGTTGTCTTTCCAGGCCTTGCGCACGGCAGTATTCATAGCCACTGCCAGCTCGGGCAGGAGCATCTTTAGCATGTTGAAATTCAACCTGCGTTCCGGTAAGGACAGGTAGCGGGTAAAGTCCCCTACTGCGTCTTTTACTTCGTATTTGCGATCGATGTATAGTGCTGCGTATTTGTTTTCATCGGCCATCAGGTCTTTGAATGCTTCTGCCAACGTCAGGTTGTCCTGCTTTTTACTGAACGCGGGCAGCAATGGCATCTCTACTTTGGTTAGCGGAGTTGCACTGCGAGACGAACGTACCGGGTTGTATGATGAACTGGCGTACGGTTGTTTTCTCAATCCCAGCTTTCTGAATACCTTCCATTTCCCTTCTGCTTCAACATAGTTCTCTTTCAGGGTGGACAAATGCTCACTCGTGCCCAGGAACAGAAATCCATTTACGCGCAGGGAAAAGTCGAGTATCTCCAATACTTTTTGCTGCAGGGTGCCGTCCATGTATATCAGCATGTTGCGGCAGCTTACCAGGTCGTTGTGTATGAAAGGGGGATCTTTCAGGACATTGTGCCTGGCAAATACAACGCTTTTCCGAATGCGCGGAATGATAATGTATTTTTTGCCTTCTTTCCTGAAGTATTCTTCCAACAGGTCTTTGTCAATGTCTTTTTCTATGGACAAAGGATATGCTCCCTTTCCTGCATATTCTATGGCTGCTTCATCGAGATCGGTAGCGAATATTTTTATATCCAACTGCAGGTTGTGGTCTTTAATGTATCGATCAACCAGCATGGCCAGTGAATAGGCTTCTTCTCCCGTGCTGCAGGCATTCACCCATATTTTGATTAGCTCTCCGGGTTGTTTTGTCTTCACTACTTCCGGCAACACTTTAGTGCTGATGGCATTGTAGGCGTCTTTATCACGAAAGAAGCGGGTGACGCCTATCAGGAAGTTCTTGTATAATGCGTTGGACTCCTCAGGGTTTTGTGTGAGGTAGGCTAAGTACTCTTCGATGGTGTTGAGCTGCAGGCGCGACATCCGTTTTTCTACACGCCGCATAATAGTTGCCGGCTTGTATGCCTGGAAGTCGTTGCCTGTATTGAGTTTAACCAGGTGGATGATCTCCTGCAATTGTTCTGCTTGTGTTTGCGGCACCTTATGGCCGTTATCACGTAATATATCTACGTTGGCATAGTTGATGATCTCTGCCGGCATTTGCGCAGGTGATAATACAAAGTCGGCACTCCCGCCGTTGATGGCGCTATTGGGCATGCCATCGAAGCGGGCTGTTTCCGGCGTCTGCACCAGTACCATACCTCCGGCTTTCTTGATGGCATCGACTCCTCTTGTTCCGTCAGACCCTGTACCCGACAGGATAATGGCTATTGCCTGCCTGCCTTTATCGCGCGCCAGGGAATGTAGAAATGCGTCGATGGCTGTATTGGGTGTTTTATCATGTGATTTTTGGACCAGCTGCACTTTTCCGTGCTTGATGGTCATTACTTTATTATTGGGTATAACGTATACACATCTTTTTTTCAATACCACATTGTGCTCGGCTTCCAATACATTCATACGGGTATGTTTGGATACCAATTCTACGAGCAGGCTTTTGTAATCGGGCGACAAATGTTGTATGATCACAAAGGAAAAGTTCCCGGCATCTGGCATATTATCGAAGAATTCATGGATGGCTTCCAATCCTCCTGCCGACGCGCCTATGGCAATCACATACCCTGATTCATTCAGGGGTTCTTTTACCGCTCCATTGCTATTGCTACTTTTATGTATACCGTTTTGTCGTTTCATTTTTGTTAAAATGCGTGCTTCTTAACCATGTATTCCAACACGAAATTCCTGAACGTTTCTGCCATCTCTAACTCATACGACTTCCATGCCAGCGAGGTGTGTTTAACTGTCTGCTGCCAAACGGCAAATGAGTTACGGGGGTGATAATGAATGTTATCTGCTTCAAAAGTAATTGCCCCGGAAGGATCTCCACCCCAATTGATGGATTGTATTACTTCGGGCCTGAAGGCGATGATGTATTCGCGCTTCTCGGGATTGATGGGCAGACATAATATACCGCTGCCGACATTGGCAAAGTTTGCAGCTTCATCATAGACCAATGGCAGGCTGTCCTGGTGGTATAATTTAGTGATATTGTTACTAAAGAGCCATAATGCCAATTCCCTGATCTCGTTCTTAGCGGGCGTGACACCAATTGTATCCACTCTTTTTTCTGAGAGTATGACTGCTCCTTTTGCTCCCAGCATATCAAGGACTGTAACCGGGTGCTGGGTAAGTCCTTCGAGCAGATCATCACTTTTATATACTTGTTCCACCAGTTTTGCATATACTTCCTGCAAGGATGCCAAAGCATTGAATCTTTCTTTGTTGAGCAGTGAAGATACTTTTCCTGATATTATGTTGGATAAAAATTCCAGTACCGCACAGGTTTCGAATGACAGGTATCTTGGTGTACGGTGATGACAGGACATCAGTCCCCACAGTTTATCGTCTTTAATGATACGGATGGACATGGAGGCCATGATCTTCATGTTCTTCATGTATTCCAGGTGAACGGCAGCAACTGCACGTTTATCGCAGTCGGACAGGTCGGTAAAGTTTTGTGTTACCGGATTGATCACCGGGTATAATCCCACTGGTTGTGCATCGCGGTTTGGAATGAGCCGGTAAGGATTGCGCAGGTACAGGTTGCGTACCTGCTGCGGAATATCTGAGGCAGGAAATGTAAGTCCGAGATAGCTATCCATTCCTTCTTCCATTACTTCTGCGAGGACTGTACCATTCCAATTTTCATCGAACCGATAGACCAGGACTTTATCAAAGTCAGACACGCGTTTTATTTCTGCAGCAGCAATCTGACAAATCTCTTGTATATCTCCGGCCTGCTCCATAGCTACCATGGCATGTTTCACATCGAGGTAGATGGTGGTGAAAGATGTTTCCTGGAGCTGCTCTGATTCCAAGTCCAGCTCAATGAGCAGACAATCTTCTTTTCGATGGATCATGGCCAGATAGTCCTGTTGTATGTTGCCCTGGTGAAAGGTGAGCGTATAAGGCAATTTTTGGGGCTGGGTACCTTCAAATTTTTTTTTCACATCGGTGAGTTGGGCAGGCGTCACATATTCTGTCAAGAAGGTTTCAACCAGTTCAGGGGCACTTTTTTGTAGAATTTTTTCTACGTTTTCACTAGCCTGTTGAATGGAAAAGTCGTTATAATTGACCACCAGCAACACAGCGTGGGGCTGAATAAGATTGATCTTATGTAAGGGCAGGCTCCCGCAAAAGGTGGAGTCATAGTTTTTTTTACTCATTCTTTCTTACCTGTTTTGATTGTTTTTTAACCAATGATGGAAGGATTGGAAGGTGTCGTTAGCCCCATTTATGAGGGCCGTACGCTGTTCGTCGCTGGTAATAAACCCGTTCGTATACTGCTTAAAACGCTCCCATTTTTCCATCGTTTCTGTACCATATCCCTGGAAAAACTGCAGGGTATTATCGGGTAATCCGGCAATTTTTCCTTTCACCATTTTTGCAATTATAGAACCGCCCAGGGTAGATCCTTCAAATACATACATCGCGCCCAAAGCCGCAGCTGTATTGGTTATGGTGGGAAGTTGAGTACAAAGCGGAATGCTGGTTTTGTCCGGCTGCAGGGCGTCGATATCCTGCTGCAAAAGGTTGGATTTACGTCGCTCGCTCAGATCGGGTACCACCTTTTCGACCAGGGGCAGCATGTTGCTTTCGAGTGGTTGGTAAAACCCGTAAAAGGATTGGAGAAGATTGGTGTATTGATCGATGGACTGCATGGATTTGATCTCCTGCACCATCCATTTTTCGAGTTGCTGGTGTAGCGGTAAAGTCTCTTCCTTTAACCGGTCGGTAACCATTGGACGAGGGGGTTATTGTTTTATGAAATAGATTTCCGGCGGGTAATATTTCATAAACAATGCCATTTTTGAGAATGGCAGTCCGGGGTCGCGATCATCCTCCTGTATTGGCTCCCGCCACCTGGTAGTCTCCTGGAGGCCTTCCCTGGTTTTTACTGTTTTTGTCATGTATGCATTTGTACAGTTCGTGGCGCTGCCCACCAACGGCAAACACTTTGCGCATGCGCTCCCGCTGTCCTTTGGTGAAGAGGTACATGGCTTCGTCATCTACATAATCCATGAAGTTCATGAACATGTTGCTATGGCCGCAGGATATCTGGGGATATGTCGGGCTTCCAAAATAGCGCGTACTGGCGCTGGGGGTATCGTCTACAAAGTCGGTGGCACCGCAGCCATCGAACTCTCCAAAGATGTGCACCAGGTTGAGCCAATGTCCTATTTCATGGGTGGCTGTACGTCCCAGTGTGTGCCCTGGGGTTAATGGCCCTACCGTTCCGAATGCACGGGGATCGATGATCACGCCATCTATTTGTGCGTCGGCGCCGGGGTAACTTGAATAGCCGGCCAGGCCCAGTGCTCCAGCGGGGTCAGACATTTCGGCTACCCATATATTGAGGTAGCGATCTGCCGGCCATGCATCACTGCCACCATCTTCGGTATGGAACAGTTTTAAATCTTCTACCGGTATATTACCTGAAGGATTGTTGCCGTTCCACCCATCTACCGGTGTGGCCACCCTGATGATGCCATTGGTGGTGTGGCCAGCAGGGTCTTTATCTGCCAATATGAATTCGATCCCCGCATCTGCTGCGAGGGAAACGAACTCTCCTGGTATTTTCACCTGGTCTGCATTGGCCTTCCGGAAGTCGGCATTGAGCACGGCCAGCTGTGTATTGATCTTTTCTGCCGATATATTAAATTCTTCTTTAGTATAGAGTACATGTACTACCACGGGTATCCGAACAACCTCTTCTTCGGGAATGGTCGTTGGGACAGGAGGTTCGGGACTATGGCCGGGCTTTACGCATCCTCCTATTATCAGCGTGACTGATATTACCAGGGGAATTATACATAGGCGAGGACAGCAGGTTTGGGTCATGATCAGGGTTGTTGGGAATGCAGGGTATTTCTCTTGTGTCAAACGCTCCAGGCTCTTCTGCAAAATAAGCAGTTATGACCAGCTTTTGATGAAATTCGCTGCTTGTTTGTTTACGTTAGATAAGAAATTATAATTGACCGGTTGTACCTCCCCACTCTTCCGGCGCCAGGTCGGCTATAGACTGAGAGAATGTCCAGATGTGACCGCCAATATCTTCGATGGTGTATTGCTTTTCTCCATAGGGATAATCAGTTGGCGCCTGCAGGATGTTTGCACCCTGTTGTTTTGCGTGCTCATAATGGGTTTCTACATCAGCTATGCGTACCATGATGGAGTGTGCCGGTGTATTTACAGTTGCCGCGGTGTTGCTTTGCCCCGCATCAACCGGGCGTTGCTGCGTTAGCGCAACGGCACCATCGCCGAATGCCATTTGCGCCCTGTGAGTGCCCACCCGCCAGCGTTCAGTGAAACCGAAAGTTCTGTGCAACCATTCGATGGCTTCCGGTACACTGGGATAGCCCAATACAGGGATGATGGAACAGGAAGGCATGGTGCGGTTGACCGGTAGCTGATGTGTTGGCTTATCCATGTGACTAAGTTACCTATTCAGCTGATTTTTTAAATACCTTTAGCAAAACAAAAGATCATGAGAGCATTTTTAGGCATGGGGCTTTTAGGAGCCAATTTTGTACAGGCTTTACTCAAGAAGGGCGTACCGGTAAATGTATGGAACAGGACTGCCGCCAAGGCTACCGCGCTGGAAACAGCCGGTGCTAAAGCTTTTGCCAATGTAGTGGACGCAGTAAAAGGGGCTGAGATCATTCATGTAACACTTAAAGACGATGCTTCGGTGAACGAAGTACTGGAGATTGCCAGTGCAGGCTTTCAACCGGGCGCGATTATAATCGATCATACCACTACTTCTGTCGATGGCGCTATAGAAAGGACAAAAGTCTGGAAAGCGCGTGGCTTTACTTATTTGCATGCGCCTGTATTTATGGGGCCTATCAACGCACTGGAAAGCACCGGCAGCATGTTGGTGTCGGGTGACCAGACGGTTATTACCAAGCACACTCCTATTCTTTCGGAAATGACTGGTAAGCTTATCAATTTCGGTGACGAAGAGGGTAAAGCTGCCGGAATAAAGCTCACGGGTAATTGCTTCCTGGTAACTTTCACTGCAGGACTTGCCGATACGCTTGCACTGGCCAAGGCTTTACATATACCGATCAAGGATGTGGCTGCGTTGTTTGATATGTGGAACCCGGCTGCGATGCTGCCCGCCCGCTTGCAACGCATGACTTCCGGCACATACAACAGGCCTTCGTGGGAGTTGAATATGGCACGGAAGGATACTCAATTGTTTATCGAGGCTGCCGAGAAGGGCGGTATGAACCTCGCCATGATCCCTGGTATTGCTGCTGCGATGGATCGCTTCATCGAGCGTGGCCATGGCAATGACGACTGGAGTGTTATCGGCAAGGATTCGCTTTAATGGTGCATTACCAGTGTCGGTGTTATTTTCTCCACGTAATAATTTGGTTCTGGAACTGCAGATGCTTTGTTGTTCATTATTTGCATCAGCAGTTCCATTGCTTTTTTGCCCTGACCATAGGGATATTGTTCTATAGAAGCCAATGGCGGATAGGCAGTATAATTGGTAATGGGCAAGTTGGCGTAACTCACAAAGGCTATGTCTTTGTTGATGCGTACCTGCTGCTGTTCTGCATATTGCACGGCATCCATGTGCACGTAGTCGTTGAAGGTGATGATGGCATGCGGCCGGTTTTTCAACGACAATAGTTTCTTCATGGCCAGGTGGGTACTCTCCTTAGATAGGTCAGTATTTTCTACCATCTGCATGTCTATTTTCAGTTTCTGCCGGGAAACACCTTCGAGATAGCCTTTCAATCTTTCTTTACTGGCCGGTAGTTTATCTGGTCCATTGATAAATGCCACGCGGCGATAGCCTCTGTTGAAGAGCCATTTCACCATTTCTGTGGTGCCCTGGTAAAGATCGCAGTATACTTTGTGCACGTCTTCCATGGTAGGCACACGATCGAAATAGACAACCGGTATGTCGAACTTGTCTAATGCCTGGAGGTGTTCGTATTTATTGGTTTGCTTTGATAACGAAATAATGAGGCCGTCTACTCTTTGTTTTTTCATGGCATCCACTACCTGCTTCTCCCGATCGGGGTTGTCGTAACTCTGTCCGAAAAGGATGGTATAGTCGTGCTCCATAGCGGCTGCTTCGATGCCGCTGATAGCTTCCGAGAAAAACTCTTCCCTGATGTATGGAAGGACCACCCCTACAATGAAAGTTTTGCGTTGTTTAAAAAAGATGGCTTTGGCATTTGGCTCGTAGTTGAGCTCTTTGGCCAGTGCCCGCACTTTTATTTTTGTGCCCAACCCGATACGCGGATGATCGCTCAACGCCCGTGATACGGTGGAAACCGACACGTTCAGCCGTCGGGCTATCTCTTTTACTGTTGGTAGTTTGTTGTCCATTGCATCGTTTTAGTTATTGAAACTGCAGGTGTCCAAAATCTTTTGGCACGTGGAAGTTGGGTTCGGGTGCATCGATCTGCGTCCAGCTTACATAGTGTGGCTCAGGAAGGAGATCTCCACATTTGTAAAAGTTGCCCCGGCATTGTTTTCCGGATAAGACGAGGGGCTGGTGATGGATGAATACTGATACCGGAATACAAAGTAATAGTTCCCACTGCACCGTCGTATCCGGCTGCCGGACAATTGTTGTCTTTGTTGTTATTTGTTGCACGATATGCGCCGGCAACATATTTCGTTCAGCCTTAGATGGTCCGTATCCTACTAAAGCGGTACCTATGCAATTGAATTCGAGGTTATAATAGCCTGCTTCATCAAAGCCGATGAAGCATTCCACACAGCTGTCCTGCCATACTTTTCCATTTACCTGGTTAGTCGTTGCGCGGATAGCTTTTTCCGATACAAAATATTTAAGGAAAATGTGTGTGTCGTGATAGCCCATAGCAAAGTGAACGGTTGGCTTGTATGGGTACGATTGCCAGGGTGTTTCGGCAATGATTTGTTTGGTCAGGGCATTTAGAGCCTGCTCCTGCTGCGTGATGTCCTGTACATCTTTTATAGAGAGACGGGGGATTGAAAGTTTCTTCATGGTAGTTTTTCAAAGTCTATTTCCGGATGTTTATTGCTGACAGGCCTTACAAATGTGCTTTTAGAGGCTGTGTATTGATTGAAGAAGCCACAGTTCTTCAGGAAGAAGTGGTTGCCTTCTACACCGCCAGCATAATCTTTCCGATACCCTTTGGCTGCGGTATTGTCGTAAGTAAAGCCTGCTTTATTCAACGTAAGCCAGTTGCCTTTTATATCCCGTATCCACTGGTTACTGAATAACACTTTGCGCTCTTTGTCGCCTTGTTCGGGAATGAAGTTTTCGAGGAAGGAATGTAGCCTGGTTAGGTGTTTGCTGGTCCTGGGTCGTTTGAAGGAAGCGATCAACATCCACTTGTTTTGCTCCGGGTCATGGAACCATGCCGTGTAGGTCGTATTGTTATTGTTGTCAGGTACACCTCTTAGTAAAAATCCATAAGTCAAGCCTGCTTTCCAGGGAAAACGGAGGTAACTCTGTCCGCCCGATCCTTCGTTGCCAAACTCTCCCGTATATACCTGTTCTCCTTTTTTGAGCATGGTGATGCGCATGTCTTCAGGAATGCTTTTGGGGTCGTCGGTCGTATAAGGGCTCCACACCGAGAAGAGTATTCTTCTTTCAATAGCTGAATTGACCTGAATGCCGAAGTATCCTTCTGCAAATCCATTGGCCATATAATAGGAACCAATAACATCCTGTCCTGCCGGTACCGTGATCTCGTTGTAAAACCATTCGGCCTGTATCGTGTCTACGAAAGGATAATTCAAATGAACGGACGGACCGCGACGTCCCCAATAGAAGAAATTGCCTTCATTGTTCTTTACAAAGGCTGTGGCTTCATTGATAGCTGTACCATTGAGCTCGTAATCGCTGATATCGGCAAAGTAGTCGCCTTGTTTATCTACTCCTGATAGCTGGATGACAATATAGCCGGTATCTTTGAGTGTCCACTCTCCTACTGTTATCCATTGGGCAGCGGCGCTATTTACTTTTACGGTATGTTGTTTTCCTCCGATCGAGAAGGCAAGTGTGCAAGGTTGCGCGGCTTTCCCTTTTAGTTTTATCTGCATCGTGCCCGGTGTGTTGATGCGTACCCAGGTAGTGAAGGTTGTCGTTTTATCGCTCCAGTTCTCAATTCCGTTGGAAGTGAGCAGGCGTTGTTTGCCCGTTTGGCCGTGAACCCAGGTATTGCCACCGAGTGGCAGTTGAACGGGGTCTGTTGCCGCAGTGACATAGCTATTGACCAGGATTGTTAGTAGCAGAATTGATAGCCTCATTGCAGCTAAAGGTAGCTATATCTCCTGCTGATTGGCTGTGGCTGACACAATTTTGCACAATCGGTTGAATCAATCGGTTGCGTGAATGACTGTATTTTGTATTTTCATAGGTAATATGTTATCACGTTCGTTCCGCCTGTTTTTGTTTATCCTTTTATGTGTCTCCCCGATTGCCATGCAAGCCCAGCAACAGGAAGACTATTCGGTGCTGGATATGCTGGACTCCAACTTTACGCAGTTTACAGCCAGCCGTCAGCAACCCGACCTTTTCCTGCATATCGATAAGACTGTTTATGTACGGAATGAAAATATTTGGTTTACTGCTTATATCCTGAGTCCAGGCCCGCTGGCTCCGCAACACACGCTGCATACACTGCTGATCGAAGAAGCTTCTAAAAAGATACTTGCTTCCGAGCGTTTTATCATCGAGTCCGGCATGGGCGGCGGCGCTCTTTTTCTGCCGGATAGTTTGCCGGCCGGTGAATACCGGCTGCTGGCTTATACGAATAGTTATCTAAATCATCCGCAGCAATCTATTTTTCAACAATCCATCAGTATACGGGCCGGAGAGGCTACCACGTTTAAATTATCTCCCTTACCGGCAACAGCTTCAACGCTGACAGCTGACTCTGTTCATTTTGGCTATAAAGTGCTTACCGGTTACGGGGGACTGGCCAGCGGTGGTGAGGTTTCTTATACATTGCAGACTGATGGTACTGTCTTACAAACCGGCCGCAAAAAGATCAATCCTTTCGGTGAAGTTAATTTCAGTTTGCCACGTGCTCAATCTTTCGACAAGCGGGTTCAACTGGAGGCTACTGTAACAAGGGAAAAAGATAAGCAGATCATCAAATCTATGGTACCGCTGTTTCAGGATATAGCTATTATCAAATTGTATCCTGAAGGCGGCAATCCTGTGCATGACCATCCTTCCAAAATGGCTATCGAAATCAAAAACGGGCAACGTGTTCCCATCGCCACCAAGGGGCAATTGATGGCTGATGGCAAGTTCGTAGCTCAGTTTCAAACTGACTTGTATGGCATAGGTGTTATGGATTGGGTGCCGCAGGAAGGTAAAGTGTATACAATACGAATAGCTGACAGTACCAAACAGCTCACCTATCGTTTTCCATCGGTTGCGACCCGTGGCTATAGTCTTCATGTACGGGAAGCAGTTGTGGAGGACTCTACTTTTCAGATCGATATCGGCACTCCCGGCAAAAGTATCTTTCATTTGATGGTGCATAATTACCGGAATGTTTTCTTTGCTGGGATTCTGCGCTCCAACGACAAGCTTGCTTCTTTACGCCTCTCCACTGCTGACATGCCGGAGGGAGTGGTAACGGTCACATTGTTTGACGACAAGGGTATTCCAAGGGCCGAACGGGCTGTATATATTGAAAAATCACCTCCCGTTCAAGTGCAGTTGATCACAGACTCTGCTGTTTATCATCATCGAGCCAAGCTGGAGCTAAAGGTTAAAATAACCAACAGTAAAGGTGAGCCGGTAAAGTCGTTGTTCTCGCTGGCTTGTGTACTGTCCTCACGACTGGACTCGACACGTGCGGCAGACATTGTACGTTTTGCACATTATGATCGTTTTTTACCCTCCCCGGAGGCCATGCCTGGAAATGCTTATTATAGTACGCCCGAAAATATCGAGCAGGTACTGCTGACGCGGTATTGGACAAGGTATAAGTGGGAAGAGATAAATGCTTCGCCGCGTTATGTAGCTTCTGAAGAAAAGATATGTGATGTGGGGCATGTTTTTTTCAGGGATAAGCCTGCAAAGAAACCTGTATCGCTGATGATCATTAGTGGCAAAAACACTTTTACTCTTAATACAGATTCGTCAGGTTATTTCGAATTGCCTTCCCAGGCGTTGCAAACGGAGTCGGGCAAAAAGGTAATTATTCTCGTGAGTGATAATAAAAATTTTAAAGAATATTCTGTGAGGATGCAAAACACCTGTGGCGTGGTAGACACTGGCTTGTCCAAAGTTTCATGGCCAGAAGCAGGTTATGTTACTGCAGAATTATCGGTGCAGGAACAGGAACATCTGAAGAAAGCTTTGCAGGCGGTAGTGGTGGTAGCCAAAAAGCAGAACAGCTATTATGATGTTTATAAGAGCACCAGTTGCAATGACTGGGTTTGTATGTATAATATTCTCAACTGCCGCAATCACCCTACGGGCTCGCTACCTGTTTCGGGACAAATGTATATGTACCAGGGACGGACGGTAAGGTATGAAGGGTGTCAGGGTGCAGAGCCTCGTGGTTTTATGCAACAGGTGAATGGCACTTCCTGGCCCAAGGAGTTTTATGTGGCCGATTATGAAAAGTTCAACCCAACAGCTCCAGAGGTGATGTCAACTGTTTTCTGGACGTATAAGGTGATGACTGATGAAAAGGGCGAGGCTACGCTGCACTTTTCAACCAATGACCTCAATGGGCGGTTTATTTGTGTGTTGCAGGGTTATAGTGATGAAGGTGTGATCAGTGGAAGAACTTTTTTCCGGGTTACGGACAATTGATAAGCTGCGAGCAATGGCTATTTCTTGTGTTTGTATTGATCATGGTATTAGTTGTGGATTTCATATACAGGGTTCTATGTTAAACTAAATCCCGTAGCTTTATGTTGTTCTATTCCGGCAGCGCCGGAATAGCTGGCACAACTTTTTATACGATCTTATTCATTCATTTATCAAATATCATTTATTATGAAACGTACAGGCAACGCCCATTGGAATGGTACTTTAAAAGAAGGTAAAGGTGCTCTTTCTACTCAAAGCACTACTTTGAACAAAACTCAATATTCCTTTAAAACCCGCTTCGAAGAGGGTGTAGGTACCAATCCTGAGGAGTTACTGGCTGCAGCGCATGCTGGTTGCTTTACCATGGCTGTAAGTGCTCAATTATCTCAGGCTGGTTTTACCCCTGGCGACCTGGAAACGAATGCTATCCTGGACCTGGATATGGTTGGTCTGAAGGTTACCGGTATTCATCTCGAACTGAAGGCCTCTCCTATCGAGGGTGTTTCTGCTGAAAAGTTTCAGCAAATTGCTGAAGGCGCTAAAGCAAATTGCATTATCTCGAAGGCTCTGAGTGTACCTATTACTATGAGTGTAACTTATTAATAGTTTTTACTAACATTGTAAAGGGGCCGTTATCGAAAGGTAACGGCCCTTTTAGTTTTCTGACTACCAGCCATTTATTTCTCTATTCAACGCTTGCAATTGTAAATCCTGTATATTTACCTCCTCTTATGAAGCCATCAACCGCTTTTATTCCTCCATTTGCCCAGTTGTTACTGCCCGTCGGTTATTACCTGCCGGGTTAGCGTTTCTGCTGTCCATATCGTTGCCTGAATTACTATATCCCTGAATGACTGTTCAACATTTGCTTATATGACTAAAAAAGACAAGACTATTTTACATGTTTCTTCTGAAGTTGGTACTTTAAAACGATTACTGGTCCATAGTCCCGATAGTGGTTTGGGGCGGGTGGTACCTTCCAAGGCGCAGGACTGGTTGTTTGAAGACATTGTTCATCTTGAAACTATCCGCCGCAAAGAGTACGATTATTACACTAAGATATTATTGTACTTCCTGGATCCTGATAAGATCCATGGAAAGCTACAGGAGATCGATACGCCGGAGAATAAGCGCAATTTTTACAAACCTGAAAAGCCTGTTTTTTTCCGCAGTGAAAAGGTAGTAGAACTGGAGTGGCTGCTGGCGGAGATACTCGAAGATCATGAGATACGTCTGAAGCTGGTAGCTTCTGTGTGTGCCGTGGAAGGTTGTTCTTATACCAAGCAAACGCAGTTGCTGGAATTGCCACCTGCACAACTTTCCAAGGTAATGATCAGTGGTACGCTGGCTACCGACGAACTGCTGTTCCCTCCTATCCCCAACTTTATTTTCACCCGTGATATTGGTATCGTGATCAATGATCACGTGTTGCTGAATAAGCCTGCCAAGAAAGCGCGTACCCGGGAAGCGTTACTGGCCAAGTATATCTTTTTCAATCATCCACTGTTTGCAAACTACCGCGATCATATTCTGGAAATCCCGGACACTTTCCACCACTTCCTGTTGCCCCGCGATGGTGATGAAAAGAAGGTAACACTGGAAGGTGGTGATGTGATGGTGGTAAGCAAAGACCACTTGCTGGTAGGTGTGAGTGAGCGCACCAGCATGGAGGCTGCTCACCAGGTGGTGAACATGTTGTTTGAAAGGAATATCGTGAAGAAGATCACCGTGATCAAAATTCCCAAGAAGCGGGACTATATGCATATCGACACCATTTTCACGCAAGTAAAGCGTGATGTATGGGTAATGCTGGGCGCCTTCTCCAAAAAGGTGATGAAGCACGAGGATGACGATGCTGTTGAACGCATTCTCGAAGGTGGTTTGAAGAAAGATGAGAAAATCAAGATCATCCAATTCCGTAAGAAGGCAATCGAAGACCCGAAATATTTTGACAACCTCGAGGAGCTGTTGTCCGATATCAGCCGCAATGACCTCGGTTGTGAGGGCAAGGTGCGGTTTATTTACTCTGGCAATAATAAGTTTCCCTACGATACGCGCGAGCAATGGACGGACAGCTGCAACCTGCTGGCACTGAAAGAAGGTGTTATCCTTGGTTATGACCGCAATGACAAGACTGTTGACGCTTTCCGGGAAGCCGGTTTCAGCGTGATCGCTGTGAAGGAACTGCTGGAGCAGTTTGAACAGGGTATTACCAGCCCTTCGGCATTGGAAGATACCATCATCCTGATGCCATCGGCTGAATTGTCGCGTGCGCGCGGCGGTTTTCATTGTATGAGTATGCCGCTGGTGAGGGAAGAAATCTAAAATTAAATTAGTCATGTCAGTTACGCCACATATTTTGATGATCAGGCCGGTGAACTTTGGCTTTAATGCTGAAACGGCGGTTAATAATGCTTTCCAGGTTGCCGGTCAGGATGACCAGGCACAGGTGAAGGCGCAACAGGAGTTTGATGGATTTGTATCGTTGCTGCACAACAACGGTGTTGACGTAATCGTAGTGAATGATACGCCCGAGCCTCACACTCCTGATTCTATTTTCCCCAATAACTGGATATCTTTTCATGCCGACGGAACGGTTTGTCTCTACCCTATGTTTGCCGAGAACCGGCGGCAAGAGCGCAAACCGCATGTAGTAGAGAAGATACAGGAGCGTTTTATCGTTGAACGTACTTACGACCTCACACATTACGAAAAAGATCATCGTTTCCTGGAAGGCACTGGCAGTATGGTGCTTGACAGGGACCTGAAGATCGCCTATGCCTGCCTGAGCCCCCGGACGGATAAAACTGTTCTGGATAAATGGTGCCATGCACTGGATTTTCAACCCATTGTTTTCGACGCTGTGGATGGCGCCGGTCGCGCTATTTATCATACCAATGTGGTGATGTGTGTGGGTGACCGCTATATTGTGATCTGCCTCGATTCTATACCGAATGCAGCAGAGCAGGAGCTCGTGCGTAACACCATCGATCAATCGGGTAAAGAGCTGATCGACATTACCATGGAGCAGTTGAACCGGTTTGCCGGCAATATGCTGCAAGTGGCCAGCATTCAAGGGGAAAGATTGTTGGTGATGAGTACACAGGCTTATGAATCGCTCACGCCTGAACAGGTAAACAGGCTGCGGAGTTATAACAGGATCATTCATGCTCCTTTGTACACCATCGAAACTAATGGCGGGGGCAGCGCGCGCTGTATGATGGCTGAGGTGTTTTTGGAGCGATTGATTGCGGAATAGAACACGAATCAGGCGAACACGAATTGGGACGAATTACACGAATTGAAGGTAATTAGACTGCCAAGCATGCAACGGTTGGTATGTGCCTATTGTCATGCCTGAAACCCCCGACATGAAATTCGTCTACATATTATTGTCTTTTAGTGTTTGTTGCTCGCTGGCCTGTAAGAAAGATTCAAAGCCTGCTGTTGTAGTTACCATCACTGAGAAAGTCAGCTTTGGTGCCAACACGTATGCTGCTCTTGTAGAGAATCCTGATCCCGCCATTCATGGGTTTCTTTGTTCACTTGGCGCCAGCAATTTCAAGCCTACTTATAATTGTACCAACGCTGTATATATTACGAATCTACCTTCTTCACTAGCAGTAGTTGGCAAAAAAATCACCTTTTCTTCCTATCAAGACAATGGACAGCCGTTGCTGTTTTCCTCAATCAATCATGCGCATGAACTGGAAGTGAACAGCCCGAAGGAGGCGCGGTAAAGAGGGCAACGAGATTGTGTGGCAGAATTCCTTAGTTTACCATTAGCTCAGGGCGGTATTCGAAGTGCATGGTATCGTAATGATACCACTTGCCGCCCCAGATGAAGCCATGTTTTTCGAAGATGTCGACAATCTCCTGGGGTATCCTGTTGATATAGTTGGGTATTTTTTTGCTTTCGTCTGTCGTTTTATTGTCCCATTGCCAGTAATTGGAATACTTCGTATTAATGTCCATTGTGATCCCAAAGCTATGGGTGCTCAGCCTGTTTGTTCCTTTAATTACCCGCCAGTTGAATGTTCCGGCCACTTGTTGTACATAGAGCAACAGGTGGGCAGGCAGTTTTTCCAGCTCATCGGAAATGGCCTGTATTTTTTTATCCACTCCATTGATGCGTGATACTTTCAGCTGCTGCTTCGCTGTTTTGGGCAGCCAGGTGATGGTGACCAGATTCTTCTGTACTTGTGCTGGTGTAGCGCCATACATGGTTTTAAAGAATGTATCATTCCTGATCCTGCCTGGGTCGTCGCCTTCAGCCGGATTGTATGTTTTGCCTTTTGTGTATGTTGCTTTTAACTGATCTTCTATATCGGGATGCGCATATAACTCTGCAAGGGTTTTAGTTTTCCCGTCATCAAATATTATCCGTGTGCCATTCCTGAATATTACGTAGTTGTCTTTGATGCCGACAAAGCAATCAGGATAAGCCTTTAGCAGTATTTGTGCGTATTTTTCTGTTTGTACTGAATCTTGTGACAGCGCATTGTTGTTTATAAAAATCATACTCAGAAGGACCAATGCACTACTTTTCATATTTCTGGATCATTTGTATATTCTTCTTCTCAATATCGGAAAAAAACTGGTGTATGTAATTGGCATTGGTCGTTTTTTCGCCAATTTCATTATACCAGCTTTGCTGAAGGAAATGATCTCTTACTTTCTTATTAATATGAAAATTATAACCATGGCGTGCATATATCTCATTACGCATAATGCTTAACTCCCATTTGGACAACCCGTCCAAATCACTACTGGTGAGATATCTCGTGCTGGCAAATGGATATTTACCGGGTATAGCTGGCCTGGTTGAATTATTATTGTAAGAAGATGATGAGGAAGAGGAGGATGAAGGATAGGATGACTTAGATGAGGTGGAAGATGACGAAGAAGAACTACTGCTATTCGAAGAAGAGGATGTAGCCTGAAGCAATATTTCCGCACCGGCGTTTGCTATCAGATCCCATGCTTCTGCATTGGAAACTGCAGAATTCTTATATACTGTCTTAAATCGGGGATTGCTGCCGTTTCTTCCAATCGTCAGATATCCCTTTATCATAAAATCATCTGGCCCTCCTTCACAAAGCCAACAAGAATAGGCTTTCCAGGATACTACCAGTTCCATTGTATAAATCTGCCTCGAAGCGTCGTATTCAATTTCTGTAGGCTGTGTAAGGCAGGCGCTTCCTGTATAGGGCGATATTTTCTTCATCAACATAAGCCCAACGTCGTTGGCATATTGCTTTGCCTCGATGTTGGATTGACGACCATAGACAGCAACGGTGCTGGTCACAAGCAGTATTAGCATCAGGGAGCGCATAAAGGGGTTGTTTTCTTAAATGTATTCCTATTTTTCAACTTACCGGGATACTTCCCCCTCAAAGTGGGTTAAATTTAAGATATATCAATTATCTGCCTTATTACTCCCGCTAAACATTTTACTCAACCCTTCCCGGAAAGTAAGGGGTTCGTAGCCGAGTTCTTTTCGTGCTTTTTCGATTACGAAGCCTGTTTTAGGTGGACGGCGGCCTGGCTGGGTGAAAGTGGCTGCGTCTACTTTTTCTATACGGCTTTTATCCAATCCAAAGAGGGAAGCTGTTTGCAGGGCCATATCATATGGTGTCAGCAAATCTTTGCCGGAAATATGGTAAATGCCGGTGGCTTTCTTTTCGATGATCAATATAATGCCTTTGGCTAAGTCTTCGACATAGGTGGGCGTGCGCCATTGATCGGCCACTACTTTAATATCCTTATTCTGCTCCAGGCTGTTCTTTACCCAGGTGATGATGTTGCTGCGCGTGCCTACCAATGTATTGCCATACACCAAACAAGTACGTACGATGGCAAAGGGAATGGTACTCGTCTCAGCAATGGCCTCGGCCTGCATTTTGGTGAAGCCGTAATAGCTTACCGGTTTGAGGTCATCTTCTTCTTTGTAGTTGCCTTGTTCGCCGTCGAATACGAAGTCGGTAGACACATAGATAAAGTGCTTGCTGTATATCTCAGCATCTACCAACACCTGGGAGGTGCCGGTGACATTGATGCGCTCGCATTGCTCGGCGTGCAACTCGCATTCGTCTACCTGTGTCATGGCGGCGGCGTGTACTACTACATCTGGTTGCTCTACACTCATGACTGTTTGCACGTCGATCGAATCGGTAATATCGAGGGTATGCCAGGCATATTTATCACCCCAGCCTTCCGGGCGCAGGCGGTCTTCGCCTTTGCCGGTGGCGATCACCGTGTAGCCTTTTCGTAATAGTAAGTGGGTTAAGTGTTGCCCCAATAATCCGTTTGCGCCCGTGATGAGAATTTTCATGTGGCAAATATATGGCGCGTGACATGATTGGGCTAAAGCCCAAAGGTGTTTTTTGATCTTGTCCCGGCCCTAAAGGGCCGGGCAATTCCTTTTGATTCGATGTGCTTTTGCTTCGCAAGCAGATTTCTCACTTCGCTATCGCTCCGTTCGAAATGACAAAGAAGGAGGAGTTCTGTTCGAAATGACAAAACAAGCATGCTACACTATTTAAAATGCTTTCTTTTTTTCGCCTTCGCTTGTATTGTTGTTGCTAAACTTAGGCGTGTAGCCCATGTTGGCAAACATGAAGCAATAGATGTCGGCAATGCTTTCGATGTTCTTGGCTGTGTTGCTGGCGCCGTGCCCGGAATTGGTTTCGATGCGGATCATCACCGGGTTGGCTCCTTTGTGTTTTTCCTGCAGGGTGGCTGCATATTTAAAGGAGTGGGCCGGCACTACCCTATCGTCGTGATCGGCCGTGGTGATCAACGTAGCCGGATAGTTAACGCCTGCTTTGAGATTGTGTATGGGTGAATAGGCATACAAGTTCTTGAAGTCTGCCGCGCTATCGCTACTGCCATATTCTGCAATCCAGTTCCAACCAATGGTAAATTTGTGGAACCGCAGCATGTCCATCACCCCTACTTGTGGAATGGCCACTTTAAACAGATCGGGGCGTTGATTGATCACTGCACCTACGAGCAGGCCACCATTGGAACCGCCACGGATGGCCAGGCGTTCTTTGGAGGTGTATTTGTTTTTGATGAGGTATTCGCCGGCTGCAATGAAATCATCGAATACATTCTGTTTTTTGAAGCGCATGCCGGCCTGGTGCCAGGCTTCGCCGTACTCTGCTCCACCGCGCAAGTTGGCCAGTGCATACACGCCTCCCTGTTCCAGCCAGGGAATTAATGTGGCGCTGAAGCCAGGCAGCGAACTAATGTTAAATCCTCCATACGCATAGAGCATCGTAGGGTTTGTTCCGTCCAGCTTCAACCCTTTTTTGTATACCAGGAACATCGGTATTTTAGTGCCGTCCTTGCTGGGATAAAATACTTGTTTTGTTTCGTAATCGGTGGGATTGAATTTGACTTCCGGTTGGCGGAATATTGTACTGGCGCCGGATGCAATGTCGTATTTATAAATAGTGGGCGGGAAGGTAAAGGAGGTGAAGGTGTAGAAGAAGAACTTGTCGTCTTTTTCTCCTCCAAATCCTGTGGCTGTTCCCAGACCGGGCAGTTTGATCTCTCTTAATAATTTACCAGTAAAATCATATTCGTATACTCTTGTGGTCACATCTTTCAGGTAGCTTACATACAGTTTGCCGGCGGCCGTGTTGGCATTCTGAATAGGCTCTTTTTTTTCGGGTACGATCTCTTTCCAATTTTCGCGGGCAGGGTTGGCGGGATCAACAATCACTACGCGGTTGTTCTCGGCTCCTTCATTGGTAAACATAATTTGTTTTTCGCCATCGTTTTCTATCACTCCGTAGCGGTATTTACCTACTTCTGCTACAATGGGCTTGAAGGTTTTGTCGTTGCTTTGGTTATCGCGGTAGTACAGGGCGTTGCCATCGAATCCTTTACCGCGGTCGCTGATGGACAGGTAAGCAAAGCGCTCGTCTTCGCTGGTGCTCAGGAAGTGGAAGCGCTGTGGATTGGCTTTGTCCTCATGGATCAACTGGTCCTGATCCTGTGATGTGCCCAATTTGTGGAACCACACCTGGTGGTTTTCGTTTTTGGAGGAGAGTTCTTTTCCTTTTTCGGGTGCCGGGTAGCGGCTGTAATAGAAGCCGTCGCCCTGCCAACCAATGGCTGATGCTTTTACCCAGAGAATGGAATCGGGCAGGTCTTTGCCGGTTTGCATATCCCGGATGTAGTAGGTGCGCCAGTCGGACCCGCCTTTTGAGATGCCCCACACAGCATATTGGCCATTTTTGGAGAGGCTGAAGTCTGTAAGCTGGGTGGTGCCATCAGGGGATAGTTTATTGGGGTCCATCACCAGTTCAGGCTTTCCGTCGAGCCCTTTCTGGCGAAACAGGAGTGACTGATTTTGGAGGCCGTCATTTTTTGAGAAGTAGAAGTATTCTCCCTTGCGGTTGGGGGCGGAGTAACGCGGGTAGTTGAAGACTTCCTCGATGCGCTTTTTCATCTGGTTGCGGTAGGGAATCTTGCTGAGGTAGTCGAAGGTAACTTTGTTCTGGGCTTCTACCCAGGCTTTGGTTTCGGCGCTGTTGTCATTTTCCAGCCAGCGGTAGGGGTCGTCTACTTTTACGCCGTGGTATTCGTCTGTATGGTCTATTTTTTTGGTAACCGGGTAGTTATTCTGCGCAAAGGTCGCGGTACTCGCTGCAAAAGTCATGCTTATAATAATATGTTTTTTTATCATAACAGGAGGTTTACTATCGCAAGTTTACTGATTTTCATAGATGTAGCGGTGCCGTTCGTGTATCAAACTAAAACCTTATTTTTGGGCCGCATTTTAAAAAAGAGTGACTGATTATCAATATTTCTTGCATTATTTCGGAGATTTTCTTAAAAAATAACTAACAGCAGTAATTCATGGCAAAAAAGGTGACAAAAATCGGTGTTCTAACCTCAGGAGGCGATGCTCCGGGTATGAATGCCGCCGTTCGTGCCGTTGTAAGGACGGGTATTTATTATGGTCTTGAAGTATTTGGTGTGATGCGTGGCTATACCGGTATGGTAGAAAATGACATTATCCCTATGCATTCCCGTAGTGTAGCCAATATTATTCAACGTGGTGGCACCATCCTGAAAACTGCCCGTTGCAAAGAATTTCTTCAAAAAGAAGGCCGTCAAAAGGCTTATAATAACCTGAAAGCGTTGGGCATCGATGGTCTAGTGATCATTGGTGGCGACGGTTCTTTCCGTGGTGCTGATGTTTTCAGCCGCGAGTATGACATTCCCTGTATCGGTATTCCCGGTACTATCGATAAAGATATTGCCGGCACTGATTTCACGATCGGCTTCGACACGGCGGTGAATACTGCTGTTGAATCGATCGACAAGATCCGTGACACGGCTGATGCGCATGACCGTCTTTTCATCATCGAGGTGATGGGTCGTGATGCGGGTTATATTGCTTTGCACAGTGGTATTGCTACCGGTGCCGAGCATATCCTGATCCCTGAGCGCAAGACTGATATGGAAGAGCTGATCAAGTCGCTGCAGGAAAAAGAACGCCGCAAGAAGCTGGTAAACATGGTAGTGGTTGCTGAAGGTGATGAGTTTGGCGGTGGCGATACTGTAACTACCCTGATCAAAGAACGTTTGCCCAATGTAGATACGCGCTTGTGTATCCTGGGACATATTCAACGTGGTGGCTCTCCTACCTGTCTTGACAGGCTGATCGCCAGCCGCATGGGCTATTCTGCTGTTGAGTGTCTGCTGGAAGGCCGTCACAATGTAATGGTAGGCATCCTGAACAACCGCATGCAGTACACGTTGCTGGAGAAGGCAGTGAAGTCGAAGCAGAAGATCAGTGATGAATGGATGAAGATCGTGAAAATCTTAGCGAGCTAAATCGTGATAGTCCTTTGCTTTTTGTAAATATGAATTCGTAAAACCAAGTAATCCCAATACACATGGCCAGAGATCTTTCGAAATACCTGCATAATGAAATGGATAAGAGTGCCGGTATCGACCATATTACCCACCGTACCAAGATCGTAGCAACTGTAGGCCCTGCCTGCGATACGTATGACAAGTTACTCGAACTGGTAAAGGCCGGGGTTAATATTTTCCGCCTGAATTTTTCGCATGGTACGCATGAAAATAAAGCTCAGATCATTTCGCATATCAAGGAAATGAACAAGAAGGAGCCTTACAATATTGCCATCCTGGCCGACCTGCAAGGTCCCAAGCTGCGCGTAGGTGAGATCGAGAATGGCGCTCTGCCTATCGAGCCAGGCGATATTCTCACTTTTACTTCCAAGGAAAAGGTAGTTGGTAACAAGGAAAAGATCTATGTTTCTTATCCCAACCTGCACGAAGATGTGGAAGTGGGTAATAAGATCCTGATCGATGATGGTAAACTGGAAGTGGTAGTAACCGAGATCACCAAAGCCGGCGACGTGAAGGTACGTGTAACTTATGGCGGCACCCTGTTGCCTAAGAAAGGCGTAAACCTCCCCGATACCAATATCTCTCTCCCGGCTATGACTGAGAAGGATATTGCCGACCTGGAGTTTATTATCACGCAAGAAGTAGAATGGGTAGCACTTTCTTTTGTGCGTAAAGCTGAGGATATTGTTGACCTGAAGAGAAGACTGGCCGAAAAGAAAAGTAAGAGCAAGGTTATCGCCAAGATAGAAATGCCTTCGGCACTGGTGGACCTTCGTAATATCGTAGTAGAGTCTGATGGTGTGATGGTTGCCCGTGGTGACCTCGGTGTTGAGCTACCTGTTGAAAAGGTACCTATGGCTCAGCGTGATATCATCCGCAAATGTATTCACCGTGCGAAGCCCGTGATCGTTGCTACCCAGATGATGGAGAGCATGATCGACCGCGTAAAGCCTAACCGCAGTGAGATCACCGACGTAGCAAATGCGGTACTGGAAGGCGCCGACGCGGTGATGCTGAGTGGTGAAACGGCTACCGGTAAGCACCCTGCCCTGGTGGTAGAAACCATGCGCAAGATCATCCTCGAAGTTGAAAGAACTGAATACCGCTATAACCGCGAAGAGGACTTAAAGCCTCAGCCTCACTCTCCTTCTTTCCTGAGTGATGCGGTGTGTTATAATGCCTGTAAGCTGGCCAACGATACTACTGCCGACGCACTGATCGGTATGACGCAAAGTGGTTATACTGCTTTTGTGTTGAGCAGCTACCGTCCCAAATCTTTGCTGTATGTTTTCACGAAAGAGAAAACGCTGGTGAATCAGTTGAGCCTGAGCTGGGGTGTACGTGCCTTCTTCTATGATGAAGAGGAGAGCCTGGACGATATCATCTTCGACCAGATCAATATCCTTAAGGAACGTGGTTTCATCAAGCCCGGCAATGTGGTGGTGAATACCGGTAGTGTGCCAGTGCATTTGCACCTGCCTACGAATACTTTGAAGATCACGAAGGTGGAGTAAGAGGTAAGAGACGTTCTTGCGGAAGATAAAGACTTCGACAAGCTCAGTCTGACATATATTTTTACGGCATGTCCGCCCCATTGTGGGCGGACATCTTTTTTGGGTGAATCGCTCCGGACGTTTTCTACGTATATTCCAGTAATCCGCTCCCTTCTCAGCACTCAAATCAACACCACACCATATGAAATTCGTCCTTGCTGTCCTTGCTGCCTGCCTGTTCGTGGCCTGTAAAACTCCCACCTATCATTATGTGCCTACCATGGTCAATGCCGTGCCTTATGCTGCCGGCGGAGAAGGTCATCTTGGCCTCGCCTTTGGCTCTGTGGGTATAGCCGCCAAAGGTGGTATCGCGCTTAGTCCCAATATCAATCTGAATGCTTTTGTAGGTGGTATGCCCGAGTCGGAGAATGGCTATACCAGCCGGGAATCAGAATTCTCGCTGGGTGTTCAAACCAACTCCGACGATGGTGCTATGGGTTGTTTTTACATAGGCTTCGGATCGGGCAACAATGAGAAGGACAAGATCGGGCTGAGCGGTAATTATACCCGACCCTTTCTTCAGGCACAATTTGCCGCTGTAGATAAGCCTATTTTCAATACCGGCGCCTGGTTCGATGGTTATATTGGTATGCGGGTAAACTATATGGATTATAATGGCAAGCTCAATGGGAATGAATTCGATGACCACCTCATTTATTATGAACCTTATTTTGGTGTGGCGATTGGTAGTCGAAACGTGCGACTGGAAATATTGCAGGGTTTTTCTATGAAGAACAGTGGCGACTGGCGGCAGGGTGTGCGGATATTTCCTTATTGGGGAACTGTGGGAGTTGCGATCAAGTTGAGAAAGAGGACGACAGTGGAAAGAAGGCCGGAGCGTTAGGGCCACAGGCCCTGGAATAGGGCTGCGAGGCTACAAGCCTCGCAGAGCAAGTTAGATCAACTACCACTTAGTCTGGCCGCTTTGAGCGGCCTGACTACAGTAAATAAAAAACCGCAGAGACTTTGTAGGCCTCTGCGGAGTGTATCATAGGTCGGTTTCAACTATATCAATGCGTAATACTCTCTTATGTTTCTATTCTATTGTTCTATGCGGTAAACAATCGGCAGGGTCATTCTTGTTTTCACGCTCTTACCGTTTACTTTACCGGGTGTCCAGGCTGGCATTTTGTTCATCACAGCTACTGCTTCTTCTTTCATGCCATATTCTACATTGTTATCGCCTGTTGCCTTGATATTCGTCACTCTTCCTTTTTCATCTACCGTAAATACTACTCTTACATCTCCTTCTGATCCATTCTCGATGGCTTGCTCAGGATACTCAATATTGTCTTCGACGAATTTCTGCAATGCATCTTCACCACCCGGGTACATCGGCATTACATCAGCACGTGAGTAAATGCCGTCGGCATCGCGCATGGCTGAAGTTGTTTTAGTAGCTCTCATGCTTTCCATATTTATGGATGCACGGCCTTTTGTGGCTTTTCTATTACTTGCTGTACCAGATTTATTTGTTGCGGCATCCGGATTAATAGGACGATCAGATACATTATCGCTTGAGTTCATTGATTCATCTACCGGATTGCCCTGGGTGCTATCCATGGTGGTAGCGTCTCCTGCCGGTGCATCGCTGTCTATAGATTTGTAATCGCTGCTACTTTGACAAGCTGTGAATACGCTTGCCGTCACCAACATTCCCGCTGCCAGCCATTGTTTCCAGTTATTTTGTTGACTATTCATATACTGTTGTTTTAATGAACAATTGGTTTCGCAGATATAGTTCCAAATACGGTGCCACCTGCCTTCCAATCATTGATTATCGTATGGTTGTGCATCTGTTTGGGGACGTTTTTGCTCATATCGCGGCATTGTATTTTTTAACATTTTGTTACTGTACATTTGATCCACAGTGTACTATGAATATCGCGACGTTCTATCCACAACACGCAACGCTGCAACAGCATATCGACTATTATTATTTTCTGAAAGCCGACTCCCCGGACTTTCAAACTACTTATTACGCTTATCCGAATACTGCTGTGCCGCTCAGTATACATAAGTCGGCGGTGTATGAGATCAGGGAGCATTATACCAGCGTTCAAGCTGTGAAGAACGGACCTGCTGCTGCTTTGATCCAACGAAGTTTTCAATCGCCACTGCTGGTTAAACTGCAAGGGCCTATCGACAAGGTGACTATTTGTTTTAAGCCTTCGGGTATCTGTAATTTTATCCATCAATCTTTTCAGGAAATAGCACCGGCTGACTCTCAGGCTTTCTCTGGCTGGACACAAGTACCTGCTTATGCTTCACTGCACAGTCAATTTTTTGCTACTGACAGTAATGAGGAAAGGGTATCTATGTTGGAAGACTTCCTGTTATCCATCTATGCTCCTTCTGAAGAGTATAGGCTTGTGGAGAAAGCTACCGGGTGGCTATCTGATTTCAACGAGGCTCACTCTATTGAAGAAGTGGCAGAGCAATTAAATCTTACTACCCGCTCTTTCAACCGGCTATTTTTGAAGCATATGAGTATTTCGCCGGTGGCCTGGAAAAAGATCGCGCGTTTCCGGCATTCGCTGAAGAATAAATTGTTCAATGAGCAGTTCAAGAAACTCACCGAGATTGGCTACGACAGTAATTTTTATGATCAGTCTTACTTTATCAAGGTCTACAACAAGCTGACCGGCTCAAACCCTTCCGCTTTCTTCAAAAGCATCGAAAAGCTGGCCGATGACCGCCTTATCTTTCGTTTTGTTAAAGAGTAGGTGTTGTCCGAAAAGTACAATTTTAGCCCCCGCACTTGCTGTTATTTCGTATTTTATTTACTGCAACATGAAGTATATCAGCATTATTGTGGCATTGTTGTCGTTGTTACGTGGCCATCCGATCATGGCTCAGTCTGTTCCTGCGAACCCGGCTCTTTCCCGGCTTCTTGACAGCCTGGCGGCGGAAGACCAGAAGCCTTACCAGTCGGGCCTGTACAAGGACCATCCTGAGGAGGCATCCAAGGTTTTCAAGGCTACGACTGCGCGGCATATTCCTATTTTAAAGGATATCATCAAGCGGTATGGTTATCCCGGCTATGATCTGGTGGGGAAGAAAAGCGGGGATCATTTCTGGCTGATGGTGCAGCATAGTGATGCTGACCTGGCGTTTCAGAAGGAGGTGTTACCACTCATGGAGAAGCAGGTGCAGCACAAGAACGCTGGTGGCAGTAATTATGCTTACCTCGTTGATCGGATTCTTGTGAATAAAGGTAATAAACAGTTATATGGTACTCAGATCACGTACCGCAGCAATATTTGCCAGGCATATCCCAAGCCTTTGCAAGACAGCCTGAACGTGAATGTGCGGAGAAAGGAAGTTGGCATGGAGCCTATTGAAGCCTACCTGAATGTTTCAACCAAGGTGCATTTTGAGATGAACAAAGCATCCCTGGAAAAGAGGGGGATTACCCAACCCACTTTGTATACTGTGCCGGAGGATATTTCTTCCGGTATCAACAAGCGGCTCGCTGATTCATTGCATACTATGAAGCTCACCGATCAGATCGCGGCTAATGTTCGTAGCGGCCAATACAAGGACTGGTCGCCGGAAGCCTGGCAGGCTTTCAAGGACAGTGTTTTTGGATCTCATCAGAAGATACTGGAAGGGATATTCAACCGGTATGGGTTTCCCGGTTATGATCTTGTGGGCAAGGATGGCTCGCAGGATTTCTGGCTGATGGTGCAGCATTGTGATAAATGGCCTGCTTTCCAGGAAAGGGTATTGACGGCTATGAAGCCGCAGGTATTGAAAGGGAATGCCAATCCTTCCAATTATGCTTATCTCGTGGACAGGGTGATGCTGAATACCAACCGCAAGCAGGTTTATGGCTCTCAAGTGACGTACAACCTTGATAGTTGCCAGGCATTGCCCAAATCGCTGGCAGACAGTTCAACTGTAAATGCCCGCAGAAAGGAAATGGGACTGGAACCTATCGAGGATTATTTAAACAGCATGGGTTCTATGCACTTCCAAATGAACAAGGAGTTTTATGAGAAGAAGGGGATTACAAAACCCAAGCTATACGCTATAAAGCCTTAACGCGCTTCTCCAATAAATAATCCATACTATGTCTCTCATCAACCATACCTATAACTGGTCTAAAAATGTATTGATGCGGGTTTGCAATTCAGGATTGTTGGTCCCGATGTTGTGGTGATCGCGGTTGCTGTATTCGAAATAGGATATGTTTGCGCCCATTCCCGCTGCTTTCATTTTATCGAAGAGCATGACAGCGGGTTGCGGAGGGGTGATATCATCTTTTTCGCCAAAGTGCATTTGTGTGGGTGGTAGTGATTGATAAAAGAAGGTAGGTGAACTGGCGATCATTCTTTGCCGGGCCGCCTGGAGCGTTTCACTACCTTTTATTAATGCGTCGAGGAATTGAAAGCGATAGGTCGGATCGTTCTGGTGTGTGCTGGTGCCAACCAACAGGTCTACCGGGAACGCAACGCCTGCGGCGAGCTTCACCCGCTTATCGCGAATAGCCATCAGCAATGCAACTGTTCCTCCCCGGCTACCTCCTCTTACTCCTACCCTGCCTGCATCTGCCTGGGGCGTAACCGCCAGCACTGCATTCAAGCCCGCAATGGCATCATCGGTAGCAGCATCGAATGCGTCGTTCCTTGTGCCTTCGGCTGCGGGCGCTGTATACTCCACCCCATTTATATTCACGGACAATGTTTGTCCGCGCAATGAAGGAAGCACGTATACAAACGGAACGTTATCGGTGGTTTGTACGGCTTCATGGATTACCGGATCGGTGAGCGAAAAGCCATACACGGACATTCGTACCGGTAAAGGATTCGCCGTGACAGGCACTAATACGCCAACGTATTGTTTAAGTCCCTGTAAACGGAAGGAAATGATCTTATAATGGAGCTTGTCTTTATGTATTTCATGCGTGGATTCGACCTTGACATCAGTGGGCGTCAGTTGTCTTGCCTGCCACGATGCCCGGACAGCCTCCAACTCTGCGGATGTGGGCGTTGCAAACAACGCTTTCTTATCAATATTTTTTAGTGGATCTTCTTTTTTACAGGCTACGGCGGACAACAGCAAAGCTGGCAACAGGAGAAAATTGTACAGGTGCATGCGATAAAGATAGTCGCCGATCTCTATCTGAATTGTTAAAGTACATGTTGTGATTTACGCTACTATGTACGCGCACTTACCCGCCCGCCGCTTTTACTTTTTGAGCATTCGCCAAGAGTGTTCTTAATTCTTCTTCGCTTGCGTGGTACACATTGCCAATATCCAATATGGCAGGATTATGAAATGAAACAGGGTCGGGTATTGATATCCGTGCAGAGGTATGGTATTCCGTGGCGCCTGTTTCTTTGATGAGCTTTTCTATGTTGGAAGCGCGGATGCCAGCGCCGGGCATGATGATGATGCGTCCATTGGCCTGCTGTACCAATTTGGCCAGCACGTCTGTTGCATCGGGGGCGGCACTTTTCAATCCGCTGGTAAGTATTCTTTCGCATCCACAGGCAATGATCTCTTCCAATGCTTCAAAGGGATCTGGCACTCTATCAAATACACGGTGGCAGGTGACGCCCATGGGATAGCCCCACTCTACCAGGCGCTTCATGCGTTCTGTATCTATTTTGCCGTTTTGCAGTTGTATGCCTGTCGATATGCCATCGCATCCCAGCTCTTTGCTCAGGAGGATGTCTTTTTTCATGATCTCAAATTCATCTTCATCGTACCAATAGTGGCCGGCGCGCGGACGGATGATGGGATATAGTTCTATGTCGATGCGTTCGCGGGTACGCTCTATGGTTCCTTTTGAGGGGGTGGTGCCTCCTTCAACGGGGTTATCGCACAGTTCTACGCGGGCTGCACCTGCTTTTTCGGCGATGATGCAGGATTGGATGTTGAAGGCACAAACTTCGAGGATGATATCTGACATAGATAAGATATTCTTTTAGGTGTTAGCTTTTAGCCTTTAGCTATTAGCCATAATGCTAAAAGCTAAGACCTAATAGCTAATGCCGCTTAATAAACACTTTTTGCTTTGTATACTGTTTCTTCTTTACCACTCTTTACGGAAAAGGTGAAACCGGGCTGGAGGGCGTAAGCGCCGTACTCTCCTTTTTTGTTGATGGCCAGGAAACCAACCTGTACTTTTTTAGCTTTCTCCGGACTGCGACTGATGATGCGCTCTACTGCTTTTCTGCAGGCTGCTTCGGGCTTATTGCCCTGCCGCATCAACTCGACTACCAGGTGCGAGCCCACTATACGAACGACTTCTTCTCCTACGCCGGTAGAGGTGGCCGCTCCTATTTCATTGTCTACGTATAATCCTGCGCCAATGATCGGTGAGTCTCCTACCCTGCCGTGCATCTTGTAGGCCATGCCGCTGGTGGTGCAGGCGCCGCTCAACTGGCCGTTGGTATCCATTGCCACCATGCCTATCGTATCGTGGTTATTGATACCGCCAGGCATCGGATCGTTCTCTTTGTTGTAGAGTTTGTTTTCAATATTCATGACCGGCTCGTACTTCGATGTTTTGAGCCATTCTTTCCATGCTTTTTCTGCGGCAGGTGTCAACAGGTTTTCTTTCTTAAAGCCGTTGGCCAGTGCAAACTGTAAAGCGCCGTCGCCCACCAATTGTACGTGTGGCGTTTTCTCCATCACGAGCCGGGCCACTGAGATGGCATGTATGATGTGCTCCAGGCACATGACTGCTCCAATGTTGTATTGTTCGTCCATGATGCAGGCATCGAGGGTTACGCGTCCATCACGGTCGGGCAAGCCTCCATATCCTACAGACTGGTTGCTTTCATCGGCTTCGGGAATACGTACGCCTGCTTCTACCGCATCGAGTGCACGGCCGCCGGCAGACAATATTTTCCAGGCTTCGGCATTGGCTGCTTTTCCAAAGTCCCAGGTGGATACGACGATGGGGTTACCTTTTGTTACGGGATACTGTTGTTGCTCCATAGCCAGTAGTGACTGGCCGGCTAATACTGCGGCTGAGCCCGTCAATGACGAGCGTAAGAATTTTCTTCTGGTTGACATAGTAGTAGTCTTCTCTCTTGAAGCTGTAAACTTAAGGTATTAACTCTTTGGGGCGGTCATAAACTTTTTCAGGTTGGCCTGTGCCGTCTTGCGCACTTTGTTGATGACAAAACCGCTCCATCCCAGCAATAGTCCTTTGAACCCTAATGCCTGGCGGCTCCATTTCCACAGGTCGAAATCGTCCATATGTTCGATAATGCGGCCTTCGTGGAATTTGAAGTGTGCCTTGATATGGTTGGTGACTTTCCGGCCGGTGGCTGAAAAGGTGTAGGTGGCGATCCATTCGCAGTTGCCGTATTCATGATCGGCATCTACGTTTTTATAAGTAAGTGTAAAATCTTTGGCATTCTTACACAGCATGGTCCACATAGCTTTTGCTTCTGCGGCATTCAGGTTCTCAAATACGGGATCATAGAATGTTACATCTTCATGGTAGCAACTGATCATGCCGGGGGCATCCAGTTTACTGAACGATGTATAAAACTTTTCAATCAGTTGTTCGTGTGCAGGGTGCATATTTTGAAACTGTGGTTGAGCAACATTTGTTACTTTAGACCTTTAAAATTAATGGTTACCATGAGAAAACTACTCCTTTTCCTTTTTTATTGCTTTTTTATTTTTAGTGCTACTGCGCAACTGGTTCCGCTGAGTCCCCAAACCGCCCAGGACTCCGCCTGGGTGCGGGATAATTACACCAAGAAGGAATTGTATATTCCGATGCGCGATGGGAAGAAGCTGTTCACGTCCGTCTATCTTCCCAAAGATGCTACCGAGAAGCATCCTATCCTGATGACGCGTACGCCTTACTCCTGTGCACCGTATGGCGAACAGAACTTCCGCGCCAATTTGTGGGTAGGTCATTTCCGGTATTACATGCGTGAGAACTATATTATTGTTACGCAGGATGTTCGTGGCCGCTGGATGAGTGAGGGCGAGTTTATGGATGTGCGTCCTTTCAACCCCAATAAGACTGGTAATGATATCGACGAGGCGAGTGATACGTATGACGCTATCGACTGGCTCATCAAGAACCTGCCGAATAACAATGGTAATGTTGGCGTGATGGGTATTTCCTATCCCGGCTTTTACTCTACCATGGCTGCCCTGAGTGCGCATCCGGCACTGAAAGCGGTAAGCCCCCAGGCGCCGGTAACTGACTGGTTTATGGGTGATGACTTTCACCATAATGGTGCGTTCTTTATCCTCGATGGTTTTTCTTTTTATACCGGCGGCTTTGGCTTTCCCCGTCCTACGCCTACTTCTGTAGGCCCGAAATCGAACTTGCAACTTCCCAAGAATGATAATTATGAAACGTACCTGCGCATTGGTGCATTGAAAAATTTCATGAAGCTGACCGGCGACAGTTTGAAGTTCTGGAAGGACCTGTATGCGCATCCGAACCTCGATGACTGGTGGAAGGCGCGCAATCCCCGCAACTTCGTGGGTAATATCAAACCTGCGATGCTGACGGTTGGTGGCTTATTCGATGCAGAGGATTGTTTTGGTGCGTGGCGGTTGTATGAGGCTATCGAGAAAAAGAATGCTGCGTCTACATTCAACAAGATCGTGATGGGCCCCTGGTATCATGGTCAGTGGGCTTCGCTCGATGGCAGCAAGCTGGGCCGTGTTCAGTTTGGCGCCAATACTTCGCACTGGTACCAGAATAATATTGAAGTGCCTTTCTTCAATCATTTCCTGAAGGGCAAGGGTGATATCTCCAAACTGGCTGAGGCTACTATCTTTTTCAGCGGCGCCAATGAATGGAAGCAGTATCCTCAATGGCCTCCTGCCAGCAAAACCGATCAACCTTTATACCTGCAACCTGATGGTAAGCTGGGCTGGGACAAGCCTACCGGCAAGAACAGTTTCAGTGAGTATATCAGTGATCCTGCCAAACCGGTGCCTTATACCGAAGATGTGCACTGGAGCCGTACCCGCGATTATATGACGGATGACCAGCGTTTTGCTTCACGCCGCACTGATGTGCTGACTTTTCAGACCGATATTTTGTCTGATGATGTGACTTTGGGTGGCACATTGGTGGCCGATCTGCTGACGAGCATTACCGGTACTGATGCGGATTATATCGTGAAGCTGATCGATGTATTTCCTGATGATTTTTCTTATCCCGGTACTACGCAGGGGGGCGGGCGTGATGCCGGCGGCCCCTACCCCATGGGTGGCTACCAAATGCTGGTGCGTGGTGAAGTGATGCGCGGCCGTTTCCGCAACAGTTTTGAAGTGCCTGAGGCTTTCAAGCCTAATAAGATCGAGCGGGTAAAATATGAACTGCCTGATGTGGCGCATACTTTCAAGAAGGGGCACCGCATTATGGTGCAGGTGCAGAGTAGCTGGTTCCCCTTGGTTGACCGCAATCCTCAAAAGTTTGTGAATATTTATGAGGCTAATGACAGTGATTTTCAGAAGGCCACTATCCGGGTTTATCATGATGGGGTTAACAGCAGTAGTATTTTATTACCAGTGATCAAATAATCATTCTTCATTAGGTATATTAAAAAGGAAGCGCCCTCCATGTGGAGGGCGCTTCCTTTTATGGTTGCTGAGGCTGGCTATTTCTGAATGATCATCTTGGCGGACAATCTTTCTTCGCCGGTATTCAGTATTACTGTATACATGCCTGATGGCAGCTTGGCTGCTTCTTCCGTGAGGAATATGATGTTGACTCCGTTGGCGATACCTGTTCTCTTCGAACCGAGTATCCGTCCCTGCTGATCGATGATGTTGATCACCGCAGTTACGTTCTTTTCAGAGCTGACCTTCAATGCTACGCTACCACTGGATGGGTTTGGCGTAACCAGCAGGGTAAGGCCATGTATCGGAGCAAAGGTTACGGCCACTACCTTACTGTATTCAAATTTCTCATTGAGGTCTACCATCCTGAGGCGGTAGTATACTTTGCTTGCGTGCTGGTTGCCCAGGTTGTCGTCGAAAGTATAGCTTGCGCGTGCGCTGTTTTTACCAGCCACTGTGCCTACTTCTGTGAAGCCGACTCCATCTGTACTTCTTTCTACGATGTACTCTTTGAAGTTCTCTTCTTTTTCGGATTCCCAGTTGAGGCGCACCTTGTTGTCGCCTTCGGCTTTCGCACTAAAGCTGAGGAGCTTGAGCGGCAGCGTGCTGAGCGTATTTCTCCATTGGCGCTCGGTATCTGCCGGGATGCGTTTTTGTAATGGTCCTCTCGCTCCTGGTGTTGCGGGATCGCCTACAGCACCTCCGTTGAGCATACCCTGATGTGTAACATTGGGTCCTGTTGCCAGGTCGAACTTATCGTCCAGTCCATCACCATCCGCATCGTTGTTGGTGAGTGTTACATCATCATCGGGCAGGTTATTGAGGTTATAATCATGCGCTTCCACGATATCAGGCACACCGTCGGCATCGCTATCATGGTTGAGGTAATCGGGCAATGCGCTTGGGTTGCCTGTTTGCTTCCAGGGGGTTATGCCATTGTTAGCACTTCCTGCGAAGGCGCCCGGCGTGTTGTCGTACGAATTATCAATACCATCATTATCTGTGTCGACACCGGAAGGTAATATGTAGCCTGCCGTGGACTGGCCTTCGAGGTTATCGGTAATACCATCGTTGTCGGAATCGATATCGAGGTAATCGGGCAGCGGGCCTCCGTCGAAATTGGGCAGTGTCAATGTTGGCAGTGCCTGTACGGTGGTGCTCCAACCATTAGCGCCCAGTGTTCCGTCTGCTACGCCATTGTTGTCTGTATCTGCAATGCCTGCTTCGCGTGCATCAAGGATACCATCGCCGTCTGAATCGAGGTCATACGGATTTGGAAGGCTTGTGCGGTCATTATTGGCTTTGGTATAGCTATCGGGCCTACCGTCGGCATTGGTATCTGTACCAGTCGGGATGAGTGCATTGGCCGTATTTTCGGCTATGCCATCATTGCCTGCGTCGCCATCGTACTGGTCGGTGAATCCATCGTGGTCGATGTCGGTAAATGTATCTACTTTACCGTTGTTGTTGCCATCGGCGCCACCGGCTTCGCGGATATCAGGAATACCGTCGTTATCGCTATCGAGGTCTCTGGCGTTGGGAATACCATCGGTATCGGTATCCAAATTGGCAATTGCGACTCCTCCATTGTTTGAATCATAGATGGTAGCCAGGCCATCTCCATCTGCATCGGCAAATACGTCTACGCGTCCGTCGCCATTGGTGTCTACACCACCTGCTTCCACGATATCAGGTATGCCATCATTGTCTGAATCGAGGTCATAGCTGTTGATCACGCCGTCGAGGTCTGTATCATAGCGATCGTCGATGCCATCGCCGTTGGTGTCGATAAAGCCGGGGCTGAACTGATCGTGGTAGTTGGGGGTGCCATCGCCATCCAGGTCACCTAACGGATCCAATCCGGTGATGCTTTCCTGGCTATCGGGCACGCCATCGTTGTCGTCATCGACATCCACGATATCGTTTACTCCATCGTTGTCATTGTCGCTGATCTGTCTCCAATCGCGATCTCCACCGGGGTTGATCACATCGGGATAGCTGGCCGGTGTGGTGCCATTGGTCGGATTGATGGCTGCGGTGTTGTTGTCATAACCATCCAATAAACCATCTGCATCGATATCTGCTACACCACCTGTTTTTTCTGCGCCATCGATCACGCCGTCGCCATCGGTATCCCATCCTTCGATGGCATCCAGGCGGGCGTCGTTGTCTGTATTCAGGTCTCTGTAATCCGGATTATCGGTACCGTCGGTGTTGACAGGTACGATACCGTTGTTGGCATTACCACCGAATGCACCTGGCAGGTTGTCGTAGGCGTTGTTGATACCATCGCCATCTGTATCGGCTCCTGCGGGAGCAATATAGAGCGCTGTTGCCTGTCCTTCGATGTTGTCAACGATACCATCGTTGTCTGCATCGATGTCGAGGTAATCAGGACCGCCTGTTCCATCTGTATTGGTGAACACCAGTGGTCCAGGGAGCGCATCTACAGCGGTACTCCATCCATTGGTACCATACGGTGCATCGGTAATACCATTGCCATCAGCATCCGGTAAGCCTGCTTCTCTAACGTCGAGGATGCCATCCGCATCGGAGTCGAGGTCATACGGATTGACTATACCATCTCTATCGAAGTCGCCGCGCGTATAACTGTCGGGTCTTCCGTCTGCATTGGTATCTGGCCCCGTTACGATCAACGGATCGTTGGGGCTTTCATTGACTCCATTGTTGTCATCATCGGGATCGTAGGTGTTGACGTATCCGTCTCCATCCACATCAGCAACTGCATCTGCCATACCATCGTTGTTGGCATCAGCGCCGCCTGCTTCCCTGATATCGGGGATACCGTCGTTGTCGCTATCGAGGTCACGGCTGTTTGGTACTCCATCGCCATCGGTGTCTCTGTTGGGGAGGGCTACACCGCCATTGGCAGGATCGTAGGTATCGATCAAGCCGTTGTTGTTGGTATCTGCCGTTCCGTCTACGCGGCCATTGCCGTCGGTATCTACTCCTCCTGCTTCAATGATATCGGGGATACCATCGTTGTCGCTATCGAGGTCACGGCTGTTGATGACGCCGTCAAGGTCTGTATCGTAGCGGTCGTCGATTCCATCGGTATTGGTGTCGACAAATCCCGGATTGGATGTATCGAGGTAGTTGGGAATGCCGTCGCTGTCTAAATCGCCCAGCGGATCAAGGCCGGTGGTGCTTTCCTGTACATCGGGTACGCCATCGTTGTCGTCATCGATGTCGACGTTGTCAGGGATCGCATCGTTGTCGGTGTTGGAAGACTGTCTCCAGTCGCGGTCTCCACCCGGATTGTTGACATCGGGATAGCTGGTGGGCGTGGTTCCGTTGGAAGGAATTACGGCCGCTGTATTGTTGTCCCAGCCATCGAGCAGTCCATCTGCATCGATATCAGCTGCACCACCTGTTTTTTCGGCGCCATTGATGGTACCGTTGCCGTTGGTATCCCAGCCTTCGATGTAATCGGGTTTGCCATCGTTGTCTGTATCCAGGTCCGTATAATCGGGGGTATCGGCAGCGTCGGTATTGACCGGCGTAATACCATTGCTGGCATTACCACCAAATGCTGCGGGCAGGTTGTCGTAGGCATTGTCTATACCATCGTTATCGGTATCTGAGCCTGACGGTGTAATGTAGCCGGCTGTTGACTGGCCTTCGATATTGTCCACGATACCGTCGTTGTCGGAATCGATATCGAGGTAGTTCGGGTTTGTTACCCCATCTGTGTTGGGGAAGGTAAGCGGACCGGGGAGTGCGTCTACCACGGTGCTCCATCCGTTGGCGCCGAGGGGACCATCTGCAATGCCATCGTTATTGGCATCGGGCATGCCTGCTTCACGCGCATCGAGTATGCCATCACCGTCTGCATCGAGATCGTATGGATTTGCTTTGCCATCTCTTTCAAAGTCGCCACGTGTGTAGCTATCGGGTCTTCCGTCTGCATTGGTATCGGGTCCTGTTACGATGAGCGGTTCCAGCGGGCTTTCGTTGGTGCCGTTGTTGTCGTCGTCCGGATCGTATGCATCGACATACCCGTCGCCATCTGCATCGGCCGTGGCATCCACTTTACCATCGTTGTCTGCATCGACGCCGCCTGCTTCTCTAATATCGGGGATACCATCGTTGTCGCTGTCCAGGTCTCTGGAGTTGGGGATGGTGTCGCCATCTGTGTCGCGGTTGGGCAGGGCTACGCCTCCATTGGCAGCATCGTAGGTATCGATCAGACCGTTGTTGTTGGTATCTGCCGTTCCGTCTACGCGGCCATTGCCATCGGTATCGACGCCGCCTGCTTCAATGATATCGGGAATGCCGTCATTGTCGCTATCGAGGTCGCGGCTGTTGATGACGCCATCGAGGTCTATATCGTAGCGATCGTCAATGCCGTCGGCATTGGTATCTATATAGCCTGGCATGGCAGGATCGAGGTAGTTGGGGATGCCATTTGCGTTCGCGTCGGCCAACGGATCGAGGCCTGTAACGCTTTCCTGCGTATCGGGCACGCCGTCGTTGTCGTCGTCGATGTCTATGTTGTCGGCAATCGTATCGTTATCGGAATTAGCGGTCTGTCTCCAGTCACGATCTCCGCCGGGGTTGTTCACGTCGGGGAAGTTCGTGGGGATCATGCCGTTGGTGGGATTTACGAGGGCCGTATTGTTGTCCCAGCCATCGAGTAATCCATCTGCATCGGCATCGGTCGATCCGCCTGCTCTTTCCACACCGCTGATAGAGCCGTTGCCATTGGTATCCCAACCTTCGAGGGAATCAGGCTTACCATCATTATCTGAATCGGTGTCGGTGTAATCCGGATTGTCTGCTGCGTCGGTGTTGGTGGGAACAAGACCGTTGCCGGTGTTACCGCCGAACGCGTTGGGCAGGTTGTCGTACCTGTTGTCGATACCATCATTGTCGGTATCAGTACCTAACGGTGCGAGGTAACCTGCGGTGGTTTGTGCTTCTATGATGTCAACGATACCGTCGTTGTCGGAATCAATGTCGAGGAAGTTGGGGCCGCCTGCGTTATCTGTATTGGGGAATACCAGGGGGCCTGCCAATGCATCTACGGTATCGCTCCAGCCATCTGCTCCGCGAGTGCCATCTGCGAGGCCATCTGTATTGGCATCGGGGAGTCCGGCTTCGCGTACATCGAGGATACCGTCTCCGTCTGCATCGAGGTCATACGGATTTGGTTTTCCATCTCTGTCGAAGTCGCCACGGGTATAGCTATCGGCCAGTCCATCAGCGTTGGTGTCTGCACCTGTTACGATGAGTGGTTCGAGCGGACTTTCGTTGGTGCCGTTGTTGTCGTCGTCGGGATCGTAGCTATTTACATAGCCATCGCCGTCGCTATCTGTGAGGACGTCTACCGTACCGTTGTTGTCGGCATCGGTGCCGCCTGCATCACGGATATCGGGTATACCGTCGTTGTCGCTATCGAGGTCGAACCTGTTGGGAACGCCGTCACCGTCTGTATCTCTGCTGGCTAACGTGACTCCGCCTACTGCCAGTGGATCGTAGGTATCCATCAAGCCGTTGTTGTTGAAATCGACGTTGCTGTCGACGCGGCCATTGCCATCGGTATCGACGCCACCTGCTTCAATGATATCGGGGATGCCGTCGTTGTCGCTGTCGAGGTCGAATGAGTTGACAATGCCATCGAGGTCGAAATCGTAGTTGTCATTGACGCCGTCGTTGTTGGCATCCACAAATACGGGTACTGTGCCTCCGGGCGTTGTATCGAAGGCATTGGGAATTCCATCGAGGTCGGCATCGGCCATGGGATCGGTGCCACCGCCTTCTACAATATCGGTCATGCCATCGTTGTCATCGTCCACATCGGTAGTATAGGCGATCGCATCTCCATCCGCGCTACAGGTTGGCACTGTTACTGTAAACACGCCGGTGCTGATCTCATAGGCCCAGAACCAGGTGTTGAGGGTACGTACGTTTCCGTAGTCGTCGCAATTGAGGGAGATGGTGGTGGAGCCGCCGCCGCCTGTTGGGGCAGGTACTGTGTTGCCCGAACCTGCACCATCCCATGCACGACCGGGAGAAAGGACGCCCACATCTGCATTGGTGATGCCGCCTCCTGTGATGTTGTTGTTGGCATCGGTAGTGGGGCTGGAACAGGTGGTCAGGGCCGTGTTGGCTAACAGGTTATCATCGAAATAGAGCCTCGGCACGGTAGCGAGGGGACTGACGCCTGTGACGTTCAAACCACTCGAGTTCAATTCCGCATCGTACATCGGCAGGTTTACGCGGCCTCTCCTGATGGAGAGGCTCATGTTGACGGTTGTGGAGCCTGTAACGGCTGCGCCTAATCCATCGAGGCCATCCCAGACGCCGACGTTGCGACCCACGGGCTGGTCGTAGAAATAGAGGTAGCGGTCTCTGGTTCCGGCCTGGTATCCGGGGGTGCCGTTGATGTCGAGGAGAATGACGACATCGCCTGCTTTATCGATACCGTATGGTATGTATATATTGGGGGCGCACCCATAAATTTTACCTGCAAAGGTTGGCGCGCTTGCCGTGGCAGCTATGGGAAACTGGCTGACATCGGGGCTTTCGAGGAATACATCGTATCCAGCGGGCAGCGAGGGTTGTACTGCTCCTGTATTTTGGGAGCGACGGTCGTTGACCCAGTTGGTGCCGTTGACCGCGCCGTATTTGTTCATGTAGAGTGTGAATCCGAGGGGACGGAATCCCGAGAGGAAGTCCACGTTTACCACCGTACTATCTGCCGTGTAGCCAAAGAAATCGCCATCGAGGGCGTTGCCGAGGTTACCGGCATTGGTCGTAGGATCGTAGGTGATGAAGCTCCATGCTTTACTGTGGAGCCTACCGGGGAATTTGACATTGGCCGCGGTGGCTACGGTAAAATCGAAGAGGGTAACAATAATATTGGTGGTGCTGGCTGTGACGCCTCCATCGGAGCTTGGGTATAGTTCAATATAATAGTGGCCATCGATCGTAGGATCGAATGTGATGGGCGTATAACCTGCGGGCACCAGTCCACTGATGTTGGGACCTGCTACCGCCTGGGCGTAGGTGCTGATCTGGCTACCTGTGGCCACGAGGGTGGGGCCTGCGCGCACCGTGTTGGTGTTTTGATCGAGGATCCTGTAATAGATAGCTGTTTGTACAGGTGTTACGGCCCTGTTGTAGGCTTTGAAGTTGAAATAGAGGTTTTGCGTAACGTTGTTTGTGATGACGAACTCCACCCGGTTTTCCGTTGGGGCACCGCGATAGGGCCCTGCGCCTAATGTAGTGGAGATGTAAATACCCGTACCGTTTGAGCTGTTGGGCATTACGGAGGGAGTTCCTTCGGCCCTCAACCGGCTGTTGTTGGCCAGCATCAGGAGCAGCATGAAACCGGCCAGGAATTTCCATCCTGTACCGGCGCAGCAAAATCTGGCTGGCGATGTTTTTCGTTGTCGATGTCCCTTCAAATGTAAAGGTTTGTTTAGCATAGCTTAGTTTTTGTGTTTCAGCAATAGGCGCAGGGGCGGTTTGGCATAAACCGGTCATACAGGCATTGGCCTGTATGCATCATTTAAATTTTTTTGCAATAACAGATATGTGCAGCTGCAGCAGCAACTACGCCAGTTCGGTGTTGATCTTACAGTATGGTTGGGAAAATGCTACTTAACCAGGAGAATGTTTGACGGAACTAAATTATAACAATCCTTCATACGTTTTTATCCATTATACGGATAGTCTACACACCACGCGGATAAAAACGGGCGCCGGCGCACGCATGCTATAATTCATGGCGCCATTCTATTTTTCTGAGCATGGGTTATGGTATGCCGTTATGCCGATGTGGTGGCATTCATTGGGGAAGGCTATCTATTACATGCAACAGGGTGATCCCCGAATGGGACCACCCTGTTGTTTCGGCCGCCCGTTTGCGGCTACGTGATCATTGCGTTTTATTTCGTGAGGGTGTATTTTTCCAATTCCCCGAGGATCTCTTCTTCGTCGGACAACAGGTCATCGCCCGTGCTTACGAGGTCGAGGGCTTCGAAGGCTGTGTTGAATTCATCGTCGGTAACGATGCCGTCATCATCGCAAATGCGGAAGTAGCAGATGATGTCATGGCCTCCGCATGGAAGGGGGGCTATGAGCGTCTGGGTGTAGCTGTCGATGTCTTTCTCGGCCCCAAAGCCTTTGTAGAGAAAGTATGTGCAGACGATCTTTTTGGCCGGGTCTGCCATAGCTGTTGTGGGTGTTATGTGGCCGGAGCCGTTGCTGAGGCGGGAACCGCTATAGTAAGCGGGGGATAGCGTTCCTACCATGAGGATGAGGGGTAACCATAGTTTGTAGTTCATAAGTATGTATTTTATATATGTAATATATATAAAATAAACAATGTGATCGGTAGCATTTTTTCCGCTATCGTTTGCATGTAATTATTCCAGCAAAGCGCATTACATTTAGCCGTATAACTGGACTCCTGTAAAATAATGCTCATGCGTAATCCTGTTCTCCTTTTCGTTTTATCGCTTTTACCGTTTGCTTATCCTGCTGTGGCCCAGGTGGCTATCATACCCCGGCCTGCCGAGGTGCGGCAGCCTGCTGCTGCCGGCCAATTGGTGATCACGGCTCAGACGCCCCTCGTGCTGGAGGGATCGGGACTGGAAAACAGCGCCAGCTTTCTGAATGATTACCTGGAGCAGGTATATGGTTTCCGGCTGGCAGTGAGCAAAAAGCATGTGCGCGGCGGCATCCACCTGAATTATGAGCGGATGGACCATCCTATTGCCGGGGCTTACACGCTGCAGGTGAACAAAGACCAACTTTATATTGCGGGGGATAATGCCACCGGGGTGTTTTACGGTGTGCAATCGCTGCTACAATTGCTGCCGTTGGAGAAAAGCGCTTCGCTGAAAGTGCCTTTCGTGACAATCAAGGATTATCCGCGTTTTCAATACCGGGGGCTGCACCTGGATGTGGGCCGTCATTTTTTCCCGGTGGCTTTCGTGAAGCGGTATATCGATTATATCGCGCTGCACAAGATGAATGTGTTTCACTGGCACCTGACGGAGGACCAGGGGTGGCGCATCGAGATCAAAAAATACCCGAAGCTTACGGAAGTGGGCGGCTACCGCAACGGCACTATTATCGGCCGCTATCCCGGCAAGGGGAATGACGGCCTGCGGTATGGCGGCTTCTATACGCAGGCGGAGGTGAAGGAGATCGTGGCATATGCGGCGCAGCGTTATGTGGAGGTGATCCCCGAGATCGAGATGCCGGGGCATGCCTCGGCGGCGCTGACGGCCTACCCTACCCTGGGCTGCACGGGCGGCCCGTATAAGGTGCAGGAAACGTGGGGGGTGTTCAACGATGTGTTTTGCGCGGGGAACGATACGGTGTTCAACTTTTTGCAGGACGTGCTGGACGAGGTGATGCCTTTGTTTGCCTCGAAGTATGTTCATATCGGGGGTGATGAATGCCCGAAGGAGAGCTGGAAGCATTGTGCGAAATGCCAGCAACGGATGAAGGCGCATGGCCTGAAGGACGAGCATGAGCTGCAGAGTTATTTTATCCAGCGGATGGAGAAGTATATTAACGGGAAGGGGAAAACGATTATCGGGTGGGACGAGATCCTGGAGGGCGGGCTGGCGCCGAATGCGGTGGTGATGAGTTGGCGGGGCGAGCAGGGCGGCATCGAGGCTGCGCAGCAAAACCACGATGTGATCATGACGCCGGGCAGCCATGTGTACCTGGACCATTCGCAAACGAAAAACGAAGATTCGGTTACTATCGGTGGTTATACGGCGGTGCAAAAGACGTATAGCTATGAGCCCGTGCCTGCGGCGCTGACTGCTGCGCAGGCGAAGCATGTGCTGGGGGCGCAGGGAAATGTGTGGACGGAGTATATGAAGAATACCAGCAAGGTGGAGTATATGATCTTTCCGCGGCTGAGCGCGCTGAGCGAGGTGCTGTGGAGCCCGAAGGAGCTGCGGAACTGGCCTGATTTTGAAAAGCGGCTGATCACTCAATTCAAGCGGTATGGCTTGTGGAGGGTTAATTACAGCCGTGCGTTCTTTCAACCTACTGCTGCGATCGTGCCTACTGAAAACCGGCGGGGCGTATACTGGCAGGTGACGGACCCTATGGCGGGGGCTGCGGACCCTATGGCGGGGGCTGCGGACCATGGCGGCCTGTGGACTGTGCAACATATGGAGCGGGATTCGAGCATCTTGACCATCCCTGATATGCGTAATGATCCTGATGGCTCGAAGGGGATGATGCTGGACAGCATCGTGATCTATGACAGCGGGACGGTGGTGCACGGCGCTGTACAAAAGATACTGGTGACGCGGACGTCGACCCTGACTGCCGCTCCGCGCCATAACCAGGATGCGCGTGCCGGCATCGAGCAACGAATAGAAGTAAACAAGGCCACGGGCCAGCCGATCAGCATTGCTACGGCTACGGCCGCGAACCGCCCGGGCAACGGGGGCGCTTTTGGCCTGGTGAACGGGGCGAAAGCCGGTAAGGCTGGTATTGGCAGTGAAGAGTGGCTGGGCTGGCAGGGGCCTGATATGGAGGCGGTGATCGAGCTGGGCCTGCATCAATTTATTACCCGTGTGGGGGTGAATTTCCTGGAGCAGCGGGAAAGCTGGGTGTACCTGCCGCAGTATGTAGAGGTATTTATTTCCGAGGACGGTAAGACGTGGCAATCACGGGGCAAGAGCAGTGAGTTTGTAAAAGGGGCTTACAATACCGGCCACGTAACGATCCACACCGGCTATCACCCTGCGCGGTATGTGAAAGTGGTGGCCAGGAACTATGGCACTATCCCTGCCGGACAACCGGGCGCCGGGAGCAAGGCGTGGCTGTTTGTGGATGAGATTGGCGTAAAGTAGATTACTTCTGAATTATTATTTTTTGCACAACTTTGGTATGCTCAGCGATAACAACCACTGAGTATATTCCATTCTTCAATAAGCTGAAATTGTTGATACGAATGATATTATCTCCTTTATTTATGCCATCACGTTGCATAAGCAATAGTCTGCCGAAGTTGTCAACCACGTTGATGATAACCGATAGCTTCTTATCAGAATTGATGGAAAGATTTATATAATTACTGGCCGGATTGGGTATCATTAGTACGGCAAGCCCATTAACATCAAAGCTTACACTGAGAACACGGCTGTATTCGAAACGAGCATCTTTATCAACCTGCTTAAGGCGATAGTACAGTTTGCTACCTGTTATTACTCCAGGCACATCCAGGTAGCTGTAGTTTGTCTGCATTTCTTCTTTACCCGGTATTGCAGCCACTGCTTTGAAGTTGACTCCATCTATACTTCTTTCGAGAATAAATTTTTCGAAGTCACTTTGATTTTCTACTCTCCACACAAGGTTCACTTTGTTGCCAGCCATCCTTTCAGCACTGAACTGCACCAGCGTAATGGGTAAGGCATCTTCTTCGCTACTACAACCAGATTGGACCATTGTGAATATAGCAGAGTTGACCTCATACGCCCAGAACCAGGTATTGAGGGTTCTTGCATTGCCAAAATCATCGCAGGCAATGGCTGTACTTGCTCCACCGGTAGCCGGCGCGGGTACAGTATTACCAGAACCAGGACCATTCCAGGCACGCGCCGGAGAAGCAAGGCCCACATTGACATTGGCGACACCCGTACCTGTATTATTATTGTTAACATCGGTCGTGGAATTTGCACAAGTAGCAGGTATTGTATTAGTCAGCAAACCGTCATCGAAATAGAGCCTTGGTACTGTAGACAATGGCATCATCCCCGCCACGTTGAATCCCTGTGGATTAAGCTCTGCATCATATAAAGGTATGTTCACACGGCCTCTCCGTATAGACAGGGTCATATCGATCGTTGCATTGGCAGCTACAGCGGCTCCAAGCCCATTCAAACCATCCCATACGCCCACGTTGTGCCCTGCCGGGCGATCTATAAAATAGAGATACCTGTCTGCTGTTCCATCCTGATAACCTGTCACTCCATTGAGATCAAGAAGAACTACTACGTCACCTGGTGTGTCTATCCAGTAAGGTATGTTTATATTAGGCGCACAGCCATACATCGTACCGGTAAACTGCGGAGTTACTGCTGGTGTGGAGGCGGGAAAGATCGTTGCATCGGGCATGTCCAGAAACACCGGATATCCGTTGGGCAAAGACGGTGTAGTAATACCAGTGTTTTGTGACTGGCGATCATTGAACCAGTTTGTCCCATTTACCGCACCATAATTGTTCATACATAATGTAAATCCTAAAGGTCGAAAGCCGGTAAAGCCCAGCCTTACCACCGTGCTATCGTTGGTATACGCATAAAAATCTCCTGCGAAAGCATTATTAATATTTCCCTGATTACCTGTCGGGCTATAGGTAATCAAACTCCAGGCCTGTGAATAGATACGACCACCTCGCCTGACACCTGAAGGGGTAGCGACGGTAAAGTCAAATAGGGTGAGCAATGTTTGTGCTGTATTGACAGTAGACCCACCCTCTGTACTAAAATAAATCTCGATATAGTAAGTGCCGTTTGCAGAAGGATTGAACACCAGTGGAACATAACCTGTTGGCGCAGTACCATCGATGTTCGGGCCAGCAACTGCCTGATTGTAGGTGCTAATCTGTTGACCTGGATTGATCGGTGTAGGTCCAACAATCACATTGTTCAACGCGTCCAATATCCGGTAGTAAACTGCAACCTGATTGGCCGTCCCCGGCGTACGGTCATAAGCCTTTATATTAAAGTAGAAATTTTCGCCTTCGTGATCGTTGATCACAAAGCTTATACGATTTTGTACAGGCGCCTCTCTGTAAGGGCCAGAAAGAACGGTTGGTGCAATCAAGATAGCTGCTCCATTAGCAGGATTGGGCATAACCTGTGCAGTGCCTACCGCCATGACGGGTGTACCCAACGAATCCATTAGCAGAACAAGGAGAAGAAAGAAAACTGTTTTGACTGACGATCTTTGGCTAAATGCAAATGCATATTTTTTCAGGTGTAAATCACTGAACATAAAAGAAGGAATGATTAACGAATAGTGTTACTACTGGATAATCCAGCACACATCAAGAGCGCATCATTCAGCATTTACTACAGGCGGGTATAACAATAACAGTATTGTATATATTAATACGCAGCTAAGATACAGACAATTGATCAACCTATTTATCCATATTAAGGATAAAACATGCGTATGGAGAATAAGAATGGGAACATTTTAGGCATAAAAAAGAGGCCGCCCTATTAAAGGCGGCCTCGCGCATTAAATATATTCAGACTTTACTTACAGCCTGATAAGCTTGATCAGCTTTCTGCTATTGCCCTGTACAGCTTCCAGTATATAGTGTCCTTTGGCATAGTTGCTACCAAAAGGAATTCTGCTACCGACAGTCAGGTTATCCCTTGCTTCTACCAGTCTTCCTACCTGGTCGTATATACGAATGCGTACTTTTTCCAACGATGCACCTGCTTGCAGGTATAGGGTGAATTCACGATCGCTGGGTATCGGCGTTACTACCACATTCAGCTTACCATCTGTATTGCTGATATCGGTAGCCAGTTTGCCAGTACTTTCGCCGGCGCCTTCTGTGATGGTGATGAGCTGTTCATCAATCAAGCCGTTGCAATTGTCATCACGACCGTTCTTCACTTCCGGTGCACCGGGATAGACCTTCGCATCGTAATCGTGACAATCGCCACCTACCAGCACATAACCAGCCAACGGAATTGCCGACTGTCTTGAGCCCTCATTGCGGCCATAACCATCTCTGTCCACATCAGGATAATAGGTAAGCATTGGCAGGCCTTCATCTACCTGACCATTACAATTGTCATCACGACCGTTGGCCAGCTCAGGAGCGCCCGGATATACCGTAGCATCGTAATCGGCACAATCGCCATTGACCAGTACGTGACCTGCCAACGGAATAGCCGACAGTTTGGAGTTTTCATTGCGACCGAAACCATCACGGTCTACATCCATATAGTAGCGCTTCATGGGCAAGCCTTCATCTACCTGACCATTACAGTTGTCATCGCGACCATTGGCCAGCTCAGGAGCACCTGGGTATATGGTAGCATCATAGTCAGCACAATCGCCACCTACCAACACATGACCTGCTAACGGAATAGCTGACAGCTTAGAGTTCTCATCACGACCGAAACCATCGCGGTCCACGTCCATGTAGTAGCGTGTCATTGGCAGACCTTCATCAACCAGACCGTTGCAGTTGTCATCACGGCCATTGGCCAATTCAGGAGCGCCTGGATTGATGGTAGCATCCCAATCAGCACAATCGCCGCCTTTTGTTACCCAGCTACCAATTGGCTGTTTTTCAGCAAGGCGTGAACCTTCCGGACGGCCATAACCATCTCCATCGATGTCCTGGTAATAGCGGGTCAACACACTGGTGTTGTTCAAACGATAGATGCTGATGGTACCACTGATCTCGTTGGCCACGAGGATATAATGTCTGCCATCGGGGCTGGCGGTATTGGAGATATGGATGATGCCTTCGGGGCCATTGTCGCCACCGTAAGTAGCTGTGGTACGCGGGTTCTTGTAGTCCACAAATTTCACATCAGCCGGATCGGTGATGTCGTATACCATTACCCCACCCTGTCTTTCGAGTGTTACGAATGCATATTGTTTGCCTTCGATCGCTGCGAGGGCCAATCCTTCGGGCTCGGGGCCTTTTGAAGAGCTACGGCTCTTGCGTGAGTTGCTTTCGTGATCGGTATTGAAGAGCGGATTGTTCTCCGGCGTTTTGGCCAGGTATTGTTCAAAGTCGTCCTTGCTATCGAAAGTCACTGCTTTGGTAGTGGTATTCCAGATAGCGAAGGAGCGACCACCGATGAGGTGTATCTCGTCGAAATCACCGTCGCCGTCGGTATCACCGGAAGAAGTGGTGATCCTCAAACGGCCCAGGTTGTTGTCGTCTTTCAGTTCTTTGGCATTGGGGAAGGCCACAGAATCCAACTTATAAGTAGCTGCATTGACGCGTACTCTTTCGTTGTAGGCACTGTACTCACGGTCGTCGCCTTCGTTGGCTCCTACGAGATAGGTAACGCCATTGACCGTATAGTTGGCAATACCATCGGGCATGTACAAGCCTTTCACCGGCCAGTTGGCAATGTGTATTTCTCCTCTGTCGGAAGCATCGAATCCGTTGCCGGGCAGGCTATGGTCTTTTTTGCCCAGCGGCCATACTTCCGTGATCTTTTTGGTTACGATGTCTACCACTGCGAAGGCGTTGGCTTCCTGGAGGATCACCCATGCTTTCTTAGAATCGGGCGTAATGGTGATGTACTCCGGTTCAAAGTTTTGCGACAATGAAGTGATCGAGTTTCCTCTGCGCACACCGGCTGCAACGAGGGCAGTTGTTTGCGCATTGAAAGCTGTAAAGTCGAGCGTGGTAACATGGTTTTGTGTGAGGCCCGCGATACCACCGGAGATATCGATGATACTGATGGAACCTTCCGGATCTACCGTATAGGAATCGTTAGGCTCTCCTTCGTTGGCTACCATGATGGTCTTTCCATCGGGTGTAAAGGTCACCATGTCGGGCAGGGCGCCTACAGTCACCTGCTTCTGGAATACGCCATCGGTATTGAAGAAGATAACGGAGCCGTTCTGTTGCTTAACAACGTTGGGCGCTGCCACTGCTACCAGACCATTGCGTATCGCTACACTGGTGATGCCACCAAAAGGCACCATGTCTACGGAAGTAATGGGCTTGATGGAATCTGGTTTGGAGAAGTCGGCAATATCGAGCCTGTTCTGCAGGGCGCTGATCACAAAGAGGCGCTTGGATGCAGAATCATAGGCCACGATCTCCGTGCTGGCATTGCTGCTGCCGGAAGGATCATAGTTGCCTACGTAGTTCAGTTCGATCTGCTTGGTAGGAACGGGCGCCTTGCGGTCGTTGTCCCGGATGTATACCGTCATGAACTGTGTGCCGGTGATGGAAAGACCTGTGGGGTTTTCCAGGCTCAGGATGAAGTACTCGTCCTGCTCGTTGGCAGCATCGTCATTGATGGGTATAGTAATGGTTTGTGCGCTATTGCTGTCTGCCGTGAAATGCAGGGTCTTTGTGGTCAACGTAAAATCGCTGGCACCTGCCGTGCTGAACGGCGCGCCTTTTACCACCAGGTCTACTGAAGCGGTAGCCGGGTTGGTCAACTTAATTTGTACCGTGGCTGTCCCTGCTGCTTCTGATACAGAAAGCACTGCGCTGTTGAAGGCGATGGTGGTATTGCTGCCACCGGGGTTGCCTGGTGTGTTCCAAGCGGGCCATGATTGAGTGGGTGTGCCGGAGGCCGTGCCAGCCCAGTTGGCCGGATTGGCTACCAGGGCTTTCACCGTGGCTGCAGCACCTGTCAAGGTACCTGTATAATAAGCATTCACCGTATTACCAGCCGTGTTGCCGGGCGCTGTGCTCAGGTTGATGGAGCTTACGCCATCAGTCAACGTTGCGGGGAGCATAGAGAAGCTGCCACTGCAACTGGTGTTGGAAGCCAGCCAGGCGTTTGAGCTAAGGGCTGTAATGAATTGGGGTGCTGCGGGTGTGCCAGTGTATACAATGATCTGATCACCATTGGCACTCAAACCAAAAGTGCTGCCGGTAATGGTACCGATGTTGGCAGTGCCAGCATCGTTGTTGATCGTTACTACCGTGCGGGCTGCCACACCGCCTGCGGGGGCAGTCCATACAATACCGCCAGCGCATTGAGCCGGTACGTTGGTAGTGTATTTGCCATCGGTGAAGGTGATCTTGGTACCGGGCAGGATGTCTACAAAGGTTACAAAGGCGATGCGGTCATCGTTGGGCACTGCATTCATCTGATAACCGACGAAGAGCAGATCGCCGGGGTTGAAAGTCGTTTGCGTGGCAATGGTGGTGAAGGAAGCCGACTGTACAGCGGCTACTGCATTGTTGCTCAGGTCTTCTATCACACCTGCTTTGAGGGCCACATAGTATTGCTGGTTATTGGCCAGTGCAGCTGACGGTGTCAGCGTAATCGTATTAGCGGCAAAGGTTGCCGTGAAAGGTACATCTGCACCCGTTGCGTTGTTGAGTTTGAATACCACCAGCTCAGCCGCGTTGGCATTGGTGATGGGGCTGTTGTCGACCTTGCGCACATCTTCATTGAAGGTAATGGCAGGGGCTGTGTTTACTGCCAGGTCAATGGCTCCATTAGCTGGCGTAAAGTTTACGGATGGCGGCAATGCATCTGCTCCAACAGGTGAACCATCAAGGGTCACGTTGTCGAAACGATTGTTGCCAACGTCGCCACCACTGCCCAACAGGAAGGTAACACGTACTTTAAAGTTGGGGTTGTTATCAGCTGCTGCAATGGCGCTGAAGTCGAAGGTTTGTAATGTGGGATCACCATTGTTGGGAGCAATGGTAGTCAATGCAGTATAGTTCGTACCATCTACGGTGTAGGCTATTTCCTGTGTGCCGGCACCTGAACCGGAACGGCGAGTAGCATATTTCAGTACCACATCCTGGAAACCGGTAGAAGGTAATGAAAAGATAAGGGTAGCGCCAATGGGGTTGTTGATGCGCAGGTGGTTGCCGGACGCATCGCCATTGCGGGCGTTGAGGTTCTGTACGTTGAAGTTCTGCCCTGTACCATTCTGGTAATCGTTGGCGCTGGAACCGCCGCCAAGGTAGGCCAGGTTGGCGCCGCCTGCTGTATAGGTGGGCGCTACATGGTTGGCCTCCGTATCGAAGGTGTTGAAATTCCAGTAGTGAACGAGTGTCTGGGCACTTAGGCTGCCTGCTGCGCCCAGGATAAAGCAAGCAATAATGAGTAAAGTTTTTCTCATAACTTTTTCCGGTTTGTTTCCGTGACGTGATTTTGTGTGTTTGGAATTGAAGGATACTGTGTTTCCTGGTGCAGAGGTGTGGTACGGATACAACTATAAAATAATGCGTGGCAAACATAGAGCAGTTTGCCAAAGCGGGTATCCGGTTTAGAATAATTAAACTAAAGTTAATATAGGAGGCCGGGGTGGGGTATTAATTAAGTTTCAACGTGGCCATTACGGGCAAGTGGTCGGAAGCGTATTGCTCGTCGATGACGGTGTGTGAAATAACCGTAAAGCTGCCGGTTGGTTTCCAGGCAATGAAGTCAATGGTTTTGGTGGGATTGATCTCTGGTATGGTGAAACCACAGCCTTGTGTGCAGGTGCGGGTAAAGTGTTTATCGAGGATGTCGATGACGGCGCCACCGGGCGCGGCATTGAGGTCACCGGCCAGGATAACGGGATTGGTTTCTTTTTGCAGTATATCTACAATAGCATTGATCTGCAACAGGCGGTTGGTATCGTTGCGCTGTGCATCCATATGTGTGCAGGCTATCGTAATCTTTTTACCATTGAGTTCTATATTGGCAGTGGCCAGTACTCTTGGCTCGCCGTTGGTGCCGGCAGCTGTAGGCAGCTTGTGCGTGGCGCCACCGGATAAAGGGTAACGGGATAAGATGGCTACACCGTAATCGCCGCCATCGTGATCGATGGCCTTGGCGAAGTAGAAGTTCATTTTTGTTTTCTCTGCCAGGGTCACCGCTTCATTCATACCGGAGCGTTTGGTATTGACGTCCACTTCCTGCAGCATTACGACATCGAGTTTTTGCTTATTGATAACAGCAGCAATGGCATCTATATCAATGACACCCACTTTTGAGGGCGGATTGGCATGGTGTATATTATAGCTCATGATGGCGAGCTCCTGCTTATTGGTTGACGTGCCTGACTTTCTCTGCGCGCTACAAGCGGCCAACACAAAAAGGAATGGGAATAACAGCTTTTTTGAGATCATAAGGTTACCTGCATTTGCGTGGACAATATTAAGTTATTCTGTAAAAGGATTCTGAAATATTCAGTATGTTAGTTGGATGAGAAACCGAATCCGGGCTATCTGTTGCTGCTTCCTGCTACAAATGATTGTAATATTATCCTCCGGGCAAGAAACTCCTTACAATCCTGCACGAACTTATTCCACCGATCAACTGAAGGCCGATTTACAATTTCTTAATATTAAGCTCGACAGCATTCATCCCAACCTGTATCATTATACCAGCAAAGACAAGTTCAACGCTTTTGTTGATAGCCTGGACCGAACCATTATACAACCTATGACAGAACAGGAATTCCTGGGGCTCATTACCTTATTGAATGAAAAGATATGTGATGGCCATACCATGTTACTACCCAGCGAGCAGGCCATGGGGTATAATAGCAAGCAAGGCCGCTTTCTGCCTTTTTCTGTGGTGTACATCAAAGGCAGGCTCTACATTACTGAAAACAACTCTACTGATAATAGTATCCAACCGGGTGCAATCATCACCAGCATTAACGGTAAAGAAGCATCAGCTATCGTTGCGCAATTGCTGAAGCGGCAGATCAGGGATGGGCACAACAAAACTTATCCGTTGTGGATACTCAATCATTACTTCGTTGCTTATTATAGTTATGCTTTTGGCCAACCTGCAACCTTTTCTGTAGAGCTGACCGGTAGCGATGGCAAACTATTTCATAAACAAGTGGCAGCACTGGCGAGGGACAGCATACGCCTGATACGGCAACAAAAGCGGGCTGTTCAGGCCGGCGAAACGCGGGGTATTATACTGGAAGAAAACCCAGCTACTAAAACTGCCGTTCTTACCATCAAAAGTTTTGATGTCGATTTGCTACAATCGATGTACAAGCAGTCGTTCCAGCCAGTGATCGATAGTGTATTCAGGCAACTGAAATCACATGGCATACGACATCTCCTGCTGGACCTGCGCGACAACCAGGGTGGAGATTTTGAGCCGGGTCGACACCTGCTCTCCTACCTCATCACTACACCTACTTCTTACTTGCTGGGTGGTAAGGAGGCTAAACTGCTGCAACCTCAACGTAATCACTTCAGCGGCTCTTTGTTCGTATTGATCAATGGCGGTAGCTTTTCCAATTCAGGTATTGTGAGCGCCTGCCTGGAGCATCGTAAGCAGACTACTTTTATCGGTGAAGAATCTGGCGGCAATAAATTCCTGATCTTTGGAGAAGCCACTGATGTGGTGTTGCCACATACGAAGATCCAGGCATATATCTCTACAGCTTCCTTTCGCATTAACCAACAATCAGGCGATCATGGCATTGTACCAAAGCATGTTGTACAGCCCTCTATTAACGACCTGCTGTCGGGCAGTGATCCTGCAAAGGCATTGGCATTAAAGCTGATGACAGGCCCGGAAAAATGAAGTGGTGTTGATAGAAATATTGCAGGCTGCAACCATATAGTATTATATTAGTTGCTTCAAATGAATATAATATATGATATGGTACGAAGATGAAGTGAAGCGTGTAGAGCAGGAGAAAAGCAGGCTGGCATACGAACCGAAAACAATTTTTTATGGCAGTTCTTCCATTCGTTTATGGACTACACTCTATGAAGATTTCAAGTCGCTCCATCCCGTGAACCTCGGCTTTGGCGGCTCTACGCTGGCTGCCTGTGTATGGTTTTTCGAACGGATATTACCGGCTTATCAACCTGAACGCATTGTTTTTTATGCAGGCGATAACGATTTAGGTGATGGCAGACATCCCGAGGAAGTATTTATCTTTTTTGAACAACTGACGGCTCAGATGCGTACGCGGTTTCCCCGTTCTTCTTTTTATTTCATTTCGGTAAAGCCCAGCCCTTCCCGCTGGAACATGATCAACAACATCTACTATACGAATACGCTCATAAAGAACGCGATAGAAAAGCAAGGGTTGCCTTTTCATTATATCAGTATTGTGGAGCCCATGCTAAATAGTGAAGCGCTTCCCGTGAAAGAGCTGTTCCAAGAAGATGGCTTGCACCTTAGTGATAAAGGCTATGAGGTATGGAAGAAAGTTGTGTTGACTTACCTGCTACAAAATCCTTAAGAATTGCATAATACGTCTTTTGCGGGGATCGGTTTATATTATACCACTTTTTACCAATGAAACGGGAATATCATAAATGGTTTAGTCCGAACCTGCAAAGGAATATGGAGCTGTTGGTGTTTGGGGATGCAGGCGAGCCTGTGCTCTTCTTCCCTACCCGCACTGCCCGGTTTTATGATTATGAAGACTGGCGCATCATCGAGGCCATACGGTATAAGATCGAGGCTGGCTTTATCCAGGTATTTTGTGTAGACAGTGTGGACTCGGAAAGTTTCTATGCTTCGATCCATCCGGCTGATAAGATAAAGCGGCATCTTCAATATGAGCAATACATTCTGCAAGAGGTGCTTCCGCTGATCAGGTATACCAATCCGCAGCATACCGGCATTGCCGCTGCCGGTTGCAGTCTTGGGGGCTATCATGCGTTGAATATTGCTTTTCGCCACCCCTGGCTTTTTTCGAAAGTAACCGGCATGAGCTCGCGCTATGATCTTACGTTATCGGCCGATAAATTCCCCGACCTGCTGAATGGTTACTTTGATGAAAATATTTATTACAACATGCCCAGCATGTATATGCCTAATTTAAGCAACACTTTGCTGTTGGAGCAGATCAGGCGGTTGAAGATCGAACTGGCGGTGGGTAAAGAAGATCCCTTTTATGAGAATAACCAACGCTTAAGTGATTCGCTCTATGAAAAAAACATCCCACACCATTTGTATGTGTGGGATGAAGAGGCGCACCGGCCGCGGTATTGGCGTAAGATGGTGCAATGGTATTTGTGAAGTTTTACTTAATAAACCGCTTTGAGACCGACTTACCATCTTTCGTGAAGATCAATGTGTAGATGCCGGTGGATAGTTTTGATACATCCAGACGGTTAGATACTGGTCTGCCTTGCAATACCTGTCTACCCATGACATCGTATATTCTTACCAACCCTCCTGACAGATCATCCGGCGCTGTGAGGTATATGGTATTGCGCGCGGGGTTGGGATATATCTCCAATTCTTTACCTGTGGCGACTTCGTCGGCTGCAGTCTTAGCAGTGAGTGGTGATGTGGTCTCGCTCAATACCGTGACCGTAGAAGCGACTACCAGGGAAGATGCTTTATCGTTCCAGCCCTCATTTACCAGACAATCATCGTCGGCGGTTTTTACCAGCGTGGTGCCGCTGAAGTTGTTATCCCAATACAGTGTCACTTTGTAACCGCTTTGTACGCGCAAGGAAGAAATATCATCGTTCAGGATACCTTTTGCCTGTAGCTGCGCCAACGTATAGCTGCCAGGCAGCAGCGGAACGGCGTAACCTCCGTAGCTGCAATCTTTATATACCGTTACGGCGCCATCGGGATAGCTGAATGGGAAATCGATGCGTGCCTGGTTGAACTGTGTTTCATAGCTGGCAGGCCAGCCAAATGCTGTGGTGGCCAGTGGCTTCAGGTTTACACCGGCAGCGCCACTCCAGAAGTGTATAAACTCGCCCCAGTTCATGCCGCGCGTGTAAGCGTTGCCGCTCTTAGGGAAGTATTGTGAGAGCAACGTGAAGTACCTGTTCAATGTTTGTGTGCCACCATATGCACTGTAAATGGGATAAAACCAGTCGCGGAACCAGTAGGTATTGGCGCGTGGAAAACTGCTGGTGCCGTTGATCATCAGGTTGTACCAGCGGGTTACATCACTCGTGCGGCCCAGTCCGCGGTACACATCATAGATAAATATCTCCGCCCATTTGCTATCGCCCCAGATGCCAAATGCAGGTGAGTTCTTAACGCCTTTGCTGGCGCCTTCTACAATGTGGGCTACTTCGTGGGTTACAATGTCCAGGTCGTTGTTGGCGCCGCTGGTCCATGGGCCGGGGCCTACGTCAATGACGTTGCGGTTGTCGTGGCTGGCATCGAAATACGTGGAGGGGTGACCGCCGCTGTATTTGTTGGTGTGGAAAATGGCGAACATGTGGGGATCGCTGCCAAAAGAGCCGTAGACGGATTTGGTGTAGCGCCATACATCGCCACAAAAAGTGTAGGGCCAGGTTACGGAAGCGCTTACATCGTTGTCGTAATAAATGGCTACATCATTATCGTAAAACTTTCTGGAGAGCAACTGGTTATGTTCGAACCAGTGTTCCTGCCAGGTAGCAGGGGGAGTTTGCGCCACTACGTGGCTGATCAATAGCATGCAAAAGACAGAAAAGGAAAGGTGTTTCATAATACAAGGTTTGGTTTATGAATAATGTACTATGACAATCGAATGAAGCCTGACAATTATTCGCGGGGCTAATCTTATTTAAAACAACGTTGCAATACATGCGTATCGTTCAAAAACAAAGGTCAGAAGCTCTACGCCGCTGACCTTCGTTTTCACCTGTCACAACACACGTTTCTCTTATTTTACAAACTGTTTGGTTACTGTTCTGTCTTTCTTCGTAAAGATCAGGGTGTATGTACCGGGTGCCAGGTGCGATACATCTACTTTATAGGTAGCCGCTCTCGGCGCCAACACCTGGCGACCAGCGATGTCGACTACGCGTATGGAACCGCCGGTAATATCTTCACCTGCCATGATATTCAGCTGATGCTGAACAGGATTCGGGAACAGGACCCATTTGCCGGAAGCATCCACATCTTTAGTCGTCTTTTCTGTCTGTGGATTTTCTACCGCAGTCATCAACCCAGTGGCAGGCCGTGTGATGCGCAGCCAGTTGAGGTTCCAACCGCCGGCCTGAGCAAATACGCCTACATTGTAGGTTCCTGCGTTGACGTACACGTTATGTGTAATAGTAGTCCAGTTTTGCCAGCCGCCCGTAGAAGGAACGGCCAGTGCGCCCAATTGAATGGTACCGGCGTTCAGGTCGAGCGATAAGGTGCCACCACCACTCAGACTGGCTACGCGGTATTCTACTTTATATGTGCCGCTTACGGGGAAGTTGATGTTGTAGAAGGCCATCCAATCGGAGGCATCTATATAGCCTACATTCTGTCCGCCACCGGCATCGGTGCAGGCTTCTGTTTGTATGCCCGACATGCTGTTGTAGCTTTCGGCCTGGATGGTGATGGAATTACCACCACCAGTGCGCTGTACTACTACTTCGTTAATGGCCGACAGCAGCGAGTTGGCCCCCGTAGCATCCTGCGACAGTTCCCAGATCATGATGCCGTTGCCCTGGTCGAAGGCAAGGTTTGTTTTGCTCTTGATGGTATTGATACCATTGTAGCCCACGCCCTGGTATACATCGGCAAAGGGACTGGCGCCACGATTGACCAATGCGGAGAATGACTCCCAGCTTGGCCTGCCATAGAAGGGAACGCCCAGCACCACTTTGGAAGTGGGCAATCCCCTGCCCTTCCAATAGTTGATGGACTGCTGCGCATAGCTGTAGGTAGAGTGGTCAAAGCTATTGGCATCATACGCCATCAGGTTCAGAAAGTCGACCATGTTAAATACACTACTGAGTATACTGGACCCGTTGACAGCTACCACTGCAGCCGTGAGCAGCTTACCTCTGTTGTGCATTTCGGTAGATAGCTGCTGCATCAATGCAGCATAGTTGTTGGCCGAAGCGCCATTATCGGGGTACTCCCAGTCAATGTCGATACCATCGAGGTTGTACTGGTTTGTAAAGTTGATCAGGTTGTTTACAAAATTATTGCGGTAGGTGCTGTTGGCAGCGAGGCTTTCAAAAGCGCCATCGTCGCCATTGTTCCAACCGCCGACAGCAATCAACACTTTCTTGCCATTGTTGTGGGCCAGCGTGACCAGGCTTTGCAGCTTGGAAGGATTCTCGATGGCCTGCAACCCTCCGGTAGAGGTAGGCAGCAGGAAAGCATAGTTGATGTGGGTGAGCTTACTGTACTGAATGGAATTTACACTGCCCGCCCAGGAAGGCATATAGCCTACGACCCTGAATTGGGCAAATGATAATTGGATGCTTACACACAAAAGGATAAAAAGGATAGAAGACTTCTTCATAATATGTTTTTTAAATGAAAGAATGCAATACCGTATCATGGAGTTAAGCAGGTGACACTTAACTCCATGATGTTGATACAGGCATTCCGCAAATCACTTACTTGATAAATCTCCGGCTGATGGTCTTACCATCTTTTGTAAATAACAGGGTGTATACGCCGGTGGGCAGTTTCGCTACGTTGACACGGTTGGTAGCCTGGGTGGCGATCAATACCTGGCGCCCCATGATGTCGTATATGCGTAGTAATCCGCCTGTCAGGTTTTCGCTGGTAGCGATCCTGAGTTCATCTTTTACGGGGTTGGGGAATATGGTAAAGTTGTTGTTTGCCTCTTCCGGCTGCACATCCTTCGAAGTAGCCGTGTTGGCAGTCAGCAGTCCGCTACCTTGTTTGGTGATGCGTATCCAGTTGAGGTTCCAGCCTCCGGCCTGAGCATATACGCCTACATTATAAGTGCCGGCATTGGCGACATTCACTGTGTGTGAGATGGTCGTCCAGTTTTGCCAGCCTCCGGTAGACGGCACTGCCAGTGAGCCTAATTGGATGGAACCTGCATTTAGGTCCAGCGATAAGGTGCCGCCCCCACTCTGACTGGCAACACGGTACTCAACGAGGTAACTGCCTGCAGTAGGAAAGTTAATGCTGTTGTAGGCCATCCAATCGGTGGCATCGATGTAGCCTACATTCTGTCCGCCACCGGCATCGATGCAGGCTTCTGTTTGTATGCCCTGCATGTTGCTGTAACTCTCGGCCTGAATGGTTACACTGGAAGGCCCGCTGACTTGCTGGTACACTTTCACATAATCGACATACATGTTGGCGGGCATTGCTCCATTGTTGACGGTGAAGCCGGGCCAGTTGCCACCGATGGCCATATTGAGGATGATGAAGAAGTTGTTGTGAAATTCGTTGGTGCCATTGATGCTGTTGGCAATATTGGCTTCATGGAATTGTACGCCATCTACAAACCACTTGATGGATGAAGCTGTCCACTCGATGGTATAGAGATGGAAGGCTGTTACATTCACTGCCGTATTGCCTCCGTAGTTGGTATTTTGTCCGGGAGCAACCTGCCAGTGGATGGTGCCGTAGGTACGGTTCTCCGCATTTACGTGCTCCATGATGTCGATCTCACCACAAGCGGGCCAACCCACATCGCCGATGTTGGTGCCCAACATCCAGAAGGCAGGCCATACGCCCTGAAAGGCAGGCATGGCAATGCGGGCTTCGATCTTACCATAGCGCCAGGAGCGGCGGCCTTGTGTTTTCAATCTTGCAGAGGTGTAATTCCTGCCGCCAAAACTTTCATTGCGAGCAGTGATGACCAATTGCCCGTTTTGAACGGTTGCATTCTGGGTGCGATAGTATTGCAACTCATTGTTGCCCCAGCCGTTGGTACCAGTACCCGTTTCAAATACCCAGTCGGGTCCTATACCGTTAGTAAATTCATCCTGCCAAACGAGTTGCCATGTTTGTGCAATGGAATAAGAAGCGGAAAAAAGAAGTGTAGTTAGTAAAATTACGAAGTAGAAGATCCGTTTCATAAGCGTAATGGTTTTATTGGTTATTAAATATGGCGAGCCCGGCTTCGCGTGCCGGTTATAGTTACTATGCAAGTGTCGTACAACTTATCAAGTGTAACAATGAAAGGGCAGTCAATTTATACACATCGTCTACGTCAATTGTACGTCACATCGCCTCACCATGACGCATCACATCACCTCAGGCTGTGCTATTTTCTACTACACCGATTCATCAATGTGCTGTTTTACAGCATCATTGCTCCTACCGGAAATACTTCTGTATCTTTGTGGCAACAGATCAATCATTCAAACCCAGCTTTCATGAAGCATCTACTTAAAGCGTTCGTTCTTCTGTTTGTATCGGGCACGGCCGCGGCACAAAACAAAACCAACGTAACTCCTGCTGAATTTGAAAAAGGATTGCAGGCAAAGGGCGTTCAGCTGCTGGACGTGAGAAGACCGGAAGAATACAAAGAAGGGCATTTAAAGGGCGCCACACTGGCGAACTGGCAGGATGAAAAACAGTTTCAGGCGCAGGCTGCCAAACTCGATAAGAGCAAACCTGTATATGTTTATTGTCTGGCCGGTGTACGCGGCGATAAGGCTGCTACCTGGCTGGTAAAAAACGGCTTTACCAATGTGGTGAACCTCGATGGAGGTATCAAAGCGTGGAAGGAAGCGGGCAAATCAGTAGAACCGGGGCAGTAGACGTATATGGTAGCATTGATCAATTTCGCCCTGTCCTTCACTTTTAGTTTTACAGGATCGCTTACGCCGGGCACCATCAATCTCAGCTCTATACAACTGGGGCTTGAAGGCAAGGCCCGGCTTGCCTGGCGTTTTGCACTGGCAGCGGCCATCATGGAGTATATTTATGCATACCTGGCTGTGACGTTCGAGCGGCTGATCACCAGTTCTCCTGTCGTTATTCAAAACTTCCACCTTATTGCCGCCATTGTGATGATCACTTTGGGCGCGCTTACCATCCGGTCTACCTCCCGCCCCCCTACCAATCTTGCTCTGCGTTTTCAGAACAGTGGTTTCAGGCGCGGGCTGATGCTGGGCATCCTCAACCCGCTGGCCATGCCTTATTGGATCGGCATGATCGCTTACCTCAAAAGCCAGCATTGGATCGATCTTTCTACCCCACTGGAACTGCATAGTTTTCTGCTGGGGGTATCGGCGGGGGTGTTCACGTTGCTTGTTTTGGTAGCCTACCTTGCAGGTAGGGTAATAAAATTACTACGGGAAAGCCAGTGGATACGCAAGTTTCCGGGCTATTTGATGCTGGCACTGGGTATTTATGCTTTAATACGTTATTTAATAATGTTATTGTTGCCTTCCAGGTAATATCTTTGGCGCATGGAAAAGCGTGATTATGACGCAGTTGTTGTAGGCTCGGGTCCCAACGGACTGGCGGCAGCCATCACTTTGCAACAACAGGGTTTATCGGTATTGTTGCTGGAGGCCCGGGATACCATCGGGGGCGGCACGCGTACTGCGGAACTGACCCTGCCCGGCTTTCACCATGATGTATGTTCTGCCATCCTGCCGATGGCCGCCACTTCTCCTTTCTTTACTACGCTCCCACTGGAACAATATGGTCTTGAATATCTTTATCCGCCTGTAGAGGCTGCTCATCCTTTTGATGATGGCAGTGCTGCCGTGCTGAAACGTTCTATATCAGAAACTGCGCGGCTGCTGGGCGCTGATGAAGCAGCCTACTTATCCCTCATGCAACAAGTAGTGGCTGACTGGCCACTAATCGCCAAAGATATTTTAGGTCCTTTGCGTTTTCCTCAATATCCCTTGCGCATGGCGCGCTTCGGCTTGAAGGCTTTGCCTTCTGCTGCTACCATTGCGAAAAGGTTTACGACAGAAAAAGCCAAAGGACTCTGGGCAGGTATGACGGCGCACTCTATTCAGCCACTCACCAATTATGCAACTTCCGCTATAGGACTGGTACTTTCTGCTGCCGGTCATTTATATGGTTGGCCTGTGCCTAAAGGCGGTGCTATCAGCGTAGCCAATGCATTGGCGAAGTATTTCGAATCGCTGGGCGGCAAAATACAGACAGGCTTTACTGTTAGCAACCTGCAGCAACTACCTTCTGCGCATGCCGTGTTGTTTGATGTGACGCCCAAACAATTGATGGCGATTGCCGGTGATCAATTCTCCGATCTCTACAAGTGGCAACTTAATCGTTACCGCTATGGCATGGGTGTATTTAAAGTAGACTGGGCGCTGGATGGTCCTATACCTTTTACTGCGCCTGAATGCAGGGAAGCGGGCACCGTGCATATCGGTAATACTTTCAAAGAGATCGCCGCCAGTGAACAATTCACGGCCTCGGGTGGCCATCCGCAACGTCCTTTTGTGTTGCTGGCGCAGCAGAGCCTGTTTGATGACAGTCGCGCCCCGGCCGGTAAGCATACTGCATGGGCTTATTGCCATGTGCCCAATGGCTCTACGGTTGATATGACCAATATCATTGAAGAACAGGTGGAACGTTTTGCACCGGGCTTCAAGCAACTCATCCTTGCGAAGCATACTTATAATACCCTCGAATTACAACGATACAATCCCAACTATATAGGTGGTGATATTAATGGCGGCATTATCGATCTTGGACAGTTGTATACGCGGCCTGCCATGCGTCTCTCGCCTTATAAAACATCTGCCAAAGGCATCTATATCTGCTCTTCTTCTACACCGCCTGGCGGCGGCGTTCATGGCATGTGTGGACACCATGCTGCCAAACAGGCGCTCAGGAATATATTCAAAATGGGCTAACCTCAGCTACATCTTACTGTTAATCAACTGTTAACCGGTCTCCTCTACCGGAATGCACCCTCTTGGCTCCGCCACAAAACTTAACATTGGCGGACGAACCCTTCCCCTATCTTTATGTTATCATTATATTATCTTTTAGTAAATTGTATTAAATCACAAACACGATGTCCACGAGTAAAAAAGCGGAAGCGCAACAAGCAACTGGCAAGAAATCAGCCCGCAAAGAGGTGAGCCTTCAACTGACCAGCGCATTGAATGACCTGAAAGAAACATTGGGTGAAAAGAAGTTTGAACGCCGTATCAAGAAAGCTGCCCGATTGCTGACAGCCGGCATTAAAACGAAACCTGTCAAGAAGGAGAAAAAAGGAAAGGGAAAAACCAAGACCAATAAGTCGTCTAAAAAAGCGACTGCACCTAAAGTAGCTGCAGCTCAGTAAACAAGGTGTGAAGTGTAAAAGCCATTATATTGTATAACAACTTAATCGGCAGTTACCAATTCCACGGGGCAGGCAGCTTTTTCAACGAGATCCTCCGCATTGAATAACCTGTCTGCCGCCTCCTCCCGCATCATCGTCCCGACATCTACATACATTTTATCAGCACCTGTTGTTGTTGGCAGTATAGCTTTAATAGAAGGGTCATCACTTATTTTCGCGACGTGCTGTATACCAGCCTCAGCAGCCTTATCTTTTATCAATTTTATTTTCCCCCGCACCAATTGATCATCGTCTTGCCGGGCATCGGCTTCGCCGGCCAGGGATTCTGCTGCGTCTATATCGCTGGGAAAAACATATCCTTCTTCTACCGGCTTTTCCTGGAGGAACAGCACGCCAAGGCCAGTGTTGTGTGTTTTTGCCCAATCGATAGCGCGGTCCAATGCTGCGTAGGAGAAATTAAATCCACTGAATATCACCCATGTGGTAGGCATAGCAAAAGGTTTATGTATTCCTTGCAATTATGCCGCCACCCTACCCCTGTTACTAATTATAGATGGTCCAGTTAACTCAAAGGTAACATTGGGTCACAGCCTACTTCCCTAACACTATGCAGTTACAAGATTACTTTTTACCTGCTTACGCATCGGCTGCTTTTTCCAATACGTGAGACTGCGCCACATCCACTCAAAGGGACCGAAGTTGAAATACCGTAACCACAGGTGGCTCCAGATGATCTGCACCAGCCATACGGCTAATACAAAGTAGTATACTTCTACCCGCTGCAACTTCCCGTACATGCCAAAGCCTACGCCGTAAAAGAACAAACCACATAAGAACGACTGCATGAGGTAATTGGTAAAGGCCATTTGCCCAACGGGCCGCATCAGGGCGAACAGCCATTTTACCCAGCCTGATTTGTATAATAACAATATCAAACCAAACAGTCCAAGCGAACGCGCCACACGTGATAGCGTATACAACTCGACATATTGATTTTTTGTTACTTCAAACCAATTGAAGTTGGCCTTAATGAAAGACTGGAACCGGAGATAAGATAGTGTTAGTCCTATACTCAACCCCAGGATGGTCATGATCCAATATGTTTTTGCAGAAGCCTGCCCTGTCAACACGCCCATTTTAAAAAAGGCCATACCCAGGAGCATGAATAACAATACATCCCAACTGCTCAGGTAAAGATAATTGACGAGAAAGGCCATATATATTTCGCCCCGGTATTCATAGGCGTCGGCATAGCTGCCTGTTGTTTTACGTATTGACTTCTCCACCCGCTTCAGTTTCTTTTCACGGGTGCTTCTCTCCTTGAAGTCGGTCATAGCTCCAAGGTCTTCCTTTTGCTGTTCTGTCAATTTGGTTTTGGTGGTATCGATGGCTGCAATCTTCTCTCCTTTGGAGATCATTGCTTTTTCTTTGTAGAGGTCGCGCGTTTCGCGGCCGATCATCAGGAGGAAGCAAATACCCGCTCCAATGAGTAAGCCTTTGACCGGCAGCCGGCGAAACGTAAATACGAGGATGCCCAGACAGGCATAGTCAAACAATATATCTCCATACCATAATAACACCCATATATCAAACAACCCGAAGAGCATGAGCCACAGCTGGCGGCGCAGGAAGTAATCGGCCGGCCAAATGCCTGGCATTTTCTTTTCGGCCCTGCTGGTAAAGATCAATATGCCTGCTCCGAACAGCATGGAAAAGATAGCCCGCTGGGTACCTTCGGGCACTAGGTCGACGAAGTAGAGTATTTTGAAATTGATGGTGCCTATCTCATTCCATAAAGTGGGATCCTGACTTATAGCGGAGGGAAGACCAAAGCCGGGAATATTCATCAATAAGATACCGAGGATGGCGAAGCCCCTGAGTGCGTCGAGAATATCGATCCGCTCGGATTGGGCTACAGGCATGGCCTGTTGGGTAGCAGCAGCAGTTGACATAACTGAGGTTGAATGGGTTAAATGGTTGTCTATAACAGTTAGTCAAGATAGCGCTTTATTTCCGGAAACGGCATACCTCAAAGTGGGGATATATTACTACCTGTTAGCGCGAATAACCTTGCAGGGATTGCCTGCAGCTACCACATCGGCCGGAATATCTTTTGTAACAACGCTCCCCGCTCCTATCACAGACCGATCGCCAATGGTGACGCCCGGGCAGATAATTGCACCTCCTCCAATCCAGACATCTTCTCCGATAGTAATCGGTTTGGCAAATTCCAGTCCGGTAGCACGTTCTTTATGATCCATGGGGTGCATGGCTGTGTATATCTGTACATTGGGGCCAAATAGCGTTCTGCTGCCGATGGTGACGGGCATTACATCCAACACTACACAGTTGAAGTTGAAGAATACTCTTTCACCTAATTTGATATTGTAGCCGTAATCACAGTAAAAGGGAGGCTGTAGCCATAGTCCGGCGGCTGCGTGAGGAATCAGCTCTTTTAGTATTTCTGTCCGTGTCTCTGGTTCATCTTCCCGGGATTCGTTCAATGCTTTGAGTAGCAACCTTGCTTTTATTCTTTCATTGGTAAGTTGGGGATCAAGGGCATCGTACAACTCACCTGCCAACATCTTTTCTTTTTCGGTTTTCATGGATTGAAGGTAATCCAATAGCAGACAAATTGTGTCCGGTATTTTCTTGCTATTTTCGTATCAAATTACAGGTTTCGCATGTCTGACAACATCGACTTGAACAGAATTCGAGAATCTTATGCCAACATGCATGATGAGGAGCTATTGCATTTTGCACGAAAGGAGGGTATGAAAATCACTGTAGACGCATTTTTACTGTTAAGAGCAGAAATGCATAAACGTAATATTGGCCATGAAATCCTATATGCACTTGAACATGAGTTCATCCTACAGGACAGCCTCAAAAGAAAAAAACTGGCGGAAGACTTAAATATAAAAACACTGGTAGACGCAACCGAATATACTCTGGAACAAAAGGAAAAAGGTGTTAGCAATTATGATATATATGCGGGGCTTATTGAACAAGGACTGCAAGAAGGATATGCCAACCATATGGTGAATCAGCTGGATGCGTATGCAAACGAATTACAGAAAGATGCCAAAACAGATATACAGACCGGCGTATTTACTTTCATAGTCGGCTGTATTGCATTATACATTACAATCAGGATAGAACACTTTTATCTGGCTGCAGCCACAGTGCCACTTATTGGAATAGCCTACCTAGTAAAAGGGCTCATAAGAAATAACAGGCTGAAAAAAATATTGGAGAAGATACAACAAGAAGAAGCAAAGAACCAACGCATATCATAGCCGGTCGATTCAGCTTCCAACTCCTTGTTTTACAGCGTTTCCCTCACTTATTCTATTTCCTGTAATTTTGCCCCAAATTACCTGATTTGAGTGCTACTGTGTTTTTGATGACCCCGCCTTTTACGCAACTGAATACGCCTTACCCGGCGACCGCTTACCTGAAGGGCTTCCTCAACACCCGGAATATCTCTGCCTTCCAGGCGGACCTGGGGATCGAGGTGACCGTGGCCCTGTTTAACCAGCAGGGGCTGCGGGAGTTATTTGCGCGCATCAGCAACACCCCCAATGCTACTTTTTCTGATAATATAGCCCGCATCATTGCCCTGCAAGATGACTATATCACGACCATCGACGATGTGATCCTCTTTTTGCAGGGCCACAACCCTACCCTGGCCCACCGCATCTGCAAACGCGACTTCCTGCCGGAAGCGAGCCGGTTTGAACAATTGGAAGACCTCGACTGGGCCTTTGGCTCCATGGGCAACCAGGACAAGGCCAAGCACCTGGCTACTATGTATCTCGAAGACCTCTCGGACCTCATCCGCGAATGTGTGGACGAGCATTTCGGTTTTAGCCGCTATGCTGAAAGGCTGGGCCGGTCGGCGAATAGCTTCGATGAGTTGTATGCCGCCCTGCAAAAGGAATATACGTTCATCGACCAGTTGCTCATCAACCTTCTTAAGGCCCGCATGGACGCCGTGCAACCCAAACTGGTCGCCATCTCCGTTCCTTTTCCCGGCAACCTGTATGCTTCTTTTCGCTGTGGCCAATGGATCAAACAGCATTATCCCGACGTGAAGGTGGTGATGGGTGGCGGGTTTGCCAATACGGAATTGCGCTCGCTGAGTGATCCGCGCGTATTCGAGTTTTACGACTTTATCACACTCGATGATGGTGAAGCGCCTATCGAGAACCTCATACATTTTATTGAAGGGAAGAAAACGATAGAAGAACTCAAGCGCACTTTTACGCTGATTGATGGTCAGGTTACTTATTTCAACAATAAAGCTTGCGCCGATTATAAACAAGGGCAGGTAGGTACGCCCGACTACAGTGATTTCCTGTTGGATAAATACATATCGGCCATTGAAGTAGTGAATCCTATGCACCGCATGTGGAGTGATGGCCGCTGGAACAAGCTGACCATGGCGCATGGCTGCTATTGGGGCAAATGTACTTTCTGTGATATTTCGCTCGACTATATCCGGCTCTACGAACCTATAGCGGCGTCCTTGCTCTGCGATCGTATGGAGCATATCATCGCGCAGACCGGCGAGAACGGTTTTCACTTTGTGGATGAGGCTGCGCCGCCCGCGCTCATGCGCGCGTTGGCACTTGAGATCATCAAAAGGAAACTGGTGGTGAGCTGGTGGACGAATATCCGGTTTGAAAAGAGCTTTACCCGCGATCTCTGTCTGCTGCTGAAACGATCGGGCTGTATTGCCGTATCGGGCGGACTGGAAGTGGCGAGCGACCGCCTGCTGGAGCTGATCCAAAAAGGCATTACCGTGGCACAGGTAGCGCAGGTGAACCGGAACTTTACCGAAGCGGGTATCATGGTACACGCTTACCTGATGTATGGCTTCCCCACGCAAACTGCGCAGGAAACGATCGACTCGCTCGAAATGATCCGGCAGATGTTTGCTGCCGGCATCCTGCAATCTGCCTTCTGGCACCTGTTTACCATGACGGCGCATAGTCCTGTCGGTTTAGAACCTGCCAAGTTCAATGTGCGGAGAGAAAATGCCCTTGTCGGAAGCTTCGCCAACAATGACCTGGTGCATGTGGATGAGACAGGCGCTGATCATGAGACCTTCAGTTACGGGCTAAAGAAGTCGCTGCTGAATTATATGCATGGTATCGGCGTCAATGAGCCGCTGCAAAAGTGGTTTGAATTCAAAATCCCTAAAACGAAGATAGCACCTGACTACATTGCCCAAACGCTGACGCAGGATCAATACAGCAGCGCCAAGCCCACTACGAAGATCGTGTGGCTGGGACGGCAGCCTGCGGTGGAGCATTTTACCAAGTCGAAGAAGGGCAACAGCTGGGAAATGACCTCGCTTACCTTCCAGGATAAAAAAGAGAAGTATAGCATCAGTGTAGGCCGTGAACAAGGTGACTGGCTGGCTACCATGCTGGACAAGCTATCTGTGAACAATCCTAAGACACTTACGCTGCAGGAAGTGAAGGATAGCTATCATGCTGCTGGTTTTGAAGATTTCGAATTGTTTTGGGATAATAAGCCAGTGAATACTTTACATAAAGTGGGATTGTTGAAGTTGTAAGCTATGCTAAAACAGGCTTGTCATTACCAGCGAATTGCCGTGTTCGTTTTGAAAAGAGGATCAACAGTCCGATTGTCAGCAGTATGCCTCCTGTAATCAGACAACGGGCTGCGGTGTTATTCAGTAGTCTTGCCGGGAATCCAAAGACGTAGCCTGCATACTCCCAGCCCAATAGACTGAACCTGTATAGAAAGAACATTATCACAGCAACAATCAATGGGTTCACCCAAAGCCAACGACGCCTGACGGAGACAATCACCGAGATGATAAGTGCAACCAATAATCCGATGAAGCCCGCAATGCTGAGCCATAATGAAAGGTTTAATACATCGGCTCCCGTAAAACCCTGATCTGTAAAAGCTGAACTATTAAGTTGTCCGTTCGAGCGGCTCATAGCATCCACCACTCTGATATGGAACAGGTAGGAAAACATGAGAAATGCATGTATGAAAAACCAACTGGCTAAAAAGTGTACCAACATTTGCCGCCAGCTAAGCCTGGCCATGAATTGCTTAAGGGTCATGCTGCTATTATACGGCAATTTTCGCCGGAATGCAACTATTGCAGGCCGCTAATTTACATTTACCTTCTTCAGTTCTGAGAAATTCCTGCCGGCGACTTTTTTGAAGAATTTACTAAAGTGGGCATTGTCGTTGAAGCCAAGGCGGCCAGCCACTTCTTTCATGCTGGCACCGGTGAGTTTTGCCTGCCGCACTGCTTCGAGGGCAACCCGCTGGCGGATGTGAAAGCCGGCAGAATTGCCGGTAGCATGCTTGATGATCTCGTTGAGGTAATTGGGGGTCACGAAAAGTAAGGCTGCATAGTCGGCTACTTTCTTATTTGTTTTGAATTTTTGTTCCAGCAACACGTTGAACTTATGGACCAGTGCATACTTCGGACCGTGGCCTGTCTGCCCCGTCGAGGTATTCAGCTTTCTGATTATCCGGAGCAGGAAAATGTTTAAAAAGCCCACCAGCATCTGCCTGTTGAAATCGCTTTGGTCTTTGAACTCCTGGCGCATCATCTCGCATAGTTTTATTCCGCTGTCCATAAACGCTGCATCCACGGGCAATACTTCGGCTCTTAATACCAGTGTAAGGAAGTCGGGGAAATGCGAGGAATAGAGCTCATGCTCGTTGCTGTAGAGCAGCGCTTTTTCGAAACGGATCAGGTAGCCTTCTGTAGCAGGCTCTATTGTTATTTCATTTTGTTTATTCCAGTGGGCACAATACAGGGTGTTGTTTTCGAGTAAGACGTCGTATTCCTTGCCAACGATCGTCACCCTTCCATTTAATACAAGGTAAACTTCGATGATATCGCCGACCGTGTCGCAAGCGCTTAAGGCAGTTGCTTCTGTGAGGTTGTGTATGCTAAAGAAAGCAGGTTGTTTGGCGTCGAGCGTATGCATAAAGGATGATTTAATGAATATGCCGGTGTATGGATCAAAGGCTATTCCAACCAACAAGGATGCTGGTAACCAATTCAATAGGTTTTATGCACAGACAAAGGGCCGACGATATTTCGTCGAACAACCAGGCCGGGGAACTGCGTATCGTTCCTGTCTCTGTTTTGAGCTGCGTTCCCGGAAAACACAATTTTTAATGGTAGATTTGGTGCTTCCAATAATGTATTGGCACTAAGTCAGTTGACCCCGCGACCCGCCTACGGATCTCATCCGGGGTTGCAGGTGCACTTATTTGGTATGTTTCCTGAAATAGTATTACAAACGCTGCTGGTATGTTTCGATACTCCTGCATACTGATCTTATTATTGACCTGTAGCATAGCTATTGCGCAGGATCGTTTTACCAGTGAAGCGGAGGCGGCAAAGTCTCTAAGCAGTCTGCCCGGTATAACTGCTTCTCCACAAAAGACCATACTGCTGCTGAAGCTCAGTGACTGGTACCTGCTGAAAGGCAACAGGACGCCTGCGGAACTGGAGCAATCTTCCAGGCTGGCCGATGAAGCCATGTCTTTGTCTACAAGTCTACAGGATCAACGAGGCCAGGCTGGTAGTTACCTGCAGCTTTCCAAGACGGAAGAAGCCAGACACCGGTTAGAGCAGGGAGAACAGTTTGCCCGAAAGGCTGTTGCCTTATATGCTCAACTTCATTTGCCGGACGAGCTGGGAGAGTCGTATGTCTCGCTTTGGTCTATCGGAACGGGCAAAGGTATCGGCTATGCTGAACGTGTTGCTATTCTGAAGCATGCCGATTCTGCTTTTAAAAAATCGGATAATCAACGCCGCCAGGCCGATTGTCTGTTGCAGATGGGTGAGCTTACGCATTTAAAAGGCGACTGGGCCGCAGCGCTGTCGTACCTGGAAGAATGTCTTCAACTTTACAAGGCAACGAAGTATACTCATCTTCAGGCTGTGTATGACCTGTTGGGTACTGTGAATCTCGCCAAGGGGGATTACAAGGCGAGCATCGAATATGAATTGCTGGCTATTAAAACGGCTGAAGCAACAAAGGACTCCAGCATGATGTTGTGTGCTATCTACAACCATACCGGGCAGGCTTACCGGCATATCAAGGACCTGCCCAAAGCCAAATACTACTATGAGCAATCCATGGCGGTGGCTAAGCGGCACCATGACGTTTCCAACATAGCTGTCCTTGCTATCAATTATTCGGACCTGCTATTGAAAGCAGAGGATGGTCAAGCTGCCTTAACATTCATGTCTTCACTACGTAAGGACTATCCTGCACTGGACACCTTGTTCGGGCCTTATATAGCCCCTATAATGATCGATATTTATGCGCGCCTGAATATGCCGGAAAAAGCCGCCGCTTTTTGCAGTGTAGCAGAGAATGTGCTGGCTCATCCTTTAGATGATCTGGACCTTGAAGCCGAGCTGGAACAATCGTTGATCCTTTTTTATCTAAAGTTCCGCAATCATTCAAAGGCATCTTATTACCTGGCACGCTATGATAGTTTTTGTGTTAAGATGAACAGTAAGCTGCACGCGAGCAATAATTCTCTTCTCAAATTCAGGATGGATACAGCCACGAAGCATTACGTTTCTGCCATCAATCACCTGAACCGTTATATACAGCTCAGGGATTCGTTATTCGCCGAACGAAAGATCAAAGAAATCAATCAGCTGAGTATTCTTTATGAAACGGAGAAAAAGGATAAGAATATACTTGAACTGGAGCACCAAACGGCTTTGCAGGTAAGCCTGCTCAAACAGGAAAAGACCGTACGCAACTTCTCGCTGGCTGCAGCGGGGCTGCTTATTCTTGTGGCCTTCCTGCTTTACAGGGCTTATCAATCGAAGCAACAAAATAATAAGGTGCTGCAGGCTCATCAACAGGAGATCCATGAGAAGAATGCTTCGCTGCAGCGTCTCGTGACTGAAAGGGAATGGCTGGTAAAGGAAATTCATCACCGGGTAAAGAACAACCTGCACATGGTGGTGGGCCTGCTGGCGAGTCAGGCAGAATTTATAAAAGGTAAAGAGGCGCTGGACGCCATCAATGAAAGCCAGCACAGGATCCAGGCCATGTCGCTGATCCATCAGAAGCTTTACCAGGCGGATAATCTGTCGTCTATCGACATGCCGTCTTATATCCACGAGCTCGTGGAGTACCTGAAAACTACTTTCGACCGGCAGACACCTATTCGCTTTATACTGGATATTGCGCGGGTATCTTTTCCGCTTTCGCACTCTATCCCCATCGGGCTGATCCTGAATGAAGCTGTGACCAACGCTATCAAGTATGCATTTCCCGGTGGCCGTGAAGGCGCCATTACCATCCGTCTTATACAGGCGCCTGAAAATCATTTCACGCTCAGCATTCACGATAATGGCGTCGGGTTGCCGCCCGGTTTCCAGGCACAAAGCAGTAATACGCTGGGCACTACGCTCATGGACGGACTGAGTGGAGACATCGGTGCCCGCTTCTCTATGAAGAGCCAGCAAGGGACGCAAATAGATATTGATTTTACCCTGAAACCCTTATCCGCTTAAAAGTACCCGCATGAATGCCAGGACAAAAATATTGATCGTCGAGGACCAGTTTGTAGAGGCGAATCACCTGCGCCTTATGTTGCGCAATGCCGGCTATCCGGTGACTGCCATCGCCCGCAGCGTGGAGGATGCCCGGGAAAAGATCAGTGTAGAACGGCCGCACCTTGTGCTGCTGGACATTTTCCTGTCGGGCGATAAAACGGGCATCGACCTTGCCAAATACTTACGGGAAGAGAATATCGGGTTCATTTATATTTCTGCCAACTCCAACGAATCGACCCTACATGCTGCGAAAGCTACCCGGCCTTTTGGTTTTATCGTGAAGCCTTTCCGGGAAAATGACCTGCTGGTGTCGCTGCAAATTGCGCAGCAACATCTGGAATACGGGCTTGAATCGTCCATGCGTAAGGAAAGGGATTTTCATAAGCAACTGAACAATCTCGTAGCCGAGCCTGGCACCTGGAACGAGCGTTTGCTGAAGATCAGCCGTGCGCTTCAACCGCTCCTCCCCTTCGACTATGTGGTGGCTATTTATAAAATGCAGGAAGCTGACCCTCAAAAAATACTCAGCTATCTGCGCATCGGATTTAATGAATACCAAGAGATCGGGCTCGAAGAGATGCAGAATATTTCACGGCTGAAAGTGCATGAGCTAAAGGAATTGCAGGAGAACACGCCTGTCGATAAAGGGATTACCTTGTATGCAGGGAAAGCTTTTGAAGAGGTCATCCGTTTCCCTTCCATGAAAAGCCTGATGAGCAAATGTTTTGGCATGCAGGCCAACCTTACGCTGCCTATTCCGCTCGATATGCCTGGTCACGCGCATTTTTATTTTTCTTTCTTCAGCCGTCATCCCGATGGATTAAATGATGAGCACGTGGGCTTGTGTGAAAGATTGCAGCAACCGCTGCTCTTTGCCATCGAGAACATACGGGCCAAGGACCAAAAAACTTTTGTTGTTGCCGACCAGCCAAAGCCATTCGCACCTGCTACAATTGCAGGCAGCGCGCTACCGGGCTTTGAAGGTATCATTGGCAAAAGTCCGCAACTGCTCAATGTGTTTGATCATATCATGCAAGTGGCACCTTCCGATTCTTCCGTGTTGATCACCGGTGAAAGCGGCACCGGTAAGGAAAGGATTGCGGATTGCATCCATCGTTTGTCGCCCCGCAAGCAGGAGTCAATCATAAAGATCAATTGCGCTGCGCTTCCCATTAATCTCATCGAGTCGGAACTGTTTGGTCATGAGAAGGGGGCCTTCACCGGCGCGATGGACAAGCGCATCGGTAAATTCGAGCTGGCCCATCAAGGCACTATCTTCCTCGACGAGATCGGTGAAATGCCACTAGAGACGCAGGTGAAGCTACTGCGTGTGCTGCAGGAGAAAGAGATCGAACGTATTGGTGGCAAGGCGCCCATTAAAGTGAATGTGCGGATCATCGCTGCTACCAACCGGAACCTTGAAAAAGAAGTAGCAGAGGGCAGGTTCCGCCTCGACCTGTATTACCGACTCAATGTATTCCCTATACAATTGCCTCCGCTGCGCGAGCGCAAGGACGATATCGTTCTGCTTGCCCAACATTTTTTACGGTTTTGTGCGACAAAGAATGGCAGGGTGATCACCGGCATCAGTGATGCTGCATTGGCCAGCCTGCAGGCTTATAGCTGGCCCGGCAATATCCGCGAACTGGAAAACCTGATCGAGCGCAGCGTACTGCTGACAAAAGGAACGACCATTGAAAACATTCCGCTTCCTGTGACGCATCAGCCGACAGCTGCATCAACCACCAGTGACCGGCCCATTAAGACAATCGAAGAGAATGAGCGGGAACATATTCTTGCTGTGCTTGCACAATGTGGCGGGCGCATCCGGGGGAAAGGTGGCGCTGCAGAAATATTGGGTGTCCCTCCCACTACGCTGGCGTCCAAAATGATCAAGCTGGGTATCAAACGGTATCATATGTAATATCGTTGCCGACGAAAAGCGGTTCACCCGTTCGGACGACGACGACATATCGTTGGCACACTACATAGCCTACATCTCTTCTCCACTAATAATCAAGGGGATAGAAAACCGGAACAGTATTTAGACAAGAAAGGCAAATAACCTTTCGATTATGTCACCTGCCCGATCCACTTCTATCCTGTTCATCACCGGCGCTTTTGTGAGCCACCATTGCTGGGATGAATGGAAGTATTTCTTTGAGCAAAAGGGATTCAACACGCAAGCGCCTGCCTGGTTGTATAAAGACGCACCGGCGGACGTGCTGCGTGAACGCCATCCCGATGCGCAGCTTGCTGCGTTGCGGTTGACCACGCTCATCGATCATTTTGAAAGGATAGCGCGGTCTTATGCCGAGCCGCCTATTATCATCGGTCATTCCATTGGCGGCCTCATTGCGCAAATACTATTGCAACGTGGCGCTGCAGCTGCTGCCGTGGCCATTCACTCTGTTCCTCCGCAAGGGATCTTCTCTTTCAAGTTTTCTTTTCTGCGTGCAGGTTGGGGACCGCTTGGCTTTTTCACTTCTGTGCGCAAAACATTCCTGATGAGCTTTAGGCAATGGCAATATGCTTTTACCAACGGTATGCCCCTGGAGTGGCAAGAGAAGGGCTATCAATCGGCCATTCCCGAATCGAAGCTTATCGTACGGGATACCATCACTGCCGCTGCGCGTGTGGACTGGCAGCAAGCGCACGCGCCGCTGCTTTTTATTGCCGGTGATAACGATCATACCATTCCTGCCTCTATCAACTACGACAATTATCGCCGGTACAAAAACGAGGATTCTGTGCGCGACTATAAATTATTCCCCGGTCGCAATCACTATGTGCTGAACCAGCCGGGCTGGCAGGAAGTGGCCACTTATATCCTGGAGTGGCTTAACAAACAAGGTATTTAAATAACATCATAAATATTACTACTATGCGACCTTCCAAGCAAACTGCTTTAACAGCGAAGCTTTCATTTGTGCTTTTCGTGTCTCTTTATTTTTCAGCCTGTAGCAATGATCCCCAAGCGCCTGCTGCTACTACCTCATCGGCTGACACCAGCGTGCATGCCGCCACCGCGGCACTTGCAACACCTCCGGAAGGTTTTAAACATGCTACGGCCGTCGTAAACGGCATCAAAGTGCATTACGTTACCGGTGGCACTGGCGAACCGCTCTTACTCATTCATGGCTTCGGGCAAAACTGGTATATGTGGAATCGCTTGTTGCCAGCTTTTGGCAAACAGTTTACGGTGATTGCACCCGATCTGCCCGGCCTTGGCGAATCGGACAAGCCGGCTACCGGCTATGATAAAAAAACGATGGCTACCGTGCTGCATGGATTGATGGAGCAATTAGGTTATAAATCAGCCAACGTAGCGGGCCATGATATCGGGTTGATGGTAGCTTATGCGTATGCTGCTCAATATGGATCTGAAGTAAAGAAGCTGGCACTGATGGATGCGCTGTTGCCTGGCATCGAGCCGGTATGGAGCCAGGTAAAGGGATCGGCCTGGTGGTTTGGTTTCTTTGGCTGGCCTTCTTCCGGCAGCATCGTGGCTGGTAAGGAAAGAGAATTTCTCACGGGCTTCTGGCCTGTGGTGGGTCATGTAAAAGATCCCTTCACCAAGGACGAGACTGAAGAGTTCATTCGTGCGTATGCCGTTCCCGGCGGTACTACCGGCAGCTTTCATTGGTTCGGCGCTTTTGAGCAGGATGCCAAAGACAACCTCGAATTCATGAAGCATAAATTGAAGATGCCGCTGCTTGCCATGGGTGGTGAATATTTTGGCGCTGCCTTCCTTGTCGATCATTGTAAGCTGGTGGCAGAAAATGTAACCGGTTCCAATATCAAAGGGGCGGGTCACTGGATCGTACAGGAGAATACGGAACAAGTGCAAAAGGACCTGCTCAACTTTTTTACCAAGCAATAGTCAGTGCTTCATCATCCTTCCAACCTCACATCATGAAACAGGTTATTGGGCTCTTCTTTGTTCTGCTATGTTCCGTCGGCTTCGGCTATGGACAACAACTGGGTGACTTCAAACTGCTGCGGTATAATGATGATTATCGTTTTCTGGCGAGTGATACCTCACGCGACTGGTATAAGGATATCAAGTACCTGCCGCTTGGGGGCAACCACAACAGCTTTGTAAGTTTCGGTGCAGATGTTCGTTTTCAATATTTCTATATCAAGAATGAGAACTTCAAGGATGAGCCCAAGGATAATGATGGTTACATACTGAACCGCCTGCTGGTGCACAGTGATTTGCACCTCGGGCAACATGTTCGCGCCTTTGCGCAGTTACAAAGCAGTGGGGCCGGGAGCCGGCTATCACCCAGCCCTGTGGACGACAATCCGCTGGAACTCCACCAGGCATTTGTGGATGTTTCGAACGGTCCCACTGCACCTTTGCGGCTCACGCTCAGAGCTGGCAGACAGGAATTGGCTTACGGCTCACAGCGCCTCGTTTCGGTTCGTGAAGGACCTAACAATCGGCAATCATTCGACGGGCTTACTTTACTGGCTGGCTGGAAGCATGTGCAGGCCGACTTCTTTGCCAGCCATTATGTGGCCGCGCGCAAGGGTATCTTCGATGACAAGTTCAATGGCAGTACTCATTTCTGGGGAAGCTACTGGACGTGGCAACAAGTGCCGTTCGTTCGTCACCTGGACCTGTATTATCTCGGTCTGCAACGTCCTACCGCTTCTTTCAGCAATGCACAGGGCAAGGAAACGAGACATTCTATCGGTACGCGCTTGTTTGGCAATGCGGGCAACTGGCGCTACGATGCAGAGGCCGTGTACCAATTTGGCAAGATTGGTCAAAGCACTATCGCCGCCTGGACTGCTTCGCTGAACTCGAGTTACCGGTTCAAACATTTTCCCTTGCAACCAGAGCTGGGATGTAAGACTGAATTCATCAGCGGTGACCGGTGGGCGGATGATCGCAAACTACAGACGTTCAATCCGCTTTTCCCAAGGGGTGGTTATTTCGGTCTTGCTTCTGTGATAGGTCCGTCGAACCTGTTTGATATTCACCCTTCTGTGACGCTGAACCTTTCTTCCAAGCTGGCCTGGAATTTCGACAGTGATCTTTTCTGGCGCTACAGTGTCGAGGATGGTATTTATGGCCCCAGTACTGCCATGTTGTATCCTGGGAAAGGCTCTCTGCAAAAGCATATCGGTAATCAGTTTGCAACTGATCTTGTTTTTGCGCCTAATTCATTTTTGTATTTCCGGGCTGAGTTTACGTGGTTGAAGGCGGGGAGTTATCTAAAGGATATTGGCAGGGGTAATGATATTTTTTTTGGGGGTGTTACGACGCAGTTGAAATTTTAAGGCCCGAAAAAGAATTTACAGGAGTTACTTCGAATTTTTAGTGTCTTATTGCTGTATTATTCGTATCTTACTGTTGTATGAATTATATCGGGTTATATTGTATTTCTTCTGTCTTCTCTCCTACTGGTGCTCAACATCCTGAGCATATATTTCCGCGTCCAGCCTGCATTTGAGGATTATTCCCTTGCCTCCGTCTTGCTATTATCTTGCTACTGGCTTGTCTCTGGCTTCCTTCTGTAAGTCTTGATCTTTTGGACATCCTGCTTGCATCTATTTCTGAACCACGATTCATTGGATTTAGTGGATTGGATGGAAATTCCTGACGCATATATCCAGCGTTTAGGCCCAATGGTGTTTTACCGCGGGTATTTTAAAGCTATCAAATTGAATCCGAATTTTTTTGGCCGGACAAAACGGTAATTTCGGTCACTTCGACCATTTTCGGTCATAACGGACAGTGATGATTTGGAAATTATTAGATAAGCTTCGAGCTTTGTTGTGGTTGATGAGTTGATGTGTTGACAAGTTGATAAGGAGAAATCAATCTTAACTGTATCCAATATCTATTTAACAAACTAATACCTTACTATTATGGCGAAGGTTATTGGCTTATTCAAGCTTCGCGGATCGATCGATGATCTGACGTTCCGCCGAACACAGGACGGCATCATTGCGGGCATGAAGCCCGGCCCTACGCGGGAGCGGGTGTTGTCGCATGTAAATTTCGAGCTTACGCGGCGTAATTCGGAAGAGTTTCAGCTGGCTATCAAGGATGCGCAGCTGTTGCGTCATGCTTTGGGCATAACGCTGGACGGGCGAACTGGTTCGAGTATGAATGGAAGAATGAATGGTTTGTTTTATAAGGCTGCCCGGCGTGATGATACGAATGATCTTGGCTTCCGGCGCGCTTCGCCGGGTGATATTGGTCTGCTGACTGGCTTTAATTTCAATAAGCAATTGTCACTGGAGTATGCGTTGCCTGCGCCGTTGGTGCATTCGCTGGATGTTGAGGCGGGATCGTGTACGGTTGGAGTCCCTTCTTTTATTGCCCGGAAACGGAAGGGTTTTCCTGCGGAAGCTACTCATTTCCGGTTGGTATCGACGATGGTGGTCATTGATTTCGGGCGAAGAAAATACGAACAGGTCAGCGAGCGGAGTGAACTATTGCCGCTGCGGAAAAAGACGCCGGGGGCGATTGGTTTTGAGCACAAGCTGGAAGTGGCAAACGGGCAGGTGGCGGTGCAGGTATTGGGGATAGATTTTTACAAGGTGGTAGATGGACATGAGGTGCTGGTGAAGGGAAGTGCGATGCGGGTATTGGAGGTGGTGAAGGCAATCGAGCGTTCTGAGCTCAGCGTCGGGAGTGAAGGCATCGAGGCAGAAAGGGGATCTCGTAACGAGTCGTTAATTCATACGGATACGAATCAGGTCACAGCAAATACAAGTGGAGAGACGGCAATTGAAAAAATGCTCATCGAGGATGAATTACAGGAATCAGGCGTAAAGCTATTAAGCTGCATACTTTCGCCAGTTAAGGGGAGACAAGTTGATTGGTTGAAATGTTTACAAGTTGCTCCCTTTAAAACCTTTAACCTTAAACACTGTTGACACAAGTCAATAATTATTCTTTTAGCTAAATTAATAAGCCCTCGCCTTTAGTATAGCGCTATAGAATAGTTGTTATAATTATATAGGATAAGGTTAAAGGTTTACACGATGAATGGAGTGCCTTGGCTTTTGCGGGCAGGGCTTTTCTTCTTTTTCTTTTTGTGTAATTCTTTTATTTATTATTTTATGCGTATCCACTATTGCTTTGCAATTGAATATGCCTTCAAGGCTCCTTTATCTGGTTAAGATATACTCTGCTTAAGTAGACAACTGCTATTGACAATACATTCCGTTGGCGAAATGCCTTTAGGAATTACAGTATTATATTGTCTGATATTCTATATTCTTGATTATTTGCGTTGTATTCCTGATAGGCCCGGATTGTTATCCGGGCTATTTTATTTAAGGGAAGAGACGTTCTCCTCAGTCAATATTCCAAAAGCTATATACATAATTGATCATCATAAATAAATTGACCGTTTGCTTAGTACAGCAAGGCAGTTTTGTTGTTATAATAGAAAGGATAAGGTTTAATGGTTAACGAATTTGATTAGTGTCGCCCTGCATTTCTATGCAGGGCTTTTTCGTTTAGTTGGTAAATTGATAAGTTATCAGGTTGACAAGACAATGTTGCTGTACTAAAGTCAAAGAGCTAAGAAGCCCCCTGATAGATGACGAAAGAAACACCGGGAAACGAGAAGCGCTCCTCAGACACCAGAAGCACGCGGCCCGCGAACTCCTTTTCAAAAGCGGCGCGATGAAACTTGCAAACAATGAAACCGCGGCACTGCTCAATGCCTACCAACGGACAAGCGGAACGAGCAACAAGACAAAACTTCATACTAAAAATTTAAAAACGACAGCAAAAACGCTGCGATACAGCGGTATGGCGGCATTGGTGCAAGGCCAAAAGGAATGCGCAATAAATGCGCGGATTGATTCAGCCCAATGGCTTGATGAAATTTGTGCGGGTGGTGTCTGTGAAAATTAGTACTGCTGCTTTATGGCGAACCTTTTGGCAGCATTGTGGGTGAGGGCCACAATAGTGAACATTCTTTGGTGAATCCTTTGCTTTGTTAGCAGTGTATTTATTACAGGATCATATCTCTTTGTGCGCGGGGTGGGCTGGCATGCCGCCATATCTTTGAGGAGCAGCGGTTTGCTGTTTTTTTTAGTATGAATTATTGTTGCTGCGGTTGTTGAGCTTGGCAGGTGAAGCGGGCCGAAGTTTGTTGGCCTGGAGCGCTTTTGAAATTAAGGCGTGTCAGTAATGTTCGTTCGGGTTAGTGGGCTATCGGGTACCCTAATTTACAGATCGATTGACATAGATCAAGGAAAGAAGGATTTTTTAGGAAAAAACTTAAAAATACCCGGGACATTATTCGATTTGTTCGTTAACACTGCATAGGATAAGGTTTAATGGTTAATTTTTTTGATTAGTGAAGCCCTGCATTTTTATGCGGGGCTTGCTTTGATTATGGGTAGCACAGGCAGGCAGAGCTGAGAGCTGCATTACAAACTTACGCACAGTTGCGGAGAGCATATCTGCGCCAGACAAAGCATACCAGCCTTGTGATCAAAAATTTATCCAGCACTCCATATTTTTTTGAGAACTTACTAAAGCATTAAGAATCTATATGATGACACTAGAAGAATTTAAAAATAAGGTAGCTGAATCTCCAAATGTTGACAAGCTCAATGGCAGGATAGTTAACTTAAATTATCAACATATTTATTATAATAACTCACTAACTGGAATCACAGCCATTTACGAATTTTTAGCTCAACAAATTGAAGGTTTTAAATCAGCTGCTGCAACTAAAAGATTGCCAAGTGAATTAGCTTCTGTACTAGATACCTTCGAACGCTGTAAAACTGCTATTATTCGTATAGTTTCAAATGCAACGTCAGAAAGTGAATGGGTTACCACAGTTAAAGATCCGCTAGAAAAAGATCGTCCCGTTAAGTTTTTGTATGATTCTCCTCAAACAATATTTTTAATTAATCTCCATAATGAACAACCTGATTTTTACGCTGGCGCCTACGAATTTATTACATCAAATAATTTGCAAAATATCCAAAAGAAAATGTTGATTGGGTATTTATTAGCATATGAATTTTATTCGACAGAATATTCTGTATTGACACACCGCACAAGTGCTGATATCATTTCAATTGAAAAAATGAAGAATGACTTTAATAAATATCTTACGAACTCTGAGTCTCATCTTTCAAAATACCTAGCTGAAGGTTATAAAAAAGTAACTACTACCACTAAAAACATTGATGATCTCGTTGAAGATAAAAAAAACAATTACGATAAATGGTTTAAAAGTACTTCAGAAAAATTTTCCGGATATTTTGCTGAAACGACGAAGAAAATGCTTGATCTGGAAAACCTGTATCAAGAGAAATTAAAGCTTGAAGCGCCTGCAAAATATTGGCAAAACAGAGCTTTGGCACTTCGGAGAGAAGGCTTTCGGTGGTTGTATGGATTGATTGCCTCTCTTTTGATAGCAGTAGCTATTCTCGTATGGGTGTTAGTTCAAATTTCCGATGGAACAATTGAAAAGTTATTTTCAAATACGGGTTCTGCGATTAAATGGTCAGTAGTTTTAATTACTATTATCTCCTTTCTCGCGTATGCAATTCGCACTTTTTCCAAGCTTACATTTAGTTCCTTTCACTTGTTTAGAGATGCCCAAGAGCGAGAACAGTTAACATACGTTTATTTAGCTTTAAAGAAAGAGAAAGGTATAGACCAAACTGAAAGGCACTTAATTATGCAATCCCTATTTAGCAGATCAGATTCAGGTCTGCTTAAAGATGATGGTTCACCAACAATGCCAGGTAATATTGTAGATAAACTAGTTACTAAATAAACTAACCATTGGCCAAATCACTCCGAACTTCTTGCTGAGACGCATACTTAACCTAGTTAGTGTAAGGCTTGCATAATGATGCGGGGCTTTTTTAATTACATCACTACAGATAACACATGTATATATGAAGATATAAAAAAGTTCAACTCAAGAATGGCTATAAAAGATTTCACGACCTGACAATTGACCTTGGAGAAGCCCCAAAAAGGATAATTGCGTTAGTAGGCCCAAATGGTTGTGGGAAAAGCAGCGTACTTGATGGACTGCTTTACAAAAACAGCGGTCACGAGCTTATTGGAAACCAAGGGCCAAAAGATCATACCTATCACTCGATGACACAATCTGAACCCTATGCGCATTATGATATAATCATTGATTTCGTAAATGGCAATTACCAATCAATTAAGCAACAAAAAGAAAAATTAAAAAGACCCAATACAATTTTTTCCTTTAGAAGTCCATACCGATATAATAGTATTTTGAAAGTTACCCAGTCCCACGCCACGACTGAAATATATTTCAATAACTATGGCGCAAGTACATCTTCAGATATAGATGATAAAATGGAACAGAGCTATCGTCGCCTTTATATCAAATACAATAAGCACTTACATGATACTGATTGCAGACCAAGTGAGGCAAAAACCAAAATCATTGGTGATTTAAACAATTCTCTTAGAAACTGCTTAGACTTAGAAATAGTTAGCATCGGTAACATTGAAGCAAATGAAGGAACATTATATTTTAAAAAACCTGATCACCAAAAAAAATTTGACTTTAATGTTCTTTCCTCTGGAGAAAAAGAAGTGGTTGACATACTCCTTGATCTTTATTTGCGGCAGGAAGAATACAATGATACAGTATTCCTAATTGATGAACCCGAGCTCCACATAAATACCTCAATTCAAAAAAAGTTACTGCTTGAAATCAATAAGCTAGTAGGAAGTGATTGTCAGATATGGGTTGCAACACATAGTATAGGTTTTTTACGAGCTCTGCAAGAAGATCTGAAGGATGATTGCCAGATAATTCAATTTAAAAAGGGAGTAAACTGGGCTTCTACCCAACAAATCTTGACACCAATCAAAAAGTCATTAGCAAAATGGAAGGAAATATTTGAAACTGCTTTAGACGACTTAACTGGCTTGGTCAGCCCTAAAAGAATTATCTATTGTGAAGGGAAAGACGCCCCTGGAGTGAATGGATTGGAAAAAGGGTTGGATGCTAAAGTGTTCAATAATATTTTTTCAGAGAAGTATCATGATACTTTGTTTATCTCAAGTGGGGGGAACACTCAACTGGATCAAAGAAGTGAAATAGCACTTGCCATTTTGACCAAAGTATTTTCAGATGTAGAGATTTGGGTTCTCAAAGACCGTGATATGTCATCTGGCAAACAGAATACAGAGCAGGACCGGCAGTTATACCTCTCCAACAACCCTCAAAACCATAGAGTTTTGAAAAGATGGGAACTTGAAAACTATATATATGACAAAGAAGTATTGAAAGCTTATTGTAGTAAGAACACTTTAGTATTTGATGAAGCCGCTTATGACGCTTTTGTCACCGACATACCCAATCAAAACTTAAAAGATAATACAGGGCATATAAAAAACTTTTGCGGTTTAAAAATCAGTGTTAGTCCAGACCAATTTAAGCTCAACTTGTCAGAGGTAATAACAGAAGACATGGATGTGTACAAAGAGTTGGAACAAGTTATTTTTGCCAGGCAATAACAAATAATAACAGAAGTGTACCTGGTAGCATACATGATTCGACTTTACAACCTTTTCCTTTATTACAACTAATAGCTATGAAGTTTTCTTACCAATTATTCAGATTTCGAGTAAAGATAAAGTGGGTGCTTATCTGGTTGACCCCACGACGAGCTCTCCTGATTGGTTTTTCATCAATCCTGATTGCCCCGTGGTTGTTTACGAGAACTTGGGGATTTATAAAATTTGGTCAAGTAACAGGTACTATTGGCGATACTATTGGTGGCATAACGGCACCAATTACAGGTCTATTGGGTGCTTTCCTTGTTTATAAGGCTCTAAAAGAACAAGTAGTTGCTAATAAGATAATCACCGATCAGTTTAAAGAACAGAAGACGCATCAATTCCTAACAGATCAAGTCAGCTTTTTGCGAGATGATTTGGATCAATTTGTTTACCCGCATAAAGATGGTCAGTTTACAGGTGGGCCTGCCATTAATGCCATACTTACTCTGTATTATAAGGAATACTCAAATAAATGTCCAGAAGACGATCGAGTAGAGGCATATAGCATTAATTTAATACAACTTAAGGAACTATTAGAAAGAATTGTGATGCTATATAATCAGATTGGATTCGCAAGATTTAACAACGCCGATAGAAATTATTTTCTATCACTAATTAAGCAAACGTATCATGTTCGTATTTATCCTATTCTCTGGATGAATGAGTCACGACGTCTGAAACGAGCACCAAAATGTACTAAATGTGGTGTAATTCATCAAGGACTACCGGAGTACATTTATGGACTATACGATAAGATTAATGATCTATTTGATTTAAGCTCAAATGATGGAGAAGGTTGAGAGCCGAAGTATAGATGATATCCAAACAAAAACTCGTTACATTTCGATATTTGATGATGCAGCAATTTCGAAAATAGCGTAGAGAAGCTACAGTGAAATTTAAACGCTTATTTTAACGAAAACCAAGCACATGCGAGCAATACCATCATCCTTAATTAGACAAACACCCGCGAGCATCAATAAAGAAAGGGATACTTAGACAAGCATCCCTTTAAACTTAAGCTGAATCACCGTTATAAGTAAGACGGTTATTTTTTGATGATCACCGGATAAGAGTCATCCGATCTCCAATGCGTCAACGGTATCTGGTTCTTTCCATCGGGTGTCATCCTATATATTTCGTGGTTCAGGGACATGTCCCTGTTGGAATTGAAGTAAATGTATTTGCCATCGCGGCTCCACTGTGGGCTCTCATCGCGGATGGCGCCACTGGTGAGCCGCTTGTCGTTCTTGCCATTGGCATCCATGATAAAGATATCGGGCGTTTCATTGGCCCAGGACACATAGGCGATCTTCGACCCATCGGGAGACCATGCCGGACTGTTGTTGCCATCTCTCGGATTGCCGGGCCACTGCCGTGGCGAAACGGACGTGGTGACCTGCCTGGTGGCGCCGCCCTTCGCGTTCATCAAAAACAACTGTTGCGAACCTCCCTGATCGTTGCCGATCAATACGATCTGTTCGCCGGTGGGCGAGATCCGGAAAGACCCAAACCGTTGACCGGCCGGCGTGAGGCGCTTTTTCTCCGATCCATCCAACCGCATGGCATATACCCCGGCCACGCCATTCTCGACGCCTATAAAACCAATGGACTGCCCGTCGGGAAACCACTGGGCCTGCCCTGCCGATATACCCGCCTTTATTTCTTTTTCATTGCTTCCATCGCTATCGACCGTAAAGATGCCAAAGGCACCCGTGTTTACATTGATCGCTTTTGTAAACAACAGTTTACTATTATCAGGCGACCAGACGGCATTGCTGATGTACTCATCATTGGTAGCCAGCAGTTTCCGTGTGCCCGTGGCTTTATCGAGCACATACAATTGCTGCCTGTTGTTCTCGTATGTATTGAAGGTGATCTTCTGTCCATCGTTGGAGGCCGTGACCGGGGCGCATTGCACGATGCGATCGGACAACAGGCGTTGGTTGGTGCCGTCCATATTCATGCCGTAGAGCTGCCAATCGGCACTGTTGTCGATACGCCTTGATATAAAGACTACTTCGGCGGGCGTGTTGTCGAGAAGTGTAGGATCCACCGACAGATCGGGACCGGGCTGCTGGTGGTCTTTTTTGCAGGCTGCCAATGCCAGGAGGAGGATGGCTGCGTATCGTTTCATGTGGAGGGGGTGTTTGCTGCCTGACAGCCTCCAGGTTGGCAACGTTGCATGAAAAAGGCGCTTCGACAGGCTCAGCGTGACATTTGAGACACTTCGACAACCCTTCGACAGGCTCAGGGCGACATGGACATGCCTGTTTATAAGGGGTTTGCTGCATTCATAACGTGCAGTTGCGCAACCGGTTGCAAAAGGCTGCATCTATATTATTGATTATTTTTTCATTGTGTATTATAGAAATTGCGCTTACCTTCGTGCGCTCAAATAATTCACTGCACTAAAAAAGTTTTTATGAGCATGGTTGATTCGTTTGAGAAGATCCCCGTCAACATCTACACCGATCTTAAACAAGGTTCCAAATCAGTAGCCCGCGAAATTGCCGATCTGATCCGCAGCAAACAGGCCAAATGGGAAAAATGTGTTTTAGGCCTCGCTACCGGCTCTACTCCCAAGTCATTGTACGCAGAACTGGTAAGGCTGCACAAAGAAGAAGGGCTGAGCTTCAAGAACGTGATCACTTTCAATCTCGATGAATATTATCCCATCGAAAAGGATGCGTTGCAAAGTTATAATCGCTTCATGCATGTGCACCTGTTCGATCATATCGATATCGAACCTGTCAATATTCACATTCCCGATGGTGAAATGGTGAAGGAGAATATCAAAGCGCATTGCCTGCGTTATGAACAAATGATCGAAGAGGCCGGCGGTGTCGACCTGCAGGTGTTGGGCATTGGCAACAATGGCCATATCGGTTTCAACGAACCCGGCTCCAGCATTTACTCCCGCACCCGCCTGGTAACGCTCGACAACTCCACGCGCATTGCGAATGCGTATGAGTTTGCCAATATATCGCAGGTTCCACGCCTCGCCATCACCATGGGCATCAGCACCATACTGAAGGCCAAACGCATCGTGTTGATGGCCTGGGGCCCCGGCAAAGCGCCTGTGGTGCAGAAGTCTGTAGAAGGGCATGTTGATGAGCAGATACCTGCTTCTTTGCTGCAACAGCATAATGACTGCACTTTTGTGCTGGATGAACTGGCAGCTGCAGAGCTTACACGTTTTAAAAGTCCCTGGCTGACCGGCGATACCGAATGGACACCAGCGATGATCCGCAAGGCGGTGGTGAACATGGCTTTGAAAGTAAACAAACCCATTCTCAGTCTTACGAACAGCGATTACCGCGACAGTGGCCTCAGTGACCTGCTGGTAGAGGAAGGCGATGCTTATGAGATCAACCTGAAGGTTTATTATATGATGCGGGACAGCATTACCGGCTGGCCTGGTGGCAAGCCTAATGTGAACCTGCCCAATCATCCCGAACGGAGTGAGCCTTATCCCAAGCGCGTGATCATCTTCTCTCCTCACCCGGATGATGATATCATTTCTATGGGGGGCACTTTCCAGCGCCTGCACGACCAGGGGCATGATGTGCATGTGGCTTATCAAACTTCCGGCAACATTGCCGTTACCGATGAGTTCGTGACGCGCTTCATGGATTTTGCGGTGGGCTTTGAAGATATGTTCAGCATCGACAGCACCAAGAGTAAGGAGATACTGGAGCAGGCAAGGACTTATCTCAAAGGAAAGAAATCAAACCAGATCGATACGGCCGATATACGTGCTATCAAAGGATTGATACGCCGTTGCGAAGCGAAAGCTACCTGCCGCTATGTGGGCCTCAGCGACAACAACTATCACTTCCAGAATCTGCCTTTCTACGAAACGGGCACCATCGAGAAGAACCCGATGGGCGAAGCGGATATTCAACTGACCGTGGATCTGCTGCGTAAGATAAAACCTCAACAGGTGTTTTGCGCCGGCGACCTGGCCGATCCGCATGGCACGCACAAGGTTTGTCTCGACGTAGTATTTGAAGCATTGCGCCGCATCAAGAAAGACGGTGACGACTGGGTGAATGATTGCTGGATGTGGTTGTATAAGGGTGCATGGCAGGAATGGGATATCAGTGAAATTGAAATGGCCATCCCTATGAGCCCCGACCAGGTAATGAAAAAGCGTTATGGTATTTTCATTCACCAATCGCAAAAGGACATGGTGCCCTTCCAGGGTAGTGATGCCCGTGAATTCTGGCAACGTGCTGAAGACCGGAATGCGAATACTGCTAATTTGTATGCGCAGCTGGGATTGACAAAGTATGCGGCGATGGAGGCTTTTGTGAGGTGGCATTATTAGTTGAAAAGTTAATAAGTTGATAGGTTGATAAGGCCTATTACCCGCATAAAAAAGCGGATGTGTCGTGAGATACATCCGCTTTTTCTTTTCAACTTATTAACCTATTAACTCATCAACCCTTCTTTCCCTTCAACCCCGGCAGGAAGCCTGTAATGATCCCGATCAACGGCAGGTAGGCGCATACCTGGAATACGTAATCGATGCTGGTGTGGTCGGCCAGTTTGCCCAGCAGGGCCGAACCCAAGCCACCCATACCGAATGCAAAGCCGAAAAAGAGTCCGGCGATCATGCCCACTTTACCGGGCACCAGCTCCTGTGCATAGACGAGGATAGCAGAAAAGGCCGAAGCGAGGATAACACCAATGATGGCCGATAGCACACCTGTCCAGAAGAGGTTGGCATGCGGCAGGAGCAAGGTAAAGGGCGCTACGCCGAGGATGGATATCCAGATTATATATTTTCTACCAAAGCGATCGCCCAATGGGCCACCTAACAACGTACCCGCCGCTACAGAACCGAGGAAGATAAACAGGTAGAGTTGTGATTGCTGTACTGACAGGTGGAATTTATCAATGAGGTAGAATGTAAAGTAGCTGCTCATGCTGGCCATGTAGAAGTACTTGGAGAAGATCAACACCAGCAAAATAATGATGGAGATCACCACTGTCGTCTTTGACAATCCGTTATCGACTATTTCGCCACTACCCTTTTTAGCCGTACGCAATATCAGGTGATCTTTGTACCACCCTCCTATTCTCGCCAATACAATGATGCCGAGGATAGCAGCAATGCTAAACCATATCGCATTCGACTGACCATGGGTTATGATGATGGCGGCAGCCAGTAAAGGCCCAAGGGCACTGCCCGCATTGCCACCCAACTGAAAGATGGATTGTGCCAATCCACGCTTTCCGCCAGAAGCCAGGTGTGCCACACGTGATGCTTCCGGATGGAAAATGGAAGACCCGACGCCCAATAATGCCACTGCCAGCAGTATGGTATAAAAGCCAGCGGCCATCGACAGGGTCACCAACCCTGCCAGTGAAAAGCCCATACCGATGGCTAATGAATAGGGCTTGGGATATTTATCCGTGTACTGCCCTACAAAGGGTTGCAGTAAAGAAGCTGTGATCTGGAAGGTGAAGGTGATCAACCCAATCTGTGAGAAGGTAAGCTGCAGGTTGCTCTTGATGAGCGGATAGATGGAAGGGATCACCGATTGCAGCATATCGTTGAGTAAATGCGCAAAACTGATCGTAAAAAGGATCGGGAATACTGTCGTGCTCACCAGCGCCCTTGGGGTCGCAGTGCCTGTCGTTGGGTTCATACTCATCTGTTGAATTGCCTGCAAAAGTAAGACAAACTGAATTAGTGGTCTTTCACCGACAATGGCATAAGGAGTTGTTAACAAAAAAGGCCATCCTGGCGGGATGACCTTCTTGTGTATGTTAACTTCTTTGGAGCGGCTTCGACAAGCTCAGTCTGACATCAATCTCTTACATGCTGCGCGATATACCTAACTCAAGGCCGCGCAGTTCTGCCAGGCCTCTCAGTCTTCCGATAGCAGAGTAGCCGGGATTGGTTTTCTTCTTCAGATCATCAAGCATCTGGTGTCCATGATCGGGACGCATGGGGATGGAGAGATTACGCTTGCGCATGACCTGTACAATCTCTTTTACCACGCTGTACATGTCTACATCTCCTTCGAGGTGGTTGGCTTCGTAGAAGTTGCCAGCTTCATCGCGCTGCGTGCTGCGCAGGTGGATGAAGTTGATGCGATCACCGAGACGATTCACCATACCTGGTAAGTCGTTATCGGCACGCACACCAAATGAACCAGTACAGAAACAAAGGCCATTTGCTTTGGAAGGGACTGCATCCAAAAGCGCCAACACATCTGCTTCGGTGCTTACCACACGTGGCAGGCCAAATATCGCATAGGGAGGATCGTCAGGATGGATGGCCAATACCGTTCCCACTTCATCGGCTACTGGTGTTATCTGCTTCAGGAAATAGATGAGGTGTTCCTGCAGCTTCTTTGCATCGATGCCTTCATAGGTATCCAATGCAGCCTGGAACTGTTGTAAAGAGAAGCTCTCTTCCGAACCGGGTAAGCCGGCAATGATATTACGCTGCAACAAGGTCTTCTCATCATCGCTCATGCCCTGCAAACGTTGCTCTGCCAACTGTAGCTCTTTTGCACTGTATTCCTGTTTAGCGCCTTTGCGTTGCAGCAGTAGGGCATCAAATGCTACGAGGGCTGCACGCTCAAAGCGCAGGGCTTTGGAGCCATCTTCCACCGTATAGGCCAGATCGGTCCGTGTCCAGTCGAGCACGGGCATGAAGTTGTAGGTTACAATATGAATACCACATTTTGCGAGGTTGCGGATACTCATCTTATAGTTCTCGATGTATTGTTTGTACTCTCCTTTCTGAATTTTGATGTGCTCATGTACCGGAATGCTTTCTACTACGTTCCAGCGTAAGCCGGCTGCTTCTATTTCATTTTTTCGTTGCATGATCTCTTCTACCGACCACACTTCGCCATTGGGTATATGGTGGAGGGCGGTGACGATACCGGTGGCGCCGGCCTGCCGAATATCGGCTAAGCTAACGGGGTCTTTGGGGCCAAACCAGCGGAATGATTGCTCCATCAGGGGTACTTGCTGTTGATTGCTCATTGAAAAGAAAAAGGGTTATTGAATTAAATATTGTGCAACGAAGATAGAAGATGAAATTGAAACGAGAAGCCCGAAATACGAAATGGGTTTCGGGCTTCTATGCATGAAGTAACATATATTATAAACTTACTCCTCTTCTCCAGGGAATAAAATCATCCTGGCCCAGCTGTACAGCTTTGGGTTGGGTGCGGCCGCTGGCTACGTCGATGACATAGTTCATGATACGTTCGGCGGCCTGCTCGATCGTCTCTTTACCTTCGATGATGGTACCGCAGTTGATATCGATGATGTCGGGCATCTTCGTAAACGTTTTCGTATTGGTCGACAGCTTAACGACCGGGGCTATGGGATTGCCGGTGGGCGTTCCGAGCCCGGTAGTAAACAATACGATGTTGGCGCCAGAACCTACTTCGGCCGTGGTGCTTTCCACATCATTGCCGGGGGTACACAGCAGGTTGAGACCAGGTTTGGTTACGCGCTCGGGATAATCCAGCACAGCCGTTACGGGAGAAGTGCCGCCTTTTTTGGCAGCGCCTGCCGATTTGATGGCATCGGTGATCAGTCCATCGCGGATATTACCGGGAGAAGGATTGGCATAAAAGCCCGAGCCATCAGCTTCTGCTTTTGCATTGTACACACGCATCAGATCCATAAAGCGCAAAGCGGTGGTTTCATCCACACAACGATCGCTCAACTCCTGCTCTACTCCACAGAGCTCCGGAAACTCCGATAGGATCACGGAGCCGCCCAGGGCCACCAGTATGTCGGACACATAGCCCAAAGCCGGATTGGCAGATATACCGGAAAAGCCGTCGGACCCGCCGCACTCCAGGCCAATGCAGAGCTTCGATAAAGGTGCCGGTTGACGAGTAATATTGTTTGCCTGCATGAGGCCGGCGAAAGTTTGCCTGATGGCTTTCTTCAGCAGTTGTTGTTCCGTGCCTTCTTTCTGTTGCTCCAGCACCACCAGCGGCTTATTGAAGTTTGGATCACGTTTCATGATCTCCGCTTTGAGGATAGAAGCCTGTGCATGCTGACAGCCGAGGCTCAATACCGTGGCGCCTGCTACGTTGGGGTGCGTGATATACCCGGCCAGCAGGCCGCAGAGCGCATCGGAATCTAAGCGTGTGCCACCGCATCCCATATCATGGTTCAGGAACTTGATGCCGTCCACATTGGGGAATACGCGTTGTGTTGCCTGCTCCGTAAATACTTCTTCCAGCGGGGCTTCCAATATCTCCGCTTCGGGCCGGCCACTCTGGTACATTTTTACCAGCGTTTCCACGTCTGTTTGAAAGGCTTTTGTTTTGCTGTAACCCAGTTGGTCGATCAATGCTTCTTTCAATACTTCCACGTTGCGGTTTTCGCAAAACACCAGCGGGATCACGATCCAGTAGTTGCCCGTGCCCACGGAACCATCGGCACGATGAAAGCCCATAAAGGTCTTGTCTTTCCATTTGGCAACGTCCGGCTGTTCCCATTGCAGCCGGCGGTTGCCGAGGCTAAACCCTTCAGCTGCATGATGGATATTTTTGGTAGTGATGGCGCCACCTTGCGGAATGGCCGCATCTGCTTTGCCCACCAGTACACCATACATATAAATATTATCGCCGGGGTTCAACGGATGCATTGTAAACTTATGCTTGCCGGCTACGGGATCTGTGAGGGGGAATTTATCGTTGTTGAGTTCAATCAAAGTGCCCTTCGGTAAGTCTTGTAAAGCCACCAGAACATTGTCACCAGGATGTATCCGGAGGTATTTGTGTGTTTGGTCCATATCGTCTTTTAGGTACTAATATTCTTTAATACAAATAAATAAATGCCGGCAGTTGCAAAGCTTTACATGGTTGTCATATTATTAAGCTCAATTGGCATACCATGGGTACAAAACCCGGATTTGCATGCTAATCTGAAAGGGTTTGGCCGTCTTCCGCCACCACCCTGCATTACGCAAACAGGTATCCTGAACTGTCCTGATTTTCGAAAACGTTTGCATAAATAAAGTGGATCGCAATTGATGGCTTATGAGAAAAAAGATACAATTTGTACCGGGTTATACAATGCTATATACTGTTCACTAAACTTTGCTTGCCATGGTATATCATCCATGTCTCCCATCTATGTTTTCGGGTGGTTTTCGGACCGCGCCTGCTGTTTTCCGAAAACCCTGCCCTTCTTAGTAGTTCCAAACACCCAGACACACCCACGTATTTCACCGAGAACTTCAAATAACCACTTGCATGCGACCGCAACTACTTAAAGTATCAACAGGCCCGCGCCATTCATTCAGCGTGCGCCGTGATCTTGTTCCTTACGTCAACAACCGCTGGCACTACCATCCTGAAATCGAGCTGATCCACTTCAAAAAGGGAGAAGGTACTCAATTCATTGGTGACAGCATTAAACGTTTTAAATCGGGCGACATTGTGATGGTGGGTGCTCACCTGCCCCACTACTGGCGCTTCGACGACCTGTTCTTTGAAGAAGATACCCGCGTGCAGGCAGATATCCGGGTAGCGCATTTCTGTGAAAACTTCTGGGGCGACCAGTTCCTGCATCTCCCCGAAAACGTCAACATCAAAACCGTACTGGAAAAAGCGAAACGCGGCATCCAGATCACCGGCAAAACAAGGCAGCAGGTGGCCGACCTGCTGGAAAGATTGTTGCATACCGATGGTTCTGAAAGGATCATCATCCTGATGGAGGCCTTGATGACCATTGCCGAATGCAAGCAACTCACAACGCTTTCTTCCATCGGCTTCAAGCATGACCTCGTAGACGCGGAGAATGAACGCGTGAATGCTATTTATGAATACTCCCTGAAGAACTATAAGCGCAAGATCCAGCTGGAAGAAATTGCTGCGGTGGCCAATATCAGCCCCAACTCATTCTGCCGCTATTTCAAGTCGCGGACGCGTAAAACTTATTCGCAGTTTCTGATCGAAATACGCGTGGGCCAGGCTTGCAAACTGCTCATCGAAAACAACCTGAGCATCAAGCAGCTTTGTTATGAAAGCGGCTTCAACAACTTTACCAGTTTTCACAAGTATTTTAAAATGATCACGGGCAAAAGCCCGCTCACTTATCAGAAGGAGTTTATAGCTTAAAAGCAGGCTACTGACCACTTGCTTCGACAGCAGATTTCTCACCCTGTGTACTGGTTGTACATGCAGGTACGTATGGCAGGGTTCGAAATGACAAAACGTAGTCAACACTCATTAGCCGCGTTTCTCTCCAGTGACGCGGCTTTTTTTACAGATCAATTGCTTCATTGTGTATCGTTTTCTTTAGGTATCTTCCACGGCAAATAAGCCAATATGAAAAAAACCTTTATCACTTTCCTGCTCACTGCTGCATTCGGTAGCACTTACGCACAAACACATTCGCTCGAAAAGATATGGGAAACCGATACTATTGTAGCTATCCCCGAATCGATTTTACCCCAAAAGGACTTCATGTATGTATCTCTCATCAATGGTGGTGGTTGGGAACCCGACGGCGTGGGCGGTGTTGGCAAGCTGAGTTATGACAGGAAGAAATATGACTCCACCTGGATCACCGGTCTGCACTGTCCCAAAGGAATGGGCCTTTATAAGAACCGCCTGTATGTGGCCGATTATAATTCGGTGGTGGTGATCGATGTGAAAGCAGGCAAGGTAGAAAAGAAGATCACACACGACAGCACCAAATCGCTCAACGACATAACTATATCTGACAAAGGCGATATCTATGTGTCGGATTCCAAGACGTTCAAGATATGGAAGGTAGAAAATGATCAGCTGACACTGTATCTCGAAGGCATGACAGGCGTAAATGGCCTGAAGGCTGTGGGCAACGACCTGATCATCGGCTCCGGCAAATCGTTCGTAAAGGCCGATGCGCAAAAACAGATCACCAAAATAGCTGATCTGCCACAAGGCGCCGATGGCATAGAACCTGTAGGGAATGGTGATTACATCGTTACTGCCTGGGCCGGTTATATTTTTTATGTGCAGGCGGATGGGAAAGTAGAGACCATGCTGGATACACACCTTGAAAAAAGAAACACTGCCGACATTGGATATGACCCTGTAAAGAAGATCGTTTATGTGCCTACATTCAATGCCAAAACAGTAGCTGCTTACCAACTCAAATAATCAGTATGAAACCTTTGCTGCTCACCGTATTTCTTTTGCCGCTGCTCTATGTTACAGCCGCTGGTCAAGCGCTGCCGCGTGTGTATGTTATGAGCAGCCCCAGCCTCGCCGTTTTAAAACAATTAGTGAAAGACAAGGACAAAACTGCGTTGCAAAACCTGCAACCCTTGCTGCAAGCCGCCGACAAACTACTGGAGATGAAACCCGTGTCGGTGATGGAGAAAGCTTTCACACCGGTGAGTGGCAACAAGCATGATTACATGAGCCAGGCGCCTTATTTCTGGTATGACAGCTCGAAGCCCAACGGCCTTCCCTACCTGCGCAGGGATGGGGAACGTAATCCGGAAATCTACAAGATCACCGACCGCAGCAACCTCGGCAAGCTCGATGGCGCCGCACGCACGCTGGCACTTGCGTGGTACTTTACCGGCAAAGAAAAATATGCCGCCAAAGCAGCATCGTTATTGCGCACCTGGTTCTTTGACGAAGCCACCAAAATGAACCCTCACCTCGATTATGGTCAGGCTATTCCCGGCATCAATGATGGCAGGGGGATTGGCATCATCGAGACCATTGCCTTAACAGGCATTGCTGATGCTGCCGGAATATTACATGGATCAAAGGCATGGACCATCAATGAACTCCGTGCATTACAGCAATGGTATAGCGAATATTTGAACTGGATGCTCACCAGTAAGAATGGTAAAGAAGAACATGCCGCCAAGAACAACCATGGCACCTGGTATTATGTGCAGGTGGTAGATTTTGCCCTGTTTACCGATGATACTGCCAGGGCACGTGAACTGGTTGAAGAGAGTAAAAAAACAATGAACGGCCAGCTTAGTGCCGATGGGCAACAGCCACTGGAAGTAGAAAGGACCAATGGTCTTGGCTACAGCACTTTCAATCTTCGTGCGTGGTTTACCCTGGCCAGGCTGGCAGAAATGGTAGATATCGATCTCTGGAACTGTACTACTCCCAACGGTGCAGGCCTGCGCAAAGCGATCGACTGGCTAACGCCTTATGCCATGGGAGAAAAGGCCTGGAGCTGGCAACAGATCGACACGTATAACAAAGAAGAATTATATCCGCTACTCAGTCAGGCAGGCAGCCTATGGAAAGTGCCGGCCTATACTGCGTATGCACAACAACTGACTAAAACCATTAAAGACCCAGTGAAGACATGGAGTTATAGCTATTAGAAAAACGGGTTTATAAGTTAATAAGTTGACAGGTTGAAAAGGGAAAGACAACAGTCTTCCTAACGTATTACACTTTGGCTGCCTGTAATGAATCTTTAAAAGCAGCTACCAGGGTTTTGTTATCGCGCTTCAATAAACTTTCATTGACGGTGATGCGTATGGGATCACTGCCTCTGCGGCCGGGCATGAAGATGTTGTATTTCTTATTGAGGGTTTCGCGCAGCTTTGCCAGATCAACTGTATTACCCAACTCCAGATGAAAGATATTGCTGCCATTGGGCAATGGGCTGATCTTTATACCTGGCAAGCCATTTAACTGACTGAACAGTTCCTGCGCCTGCTGCGCCATTTTCTTCAAACGTTCATCCAGTCCTTCAAGATGATGCAATGCCATCGCCGCATTCACCCAACTTTGGTACATCGTGCCGCCATGCACTTTCATGAGGTGACGCATTTTGCCGATCACTGCTTTATCGCCACACAACATGGCGCCACCCGGCGCACCGAGGTATTTGTACAACGAAATATAGACCGTATCGAAATGCCTGGCATATTCACCCACCGGAACACCATTGAAAGCTGAAGCGAGGTGTACGCGGGCACCATCAAAGTGCAGCTTGTATCCTTTCTCTTTGCAGAAGGCAGCAATCTTTTTGATCTCTTCTATCGGTACGGCCCTGCCATCACAACGGCGTACGGGGCTTTCGATAGCGATAGCGCCGATGCCACTTTTGAATACTTCACCTTCTTCATGGTATTTCAGGGATGCCTGTAACATTTCGAGCGTGAACGTGGGTTCATTCGGCGCGAGCGGTATCAGCCTTTTGTTGTGTATCGACTGTGCTGCATCGGCTTCATCACGGAATACATGGCTGGCTTCCTGCACAAACACTTTGGTATTATCGCCACACAGCACTGCAATGGCCAGTTGGTTGGCCATCGTGCCCGAAGGCATGTAGATAGCAGCTTCCTTACCGGTGATGCCCATGAACTTTTTCTCCAGTGCTTCCACTACGCCACCTTCTCCATACGAATCGGGCTGGATGGCATTCGCCGTATTTGCTTCCTGCAATTTGGCGATCAGTTCCGCAGGCTTATACATGGGGCCGTCGAAGAAGAAATATAAGGGAGCCGATTGATCTGTAAGCTGATGGCCGGTGGCCAGTCCGCTCAACGGGATAGCGGCACCTAATGAAGGCAACGCAGCAATACCGGATGTTTTCAGGAAGTTCCTTCTGTGCATAAAAAAGGTAGTTTTAAACAATACAGTGACTGCTTAAAACTACCGGATTGAAGGCGGGTTTCCAAATTGAACCCATACAGATGACATCTTTCCCGAATGGCACCTGTACTATCTTAACAAAAAGGCCCACAGTAAAATACCGGGGCCTCAGGTTTGAACGTATTCATGACACATGAGAATGTCTGGCGCATTGTACGGACCTCACGGGCAGGCCGCAACATAACCGGTTTCGCCTTCCGGGAGAAGCGCAATAACGATTCAATAACATTTGCATAACAATCCGGGGGAGACACCAGGGGGGCGTAGACCGGATTAGCAAAGGATTCAGCTATTCTGTCATCCGCTTTCTTATGACCGGATTTTGTAGGAATATTGGTTATGAAACGAACAGTCCTGCTACTTGCCGCTCCCCTGCTTGTTGTGATGGCCTTTACCGTTGACCGTGGCCTGCAATGGGAATCCAGATTTGTACAAGCCGACAAGAAAGGTAACCTCACTTATATACCTGATGAAAAGGGCAATATCATTCCCGATTTCAGCCGGGTGGGTTATTACCAGGGCGACAAGGCTATTCCTGAAGTGCCGGTTGTGGCCACCATCACTCCTGCTGATGATGCAGCTCAAAAGATACAGGCGGCTATCGATGCACTGGCTGCCAAAGCGCCGGACAAAAACGGATTCCGTGGCGCCATTCTCCTGAAAAAAGGAACATATCAAATACCTGCATCGCTTGTGGTGAACGCCAGCGGCATTGTGCTGCGCGGAGAGGGCGATACAGAAAACGGCACCAGGCTGGTAGCTACTTACCATACTCAAAAACCCTTGATCAGTATTGCAGGCAGCGGTAATCCGCAACCTTCCGGCAGCCGCATCAGGATCACCGACGACTATGTGCCTGTAGGCAGTTTCTCGTTCAATGTAGCTGATGCCAAAGGCTTCCAGGCGGGTGATGCTATTATCCTCAACAGACCCGGCACCGAGAAGTGGATAGCAGATACCAAGATGAACCAGATGGAGGAACGTGGCGGCACCAAACAATGGAAGGCCAGCGAATACAACCTCGAATTTGAAAGGGTGATCACCAAGATCGAAGGCAATAGAGTATTTATCGACAACCCGGTGATGCAAGCGCTGGATGCACAATATGGTGGTGGTGAAATTTACAAGTATACCTTCGCCGGCCGCATCCGTGAAGTGGGTGTCGAGCACCTGTACATGGAATCTGTATATACCAGCGACACTGCCGAGAACCATGCGTGGGATGCGATCAACATCAACAAAGCGGAGCAAGGCTGGGTGCGTAATGTGACCTCGCGCTATTTTGGCTATGCTTGCGTGAACCTGGGTGATGATGCACGCTACATTACCGTTACGGACAGCGAATGTTTCGATGCCAAATCACAGATCACCGGCGGCAGGCGTTATTCTTTCTGCAACAATGGTCAATGTAACCTGTTCATGAACTGCCAAACCACAGAAGGCAGGCATGATTATGTGACCGGTTCTAAAACACTCGGCCCGAATGTATTTTATAATTGTACTGCTAAAAAGACGCATGCCGATATTGGCCCGCACCATCGGTGGGCTGTAGGCACTTTGTATGACAACATCATTACCGATGGCGAAATCAATGTGCAGGACAGGGGCAACTGGGGTAGCGGTCATGGCTGGGCCGGTGTGACGCAGGTGTTGTGGAACTGCACTGTAAAACGCGCTGCTGTGCAAAGCCCCTGGGTATCGGGCAAGAATTACAATATAGGCATGAAGGGTGAAAAGTATGATGGCCGTCTGAAAGGCCGCCCTGATGGCGAATGGGAAGGGCAGAATAAAGCCGGGCTACAGCCTGCTTCTTTGTATATGGCACAATTGAAAGCGAGAAAGAAGCTGTGAGCTGCGAGCTACGAGCTGCGAGCCCTTTTGCTTCGATAGCAGATTTCTCACTGCGCTATCGCTCCGTTCGAAATGACAAAGTAAGTGTGTGTTCCGTTCGAATGACAGAGCGGGAATTGATCTACACTTTAGTAGAGTTGCGGGGAATCAAGGCTGACTTCAGTACTACGGTTTCACTCATGAAAGGTGTCTTGTTTTTCTCCAGCCGGCGGAAGAGGACTGATGCGGCTTTCTTGCCGATATCGAAAGCAGGCTGGGTAATGGTAGTAAGGGAAGGATTCAGGAGGGAGGCTGTTTCAAGGTTCGAGAAACTGATGACCTTAATATCTTTCGGGATATCGATCTTCAACTCTTCACATACATGATAGCTGGCAATGGCCAGTTTCTCCACAGAAGCAAATATACCATCGGGCCTTTTCTTGCCTGAGAACAGTTTGCGCAGTACCGGATAGCTTTGCCCGTTGTCGCTGCTGCACTGAATGATCAACTTGCGGTCGGGCTTGATATTGTAATGTTCCAATGCTTCGAGGTAGCCGCGCATTCGCTTATTGGTAATGGACAAATGTTGGGAGAACGAAAGATAGGCAATGTGTTTGCAACCGCTTTGGATGAGGTGCTCGGTGGCTTTGAAGCCACTGTCATAATCATCTGTGGTGATCTTGGATGTATCAATTTCATCACTCACCCGGTCGAAGAAGATGATGGGAATGCCTTTGTTGTGCAACTCTACAATATGGCTGCTGTCTTCCGTGTTGGCCGCCACCGACATCAAAATGCCATCTACTCTCCCACTCTGCAGGTGACGTGTGATGGACACTTCTTTTTGATAATCTTCATGGGTGAGGTAGATCAATACATGGTAGCCTTTTTCCTGTGCGATGGATTCGATACCATTAATGGCCAGGGAGAAAAAGTTATTGGCCACTTCGGGGATCACGACTGCTATCGTACGACTCTTTTGTTTGCGCAGGCTGCTGGCATACGGGTTGGGTTCGTAGTTCAGCTTTTGTGCCAGCTCAAATACGCGTTTTTTGGTCTCGGGACTGATATCGTAACTATCGCGCAGGGCGCGGGACACCGTAGAAATGGCAAGATTCAGCTCTTTGGCAAGTCTCTTCAGGTTGACAGGTTCCATGGCCTTAAAGATACACAAGGTTTCCGGAAACGGTTACGCAAAAAGCTCCGGAAAACCTCACATTTTCCGGAATCCGCGTGTGGTGTTGATGCCCCCTCCTGATATATGCAGGTAATACATGCCGGCCGGCAAATGCTCCACGGGCAGGCTCCACCACTTGCCGGAGATGGTGACAGCACGCAGCAAGATGCCATTTGCACTATACAATGCTATGTTATGACGACCTGCGGGCAAGCTTTTCAGGAATATCCGGCTGTTGGTGGGATTGGGATATACCAGCAGTTCCGTTGCAGGTGCAGTGTCTTTACCCCTGTTATTGAAAACGGTATAAATGTTGTTGTTGTCGCAACTGGCCACGAGGTCGATGTAGCCATCTTTGTCAATGTCGGCCAATTGGGTGTACAGCACGTTGGCAGGAAGCGCCACTGCTACCGGTTCATTAAAACCTGCATTGGGCTTTCCGGTCATATAGAAAACCGTATCATCATAATCGCCATTCATGTCCAGTTGGTTCGCTACCATATCCTGCAAGCCGTCGTTGTTGATATCTGCCATGCGAACCTGTGTGGGTCGTATTTTATTACTACCAAACTGGGGTATCTTAAAGGGTGTAGCAAAAGCCGTATCGCCTGTATTAAGTAATACCAGCATGCTGTCGGAGCCGGGCATATTGTCGACGGAGGAATACAACAAGAGCAGGTCGTCGCGGTTGTCCTGGTTCACATCACCGAAAGCAACCCGTGCTGTGGTCTTTGTAGGCCGGTATTTGGCTACAAAACTACCATCGGGCTGCTGGTAGTAGAACAGCAGCCAGGGAAAAGAACTGCTCACCACCACATCCATCAGTCCATCGTTGTTCTTATCGGTGAAAAATATCTCCGTGCAGGTGTCCAGCATGGAAGGATATGACCGTTTGGGATGAAATGTGCCGTCGCCTTTATTGATGAAAACATGCAATGAGATGGTCCTGCCCGAACCACTGGTAGTGGCAATGATATCGATGTGCCCGTCCTTGTTGATATCGGTACAACGGATCTCTCGCCCGTGTATGTCTGTAGGCATATACACACTGGCATCGAAACTACCAGCCGCATTGCCATAATATATCCGGAAGCCATTGTCCCAATAGCTGGAAATGATCAGTTCCGGGAAGCCGTCTTTGTTGAGATCGGCCACATCATTCCGGAAATAGTGCACCGGTTTTGTATGTAACCGTTCCGGTCCGAAACTGCCATTGCCTTTGCCAGTCAGTATACCAAACCGGTCTTCCACGGCCGGATACATGGTGGTGAGGTCGGCCACGCCATCCCCGGTAATGTCTTTTACCTGGAACATGCGCACCTTGTCTTTGACGGGGTAAGCCGTCATGGAATCGAATAAGGGATGTTGGGCACAGCACAGCATACCGCACAGGAGTAATCCTGGCAACAATAAACATTTCATACAAAGTATTTAGCTGGTGATCTAAACGCAGCAGGCAATTCAGGAAGGTGGTGTGCTATTGACAGGGTAAAAGCATCAGTCGTTGCACAATTCACCCTTGATTAACCTCAATTCATTCAGCCGGAGTAGGTATGTCCGTTCCAAGGGCTTATTTTAGCCTGCCTTCTAAACATGAAACTGGCACATTACACCAAAAAAGATTGGTTGATCATCAGCCTGCTGTTGCCTCCGGTGATCATACTGGCCAATTATTGCATTTTCGGGAAACGCTATTTTTCCGGGGCAGCTATCTTTTGGTGGTCCACGATCATTTCCGGCGGGTTTGGCCTGCTGTCCTGGTACCTGCAGATCCTCATTGCCATTATCATGAATGGCCGGTACCCTAAGTACAATCAAACCATCCGGCGCGTGTCGATCTCCATGGGGCTGTATGTATTGGTGACGGTGATCACAGTGGTACTGGTCTTTGTGCTGTACGACCGGTTCAGCTTCTTTCAATATAAATTAAACCTGCTGCGTATGTTACTGGCGGCGGGCGTCTGCGCCGGTGCTACTATCGTAGCCGCCAGCTTCCATGAAGGGGTGGCTTTTTATGAAAAGTGGAAAAAGGTGACGGACGAAGCCGAGCAACTGAAAAAGGAGAACCTGCAGACCCAATTGGAAAGTCTCAAGGCACAAGTAAACCCGCACTTCCTGTTCAACAGTCTCAACTCACTCTCCTCGCTCATCAGTGAAGACCCGACTAAGGCTGAGAAGTTCCTCGATGAAATGTGCAAGGTGTACCGCTACCTGCTGCGCAATAGTGAAGATGACCTGGCTCCTTTGTGGGTAGAGATGCAATTCATTCAATCTTATTATCACCTGCTTAAAACCCGCTATGGTGAGAGTTTATTCCTGGAAGTGGATATTCCGGATGAGCTGGTGTGGCATCGTATTCCTTCGCTTACGTTGCAGATGCTGGTGGAAAATGCCGTGAAGCATAACATGATGTTTAAGGACCGCCCGCTGCAGATATTGATCACTACGCTTTCCGGTCCGCGGCTGATCGTATCGAACAATCTGCAGCGCAAGAAACGCATTTCTTCCAATAAGGTTGGGCTCAACAATATCGTCAATAAATACAAGCTGCTGAAGCAGGATGATATTATCGTTCAGGAGGATGAAAAGACGTTTGCGGTGGTAGTGCCGTTGATAAAAGTGGAAGAGGAATAACAGTTGTTATTACTTCTTTTGCTTTTTCAACTTATAAATATCCTTAAGGTTGCCGTATTGACGGAAGATCGTTAGACTGTCTCCATTGGCGCTATAGTTATATTCGTTTGCCAGGATCAGTGTCCAGTCGAAGTCGGCTGTATAGGCCAGCGAATCCACGAAAGTTATCTTATCTCCGGAAGTGCTGTAGGTCCCTAATCCGATCACCGGGTAGCGCTCATATATATTACTCTGGTGTATGCCATCGTAGCCACCAGTGTTCAGGTTCAGGGTTACATCGACGATCTTACCACCACCAGCAATTTGGCGTTGAAAAGTACCGATGTATGTTCCGTCTGCGAAAGAGCCGTTTGATTCTTTGTCTTTTTTGCAACTAATGACAGAAACCACTAATATGGTGAGCAAAATTGTACGCATAGCAGGTATTTTGTAGTTTGACATAAAGCAAGCCCCAGGCGTTGCATTTGTTCTACAAAGCCACCCGCTTTGAATAGGCGTCACCTACCAGCCGCTGGCGACAGAAGCCGGCGTACCACTAACTGGTAATTCTACGATCTCCGTTAAAAATCCCCTAAAACCGGTATATGACCTCCCTCCCCCCGAGACTATATTGCAGCTCGTAGTAGAGTAATGTAGTTCATCGGATTTAATAATCAAAAAACATAGAGCGGCTTATAAATAGCAATATTTATGAGTATGTTTGCGATCTACCCCTATCCTTCCTATCGAATCACCACATTCTTAGTACTGTTTACATTTTCCGGTTATCTGCAATAGTCCCCTCCTATTAAAGTGCCGCAGTACTCAAAACCAATCTTATACAAGCCACTTTTTTAACCTATACTTTTTTGTTATGAAAAGAGCATTTACTCTTTTGGCCATTCTTTGTGCCTTACTGAACAGCCAAAACACTTTTGCCAAGATCTGGCGATTGAACAACAACCCCGGCGTCGTAGCCGATTTCACCGATCTCAATTCCGCCCATCAGGGCGCTGCTTCCGGTGACACGCTTCACCTCGAAGGTTCTCCTAATGGATATGGAAGTGTTACATTCACTAAGAAGCTGATCGTGCTGGGGCCTGGCTACTTCCTGGATGAAAACCCCGGCAGCCAATCATTCGTACAGACTGCCAAAGTAAGCGGCATCACTTTCAGCATGGGTTCACAGGGATCGATAGTGATGGGGCTCGACTTCCTGGGCGCCGGCATTGCTGTTCATACTGATGACATCATCATCCGCCGCAATAAATTCTGCGCGCCGGGCAATAACATTCCCGATTGGACCACAGGCGCCATCAATGTACACTATCATAGTGATAACAGCAGCATTCCTGCTAACAATATCATCATCTCCCAGAATTATGGTGTGAAGATATTTATCAACAACCCTTCAACCGGCATACTTATCACCAACAATTATATTGGTGTTAATGCCTGGGAGGGTGATGGATCCGGCGGTAATGCGCTGGCCACACATGCTAATGCCATCATCCTTGTACAAAACAATATCTTCCGTCGCGGTAAGGTTATCGGCTATAATAGCAACTTCACCAATAACATTATGTACGCAGGTTTTTTTGAAGGTACCGGTAACTTATATTCCAACAACATTTGCAACGGCACTCAGTTTGGCACTGCCAATGGTAACCAGTCCAACATCGTAATGACAAACGTGTTTGTAGGCGCTGGCACCGGTGTATCTACCGATGGCCAGTGGAAGCTGAAAGCCGGTTCTCCCGCACTTGGCGCCGGTTATGGCAGCACAGGTCCGAACCCGATCGATGCAGGTATGTATGGCGGACAGAGCGCTTACATTCTGGCTGGCATGCCACCGATGCCTGCGATCTACTCTTTCGAGGTACAGCCCATCGGCAGTAATTCAGATCCTATCGATGTAAAGGTGAAAGTGAAATCTGCGGGCAATTAAGAACGGCAAGTGGTGAATGGCGAGTGGTGAGTGGGCGTTTGCTTAGCCACCACCTCCAACCATCCTTCGTCGAGCTCAGGGTGACAGAACGCACAGTGTAGCAGATTAACCAATACATCATAATTAAAGTATGACAGGCATGCCCTGCCCGGGTGTTCTTGCCATGCAATTGATAAACCCGTAAAACGGGGTCCCTTCCGACCAACACTTTTTTTATGCGAACCTTTCTACAACAGGCGTATAAATGTTTTATTGCCTTTCTTATCCCGGCATTGGTGTTAATTACCAATGCCCAGGCACAATCCATCACGAAGGTGGAGTATTTTATAGACACCGATCCCGGATTCGGAATGGGTACCACCGTAACGGTGACGCCAGGTACTGATGTTACCGCCAACTTCCAGGTAAACCTCAATGCTTTTTCTTCCGGCTTTCACTACCTGTATACGCGTGGTTTTATTCCACCTTACCAGGTAACGGAAAATGGCAGCCCGGTTACCAAGGGCGGGTGGACGCTCACGAATGTGCGCGTCTTTTATAAAGAAGATTTCACTACGATCAATAACCCCGTCAGTAATATTACCAGCGGGGAATATTTCGTAGATACCGACCCCGGTATTGGCAGGGCCACGCCGCTCTCCTTTACAGCGGGTCTTGATCTGACGAATGTTGCTTTTGCTTTCGATATTACTGCTTATACCACAGGTTTCCATAACCTGTATGTACGCTTCAGGAATGCCAACGGCACCTGGGGCCTTACGAATATCAGGACGTTCTATAAAGAGAATCTTTCTACTTCCACCGGCGTTGTGCCCAATGTGGTGAAAGGAGAATATTATATCGATAACGATCCTGGTTTCGGTAATGGTATCAATATTCCGGTAACACCCGGTACCGATCTTACTACCATTGCTTTTACAGCCGATGTGAGCAGCCTCACGACAGGCTTCCACCGCATTCATACCCGCTTCAGGGATGCGAATGGTAAATGGAGCATTACCAACAACCTCGCATTTTATAAAGATGCCGCCGTAAACGGCAACCCTGCTCCTTCGAATATTGTAAAGCTGGAATACTTCGTGGATACCGATCCCGGTTTTGGCAATGGCACCAATGTACCTGTGACTCCTGGCATCGACCTCAACAATATCAACTTTGTGTTGAATATGGATAATATATCCATCGGCAACCACAAGTTGTATCTCCGTGCTATAGATGCAAGGGGCGCCTGGAGCCTTACCAACCTTGGCGATTTCAAAGTAGATCCGCCTTCTGAACTTATTATAACTGTAGGTACTATTACCAGTCCGCTTTGTGCTGGCGGCCCTGTGTCTGTTCCTTTCAGCGTGAATGCACCTTTCGGCAGCAACAACGTGTTTACTGCACAGCTTTCTGATGTAAACGGCAATTTCAATAACCCAACTAATATAGGAACACTGACCGGTCGCGAATCGGATACCATCGACGCCACCATTCCTGCGCATTTCGGTGCAGGCAGCAACTATCGCATACGCGTGATCGCCAATTCGCCCAACGATACCAGTGGCGCCAACACAACGGCAATACGCATTATGCGTACGCCGGAGAACTTCGGCATCAATGGTGTTACCACCACTTGTATCGGTGAGCAGGTGTACACTGCCAGCAATATCGCTGGGCCAGAGTTTAAATTCGAATGGACCATTGACGGTGGCGGCACTATTGATACTTCCGGTGCTACTGCTACCATCAACTGGACTGCAGGCGGACCGCATGTAATTACACTGAAGGTTTCCAATAGCTGCGGCAGCAATACCGTAACACGCAATGTGTTTGTTTATACGCGTGTGCCGCAAACCAAACCAGTGATCACTGTGAATGGCCGCAACCTGAGCATACCTGGTTACACAGCTGCCGACAGCGCCAATGGTTATCAGTGGTACAGGAATGGAGCGGCGATAGCAGGCGCCACCGGTACCGGCTACAACGCCGCACAGGATGGCAGCTATACAGCAGCCTATACCAATACCTGCGGAGCAGGCACGCAATCGAACCCGGTAACTTTTGCCGGTGAACGCCAGAACCAGACCATCACCTTCCCCACTGTTCCTGCTATGAACTTTGGTGACAGTTACGTGGTGTTGCAGGCTACTACTACTTCAGGCCTGGCCATTACCTACAATATTGTGAGTGGTCCTGCTACGCTGAAGAACGATACGCTTACAGCTACCGGTGCAGGCACTATTGTAGTAAGAGCGTTCCAGGCAGGTGATGAAAATTACAATGAAGCTTCTGCTACGATCAACATCGTGGTGAATGCCATCCCTGCCACGCTCACCTTCAGCAACCTGACGCAGGTATACAATGGCAACCCAAGGACACCAGGTGTAACCACCAACCCTGCCGGATTGCCTGTAAGCTATACATTCGACGGCAGCGCCAGCGCGCCTGTGAATGCAGGTGCTTACAAAGTGATTGCCACCATTACCCATCCCAACTATACGGGCAAAGACAGCGCAACCTTTACTATTTCAAAGGCCACACAAAGCATTACGCTGGGTGTGACGCCTGACAAGGTAGTAGGCAGTGCGCCGTTCAAATTGATCGTGAATGCTTCTTCCGGTCTGCCGGTAAGCTTGAGCCTGGTAACCAACCCGGCTGGTATTGCGACCTTGTCTACCGACACCGTTACTATTATCGGTGCAGGTATGGCCGTGATCAAAGCCAACCAGGCTGGCAATGCCAATTACAATGCAGCACCTGAAGTTGTCGACACCTTCTTAATTATACAAACATCTGACCTCACGGTGCAGAATGTCACTTCTCCTGTTACGACTGTTGCCCCCAACGATGTAGTAACGATCAACTGGCGTGTAAGCAATATCGGTACCGGTGCTGCTGCCTCCGACTGGACAGAGCGTATTTATATGCAATCTTCTACAGGCCAGAACCGCACGCTGATCCAAGCAGTGAGCTATACCAATGCTTCTCCGCTGAATGCAGGCGCTTTTGTGAACAGAACGGCTACGGTAACCATCCCTGCCTTGTTCGACATCGGCAGCACGGGTGTATTTGTAGTAGAATTATTACCTGGCACTTCCGTACAGGAAGCTCCCGGCAGTCAGGATAACAATACCGGTGTGCAGCAAACTACCTGGACTACCAGCAAGTTGCTGACACTGGAACTCTCTGCACCGCAGATCACTGAAGGTGCGGCCGCCATCACCGGCACGGTAAGAAGAACAGGCGCTATGGCCGATGCATTGACGGTGAACCTGTCGGTATCCAACCCTGCGAGGATCACGTTGCCAGCAACTGTTACCATCCCTGCCGGACAAGCCGGTATAACATTCTCTGTTGCTGTGCCTGACAATGCAACTATCGAAGCTACCTTAAGCGACAGTATACAAGCTACTGCAACTGGTTATGGCAGTGCGAAAGTGAAGCTGCAAGTGATAGATAACGATCAACCTGCGCTTACGATCAGCAACATGCCTACGGAAGCGATGGAAGGTGCTACTGTTACCTTCCGGGTAAATACGAACCTCGCTCCTGCTACTCCGCTGCAAGTGTTCCTGACATCCAGTAACGCAGCCCGCTTCCCGGTACCTGCTTCTGTGACGATTGCAGCCGGTGCGCTGTATGCAGAAGTGCCCGTAACGCTGGCACAGGATAATATTCCTGAGATCACCGCTACTGTTAACATCAATGCAGGTGCGGCTAATCACAGTGCAGCTACTGGCAGCATCAGTGTAACCGACGATGATGTGCCTGGCCTGGAACTGGTACTTGAAACCAATCTTGTATCTGAAGGCGCCGGTGCGTTTGCTACCAAGGCAACGCTACGCCGTGCGGCCAACAGTCCCAATACTGCCTTTACAGCCAATCTCTCTGCCAGCCTACCCAATACCTTGATACTGCCACCGAGCATATCCCTGGCAGCTGGTCAAAATGAAAAGACATTCAATGTGGGTGTGGTGGACAACACACTCGCCGATGGACAACGTGTAGTAGCCCTCACAGCGGCTGTGTTTGTGAACTCCTGTGGTTGCAGCGCGCCGCCTACAACAGCGGGTCACGTATCCACCAACCTCACCATCAGTGATAACGACGGACAGACGCTGACCATCACTGCTCCTGTATTGACCTTGCCGGAAGGCATGAGCAATGCCGGCAACATTCGCATCACGCGTAACTCCGATGTCACCGCAGGTATGTTGGTGCAACTGACTTCTTCCAATACGAACGAAGCTACTGTGCCTCCTTCTGTGCTGATACCAGCCGGCGCGGCTTATGTAGATGTGCCTGTAACGACCATTAATGATGGTACGCCTGATGGCGATCAGCAGGTATACTTCCAGGCTACGGCTAACGGATTCTCAACCGGCTCTATCTGGGTGATTGTATCGGACCGCAACAAGCCCGATCTGCAAGTGCCTATTGCCAAGCTGAACAATCCTGTCGTACAAGCCATGACTGTGTTCAACTACCAGCTCACCGTGACCAATACCGGCTTCTCTACTGCCCCTGCGGGTGTGAAAGTGCGGGGTTATCTGTCGAGGGATAATGTATATGACTATGCTGATACGCTTGTATCGGAAGATGTGATCAATACGCCGATACCAGCCGGTCAAAATGCACAGGTGGTGAATGCCGTGCAAATGCCTAACCTGCCTGGTCAATACAAACTGATCTATATAGTGAACCCTGACCAGACGATGGAAGAATTGCTGACTACCAACAATACTTCTGCTCCGGTGAATGTGACCATCAATCCTGACTACACAGCTACTGCTGTAGTGAATGCTACTTACTTCCTGAAGGGCGCTACCGTTCCTGTAACGGGTGTGGCCACCAGGACTAATGGTACTCCTGCAGCCAACTCGAAGGTGGAAGTATATATCATCACCAATGGCCTGCGCAGGGAACTGATCACTACTACCGATGCCAATGGTAATTATACTACCGAGTTCAAACCGCTGACCAATGAAGCGGGTCATTATATAGTAGGCGCCAGCTACCCTGATCTGGGTGCTACTGCCGAGCAGGACAACTTCGACATCATGGGTGTGGTGGTGAACAATGGTACGCCTGTACAGTTCAAGGTGATGCTCAATGAGCAAATCACCGGTACTTTCCCTGTACAGAACGTGAGCAATAAGTCTCTCGCCAACTTTACACTGAAACCGATAGCACTGCCCAATGGGGCTACCATGCGCTTTGATACGGTTGCAGTATTGGCTGGCAACACCACTGTGCAACTTGGTTATAAAGTGACCGGCACTGTTCTTTCTGCCGGCAACTATTACGAGCTGACGAACCTGCAGGCTATTGCTACAGAGGGTAACATACAACAAGTGCCTGTGTTCTACTATTGCCAGGCACAGCAGGCTTATATCGTTTCGAACTTGTCGAAAATAGATGTAACGGCTTCTACTGCCGGTGGCGATCGCGTGGTCAGCTTTATGCTCACCAACAAGGGTGCGGGCGCAGGCGCCATCACCGTGGTACTGCCGCAGGTGAACTGGCTTACGAACGTGACGCCGCTCACCTTGCCAGCACTGGCTACCGGTGATACCGCTATCGTGGTAGTAAAGTTCAAACCGCTGGATGAAGTACCGTTCAACTATCCTATCACCGGCACCATCGCCATCAATACGCAGAACGGCAACAGCTTTGGCCTGCCCTTTACTTTCGAGAAGAAATCTGAATCGAAGGGTACAGCCAAGGTTACGGTGACGAACCAATTCACGTATTATTCTCAGGATGCGCCCAAGGTGGCTGATGCGCATGTAACGATCAAGAACTACTTCACCGGTGAAGTGTATGCAGAAGGCAACACCAATGCATCCGGTGAATTCACTGCCGCCAACTTGCCTGAGGGTAAACACCGCGTTGTGGTAGAGAAGGAAAAGCACCTGCCCTACAACGGCACCGTTACCATCAACCCGGGTCAAACGACTGCAGTAAATGCGTTTATCAACTACCAAGCTATTACGTTCAACTGGACCGTAGTACCTACCGGCATCGAGGACCAATATGATATCACGCTCACCACACAATTCGAGACGCATGTACCTATGCCTGTGGTGACGATCGATATGCCGAAGAGTATGCCGGCGCTTTCTGGCACAGAAACATACGCCTTCAACGTAACGCTTACGAACCATGGTCTTATTGCAGCAGAGAATGTGGAACTGCAATTACCGAAAGACGATGCAGAATATGAATATATCACCAACTATGTAACCGGTACATTGCCTGCGCAATCGAGCATACAGGTGCCTGTGATCCTGCGTCGCCGTGGCACGCCATTGCCTGGTGGCAGAACAGGTCGTTCTCTCGCCAGCTTTGCAGGCCTCAGTGGCTACAATGCCCGCACCACCGGTACTACCTGCCAGGATTATGCAGTAGTGCTGTACGTGTACAAATGTGAACTTTCTACCGGCCTGTGGCAGAAAGTGGGTTCACTCATCAATTATCAAGGCCGCAGCTGTACTGGTCCTGTGAATGGAATCGTGGAAGGTGTGTTTGATGGCGGCGGTTATCCCAACCCTGGTCCTGGTACTGTATGGTATATTCCTTGTGAACTTTGTGAGATCCCAGGATGGGGACCATCCGCTTATACACCGCCTTCTTATACAGAAGAAAAGAAGAGCTGTCAGCAGTGCATCAATGACTTGATCGGCACAGCCTTCTCCTGTGGTCTTCCGGGTGGCAGTGTTGGTGGACCATTAATATGTATCAATGGCACCCGCATGGAAAATGGCGAGTGGACGGATTATCTCAAGTGTTTCATACCGATACCTCCTATCATCGATTGCCCTATGAGCATTATCAGCACGATCAACACGTGTATGAGCACAGGTGTAGGTGGCGGCGGTAGCGGCAGAATGACCAATAGCACCAATGCACGTGAAACCAGTGGTGGCATCAATGATGTGTTGTTGCAGATCAGGGACGACTTGCAATTCACCATGGACGGATTCGCCTTGCTTGAAAAGTGGTCGAAGGAATACATGGGTGACATTGTGAACACCGGTGCCTGGAGTGATCTGCAAAACATGCTGCCTGAAATTGGCAACCTGGATTCCATCACGCCTGCCAAGCAAGCCACTATACTGGCCGCCATGACAGGTTATGATATACAGTCTGCTGCGCTGCAAGCATTCTTTACAAGATGGAATACTTCTCTCTATGCAAGAAGTCAGGGAGTATTGGCGCCTAATACACAATATCCCAACATCATCAACTGGAACAATATCAAGATCTGGGCAGACTCCTTCATTATCAGGCATAATACTGCTATCGACAGGGGCTTCCAATCGCTGGATGATATGTATCGCAAAACAAGAGCCGACCTCGATCAGATCCTCGACCAGCAAAGCAATCAGGCAGTGTGTGCTTCTGTAACTGTACAGCTGAGCCAACAACTGACCATGACACGCGAAGCGTTTGAAGGAACCCTGGAGATCTTCAACGGTCACCCAACTGATGCTATGGACTCACTGAGTGTTACTATCCAGATCACTGATGAGAATGGCGTTCCGAGCAATGGCTTATTCGAGATACAGACCAAGAGTCTGACCAACCTGCCCAACGTAACCGGCACCGGTGTGATCGCCGCTCAACAGCGTGGCTCTGTGAAGTTCATCTTCATACCTGAGATCGGTGCAGCACCACAGGCTCCGAAGGTGTACAACTTCAGTGGTTTTGTAAGGTATTGGGACCCGTACGCGAAAGCGATGGTGAACATGCCGCTCTCGCAAGTGCCGCTGACGGTGAACCCGAGCCCGAACCTGATGCTGCATTACTTTATGCAACGTAATATTATGGGTGATGACCCGCTCACCACACCGGCTATCGAGCCTTCTGAACCTGCAGAGCTGGCCGTGATGGTAGAGAACCAGGGTTATGGACCTGCTGTGAATATGATGATCTCTTCTGCACAGCCGAAGATCATCGAGAATGAGAAAGGTCTTGCGATCAACTTCGAACTGACCGGTTCGAACCTGCAAGGCCAACCAAAGAATATGGGTGTTATCGACATCAACTTCGGTACTATCCCTGCACTGACTACCCGCATCGGCCAATGGTACTTTACCAGCTCATTGCTTGGCAAGTTCATCAGTTATGAGGCCGAGGTGGTTCATGCCAACAGCTTTGGCAATCCTGATCTCAGTCTCGTGAAAGGTGTGAAACTGCACGAACTGACAAAGAGCATCAAAGCATACGGCTCACTGGATGATGGTATTACCGACTTCCTGGTAAACGACCTCTTTGACGTGAATGATGTGCCGGATATTATCTACTTCTCGCAAGGAAATAAGACATCGGCAGTAAGCCCTGCCATTTCCGGCAGCTTCTCCGGTAATGTATCCGCACCGACCTTTACCAATACGCTGACGGTGACGCCTTCAGTAGCCGGCTGGAATTATATCAAGCTCGATGACCCAGGTAATAAGCAATTCGAGCTGGTAAGTGTGACACGCGCCGATGGCCAGGTGATACCGCTGAACAATGCATGGCTCACTTATGTGACCTTGCCGGTAAGCCGTCCGCCAGTGTATGAGAACAAGTTCCACTTCGTAGATACGTTCTCTACACAGGCAGCTACCACTTACACGATCGTGTGGAAAGCGAAGAGCACTAATAAGCCAGAGGTTATAACCATTAATGGTGCACCTGCACAGGTATCTGCAACACAGGTGAAGGAACTGACTGTGGTATTCAACAAGGCTATCGATCCTGCTACCTTTACGAAGGACGACCTGACGCTGACCTTCCAGGGCGGCGCTAACCTGATCGATAATTCAGTAGTGATCACACAAGTTGATTCTGCTACCTTCAAAGTGAACCTGACCAGCCTCACCACCGGTAATGGCTTCTACGCCTTCACCGCACAGGCAGCCGGTGTAACGGACCTGTTTGGTACTGCCGGTGAAGTTGGTAAGCAAGTGACCTGGTCTCAGTTCCTGAACGTGCCCACCGTGGAAGCCTTCCTGGCTATCCCGGCCAGCCGCAGGGCTAAAGCCTTCGACACGCTGAATGTACTGTTCAACCTGCCGATCGATGTGGCTACTGTGACGCCGGCCCGCTTCACCATCACTAAAGCAGGTGTTGCACAAAGCGGTTCGCTGGTGATCGATTCAGTACGGGCAGATCATAAACTGTTCTACCTATCTGGTCTCGGCAATATTCTTACTACCAGCGGTGACTATGTATTGACAGTAGATCTTCCGAACATTCAAACGGAAAATCATGTGGCTGGTGTAGAAACGCAGTCAATCACACTGACCGTAGACAACTCAGGCCCATCGATCGTGAAATTAGAGAAATCTGCTACCGGTGGCCTGGACGCACAGCACATACCGTTTGTGAATATCGAGTTCAATGAAAATGCTATCGGCTTCAATATAGCAGCGCTCACACTGACTCGGAATGGCGAAGTGGTGCCGCTGACCATCACGCAGCTCTCGAATACCGACCTGCAGCATTGGAAAGCCGGTAATTTCGGAATGGATACTTATACTGATGGCACGTATACTTTCATCATCGACCTGAGCCAGGTAAGGGATGCGTTGGGCAATGCCGGAACAGGCACCCAGCAGATCAGCTGGACTGTAGACCGCTCGGCACTGATCACCATCAGCAACCTGAATGTGACACCTGACGCCGGCTTCTCCAATACAGATGGTATCACTTCGGGCGACACGCTGCAAGTGAAATTCAATCTGAGTGCAGATGCTTCGCAAGTGACCATTTCTCAAGTTGATATTAGTGGTGAATCCACGCTGACTACCGTACCGAATGTAACAGCCGGCAACGCCTCTATCCCTGTAGCACTGCTGAAAGGTGGCAACACAGGTATCAAGGTAACGGCTACCGGCCTCAACGGTGGCATCGATACGGCCAGTGTCCGATTGTTCATGGACCAGGTGGCGCTTACTGCACAATGGCAATTTACCAATGGCCAGAACATCAACAGGCAAGTGGATACCATACCATTGAAGTTTGGTGTGAAACTGCTGAGCAGCACCGGTCTCGATACGGCTATGCGCTTGACGCGAAATGGCGTTGCATTGTCAACCAGCGGATTCATCATACAAGCACTCAACGATACTATCTATAATGTATCTGGTATCCGCGGATCAGGCATTACACCGGGCACTTATCAGTTAACGTTCAACGCGCAACCATTCAGCAAATACAGCAGTGGTAAAACCGGTGAAGGGCCCGTAACAGTGAACTGGACCGTATTATCTACCAACCGGGCTCCTGTGGCCAATGCAGGAGATGACAAGAATGTAACGGCGCCTCAAACTGTAATGCTCGATGGTTCTGCTTCTACAGATCCGGATGCCGATGCGATCACTTATAGCTGGGTAGCTCCGGAAGGCATTACGCTGAACGACTCGACGCTGGCGAAACCAAGCTTTGCCGTGACAGCTGCCAACCAGGGCAAGACGTATACACTGTTGTTGATCGTGAGTGACGGCCAGTTAATTACTACCGACGTGGTGAATATAACGGTAGCCGCTGCACCTGGCGGTCTTATCGTAGCGGCCAAAGCCATCCTGCAAGGACCTTATGTAGCGGCCAATGGATTGATGACGGACAGCCTGCGCAGCAAGTCGCTGATACCGCTCACTGATCCCCACCCTGCCCTCGGCTTTACGGCCATCGGCACACCGGCTGCGAACATCAGCGCTTCTATATTAACGGCGACCGGTAACACAGCGATCGTAGACTGGATATGGCTGGAACTGCGCAACAATGCTGATCCTACGCAAGTGGTAGCAGCGCGTTCGGCGCTCCTCCGCAGGGATGGTAGTATTGTGGATCTTGACGGGGTATCGCCTGTATACTTCAACAACACGGCCAATGGCTCCTACTATATAGCCGTAAGGCACCGCAACCACCTCGGCGTAATGACGCTGGCTCCTGTTGCGCTCAACACCTCTACGGCTACCACGGTTGACTTCAGTGCACCGGCTACGGCGACATGGGGTACCGATGCGCGCAACAATCAGGGCGGTGTGATGACTCTGTGGGCCGGCGATGCGAATGGTGACGGAACGGTGAGCTACAACGGTGGCAATAATGATAAGAATGCCGTGCTTGGCGCGGTAGGTCTTACCACCAGCAACAATGTGCTGACGATCTATCACCGTACGGATGTGAACATGGACGGCTCGGTGAAGTACAATGGTGCAAATAATGATAAGAACGTGGTGCTGGGTGTAGTAGGATTACCCACGCCTAACAGAATAATCACTCAACAATTACCCAACTGATAAATAGCAAGCGATGAGGACTAAATTATTTTCATTAATCATAGCACTAGTAGCAGTGAGCACGCTCCAGGCGCAGAGCTACCAGATCAGGGCCGTGAATAAGGGTGGCGGCGTGGTAGGTGTAGAAATGAAGATTGCTTCAGGTACACCGCCTGCAACGACCGACTATGTAACGGACCTGGTATTTGGTCTTAAATGGCTGGCCAGCTATAACGTAGACCTGGAAGCTACTGTGACCAGCACGTACCATATCGCCAAATCGGGCACGCGCAAAACGCAAGGTATTTATCACTACCAGGCTTTCTTTGCTGATCAAACGCCGTTCCTTTTCCCGGCCAACTGGCCTGCGGATACCTGGATAGAATTACTGACTGTAAGAAATACGATGACAGGTACCGGTACCGGCACTTTTGAAGTAGTAGAAGCTGGTTTTGATATTACCACCGAGCCTAACATCGGGGTAAGTCTTGCCGACTTTTCGCCTGCAGTAATGGGCAGCGCCACGCTGGTGCCCTTGCCTGTGAACCTGACAAAGTTTGAAGCAGCACCACGTCAAAATCATATTTTGTTGCAATGGACTACCGACCTGGAACAAAATTCCAAAGGCTTCGACATTGAGCGTGCCGACCAAAGTAACCCTGCCAATTTCAAGCGGTTGGGTACTGTGGCCAGCAAAGGTGCAGCGGGCGGTAATTACGAGTGGGCCGACCGCAATGTAACTGGAGGTATTAAATATTACTATCGGCTGAAGCAGATCGACCTCGATGACCGGTATCGTTATTCTGACATCAAATCGGCTATCCTCGATGAGCAAGGAAATAACAATATCCAGCTATGGCCTAACCCGGCAGACAAAGAACTGCAGGTGACGCTCGATGGGGTATCTGCCGAGAAAGTACTGATCAGGATAACTGATGCGCGGGGACGTGTGGTGATGCTGAAAGATTATAACCTGAGTTCAGGCAGGAAGACGACGCTTAATGTAATGCCATTGATGCAGGGACAGTACTTTCTTACTGTAGAGAGTAATAAAAATGTGCTGGGGGTGAAGCCGTTTTTCAAGAGAGGAAGTTGATGGGTAGTTGATAGGTTGATAAGTTGAAAAGTTTATAAGGTAAATAAATAACCAGGTGGTGATATCTTTTGAAAGGTATCACCACTTTTGGTTAATGGCAGGTTGTTGGCGGATCGATTTTTTGTCCGAAATTGCCGCCCTGTTATGACAACGAGGATTATTGCACCACCGAGGCACCTGGCCAACTATATTCGTTTTTATTGGGTGCTGGAATTTGACGGCATTGCTGCACATGACAGCCTATTCAGGGTGTTTGCCCGCAAATACCCGCGTATGGTATTCCAGCACTGCGAGGGGCGTTCGGGTATTTATCATGGTGACGACTATTTACCGCTGACCTACCTGAGTGGTTTAAATACACTTCCCTACGACTGTGGCATTCACCCTTCTATTTCGACTACTGGGGTGAGCTTTTACCCGCATGCCATCCGGCCTATATTTGGCATCAACGTGTCGGGCATCGTGAATGAGCTTCCTGATCTTTCCCATTTCGTCAAAACATCGCTTACCAACCAACTGCTTGATGCACGCACTGTGATGCAGCGCACGGCCATTCTTTCAGCTTTCTTCACCAACCGGCTACGCAACAGCACGGCTCCCGATAAGATGTATGTACAGGGCTGGCGCATGTTGCTGCGTGAAACACATGAGCACCAGGTGCGGCAACTGACACGCACATTCAACCTCTCTGAGCGGCAGCTGGAACGCCGGTTCAAAGACCACCTTGGCCTCACTCCCAAGCAATATCTCAAGATCAATCGTTTCGAGAAAGCATTGAACCTGCTGCAAGGAGGTAGTTCCAACAACCTATTCGACATAGCCTATGAACTGGGCTATGCCGATCAATCACATTTCATCCGGGAGTTCAAACAATTCTCCGGCAATACCCCCAAGCAATATTTGAAGACAGATAAGATCTACGACGAGTCTTCTTCCTTCATCTTAAAGGACAGCCCTATATCCGGCGAGAAAGTGCTGTGCCGGCAAAGCCTGTATGCTGATCGCTAAAATGTCGGTTTTGTTCTATTTCTCCGTCTGGTGATGCTTTTTCTTTGTGGTCTCTACTACGAACGTGGCCATGAGAAACGTTCACCTGCTTCAAGCGGCTTGTGTGTACCCATTTGCGCATGGGACTCTGTGAGCAAGACGCTGGGAGTAAATCTGAAGGATAGTTGTCCTGTATCGTTGCACCCCAATGTACAGGCAACTATTCCTTTTTATGATTAACGGACGCAATCTGCCCTGCCCTTTTTTGCAAATTGCACCTGTTTTTGGGTTTCGTGCTATTAGTACGTACCATCTACGGCTGATCTACGTACTATCTACGTACCATCCATGGACTATCTATGGTGCATCCGCTCTTCATTTTCCTTTTCTATTCTTCTTTTCTTCCCTTTTCCGGAATCTTTCCCATTTCTATTTTGTTGTTCGTCTCTAACAGCGAGCGTCGAATATACAATACCGGTAATGCGGTTTCCAAATTTACTTCTGTGCAGAATGGGATGAAATGGGAGAGTTTCGGAAGGAATGGGATAAAACAGGAATCACTTTCTCCCATTCTCTCCTATTCTATCCTAAACCAGGATAAATAAATTTGGAAACGGGTATCGCGATGTTGTACGTTTGTCTGGAACAGGTGATCATGATTCACTTTCACTTAAAAGGTCCATTCTTGCTGATGTTGACATTCATAAACCGGTAACTGATCAATGCCGGTTTGGGATTCAGTAAAAGCGTGATGAACGATGTGCAGCGTTTATCTTTTGTTGTTTCCCTTGGCCACGGCCAACTCAATATATCGTTGCGCATTTTAGCCGGGAAGACGGGAAGGCGTTATCCGCCGTCTTCTACCAGCTTTCTACTTATTCAGGATGACAAGCAGCACCGGCAACGGCAGTACACTGCTACCTCGCTCCACTCCGGCAATCGTTGTTCAGTAGTTGTTTTGTAGTAGCTCCCTAAAAGGGGCAAGCTATTGGCAGCTTTCTGCACGACAGCCAACCAGGATGCTTCCTGCAATCTGTGGTGGTTTTGCCGGAGCCCCTTTTCAGCAGGAACTCCGTTGCCGGGTTTAAACTGTGCCGGGAAGACGGGAAGTAAGGAAGGATAAAATCAAGGTTTTATTTTTTCTGCTTTCCGGCCTCCTGGCTTATATTTATTGAATATGCTGAATAACACTTACAAGCTCACTTGTACCTTTTGCCAGGTATTCCTGCTGCTCCTGATCGGTGTATTCATTATTTTAAAAGGAAGCTCTATGACCGGCTGGGATTACATTCCTTTTGAATTTTTCCTAATGCAAGGTGTGATCGTTTTATTCATAGCTATTCTTGCACTGTACCAATTCTGTCCGCCAGCATGTACAGGCAGGAAAAAAGTGTTACGCATTGCTGCTATGGTGGTATTGATCTGCTTCATTGCTTTTTTAATTACTATGGCAATTAGTTTCATTGATCTATTTCTCCCTCTTGCTATGATAGTATACTTATTAGTCTTTTTAGGGATTTTTCTATGGAGTGCTGGGATGACACTTTGGGGTGTCTATAGGAAAAAGTTTTGAGTGGCGGGAACCGGGTTTCAAGTTTCAGGCTACATGTTTCAAGTTATAAGTTGCTGTGTTGCAGATCAAGATTAATCCTTGTATCTTGGAAGATAAGATTAACATTATGAAACTGGTTATCCTTTTAATGGCGACAGCCTTTTTTGCTCTCTGCAGTTGTAATTCGAATACGCCTGCAACAACAAAGACTGCCTCTACACCAACTGTACCTGGCAAGTCGAATACACCAGTACACGATACCGCTATTTTGCAAGCCTCTTTCCAGCAGACAGACACTGCCTACAATGACTACCTCGTGGCGCAGCTCGCTCCTATCCGTGCAAACTTTAAGCGCATCAATTCTATTTCTAAATGGACATCTACTTCGACTAAAGAGCTTGAAGAGACAACGGAAGGTGGTGAAGCAACATTTTATTACGTAGATGGCGTTTTAGAAAAGATCGCCACCCGTCATTTCGGAGAAACCTTTCAGCAGCTAACAGAATACTATCTGCTCAATGGGCAGTTGTCTTTTGTATTTGAAAAGGCCTTGAAATACAACCGTCCTATTTATTATGATTCTGCCGCTATGAAGGAAGGCAACGATGATGAAGCTTTTGACATTAAGAAGTCGCAGGTTGAAGAAACAAGAAGTTATTTTAGTAAAGGCATACTTCTGCACCAGATAAATAACGAGGATTGTGGCTCTCCTTTTTCAGCAGAATATTTAGCAGGGGAACAAAAAGAATTTATTGCAGCATTTGAGAAGCTGAAGGCTATACAGTAGAATAAACGAAACACAGAAGGAAGGTCAGTATTATTTTTTCTCCTTTAACCAGCTTTTAGGAAGCCCATATTTTTCAATAACCTTCTTTGAAGCTTCTGCTTTTTGAACAAAATAAGGATCACTGCCATAATCCCGTACGTCGGCACTGACTGTGGCATTAGTGATCAATTTACCTTTTTTCTTATCCTTATGAAGCATATAAATAAATACTTTTATTACAATATAAAATTAATGCTTTCCTCACAAGTTGTAAAACAAAAAGGGTGAGCTGTGTGCTCACCCTTGGGAAGACTGGAGGCTGTGAGGGTTACTCACTGCCGGAATTATTGTTTTGATCGTTGTCGTTACGGTTGTTGTTCGTACCGTTGTTGTTATTGGAAGACCTGTTCGTGCCAGAACGTTTGTGGTAATAGTCTTTCTGCGCTTGTACCACGGCCTGATCTCTGTCCTGCCTCAATTGCCGTATCTCCTGCCTTTTCTCGCGGCCCGTCATATCGTCCTGCATCCTGACCGATTTGATACGGTCGGCATAATCGGACTTGATATCTGCAATCTGCCGGTCGAGCCGAGACGGCCTGTTGTACCCGTTGTTATATCCGTAAGGTGGATAATAAAAAGGGGAATAGAAGCCGTATCCATACCAAGGAGAATAGAAAGGGGAATAACCCCAACCAAGACCTACTGAAACACGGGGTCTAACAACAACGTGGCCACGGCCAACTTTTTGGGCGGAAGCCCCTAACGCCAGTCCTATCGTTAACAAAATCATCAGTAACTTTTTCATAACTCACTATTTGCTTATATAGACTGCAAAAGGTGGGCAAAAGTTAAACGTGGCAGGCCGCAATAACCATTCAATAACGAAGGGCGGTCATAATGGCCGCCCTTTAACAATGCCTTATGAGTAGTAGGGTAATCAACTGCCAGAATGCTTGCAGTAAGAGTCATTCAATATTTATTGTTGTCCCACTCTACTTCAATATATTTCGTACAGTCGTCTTTCATATCGCTATGACCATCCAGCAAAATTGCAGCACCACCGTTCCGTACCGCCTCTTTAACTTCTGCGTAAACTGTATCTGCCCCCATAGGATCTAACCCAATAAGATCAAATATGATATCTTTTGTTTTTGAAAAGGTAGCATATAAACTTAATAATTTTCGCGGATTCCAAGCCAACGTTTGAACTTTTGTCTTTTCGTTAATCCATTTGTTTTCATAAATCTTTTTCGTATACGGACTATTCAAACCGGCGTTCTTTTTCAGGTATTCCTTCACTGTTACCGGATAAAAAATACTCCTAAGCTTTGGCTCCCTGAAATACTCAATGAAAGTTAGTTTTTTGTGAATAATAACATTATCATTCTTTGCATTACCTGTAAAAATATCCTTCAGCATCATAGCTGAATCGTAAAAATGTTGTCCATGAAATAAGCACAAAACGACAATTTCTCCGGCTTTCAATTCGAAAGGAGGCACATAAAATCTATCTGTTCTTATTCCTTTATTTTCGACGAGCATGTTGTTGTATCAGGTCACAAAATAAAAAAAGACCGCCTCTTTCTTTGGAGACGGCCTCTTAAACAAAAGTTATAAAAGGTCATTATCTCAGCAGGGCTGTAGCACACCAGAGTACAGGCGCCTGGCCATGCATATCGCCGATATTGCGTTTGCGATCGAGGTAGTACTGGCGGTCATTCTTTTTGTTGGTTCCTTCGCACACTTCGCGGATATCTCCTTTTTCATCAATATAAGAGATCAGTGCCAGCCATGCTTTGCGGGCTGCGGGTTCGTAGGCTTTTTTGTCGAGCCAGCCTTCTTTTACGCCGGTGATCATGGCAAAGGTGAACATACCTGTGCAGGAGGTTTCGGGCCAAGACCCGGCATCGTCGATCAACTGGCGCCACATACCGCTTTCTGCCTGGTATTTCAGCAGGGAGCTCATCATCAGTTTATATCCCTGCATGATGCGTTCCCGATTGGGGTTGTCTTTTGGCAGGGAGCGCAGCAACTCAGCCATACCTACCGCCATCCAGCCATCTCCCCTGCCCCAGAAGAAGGGTACATCAGGCGCGTGGTAGAAAAGTCCATTGGGCTTTTGCAATGAATCGAGGTATACTACCATTTCTTTGGCAGCGCGCTCAATGTATTTTTTATCGCCGGTAGCGCGGTAGGCCTGTGCCTGCACTGCCGTGATCATAAACATATCATCGATCCACATACGTGTCATCCAGGTAAGTCCACGGTTGTAATAATCCTGGCTTTCCGGTTTTACGCGCGCGCCTTCGGGCGGCCCCCATTGTTTATCGGCAATGCCTTTGCCCATGTCGAGATATCGCTGATCTTTTGTTTGCATGTACAGTTCCAAGGGAACGGAACCAAATACACAATAATCCACGTGATCGGGAACGGGGATCATATTTGCTTCAGTAGTAAACAAGGGCTCAAATCGGTCGGCCAATTGTTTTGTCAATCCTTTATCCTTACTTTCTTTTGCGAAGGTGAGGGCGCCATACCAGGCACAAACTTCGGGATAGGTTATGTATTTGGGCGGCTGTGGCCTGCCGTAATTCTGGTGGGGGGACTCCACAAAGCGGGCCGCTACTTTCTTACCTACTTCAAGGGGTGAAGTTCCTTTGGGCCAATTCTTAAGACCAGTGCCTTTATCTGATTGGGCAGGTACCGTATAGCTGGTAAAAGACAAAACACCTGTTGCCAGCAACAGGCTTTTGAATGCTGTATTCATAGACATCAATGTTAGTATAATCAATAAGGTGAGCCACCCGGCAAGGCCCAATGCTGCCCGCAGAATGACTCACCACCGTTTAAAGCGTAAGTAAAAGTGACTATCATTTGTAAACCTTGCTATATTCTGTGTTCACTTCTACTAAACATATGCAATAGACAGCTATTTTTTTACTCTTCTCACCGGACTGTTTGCTTCCTATTCAACTATTTTAGCAAGTCGCCCTTCAACTCTACTTTAATTACAGAAGCAATCTTATCTGTTGGTGTTGCAGGTAATGTCAAACTAAGTACATCGCCGGCAGTGTTGGTTTTAATAGAATTCCCGTTACTCAACAATTTTGCACTTACTACATTGTTCTTTATGCCTGACACTTCCAATTTCCCATTGGCAGGCCACTCAAATACGGACAGGTACAGAATGGTATTACCATTGTTTTCTTTTTTAGTGATGCGTCCCCAGGTTTGTGGCTGCAGTGGGCTACCTTTTGTTTCATAGATAGCTTCTCCATTTACTTTCATCCAGGCACCGACCTGTTGCAAACGCTCAATGCTTTCAGCAGGAATTGTACCATCGGCTTTGGGCCCTATGTTTAAGAGATAATTACCTCCTTTCGAAGCGATGTCGATTAAATTCTGTACCAATGTAGTAACAGGTTTCCAAGCGTTATCGTAGCTCTTGTATCCCCATGATCCGTTCATCGTCATACAGGTTTCCCAATCTTTACCATCCATCTCCCCTACTTTGGGAATGCGTTGTTCGGGTGTTGTATAATCGCCCGCATAATTGGGCCGTTTGAGGCGGTCGTTGGTAATAATATGTGGTTGCAGTTTCAACTGTTCGTTGAGTTTTACCGCAAACTCATCTGTCATATCGGTTGGCGTATCCCACCACAGTACAGCCACATCGCCATAGTTGGTAAGTAGTTCTTTTACTTGTGGCACAGCTACCTCGTCCATATACTGGGCCATCGTTTTAGTGGTTTGGGCAGGGTCCCAGTGACCTTTATTGGCAGCTGTATATGCATCGATGCGTGCTGAATCGGGATTGGCCCAACCTTCACTGGCCACTTTACGGGCAGCCGCACCGCCGGGATTATTCCAGTCCTGTGCATGGGAATAATAGAACCCTAATTTAACGCCATATTTGCGACAGGCTTCTGCCAGTGGTTTCAGGAGGTCCTTGCCATAAGGAGAAGCATCGACGATATCCCATTTGCTGGCTTTGGTATCGAACAGGGCAAATCCATCATGGTGCTTGGCAGTGATGACGATGTATTTCATACCTGCCTCTTTGGCCAACTTTACCCAGGCATCTGCATCATACTTCATGGGATTGAAGTCCTGAGCAAACTTTTGGTATTCAGTAACCGGTATTTTACCCCGGTTCATGATCCATTCACCAATCCGATTGATCTTCTGACCTTTGTAAGTACCGGCCGGAACTGCATATACGCCCCAGTGAATAAACATACCGAAGCGGGCTTCACGCCACCATTCCATGCGCTGGTCTTTCGTTAAAGCAGGGGAAGGCTGGGCCATAGTGGTACCCGCGAGGATACAAGAGGCTAATAGCAGGTAAATAAATCGTTTCATCTTTACAAGTGTCAATTTGAAGAATATGGTAACCGTAATCAACAGCAAATTAATCAGATATAAATTACGCTTATTCAGCCGATTGGCATACCATTCAATTTTATTAGCATCTACTAATACTTCACAATTATCCTCACGGCCTTTTCTATGCCATCTGTAATGTGCAGGAAGTAAAGGCCATTCAGCACGTGGCTGATGTTAAAGTTTACTTCACTGGCTGTGCTGCCGGCAGGAATGGTCGCTGTAGCAACAACATTTCCGTTTCGATCGATCAACAGGAAGGAATATCCCCGCTCCTTTTTCTTATTGAACAGTTTCACTTTCAACGGACCGGTTGTTGGGTTCGGGTATACCAGCAAGGCAAAGCCTGGCCTCAGGTAGTCGAGCCCTAATACAAGGATGGTTTGTTGTACCGGTGCTGCCGCTGTATAGTTTTCGTTGCCGGGTTGCTCTGCCTGAACAGTTACCAGTCCTTCATCGTTTAACTTTAAAGCATTACCTGTCAACGTAGCCGGTCCAGACACAACGCTAAAGATAGTTGGCAATCCGGAAGTAGCTGTGGCCGACAGGTTCACTGTTTCGTTTTTAAGTTTGGGCGCTATGGCGTCAAAAGTAATAGTCTGTGATGCCTTGTTTACTGTAACTATCTTTTCGGCTGTTGCCGGGAAGTATTCTGCATTACCAGCCTGACTGGCACGTAATATAATGCTGCCTGCGCCTGTCATTGTTACGAAAGAATCAATCAGTGTGCCCGGACCGGAAACAACTTCCACAGCCAGTGGAAGACCAGCATTACTACTTGCCAACAACTCGAAGGGATCATCTCCAAAGGTTTGATCGGGGATGTCCCCAAACGAAATGGACTGTATCCTTCTTTCGAACAATTCCCATTCGGCAAACTGGGTACCTGAGTGACCATTGTTGGCTGTTATGTGCAAGCGATAATAAGTATACAGTGTAGTGTTGCTGTCGATAGTATACGTTTTGGTGAGAAAACGGGTAGCGAAGCTCTGGTTGACCTGGCTATCCAACACCGCCCAGTTAACGCCATCATTAGAACCTAATAATCTCCAGTTCTTCGGATCACGCTCTGGCACATCATTGGCGGATGTAATGGTGTAGCGGGTAACAATAGCAGGCACCGTAGACTGGTACTGTACCCAGAGGTTGGTCCTGCCACTTCTGTAATATTTGGTGGTAGTACTGTTATCGATAATGCTGGGTACATCTTCCGTTGGCTTGGAGGTATTGGGATATTGCGCGGTGATCTGCCCGCCATTATCCGTGATGTCGAAAGAAGCGCTGGGCTCGCTGGTCCCATAAGGTACTTTAGGTTCCTGCGCAATGCGGGTGGCCCTGGCGCGCAGGCTGTCCCAGATACGTCCCTGTGCCTGTTCGGGTGTAACGATATTTTGTACAGCCTGTGTGCCCAGGCGATCCTGTAATTGTTGTAGGTACAAGCTGCGGGGTAATACATGTGTACCCCAGCTCTCCCAGTAGCCGCCACTCGTTTGTTTGGGACCTATACAACCGATGCCCCAGCTCTTTGATGTGGGTGCGCTCTCTACTTCAATATCTCCTTTGTAGGCGTAGCAGTTCCAGAACATCGTTTGCGCACCGGCCCATCCGTGCCCGCTGCCTGATGCCTTGCGGTTCTGTACGTGAATTTGTCCGCCGTATATATTGTCAAACAGCAAGCCAGTTGCCCAACGATGGTGGGGGCCAATGTCCGACTGGGTGTTGTCAGCCATACAATCGAGGAACACATTGGGGCGTGGCACCCGCGAACCGGTCACAAAATCGTGGCGACCGCCCCAGGTCATGCAACGCTGGAACAGGTTGAAGGTTGCATTGCCTTCGAGGTTGAAAGAATATTTACGTCCACCAGTGGTTACTGATTTGGGATCGATCATGCCGCAATCCTGTACTGTATTGTAACGCGACATATTGGAGATACTCACTGCCGCATAGCCGAAATATTTGGCTATCACATCGCGTACCCAACAGTTTTCTGCGCGATTCAGCTGCACTGCATTCCAACCGTGGCTTTCATCATCATTGTTGACGAAATAAGATTCAAGGCGGAGCATTTCCACGCCGCTATTCTGAATGCGGCCTGTAATATTCGATTTGAATACATCACCACCGCCGTAAGCATCTTCCATAGGATCTACCACCGGTATATCCACTGTAAGGGTATTGCCCTGCACGGCTACAATGTTGCGCTCATAGGTATTACGGTATGCTGAGGCTGTCCATCCATACTGGCGCATGTCCAGTGTATCGATCCATGCTTCGTTGGGTGTTTTCTGGATCACGATCTTGTCTCCCACCTGGAAGGCATGGCCTGCGGCAACCTCGAATGTTTTAGTACCGCTAGCTACATAAGGAGTAGTGATCTTCTTGCGGCTGCCGCTTACTTCGGCATAACCGCTGCCGGTTCCCTGCAAGGTGATGAGCGTGTGTTGCTCTTTTTTAGTGGCTATGATCACGGTGCCCTGTAAGCCTGTACCTTCTCCGCGCAGTACCACTCCGCTGGTGCGGATAAATAAAGTGCCTTCCAACGGATATACGCCTACTTTCAGCAACACTGCGCCCCGGAAGCCGTTGGCATCCGGTGTCATTGCACTCACTTCATCAATAGCTGCCTGGATCAATGCCCTGCAATCGCCTGCGATGGGCTCTATCGTTTTCATTACCGGCAGTACCGGCAATGGCACACCGCCACCTTTGTAGCCTGCATTGGAAAAGTCGGGCACTTTGTTCACGGCATTTTGCTGTCGTTCATTGGCGTATTGGTTGTATACCAATTGTCCGTTTTGCAAAGACACTAACGGAGACTGTGCAACTGCTTGTAATTGTAAGAGGAAAAATGTCAATACAGCAAGGAATAGACGCACTGATGGCGCCTTACATGGGGTAAAGTTTATTTTCATAATGGCTTTTACCAAACTAACTGATAATTCTTTACCGCTGTTGCTAACTGTTTTGCTTTTTATTCAATCATTCTGGCAAGAAATAGCATCCCACTGTATACATTAAACTCTGTTGAAATACATATACCAGTTCCATTCCCAGGTTTCGCCTTTATCGGCCGAAAAGGCCTGGCTCCATACCGGCTGTACGGGATTGGTAGCATCCCAATTGAACCGTACAATGATCTCCTGGCCATTATAAGTATCTTTTGTAAAGAAGTGTCCTATTCCTTCATGGAAGGAGCCTACTACCGGTGGATCCATCGTTACCCTATTGCTGTCGGCCCAATAGATACTCCACAGCCGGGTGGCCGGGTTAAACAGCCTGAGTGTCATCCCTTCAAAGGGCTTATCGTCAAAAGTTGTGCTGAAGATATCTGTATTGCCCATACCCAGCAATATCTTGCGTAGCTCCTGCGTAGCCGGAAATTCTGTCCATTCCGTGCAGTTATTCAACCTTGACCTCAGTTTGCGGTTATACACCTGCCAGCAGCCTTGCAGGAAATCAAAATCATGTTGCGAAGAAGAAGCAGAAGGCGTAATGATTAAATCACCTTCTATATTGAACTGTATGGGATTCATGGCTATATTTTTATGTTTTAATTAATATAAGGGAGGCTTCAATAATCCTTCGACAGGCTCAGGATGACATCGAAAGTCTATTGCAAAGTAAAAGTGGCGCACTGACAACCCTATGTCAGTATGTTTTATTGGCGGGGAAATATTTTCAGGTATTCTTCGGCTTTGAAGGTGTGTGTTGTTTCGGGAAGGGCTTGGAGGTGTTGGTAAGCCGGGGATGGTCTTACTTCCTAATCACCTCCACATTGTATTCACGTACGGGTCCCTCCAGGCTGTCTGATACACGAACTGTGTATTGCTTATCACCTACTTTTACTGCATAATCGTAGTTCCGGGGTTTCATCAGGTGCATATTCAATACCTCCTGATAACTGACATTTACTACACTCCCTCCTGTATCTTCATCCAATACGAGGAAATCGTTCAAATTATGCTCCCAGCAAATTATTTTCCCCTGATCAAATGCCATAGTATAACCAATACCCAAAGAACCAGGTTCCTTCAATGATTCAGATTGCCATACATGGGCTCCGGACACAATATCGACGCAATGCATCCTACGATCTTTTATAATGAAATATACCCTACCCTTATTGACAAACAGATTATCAACATCTTCCCCCATGTCATATTCCCATATACTTTTCCTGGCGGCATAATCTATACAGCGAAGTAACCTTCCTACAGCAGAGGTTGAATCACCTCTTATACCAGCCTGGATCATATGCCCCTTATAAAAAACCGGCATGGAACTGCCCAAAGAACGAGGGGCAAAATGGTTCACTACAGCTCCATCACCCAGTGCAAATTCATAGGTACCATCTTCGATAGTATGTACAATCAGGTTATTGTTCAGGGGATTCAAAAAATGCCCGCAGTAACTGCCGTTTGTCTGTTGTTGCCATATTTTATTTCCCTGTTTGTCCAACCTGAAAATATCTCCAACGTAATTACAGAAGTAAATAAAGCTATCGCATACAACAGGAGGCGCACCTGCCGACTGCTTCATTTCCGTCCTCCAGTCTACCACACCGGTTTTCAGGTTCAGGCAATACAATAGTTCACTGCTATCTCTGGTACTAAATCCGGCACTACTGCAGTAAATCTTATCATCTACAAATGCTTTTGCAGGGAAACTATTATTTCTCCAATTATTCACCCAAATATCGCCTTTGGCGTAACGGATGTCAGGATATCCATCTTCTTTGTCCAGATGACAACCCTGAAAGATGTTTATTATCAAGAGCAGCAGAATTAATCGCATAGCTGAAGGATTATGGTTGTTTCCTGAACTCTAACGCTTCTTCTTTATCGGGATTGCCTACATATCGTACCAGTGTGAGCAGGGAGTCTTTTATCACAATATCGAAATCTGTAAAGGTGCTATGCCTAAACAGGCGACCTCTCTCGAAGGACATACCCAACTTCCAGGCTCCTTCGTTTTTAAAGAGGCGCCAGGCACCAATGGCATCCCATACCAGTCCGCCTTTGTTGGCAGCGTCGAGGCAATCCGGTAAACGTACTTTAAACGCAGAATCGGGGCTCAGGCGTATGTATACGGAATCGCGGGCGTATCTCTTTTTGTCGAGCATGGCGTAGGTGGCTGGTGTAGCATACCAGGTGCCGGCAATGTCTTTTACTTCTTTTTGATCTGTGACAGGCAGGCCGTGAACTGCGCTATTGCCTTTAGAGCGGCAACCGAATAAGGTAATTCCCAAACCAACGATCAGTAACCATGTGCGCATAGAACTCATTGAGGGTGTAAATGTCGTTGTTAGTTGGCATAAAAGGAAATCCCATGCGTGCGGCATGGGACCTCTCATATTACATTAATGTTTATTTCAGTTCTACTTCTTCTTTCCCCTTAATAAGGCTTCGAGGTAATAATAATCGGCGTAGTTCAACGGTACGTCGACTTCGCTGTTGGAGGGCTTGGAGCCGGTGCTATGCAGGAGCAGGAAACCGAAGTTTTCACCGATGGGTGAACGGTAAGATTTGGTGAGGTTGGTCACGATCTTATCGGCTGTGGAGCGGTACAGTTTAGCATTTTTGCTGTAGCCTGCGAGCTCATACAAACCTGAGGCAATGACCGCTGCGGCAGAAGCATCGCGTGGTGCATTGGGAATATCCGGTCCATCGAAATCGTAATAAGGCACCAGGTCTTTGGGTAAACGGGGATGGTTCAATATGAAAGCGGCAATGTGCTCGGCCTGCTGCAGGTAAATGGGATTTCTTGTATACCGATAGCACATCGCGTAGCCATACAGTCCCCAAGCCTGTCCTCTTGACCAGGCAGATTCATGACTATAGCCCTGGTGTGTATTTTTCTTTACTACTGCACCTGTGGTAGTATCGTAATCAATGACGTGGTATGAACTGTAGTCAGGGCGGAAGTGATTCTTCATGGTAGTATTGGCATGGGACACCGCGATCTTGTAGAAAGAGGAATCACCAGTGAACTTCGTCGCTTCGAACAACAGTTCCAGGTTCATCATGTTGTCGATGATCACCGGAAAGCCCCATACTTCTTTGTGGTGATCCCAGGAACGGATGCAACCCACTGTAGGGTTAAAACGTGTAGACAGTGTTTTGGCGGATTGTATGATGATGTCTTTATAGGCAGCATCGTTCGTGAGGCGATAGCCGGTGCCAAAGCTGCAAAAGATCTTAAAGCCCATATCATGGGTGCCTGCGTTCGTTTTCTCCCGCTCGATATTGGCAGTATAAGCCTTAGCTTGTGTGAGCCATTCCTGCTTGCCTGTATATTGGTACAGGAACCACAATACACCCGGGAAGAAACCACTGGTCCAGTCGCGGGAGGCCACCAACTTCAGTTTGCCATTTTCAATGGTGCGTGGCGATACCAGGTCGGCTTTGCCTTCTTTGGCAGCAGGTACTGATTGTAGCATTACCTGTGTTTGTTTTTCAGCATCTGCAAATACGGCTGGCAATTTTACCTGCGCCTGCAGGCTTCCCTGTAATAAAACACCTATTACTAAACTACTTATTAACCTCATAGTATCAATTTATGGGACTTGAATCAATTGTATTTCCAATAGTTTCATCAATTTTTTTCCTGCAATGGTAACTGGCTTGATATTTACCTGGTGTGTACCAGCATTGATGACCGCCTCACCAAGGGTTTCCGTTATTACAGTTGCCTCTGCCTTCGCCTTGTTTACGGTCTTCTCTTCTTTCATACCATCGATATCAAGTACGTACGTACCTCCGGCGTCTGCACCTGCAAGATATTTAATGACGACCTTATATTTTGCAGAAATTGTAGTATTAAACTGCCAGCTAAGCCATTGGTCTTTCGATGCCCACCCATCAACATAATAACGACCTGTCTTTCCGTCTCCGTATTGCAATCCCTTACCCATCCTTACGGCATCAAAGGCAAGCAAACGAGTCTCTCGCATGTTGGGAGCGGTAAAGCGAACTGTATCAGCTTTCATGCTGCCCTTGAGTTCCAATACAACTACCGTGTTGGCTGTATCAGGTGCTTTAACCGGTAGTTGTATGACAAGGACATTCTGTGCTTCTTTTTTTACAGGCAATGCTTTCCTGGTAGCATCGGTTAACAGCGTTGCTTTATTAACGGGCGTCTGCAAACCTCCTACATAAAGCTTTCCATCCTTTGGCCATTCAAAAACATGCAGGTATAGTTTGTTACCTTTACGGGTTGTGACGCCCCAATTTTGCAACGGCATACCTGAAATACCGGCGCCTCCTACACTTTCATAATTCTTGTCCACCCATTTGCCGATGCCTTGCAGAATGGTCACATCTCTTGTATCGAATGCGCCATCTCCTTTAGGACCAATGTTCATGAGCAGGTTGCCGCCACGCGCAGCGGCTTTTGCCATCAATTGAATGAAGAAGGCTACTGATTTATGGCTGCTATCATATTTGCTGTATCCGTAGGACTCGTTCGTGGTGGGAATCGCTTCCCAATCACCTTCCACCGGGAAGAATTCAGCAGGCCGGTCGGCCGTATTCTTATAATCGCCAAAACTGATCGCGGCACTTCTGGCCAGGCGGCCATTGACTACTACGTTGGGATCAGTTTCCCGAATGGCCTGCAGGATATGGATGTTTTCCGACAGGGGCAATTTGTGGGGTGTATCAAACCATAATATATCCGGATGGTATTTATTGATCAGTTCTTTGATCTGGGGAATTGCTTTTTCCGCTACATATTTTTGTGCTTTGGGCAGCAGTTCGGGATGCGCGTCGAACCAATTTGCACCGCCATGCAGGAGTTTATCGCCACCGGGATTGTTGTACTCCCAGTCGTTGCCCGGTGCATCGGGATGTTCCCAATCGAAAGCATGTGAGTAATAGAAGCCGAAACGCACGTTATGTTTTTTGCAGGCAGCAGCCAACTCGGCCATGGGATCGCGTTTGAAAGGTGTTTGATCGATGATATCGAAATCGGATACACCGGAGTTGTACATGGCAAATCCATCATGGTGTTTGGCCGTGATGATAAAATATTTCATACCGGCCTGCTTTGCCTGCAGCACCCATTGCTCCGCATTGAAGTTTACCGGATTGAACTGGTGGGCCAGGTCGAGGTATTCTTTGCGGGTGATCTTTTCCTTGCGCATTAAATGTTCAGCATAGCCGCCTACCTTCCTGCCCTTCCATTCCCCACCGGGCAGGGAGTAAACACCCCAATGGATGAACATACCAAACCGGGCATCGCGCCACCATTGTATGCGTTGTTCATGTGTTTTCATGGAAGTGGTCCACCACCCTTTCACCGCTTCGTCGATCACTTTTTGATCGCGGTCTTTGGAGCGGTTGAACATTTCTTTGTCTTCGTCGCCGACGGTTTGGGCAAGACAATTAATGCCCAAGCAGATGCTCAGGCCAGTTGTAAATAATATCTTACAATTACTCATATTACCATATTAATGGGTTTCGCACGGGCAGGTTGCGTATTACTTCTTCTACTACCGGGGCGTGGTCTAACTTTTTCCAAGTATTCAACCAATTCTTATCGCCATAAGCTTCGGCACCAAAAACCAGGAAGGGATGGGCCACTGGCCAGTTCTCCCAATACATCACATCCTGCTTGAAAGGCCATTTGCTTTTATCGGCTACATAGGGATACAGGTATTCAACTCCTTTTTTAATAGACCGCCCATCGGGTGTTTGAAAGGTCCACAGGTTATCTTCCTTAGTCGATAGAATACGGCAAACCGTTGTCATAGCATCGAGGTTAAAGAGTGAATAACCGTAGGGCTTGGTCCTTCTCAGTTCCTGCGGGAAGCTGCCATCAGCCGCCATTTGGCCGGGCAGCAGCACTGTTTTATAGCGATCGCGACAAAAGTCCATCAATGACTGGTTGGCGGTAAACTTTGCAAAGGCAGCTACCTGCATTACCCAACAGGTGCCGTGGTTGTTGGTGGCATTCATTTCGTCCTTGCCGTACTTGTGGGTTGTTAGCCAATCGAGGTATTGAGCAAACCACTCTTTCACACCTGCCAGCATTGTTTTATCCATATCGCGCGCATCCTGCATTGCGATCAGTGCCTGTACCACTTCCATAAAATGGATCGTATCGATGATACCAATGCCCCGCCCTGTAAACCGGCCTTTGATGGCTTGTGCATACAGGAGGTTGGGATTCATGCGTGTTGCTGTATCAATAAACCAAGCACGGCAATGTTTCACTGCCTGCTGTACATATTTTTGATCGCCGGTAATTTTATAGGCCGATGCGAGAGCGCCCATGATGCGGCTGAACCTGATCATAGCCAGACGGTGGGCTATAAAGTTGTCGGGGTTCGTCATGCCGTCCTTTTGTATATAAGGACTGTCGGGAAATTGTGGGTTGGGCCACCAGTAGTCGCCTTCGGAAAAGAAGTCGTGCCTGCCACCTGCGCTACGGGGGGAGGTGCTGGCAGTAACTGTGACGGGTTGCTGCTGCAAGGCCCAGGCTGCTTCTTTCAATACCTGTTTGCGCAAGGTTTTGCTGATGGCTTTGGTGTAATCGGCTTGTAGCTGCGCGGTTATGCTACCGGATTGCAGCAGCAGCAGTATCACCAAAACAAAAGAGACTATTCTTCCTCTAAGCATTTACAATTCATTTAGCGTCTACAAATTGGGCTAAAGCCCAAAGAAGTTTTGTCTTATAATCCCGGCCCTAAAGGGCCGGGCAATTGTGAAAACAGTCCGAGTTCAAAGTTTAAACTCAAGCTCAATATCAATTTTAAAGCTCAAGCTATTTTCATCTTTTTCTTAATAACCCTTCGCCAAGCTCAGGGTGACAGCTTAAGCCGACGGCATTGGATGTATTATCTAAACTTTCACTTCGTCATCATCGTGAATGTCACTTTTCCAATCGTATTTGGTTTGCCGGTTACAGGTGGTGTAATGCTTCCTTTTGCCTGGCCGCTGGCATCTTTGGTAACGGTGATCGTGCGCCAACTGTATGCTCCTTTTTCATAGTTGAAGGTTTCTCCGTCATCATCATACAGTTTATAGGTGCCCGGCTTTTCACCATAGTAACGGACTTCGAGGTCAACGACTTCGCCTGCTTTGGGTGCATGCAGCATAGCCCGCATCATAGGGATGACTCCTCCGTCTTTTACATATACGGGTATTTTATCCAGTCTTGGTGTTACCGTGATCACTTCTCCGTCACCGGCGTAAGCACCGGTGTAGAAATCATACCATTTCCCTTTGGGCAATATCACTTTGCGGGAGGTTTGTCCGGTGAACAAGGGAGCTACCAGCAAGTATTCTCCTGCCATGTATTGATCTTTGATCTCTTTAGAGGCGGCTTCCGCATAGGGGTTCTGCTCCAGGTTCTCATTCACCGCTTCTTTTTTCACTTCCTGCTTAAAGCCTGCTTCAAGGTTCATGGCCCGGAAAGGTGGTGTTCCTTCATAATGGTATTTGGCAAACTCCGTGTACCAATAGGGCATCATCTGCATGCGCAGTAACGCTAATTGCTTTACCTGTTCTGCTACTTCGGGGTAACTCCAAGGTTTAGTACCGCTCGACCAAGCGTTGATCATGGCCATGGGTGAAAAGATCACTGTTTGAAAGCGGCGCAGCCACTCTTCGCCAGTTTTGGAGGCCCGTACTTCCGGCGTCCACAATACACCGGCAAAGCCGCTATTGATCAATGCCGTGATAAAATCTTCATGGTTATAGTAATCATTGTAGATCACATAGGGGAAAGAAGAAGCGCCACCATTGGAAGCACGCACCAGTCCGAACGTGCGGGAATTCTGCTGGCGGTATATATCTGTGCTGTAACGTTGTGCCAGTACGCCGAATGTTTGCCGCAGTTGCTCGGCACTATTGCCTGAAGGGAAGGTAGCAGCATCCGGCCATAGGTAATGATCGTAACCATCTACTTCATCGATCTTATAACCGCTCACTCCGATGCCCACCTGATCTTTCTTCAACTGATCGAAGAATATCTTGCGTGCCTGTGGCATGGAGAGGTCGGGCACAGCGCCCACCCATACCGTGTGGGATCCAGTGTAGGGTTCTATGGATTTGTAAATAGACGCGTCCGGAGATACGTAAGGATTCAACCACAAATTGATGCGAATACCTTTATCCAACATCTCTTTTACAAATTGTTGTGGCTGTGGAAAGCGTGTTTTATCCCACTCGAAGGTACAGGGATAGGATTTGCTTTGCCATCCTGGTTCCAGACCTATAAAATCCAAAGGGAATCCTTTTTGTTCAAAGTCGCTGGCTTCTTTCTTTACATCATCTGCATTGTACAGTCGTTGTACACGCTGGGTGAAACCCAATCCCCATCGTGGAGGCAGGCAGCCTCCTCCGTTGAATAGGTTGAACCGGCGCACTGCATCGAGGGAAGACGGGCCTGCAAATACATATACTTCTACTCCACCGGCCGGCACTAATATTTCTACTGCGTCTGAATAAGGACGGGCAGCCCAAGATTTATCGAGGTTACGGTCTTTTGCTACCGGAGGATTTTTACTGTCTTTTCGCACACCTGCTCCTGCATATACATTGAGGTACCTGGCTGCATTGATGAATACGCCATATCCTAATGAGGACACATAGAATGGTGTGGGGGAATGTGTGCGGCCATTGTCTTTGCCACCAAAGTGGTCTACATGCAGCTGTAATATCTTGCCACGCTGGTGAACGGTTTGAAAGTTGAGCCCAAAACCATATATCTGTTCTTCTTTTTGCAATGGGAAACGTAAGTACGTTTTACCATCCTGCACGCGGGCGGCAATATCAGCCTTGGCAAAAGGAAAACTTCCTTTGGTGATGGCTGCCAATGCTTCTTTATTGGGAACACTGCCAGCAGCTTTCAACAGATCGAATGCTTCTGGTTTGCCTACTGTAGCTTTCCATACGCCCGGCGCTACTTCCGTCCAGGCAGGAGACTGGGCTCCTACGCTGATAGAAGTGCTTATCAATAAGACAATAAGGTAAATAAACTTAGACCGCTTCATCGAGATGTGTATGTTTTAATGGATCGCCCAATTCACCTGCTCACCACCGTATATGTCTTTCCTTTGACTGTCGGGAACTCGATTACGTATTCTCCTTCTTTACCAATTGACTGTAGCGGCGCCTGGGCATTCTTTTCGTACACTACTTTTCCATATGCAATATTCAACGGATTTGCGTTGCTGCCTTGCGCAGTATTGGCTTTTACTTCCACTATTTTGACAGGGGTAGTGGTTTTAATGCGGCAAACGCCTCCCACTCCCGAAATGATCTTTGCAGTAGCCAGCTTTCCGTTTTTCCACTGAATGTCTACCGTGAAATTGCCTCTTGCTTTGATGCCTTTGATGCTACCAGAAGGCCATGCTGCCGGCAATGCAGGTAAAAAACTCAGGTAGCCTGCATGGCTTTGCAGCAACATCTCCGTAATCCCTGCCGTGGCTCCAAAGTTGCCATCAATCTGGAAGGGTGGATGTGCATCAAACAGATTGGGGTAGGTGCCACCGCCACTCATCTGGCCTTTTTCTTTAAGTGGGTCTATATATGTAAAGGCGTCGCTCAATATCTTATAGGCATGATCACCATCCTGCAGTCTGGCCCACCAGTTGATCTTCCAGGCCATGGACCAACCCGTGCTTACGTCGCCACGATGGATCAGTGATTGTTTGGCTGCCGCTGCCAGTTTGGGTGTTTGCTGTACCGTGATCTGGCTGCCGGGATATAAACCAAACAAATGAGACAGGTGACGGTGTTTATCGTTGGGATCGTCCCAATCGCCATACCACTCCTGCAACTGTCCATACTGACCAATGTGATAAGGATAGAGCTGATCGAGGGCTTGCTGTACTTTGCTCCTGAAGTCAGCATCAATATTTAATACTGTACTCGTCCTTACCACAGCCGTGAATAACTCGCGCAATAACGACATATCCATTGTGCTGGCCAGAGCTACCTGGTATTCTTTTCCTTTCAGCTTGATCGTATTCTCCGGAGAGGTGGAGGGGTTGGTGACTAAGTAAGAGGTTGTATTATCCTTGATGAGCCAGTGCAACATAAACTGTGCTGAACCTTTCATCAGCGGATAGGCTGTTGCTTGCAGGAACTGGCGATCGCCGGTGAACAGGTAATGCTCCCACAGGTGGGTACTGAACCATACACCCGCCATTGGCCAGCAGCTCCAGCGGGGCATGCCGCGCGGATCCCAGTCGTAACCGCCAGGTGGAGATGTTTTGGCCCACAGATCGGAGTTGTGGTGTGTTACCCATCCTTCATCGATGTTGTAATTTACTTTGGCTGTCACCGCTCCGTTCACTGCCAGTTCTTTCATGAAAGCGAATAATGGCTGGTGACATTCGGAGAGGTTCGTATTCTCTGCCAGCCAGTAGTTCATTTCTGTGTTGATGTTGGTGGTGTAGTTGCTGCCCCAGGGTGGCTGTACATGATCGTTCCAGATACCCTGCAGGTTGGCCGGTCTTGAACCTGGCCGTGAACTGGCTATGAGCAAGTAGCGGCCAAACTGGTAATACAGGGTTTGTAGCTGGTTATCATTCTTCGTATTGGCAAATTGTAACAGTCTTTCATCTGTGGGCAGTTTTACAGCTGCTTCATTGATGCCCAGGTCCAGCTTCACACGATTGAACAAAGACTGGTAATCGCTCACGTGGCGCTGCTTTAATTGTGCCCAGGATGAGGCGATTGCTTTCTTAAGGTTGGCGCTTACCTCGACATGCGGGTCTTTGCCTTCTTTACCGGGAGACTTATTAAAACCATTGAAACTGGTGGCTTCTGTCAGGTAGATCGTTACAGCGTCGGCGTTGGTTATCGTCAATTTATTATCTACCTGCTTTACTGTACCCCCTTCTGTTTTGATATATGCCTGTACTTCAAAGTTCATCCCCTCTCCTTTCGGATCATCATCGTATTCTACTTGTTTAGGTTCAGTGTCGCGGTTGGCGACAAACTTTGGCGCCTTGCCTGTGAGCACTAATAGATTATTTGAGGTTGCTTTTGTGCTATATCGTAGTTTACTGGTGAGTGCGGTGGTAAAGCTAATGCTCTTGCTTTTGTTGGCCGTGAGCCTTATCACCATCACTTTATCCGGAAAGCTGGTAAAGCTTTCCCGTTGGTATTGTACGCCGCCTGTAGTGTAACGTACTGTAGCAATCGCGTTGCTCAGATCGAGATCGCGATAATATCCTTTGCCAATTGTATCTGTATAAGGAAACTCGAGCAGCAGATCGCCCATCGGCAGGTAGCGGGCAGAATAAGGGCCTTGCATCTTCTTCCACAGATCGGCAGCTTTGCTATAATCGCCTTCAAATACAGCGTTCCTTACCTGTGGCAATACTGTAGGACCATTGGGATTGTTACCGGGATCGGGATAGCCGCTCCAGAGGGTATTGTCATTAAGCTGGTAACGTTCGGTCTTTACTTTGCCAAACACCATGGCTCCTGTCTTTCCGTTGCCGAGCGGCAAGGCTTCTTCCCAGGCCTGGGCAGGTTTGTTGTACCACAGCTTTAAGTGAGGATCGCTTTGTGCGTTTACTGCGTAGGCGACAATGCATACGGCAACGAGAAAGGCAATGCGTTTCAAATGGTTCTATTTTAGTTTTCTATGCTCTCTTAACTTACCAGCGTTCAGATGGTGAGCCTTCGGCTCACACCTCAAGCCAGAGGCTTGAAAATACCCTCACTCGCCAGAGGCGAGCGAGTGAACGAGTGATCACTTCAATGGCGCTTTTACTTCCTGGCGCTTCTGGTCACGGAAGATGATCAGTTGGGCGGAAGCATGCCATTGTACTTTCATTCGCGCATTCAACAGGTCTTGTATGTTGTTGACTGGTGTACCGGCCAGCTCGAGTATTACATCATTGGGTTGAACGATAGCCTGCCAAGGTGATGTGGACGGTACTTCCAGTATCAGTACACCTGTTTCTTTGTCCATGCCGGTAGCGGAACGTTCGGCCAGGGTGTTGAGGTTCTTTACTTTCATACCTAAAAAGGGTTGTACCTGGTTTGAATCGCCTGATTTAGTATACAGCACCGGTAGGACAACAGGGTGTTGACCGCCTACATTCGCTTTCGAACCAGTGGACATCACACCGAAGGTCATGTAGAAATTCCGGAACCCTATAGTGTTAGCCCCTGATGTTGCTTTTACTCTATAATCGCCTTTGGTAACATCCTCAAACAGCGGGTCGCCAAAGGCGCCATGCTGGTCAACGCCCCATTGCTGCGACTTCTGCCATGCAGCCTGATCAGGCAAAAAGTTGCTGTCTATGCCCTTGCCCCAGTCTTTAATGCCTATGGGCAGGTAAGGCCCCATCACTATATTGTGCATGAAGGTGTCTCTGCTATTGCGAAACCATACATGGGGATGAAAGGAGTTGTTGAGGATGATATTATTTTTAACTACCCGGTGAAATCCTTCGCGCAATTTCAATCCACCGTTCAGACATACATTGTTATAGATATAGTAATTGGATGAACCATCATCAAGATCAATATCCCATCCATTGTCGCAACGAAAGCGGTTACCGAAAATTTTCGTGGGCAGTACCGCATCCAGCATCCAGAGATCGGGATGTTCAGTCATCAATGAATCCATCACTGCCCGTTTGGGATGCCAAAACCGGTCGCGCCCCCAGGAGTTGAAAGCACCATGATCTCCCGTTTCCTGTACAGTATTGTACACATCGTTGTAAGCAATGGTGTGCCCACCCCAGGTCCCGTCGCCTATATTGATACCTGCCCGTGGTGTATTGACAATCGTATTGTTCCTGATATTGATCTCCTGCGCCATGGATATCTGAATGCCCGCTACATGTTTTTCGACAAGTCCAATATCATGTATATGGTTATCTATAACGCTACAATGGTAAGGGAAGTCATCACCTATCGGACCGGGCGTTTTATCCATCTGGTCATAAGGAACAAATTGTTCATACCTGAAAGCAGGAGACCGCACAGCAGCCGGATTGCCTACAAAGCAAACAGCACTACCACCAATGTCTGCAATGGTGCATGTAGTCACATTGGCCCATTGGTTGTAATTGCTGAAGAAAAGGCCGTTGCCACCCAAATTGGTAAACCAGCAATTGTAAATCATACACTGGGCGGTGCGATCAAAAAGTATAGCCCCTGAACGATCGATGGTCCAATCGCTGCGCAACAACGGCTCCCTGTTTTTCATAAAGGTGCGCAGTGTATGTTGAAACCGAAGGCCGATGAACTGAATACTCTTTACGGGTTGTCCTGGTTTCCCCCGTATTGTAATAAGGTTTTCCAATACCGGTACTTCTATTTCTACTTTCTTAATACTCTTTATCCATTTTGCAGGTTTATAGAAAAGCAGGTGTCGTTTATGATCTGCATACCACTCTCCTGTTGTATCCAGTTCTTCGAAGATATTTTCAACATAGCGATAGTTCTTGTGCATAGCTGAAGGGCGGTTATTTTGCCAGCCTCCTTCCATCGTCAGGGTACTGTCTGTAGCCTTGCCAGTAATCAGGTAATGCATGCCACCCCATTCGGAGGTATGCAAAGCATGAATGTATCCACCTACAGGATCTTTCCAGCCTCTGATCCGTTCAGCACTGAGCGCATTGGCTGCCGTGCCATGTAGCGGCATATCTTCCTGCCGGTAGTTGGGATAACGGGCAAGTACCTGCAACTCACCATCCATAAACAACTGGTCAAAAGTGGGCAGGTCAACCGGCAATGTGGCCTGTAGTATTCCATCCCTGAATGGGCGAAATTGCAGCTTCAAGCGTCTTGATCCTTTTATCTCCGGGTAGAGATACTGTATGCCTGTAAAGATCAACGGCCCTTTTCCTTCACGGCTATCCTCCTCCGTAAACACCAGTGCCTGTTTCAGATAATAGATCTCGGACATCAAATATACTTTAACGGAATCGGCGTATTTACGTGCTTCCAGCTTTGCTTTTTCCAGTGTAGCGAAAGGCTGCACTTTTGTACCAGGATTCTTATCATTTCCTTTAACGGAAACATAAAAATCTTTGGCTGCAGCAGCCTGCGCGCACAATAGCAATATGGCAAGGAGTATCCGCATAAGTTATAGAGTAATAGTAGCTGTTGTCATTCCCTCGCTTTTAACGCTCACCACGTTTACGCCTTTGTTTGTTTGCACTTTTATGGTGGCACGGCCATTGTACATCTGTACGTAACGGCTGCCGGAAGAAGTGCCCTGGTTGTCGATCAGCTTACCGTCTCCAGCCAATCCAAAGCGTACCCAGTTGGCAGCATCGAGGCAGGGAACACCTTTTTCATCCAGCAAGACGACTTCTACAGTGGCGATGCCGTTCTCCTGTTTTATCTTTTCAACGCGCAGCCTTGCTGGTTTACCCCAGGTCTCTGTCTGGTATTGGAAAGTGAGGGCATCGCGTACAAATTCTTTTCCCTTGCGGGCGATTACATTGATGGTATTCGTGCCTTTATTAAACCGCAGGTTCCAACGTAGTCCTGCTGCAGGGAAACTCTGTGTATTACGTTTTTTTACACCATAGCTTTTACCATTTACGAACAGCTCAGCCTCCTCACAATTGGAATACACCTTTACCATCTTCTCTTCATCTGCTCCACCCCAGCGTACCGGCCAGCTATGTCCATAAATGCGCACCATGGGTTTGCTGGTCCAATATGACTGGAATACATAGTATACTTCTTTTTTATTGAGATCGCGCTCTACTACTCCTTTTTGGTTCATATAAGGAACCGGGTTGTCAGGGCGCACCGGCGTCGAGAAATCTTTAAAGGGCCATTGGGCAGTACCTGTAAGCCAAGGCATCGTTTCCTGTTCTTTCAGGTGCCAGTCGATGAGGTTACAGATATAGGATTCGCTCCAGTCGCCATCTTTGGAAGCACGTGCAGCGCCACCATAGAGAGATGCATCCCCTGCCCGCTCATCAGCTGTACCGCTGGCTTTTATATTTTGTAATGCTTTATCAGGGCTTTCTGAATGACGGCCGGCATGGCTATCGCCTCCCCACTCTACATGCAGAAAGTGTTTTACTTTTTTGAACTCTTCTTCGGATACGGATTTGTATTCGGTATAAATACCTCTGTACCAGCCAGCCCATATGGATGGTGAGTAGACATCTACAATATCCTTGCAGAAGTCGCAACGGCGGATGGCAGTTTTGCGGGTCGGATCGAGTTTGTGTGACAGGTCGTTCAGCTCTTTCATGAAGGTCCTGATCTTTTCTTTGTCAAACTCCGGGAAGTCGCCGGGCCAATCGTTCTCATTGCCAAGCCCCCAGATGATCACTGATGCATGGTTATAATGCTGCTCGATCATGTTGCGCAGCATGCGTCTTGCCTGCTCCTTGTATACATCGCCACCCAAACCGCCCCGGCACCAGGGAATTTCTTCCCATACTACAATGCCCAGGCTATCGCAGAGATTAAGGATGGTACGCGATTGCTGGTAATGGCCCAACCTGATGAAGTTGACGCCCATTTCTTTCATCATCACCATTTCTGCACGCATCTGTTCATCAGTCATGGCTGCAGCCACGCCTGCATGGTCTTCATGACGGTGGGTGCCACGCAGTAACAGGCGTTTGCCATTCAGCTTGAAGGGGCCATTGTCTACAAATTCAAAATTGCGGAAGCCGATCTTCTCGCGCTGTGCATAATTTCCTTCGGGTCTTTTCAGTGTCACTTCTACTGTATACAGTTTCGGCAACTCTGTTGACCACAATTGTGGTTTCTTGATGGTAAAGGTGGTCAGGTTAATCTCACCTTCACTGATCATCATGTCTTTCGAGAGCTCCTGCACCAGTTTTCCTGCAGGATCGAACAGCTTTACCGACATGGAAGTATTGCTGATACGTTGTGGATTATAAAAGCGTGCTCTCACCGTAAGCTTACCCGCTTTGCCGGCATTATCTGTTTCGGCGAGTGCAAATAGTTTGTCAACTGATAAAGCTGGTGTATATACCAGGTTTAAGTATCGGTAAAGACCGCCATAGAGGTTAAAGTCGGAAAGATCCGAAGGGATCAATTCGAGATCGCGGGCATTATCGGTACGGATAGAAACGGGCACTTTTCCTTTGAATTGTTTTTGGTATACTTCGGTTTGGGTAAACGCATCAACGGCCTCCGTAATATCGACTGTAAATTCATCATACCCGCCTACGTGGGTTCCCACCTTCGTGGTGTATATGTATACTTCTGTTTTCTGTCCGGCTCCTTCGAAATGCAAAAGGGTCCTTCCGTTGGTGTATGGATTCTTAATATCCAGTTGGGTGCGGTACCAGGCGGGGCCCTGGTAGTAGTTTACATCCGGGTCTACTGCATCGGTGGCATTTACGCAGTGGGGCAATGATACATTTTCCCAAAGGGGTACGCTTTCGGGGTTGCCTTTACCCACAGGACGTACAGCTTCCCATATGCCTCCGAGGTCTTGTTTGAGGAATTCCCAGTCGCTGTTCAGTCTTGTGGTTACCTGGCCATGGGCTGGCAAAAAGCATCCAGCCATTACAATACAAGCAATTATAATCCTGTTCATGCTACGAATATCTGGAAACATTGTTTTCAACAGGTAACGGATGCGTTAAAATATCAGCGAAAACGTTGACGGGCATTAAATAAGGTGAGCCGCTACGCCGGGCGGCTTTTGCAGCGCTGCAGAGCGACCCACCTTATTTTTACTTTATATTATTCAGTTCTGTAAGGTGACAAGGCTACGCCGTATACGTGCACGATACCATTGGTAGCGATGTAACCGGCTGACCTGTCGTCGGCTGTTCCATTGTGTACAATGGGACCGAGGTCGCTATTGCTCCTGATCTTGAGCTGGAATTTCCCTTCCTGGTCGAAGCCTTTGCCACTGTTGACCCAACCCAACATAGACTCTTTGGTAGCCGCTGTGCCAGCAGGCAGCAAGGATTGTACATCTTTATTCAGGTTGTTCAGGTCTTCGAAATTGTACTTGCCCTGACCGATCAGGTAGAGGAAATAATTTTTAACGGTTGTCTTATCGTAATCGGTCCATTTGGTAGCAGGTGTTGTTTTAGGAACACCCGTCACCGGATCGAGGACCGGGTTGCCATTGACATCTTTTTGCACGATGGGATAACTGAACCATATACCTCCTACTACCTTACCGGTTGCATCCAACCTGCGTACTGCTTCATTGTGCAGAAAGATAAAAGTGCGGTCCGGTTTGTCGTATTCAGCGAGGTCGATACCTGCATATTCCAATCCCAGTCTCATCCATTTGAACACCGTGTCTTGTGGCGTGGCGCCGTATGACCTGTTTTCCAGGAATTGGCGTACACTGATGTTGATGTGTGGGTCGAGGGTTTGCGGGACGTAGTCATAATCTTCCTGGCGGCTCAGGCCAAAGAGTTTCTTACAGCCGGGCAGCAGCACTACTACGGTGAGCGCCAGCAGGCATGTACGTACTATTGTTCTTATGTTCAATTTCATGATAGTAAGTTTTAATCTGAGTAAGCAGCATTTTGTTTCAGCTTCTTATTGGCATTGAGCACCGACCTATTGATGGGCCATAATACTTTCCGCAGATCGGGAAAGCCCACCTGGTCGCTACCTGCCGCCAGCTGGCGTCTTTTCAATACAGGGTCCATCACTTTTTGAACGTGGTTGGTGCGCACCAGGTCGAACCATCTCTTACCTTCTCCATAGAGTTCATATTGTCTTTCCTGGAGGATGGCGTCTTCCATTGCTTCTTTGGTAGCTACTAACGGATCACCAGCAGTATACTCTGTGAGCCCTGCACGTTTGCGGATAAAATTCAGGTACTTCAGCGCGCCTGGCAGGTCGTTGTTGCCATTTAGTGCTTCTGCATACAACAGGTACATATCTCCCAGGCGGTACATCGTTACATAGGCTGGTATTTCCTCAGATCCAGTGGCAAAAGTCCATTGGCCTGTTGGGTTGGCTGGTGTAGCATAATACTTAATAAACCTATCGCGGTTATTGGCATACACATCATGTGTTTGCCTTACGCGGATATCGGGCAATGGCGTGGTGTTCTGATAAAGCAGGAACCAGTTTTGCCACATGCCCTGGTCAATGATGTATTGTTTGTTATTGGGTGTAAATGAAATGCTCATACAGGCGCAACCACTGGCGGTAAACGACCAGTCGAGCGTCCAGATGCTTTCTATGCTGGTAGCCGGGGTGGTAAACATCTGCTTCCAGGTAGCTGTGGGATGCAGATCGCCAATCACATTGCCGCCATATACTTTACCTGTAGGTGCTTTCGCTTTAAACAGGTTCTGTATCCAGGTAATGGCATTGGGATAATCTTTCTTCCACATATATACATCGGCCATCATGGCGCAGATAGCACCTTCGCCAATATACCAGGTTGTGGGAGTCTGGTTCTTCAGTATTAATGAATAGGCTTTTTCGAGGTCTTTCAGGATTATTTCGTCGATGATCTTTGAAGCTGATTCCCGTGAACGCTGGGAGCTGTCGGCCAGTGATTCGAAAGGTTCTGTCCAAATGGGTGCATCGCCCCATACACGCACGATATAGAAATAGCACATCGCACGCATGGCATAGCTTTCTGCCAGCGCCTTGTTGATCACGTCCTGCGTTACGCGGGCATCGTATTGGGCAGCACCTGCTACCTTCTTGATATTTACATTGGCGCGGTAGATCACATTGTATAAACCTGTCCAGGAAGCAAACTCATTGTCGGGTGTGAGGCCGTTCAATGTTATTTCATTCACCTGGTTGGTTGTGTAGCTCAGGAAGCGTTCAAAGTTATCGGAGCGGTGTTCGCCCCAGATGTGGTAACGGTCTTTGTATTGTGCATCGCCCACCATCTGGTCCTGGAATAAGCGGTACATACCAGATACTGATGCATCTACATCGTATTTACTTTTGAAGAACTGTGATTCCCCTACTTCCGCCAACGGGTTCTGGGTAAGGAACTTCTTGCAACTGCCCATCACCAGGATCAACAGCAGCAAGGCGGGTATATATATTCGTTTGTTGTGCATTGCAATCGTTTTTAGAAATTAAGATTTACACCTATACCTACTTCTCTGCGCTTGGGGTATTTGCCACCATCTTCTCCCGGCGTGAGCACGTTGCCGGAACTGAACTCAGGATCGTAGCCGGAATAATTGGTATAGGTGAGCAGGTTGTAACCAAACACGAAGGCGGTAATGCCTTTTGCATACACTTTTTTAGACCAGGTTGGTTTCAATGTGTAGGTAAGTCTTACGCTTGACAACCGGATAAAGGAACGGTCTTCGAGGTAAAGGCTGTTACCGCCTGCTTTCAAGCTACCACGGTTGGTTCTTTGCGGATAGTAAGGCATGGTAGCAATGTCGCCGGGTTTTCTCCAGGAGTTTGCCAATACCTGTGGAGAACCGGGACCTGTATTGGAAGGATAGTTGGCATTGTACTGCAGGGTATTGTAGATCACGCCACCAGATGATGCATTGATCAATACGGATAAGCCCCATTGTTTGTACCTGAAGTTGTTGATGATACCGAGGTAGAAATCGGGTTGGTAATTCCCGATCACGTGCCTGTCGGCATCGTTGATCAAGCTATCGCTATTCATATTCTTCCATTCGGTATCTCCGCCTCTGAACTTTCCGGCAGGATCGTACAGGCTGTACACTTTGTCTGTATAGGCCGCTCCTTTGTAAGTATAAACAGCCTTGCCGTTCTCATACAACGGTTTGCCGTCTTTATCCAATACTACTGTCAGCTTTTCCCAATTGGCGGTGTAGGCGTTGGATTCATCCCACTGGTATACGCCCAGGTTTTTCCAACCGAAGAAGTTCCCGATGGGGCCGCCTGGTTCTACATACCATTTGCTTCCTGCTACGAATGGTACATTATCTGCCAGTTCTATGATCTTACCACGCTCGAAGGAAATGTTGCCACTGATATCCCAGTTGAAGTTTTTAGCAACAATGGGCGTACCACCTACTACGAATTCGAGGCCTCTGTTCTCGATAGAGCCTACGTTGGTCGTTACGACCGTAAATCCTGTTTCGTTGGCCAGCGGGCGATCATACAACAGATCTTTCGTGGTTTTGATATAATACTCAGCAGAGAAGTTGAGTCTTCCTTTGAAGAAGCTCAATTCGATGGCTGCATTCTTTTGTATTACTGTTTCCCACTTGATGAAGTTGTTACCGAAACGGTTGCTGGTGATAGCACTACCCACGCCGCCATAACTTCCATCGAACTGGTATTTGGTGAGGTGATCGTAATAACCGATCTGGTCGTTACCTACCTGTCCATAACCGGCCCTGATACGTGCATCATTCAGGAAGCCTGCTGACCACTCCATCCACTTTGCATCAGAGAAGCGCCAGGAAGCAGAACCAGAGAAGAAGTTACCATACTTATTCTGTGGACCGAAACGCGAAGAACCATCACGACGGTAAACGCCGGATACGTTGTAGGTGCCTTTGTAGCTATAGTTCCAGCGGGTAAACACGTTTTGGCTGGTAACGCCTACTGCGTCCGTATATGATTCAAGCGGGAAGATGTAAGAAGGGAAAGTAACAAAGATCTCTTCGTTGACCACGTTCCTGTATTCAGTATGGCTCAGATCATTCCTTCTTTTATCTGCACTAAATCCTACTGTGCCCTGAATAGAGTGGTCGCCAATTTTCTTGTTGTAGTTGAAGAAGGCCTGGTATTCCCAGAAAAAGTTCTTGGCTATTTCATTCGATCCGCTGTTCTGGTCTTTATTGGCTGACAGGAAGCGTGGAGAGAAGTTGATGTTCTGCCTGTTTTCCAGGATCGCGTTGAACATCGTTGTAAAGGTCAGGTCTTTGTATATCTGGTATTGGATATTGTTGTTGAGCTGACCCGACATGGTTTCTGTCTGGTTGATCTCATACAGTGCATTGGCCAGCGGATTGCGCTTGGAGCCAATGTAGCTGGTGAGTGAACCATCTGGATAGAATATCCGGGAGAAAGCAGGGCGATCAAACGCAACGTTCACTGTGCGACCTACCGGTATGGCATTTCCTTTTTGCCAAACGAAGGTGATGTTGCTACCAAACTTCAGTTTGGGCGTAGCCTGGTAATCGATATTGGTACGAGCCTGTACTCTTTTGATATAGCTGTTGGGGATGATGGCTTTGTCTTCGAGGTAGTTAAGACCTGTATAATATGACAGTCCCTGACGACCGCCTGCAACCCCGAGGTTGATCTGGGTTTTTCTGCCGGTTTCACCCAGCAGCAGGTCCTGCAGGTCATTATCTGCGTTGAAACCAGGGTTCAGTGAATCCGTATTGCCACCAGCGCCGGGGTTATCATTCTGCAGTCTTCTAAAATCACGCACACCTTGTGCGTTGTTCATCGGCAGCTTGTGGGCCAGTTTACCAAATGTGTTTGTGAAGTTGAGGTCGATGCGTGGTCTGCCTTCCTTACCTTTTTTAGTGGTAATGATGATCACACCATTGGCAGCACGGGAACCGTAGATGGAAGCGGAAGCAGCATCTTTCAATACTTCTATGCGCTCGATATCCATCGGGTTGATGCTGGAGCCGTTGGGATTAATCACCCCATCTACGAGGTACAACGGTCCGTTGCCCGCGTTGAGTGAAGAGGCTCCACGGATCTGGATAGTACCTTCGGCACCGGGTGCTCCACCTCCATCGTTTACCACGAGGATACCGGCGCCCTGGCCTTGCAAGGCATCGAACAGGTTGATCGGCTGGCGCTCTTCGATCTGCTTGGAGCTAACAGACGAGATCGAACCGGTGACATCGCGTTTCTTTTGTTTGCCACCGTACCCGATCACGACTACATCATCAAGGTTGGAGGTACTTTCGCTGAGAGAAAGACTGATCGTTGTTTTGGCACCTACTTTTTCTTCTTTGGTGAGGTAGCCTACAAAGCTAAATTCCAGGGTTGCTTTGTCGTCGGGAACCGTGAGGGTGTACTTACCTTCTGCATTGGTAGTAGCACCGGTTGTAGTTCCTTTGAGGTTAACGCTTACGCCCGCCAGTGGATTACCTTTCAGATCGGTAACGATGCCCGTGATCTGCCGGGACTGGGCTTGTGCAGACGTGTAAAAAAGCAGGGAGCACAGAACTAATAGCGGGAAACACCACCAGGGCCTGGCCCTGTACGGCGCCCGGGTGTGGGAGAAGAGCTTCTTTTCCATAAAGCATGCAATTTTCAAGTGTTTTTGCCATCATTGCCTTTGTCGCTGACAGTGATAGCAGGAACGTTTTTGAATGGGGTTTATAAGCCCTGCCACCCCAGCATTCTGTGCCGGGGTAGGATAAAGCAATTAATTCGTTAGCCGTTTTGTTTAATTGCAGGTCTAAGCAGGTTACGTATGCAATTACGCAACAAATTGACCAGCGAGATTTCATGTTATTGCCATTATAATAACCTATTTTGGCAAGGCATATGTATTTTGAAGAACATTCATGAATATTGAGGTTAGAAATACGGGATTGTACAGGATGGATTGACCCGTCATTGATTTACTTTCGATCACCCAGTATAAATATATGAGTACCAACAAACGATATGCACTGGCGCTGGACCTGAAGAATGACCCGGTGCTGATTGCGGAATATGAAACTTATCACACTGCCGTGTGGCCCGAAATACTCCAATCCATCCGCTCCAGCGGCATCGAGCACATGGAGATATACCGTATCGATAACCGTCTTTTCATGATCATGGAAGTGAATGCTGATTTTTCTTTTGATAAGAAAAGTATTGCCGATGCTGCCAACCCTACCGTACAACGCTGGGAAGAGTTGATGTGGCAATATCAGCAGGCGTTGCCTTCGGCAAAGCCGGGAGAGAAATGGTTATTAATGGATAAAATATTTGACCTAAATAACAATCAATAATCAGCTATGCCAGGAATTGCTTCGCCTACAACAGTCCAACCAAACTCTGCCGGAACGGGGCGGTCGTTATTGCTCCCTTTCATTCTCGTTACCAGCTTATTTTTCTTCTGGGGTTTTGTACATAATCTCGACCCTATCCTGATCCCTCACCTGAGAAAGGCTTTCCGGCTCAACAACCTGCAATCTTCGCTGGTTGATTCGGCTGTATTTATTGCCTACTTCCTGATGGCATTGCCTGCGGGTTATGTGATGCGAAAGTTTGGATACAAGTCAGGTATCTTGTTGGGATTACTATTTTTTGGCATTGGCTGTTTCCTGTTTCTCCCTGCAGCGGATACGCGCCAATATGTTTTCTTCCTTGGCGCTTTGTTCATCATTGCCTGTGGGCTCACGTTCTTAGAAACAGCTGCCAATCCTTATGCTACTGTATTGGGGCCTCCCGAATCGGCTACTCAGCGTCTCAACCTGGCTCAATCGTTCAATGGACTCGCAGCCATGGTTGCGCCTTATATTGGTGGCACTTTTATTCTTTCCGGTAAAGAATATACAGAGCAACAACTGGAAGCTATGGGTGCTGCTGCCAGGGACGCGTATCTGCAATCTGAAGCCGACAGCGTGAAGATGCCTTATTTGATACTCGGCATTATCATCTTGCTGGTGGCAGTGGTTATTTACTTTACCAAGATGCCCGACACTAAAGAAGAGGGCACCAAAGATCATAGTGGCAACTTTCTGCATGCATTCCGCCACAAGCATCTCACCTGGGCAGTGATCGCACAATTCTTTTATGTAGGTGCACAGGTGTGCGTGTCCAGCTTCTTCATCAGAATGGCCACAACAGTAGGTCTCGAAGAAACGGTAGCAGCAAAATATTATTTAGGATTGGGTTATGGGCTGGCTTTCATGGTTGGCCGCTTTGCCGGCACTTTCCTGATGAAATACGTGCAACCGGCTAAACTGCTGACCTTATATTCTATTGTCAACGTACTTCTTTCCCTGCTGGCTATTTATGGTCATGGGATGGTTGTAGTTTATGCACTTATTGGGATTGCTTTCTTTATGAGTATCATGTTCCCAACTATTTTTTCACTGGGTATTCAGGACCTGGGCAACGATACCAAACTGGGATCGAGCCTGATCGTGATGTCTATTGTAGGTGGTGCGTTGTTGCCACCTCTGTCGGGCATTATTGCCGATGCTACGCATAATATCCAGGATGGCTATCTGATACCATTGCTTTGTTTTGTTGTGGTATTTTATTTTGGCTGGAAAGGACATAAGATAAAAGGTGTCAGCAATTAGGTTTTAGGAGTTAGCAACCCGCTGTTAGAGCAGGACAGTTACATACAGTTATACATATAATTTTACACGTTTAATTCTAAGAATCAGATGTTTTCATTAGCCGGTAAAAAAGCAGTTATTACGGGAGGCGGAAGTGGAATTGGCAGGGCCATCTCGGTATTGTTTGCCAAGCAAGGCGCGGAAGTGCACATTATTGAATTGAGTGAAGAAAATGCCGCCGCCACGGTGCAGGAGATCATTGCTGCGGGTGGTAAGGCCACTGCACACAGTTGTAATGTGGCCAGCCAAGCCGATGCGCTGGAAACTTTCAACAACATCGGTGCTCTGAATATATTGGTGAACAATGCCGGTATTGCCCACATCGGTAAAGCTGACACTACTTCCGAAGCCGATTTTGACCGTGTTATCAATGTAAATGTGAAGGGGGTGTACAACTGTCTTTATGCTGCCATACCACAACTACGGGCTGCCAAAGGTGGTGTGATCGTGAACATGGCTTCTGTTGCGGCATGGGTGGGCCTGAATGATCGCTTTGTATACTCTACTGCCAAAGGCGCTGTAATGTCTATGACGTTGTCAGTAGCCAAGGATTATATCCATGAAAATATCCGTTGCAATTCGGTATCCCCGGCACGGGTGCATACTCCATTTGTAGATGGTTTCTTAAAGAATAACTATCCCGGCCGTGAGGCGGAGATGTTTGAAAAATTGTCCAAGACCCAGCCAATTGGGCGCATGGCCGAGCCGGCAGAAATAGCATCACTTCTTCTGTATCTGTGCAGTGATGAGGCTGGTTTCATTACCGGTTGCGATTACCCCATCGATGGCGGGTTTATCAAGTTAAATACTTAATGATGCGTGTTGCCCTGTTTATTCCGTGCTATGTAGATCAGTTTTATCCCAAGGTGGCTATTGCTACTTTGAAGTTGTTGCAGCACCTCGGGTTACCCGTTGAATATCCTATGCAACAAACGTGCTGTGGCCAGCCAATGGCCAACGGCGGTTTTGAGCATTTGACCGGCTCCTGCAACAGTAATTTCATTAAAGCTTTTACCGGATACGACTATATCGTTTCTCCTTCCGGCAGCTGTGTGCTGCATGTGAAGGATCACCTGCACGATCACAAGCAGGAGGATGTTGCTACAGCCGTACGCAGCAGGGTGTATGAGCTGTGTGAGTTCCTTACGGATGTAGTAAAAGTCGATTCGATCAAAGCATCTTTTCCCCGGAAAGTGGCCTTGCACCAGGGCTGCCATGGTCAAAGGGGATTGAAACTCGCTTCTTCCTCGGAAAGAGTAGTCTCTCCCTTTTCCAAACCATTACAGTTGTTAAAGATGGTAGCAGGTCTGGAACTCGTGGACCTTGACCGGCCTGACGAATGTTGTGGTTTCGGTGGCACTTTCTGTGTTACAGAAGAAGCAGTATCCTCGGCGATGGGCCTTTCGCGCATCGATGATTACACAAAGCATGCAGCTACTGTAGTGACCGGCACCGACGTAAGCTGTCTTATGCACCAGGAGGGTTTGATCAGGAGAAAAAAGCTTCCGTTGGAAGTTATGCATATATCTGAAGTATTGGTTTCGGGTTTATAGATATGATATGAATACAAACACTATTCCCCACGCTGAAGCGGCCACAGAGTTTCTTAAGAACAAGGAGCGTGTGCAGTGGCATGATGAGACTTTGTGGTTCGTGCGGCACAAGCGGGATAAGATCGTAAATGAAATTCCTGAGTGGGAGCAATTGCGTGAGCTGGCATCACAGATCAAAGAGCATACGCTCTCGCGCATGGATGAATACTTACAGGAGTTTGAAGCGGCCGCGCTCAGCAATGGCGTCATCGTTCATTGGGCCGCCGATGCAGCAGCGCATAATAAGATCGTGCATGGCATTCTGGCCAAACATGGCGCACAGAAGATCGTGAAGAGCAAGTCCATGCTTACCGAAGAGTGCCACCTCAACGAGTATCTCGAAACGCAGGGTATTGAAGTGGTGGATACTGACCTTGGTGAACGCATCGTACAGCTGAACAAAGAGATGCCCAGCCATATCGTGTTGCCCGCCATTCACATCAAAAAAGAAGAGGTGGGTGAGATATTCCACCAGCATCTTGGCACTGAAAAAGGAGCTTCCGATCCCCTGTACCTGGCGCTTGCTGCACGGGAGCACCTGCGGCAGAAATTCCTTGCCGCGGATATTGCCATTACCGGTGTAAACTTTGCCGTGGCCGAAACCGGCGCTATCGTAGTTTGTACCAATGAAGGTAATGCCGACCTGGGCGCTCACCTCGCCAAAGTACATATTGCCTGCATGGGTATTGAAAAACTGATTCCCCGCACTGAACACCTGAGTGTATTTCTGCGCCTACTGGCGCGGAATGCTACCGGACAAAATATTACTGCTTATTCCAGCCATTTCCGCAAACCTGCTGAAGGTTCGGAGATGCATATCGTCATTGTCGACAATGGCCGTACTACTCAACTGGGGCGTGAAGCTTTCCGCAATTCGCTGAAATGTATCCGCTGTGGTGCGTGCTTAAATACCTGTCCGGTGTACCGGCGCAGTGGCGGGCATAGTTACCACAATGCTACTGCCGGCCCCATCGGTGCTATACTGGCGCCTAACCTCGATATGCGCAAGAACGCCGACCTTCCTTTTGCCTCTACCCTATGTGGTTCCTGTACAGATGTATGTCCGGTCAAGATCGACATTCATAATCAGCTGTACCAGTGGCGCCAAGTATTGACGCAGGAGGGTTATGTGCCGGCTGCGAAAACAGCCAGCATGAAAGTGATGGCTGGTGTGTTGTCGTCTCCAACACGTTATTCTTTTGCCGGCAAATGGGCACGCAAATTCCTGCGCTGGTTCCCGGGGCTGGCTATGAATAAAAGACTAAATCCGTGGGCCAAGCAAAGGGAATTGCCTGAGCCGCCGAAGGAGAGTTTCAGGGAGTGGTATAAGAAGAATGAAGGTCGTGAATCGGCAACCGGCAATCGGCAGTAAAGACACGTTGATATTAATTCTAATTAAGTGGTAGTAAGTAGAACATTATGAGCAGAGAGAAGATATTGGCGGCCGCCAAACAGAATAAACCAGCGCTGGTGCCTTTACCGGAGATGACAGCATTTACTTTTGCTGCCAATGACCTTGTGGCTGCCTTTACTGCTGCCATCAACAAGGCCGGAGGAGCTGTAACGCTATTGAACGGAATGCAAGAACTGGCTCAAAAGATCCAGGAAGTATATCCTGACGCCAAACGCATTGCCAACTTTATACAGGGTGACACCGCCGCCAATAAGGAACTGTTAAAGGAAGTGGCGCTGCTCGATGTAGTGGTATTGAAAGGGCAATTGGGCGTGGCTGAAAATGGGGCCGTATGGCTTACCGATAAAGATTGTGTGGAAAGGGTACTGCCGTTCATTACGCAACATTTAATATTGCTGATCGAAAAGCAAACGCTGGTAGGCAATATGCACCAGGCGTATGGCGTGATGGGAAAGCAAAATCCTGATTATGGGGTGTTTATTGCAGGACCTTCCAAAACAGCTGATATCGAGCAATCGCTGGTGATCGGTGCGCATGGACCGAGGAGTTTGCAGGTGTTTATTGTAGAATAGCTGTGAGCTATGAGCCTCGAGCTGCGAGCTAAATACAGTAGGAACACAACATTATAAATAGAAACACATACTTAAAAGAATATGAAACTAATCCGATTTGGAGAACCTGGGCAGGAGAAGCCTGGTGTATTGCTGGATGGAAAAAGATATGACGCTTCATCTATCACACGCGATTATGATGAAACTTTCTTTACTGAAGATGGTATTGGCAAATTGAAAGCAGCGCTCGATAAAAAGCCTACCCTGCCCGAAGTCGCCGCATCTGTTCGCTGGGCAGCGCCGCAAGCAAGACCTTCCAAGCTCATCTGTATTGGCCTCAACTATGCCGATCATGCGCGTGAAAGTAATATGGAGCCTCCTAAGGAGCCGGTTGTGTTCTTCAAATCTACTACTGCGCTTGTAGGCCCTAATGACGACCTGATCATCCCTAAGAATAGCGTTAAAACTGATTGGGAAGTTGAACTGGCCGTGATCATCGGTAAAAAGGCTTCTTATGTAGAAGAAAAAGACGCAGCCGGTTACATCGCTGGTTATGCGCTGCACAATGACTACAGTGAGCGTGAATTTCAGCTGGAGCGTGGCGGCCAGTGGGTGAAAGGTAAAAGCTGTGACACTTTTGCTCCATTAGGTCCCTGGATCGCTACTGGCGACGAGATCAAAGACCCCAACAATCTGCGTTTATGGTTGTCGGTGAATGGAAAGATGATGCAGGATGGCAATACGAGCAACTTTATCTTCAATGTAAACTTCGTTGTATCCTATCTCAGCCAGTTTATGACCTTGCTTCCGGGCGATATCATTTCAACCGGAACACCTGCCGGCGTGGGCCTGGGACAGAAACCTACTCCTGTCTACATAAAACCGGGTGATGTAATGGAACTCGGCATCGACGGACTCGGCACCAGCAAACAGGTAGCCAAAGCTTATCAACCATAAAATAATTATTGCCGTATGGATCTTCAATTAAAAGATAAGGTCATCATCGTAACTGGTGGCGCCAAAGGTATCGGGGAAGGTATTTCCAAAGTATTGGCTGCAGAAGGCGCTATCCCGGTGATACTGGGACGCAATGAGGAGGACAACCTGAAAACGGTGAGCGAGATCAAAGCTGCCGGTGGTCAGGCTGCGCAAGTAATAGCCGAGCTTACCAAGCCGGAAGCGTGCGAGCAGGCCGTAAAAGCAGTTATCAAACAATTTGGTCGCATTGACGGGCTCGTGAATAATGCCGGTGTGAATGATGGTGTTGGTCTGGAGAATGGCAGCTATGAAGGGTTTATTGCTTCGCTGCACAAGAACCTCGTGCACTATTACCTGATCGCTCATTATGCATTGCCTGAGCTGAAGAAATCGAAGGGCGCTATTGTGAATATCAGTTCTAAAACTGCCGAGACCGGTCAGGGTGGCACGTCGGCTTATGCAGCTTCCAATGGCGGGCGCAATGCGCTGACCCGTGAATGGGCCGTGGAGCTGCTACCTTATGGGATTCGTGTAAATGCCATCATTGTGGCAGAGTGCTGGACACCATTGTATGAAAGATGGATCAGCAGCTTGCCTAACTCCGAAGAAAAGCTGGCAGACATCGTATCTAAAATTCCGTTGGAGCACAGGATGACTACAGCAGAGGAATTAGGCAATACCACTGCCTTTTTGCTTTCGTCTGCATCGAGCCATACCACCGGTCAGTTAATCCATGTGGATGGCGGTTACGTGCATCTTGACAGGGCTATCAGCAAATAATTATCAGCCCTTCACTTTATAATGAAACAGGGTGAACTCTTTGGCAAGTAGTTCACCCTGTTTTATTTTTATCAGTCAGGTTTTGCTATTTGCTTTTTCGTTGTCCCCACCGTTCTGCCTGTGGTTTCCTGAAGAGCTTTCTGTATGCCATAAATGTGAGCACAAGTATCATGCCTCCTGCAACACTCCATTCCAATATAGATTGATCTGTACTTTTTCGATTGGCAGACTTGTTCAACGGCTTGGGTAAATCAGGCAGATCCATGCGTATTTCAGCGATCAGCACTCCATCCACTGAGCGGTCATCATAATAATACATTCTTAAAAAGGAATTGTCAGGCAAATTGTACAGCCCGGCAATGTCTTTGAGGGGAAGAGTCATCATGCTTTCTACTTGTTTATCCGGGAATGAACGGCTAAACAATATTTCTTCGCCATTCCAGATCACAATCTTGCGGTCCGCAGCCCCTGCTATACAATGGCTGTAATTGACCTTAATGGTCTCATTGCTATCGGCCAGCGTAAGCACCAGCGCTTTACGGGTTGATACTACCGGATGGTAGTTGCCCTCAGTAAGCTCAAGCTTATCTCTCAGGTATACCTGAAAATTATCAACCGTATCGGCTTTCACCTGCGGGGCGAGGGTCGTGAGCGTGACAATAAAAATGCTATATAGGGTAACTTGTTTCATGTTTTAAAGGGATGCCATTGGCGGGTAATTTACATAGAAATTGCGCCACAGATGCCCAGCATTAAGGAGTATTTAACCATCCGGCTATAGCAGCATCCTGAAAAGCGAACTATATTTAGGCAAGCGAAAACCCACACGCATATGAAAAAGTTCAGCTTCCTGCTTGTGACAACCTTGTTCTGCCATCTGGCGCTCCTGGCCCAGGTGGATGTAGGCATAAAAACCGGCATCAATATCAATACTATCAAGTACAAAAAGGTGGACCCTGAAATGGCCAGTATTGGGTTTCATGCAGGATTACTGGCAAAAATTCATGTTACCGATGGTTTCTTCGTTCGCCCGGAGGTGCAATATTCCCGCAAAGGATACCGGTTTCCTGCCATCGGGTCTGATGGACAGGGGAATGTACGGTATCACTATTTAGCTGTACCCATATTGGCCGGCATTCCCGTCGGCAGCAAATTCAGCTTTCTTATCGGGCCCGAATTCGGTTACCTGGTGAAAGCCAATTCCAAGTTCTCCACCAGTACGCGCGATGTGACGCAGAATTTCGAGCGTTTCGATTGGGGTCTTGACGTGGGTGGCGCCTGGCAAATCAATTCTTCGCTCGGCCTGGAAGTGCGTTATAATTATGGCTTTTATGGGCTGGTAAAAGGCATGCTCACTGACCAGAATGGCGACTATATCGGCAGCAACCGTGATGGCGCCAACCGGGTGATACAGGCGGGGCTATTTTACATGCTGTGAGGTGCTACATTGGGCTTTTTCGTATCTTGTTTAGATATAAATCGTCCTGATCAACAGGCCTTTTTCCATGTTTGGGAATCAACATGATATTATCTCCATTTTCGGCCAAAGCGCCATGGGACTGAATTTGCCAGCTAGCAAAAACACATTTCCGCGTCCAGCCTGCATTTGAGCCCTGTTGTCTTACTATTCTCTTACTATTGCCTTACTATCACCTTACTATTGTCTTACTATTACCATGCTTCTGATAGGGAGCAACTATGGGGGAGCTATGGGAGGACTACGGGAGGGATATAGGAAGACTATGGGAGGTATATGAGGTACTGCAATGGTAGTAATACAAAAAACTTCCCGTCGGCTGTTCACCTCCGGCCAATCCGGTTGATATATGAGCAGAACCGACTAATTATGCAAACAACTACCCCCTCCTTTTTTAAGAAACATTTGATGCCCGTCCTGCTATTGGGAGCAGGCATCCTCTTACTGGCTTATGGCTGGTTTTTCCGCGGTGCGGCTGATCTGAAAGTAAAGATCAAGCCGGCCACTTACATTATGCCTGCAGCTTATAAAGTGTACGCCAATCCTGAAGTTCTTGGTGGGCGCTACAACCTGTTTAAAGCAGTGATCGAAAACCCCAGTGGCGAAATGGTGCAGGATATGAAGGTGGAATACCGCATTCCCAAATATATCGACGAGTGGACTGAAGCGCCTGCTGCGGCTCACGTGTTGCCCGGGCAAACTGTAGTGGCCATGGGTTATCCTGCCTTTGACCAGAAGATCACGGAGAAGAACTCTCAATCGAAAGAGAAAGCAGAAGTGCGCATTACCTGGGGACCGAAGGGCAACCGCCAGGAAGTGAAGGAGACTTTCTCGTTTACCATGATGGCGGCTGGTGATTTTGCCTATACCGATATGCCTGCCTCAGAGATTGCCAGCTTTGGTGATATGATGCAAAACAATCCGCTCTCCGTATGTTTTATCACTGCCGAAGATCCTGCCGTGCGGTACTACACCGGTAAGATCCAACAAAAGATATTAAAGGGTGAAACGGCCGGCGTGACGCGCACTGCCGAAGAGGGTGTACGTTTCCTCAAAGGTATTTATGAAGCGACGTTACGTTCGGGCATGGTGTATAGCAGCACACAGGCGGTGCCCTCCAGTACAGGTGATGTACAAACCCTCGTGCAACGCATTCGCCTGCCGCGCGAAGTAATCAGCAATAATACTGGTCTTTGTATCGAGCTGAGCTTTTTGTATGCCAGCATCATGCGTAATGCAGGTCTCGACCCCGTGGTGTTCTATATTCCGGGGCATGCTTACCCCGGCTTCAAGCTGAATGGTCAATATTATGCGATCGAGGCTACTTCTATTGGCGGTGCAGGTCTTGGCGGCTCTAAATCGGCCGACGAGGCATTACAGATCGGCATGAAGGAACTGCAAGAGTTTTTCCAACGTATGCAAATGGGTGATGACCGTTATTTCATCGTGGATGTAACAGAGGGACTAACGCAGGGTATCATTCCCATGGAATTGAAAGAGGACGCTTTTACCCGCCAGAAGATCGATGAAGTAGCAGCCAATTGGGAAAATGGTGGTGCACCCGGCAATAATGTGGTGTACGTTCCTTCCAACAATGGCACTGGTGGCGGTGGTGGAAATACCGGTGGCGGAAATGATGGAGGCGGCGGCGGCGGCAATGCCGGCTTTGTACAGTATAGCCGCAATATCTCTTTTGCTTATCCCAGCGGATCGGAAGTATTGAACCGTCCTTATCCACAAGTACCCATGCTCATCACCGTGATGCGAACGCCCAACCAGGCGGCTACTGCCGAAGTGTACGATTTCCAAGGGGCTTCGAATGTAAACCAGGCGCTGGATTACTTGCGTAACCTGATGCAGAATAATGGTATGCAGATGCAATATCAGGCTGCGGGCAGCAGGAATGGCTATACGCTCGTGAATGGCGTCAGTAGCAGCAACGGTCAAAGTTTTCCCTGGATCGGTGGCTTAAGGGCACGTGGCGACCGTGTGGAAGGATTGATCGTGAGTATCAACAATGGTAATCCGCAACTGGCTCAACAAATTCTTGGATCGCTTCGCTAACATTTACTCAACCAACTCAACAGCTCATTTATGAAATACTTATCAGCTTATATATTGTTGCTCGTATGTCTGTTCTTTACCAGCCATGTCATGGCGCGTCAGCAACAGCAGGACCCCACCGGGCTCAACCAGGAGATCGACTATCATATCGATAAACTGGGGGATGCCACACTGGAGTTGCGCATGAAGATGAATGCCATGCAGTGGCAGGGTTTCAAGGCCAGTTCCGTGGCCAGCAATCCCACCATTTTTAAAAGGGATATGGAGCGACAGATGGCTTCTTATATCATCGATGATGTAAAGACCAATCTCAATGAGAGCGATCGCACCTCACTCACCACGCTCAAAGCAAGGAGCCTGGCGCAATACAAAGGCAAAGGGTTGTGGGAAGTAAAGCTCGACATGAAGAACCCGAACGTGACGAAGGTTTCCGACAACTGTTACCTGCTTACCGGGAACCTGATATCCGGTGGCACGCTGATTCACCAATTGCAGAAGCTGTTTCTGCCTGACGGGGCCAGCGACATCAAACAGGACACTGATACTTTTGGCAATGCGATCATTACTTATAAACTGGACGTGGAACCGGCTGCCATCAATTTGTTTGCTATAGCCGGCATCGTGTGTATCATAGCCGGAGCGGCCTTTTTGTTGATACAAATACGCAGATCGCGCAGTTTTGCGCCGCCCGCACGGGCAATCGGGTAAAATAATACAGGGGCAACGCAAGGGTGGGAAGATATATCATAATAATCCTTTATCTTCCGAGTGAAAAGACTGTATTCATTTGGAAATCTCATTCGACCGATCCGGCGCCAATCCTGACGAGTTATTACATAGTGTGTACGCAGCAAACTATCCATGGTTGCTGCAATATGTACAGCAAAATTCGGGCAATGTGGCCGATGCGCAGGATGTTTTCCAGGATAGCGTATATGCTGCCTGGACCAATCTGCGGGAGGGTCGCTTCACCGGCAACAGCACGCAATTCAACGCTTATCTGCGGCAGATCTGCAAACACAAATGGCTCAATCACCTGAAATCGACCAGTCGTACGCGCACCAACTACCAGGATAATCTGGAGGACCTCGAGCAGCCCGGCTTCGATCCGCAGGCTGTGGCAGAACAACTGGAGCAAGGCAGGTTACTGAAAGATTGCTTTGCCCAGCTGGGTGATAAATGCAGGCAGGTTTTGGGACTATTTTATTATAGAAGGAAGTCACTGGCGCAGATAGCCACTGAGATCAACAATACCGAGGATAGTGTGAAAACGATCAAATACCGTTGTATGATGCAACTCAGGAAGTTGTACCTCGAACAAAATAAAGCGAATGGCGGATTATAAGGACCATATTAGCCAGGAAATGTTTGAGCAGATTGAGAGTTACCTGCTTGAGCGCATGGACACTGCTCAACGGCAGGCTTTCGTACAGGCCATGGCCAATGATGCGCAATTGCGTAATGAAGTGGCCTTGCAACGCAAGCTGATGGCTTCGGTGGAAGCTGGCAGTTTTCTTGCGGAGCAGCCAGCTGCTGACGCTGTTACACCTCCTGCTACACCTGCGCGCGTGCGCAGGCTCAACAGGCAATGGTGGTATGCCGCTGCTGCCGTATTGATCATAGCTATTGGGACAACGTGGTGGCTGCGCAAATCTGAAATAAACTCTCAGGACCTGTATACGCAATACTTTCATGCCGATCCCGGGCTGCCCGTAGCCATGAGCAGCACCGACGCTTATTCGTTTTATGATGGCATGGTCAGTTATAAAGAAGGGAAGTATAAAGAGGCTGCTGCTATGTGGACAAAGCTGGGCAATAAAAAAGGGTTTACTGATACACTGCAATATTTCATCGGTGTAGCTCATCTTAATAACAATGCATTACCGGAAGCCAATCAATATCTGCTGCCGGTGGCCAACAATAATACCAGTGTGTGGAAAGACAAAGCGACCTGGTATCTCGCCTTATCCTATCTCAAAGCGGACAATCGTACGGAAGCTGTCCACTGGCTAACCCAATTACCCAATGATGAACGGGCGAAGCAATTGCTGGCTGAACCAGCTTTGCGACAACCCGGTAAATAGCTGTACCATGCGTGGGCTGATCATCCTGCTTTTCTTACTGGCAGCTGCTTCACCGCTGGCTGCTCAATCTGACTACTACCAACGCTCGCGCGATGCTTACAAGGCATTGAAGACCGACAGTGCTGTGTGGTATATACAGCAGGCTATCCGCTATTTCAGCAACAACAAACAAACCGACAGTCTTGCGCTGGCCTATGTGCACAAAGGAGATATGGCCTGGCGTGAACAAGGCACCGCGCAAGGACTCGCCTTCATAGATACTGCTCTTACGCTCACCAAACAACTTCCGCAGTATAGTACTGCTATTGTTGCGGCGCTGGACAAGAAGGGCCAGATACTCGTGAATAATGCGCAGGCGCAGGAAGGAAAGCAATACCTGCTACGAGGACTTGAACACATACCTGCCAATGCTGCGCCCAATGAATTCTATATTGCTTTGTATACCGATATATCCTGGATGTATCTCGAACTGCAGGATTTTGCCAATGGTATACTGTATGGCGAAAAAGCCCAACAAGCTATCGAAAGGTTACAGGGTAAAGACTCGCGCATGCTTATCAGCGTGTACCAAACGTTGATGTACCTGGCGCACGATGCCGGTAATTTTCGTGAAGCGGAACGGTATGGCCTGGAGATGTACCGGCTGGCGGACAAACACCTGCCGGCTGTTCATGCGAATCGCGCTTTGGCGCACAACGACCTTGGCTCCATCTATGAGAGCATGTTGCGTATGGATGAGGCACTACACCACCGCCAGGAGATGGTGCGCATCATTCAACAGGTGTACCTGAAAAACAAGAATCCCAACTTATTGGCGATTGGCTACAACAATATGGGTAGGCTGTATGAAGCAATGGGCGAGATGCAGCTGGCGCATGAGTATTATGATAAAGGCCGACGCCTGCATGAAAAGAATTACGGCGCCGATGGTTATGGCATGCTGCGCCCGCTAAGTCATGTGGCCAATATCAAGCGGGTGATGAAGGATTTCGATGAAGCTGATAGTTTGTTTGCCAGGGCTTACAAGATTGCGCAGCAACAAATACCCAACGATCCCGTTGACCTTGCTTATATAGAAACGCAGTATGGTGATCTTTTTTATGACCGTGGCCAATTTGAAACGGCAGCGCGCTACTATCAGCAAGCGCTGCAACATGAGGCCAAGGCCGGCATCACCAATAGCAGGCGCACACAAAGTAATAAAACTACGCTGGGGCAGGCTTATGCAAAAATGAAACGCCTTCCAGAAGGTTTACCCCTGCTGCAGGAGGGGCTCGACAATTATCGCGGCTGGTACAACAAGGGGAATGTGGTGATCGCGGGTCAGTTTGATAAGATCTGTGAAGCTTATCTCGATGCCAATCAGTTGTCCGAGGCCATGCGTTATTCGGATAGTACTTTCCTGGAGCTGTTGCAGCTCCGCTCCTTCCCTGCCGGTAACTGGCTTCAAAAACTGCCAGTGAGTCATTTTATCCTGCGTTATATACAGCATCGCACGGCGATTGAACAGGCACTGTATAAAAAGGATGGCAATAGTGCCCGGCTAATGAACATCCTACAATTGGCAGATGATTACAGTGCTTACCTGGAAAAAAGCCTGCCGGCCCTGCGAACGCAGGCATCCCTACTGCAACTGGCCTCTAACCATAAATACATTTATAATACAGCCATCGAGGCCTGCTGGGTATTGTATCAACAAGAAAACAAACCGGCTTTGCTGGAAAAGGCTTTTGGTTTCAGCGAGAACAGTAAAGCGTTGTTGCTACGCCTGGCAGCCAATAACCTATTGGTTGATGGCGCACGTGGGTCAAAGGATGTAATGGCTAATAAAGACCTGCAATTGCGCAAACGTATCAGTCAGCTCAATGCGCAATACCTCGATGCCGGCAGCAATAACGACTCTCTGCTTTCGCTGCTTACGGGCACCATGGAATCGTATTACCGTTTCCAGGACAGTTTATTACAATCAGGAAATGCAGCTACGCAGTTGAAGTACCGCGTGAAGCCTTTTTCCATTGATGAGATACGGCAGCAGTTGTTGAATGAAAAGCAAACGTTGTTACAGTATACTGTTACCGACGACTATGTATTCCTGTTTGTACTGAATGCGCGCAACCTCGTTATGAAGCGCCTGCCCCGGAAGACGCTGGAGGATGTGAAGACATTGCAACAATTATATAACCTTCAACCGGCCGCTTTTGTGGCGCCTGCTTACCGGCTGTATGACGCGCTCGTTGCACCAGCTGTGCCGCTGTTGCTGTCGGATAAATTGTTGATCGTACCCGATGCCGATCTGTATTATTTGAATTTCGAGCTGCTGGTATCGGATGCGGCTGTAGCGGCATTCAACAAGTTACCTTACCTCATACAACGTTATAATATTGCTTACCAACTTTCTGCGACGAGCGCCCTGCAATATAAAGCTGCGGGCAGGCAAACAGCAGACAAGGCTTTGTTGCTGACTCCTGTGTTTACGGATGAGATGAAAGCTGCTTACCGCAAGGATATCAAGGATAGCTTGCTGGCCGACCAGCATTATCTGTCGCTGCTGCGCCAGCCTTTTGCGTTGAATGCGGCCCAACAGATAGGACGCTATGTAAGCACTGATCTTTTTACCGGACCTCATGCGATGGAAAGTACTTTCAAGGAGGCGGCCAACCGGTATAATATTCTGCATCTCGGCACACACGCGGAGATCAATAATGGATCGCCGCTGCAGTCGAGGTTCTTCCTGGCCAAACCTCCGGCTGAAGACTCTACCGACAGCGAAGATGGTTATCTGCATGCTTATGAAATATATGGCATGGAATTGCGGGCGGAGCTGGCGGTGCTGACTGCCTGCGAAACAGGCACCGGTGCCTGGAACCAGGGGGAAGGTGTTATTTCCCTGGCCCATAGCTTTATGTATGCCGGCTGTCCCTCGGTGGTCATGAGCCTGTGGAAGATCGATGAAAAGTCAAGTGCAGAGATCATTACGCTGTTTTATAAACACCTGGCCAGCGGTGCGTCCAAAAGCGAGGCGCTACGGGCAGCCAAACTGGAGTACCTGCAAAAAGCGCCTCCGGAGTTAAATCACCCTTATTTCTGGGCCGGCATGACACTTATCGGCGACGATGCGCCTTTGGCCCACTCCTCCTCTACCTGGTTATGGATTGCCATCCCGGTTGCCGCCCTATTGGTCATTGGCGGCCTGATATGGGTCCGCCGCCTGCGTTCCAAAAAAAGTTAACAATTCCTGTTCACCTTCCTGCAAGTTGATTGATATAGGGATATAGACAGCCCTATATTCTAAGATCTGCCGCCTCTATCCTGCATTTCTACTTATTTAACCACCAACTTGTATGAGAAGAATTTTACTCCTCCTCTTACCGGTATTATGTCCGGTATTATTGATGGCGCAGGCCAATTTCAGTACCGCGCTGCCTATTTCCGCAGGATCGGAGCAGACAGGCTCCGTAAGTCCCGCAGCACGCTACGTGTATTACAAAACATTGTTACCGGCCGATGGGACCGTGACTGTTTACCTTGAAGGCACCCATATGGGTGGCGCTAATGGTTCTTTTTCTTTTTATGCTTATGATAAAAGCGGGCGGCAGATCGGATACGATGCTTCCGTTGGCAGCAGCGCGGCGAAGGCAGGTGATCTCGTACGCGACACGGTGCGCATTACCTCCCGGGCTGCCGACAGTATTTACCTGCTGATCTATGAGGGCAGCAGCCGTACTTACAATTATAAATTGAAGTATGCGGTATTGGATCAGAGCGCCAATGACCCGGAACCCAACGGGCACTTCAGTAATGCCACACCGATGGAGCATGACAAAAGTTATGCAGGGCACCTTGGTTACGAAGCAGATAATGTGACGGACCGGTATGATTATTATAAAACATTGTTGCCGGCAGATGGTACTATCAAGGTGTATGCGGAAGGGGTACACACCGGCGGCTACGCGGGTTCTTTTTCATTGTATGTATACGATAAAGCCGGGCGGCAAATCGGCTACAAGGCTAATGCGGGCAGCACATCTACTATCGAGGGGCAAACCGTGCGCGATTCTCTCAGTGTATACTCACGTAGCGTCGATAGTGTTTATATCCTTTTGTACCAGGGCAGCACCCGTTCTTACAGTTACAAAGTAAGTTATACAGTAACTGATCGTAACCCCAATGATCCTGAGCCCAACAATACGTTTGCACAGGCAGGTGCATTCAACATGGGAGAGACCATGCAAGGCCAACTGGGACAGGAAGCCAACAATGTTACCGACCGGTATGATTATTATAAGACCAGTCTGCAGGCCGATGGTACGCTGGTTGTGTATCTTGAGGGTGTGCACACTGGTGGCTATGATGGCTCCTTTTCTTTTTATGCATATGACAAAAGTCAGCGACAGATCGGCTACCTCGCCAGTGTAGGCAATACCACAGCAAAGCCAGGCGACATCGTACGCGATACTGTTCGTATTACTTCGCTGCAGGCAGATACGATATACCTGCTGGTATTCCAGGGCAGTTCCCGCTCCTATAGTTACAAGATGAGTTATGAAATTACTGATCAAAGCACCAACGACCCGGAACTAAATAATACCATGGCGCAGGCGGTGCCGCTCAAAGAGCAGGAAACGGTTTCCGGCCATCTTGGATATGAAGCGGATAATATAACCGACCGTTACGATTATTACAAGACCGCGTTGCCAGCCGATGGCACCATTACTGTATACCTTGAAGGCATGCACACTGGCCGTTATGCAGGTTCTTTTTCTTTTTATGCACTTGATAAAAGCGGAAGGCAGATCGGCTATCTCGCCAATGTGGGTAGCAATGATACTCAATATGGGGGCACTGTGCGTGATACCGTACGCATTACTTCCAGGCAGGCTGATACCGTATACCTATACCTTTACCAAGGTAGCTCCCGCTCTTACAGTTACAAGATGCGGTATGAAATGACTGACAAGAGTGCCAATGATCCGGAGCCTAACAATGTGCGTGCCGATGCGATTCCCATCAACTATAATGCTACGGTACAGGGGCATCTTGGATATGAAGCAGATAATGTGACTGACCGGTATGATTATTATAAGGCCGTGATGCCAGCCGATGGCACCGTTACCGTATATCTCGAAGGCGTACATACAGGCGGCTACAATGGTTCTTTTTCTTTTTATGCGCTGGATAAAAGTGGAAGGCAGATCGGTTACCTCGCCAGTGCAGGCAGTACCTCCACCAAACAAGGCGAAACCGTACGGGACACAGTTCGTATCACTTCCCGTCAGGCAGACACCATATACTTATACGTGTACCAAGGCAGCACCCGATCTTACAGTTACAAGATGCGGTATGAAGTGCTGGACCAAAGTGACAATGACCGAGAGCCTAATGGTGAGTTTGTGCAGGCGCTGGCATTGGATCACCACACAACAGCAAGCGGCCACCTTGGTTACGAAGCAGATAACGTGACCGATCGTTATGATTATTACAAGACGCTGCTGCCTGCTGATGGCACCGTTACTGTATACCTTGAAGGGGTACATACAGGTGGCGCCAATGGTTCTTTTTCTTTCTATGCGTATGATAAGAGCAGGCGGCAGATCAGTTACCTGGCAGCTGTTGGGAGCAACACCGCCAAGCAAGGCGATATCGTACGCGATACCGTGCTGATACCATCGCGCGCTGCTGACAGTATTTACCTACTTGTGTACCAGGGCAGCAGCCGGTCTTATAGTTATAAGTTACGTTATGAGATGCCGGGAGCGCTCACTGGCGACAGGGAGCCTAATAATACTTTTGAAGAAGCATTATCAATCAAGCACAGCGATACTGCCAAAGGGTTATTAGGATACAACAGTGCTGCCGGTGTAGACCGCTATGATTATTACAAAATAGCCGTGCCCGCTAAAAGCTCCGTGAAGGTGTATATAGAGGGTGTGCATACGGGGGGCTCAGATGGTTCTTTTGGATTATGGGCCTATGACAGGAACCGCCGTCAACTGACAGCTAAAAGTGCTGTTGGTGCGTCAGTAGCCGTGGGTGGCATTGTGCGCGACACCATCGAAGTGAATTGTAACAGCACCGACAGTCTTTACATAAGCCTGTATCAGGGCAGCAGCCGGTCATTTACTTATAGTGTACGTTTCGAAGTGTACGACAACCGTCCTATCGCAGCGTTCAGTTATACGAGAACGGGTAACGAGTTTGGGTTTATGAATGAAAGCAGGAACAGCAACAAGCTGCTGTGGAAGTTCAACAACCAGACCAGCACGGTGACGCATCCTTTGCAACAGCTGAAGCCCGGTTTTTATGACATACAACTGATCGCCACCAATGCAACCTGCAACTTCAGCGATACGGCTAAGAAGTCGCTTACCATTTCCGGCATCGAATCTTTCACCCCAACAGAAAGCGGTGCAGGCGGGGATCTCAGCATGACCATCTTCGGTGGCGGGCTGGATGCCAATACTACCGTGACCCTGAAGAATGGCAGTGAAACATTGAACACCATCGAGAAGTATACGAACCCCAAGGGCAACCAACTGGGTATTTTATTCGATCTGCATTTTGCCAAACCAGGCGAATATGACCTTGAAGTCAAGTTTCCCAACGAAGCGGCCATAGTGTATACCAAAGCGTTTAAGATCAGCGCCATGATCTATCCAGAAACCTGGTCGGAGGTAACAGGCCCCGGCATTTTCAGGACTGGCCGCACCAGCAACTTCAATCTCGTGGTAGGTAACCGGGGCAACACAGTGGCGCGTGGCGTGATTGTAGCGATGATATGGCCTAAATCGGCGCAGATAGAATGGCTTGGTAAAGAATACCGGCCCGACCCTAACGGTTTTGCATCTGTAACGCTGGATGATGGCGAAGTAGTGAAGACACCTAACAGCAAGCTGAGCTGGGTATATGACATCAACACTACTACGCCTATCGATACCTTCCTGATGGAGCCTTATAATGGTTATGTACGTTATTTCACCGTACCGGTTGTTCCGCCAGGCTCCACTATTGAGCTACCCTTCCGTATGAAATCGGACAGTTCCGCCCACCATAAGTTCTACACATATACTGTAAAGCCCAACCAGTTTGGCTCCTGTGAAACGTTCAACATACAAACGGTGTTCACCAGTCCACAGGCAGTAGAGCTGGCGATCAATACGCTGGACATTGCTGTGGATGAGCTAAAGGTGCCCCCGGCTACCAAGATACCGGCACAGGTGGCCGTGAAAACGCTGAAGGTGACGCAAAAACATATCGATGTTGGCAGCAAGGTAGCAGCGCACCGTTTCTGGGCCTGGTATTATGGCGCCGACGACCTTACTGAAAGTGAGTACAGCGACTATTATAAGCAGGGCCTGGAAGCTGATGAATTTGCCCAGCAGCAGTTGGCAGAGATCGCTTTCGATCAGGCAATCGATATCGGCGCAGGTGCTTTGATCAAAAAGAGATCGACAGACATCACCGAGAAGCTACATGCCAGCAACCAGGCTGCGCTGAATCATAAAACCAAATTTGATGAATTGGCAGTAAGACCGAAAAAATACCAAAGCAAGGCACAACGGAAGAACCGCATTCGCATGAAAGATGAGGAAGCACGCCTGTGGGAGGAAGCTTTTAAAAGCGGACAAATGAGTATCGATGACCTGCGCAAACTGGAGTTCCTGGAAGCCGGGCTGAAAGGCGCCAAGCATCTTAAGAATGGCGTACAGGAAATTGAACTACTCATCAAATACATTGAAGAGAACTGTCCCGAACATAAGGAGCAGGCAGATAAATTAAGGGAGTTGCTGGACAAAGAAGAGGATATCACTGACCCTCGCGAGAAAGATTCAGAAACGCGTACTTCTTATGACCCTAATGCGATCTATGGCCCCAATGGTTTTAAGGCAGCGCGCTATATCAACTCAAACGACAGGCAGCCATTCCTGATCACCTTCGAGAATGTGGACACTGCCAAAGCGGATGCACAGATCGTGCGGATCATCGATACCATCGATCGTACCAAGTTTGATCTGTCTTCCTTTGAGTTTGGCTCTGTAACAGTCGGCAAACATCAGTTCACGGTACCTAAAGGCCGGAAGCAGTTCATGATTGAAAAAAGCCTGTTGCCTCATATCAACATGAAGGTGCGTATCAATGCATCGCTGGACACAACAACAGGCATCGTGTTCTGGCTATTTACTGCTATCGATCCGCAAACCGGCGACCTGCCCGACTTCGACGGCTTCCTGCCTCCGAATACAGATGCTCCTTCCGGTGAGGGTAGTGTATCCTACACCATCGCACCAAAGAAGGGCCTGGCGGATGGTACACAGCTCCGTTCCCGCGCTTCCATCGTGTTCGACACCAACGAACCTATTCTTACCAATACATGGCAGAACACGATCGACGCGGTAAAACCGGTGAGTCATATCAGTGCCAAAATCTATGAGGATACCCTGGTAGTGTTGGAGTACAGTGCTTACGATGCCGGATCGGGCGTGGATTATTATAATGTGTATGTATCTACTGATAATGGTCCCTGGGCCAATGTGCCGGGTGGTAATGCTACCAAGGTGATGCTTCAGGGTGAAGCCGGCAAGTCTTACCGTTTCTATGTGGAAGCGCAGGACAAGGCTGGTAACAGGGATAAGAAGAATGCTCTTGGTGAAGCAGTCGTGAAATTGCCTGAAGGTGCGGGCAGACAGCCTGGCTCACTTACCATATATCCCGTGCCAACCAACGGCCTGGTAAATATGGAATTGCTGGTAGAACAGGAACAACAGGTAACTATTACTGTTCACTCTGCTGCCGGTCAGCAAATGAGCGTGCTGTATAATGGTAAAGCAAATGGTTTGCTGAAAGTAAGCAGACAACTCGCTCACCTACCCAATGGTCTTTACTTCGTAACAGCTAAGGGTAGCAATGGATTGAAAGTGACGAAGAAGTTGGTAATCGCTAAATAACGTAATCCGGGTGAGCCGCACTCCCGCAGAGCGGGACAAGTTTTGAGGGCGACCCACCCAGATTTACCTGGTATTACTCAATCCCGTTTATATCAGGGTTCTCTGGTGGGTCGTTCTGCTGAACGGCTCACCTTTCTGAAAGCTCTAATCCGTAGTCTGCATAATAAACACGGTGGTTTACGTTCGGAGGTGGGTCGCTCTTTGGGGCTGGCTCACCTTCTTTTTGGTTTTCCACCAAAACCACAGGCCCACAGCTATCATAAATACTTGCATCAAAGCCCAGAACATAGTGCTGATGTCGCGGGTGAGTTTGCCGCCCCAGTCCATGAAATGGTGTTTATGAAAGAGAGCAAAGCTGTACCCTTCTGCGAGGTCTTTATCGTTTACTACTGTAGCCAGTTGACCCGTACCCGTTTCCACATAGTATCTCTCCTTACTGTTCTCTGCATAGCCTACTTTCCAAACCGGCAAACGCTTATTTACAAAGCCGTATTCATCCACAAATTTGGTGATGACCGTTGTGTTGAGAATTTTATCAGCTTGTCGCCCGCTGAACAGGGAGCCCAGGTAACGTGCGTATTGTTCTTCGCCACCTGCAAGCAACTTATAATCGGTTGCTGATATGTACAATGTATTGGGAGGTGGCACGCTCATGTTCTTCATCAGGTCCTTACTACCCGCAGGGGTTGATTTCGCTGTCGAGGGTTTAGCGCTTTTATGAAACACCTGCCAGTATTCACCGCTATTCATTTTCACCAATGAGATATTCGTGATCATTTTATCTTCGCCGGCTGCTGCATATATTTTTTGCCAGTCGGGCGCAGCCTGTTCTGTAGCAAAACGATTATCGGCTGCAGTAATAGCGCGGGTATCTGTATTTAGTTTTTCAAATGCATGAAAGGCACCACTGAATGTAAATAGCAGGGTAAATAAAGAAGCGGTGAGTGAAGTGTAGCGGTGTATGCGGCGGGCACGAACTGTAGAGTTGCCGTTTGCCTTCTTTGTCTTCGTGGTGAAGAACATGTACAGACCCATGATTGTGGTGAACATCGCCATTAGCATGATCAGTATCTCTACAACATGCTTTCCTTTCCCCATGAAGTCCAACCATCCCAGAGTATGAAACCAGGAAAAGAAGGTATCGAAAGCAGCACGCCGGTCGTCTACTGCAAAAGCAAACCGGTCCTGCGCGGTCTCTACATAAATACGAATGCCGTCTGCCCGGTCAAAACTTACTTTGTAAGCAGGCAGGTAACGGTTCACATATTTGTATTCGCTATCGAATTGTTCGACGAGGTCTACTGTAGTAACTTTTACCCCCTTGGTGACATTCATGATCGTGAACATCGTGTTGGTACAACAATCATGATCACCGCTCAATGCTTCTGCCGCGGGAGTCGTACTGCCATCGGGCAAGGGTTCGGGCTTAAGTGATGCGAGCATCTTACTGGCCTTCGCATCTGCCGCAGCCTGTTCGTCTCCTTCGAGGAATTGTTTGGCCAGGTAGCGGGCATATAGTTCGTCACCATCGGGCAGCAACTTTCCTCTATCCGTGCTGTAATATTTCAACACAGGATTGCACGGCAGTTTCACCTGGTAAAACCAGTTGCCATTAATGGCTACCAACCTGAAGCGGCTGAATGAATCCACCTTATTCTTTTGCAGTGCCTGCGCCAGGGATACTTTAATCTTTGCTGTGTCAATGACAGGCGCTGTCAACTTTTGCGTAGCTACCTGCGGGCGGATGTTGGTCATCAGCGGATGCATGAATCCACTGACAGCCCACAGTAGTACGGGGAGAGCTATGATAAGGCTCACTATACGGTGCGACCGGTACATGTTCCGGCGGATATATTTTCGGAGGGTCATGGGTTATTTTTTGAAGAGGTGACCAAAATCGTAAGACAGTCCTACGTTGAAGTTGCGAGGCTCGGCCGGATTATAACTATAGCCGAAGCTGCTTTTGCTGGCAGTATAGGCATAGTAACTATCGCCCAGGTTGATGGTGTTTACCCATACTTCCACTGCTTTCCATTGGTAACCTACACGCAAATGCACCACGTTGAAACCAGGATATTTAACTGTATTCACCGGATCGAGCCAGTAGCTGCCTACGTGCTGCCACTCCACTCCTACTCTTAAGCCTTTTACAAAAGAAGGACGGTACCACAGTTCTGTATTGTAAATCCAATTGGGGGCACCGTTCATTTCGTTGCCATCATATTTTACGCCTTTCTCGTTGAAGTTGGTGAACTCATGGCGACTGTAAGCACCACTAAAACGAAAGGTCACGTCTTTAACAGGTATAGCATTCACGCCCAGCTCTATGCCTTTATGCAGGGTTTTGCCTGCATTGCGATTTTCTGTAGAGCCATCATCCAGTTTTACAGAAACTACTTCATTTGTTCCTTCGAGATAATACAGGCTTACATCAGCGCTCAATTTACCTTTCAGGAGGGTGAGCCATCCACCAGCTTCGTAATTGTAAAAAGTAGATGACTTCAGGTCGGGCACTTTTACGCCGCGGTACATTTCTGTGACTTGTGGCGGCACAAAGCCCTGGCTGTAGTTGGCATAGATGCCGGCTGTGCGGCTGAAGTTGTAGGTGAATCCTACTTTCGGGCTTAAGGCACTGAAATGATTGGTGGTATCGGGCGAGCCACTAAAAGCGGAAGGCTTTAAATGGTTGTCGAACTTGTATCGAAAAAGATCATAACGTAAAGAAGCTACTACCCGTAGTTTTTCTACCGGCGACAATTCGACATTCACAAATGCCGCATAGTTGTTGATGTTGTTACTATAATGCGTGAGCACACTGTCCTTTGGCTCATAGCTGAGGTATTTGCCACTGACAGAGTCCTTCTTTATACGGATATAATCTGCTCGGTATGTAGAAGGGCTGATGTCAGCGCTTACGCCGCCAACGATAGCTGCCTCTTTCCAGGCAAACTGTTGTTTGTGTTGGGCTATGAGTACATAGCTATTGAATGAGGCTGCATTGATCTCTCCATGTGCCAGGTCTTTCTTCCCCACCCAACTGTTGCCCTGGCGACGGTAATCGTCTTTTACGGAGTAAGAGGGATTTTGCCCGATCGTGTTATCGCGGTACAGGAACGACACACTGCTCCTGCTGTTGTCGTTCCAGGTGTGTTGGAGTGTGGAACGGTAGCGCAGGGCATCTACTGAACGGTAGGTAAAGGTTTGCGGATTGAGGAATGATTTATTGGCAAATTTGGTACTGTCGATGCCACCGGGCATATCGCTGTAGTAATCCATCCAGGTGATGGTATTCGTCAACAGGGTCTTATCACTAAAGCGGTAATCGACACGCGCGCTGATAATGCCTTTATGAAAATCGCTGTACTCGATATAGCTGTTTCGTTTATCGGCATAATAGCCGTTCACGCTTACGCCCCACTTGCCACTGGTGAAGCCAGTTTGTATCTCGGCTCTTTTATAACCTATATCATTGCCTTGTACAGACAGCTTAAGAGAAGGCAGAGCCGTAGGCGCCAAGGTAATGAAATTCACTACGCCTCCAATGGCTTCGCTGCCATAGAGGGAAGAAGAAGGGCCTTTGATGACTTCGATATTTCGCACGGCAGCCATATTCATTTCAAGCAAAGCATTGTGGTTGAACAAGCCGGTTGTGCGGATGGGAATCCCATCTTCGAGGTAGAGGAACAGACTCTTGGTAGTCATGGGCTGGCGAATGCTCATGGAGTGTTGCTCGTTGCCCAGGTTTACCATGTATACGCCACTTACTTTATTCAGTACCTGGTCTGCCGTGATGGGCCTGGTATCCTGTATGGTTTTAGCCGTCAGCGTATTGATGGCGATGGGCGCCTGTGAACGCCGGGCCACATCTCTGTTGGCAGTGATCACCACTTCCTGCATGGTGCTGTTGTTGACCTGCAAGGTGATGATCAATTCAGTTTGTGATCGATCGACTTGCAGGTTAACGGGTTGATAGCCGACAGAAGTGACTGTGAGTTGTTGTTGACCATCGGGCAGTTGTAATTCAAACTCGCCATTATTATTTGTAAAAGCACCCAGTTTAGCTGCCTTGATCTGTACAGCGGCATGTGCAATGGGTTCTTTGGTAATGCCGTCAATTACTTTTCCGCGGCACTTGCCTGATTGGGCTACTGCCTGTTGTATAAATAATACGCTGCAAAGCGTGATAAGGTATTTAATAACACTTTTCATTATCGTCCGGTTTTGGCATGAAGTATTTGCCACCTTTGCCATCGCAAAAGTGCATGGAACAACGGGCCACTTCAACAGGAGGGTGTATGAAGTGGAAAAATCTAAGGATGAATCGAAGTCAGATTGCTCTACGTCACCCACTTTGCTCACCGGTAAGCAAGGAGATAACGTACATGCAGGTTACACTACGGGATTATTACGCTCGTGGAGGATGAAAAATGGCAGCAACGTCTTGTTGGATGATATGTGCTGCATAAGCGGGGAAACGAGTGGATATTTCTATAGATAGTTCAAGATGTGCTTCTTCTGCAACTTCGTTGAACAGGAATACTTCGAATTTTTCTTTACCGCCATTCATGGGAGTGCTCTCCTGCTTGTCCTGGGCGGTCATTTGCTTGCGCAGGTAACATTTACCGTGACAATCGGAGTTGGGCTTTGCTCGGTTCTCACACAAGGTAGCGGCAATGGTACGCTGGTTGATGGCAAAGCTCACCACCAGCCAGCATTTGCTGAAGGTTTGTGCCATTACGATCACCAGCAATAATATGGCGCCTGCCTGCTTCAATTGTGAAATTTGTGCAAAAGTAAGGCGCGAAGGTTGAAATAAGAACAACCAATACCGGGGATTTTTTTGAGTACAGCATCATGCATTCTGTGTCTTGAACTACTGACTACCAACGACGTTAAACCAAAGTGGCCTATTCCAGGACTTGGTGTTATTAACTTCCTGCTCTATATTGAGGACTTAACGATCATTACATTATTAAACACATAAGCCGTGTTCTCCTTTTTTAAGCGTAAAAAGCCATTATTACCGGTTCCCGAATGGGCTTCCTTCTTTAGCCAGGAAGAATATAACAGATTCATATCTCACCTCGAGGGCTATTTAAAGGGAAAGGACGTAGAACGTGATTATGAAGAAGCTGCTTTTGCTATTGAGAATGAATACAAGGAAAAAACTAGTCATGGTTTAAATAACATTGCTCAACAATGTAAACAGGCTCCTGCCAATGAATGGAAGAAACTGATCACTACACACTTTGACTCTTTCAAGCAGATTGATAAGTTCGGCCGTGAGTTTGAAGCTCATGCACACGATTTTAATTATGTGAGCCCGTTTCTTGGGGTAAGGCTCTACAACAAGGAATATATCAGTAGTATAGGCGATGACATTGTTATTACAAGAAATATAATGGATGGCATTATCGCCATGCTGGTCTTCGATTTTCCGCATAGTGTGTCAAATGTAAAGCCTGAACAGAGTGTCCTTTGGAACAAATCGGAGGATGAGCTTTTCGAGATAGGCATTTCAAATATAAGGTCCAATTATAAAACTGAAATATCCAGTCATCGATTGGAAGGATTTGATATTTTCATGACTGAGGGGGATCATTTCTTTGTGCCCAATATTTTACTGGAATTACAACAACATCCATCGCTCACAGGGACATACGGGTCGCTGATAAGTATTCCACACAGGCATTGTGCTCTATTCTATCCTATTGAAGATATGCAGGTTGCCAAGGCGGTCAATCATTTTATCCCGCTCACCAATTATATGTATGAACAAGGGCCGGGCTCCATCAGCCCGAAACTATACTGGTATTATCAGAACTCTTTTCAATTATTGCCTTATGAACTGACTGACCGTTCATTAAAACTAATGCCACCAGATGACTTTGTATCCATGCTGAACCTACTGGAATAATCAATCGCTTAGCTTACTTCATTTACCTGGTAATGTTTGCGGTGGGCCATCGGTGTTTTACCAGTGATTGCCTTGAAGTGGCGATTGAAGTTGGAGAAGTTGTTGAAGCCGCTCTCGTAACATACTTCTGCAATGCTTTTCTGGGTTTCGGCCAGCAGCTTACAGGCATGCCCTATCCGCACTTCCATGAGGAACTGGGAGAAAGTCTTTTTAATACGAGACTTGAAGTAGCGGCAAAACGAGTTGGGACTAATGTGTGCCACTTTAGCGATCTGCTCCAGCGTGATCTCGCGGGAGAAGTTCTTCATAATATGCTGGTATATATTGTTCATGCGATCGGCTTCCATTTCGTTGTACTGGAAATCCAATCCTTTACTACACACTGTTTTGGTTTGCCGTGAGCCGGCGATTGCATGCAGTATCTGCATCAGTAAAATAAGGCGTTCGCCTTTACGGGCCGTTACCAATTGCTGCATATATCCGGCTACCGCTATCCTCGTCTGGTTTTTGATACGCACAGCCTGCTGGGCCTTATCGAATAATCTCAATACGTCTTTGTTCTCCGGTAATTTAAAGAAGTCTGCGCCCAGACATTCCGGCGTAAAATGTACCACGATCGCTTCTACCTGTAATGTGGAGTTCTTACGCAGGTATTTTTCATCGCTCCTGAACCAGTGGGGCAAGTTGGAACCCAACAGAATCATATCATTGGCCTTGAAGTGGTGGATATGGTCACCAATGAATTGTCGGCCATAGCCTTTTATAAAATGTACCAGTTCCAGTTCGGGATGATAATGCCAGTGATTGTAAAAATGCGGCAATATAGCATGGCGCACACTAAAGGAATGTTCTGCTTCCAGGTGAATCTTCATTAAATGCGCCTTCATGCTAAATCGATTTTAATACTTTCATGGTATAAAATATACACTAAGGTATGGTTCTGATGGTAAGATAGTACAAAAAATAGGTAATAGCGTGGTAAGTAGTTTTAGTAAATGCTTATACTTTTGTCTTCACGATCAAGTTACAGGCCTCTATGATTGCGGCCAATGAGCAGGGCTCCTATGTGTATCGCAAACACTTTGCCTGCTTTTTGCTTTTCTTTATCAATCCCAATAGTCCATTGGTTATTATCTATTTGACTCATTGAAATAATATGGGCCAGGAAATCTATTGCTTACTATTCACCGGAAAAACAAAAACACATGTCAAGTCGTATCATCATGGCGCTCAACCAGGCAGGCATTAAGGACATCGACCTGGTAGGCGGAAAAAATGCTTCTCTCGGAGAAATGCTGCAGCATCTTACTCCACTGGGTGTAAAGATCCCTCAGGGTTTTATCATCACCGTAGCTGGCTACACCAAGTTTATCCGCTTCAACAAGCTGGAAGAGCGGATACAGCAGATCATGGAGTCTATCAAGGTGGATGATATTACTTCTCTGCAACAAGGCGGCGCAGCTATCAGGCAGCTTATTACCCGTAGTCCATTTCCTCCTGAAATGATCGACCAGATCAGTGATGCGTATGATGAATTGTCTGAGCAGTACAAACAGGTCATTACCGATGTAGCGGTGCGTTCGTCTGCGACAGCCGAAGACCTGCCCGACGCTTCTTTTGCCGGACAACAGGACACTTACCTCAATGTGAAAGGCATTGATCAGTTGCTGGACTCCGTAAAGCGTTGTTTTGCCTCTCTCTTTACGGACAGGGCCATCAGCTACCGGCAAAGTTTTGGATATGACCATTTTAAGATTGGTTTATCGGTATGTGTGCAGAAAATGGTGCGGTCTGACCTTGGGGCTTCCGGCGTAGCTTTCTCATTAGATACTGAAAGTGGATTCAAAGATGCCATCGTAATCAATGGTGCTTTTGGACTGGGAGAGCTCGTCGTGCAGGGCACCGTGTCGCCAGATGAGTTCATTGTATTTAAGCCTGCTTTGCAAAAAGGGTTTCAGTCTATCATTGAAAAGAAGCTGGGCACCAAAGACAAAAAGATGGTCTATGGTGATGAACCTGGAGAGCGGGTGGCCGTTGTAAACACCAGCCCGTACGAAAAGAATAACTTCTGTATTCCGGACCATATCGTATTGCTGCTCAGCAAATGGGTCATGGACATTGAAAAATATTATTCCACGCTTCACCAACGTTGGTGCCCCATGGATGTGGAATGGGCTGTTGATGGTCTATCAAAGGAGTTGTACATCGTACAGGCCCGTCCTGAAACGATCCACTCCCGTAAGCGGGCAGGTACTTTTACTGAATACAGCATACAGGATGCAGACAGGGCAGAAAAAATACTCGCCAAGGGTATTGCTGTAGGTGATAAAATTGCCAGTGGCAAAGTGAGGATATTGGACTCCATGGATACACAAAATCTACATGCACTTCAATTTGAGCAAGGCGATGTGCTGGTAACTGATATGACTGACCCCGACTGGGAGCCCATCATGAAAAAGGCAGCGGCTATCATTACCAATAAAGGAGGGCGCACCTGTCACGCCGCTATTGTGGCGCGCGAAATGGGCGTGCCTGCTATTGTTGGTTGTGGGAATGCTACACAGCTATTACAGGAAGGACAGCTTGTTACTGCTTCCTGTGCTGAAGGTGAAACAGGATTAATCTATGCAGGTATTATTCCTTTCGAGACCGTATCGTTTGACCAAAGCGATTTTCCGGAGGTAGAGACGCCTGTATTGCTCAATGTAGCTTCCCCTGACATGGCTTTTCGTTTTGCCAGTCTTCCCAGCAAAGGTGTAGGGTTGGCGCGGGAGGAGTTCATTATCAACAATTATATTAAGGTTCACCCCCTGGCGTTGTTGCATCATCGCCGACTGAACGATGCCAAGCTCACAGCTGCCATAGAAGATATTACGCGGGGCTACAAGGATGAAGAAGATTTCTTTGTGCAGAAGTTATCGCAGGGTATCTCTAAAATAGCTTCTGCATTCTATCCTAACAAAGTGCTGGTACGTTTTTCAGACTTCAAGAGTAATGAGTATTACAACCTGCTGGGTGGCTGTCATTTTGAGCCGTCTGAAGAGAATCCCATGATCGGCTGGCGGGGTGCATCCCGGTATTACTCTCCTCAATACAAAGAAGCATTCTTATTGGAATGCAGGGCTATCAAGCATGCCCGTGAAAAGATGGGGCTGAAGAATATTGTCGTAATGATCCCATTCTGCCGTACCGTAACAGAGCTGAACCAAGTATATGATGCCATGAAGGAAGGTGGACTGGAGCGTGGTGTAGATGGTTTGCAAGTGACGCTCATGGCCGAGTTGCCTTCGAACATCATCATGGCAAGGGAGTTTGCCCGTCATGTGGATGGATTCTCGATCGGCTCCAACGACCTTACACAGCTCGTGCTGGGCCTCGATCGTGACTCTTCATTGGTGGCTCATATTTATGACGAGCGCAATGAGGCTGTCAAGTCTATGATCAGGATGCTTATTCATGCGGCCAGGGAGGCTAATATCCCTGTAGGTATTTGCGGGCAGGGACCTTCCGATTTCCCGGACTTTGCACAGTTCCTGGTGGAGATGGGTATTGATTCGATCTCTGTTACGCCAGATTCTTATTACAAGACAGTGAAAGCTATTTATCATATAGAACAGCAGTTAAAAGTATTAATAGCTTAGTTTAGTTACGGAGAAACCAAAATAAGGAGTGAGTGGAGAGACCTTAAGCAGTCCCGCCCAAGGAGGGCGGGACTCACTATTGGGCTAAAGCCCAAGAAGGTGCACAATCTTTTAACCCGGCCCTAAAGGGCCGGGCAATTCGGTACACGGCCAGAGCGCTTGCTTCGATAGCAGATTTCTCACTTCGCTATCGCTCCGTTCGAAATGACAAAAAAGGGAGGGTTCCGTTCGAAATGAGCTATTATTCGTTCAAGTTAAAATAGCTGATAGAATCGCCAGTAAAAGTTATTGACTTACCACCCGGATCGGATAGATTGCAACTTCTAAATAGTTTGCATGTACCGGTTTATTGCTTTGTTGTTTGTTCATTGTGCTTTCCTGTTCGCCTGCCTGGCACAGGAAACGGCGTCTCTCCCCTATGACAATTTTATCAATGTAAGGAATGGGTTAAAGAATAGTTACGCAACCATCACCCAACGTCAGCAGCTCACCGTTGCTTACCTTGGTGGTTCTATTACGCACAACCCGGGCTGGAGGAATAAAGTAGATTCTTTCCTGCGGCAAAGCTATCCGACCTGTCGTTTCCGCTCCATCAGCGCGGGTATACCTTCACTTGGCAGCCTGCCGCATGTGTTCCGTCTGCAACAGGATGTATTGGATTCCGGAAAAATCGATCTATTGTTTCTTGAAACGGCGGTGAACGACCGGGTAAACGGCACGGACAGTATTACGCAGGTGCGTACGCTGGATGGCATTGTACGTCATGCACTGCGTTCCAATCCCAGCATGAACATTATTATCATGTCGTTTGCCGATCCTGATAAAACTAAAGATTACGACAATAACCATACTCCGGCAGAGATCGTGAATCATGAAATGGTGGCTGCTCAGTATGCGCTTCCTTCTATCAACCTCGCTAAAGAGGTGCATGACCGGATGCGACATGGTGAGTTTTCGTGGGAGAAAGATTTTAAAGACCTACATCCCTCTCCTTTTGGTCAGCAATTGTATTTTGCCAGTATCAAGGAGTTGCTGCAACGTTGTTTTGCCCAGGCAGCACAGGATTCGATCGCAAAGCAAAGACACGCGCTGCCCAATGCGCTGGATCTTTATGTTATAGAGAAAGGAAGATATTATCCTATTAAGCATGCCCGTACTGACAGCAATTGGCAACTAAATCCCAGCTGGACACCTACTGATGGTCTTAAGACCCGGCCTGGTTTTGTGAACCGCCCTATGCTGGAGGCTACTGTACCCGGAGCCACGCTTAATTTGTCGTTTAAAGGCTCTGCCATTGGCATGGCTATCGTGTCGGGCAGCGATGCCGGGGTTGTTTCTTATTCTATCGACAATGGACCGTTTAAAGAGATCGACCTCTTTACTCAATGGAGCCGATCGCTTCACTTACCCTGGTATATATTATTCAGTAGTGAGCTAACCGAAGGAAAGCATCAATTACAACTAAAAATAGCTGATAAGAAGAATGAAAAAAGCAATGGGCATGCCTGCCGCATTGTGCACTTTCTAACTAACGACGGTCGCAAATAAAAACCGGGAAAAGAAGGTAAACTTACCTTCCCTCCCGGGTGTGGTTGTTGGCTCTCCAACCAACATTAGCACCTCCTCACAGATGCTGACAAACACTTAGAATAACAAAAGGGGAATTGAATGAATCTTGTAGTATGACTGCCTATGGACGGAAACAGATACGTCCTCGTCTTCAGATATTGATTTAAGCGGTAAGCTATGATTGAATCCGGAACATGCTCGTATTCGCGGATAGTTCTTATAGAATAATTGGGTATCTGCTTCTTTGCCATAGACGGGCACAAAAATAACGTAGACATATTGTGCAGGGCTTGCACTTTCTACTTCTTGTATGGCACTTTTTACCGATGACCTTTTTCGGGTATTCGAAAAAGATTATCAGGTGTCTATAAGCGGTATGATTAGTTTTATTACTGGCGCTGACGACTTGTATATGGGCCAACCACTTTCGTAACGGGCATATCTTCCCGGCTATCGTCCAGCGTAATTACATAATAGCTTTTACCGCCGGGTAATACACGTACTACAATATGCCCCTGCTGGCTGGCGTAAGCTCTGTCGATCAATGGTCCGATAACCAGTTTGGTGGGCTCCATCATGTTGGTGGCGAAGAGATCGCGCTTTGCTGTGTATAGGTATGGAGAGGTGACGCGGATAAGTACTTCATGGCCCGGGTGATCGGCCGTCCATACCTGCTGTACCCATACTTGTGGCTGAAAGGTTCTGATCTGGAATTCGTTGACCGCATCACGGTTGCCGTGGTGATCCATCGTAGCTACTTCCACCTGTCCGACAGCTTTTGCTACCGGTGTTTCCACATCACGCCAGGCAGCATCGCCTAAGAACACATTGCCTCCGCAATCGCCACCTGTATAATAAACAAAGGGGCCATAGTTTATCGTGAGCACATTGCTCAGGCTGTTCTCATCCGGCCATGTTTTACTATTGGCGGGATCAACGGCTGGGAAGTGTTGTATTACTGTGCTGTCTTTTCCTGTCCATATCCAGCCATTCGATTTTACATTCTGTACATAACAGCCGGGGAACTGTGCAGGCTTGTACTGCATGGCTATTTGTGTTCGGGAACCGGCTTTCAGTGATTGGACCTGCATGCCATGCTGCCGCTTTTCGGTTTGCATGTACTGTTGTAGGTTTTGCCATGTCTTTATAAAATGGGTTTCGCCTCCTGCATACCGTGCCAACAATGTTGACATTGGTACCGGATAAGTAGTGTCGCGTATCAGCAGGTTACGTACAGGCACCATGCCGCCCACGCCTGTGATGCCTGTCAATGCATAGCTTTTATCTGCCGACAGTGGCGCTGCCGGGTACCAGCTTCCAAAGTGATCGTCGTGAAAGTGGGATATCACTGCATAATCGATCGTGGCCTTCCTGATGGCTGGTGCTACCTGTTGAATGTAGCGAGCAATCCACTCATAGGGTTGCCGGCTTTCATTTGGACGTAATACCGTATTGCGTTTGGAAGTTGTTCTTGGATTCGTAGGGTCCATTTCACCTGCATCAAACAAGATCGTAGTGCCATCGGGCAAAATATAATAGGAAGCATTGCCTCTACCCGTGTTGATGTGATGCAGATCGAGGTAGCCTTCTTTCCAGGCCGGCAGTGGTTTGCCGGGTATGGCAATATTTATAGTGGTTTGTGCCTGCAGACTATTGGACAGTGCCATCAATAAGGAAATGCCCAACAGGCAATAGCGGGTCGCTTGTTTTACAGGTAACATATCGGCAAACATATCTTTGTATTGGGTGATCTGCTTTGCTTACAGGCGACTTAACAATGATTTCATATTACACACTTCGACAGGCTCAGTGTGACATAGTGCGCTCAGTGTGACATCAGAATATCCGCTCCACAAAAAGGTTCACGATCTCTACTGCGATTAGGATGATAATGATCCATTCCAGTGTAGAGCTATGTGAGTGCTGATTGATGTCTTTGTAAATTTCGAGGTTTTCCTGGATGATGTCGAGACTTTCCTGCAGGCTACGGTAGCGTATCCTGATATCCAGCTCAAGGTTGAGCTGGGCATTCAGCTCGTTGAGGTATTGGTCTTCCCAAGTGATATCGGGACTATCGAATATATATAGGTTGCGGGCAATCCTGTTTTTCAGGTTAAGCGCTTTCCCAATGTATTTCAGCAGCCGCTTGCCTTTGATCGAGAACCGTCCTTTGTGTTCCAACTCATCGCTGAAGAAGGCCGTCTGCTCCAACAGGATATTGGTTTGCTCGATGTAATAGTCCAGCGCTACCGACTGGGCCACATTCAGCATAATGATCTTGGCTACATCTACATTGATGTGGTTAACGATGACCTTATCGAAGAGGGCTTTTGTGGGCGAGTCGGGGACTATTTCTATATTGATCTGCTCGCTTTCCAATTCGTTTACGGCCAACGCCAATATTTTACGGATGGAACCGATAATATCTGTTTGTACTGTCTTTTCTATGCCGAAGAAAACCACGCTTCCATAGTCGAATACCTGAAACCAGGAGTATTGGCTTGTTTCGTAGATCAGTTCGGTGGGGTCGGCATAAACGCAATGAAAGGCAAGACTGTTCTTAATTAGTTTAAGGTCTAGCCGTTCTCCTAAATGATATCCTATTGCAGTGATTTGCATAATTCAACAATGTCACTACTAAAGTACATATTATTGGGGAATGGCGTGTTAAGTGTGTTGCATGATCACATTGAGCAAGCTTCGCTTATCGATCATACCGGGATGGCGCCATAGTATTTTGCCTTCTTTGAAGATTATAAAGGTAGGCACAGCCGATACGCCGTAGGCTTGTGCGGCCTGCGTGTTCTTATCAATATTGATCTTTATTATTCGAGCTTTGCCGCTCACTTCTTTGGCTACTTCCTGGATAACCGGGCTCATTGCTTTGCAGGGTCCACACCAGTCGGCATAAAAATCGACCAATACCGGTGTTTCCGACTGTATGAGTTGATTAAATGGTTCCATAGTTTTACTGATTAAATGTTGATTGCAATTGCCTGAATAGCTCTTGCTGTTCCGGCGTCAGTTGTTCTGGTATCAATACCTGTATTTCCAACAGCAGGTCGCCGGTCTGTTCTGGCTTATTGTATACCGGCATTCCTTTTCCCCTGATGCGGAGGAGCTTACCGTTTTGTGTGCCGGTCGGTATTTTGATCTTCAATGTACCGGATAATGTGTTGACTTCCTGTTCGCCGCCCAACACGGCAGTAAACAGGTCAACCGGCACCGTTTGCCTGATGTGATCACCTTCGCGCCTATATACTGCATGTGGCAATACCTGTATGGTTATATACAAATCTCCGGCCTGTCCGCCATTTGCACCGGGTGCGCCTTTGCCTGCCAACCTGATCATCAGTCCACTGTAAGCGCCGGGCTTGAGGGTGATGCGCACTTTCTGTTCGTGCAGGGTAACAACGCGTGCCGTTCCATGAAATGCCTCTTCCATGCTAATCGTCATTTCTGACTGGTAGTCCTGGCCTTTGCGTTTGCGGCTTCCACGCTTTCCTCCTGAGGAGCCTGTCCTGTTGAAGAATTCACCAAAGATGTTGGAGAAGTCTTCGCCCTGTCCAAAGAACTGATTGGGATCGCCTTCGTATTGGTAGTATTGGCCGCCCGCATTGTTGTATTGGTGTGGCCCCTGCCCTGCTCCATTGAACTGGTTCCAGTTGGCGCCGTACTGATCGTATTTCTTTCGTTTCTCCGGGTCGCCTAATACTTCATAGGCTTCGTTGATCTCTTTGAACTTTTCTTCTGCTTCTTTATTGCCTGCGTTCTTATCGGGGTGGTATTTGACAGCCAGCTTGCGAAAAGCTTTTTTGATCTCTTCGTCTGTTGCTTGTTTCTTTACTCCCAGTATTGAATAATAGTCTTTAGCCACTGTTGTTATTTGTGTTATAGTAGTATAACAATTTACACAGGCTTTTAGTTATGGGCCTTTTCGGCCAGGTGTTTTTCTATTTCGGCCGACAGGGATTCGTAGCTGTAATCGCCCGCGTATTTGTGTCCATTAAAATAAAACGAAGGTGTTCCATTTACGCCGCTGCGTATACCGCTTTCAAAATCCGCCTCGACCTTTTGGCGCAATGCATCATCTGATATATCGTTATCGAATGCAGCGATATCGAGGCCGATTGCTTTTGCAAATTCGTGCAATATATTTTCTTTTCTGAGCCGGGATTGGTACTCAAATATCTGGCTGTGCATTTCCCAGAACTTTCCCTGCCTTCCTGCTGCTTCTGCGGCTATGGCCGCCGGTATTGCCATTTCATGTATGTTGGCCAACGGGAAGTTGCGCCAGGCAAACAGCATTTGTTTGCCGTATTTTTCTTCCAACTGTTTTACGATGGGATAGGCTGCTCCGCAATGGGGGCATTGAAAATCTCCATATTCTACTAATTGCAGGGTGGCGTGTGCATTTCCCAGTGTATGATCCTGCTGACTAAGCGGAGGGGTAAGTTTAGATGGCATGGTTAGTGGTTGTGGATTGTGTAATTGATTCCAAAGCTTCAATAATTCCATCAGCTCCCGGGTTAACAGATTTGGGAGAAAGATAGCTCCACTGTATAATGCCGTTGCCATCGATGACAAACAATGCACGTTCGCACTGACCATCTTTTTCGCTGTATACTCCGTACTTTTTGGCCACTTCTCCTTTAGGCTCAAAATCGGCCAGCAGGGGAAAATGGAGGGTGCGCTGTTCTGAATACGCCGCATGGCACCATTTACCATCTACTGAAATGCCTATCAGTTGTGCGTTGTACTTTTTAAAGAAACCCAGCATTTCATTGTACAGCGACATCTGGTCGCCACAAACAGGGCTCCAGTCGGCGGGATAGAAAGCAAGGATCACATTTTTACCTTTGAATTCTTCTAATGAACATTTCTGATCCGGCGTTGCGAATAATTCAAAACCCGGGGCTACATCATTCTTCTTTAGCATAACGTTATTTATTTAGTATGAATTGAACAACAAGCAGGTACGGCGGGCGGGATAGGGATCATCAGGTTTTCCTGAGGCTTCAAACTTCATGCCTCAGGGGTACAGAAACGTTTACAACAATCCATCGGCGATATTGTTATCTTTCCCACATATATCAAATACCATTATGGAACACAGACTATTAGGCAATTCAGGACTGCAGGTACCGGTTTTAAGTTTTGGTACTGCTACTTTCGGTGGTGTTGGCGATTTCTTCAAGGCCTGGGGAACTACTCAGCAGGAAGAGGCCAACCGTATGGTGAGGCTTTGCATGGAAGCAGGGGTTAATTTTTTTGATACGGCTAATGTGTATTCGAGGGGTGTGGCAGAAGAAATCCTTGGCAATGCCGTCAAGGGAATGCGCGACAAAGTATTGATCTCTACCAAGGCCACTTTTACGATGGGTGATGGCGCCAATGACTTCGGCTCTTCCCGCTTTCACCTCATCCGGTCGGTAGAGGATTCGCTTCGCCGCCTGCAAACTGACTATATCGATATTTATCACATGCATGGTTTCGATGGCAATACGCCCGTAGATGAAACTTTGCGCACACTGGATACACTGGTACAAAGTGGAAAGATCCGTTATATCGCCTGCTCCAACTTCTCAGGCTGGCACCTGATGAAATCGCTGTCCGTATCGGAAAGGTATGGCTGGACAAAATACATTGCTCACCAGGCGTACTACTCTTTGATCGATCGCGAGTTTGAATGGGAACTGATGCCGCTGGGCATCGATCAAAAGATCGGCACTATCGTGTGGAGCCCGCTGGCATCCGGACGCCTTGGTGGCAAATACCGTCGCAACCAGCCGCTGCCCAAAGAGAATCGCGTGCAGCAAGGTGGTGGTCATGGGCCAGCTCTGAATGAGGAGCTCCTGTACCAGATAATGGATGCCCTGGATGAGGTGGCTGCTGAAACCGGCAAGTCGGTAGCGCAGGTAGCTATCAACTGGTTACTGCAACGTCCTACTATTGCAAATATCATCATCGGTGCGCGCAATGAAGAGCAGCTGCAACAGAACCTTGGCGCCATTGGCTGGAATTTGACGACAGAGCAAGTGAAAAAGTTAGATGCTGCCAGTGATAGGGATCCTATCTATCCTTACTGGCACCAGCGTCAGAATGTGCGGTTGAACCCACTGCCGAAGTTTTATTAGAAGGCAACGAGGCATAATTCAGTTGGGGAAAGCTATTTTCGAAATCTACAGCTTCTTCGATGGTAGCCAGAGGCTACCAAATAGCCTCACTCGCCAGAGGCGAGCGAGTGTAAATACGAAAGCCGCTCCTTACGGAACGGCTTTTATTATTTATTACTCGCAGGCGAGTGATTATCCTATAGATTTTGCGACGCCGCGGAAGTAACCGATCGATTCGGCTAAGCCTGCCAGCGGATCGGTCATGTCTTTTTCGAACTCTACGCTGCAGATACCCTGGAATTTTATTTTGTGCAATGCTTTTACCAATGCCGGGAAGTCGATCACACCTCTGCCTACTTCAATGGCTTTACCATCTTTTGCTGCTACGCTCACATCTTTAATGTGCAGGTCGAATATCCTGTTTTTGTACAGCTTGATTGCTGCTGCAGGATCCTCGCCGGCCCTGATAGAATGGCCAATATCAATACAGATACCCATCTTTGGGTCACGGTCTTTGATCAGGTCGTATACGTTCTTAGGGCTGGGATATAATTTATCTTCTGGTCCGTGGTTGTGGATGGCCAATTTGATGCCGGATGATTTCACTACGCTTTCTGTGTAGTCGAGGAGCTCAGGATTGGGCACACCAACGATGAGTGGCACTCCTACCTTTTTGGCGTATGCGAAGGCTTCATCTACCGCTTCTTTGGACTTCATATATATAACACCTACCGCATATACGTTGATACCCGCATCGGCAAACTGCTTGAGAACGCTCTGGATCTTTTCATCATTGCTATTGAGGGGCAGGTGAAAGTCTTTTACGGAAATGTATTTCACATTCACCTTTTTCATCATAGCAATGGACTTTTCCAGGTCGAATTTGGCAAATGTGTACCCGGCAATACCTGTGAGTACGGGCGCTGGTTCTTTTTTAGCGGGTGCGGCATTGCCAACAAGGGGCAATGTAAATGTACCGGCGAGGCCTAAAGCTGACTGTTGCAGGAAGTTACGTCTTGATGTCATATAGCTTATTTATGCAATTGGTTGAAATAGGACCGGGAAGATACGACAAACGGGTTTGCGCCAAATCAAATTTTCTATTTACCTGTATTAAAATCGATTAGACTATTCTACTTGTTATTTATTTTAAGTACTTTTGTATCAACCCTCGTAATTATCTCCACTTCTTCCTGTGTAAGCTACCGTGTTCAATTTTCTATGTGTTAGCCACCGTTAGTTAACATTAGCTTCTCTCCACAACTGAACCTTATTGTCAGTAACCCTAAAACCTTTTTTGTATGGAGATGTACGTACTATTAAAAATTCTTGTGCTTATCGCCCTGGGCGGTTTATTTATGTTGATGTTCTTTGCCGAAAGGATCAGGCTGAACAGTAAAGAAAAAGGAGGACGGAATATCGTTATCCTCTTTGGCGTATGCCTTGCTGCTACGTTATTTTTCTCAGTAATTTCCATGATCCTGCTCAACGAGAGTATCTCTGCATCTTTGAACAATGACCTGATGCCTGTGGAGGCTCAAATCTTCCTCTACCTTGGTATCCTGTCATTCGTACCTGCTTTGATCGCTGCTCCAAAAGTGACGGCGCTCCTGTTAAGGAGAAAGCAAAAGCATGCCTGAGCAACTCACCCGTAATAAATATTGTATTTTTGGTATTGCCGCCCTTAACCCGCGGCTTTACCATGATCTTAAAATCATTGATAAAGCATAGGCTCATCATTTTATATGGTGTAGCATTGGCTGTTCTGCTGTTTTTATTGAAATGGCTGGAGCTTCGCTTTATCATCATGGATCATGCTTTTGAAGTATATGCCGGCGCCATTGCCGTCATCTTCACTGCGCTGGGCATCTGGCTGGCACTTAAGCTCACCAAACCCAAGATAACAACCGTCGTCGTAGAAAAGAAAATCTATATAGATAAGGAAGTACCGGCAGCTTCCAGCAACGGGTTTACGCTTGATGAACAGGCGCTCAGCAAATCCGGCATCAGCAAACGGGAGCTGGAAGTGCTGCAATTGATCGCCCAGGGGCTTAGCAACCAGGAAATCGCCGACCAACTATTCGTTTCTCTCAATACCGTAAAGACGCACTCTTCCAACCTGTTCCTTAAACTGGACGTAAAACGGCGGACTCAAGCCATTGAAAGGGCCAAGAAGCTGAGTATCATACCTTAAAAGTGCTCACCTGTTGGCATGAAACTGCCCTATCCCACTCAAAATCACTCCAAAGTATGAGGTTTGGTAGCGGATTATGCTTCAAATTTGCCGGGTAACCTTCAATCAAAACTTACATCGACATGAAAAAGATCGTTTTAGTCTTTGGCCTTATTGCCGGGCTCATTGTAACTGGTATGATGGTATATGGCACCCTCCAGATGAAGAATAATGAGAATTTCCAGGATAGCATGGTGCTGGGTTATACGACCATGGTGGTAGCCTTTTCGCTCATTTTTGTAGGTGTCAAGAACTTCCGGGATAAGCATAACAATGGTATCATTTCTTTTGGCAAAGCGTTCAGGATTGGATTATATATTACATTAATCGCTTCTACCATGTATGTGGGGGTATGGCTGATAGAATATTATTTCTTCTTTCCTGATTTTACAGAGAAATACGCAGCCTGTGTGATAAAGGATGCCAAAAACAGTGGGGCCACTCAAGTGGAATTGAATGCAAAGATGGCTGAAATGGCCCAGATGCAGGAAATATACAAGAACCCGCTATTCGTAATACTGTTCACCTACCTGGAAATATTTCCCGTTGGGTTTATCATCACATTGCTCTGCGCCTTTTTGCTGAAGAAAAAGCGTAAACCAGAAGATCAGTTCCTTACTGCTTAAAAGACAAGTGGTAAATGGCGAGTAGCGAGTGGGGCGCCTGGAATCGGGAGTAAATTTATAGGTAAACCGCTCATGCTACTCGCCATTTACTACTATCATTTCTGTTATTGTTCATATCCAATCTGCTATCAATTTACCACCTCTTTCATTGGATTAAATCCTTTTAATCTGCTTAGCAAGACGCCCACTTTACCATTCCTTTAAGAATCTCCGCGCGGCTTTTTCAATAATTTTGCTGTTCCCCTACGATCTGTTACAACCTTTCTATTAAAATTCATTTCTCCAATCCAACTGCAGGGAATTCCTTTTAATTACTAAAAAAACGCTTGTAATGAACAAAGTTTTGTTTTATCTCCGCAGGAGTATGATCCCTGTGATTGCAGTTGTATCGTCGGGAGTATTGTTTGCTGCTTGTTTAAAAGATAGTGATTATAATAACCCTGACATTCCTGCTGCAGGTTTGTTGTCTTTCAACCTGGCCCCGGATCAATCGGGCATGGTGATCAGGCTTTCGGGTAACAGTCTGACCAGGGAACCACTGTCGTACACCGGTTTTACCGGCAACTATCAGAACATTTATGTTGGCAACCGCAACATCGAGGCATTCAATTACAACAGTAATAACCGGCTTACTTCGAGCAGTTACAACTTTGAAACGGACAAGTATTATTCGCTGTTTGTAACTGGTAACAATGGAGCTTACCGCAACATTGTGGCAGTCGACAACTTTGATAGTTTGTCTGCCTCATCTGGTAAGGCTTATGTTCGCTACATCAATGCTATTACCGATTCAGTAAATGCTTCTACTGTTACTATTGCTGCTGGTGGCAGCAATGTCGTAAATGACAATGCTGCGTATGGTGCAGTGGGAGAATTTAAAGCTGTGACACCGGGTAGCATTACTATTGCTGTAAAGAATAACAATGGTGTTGATGCCAACCGTAGTATCACTATAGAGCAGAAGAAGGCTTATACCGTTCTGCTGATCGGTGTGCCTGGCGCTACTGACGAGGACAAGAAAGTGCAGATCAAGTTCATCAACAATGGAACTTTGGCTGATAGCACCGCGAACCAGTAACCCCCGCATAATAAGATCCAATATACGTCGAAGCCCTCCGCTGTGCGGAGGGCTTTTCAATTGCAAGTCAGAGGGTGAGCCGCCCCGGAGGGCGACCCACCCTTTGACTTGAAGGTGAACTGTTTACAATTCGTCAGTCAGTGACTGACGAATTCAACACATTAACCTCTATCCCAGAAGAAGGGTGGTTCGATGCCCAGTGAGCGGAGGTATACGTAGCCCTGGCCGCGGTGGTGGTTTTCGTTGTCCAGCCAATACAGTGTGCTGCTGTATACCGGTTGTTCGTATTGTCCCAGGGCAGCGTCTACTTCCTGCCAGCGGTCTGCTTCTATCTGTCTCCAGTATTCATTGAGGTATATGGTAGCCGCATCCCAAAGTTTCAGAATGCCTTCTTTGGTTTTGGGTTGTGTGTCGCCGGCGTAGAGGTCTTTCAACTCTTTCCACTCGCCGGTGGCGGTTCCATATATCCCTATAAATGTCAGTGTTATCAGTTCCATAGCCACGTCCGAAAAAGGACGCATGCCTCCGATGGAATAGTTGAATAGTTTGTCTTCGGGAAATGCTTCTATCACGCGCCGGGTGAGGCCACGGTGGCCTTGCCAGTGGGCTAATAATTGTTCGGGTGTAACGATTACTGTGGCAGTACTGATGGCATTTGCTTGCATATTGATTGAGTTTTGTTACCTCAAAGAAACATGGGGTCAGTGACAGCCCTATGTCAGCATTGACAAGCGTATTTAAAATAAATTTCAGAAAGTCTCATTTCTGCCTGCGGAGTAGGTTTGCGACCTAAGTTAATGCGGTAAGGAAGGAGCTTTTAGCACCAATTCTCCTTCGAGGTTGATCTGGGTGATGCTGTTGCGTTTTTCAATGGCTTCGAGCAGGAGGCGGGTAGCCAGGCGACCTATTTCGTGCAAGGGTTGTTTGATATAGGCAAAGGGGGCGTGGAAAAACTCCAACGCTTCTGTTTCATCGAAGTTGACGATCATGAGGTCGTCGGGAATCTTTATTGGCATACCGCTGATGCATTTCAATCCTGCGACAGCAATGTTATTGGCGCCGAACAACAAGGCATCCACCGGATCAGGGCCGGAAAGCAGCGTGTGTATTGCTTTCTCTACAGCTGCTTTTTCTACTTTGATGTTGACTTCTTTTACGAGACTCTTTGACGCCGGAAGTTTATGTTGTTTCAATGCGGCGGTGTAGCCTCTTTTGCGTTCCTGCAGGGTAAATACTTCGGTATCGTATGTGATCATGCCAATTCTTTTGCGACCGGCTTCGATCAGGTATTCTACGCCTTTGAACGCAGCTCCGTAATTGTCCAACGCTACGTGGTTGGTCTTGATCTCAGGAAAATAGCGGTCGACCAATACAAAGGGTATTTGTTGCTGCTGCAGGTACAGTACCTGGTGCTCAGCAAAGGCGGGCAGTGCAATAATGAGCCCATCCACCTGCCGATCTAAAAGGGTATCAATGAGCTTACCTGACTTGTTTGCATTTTCATCGGAGCTACTGAAGATCACTGTGTATTGGTGCTGTTCTGCTTCGTCTTCGATAATGCGTGCGAGGCCAGAGGAGAAAGGATTGGCAATGTCCGATACGATCAGGCCGATCGTGTAGGTTTTATTTGTCTTGAGGCTACGGGCTACCTGGTTGGTCCGGTAGTTCATTTCAGCGGCGGCATCGCGGATACGTTGTGCCAATTCCTTCGACACCCTGTTCTCCCGTTTGTTGTTCAATACATAGGAAACAAGGGCCGTAGAAACGCCCACTTTTTGGGCAATATCCTTTAAAGATACTTTCCGCTCCATAGCAGCTACTAAAATACGTTAAAGCTTTAACCAATCCGAATAACACAAAGATATGTTTATCAATCTTATAGACATATCAACTTTGTTAAAGGGTGATTAATAATCTTTTAATTAGCCGCTTAGTGGTTAAACGTTTAACCAGATAGTTGTAATTTTGTGGTGTCAAAATCACATTTAATGATAGCCTGTGCTTGCCAACCACTTTTACTGTGGGCAGGAACAGGTTATTAAAATTTAAAGCCAGTGTGTATGGAAACTGTAACTAATGTGGGGCTCATTGAATGTAATACGTCTATCGAGTCATTCAAAACGGAAACTCTTGGAGAAACTGGTGGGTTCCGCCTGAAGAAGGTGATGGTAACTAATGTGTCGGCCGAAATTACCAGGTTGCATTTTCCGCAATCTGAAATTGTGCAGGACAAACGCGCCATTATTGAAGATGCGAGTATAGATCTCATAGTAATATCCGGGGCTGCGAAAGGTGACCTTGATCTGGTGGCTGAAGTAGTGCAAGCAGGCAAGCACGTGCGGATCGTTTAGTGTGATGATGGTTTTGTGTGCCTGTGAGATGGAGATGTTATTACCTATGGGAACTGGGCCTAAGCTCACATGAGTCCCTCTACACGAATGCCTCGCCTCTGCGGGGCATTTTTTGTTTTGCCGGGAAGGCGTTAAGGCGGTAAAGGCCATTATTTTACGATCATTATTCTTAAACGCATTATATGAAGCAATCGAACTTTTTAAACACCCTGAAACCCGGCTTACTGACATTAACGCTTGGCGGCGTGGTAGTGGGTATGACGGAATTTATGATGATGGGTGTATTGCCTGATGTAGCAACTTCGCTGTCTATTTCCATTCCTTCAGCTGGCCACCTTATTTCTATTTATGCGTTGGGTGTAGTGATCGGTGCTCCTTTGATGACTGCGTTAACCGGCAAGTACCCACCGCGTCTTGTTCTTATGTCGATGATGGGCATGTTTGCGTTGTTCAATACTTTGTTTGCGCTGTCGCCCAGTTATCCTTTACTGCTTGTATCGCGTTTATTTGCCGGACTGCCTCATGGGGCTTTCTTTGGTATGGGCGCTGTAGCAGCCAGCAGGATGGCAGCGCCTGGCAGGGAAGCGAGAGCCGTATCGATGATGTTTGCTGGTCTTACCATCGCCAATATTGCCGGTGTACCGCTGGGTACGTGGATGTCGCACGCGATTGGCTGGCGGTATGCTTTTGGCGCCATTGCCGTGATCGCCGTGGTGGCAGCACTGAGTATCAGGAAATGGATGCCTGATCTTGCTCCAGCGCCCGATGCAGGTTTTGGAAAAAGTATCAAGGTGTTCAAACAGATAGATATCTGGCTTATCATTGGTATTTCCAGTATTGGCACCGGTGGCCTTTTTGCGTGGATCAGTTATATCGCTCCGCTGATGACCAATGTAGCCGGATTCAGCAGTGGCAGTATCAGTAGTATCATGATCGTTGCCGGCCTGGGTATGGCATTCGGGAATTTTGTAGGTGGCAGACTTGCCGACCGGTTCTCTCCACTGAAAACAACAGGCTCTTTGTTGCTGGCTATGATCGGCGCTTTGATCATCGTCTCGTTTACCAGTTATTATAAAGTGCCGGCGATTGGTATGACCTTCATTACCGGCGCGATCGCTTTTGCAGTTATTGCTCCTATGCAAATGCTCATGATCAACGCTGCCAAGGGAGCTGAAATGCTCGCTTCTTCGGCGCTGCAAGCCAGTGCCAATATGGGTAATGCGCTGGGCGCTTACCTGGGTGGATTGCCTATTGCAGCTGGCTTTGGCTATACTTCTCCTGAATATGTAGGTGCAGGTCTTGCACTCACTGGTTTTATTCTTTGTATAGTGCTTGCCAAACAGAGAAAGAGCCCCTCTCCTCTCTCCCATCCGGAAGGTAAAGTGGTTGCTCATTCTCCATTGAAAGAAACCTGTTACGAAAACAATGTTTCTTAGCGGGGTCACAAGTACGCATCCGCACAGGGGCCTAGCTGCATACTTGCGCCAGATTCTTGCCAGTTTTTATTTCTTAATTGTGTAATAGCATCGTTGGCTATACTGTAGCCATCGTTACATGCTTATAAATATTCTTCAACTGCAGGGTGTGCCTGCGGGCATGGCAAATGCCAAAGCTTATCCATTCCCAACGTGTAAGTTCTCCAACACCTGGAAAGGCAAAGTCTGTACAAGTTAGCGTGAGGTCCATCGTACGGGCCTTCATGGCTATTTCGTCCAGGCAAGCTCTGAAGCTGTTCAGCATTTCATTCCTATCGTGTGGTCCATCTGATGGAAGAATAAAGTCGGGTGATTTCATTTTGGTATCGAAGTCCAGGAAAATGGATTCTATCGTTATCACATGATCATCTGCTTTTCTTTCTGTTGTTGGTTTGGTATTTCCATTCATCAGTTGTGGTATTCCTTCTATTGACTTCAATAAATGCTCCGATACCTGTCCGGCTGTCCAGCTTCCTGCAAATGGCAGTTTATTGAATTGTTGCTGACTAAAGCCTGCAATGATCTGCAAGAGCTCACGGGCCGTGATGTCTAATTCCTTCAATAACTTGTTCAGATCGTTGATGGGCAGGTCGATGTAGTTTACTGGCATATACTTTGTTTTTTCCATGAATTTGATGGTGTAAACTTACCCGCTATTCTTGTTTTGGGGCGTGTGCCGTTACGACAAATAAGCGGGGGAAATGCGGCTTTTTTTGGAGTTCAGAGTCATGAGTCGAGAGTTCATAGTTCGGACCTAACCGTCTCAAGTCGCATCTCGCCCTTGTAGCACACCTTCCTCAGTACAACTACTCACTTCCTTTAGTGGTGCAGGTACGATAATTGTGCCACTGATAACTACACTAAATATCATATTATCATGAGACAACATAATAATGGCCGTGCTACTGAAGAAAAGTTCCGCGAGCCGGAAAATAAAGACAAGCAGGGTGTAGATAAAGCTCCGGGTGAAGAAAAAGGTAAAGGTGAAAAAGTAACCGAGAAAGACCTAAAAGGTAAGAAGGTAGATGCAGACCCGGAAAAGAAAGAGGACCAGCCTACTCAGTGATCTGAAACATAAGTTACAGCACAGGGTGAGCCACCCATTGAGGGCGACCCACCCTGTGCTGCTGGCATGTGATTTAAGCTGTTATTTATAAATCTTTCCTTTATGGCTTTAGCTACTTACCGGAAGAAGCGCTCGTTCAATAAAACGCCGGAACCTACTGGCGGAAAGGCTACGGGCAAGGCTTTGCGTTTTGTGATCCAGAAGCATGATGCCACCCGTTTGCATTATGATTTCAGATTGGAAATGGAGGGTGTGCTTAAGAGCTGGGCTGTGCCCAAAGGACCATCGCTGAACCCGGAAGATAAGAGGCTGGCCATGATGGTGGAGGACCATCCTTATGATTACCGCACTTTTGAAGGGATTATTCCTGAAGGAAATTATGGCGCCGGCACTGTGATCGTGTGGGATGAAGGCACTTATGAACCTTTGGAACCGAGTGGTGATAAGAAGCAGGATGAGAAAGTGCTGCTGAAACAACTGAAGTCCGGCTCTCTCAAATTCAGTCTCCATGGGCAAAAGCTACAGGGAGAGTTTGCCCTCGTGAAGCTGAAGAATGCTGAAAACAATGCCTGGCTGCTGATCAAGCACCGGGATAAATATGCAAAATCTACTGATGTAACCCGCAAGGTCCGTTCTGTGGTATCTGATAAAACGCTGGAAGAGGTGACCAAGACAAGTCATCATATATATGGTGAACCTAATGGTACTTCCAAGGCTTCATCTCCTACAAAAGCAAAAAAGAAGGCTTCTTCCAAGAAAGCAGCCACTAAAAAAGCTGCTAAAAAGACCGCCCGTAAAGCTGCCACATCCCTTAAGAAAGCAACTCCCCGTAAGACTGCGGCATCAAAAAAAAAATCGTTAGCCGCTCTGGAGAAAGCGCCTAAAGCCCCCTTCCCCAAACATATCAGTCCTATGCTGGGCACGCTGGTGAGTGAGCCTTTCGACCAGCCGGGCTGGTTGTATGAGATAAAGTGGGACGGCTACCGTTCTATTGCTCTTTCTCATAATGGGAAAGTGGAGTTGTTGTCACGGAATAATAAGCCGTTCAATGAGAAGTTCTATCCTGTATACCAAGCCATGCTTGACTGGAACATCAATGCAGTTATCGATGGAGAGATCTGTGTGGTGAATGATAAAGGGATCGCGCATTTTGGTTCTTTGCAGAACTGGCGCAGTGAGGCTGATGGCGAGCTTGTGTATTATGTATTCGATATTCTGTGGCTGGATGGTCACGATCTTACTGCATTACCGCTGGTGGAGCGGCGGGCCCTCTTACGTCCGCTGGTACCTACCTCTGGTATTATTCGCTATAGCGAAGCGTTTGAAAGTTCTGCCACTGAATTCCTGTCGGTGGCTGCAGAGATGGGCATGGAGGGTATTATGGCCAAGAAGGCTGATAGTATCTATGTGCCCGGTGAGCGTACCCGCGACTGGCTAAAATTGAAAGCCAATAAAAGGCATGAGGTAGTCATTGGCGGCTTTACGCAAAATGACGACTCACCCAAGTTATTCAGCTCTTTGCTCGTAGGTGTGTATGATGGTAAACGGCTGAATTACACTGGCAAGATCGGTACCGGTTTCAATGATAAGATGCAACGGGAGATGATGCGGCTTTTCAAGCCTCTTATTACTACCAAATGTCCTTTTACCGAACTGCCGGATGTAAATAAGCCTTCGCGCTTCCGGCCTAATCCTCCTCATGCGAAGGTAACCTGGCTAAAACCAAAGCTGGTGTGCGAAGTGAGTTATGCTGAAATGACCGACGATGGTGTGATGCGTCATCCCAGTTTTGAAGGGATGCGGGAAGACAAAAAGGCAAGTTCTGTAGTGGCTGAGACCGCTGTAGAAGTAAAGGCAGTAACCAAAAGGGCGAAGAAAAATCCTGCTGCCAAGTTGCTCAGGAAGGGCGGTAAACAGGAAAGGAAGACGCTGTTAAACCCCTCTGAAGCAACACAGGTAAGGTCTATCAATGGGCATGAACTTTCTTTCTCCAATCTCAATAAAGTGTTCTGGCCAAAGGAGAAATACACCAAACGCGACATGCTGAACTATTACTATCAGGTGGCACCGTACATCCTTCCCTACCTTGTAGACCGGCCTCAATCGCTGAACAGGTATCCTAATGGCATTAATGGCAAAAGCTTTTATCAAAAGGATATAACAGGTAAAGCGCCTGACTGGATCAAGCAATTTCCTTATACGACCGGTGAGGGAGAAGACAAAAACTTCATGGTGCCCACCAATGAAGCTGGCCTATTGTGGATGGCCAACCTGGGTGCTATCGAGATGAACCCCTGGAACAGTACTATTCACAAACCGGACCATCCCGACTGGTGCTGCCTCGATCTTGACCCTGACAAGGGGAATACTTTCGAGCAGGTGATCAAAACAGCACAGACCGTAAAGCAGGTGCTGGATGAGCTGGGCGTTTCCGGGTATCCAAAGACTTCAGGTTCCACTGGTATTCACGTATATATTCCCCTGGGGGCTAAGTATACTTATGACGAATGCCAGCTATTTGGCAAGCTCATTGCTACCCGTGTACACGAGCTATTACCATCGTTCACCAGCATAGAAAGGCTTACCAAAAACAGGAAGGGAAAGCTGTATATCGACTATCTTCAAAATCGCCCGAAAGCCACGCTGGCAGCGGCTTACTCACTACGCCCGAAACCTGGCGCCACGGTATCTATGCCACTCGATTGGACCGAAGTTAAGAGGGGTTTAAAGCTTACCGACTTCACCATAAAGAATGCCTTAGCACGTATCACTCAAATGGGTGATATCTTCAAACCAGTATTGGGCAGAGGAGTTAATATAGGGAGAGCTCTTAAGCAATTGGAGGGTATAAAGACATCGAGGTAATGAGGCAAAAAGCGACTTTCCCTTGGAGAAATGGCATTTTCCCAATGAAGTTTATTCACAGAACGTGTATAACTCTCAGAGGGCATTCTTGACTGATATGCTCTAATCTTACTATATTACTTCATTATTTTTGGGAGGAAAGATTAACGTCCTGTCTAATGCAGGAATAAGATCCCTTCCTTCCGGCATTAGACATCATCATCAATCGTAAAAACCAGAACAAAATGGCAACAAAAAAAGCGCCCAAAAAAGCAGCTAAAAAAGCAGCACCAAAAAAGGCCGCTAAGAAAGCAGCTCCTAAAAAATCAGCTCCAAAGAAAGCAGTAAAAAAAGCGGCTCCCAAAGCAGCTAAGAAAAAATCAGCCAGGAAGCCTAATGCAGCCTTCATGGCACCTCTCACGCCCAGCGCTACACTCGCTGAAGTGATCGGTAGCAAACCAATCCCAAGAACAGAGATCGTTAAAAAGATCTGGGATTACATCAAGAAGAATGGCCTGCAAGACAAGAAGAACAGAAGAAACATCAATGCAGATTCCAAGCTGAAACCAATCTTTGGCAAAGACCAGATCACTATGTTTGAACTGGCAAAGGTTGTTAACAAGCATGTAAAATAGTTTGTCCTTCAGGTCTTACTAACCCTTTGCCGGGCTACCTGATAACCCGGCAAAGTTTTTCTCCTCTCCTACTTCCTCTTCCGATAAGCAATATTATTATTTACTGCACTGGTATTCTATTTCCAACGTATCGTACCTGTTACCAAATATCAGCGCATCTTTAGATATCATCTTTACCGGTAGCCCCCAATCATTATAGGCCGTGATCTCATTGTTTGGATACAATGGATTGCCGAAATACAATGGGTTGTTCACACTATAATCCCAATGTATAAATGACCATACAGGATTGGTGCGATAGGGATTTACTTTATCATCGTATGTTGCCCACTCTGTGACGCGGTTACCTGCTGCATCGTAGGTATAATTGGTCGTGTAAACTTCTCCATCAGAGAACAACTGGTTAGTCTTGTATATCCTGCCCTTGTTGTCCAGGTAATGCACGTATACATTGTATTGAATGGCGGTGGCAGCATTGGGAGGGATGACATCGGTTATGAGGCCGGAATAGTAAAAGGCTGTATCTACAATGCGCTGCTGATCGGGATAGGAATAACGGTTCCATTGCATAACTCCTGGTCCGCCATGCAGGTTCATGATGTGATCGGAAAGCCTGTTCTTTTTGTCGTACCGATAGCGGTAATCCCACAATAATCCTGCTCCATTGTTACCGTCAATCAGCAGGGAAACGGGATTTCCTGCTGTATTGTAGACGACTTTGGTTTCGGAGTAGCCACTTTGATTGCGCCATTTCAGCTTCATTACTTTGCAATACTTTTTAGCTTCGCCGGGATTGTCTTTGATGTAATCGAATAGTTTCTGGCAACCGGGCAAGAGAGAGAATGCTACTACGGCAAGAATCGTCAGGCGTGATGCTGTTTTCATAACTTGATAAAGTTTGTGTTTTAAATAAAGGTTGATATCTGTAAGGTTCGGGCAATAGCAAGCCATCACCTTACAGGTTTATGAAATACATAATAGGGATATTGTGGTATGGAAGATATTGGGCGGGATGCCGGAATGTGATAGTGCAGATTAACGGGACTGATTAAGCGGGTGCGGTAATATCGTAATAAAATTAGTAGTTATTTCAATATCAACTGACGTACAAATACGGTTTTTGATTTTCCTCATTTACATTTAATGGTATAAACGCTAAACAGGTGATGCCTTTCGAAAAGACATCACCTGCTTAATATAGATGTTTGTACATTAAGATCACCAAACCCGCTACAGTGGTAGCATTGGCATGGGTGTACGGTCGTAATAGCTGGTTACGCGATCGAAGTAATCATGATCATTGGTATCGGGCCAATGGTCCTTATCGAATCCGGGTGATTCTTTCAGGTAATCTTTATCCCGGTTCAATACGAATACTTCTTTGGCGTGGTTCAACCTTAATTCCTTGAAAGGGATGGCAAACAGTTTTCCGCCTAACCCCAAGAAGGAGCCACTTTGTAAGACCGCATATTCCACTTCGCCTGTATGTAGATTGATCATCAGGTCTTCTATTTTACCCAAGTCATCTCCATTGGGATTTTCAACTCTGTCGCCTGTGATAGAACGAGCTGTCAATCGCCTAACGGGATTATTAGCATCCGGGCCTTCATGGTTTACTCCCGTTTGGTTGTCGGCTTCGTAATTCTTATTATACGTTTCCATGATAATCCTCCTTTTTAAGTCTTAAAATCATAGATGGTATAAATGCCGTGCCAGGCAGCGTGTATTGCACTCCCCTTATTGTACCATTACTTCAGCAATTTTGCTTTCTATAAGGGATTGGTTGAAGCCATGAAATACATGGGTCACCTTACTGTTTTTATCCAATAATATAGAAGAGGGGCAACCAGAGAGTCCCAACTGATCAAAAAGGGTTTGTCCCTTGAATAACATGTAATAGTTTGGCTGGTATTTGTTGTAGAAGAACTTCATATCGTCTACTCCATCTTCGATGTTGATGGTGATCAGCTGAAAGCCATCTTTACCAAACTTTTGCTGCAGGGTATTGTAGTGTGGCATGGCCTGCATGCAGGGACCGCAGGATTTGAACCAAAAGTCGAGCAAGATCACTTTGCCTGCGAATTGCTGTAGTGATGTGCTGTCGATCGCTTCAGCTGTATAACGTGGCAGGGTGAAGTTGTTTACCAGGGCACCTGCTTTTACAATGGGTTTTCGCTCTTTGGCCTTGAATGGGCTGTAGCGGGCTGCATAGGTTGCATATAACCAGGAATCATCTTTGGGGCTGGCAGGGTTGGCATCGATCGACTTATAGGTGACAGTAATAAAATCGCGGTCGTCGGTACCACGCACTATTTTGGCAACGTATTGATAAGGCAACTCTGTTTTAGGGTCAATCAGCAGGTAATAGGGTCTTTTGAAGTTGGCGTCTGCAGGCAATTGTTGTATACCATTGAGCCCACCGAAGTAGCGGCCTGGCGCTTCTATCCTGACGGACAGGAAACGCCGCCCTTGCAGGATGGTGTCGCTGATCGTTTTTTGAATGTTATCTGTCTGAATGATCAGGGGCAGGATATTGCGCAGCGTGGCCAGGGAATGATAAAGAAAGGTATTGCTTTCAAGGGCCGAGACAGCTTTAACGGTAGCTGTATCGATCGTCATGCTATTATCATCCAGGCGTAATGTGCGGGCACCATCGTAGATAAAACGGGCAGCAGGACGAGTTGCCTGAAAACGCAGGCCGCCGATATTACGGGGCTCATACCAGATATAGACGGCAGCGCTGTCCATGTTGTGGTAGTTGTCTTCATAATAACGCATTTCCCGGGTATAGCGGTAACTAACCGACTCCATGTTGTTGAGCTTGTTGAGGGTTCTCTGCAATACTTCTACTGCTTTGTTTTCGTCTTTACCGGATTGCGCCTGCATGTCAATGCAGAGCAGGAGCAGACAGAAAAGGGGGCTATATTTCATATTTTAAATGGTTATTGGGACAAACCTATAGCCTGTATTATGATTTATGTAACCGCTTCGACAAGGGATGTCCAAAAAACGATCAACCCTTTGGTTGGAAAGTGTTAGTCGAAATAAAAGGGGTTCTCGTCGAAAAGGCTTGCGCCGGCTGCCTGCGGCCTTATTTTGCTTTTAAATTGGGCTATCTTTAATCGCTATGACCAGACTGCGTGCTGCATTCAAATGGGACAAGTATAGGGTGATCGAGTGCGTGTTCTTCATTTTCATTTTTTTCCTGGTGCCGATGGGCTCTGACCTGGAATATATGATCAATATAGAACCTCGCAGTGATGAGCCTGGTTATTGGCGTGAAAGTGTCATCCGCAGGCTCGTATGGGGCTTTTTCGATGTAGTGCCTTATTACCTGTTTTACAAATTCGCTATTCAACGTTTACTGGTTAAAAAAAAATACACTTACTTTCTCCTCTCCTTCCTCACCTTCCTGGTGTTGTATGAGTTGTATAGAGTGTATGGAACGTACTGGACCATCACTCAATTAACATTTCTTCCGGAGGATATGCGAAAAGAGGCCGCCAAATGGATGCAATGGAATTATCGCCTTCATTTTACCGTGCATTATATGATGCTGGAATTGATCAAGATCACAGCGCTGGCTTACTTTATTCATTATGACAAGCAGGGTAAGGAGATGCAGCAGCTGAAGCAACTGCAAACTGAGGCAGACCTGGAATATCTTAAGGCGCAACTTCAACCTCATTTCTTTTTCAATACGCTGAACAATATTTATTCGCTGGCGCTGCAGCAGTCTCCTCATACGGCTCCTCTTGTATCGCGCTTATCGGATATGATGCGCTATGTATTGTGTGAGGGGACGAAACCGCAACAGCCGCTGAGCCGGGAGATAGCGTTCCTGCAAGATTATATTGCGGCGCACTCAGTGCGGTATAATGACAAAATAACTATCCTTTTTGACACGCAGGGAGTTACGGACGATGCTATGATCGCTCCTTTATTGTTGCTTCCTTTTGTAGAGAATGCTTTTAAGCATGGTGTTGCGGAGGAAACTGATCATGGGTTCATAGAGATCGTCGTGTTAATGCAGGAAAGGGAACTTACGTTATCTGTAAAAAACAGCATTCCCAAGACGACGGGACATAGCAGCACCGGTCTTGGATTGGAGAATACCCGCAAAAGGCTTGCGTTGTTGTACCCCGGGGAGCATTCGCTCAGGCATTCTAATAATGGCAGTGTATATGAAGTTGTATTAACGGTAAATTTGCATGGTTATGGTAAGATGCCTGATCGTTGATGATGAGCCGCTGGCACAACAGGTGCTGGAAAACTATATAGCCCGGACGCCCATGCTGGAGCTGACGGGTAAATGTTTCCATGCTGCGGAGGCTATTGCTTTATTGCGCCGGGAACCAGTGGACTTACTGTTCCTCGATATCAAGATGCCTCATATCAGCGGCATCCAACTGATACAATCGCTGAAGCACGCTCCTGCTTTTATTTTTACTACGGCTTACGCTGAATATGCTGTTCAAAGTTATGAGCTGCAGGCCACCGATTATCTGCTCAAACCCATCACTTACGAACGCTTCCGCAAAAGTATCGACCGGTACCTGCAATTGCAGCCTGCTCCTACGCAAGAGGCTGTCAAGCATTATTTATACATCAAGGTGGATGGCAGTCTTGTTAAGGTGTTCCATACCGACATTGTGTTTGCGCAATCGCTGAAAGATTATATCAGGATAACCACTACCAGCGGTACATTCCTCACTCACCTTACTATGAAGTCGTTATTGGAACTACTGCCTGAGGAGCAGTTTAAAAGGATACACCGTTCATATGTAGTGAACCTACAGCATGTGAATAAGATCAGCAAGGATGCTGTTGTGGCCGGTACGAACACGCTTCCTGTTGGGGATATGTACAAGGAAAACCTCAAGCGCTGACGCTGCTGCAGGGCATCGCTCTTAAATCAATCCCTGTTGTACGGCTATTTTGATCAATGCTGCCACATTTTTGACCTCGAACTTTTGCAAGAGGTTCCTGCGGTGCGTTTCAATCGTGAGGGGGCTCAGTGAAAGTTGTTCTGCTATACCTGCTGTCGTAACTCCTTCAGAGATCATATGGAGTATCTCTTTTTCTCTCTTCGTCAATTGGGGAATGCCTTTCAATTCGTTGGCTGAGGGCCGGGCGATGATCTCTTTTACTTCTTTGCTGAAAGTTATCTGACCGCTCAGGGCCTCCTGGATGCTGGCGGTCAATTCTGCTGAGGAGGCATTCTTCAGCAGGTAGCCACTGGCACCGTTTTGGAGCGCCTGCATAATGATGCTGCGCTCGCTGTGGTTGCTCAGTATGAGCACCCGGGTACCCGGCGATAGTATTTTTATTTCTTTGCAGAGGTCCATGCCATTCATATCTGGCAGGGAGATGTCCAGCAGTACAATATCGAGCGTATGGGTTTTCATAAATTCTATAATGCCTGCGCCGGTTGTAAAGTAGCCTGCTACCTTGAGGTGTTCTTTGTTGTCCAGCAGTTTTAACAATCCTTCTATCACGATCGGGTGATCGTCTACTATTGCCAGTGTTATAATTCCTTTATCCTGCAACATTCAATTCAAGATTTATGGTGGTGCCTTCTTTGAGGACGGAAGTTATATCCATTTTTCCTTTGAGGTAATCTACCCTGCTTTTTACGTTACCGAGTCCTATTCCTTTAGCATTGACCACTTGTGTGGTATCGAATCCTTTACCATTATCTTCCAGCGTTATCAGGAATGTATCACCGTTCTGGCTGCATTGCAGCAAGATGTCCGATGCCTGTCCATGACGGATGGCATTGGTCAGCAGTTCCTGTACGATCCTGTATATAGTGACCTGCTTTTGCTGGGGTATCGTTTTCTCGATACCGAATGACTGGAAGCTGATGCGAACCTGATCTGTCATCAACGATTCGCAGAGGTCTTTAAGGGCCGTTTCCAGACCAAATTTCAACAGTGCTTCGGGCATCATGTTGCGTGCTATGCGTCGCAGTTCACCAATCGACTGATCGAGCTGGCCAATCACTTTGTGCAGATCAGCGTCCTGTGCCGTTGTTGTTGCTACCGTCAACCCTGTGAGGTTCAGCTTCACTCCTGCCAGCATGCCGCCCAGGCCATCATGGAGATCTCCGGCTACACGCCGGCGCTCCTGCTCCTCGCCCTGCAACATGGCATGGCTGAACTGTATCTGTTGTTGCTGCTCTATTTCTTTCAGTTGCTGCTGATGGTTTAGGTCTTTCTGCTCAGACAGTTTTTTATTGTTCCTGTAATATAATAAGGCCAGTATCGCCACTATCAACAGCAGCAGGCTGGCTGCGCCCAGGAACCAATTGAGCTGCCGGGTGTTTTTGGCCGACAGGGCTGCTCTGTCATTTTGGGCCTGCAGGGTTGTTATTTTCTTTTGGTTCTCGGCGTTGTTGTACTTTATCTCCAGATCCTGAATATCATTCTTCAGCTGGCTTTCGTGTACGCTGTCGCTTAATTTGCTGTATTGTGTGCTCCAGGTATAGGCAGCTTTCATGTTGCCCAGGCCGGCTTCTGTTTCGGCTAAACCTTTATAGAGCTGCAGCCTGTTGATGAGCTGCGACATCATTTGTGGTTGTTCTATGAGATAGTACAATACAGGTTTTGCATTTTTATAGTCTTTGAGGCCGTGCAAGGCATAAAACTTTTGCAACAGTAAACGCTGTTCTCCATATTGATTATTCTGCTTTTTGGCTTCTGCAATCCCTTTAACGGTGCTGGCAAGACCATTTTGAAATTGGAGGATCGCATTGTAGTAAGTGCTCTCTGCCGCATAATAGTCCACCAGCACCGGAGCATCAGGATAAGGGATTAACATAATACGGGCACTATCGAGCATGGCTTTGGCCGGTGGAAACTTTTCCCATAGCACATAATTTTCGGCTGCTGTGACATAGGCTGTTGCCAGGCTGCTATTGTTGGGAAGGTGTTTAAACACTTCAATGGCTTTAAGGCACCAGGTAGCGGCTTTTTCATATTGTGCCGTATTCTTAAAGGTGAGGGCCAGGTCATGATAATTTCTGGCCAGTTCTGCGCTATCGCCTGCCTTTTCTGCCAGTGGTATTGCTTTGTTGATCAAAATATCGGCGAACACTGCTTCGTTTCCTTTGACTTGTTGCAACACGCCGTAATTGTGCCATGATTGTGCTCTGAAGGTATAGGCCACTTTTCTATCGGTGAAGGGGGTAAGCAGGCTATCGGCTTTCAGGAAAGCGGCTTCGCTTTTGTCGAGCTCGCCCGTAGCGTAGAAGATGATGCCCTCGTAGAAATAGGACACTGATGTTTGAAAAGCATTGTGCTTTGCATATTTACGTCCCTGTTCCAGGTACTCCCTCGCTTTGGCCGGGTCTCTGAACACCCAGTGATACGTTATTAAAAAACAGGCTTTCGTTTTTACACTGTCAGCTGTAGCTTCTTTCAATACTGTCTGGAGGCTGTCGAAGTACCTGTTCCCGTCTAAGGGAACCTGCGCGCGACACCACACTGTGGAAGCCATGAGCAAACAAAGGAGGAGGGCATACCTTATCATGCGGGCAAAATAATCAACATTGTCGAATACTTGTGCGCCCTACCTGGAAATACCGGAAAACCAGTAGAAAAATTCCCTTGTTTAAAAGTATTGTCCATCCTAATCCTGCCTGATACTTTTGCATTATAAACATACCCCGCAACCGAAGGTTGATTGATCAGTTGATAAGTTTACAAGTTGATAGGTTGACAAGGCTTATAGCTGGAAAAGCTGACAATCTTTGACTCCCTAAACAGTAGCGTATAGTCCATTTTAAAACAAAACAATTATAAAGATGAATCTTCCAACCACCATGCGCCCTGTAAGACTTATGGCCTTGTTGCTGTCGGCCACTCTTTTGTTCTCCTGCAAAAAAGATGATGATGCTCCTTCCGGGAATGGCTTTCCAAAGGAGGTGACCATTGAATACAAAGCTTCTTCCACCACATCGGGGTTAAATAACGCAAATGTTACTTACACGAATGAATCGGGTGGATTATCAACAGTAGAGAATGCAGCGCTTCCTTTTTCCAAAAAATTCAAAAGGACTGTGAATAAGTACGAGGGGATTGGCCTGACAGGTACGACTTCTGTTGGCGGTAATTTGAAGTTAGAGATACTGATCGATAATAAGGTAGAGAAATCACAAACTTTTACCGGCACGTCGTTCGTGCATGGCATTTTCTCTTACACTTTTTAACTGTATTTGCGTATAGCCATAACAACTAATGCCCTGACTGCACAGGGCATTTTTCATTGAATTATAATGCTTCTGGTGGCATGGGTTTGGTATGGGTAATAGAAAATGCAATTATGAAATATGGTCAAAATCTTCAACCCAAAGATCTAAAGAATAAGCCGCTGGACGAGTTTGTTACACAAACCAGTAATAATATGTCTGATGCAGCGGAGGAAACTCCTGTAAAGCCGGGGGCTGCTGTGCCTGATGGCATTGAAGCGCGGGAAATCGATGAGGAAGGATTGGAACTTAATAAGGGTGCGGATAAGAAAGCTGATGAAGATAATGTTCCTAAGATGGGGACTTAAAGATATTGGGCTAAAGCCCACGGTATAAGTGAAAAATTAAACCCGGCCCTAAAGGGCCGGGCAATTCCGTTTGCTTCGATATTCCTTTACTTCGATGCGCTTTTACTTCGCATCCTTCACTTCAATACTCCTTTGCTTCGATAGCAGATTTCTCACTGCGCCATAACAACATGCTATCTTGTAGTCGTTAATGGCTCCGTTCGAAATGACAGAAGAGGGAATACCGTTCGAAATGACAGCGTTACATAGACCTTGATCTATTTCGCAGGTGTGATAACGATCTTTCTGTATTCTATGGGACCGTGGTCGCCCTGAATATAGATAGGTCCGGGTTCTCCTTCGTTGCTGTCTAATGCTCCGCCGGTGATGCCGGGTATTTCCTGGTTGTTGATCACTGTTTTGCCGTTTACTACCACTGTCACCATGCGCCCAATTAATGTGATATCATAGCTCTGCCACTGGTCTGGTCCTAACGCGGCTATTTCGCTGGGTGTAAGGAATCCATACACACCACTGAACAGGTGTGCAGAGGGATGCTCTTCTTTCGGATTGTCTTCTATCTGTACTTCATAGCGGCCACGCAGGTATACGCCGCTGTTGCTGCCTTTCTGGTATTTGAACTCTACATGCAGTTTGAAGTCGGTGAACTTTTGTTCTGTGACCAGGTTGGCGCCTGAACGCGCGCTGGTGAGTATACCGTTCTTTACTTCCCATTGATTTTCTCCAAGGGCTTTCCATCCTGTGAGGTCTTTGCCATTGAATAGCTCGATAGGCTTGCCCCATGCTGGCGCTGCTGTTCTTTTTAACCAAGGGGCTTTTATACCGGTAAAGTTGTACTTTCTACCTTCGGGATTAACGATGGTGCCTTGTATACCTGCAGCTGTCACTTCTCCCTCGAGCACCAAATCCTGGTTGCCCCGCTCCCATTGTGGCGGGATGGAGAAGCTGAACTTACCGTTATCGAAATTCACTTTTGCCACCGGGCGTGCGCTACCGCTGATGCCCACAAAATACCCTACCAACGTGCGGCTGCCGGAGAGTTTTACTTCGAGCCAGGAAGGTGCTGGCTTTCCTTCTCTGTCGATGGTGATGTCCCATCGCCCGATGAGGTCTTTGGGTTCTACTATTCTTTCTTTACCTGCAACGTTCAATTTTGTGGCTGGCAATGCCAAGCCGGCCAATGGCGCTGCCATAATGCAACAACTCAATCCAACAAGCAATAGGTTCTTACGCATAGTTTTTCATTATTAGTAATTAATATTCACGATGTGCCCTGCTGTTTTTGGTGAAAACTGCACTTTTTTGCTTACTCCACTATTTGAATACACTATCCATACTTCTGACATACCGTTGACATACCTCTGCTATACTCCAGCCCTACATCAGGTCGTTCGCTTCGGCTTGTGAAATTTCTCTTTCTGTCACTCCTGCTGTCCAATTGTCATCAATAGTGAAGTAAATCAAATGTAATGCTAAAAGTGAATGGTCCCAACTGTGGATTAGGCGAAACCCTGCCAAGTAGGACAAACAGGAGTAAACCGGATATTTCCGGGATAAACTGAACGGCACACCAATTGGGCCAGAGGCCCAGGAATAATACTGCGAGGCTGCTTATTTATAGTTCCCAGCCCTTCCGGTATTCGCGATAGAGGTATTTATTGGCGGCTTCGTCGTTGGTGATCCTCATTTTGGCTGCATCGTATTCGATCTTCTTTTTTGCGCGGAGGGCCACTCCTCCTAATAATATAGTGTCGGTTACTGCGCTTGCGTTGAGGAAGCTGCCGGGTGATTGGGTTTTGTTTTTGAAGGCGTCTATCCAATATTGATCGTTGTAATCGGGTTCTTCTTTCTTTGGCGTATGTCCTTTCATCACGCTTTGCATTTTGCTATCGGGCAGCAGTCTCGGATTTTCACAACGGAAGCCCGCCATAATAATGCCTTTGTCGCCTACAAACATCATCCCTTCTTTTTCCAATGTTGCATTGCCTAATTCATCCGGCGTGGTAGGCCGCATGCCGCCATCGTACCAGAAAAGTTCAAAGGGCGGCAGGCTTTCCTGTTTGGGAAACTTAAATCTTACTGTGCAGGAATAAGGGAATGCCACATCGTTCTGCACACCGCGACATACATGGCCATCTATTGTGCTGGTGGTGGTGCCATATGCTTCGGCAGATAAAGGCGCCGTGTTGATGCCCAGTGTAAGGAACAAAGGCCACAGGCTGTAATGTCCCATATCGGCAATGCTGCCGGCGCCAAAGTCATACCAGCCGCGGAATACATTGTGGGTGTAATTGGGATGGTAGGGCCTGTCGGGAACCGGACCCAGCCACAGCGACCAATCGAAGCCTTCCGGCACCGGTGGTGTGTCTGTGGGATTGGTTGTCCACTGCGGCCATACGGGGCGGTTTGACCAGTTGTGTATCGACTTTAGTTGTCCGATATGTCCTTCAGCAATCCATTGTTTCACCAATTCTGTTCCCGGCCTTTTACTCCAGGCGAGCAAGTGTGTGCTGACGCCTGTTTGCCGGGCAGTACCTATCACCAGTTTAGCTTCATATAACCGATTGCCCAGTGGCTTGTGGATCACTACATGTTTTCCTTTCTTCATAGCCGCAATAGACACGTGGGCATGCAAATGATCGGGCGTCATGATCTTTACTGCATCTATATCTTTTTCTTTTTCCAACAGCTCCCGGAAATCAGCGTAGGCTGTGCAGCCTTTGTAAGTGCTGTTGTTTTGTTTGCTGTAATATTTCTCTACCAGATCTTTACCTATATCACGGCCTCCGGGAATGCCCTGGAAGTTTTCTCCCCAGGTGGGCTCGTTCAACACTTTGCGGATACCATCGCGGATGCCGTTGGGCGACCAGTCGATGTAGTTAGTGCTCATTTTATTGGGATCGCAGACTGAAACGATCTGTAATTCGGGACGGGCAATCAGGTCGCACATTTCGCGCAATCCCTGCGTGCCGCATCCAATGTAAGCGATGTTGAGCTTATCGCTGGGGGCTATGTATCCGGGTCCTCCCAATACATGGCGGGGAATAATGGTAAAGGCGAGTGATGCTTTGGCAGTGGTGTCAATAAACTGCCGGCGGGTGATGGTTCTCTTTTTTCTCATTGATGGATGGTTTAAGCAACGTTTTGAATGATGATATAAATTACTGAAAATCCAGCACTGTAGCGGGTGAATCAGTTTTACTGCTCAGTCTGGCCGCCTTGAGCGGCCTGACTACGTGAAACTTTAAGATCGCACAAGCGTTAGCCCGGGGTTGACGAATTTTAACCACTTTGGAAAAAGGCTTGCTGGTTCAGGAAACATAGGTATATTCGTATTCAACCTTGTTTCCTAATTGTAAACACGGGGCACAAATAATAAATCAAGTTGCATGGAGGCTGAACTGTTGTTGGAAGAAAAGATGAATAGTCTGGACATTGGGGGGCGTATTAAAGCGTTGAGGGTGAATCAGAAACGGACTTTACAGGAGATTGCCGATGCCTGTGATCTTTCAAGGGGCATGATCTCCAAGATCGAGAATAATAAAACAGTGCCTTCGGTGGCGGCCCTGGTTAAGATTGCCACTGCGCTGGGCACCAACATTTCCAGTATCCTGGAGCAGGATGGATTGGTGAACGCAATTCATACTTCCGGGAAGAAAGCAACAGAGAGCCTGACCATTACGGAAAAGGGATATTCGATCTACCCTTTTGCGTCGGAGTATCATGAGAAGAAAATGCAGCCGTTCCTTTTTGTGGCACGGCGTGGCGAAGTGAAGCCGCATGAACTGTCGCACGAAGGGGAAGAGTTTATATATATTATCAGCGGTCAGATGAAGATGCAGGTTGGTGAAGTGGAATACCTGCTGAAGGAAGGCGATACGCTTTATTTTAATTCTTTACAAAAGCATGGGATATTACCCGTATCTGAGGAAGTAGTGTACCTGGATATTTTTATTTAGCACGGGCTTTTATTGTTTTTTCAAAAAAACCGGCATTACCGGTATAGGGCTTCTTTTGCCCTGACTAATCCTTATCATCTAATTTTTTCTGCACCGTATACCGGCATGGGTATACCATGGCTTTACCGGAAAGGCCGTGGGTATTCCTTATTGCCCTTCCGTATCCTGAAAGATCAAAACTGACATATAAGACACTTAACCTTTTAAAAGCTTGCGAATATGAAACAGACGAAACTGCTGTTTGCATTTGCGGCATGCCTGTTCTTTGTTGTTATGCGAACGCATGCCAAACCCACACCGCTCAACGATCGCCATTTTCGACGCGTCCTTACTATCAATGGAACTGTACTGGACGCTGTTTCCCGGGAGCCATTATCTGGCGCTTCCGTACAGGTAAAAGGCTCTACCAGGGGCACCAACACCGACAAGGATGGCAAGTTCACCTTGCAGGTTGATAATGATAATGCGACTCTTGAAGTTTCATTTACTAACTATATAGCACAGGAGATCGCCGTAAAGGGTCAAAGCACCCTTACCATCGAACTCAGCAGGGCTGCTACCAATATGAATGAAGTAGTGGTTGTAGGTTATGGTACTCAAAAGAAGGGTGATGTGACCAGCGCCGTAGCCAGCGTGAAATCTGAAAGCTTTGTGAAGGGTGCTGTACGTGATGCGGCACAACTTATTCAAGGTAAGGTAGCTGGTCTTTCTGTTTCTACTTCTTCCGGCGACCCTACTGCCAATACACAGATCCAACTGCGCGGTATTACTACCATGAAGGCTTCTACTCAACCGCTCGTATTGATCGATGGTATTCCTGGTTCGCTCAACTCTGTGGCGCCTGAAGACATCGAAGCAATCGACGTTTTGAAGGATGGTTCTGCCGCTGCCATTTATGGTACCCGTGGTACCAATGGTGTTATCCTCATTACTACACGGCGGGTGCATGGTGATGCCCGCTCTACATTGGAGTATAACGGCTATATCAGTGTGCAAACTATTGCCCGGAAGCTGGACTTCCTGGATGCAGCTGATTACCGTAAATATATTGGGGAAGGCATTGCTTTCACCGACTATGGTACTTCTACCGACTGGCTGGACGAGATTACCCGCACGCCGGTAAGCCATACGCATAATCTGACCTGGCAAGGTGGTACACGTACTACCAACTTCACAGCTTCACTCAACTACCGCAACTGGCAGGGCATTTTCCTGAAATCGGACAACAAGCAGCTGACCGGTCGGGTGGATGTGAACCATTCCATGTTTGATGGCAAGCTGAAGTTCAATATGAACATCGTTTCGCGTACCCAAACTTATTGGGCCGGCGGTAACAGTACCAGCTTCAATAATTATATCTACCGTCAGGCGCTGATCCGCAATCCTACTGATAGTGTACGCAACTATCAGGGCAACTGGATGGAGCGTGCTGTTCAGGAATATGACAACCCGGTAGCTTATATCCAGGAAACGAATGGCGAGAATGTGCAGAAGGAAGTTCGTACAAACGGTAACGTAACTTTCACTCCCATCCGTGACCTGCATTTAAAGTTATTGGTCTCCAACGTATCGAGGACTACCCAACGTGGTTTTGCGCAAACCAAGCTGCATATGTCGACCACCAAGAATGGCCTGAATGGTTTTGCAGCGATTGCCAATTCTGCTTTCAAAGACAATCTCGTAGAATTTACTACCGACTATACCAAGAACCTGGGTGATCACCGGCTTACCATCCTTGCGGGCGGTAGCTACCAGAATGTGAAGTCCAGCAACTCTTCTATGGAGAATTGGGATTTCCCCAATGACTTTTATTCTTACAACCGCATGGAGAGCGGTAATGCATTGGGTCGTGGTGAAGCAAGGATGACCAGCTTTGCCACTTCTTATACGCTTATTGGTTTCTTTGGCCGTATCAACTATGTCTGGAACGACAAGTACATGGCTATGGCCAGTGTGCGCCAGGAGGCTTCTTCCAAATTTGGCGAGAATCATAAATGGGGCACCTTCCCTGCTATTTCGCTCGGCTGGCGCATGAACCGCGAATCTTTCCTGGAGAATGTGGACGTGATCAGTGACCTGAAGCTGCGGGCTGGCTATGGTGTAACGGGTATTGCTCCTGATGACTCTTATCTTTCTCAAACGAGTCTGAACTATGGCAACCGTGTGCTTATCAATGGTGTTTGGATACAATCGCTGGCTCCTGTGCGCAACCCTAACCCCGACTTACGCTGGGAAAGAAAGGAAGAGTTTAACGTGGGATTGGACTTCGGCCTCTTCAACAACCGGTTGAGTGGTACCATCGATGCCTACCGTCGTCTCACCAAAGATATGTTGTGGGATTACCAGGTGCCTGTGCCTCCTTTCCTCTTCAACTCTATCACTGCCAATGTGGGCAGTATCCGCAATACTGGTGTGGAAGTGTTGTTGAATTATAATGTTGTTCAGGGTAAGCAAGCGCAGTGGACAACCAGCGCCAACTTCTCTACGAATACAAACACGCTTGTGTCGCTTTCCAACGAACAGTTCAAAACTACCAATGATTATTTCGATGCAGGTGCTACCGGCGCTCCCATCCAGCAAACTACACACCGTGTAAAAATCGGTGGTCCAATCGGTGACTTTTATGGTTACAAATCTGTAGACATCGATGCGCAGGGAAAATGGATCATCGAGGGCGCGGACGGTAAACCCAAACCAATACAACAAGCTACACAGAACGACAAGAAGATCCTCGGCAATGGCCTGCCTAAGTTTTATGCCGGCTGGAACAACTCCGTTAGTTATAAGAACTGGGACCTGAACGTATTGGTCCGCGGTGCTTTTGGCTACCAGATCCTCAACTTCACTCGTATGTTCTATGAAAACACCAAGGTGGTGCAGTACAATATGCTGAAATCGGCTTTCGATAACGTGTATGGTAAAACAAGACTCACGAATGACCTGGCTTATGTAAGTTATTATGTAGAGAAGGGGGATTATGTGAAGCTGGACAATATTACGCTCGGTTATACGCTGCCCATCAAGAACAAGAAGATCGTACGTTCAGCCCGTCTTTATGCTACTGGCCTGAACCTGTTGACGATCACCGGCTACAAGGGTATCGACCCCGAGGTAAACCGTGGGGGTCTTACACCGGGCAACGACGAAGCCAACAAGTATCCTACGACCAGCTCATTCACTTTTGGTATCAACCTTTCGCTCTAATCAAAAACAACGTTTGTTATGAAAAAGCCATATCAACTTTTCGCTATACTGTTCATCGCAGCCTCCGGCATGCTGTTCAGCGGTTGCAAGAAGCAGCTGGAGGAGGAAGTATATTCTGAGATCCTGGATGACAACTTCACCCCTGGATCCGGTGATGTGATCGCGCTTGTATCTCCTGTATACAGTGTTATGCGGCCGATGATGGCCGGCTGGCAGGGTTATTTCGATGTACAGGAGGAAAGTGCAGATTGTATCATTACGCCGGCACGCCCCCGGGGCTGGTATGATGGCGGTACTTATCAACGTATGCACCGTCACTTGTGGACTTCAACAGAAGGCCAGCCTGTGCAGCTTTGGAACCGTTGTTTCAATGGTATCAACAGTGCCAACCGCGTGATTGGTCAAATCACCTCTGGCGAGATACCCGTAGCTACCGGCAAAGAGGGTCTCATTGCCGAACTGAGGGCCGCGCGGTCTTTCTTCTATTACATTCTCATGGACAATCATGGTAATGTACCGATTGTTACTGACCCTTCGCTGGCCGATCTGCCTCAACAAAGTACCCGGGCCCAGGTATATGAGTTTGTGGTGAAGGAGCTGAATGAAATATTGCCGCAACTATCTGCGAAGGCTGATAAAAGCACTTATGGCCGTTTCAATAAATGGGCTGTAAAGGCGCTGCTAGCCAAAGTATATCTAAATGCAGGTGTGTACACCGGCACCACGCAATGGGATAAATGTATTGCCGAGTGTAATGACATTATAGCGGAGGCCAATACCAACGGTTCCTTCATACTGGAGCCTGTTTACCGTGATGTGTTCAAGACAGCTAATGAGAATTCCAAAGAGCTCATCTTCACCGTTCCTTATGATGAAATATTCGGTACAGAATCGGTGATCCACATGAAAACGCTCGATGCTTCGATGCAGCAGGTATTCCAAATGCAGGCGCAGCCCTGGGGCGGTAACTGCGCGGTGCCACAATTTATCAATACGTATGATGCCGACGACAGCCGTATGAAAGACTCCTGGCTACAGGGGCCTCAATACAACCCAACGACTGGTGCGCTTGTCATCAATTTTGTGAATACTGTAACGAGCATTGAAACCAGCGCTGCTAATCATGGTCTGCGCATCGGTAAATACGAGATCAAGCAGGGCATGCGTGGTGGGGCCAGCAATGACTTCCCCATCTTCCGCTATGCCGATGTGCTGATGATGAAGGCTGAATCTTTATTAAGGACCGGCAAATCTGATGATGCGGCTGTGCTGGTAACGCAGGTAAGGCAGCGGGATTTCAAATCTGCGCCTGCCAAGGCCACCGTAACCGGCGCTGATTTATTGAAAGGCAGCAGCTATAACTATGGTTATTGGGACAATGGTCAGATCACCGAGCCACAAGGCGGTGCAGACATTCAGTATGGCCGCTTCCTCGACGAACTGGGTTGGGAGTTTGCTGCCGAGGCGCACAGAAGGCAGGACATTATCCGCTTTGGTGTGTACACGACCAAGATGTGGTTCCAACACAGGAGCTCCAACCAGGACAAAACGATCTTCCCTATTCCGCTGGTTGAGCTGAACAAGAATCCTAACCTCAAACAAAACAAAGGCTATAATTAACTGAACATTCAAGTATGATCCAATCAATTTTTTCCCGTTTGTTGTTATCGTCGGTGCTGCTGGTTGCTTTATCCGGAAGGATTTGTGCACAAGAGATCACTACCGGTGGTGCGCCTGCCCGGCTCGATATCCGCGAAGCGGGGGCCAACAGTATCCGCGTGACTTTGAAACCTGTGAGCTTTGCTGAAGACTTTGCTTTTACGCCGGCTGTAGCTGAACGTAAGTATGCTGCTCCAGTGATCAGTCTGCGCGAGCTGAAAGCTATTGTAAAGAAGAAAGTAGGCAATTTGCAGGTGGAGGTACGTCCTTCTCCGCTCACTGTCGTTGTAAGCAATAGTAAAGGCCAGGCCATTCAGCAACTGGTGTTCCAGGATGATGGCAAGCTTTCTTTTGAGATGGGTGATCAGCCTATCCTCGGCATGGGTGAAGGTGGTCCTAAACCTGAGCGTGGCGTGAACTGGCGTACGCTTCCAATCGAATATGACCGTCGCGGCCGTATGCACAATATGGACCCACGCTGGCAAAGTGATGCTTATGGTTCACGCAACCCGGTAGCCTTATTGGTTGGCACTGGTGGATGGGGACTGTTTGTAGCCACTCCCTGGGTACAGGTAGACATGCGGCAAAAGGATAAAGGTTTCTTCATTCCCTGGCAGCCGCCTACAGGCGAAGTGGGTCCGCAAACAGAAAAGAACCAGCAACAGAGCCAGGGCAAAGGCAAGCCGCCCATCAAGCAGATCGTACCCGGCCTGTATGATGTTTTCGTATTTGACGCCCATGAGCCTGCGGCCTTCATGAAAGACTTCTCTGTGCTGACTGGACCAGCCGCCATGCCTCCCAAATGGGCGCTGGGTTATATGCAATCGCACCGCACATTGGATACCGATAAAGAGATGATGGGTATTATCGACAGTTTTCGCGCCAAGAAGATACCTGTGGATGCTGTGATCTATCTGGGTACCGGTTTCGCACCCAGAGGATGGAATAAAAGGCAACCTTCCTTCGAGTTCAACCCGGAAGTATTCAAGAGGGATCCGCAAACGGTATTATCCGATATGCATAAACGCAATGTGAAAGTGGTGATGCATATGGTGCCCTGGGACCGCGACAGGCTCTCTACCCTGCAAGGTACCATCCCCGCCAAATCCGGCGAACCTATGGATGCTACGCATATCAAAAACTACTGGGAAGAACATGTTCCCCTGGTCAAGATGGGTGTAGATGCTTTCTGGCCTGATGAAGGTGATTGGTTCAACTTGTTTGAGCGTATCAAACGTCACCAATTGTATTATCAAGGTCATCTTTCCTCCGAGCCCAACAAACGTCCCTGGAGCCTGCAGCGCAATGGCTTCCCCGGTATTGCGCAATGGGGTGGCTGGGTATGGAGCGGTGATACCGAATCTTCCTGGAAAACGCTGGAAGGTCAGATAGCCGTAGGCATCAATTATTCGCTGAGCATCGGCCCTTACTGGGGTTCCGACATCGGTGGCTTCTACCCCAATAAAGAGAAGACTGGCGAATTATACACGCGCTGGTACCAGTTTGGTGCTTTCTGCGGATCTTTCCGTTCGCATGGACGTAACTGGTTTTCGGCATTGCCCTGGGGCTTTGGCCTTAGCGACATGGGTCCCCAGGAACAAACGAATCAAAACGCTCCCGTAGGGCCTGATCATCCACGCAGCATCGATCCTGCGTCATACAACAATCCAACGTTTGAGCCCATCAATAAAAAGTACACGGAATTACATTATCAATTACTCCCTTATACATATACCCTGGCCTGGGAAGCCCGTAATCAAGGCTTACCACTCATGCGTGCTATGTGGCTGCACTACCCCAACGATCCGCAGGTACTCAACATGGGCAACCAATATTTGTGGGGCCGTGATATGCTGATCGCTCCTGTATATGAAAAAGGCGCTACGACGCGCAAGGTGTATCTGCCCAAGGGTGACTGGTATGATTGGTGGAATGGTGAAAAGCAAAGTGGCGGTCAAACTGTATCGCGCAACGTAGACCTCACTATCATGCCTATTTACGTGCGTGCAGGCGCTATCATTCCTTTCGATCCTATCCGTCAATACGTAGATCAGGCCGTGAACGAGCCCACCACGCTGCGCATTTATACCGGTGCTGATGGTGACTTCACGCTGTATGAAGATGATGGTATTTCCCAAGACTATACAAAAGGAAAAGGTTCCTGGACAAGGATCACCTGGAGCGACAAGGGCAAAAAGCTCACGCTTACGCCACAGGCTCCCAAGGGTGCTATCAATGAAGTGAAACAACGTTCATTCAAAGTATTGTTGCTGCCTCAGGGCACAACGAAAGAGGTTACTTATAATGGCAAGGCTGTAAATGTTAGTTTTTGATTATTAAAAGGGTCCGCGTGAAGTTTTACGGAAGGCAGTAAATGCTGCCTTCCGAACTTCCCGGAAGCAACGAACTTATTACACAACAACCCATACAATGAAAATTAAAGCTGTCAGAACGAAACTTTATCAATGGAAAGGTCCTGTTAAAACCAGCGATACCATTTTTGCCACACCGGTGAGTATGCTGCCATTTCAGGCCGACTCGCAAGCGGCCTACCGCTTTTTTAGCTGGCTGGTGGTAGAAGTGGAAACGGATACTGGTATTGTTGGCATTGGTAATGCCGGCCTGTGCCCTGATGTGACTAAACTCATCATCGACTCCAAACTGAAATCGCTGCTCATTGGCGAGAATCCGCTCAACAACGAATATCTCTATGAAAAAATGTACCGCTCTTCTGTAGCTTTTGGCCGCAAGGGTGCTGTGCTGGCTGCCATCAGCGCCATAGACATTGCCTTGTGGGATATCAAAGGTCTGGCACTCGGTGTGCCCGTATTTATGCTGCTGGGCGGACGTACCAAAACGCATATTGAAACTTATTACAGCCGTCTCTACACACGCGATCTCCAATCGCTGGAGGCGGAAGCTGCTCACTATAAAGCAGAAGGCTTTACCGGTATGAAAATGCGTTGCGGCTATCCACTTACAGAGGGCCGTGCCGGAATGAAGAAGAATGTGGAAATGGTGAAATTGGTACGTGACACCGTAGGTGACGACGTTGATATCATGCTGGAGGCTTACATGGGGTTCAACTTCCCGTATGCCAAAGAATTCCTGAAACAACTGGAACCTTACAACCTGCGTTGGGTAGAGGAACTGTTGCTGCCTGACGAAATTCATCTTTTTGCAAAACTGAAAGAATATACTGACACGCCGCTTTCCGGTGGCGAGCATGCTTATACGCGCTTTGGCTTTCACGATCTCATCCAGGCTGGTGCGCTCGACATCTTCCAGTTCGACACCAACCGCGTGGGTGGTTTTACTGAAGCGCAAAAGATCTGCACAATGGCGCAAATGCATGGTGTAGAGATCATCCCACATGGTGGACAAATGCACAACCTGCACGTGGTGATGAGTTCTTTCGCCTCTCCTATGGCTGAATACTTCCCGCAAACGGAAATCGAAGTGGGCAATGAAATGTTCTGGTACATCTTCGACGGGGAAGCGATTGCCGTGGATGGCAAGCTCCAGCTCGACGATAATAAACCGGGCATGGGCCTTACGCTCAAGACAACAGGTCTCGAACACTTCAACATCATTGAATAACTCTATCAATTTATAGTCTGTGGCACAAAGAATACTGGAGCTTTTTAATATGAAAGGAAGGGTGGCATTGGTGGTTGGCGGCAACCGGGGTTTGGGGCTTGCCATGGCAAGTGCCCTTGCCGAGGCTGGCGCTTCTATTTCCATCGCCGCCAGGGATGAAGCTATCAACCTGGCTTCTGAAGCAACGTTACGAACGGATTATGGCGTGGACTGTATGAGTGTACCCTGCGATGTGACTGTAGAAGCAAGTGTGCGCAATGCTGTACAAAAAACCATAGAACGTTTTGGCAGAATAGATGTGCTTATCAACTCTGCCGGTATCAATATCCGCGGGGCTATCGGTAATCTCTCTGCTGAGGATTTCAACAAGGTACAGCAAGTGAATGTGGCCGGCACGTGGATCGCCTGCCGGGAAGTATTGCCCATCATGAAGCAACATGGCTATGGCCGTATTATCAATATCGGCAGCATGCTTTCCGTGACGGCTATTCCTGAGCGCACGCCTTACGCTACCAGCAAGGGCGCCGTGGTTCAGCTTACCCGCGCATTGGCCATCGAACTGGCGCAGGAAGGCATCAATGTGAATGCACTGTTGCCCGGTCCTTTTGCAACCGAACTGAACTTGCCCTTACTGAATGACCCCGAGAAATACAAGGCTTTTATTGCCAAGGTACCCATGGGCCGCTGGGGTGACCTGCATGAGATCGGCGGTATTGCGCTTTATCTCTCCAGCCCTGCATCGAGCTATGTGACCGGTGGCTGCTTTTCGATCGATGGCGGCTGGATCATTCAATAAACCCTTTTTTCAACGTGAACATTTCTTATGATCAATGATACTACCCGGCTTGTTCAACTCATACATCCCATTCGTGGCAGGCGTGTGGCACTTGTGCGTGAACCGCAACTCGTGCTGTTGAAGAACGTGTCTTCCATTCATGGGCTGGCACTGGAAGCTATCAGAAGCCACAGCAAGTTGCTCAACCTTATTCTCGCAAAACTTTCCGATGAAATAACCGACTACGATCCCATCTATGAAGGCAGGAGCGACTGGAAACTCCTGCCCGCTTTTGATCATCCCGATGGACCTTTCGGCTGCATTCTATCGGGTACCGGGCTAACGCATAAGAACAGTGCGCTCAACCGGCAGATGATGCATCAGTCGACTGATGAAAAACCTACCGACAGTATCCGCATGTATCAGTGGGGTGTGGAAGGTGGTTTTCCTCAGCAGGGAACTATCGGGGTTCAACCTGAATGGTTTTATAAAGGAAATGGCGCTTTATTGCGCAGCCATGGCAGCACGCTGGAGTTGCCCGTATACGGAAACGATGGTGGCGAAGAGCCTGAAGTTGCCGGTATTTACATCATCGATGATGCCGGTAATCCCCGCCGTATTGGCTTCTGCACTGCCAACGAGTTTTCGGACCATGTGATGGAGAAGAGAAATTACCTCTACCTCGCTCCTTCCAAATTGCGTCAAAGTGCTATTGGTCCTGAGCTGGCCATCGATGCCGATTTCTCTGCCTTCTCTGGTACAGTGTCTGTACATCGCAATGGCGCTACGCTTTGGAGCTCGCCCGTGAACTCCGGCGAAAAGAATATGGCGCACAGTCTGCAAAACCTGGAATACCATCATTTCAAATATGCCGTGCACCGTATTCCGCTGCAGGCACATGTGCACTACTTCGGCGCCGACGCCTTCAGCTTTGGTCAGGGTATCGTGTTGCAGGATGGTGATGTGATGCAGGTGGAATGGAGCGGATTGGGCAGACCATTAAAAAACCCATTAAAGCTGGCCAAGGGGGCTGAAGAAATGCTGGAAGTGCAGGGTATCTAACGTCAAAAACAACTATTGCTTCTCAACAATCGCTGCTTTGCTATGGAAAAAGTACAGGAACTATTGCCCACGGTGAAACTCTCGCGCATGCGCTGGGTGATGGTATTTATGGCTTTTCTGGCCACGGTGCTCAATTATGTGCACCGGCTCTCTTTTAATTACCTGAGCGCCGACGGGGAACTGCGCAAGCTGATCCCCGACGACGCCTTCGGTTATATCGGTACGGCTTTCTTTATTGCTTACATGTTGTCCAACGCTTTCTCCGGTTTTGTGATCGACAAACTCGGTACGCGCCTGGGCTACTCGCTCTGTATGGCATTCTGGACTACAGCAGGCCTTGTGCATGCTTTTGCCATTACGCCTTTGCAGTTCGGCATCTGCCGTTTTTTTCTTGGTATTGGTGAGGCGGGCAACTGGCCTGCCGCCATCAAGCTTACCAGTGAATGGTTTCCTCCGCATGAACGCTCTACTGCTTCGGGCATCTTCAACAGCGGTTCTGCGCTTGGGGCTATATTGGTGCCGCCACTGGTAGCGTATTTAGGTACGCATTATGGCTGGCAATCTACTTTCATTATCCTCGCTGCATTTGGTTACCTGTGGCTGGCCGTGTACTGGTTCCTGTATTATACACCAGAGCATTCTTTGAAGGAAGCGAAGGCAAGGATCATTCCTCCAACCAAGCTATTCAAGACGCGCTTTGTGCGCATCTTCACGCTGTCTAAAACTTTCATGGACCCCGTATGGTACTTCGTTACTTTCTGGATCGGTCGCTACCTCGTGGATGTGCATGGATGGGACCTTAAAAAGATAGGCTGGTTTGCCATGCTGCCTTTCATCATTGCCGACGTGGGCAATATTGCCGGTGGTTACTTCACGCAGTTCATCATCAAAAAAGGAGTTCCTATTCCCAAAGCACGAAAGATCGCGGTAACCATTTCCGGCCTTATCATGGGTATTCCTTTAATACTCGCACCTTTTATTATCACTACGCCTGTTTCGGCGCTCATCATTTTCGGGCTGGCAGGTTTTGGTTATACTTCTTATACTGCCAACTCGCTTGCCTTCCCGGCTGACGTGGTACCCAAGAGTGCTGCCGCTTCCGTGTGGGGACTGGCTTGTGTGGGAACAGGGCTTGGTGGCGCTTTGTTTCAATCTATTTCCGGCATCACGCTGAAATCGGTATCTGCTTCTCACAGTTATACCACGGCTTATGATATTTTATTCATTGGCTTCGGTGCGCTGGCTATCATCGGCCTGCTGATCATGTTGTTGTTTATGGGTCCGTTGGTAAAGAATGAAGAACTACATCGCTATGTAGAAGAAGGCCAGGCGCCGGCAGAACCAATAAAACCAGCTATTAACTGACCTTGAGTTTATAAATGATATGTATAAGTTACTAACGATATTATTTTCTTGCATGGCTGTTGCTGCATCTGCGCAACAGGGGCAGCTTTTCACGCTTGAACTGATCAAATCTAAACCCGGTGAGATGGCTGCTTTTGAGGCTGCCTGGCAATCGCATGTGGCGCAATTCCACGCCAATGATAAAAAGGTGCGTTATGTTCATTCTATTCTCAGTGGCCCCTATCTCGGTTATTATCAACTGATGGAAGGTCCCACTTCTTTTGCTGCCATGGATGGCGTAAACCCGCAAAAGAAAGCGCATGACCGCGAATATGACGAGCATGTGCTGCCCAAGATCGCTGTGCGGGAAGGCAACCGCATCTTTAAACAGATCGACTCTCTGAGTTACAACACGTCTGTGCATCCTGACAAAATATTGGTGTCCGTTTTCAATTTGAAACGCGGCGCTTTACCGGCGTTCTTAACCGAGCTAAAAAGAACAGCAGACATTGACAAGAAGACCAACAGCAATGCAAGCTACCATTGCTATGTATTGCAACTGGGCGGATCTAAAGACCAGGTGATGGTAATCACCAATCTGCCCCAGGGCTTCGCGCAACTTGAAGCAGGGCTTTTCCCTGCCGTGCCCGAAGCCTTTAAAAAGGCTTATATAGATTCTTATACGCAGAAACAGTGGAACCGGCGGGAGACGCTCCTTGATGATTTGGTCGAAAATTCTGACAGCTTTATCGCCAAACTCAATAAGGAGTTGAGCTCTCCGCTGGAAGCCACTGGGAAATAGAGAGTGGTCAGTGGTGAGTGGGGAACATTTGCTTCGATAGCAGAACTTGTCCCGCTCTGCGGGATTTCTCACCCTGTTAACTTGTTGAAAATGCAAGGACGTATGGCAGGGTTCGAAATGACAAGAAAGAGTGACAAAAAATAGAAAATATTTATTCGATGTTAGTTTGTAAAACCTTACGGTTGTGTTTTATAATAGGCGGGCTGCTTGTTGGCGTGTGTTCATTGGAAGCACAAACCATTACAGCAGCAGGAAAACCTGCCAGGCTGGAAGTACGTGCAGCCGGAAGCAACAGTGTGCGCATCACGCTGAAGCCGCTTGACTTCAAAGAAGCATTTCCTTATACACCTGCCCTTGATGAAGATTATAAATATGCTGCGCCTGCTATCAGTATAACCAGCCTCAGCGGCCCGGTGAAAAAGAAAGTGGGCAGTCTGCAGGTGGAAGTAAAGCCTTCTCCCCTCTCCATCATTGTAAGCAATGCCAAAGGACAGGTGTTGCAACAGCTGAGCCTGCATGACAACAGTGAAATGTCTTTCAAGCTGGATGATCGCCCTGTACTGGGTATGGGTGAAGGTGGTCCACAACCAGAAAGGAATGCCAACTGGCGCGAGCTGCCGATAGAGTTTGATCGCCGTGGCCGTTTTCACCGCATGGTACCTCGCTGGCAAGGTGGCGTGTATGGTACGCGCAACCCTGTAGCCATGCTTATCGGTACACAGGGATGGGGTCTCTTTGTTGTAACTCCATGGGTACGGGTTGATATGCGTGATAAAGATCATGGCACTTTCATTCCCTGGGATCCGAATGAAAAGATCGACACCACCAATGAAAGACCGGCTTACGGTACCACTTTCGAAGACCGCGACAAGGGTATACAGCCGATAAAGAATATTGTACCGGGCTTGTATGACGTATTCGTTTTCGATACGCATGATCCTATTGCGTTCATGAAAGACCTTTCGCTCATTACCGGTCCGGCCGTGATGCCTCCCAAATGGGCGATGGGTTATATGCAATCGCACCGCACGTTGCAAGACGATGCGCAAATGCTGGGCATTGTCGATTCTTTCCGTGCTAAAAAGATCCCCCTCGATGCCGTTATCTATCTCGGTACCGGCTTCACACCAAGGGGCTGGAACAAACGTCAACCTTCTTTTGATTTCAACCCGGAGGTATTCAAGCATGATCCAGTGTCCGTATTATCAGACATGCATAAGCGCAATGTAAAAGTGGTGGTACACATGGTGCCACTGCACCGCGACAAGCTGCCAACCCTGCAAGGTAATATCCCCGCAAGGCCAGGTGAACCAATGGATGCTTCGCACCTGACTAATTACTGGGCGCCACATGCACCACTGATGAAAGCAGGTATCGATGGTTTCTGGCCCGACGAAGGTGACTGGTTCAACCTCTTTGAAAGGATCAAAAGACATCAGGTATATTACCAGGGGCCACTCACTACCCTGCCGAATGTAAGGCCGTGGAGCCTGCACCGCAATGGGCACCTTGGTATTGCCCAATGGGGCGGTTGGGTGTGGAGTGGCGATCCACTTTCTTCCTGGAGAACATTGGAAGGTCAGGTAGCGGTAGGTATTAATCATTCTCTCAGTGTATCTCCTTTCTGGGGTTCTGACATTGGTGGCTTTGGCTCCAATGAAGAGTTGACGGGTGAATTGTATGCCCGCTGGTTTCAGTTTGGCGCTTTCTGTGCTTCTTTCCGTGCACATGGTAAAACCTGGTGGACAAGGTTGCCCTGGGGATGGGGATTGGATTCGCTGGGACCTATTGAAGACAGAAGATATCCATTGGTATCTGAGTTGAAGAATCCTACCATTGAACCTGTAGCAAAGAAATATGCAGAGTTGCGTTATCAATTGCTGCCATATAATTATACACTTGCCTGGGAAGCCAGGAACAGTGGCCTTCCGATGATGCGGGCACTTTGGCTGCACTACCCCACTGATAAAAAAGTACAGGACCTGGGCTCCGAATATCTTTGGGGACGTGATCTGTTGATTGCTCCTGTATTTGAAAAAGGAGCTACCTCCCGCACACTCTATCTTCCTGCCGGTGACTGGTACGACTGGTGGACCGGGGAGAAACACAGCGGCGGTCAATCCATAACGCGTGCCGTAGACCTTTCCATTATGCCTATTTATGTACGTGCAGGCGCTATCATTCCTGTTGACCCCATCCGTCAGTATACATCACAACCAATTACTGAGCCTATCACACTCAGGGTTTATAGTGGCGCCAATGGGGATTTCACTTTGTATGATGATGATGGCATCAGCCAGGATTACCTGAAAGGTAAGTCCACCCGTATCCGTATCTCTTATAACAATAGCAATAAAAAACTCACTATTGAACCGGCAACCGGCAATCAAGGAGTTGTTCAAAAAGATTTCAATGTAGTGTTGTATCCGTCTGGAAGCCAACAGCAAGTTAGCTACAAAGGTAGCCGGATGGTAGTGCAACTAAAGTAGATCACAAATCAACAGGGGCTGTTAGTTTTGATCATTCGCAATAAGCCAACAAAAAGGGCAAATGGTATAGCCATGTTGCCCTTTGTTGGTTTTATCAGTTACACTCCAGCCAGTTTACAAAGTCTACTTCTTCTCTTGGCATGAAGAAACCTTGTATGCAGTTGGGATTACGTATGCAAATCTGGATATGACTCTTTTCGAATAAGCCTGCGCCTTCAAAGGCGGGGCCGCCTTCTATGAACACTCCGCGTGTAGAATCAAATAAGTTATACTTACTGTATCCTTTTGCAGCCATATCTTCTTTAACTTGTTCTAATACCCTGGCATGCATAAATTCGATGGCTGCACAATCCAAGTGTCGCAAGACCTTGTTTTTATGAACATCATGTGGCAAATTATTATTACGAGGCAATTCTTTTCCTGCTAACTCATGAACCTCCTTCATGGAACCATAATACTGAGCCAAAAATTGAATATACCGCTGCTCCAGAAAATCACAACAGTATCTTAATTGTAATACTGCACCAAGAACAGCAGGTTCCTTTATTTTACCTCGTTCTTTCTTTTCAGTAGCCCATTGTAAAGCTCGATCATAATTATTCTCCCAGAAATACAAACCATGTCCAAGCCAGTCGAAAGGCTTTTTGCTAATCTGATAATCATTGGGGTTTAATAACAATTTGTCACGGACATGACGTTCACACCCATGAAATCCAATGATCAGATTGGATTTTACATCATACATTTATCAAGCTTTAATGAGGCCGGGGAGTTACTTCAAGACAAGAGTAAGGAGGAGTAAAATTGCCATCGTTATCCAAAATACCGGCAAGCACAAGCAGGCGAAGCGCTTCCTCTTTAGAAGGCTTTTCCTGGGCATGTTTCTTTGCCAGCTCCATTAAGTTATTAAAGTCCTTGTCGCTCATACAAATAGATGGTTTTACAAAGGTAGCAATTATTTTGGTTTCGTAAGCACAAAAGCGCCATCAATACACATTCATAATCAACACATTACAGCTTACGTATTACAAAAATGCCGTACTAACCTTTTCCCTGCAAATAATGTCTAACCATCTCCCTAAAGAATGAACACAATTAATAAACAAAGAATACGCTATCACTTCACCCATGCCAACACCTGCTGCGCTACTTTATCTGCATTATCGTCAAAATGGTGGCCGCCATCGATGGTGATGCTGTTGTAGTTATTAATGCGCAATGTATTTAATGGAAACTGATCTCTTTCTGTGCCCAGTACAAACAGGATAGGCTTTTTTACTTTGTTGATCTCATCGGGTACACTGTAGGAGTCTGTACGCGATATGCCCAGCATTTCCGACAAGTGGACCTCAAAGTCTGTAGACTTGTAGGGCAACATCAACACCATGTGAGTTGTCTTTCCTGCAATGTTCCTGTCGAGATAATTCTGGATAAAGGGTGTTACATCTGCTCCGAAGGAATAACCTACCAACACTACCGAGTCCCGTTTCCATGCTGTCATGTACTTACTCAATAATGCTCCTACATCTCCTGCTGTTTGCTGGGGTGTCTTTTTCTTCCAGAAATAACTCCGGGAGTTCAATGCGACCACCGGGTAGCCGGCATCATTGAATGATTTGATCAGCGCATTGGAGAATTTGGACCAACCGCCATCGCCGGTAGCATAAAATATAATGGGGCGGGTAGCATTGTTACTGCTCATCACTTTTATGGGGAGGTCATCTGTTTGTGCCTGACTTATGGTAGCTACCAGAAGACATGCTGCCAGGAATAAGTTCTTCATACTCTCATTGTTTAATATACCGGCCGCATTACCTTTTTAAGCGCAGCAGGCAATTGTAATAAATCGAAATCGTGTCCGTATACCAGGTACTTGTTTTCCCAGAAGGTGGCATACTTTTCTTTGAACTCACGCAGGCCATGGAACTGCCTGAACCGTTTCATGGCAGGGGTAAGTGTCTTTAATAATTGTTCTGCGGGGTTATCGGGTTGAGTAATGCCTGTCAGGGGCACCATGCCAAGATTGATAAACATCTTGTGGTGATCGCGTGCGTAGCCAATCAATTGTATCATCAATGCATCTGCAACGGCAGCCGGAGCATCGTGGGTCTTGCGGATAAGATCGTAGGTACATTCATCTTCTGCATAAGAGGGAATGACGTTCATAAAAGCAACGATCTTTTTCTCTCCATCCTCTACTGTGATCACATCCTGCTGGATCAGCTCCCGTTCATCGAACATTCCTTGTGCAAAGATCATTTCCTCGCGGGTGAAGTTTTGCAACCATTCGTCCGACACAGCTTTCAACTGCTGTATAAATTCCGGGGAATGTGGTGCATGATGTACTGCTACTGTATATCCTTTCTTTTGCAAACTGTTCAATCCATTACGCAGTGACTTCTTATCCCTGCCTTCGAGGCTAAACTTCTCTACATCGATGATTCCCTCCTGCCCGATCATCAGTCTCTTCATCTTCAATGTCCTGAAATACGGGATTCCTTCTTCATTTACCCGATAAAAGGCTGTCTTCAATCCCATGCGCCTGCACTGCCGGTCAAACTCCTGTAGTATATCAGCTTTGTATTCTTCCGCGCAAACCGGTTCTCCCAGCACCACGGCAAAGCTACCGGCAATGCGGTAGGCGATAAATCCCTGATGCCGGGCAGAAAAGAAATAGAGTTTATCCTTGTATACTTTGAAATAATCCAGCGCAGAATCACCGTATTGATTAAGTAAGAAATGCGCGCGTTGACGGAACGTATCATTAGTAGTGAGTTTTTTAAGCAACGGTCCCATAACCTTGCTACGGTACTCGTTGCCGGTGGTGAGCAATATAATGAGTGTAATGCCTGCTATGATGGCCTCTTCATAATCCAATGCTTTGGTGAGATGTCCTACCAGGGAGATAACAGAAAAGGCAATGGCTACCAGCCAGGCGGTACGAACTCCACGCAGTAAGAAAGCTGCAGTAAGCACCAACCCAAGGCCAATGGCCAACACTACCCAATTAGAAGCATGCATGGCTTCCACCGGCAGGTATTCGCGCAGCACGTGCATGCGAAAGCGTATAGGCGGAATGACTGCTGAAGCAATGTTTACCATGCCCAGCAATAATGTAAAGAGTGCCGGCGCTACGCGGAAGAAGATCTTCCTACCCTTCCAGGCAAAGGCGGCCAGGCCAACCAGCAAGGGCAACCAAAATTCGAATACCCTGAACAACACCATCATGGCCAATACCGGACTCAAAAGATACCCCAGTTGGTGCATCACATATACCATGGATATTTCCACGGCGCCTAAGCCTTTTAAGAATGGGGAAACAATCATCATCAACACCGCAGCGATATAGGCCGCCGCAGCTGCCATCAACGAAGGCGGCATACCAACTGCCAGCATAGCAATATAAATGTGCAGTATGCCACACAACTCTACGCCTATCGAAAACAAGATAGCACCTGCATAAGGCCGCTTATGTACGTTGGCGGAAAATAGGTCATCGATAAATGGAGTTGCCGAAGGAAACTTCTTAGTGAACCAGTGGTACAATTTTCCTTTGCGGCTGAATGAGCGCGTTAATACCAATAGTGTTCCCAATAACAATACCAACACTCCCAATCCTGCTATGGCGTAACCTGTTTGCCCACGTTGCAAGCTAAAAGCTGTAACAGCCACCACCGGCAACCCAACTAAAATCACGGTGAGCAAACCGGCAAACCCAAATAAGCCGCTGGCCTGGAATACCTGTGTTTTGGAAAATCCTGCCTTCCTGATCTGTGAAGGTGTATAGGCCATCGCACTGATGCTACCCGCCGGCAGGAACACACTGATAAAGTTCCTTTTCAGGAAAAGTAATATGGCATTCATCCAGGAAAAGTGAAGGCCAATGGCCCTAAAGCTTTGCCGGTAGATACCTGCCTGGAATAGGATATAAATGGCAGTAACCGCCAGCCCGGCTGCTATCCACCCCGGATCGGCCTTGTGAAGATGTGGAATAATGGTCCTTAGTTCTCTCCTTTCGCTGCGGAAAAATATAATTGCCAATACGAGCATGAGGACTGCCAGCAGTTCCTTTTTAGGGACACGGCGCAGGAAGGTGCTGAGTTTGCTTTGGAGGTGTGAGGCCATTGTCAAGGTTATTACACCCTAAAGCTACTATGAGGTAAGAGGCTGCCACAACGCCGGTCGTTGAACCGGCAAATCCAGTCGGTGGACAGGCAGGAAGATACGAGGGCCAAAGGCCCTGAAATAGAACTACGAGGCTGCAAGCCTCGCAGAGCTGTAAAAGAAAAATGAGGCCATAACGACCTCATTTTTCTTAACACATAGGCAGGAGGATAAACAACTTACTCCTTCTTAATATAACCAAACAGGCCGTCCATTTCATGATCAGGACCTGCAGCGAAATACAACCTGTTAGGATCGATGGTAGAAGTAGACGGCGGGAAAGTAATAGCCCACAATCCATCTATTACAATGGGTCTGCCTTTTGAACGGAGCACACCGATATACTGTCCATCATCTGTATAAGCATTGATATAACCATCTCCGAAATTACCGATCAATATGGCGCTTCTGTTTTCTGTAGCTCCTTTCATCTTCTGCCCTTCTTCATCTTCCATATCGGCAAAGAAAGATGCCGGCGCCTGTGCTACCCCCCAGGGTGCATTCAAAGCACCTTTCGTAGCAAATCTTTTTACGAGGTTGCCCTTTGTGGTAAAAATGCTAACATATCCCTGGCCACGTCCCGCTGCAGACCTACCGTCAGGCCCTACCTTGGCATACAGCACATACAACCACTCACCCACTGCCTGAATATTGAAAGGCGCATAGCCCGATGGAATACCGGGGTCACTGAAAGGCATATTCACTACTGCAAAATTCTTATCCCACACGGCGATCTTACGCGCCCTGAAATCCGCGGCATACAAATAATTGCTTCCATCCGCGGCAGCAATAGCTAACCCGGTATAAGCCGAAGTAGCTACATTATTTTTAAGCAGCAACGCAGTACCACCCGCGGCACCATTCCATGCACTCAGAATACCATCCACACCCACAAAAATGAACCGGGCCGATTGTCCGTTTGCCAACACAAAATCAGTAGTGCCTCCATAAAATACAACACCGGTAGGATTGCCACCGGTAGCGCCGCCGGGCGATGGAATGTTGACAGGAGGCCGTACGATGACACCTTCTCTGTCGTACACTTCACTCACGTGCCCACCCTGCGAGTTGACCCAGGGAGTGCCGGTAGCGCTAAAAGCGATGCCCCATGCATTGAGCAAGGTAGGATCAACATGTGCAGGGTTATACGATTGCTCATTGGCAACCAGGTTCACCTGCATGAAGTTTTTTAATTGCTTGATCTCGTCAATCTTCTTACAGCCTGCAAACAGCAGCAGGGCTGCACAAAACAGATAGGCAAACGGGTAGCCTGAACTACCACGTAGGTTGGTAATCTTTTGCATATGGCGCAATTTTAATTGGTGTACCCTATGCTACGTATGCAAAAGTGCTGAGGTTGTGTGTGTGATAATTTTTTATAATTCCATCATCAGAGATAAGGCTTCAATATACCTGCCCAGCGCTTATATCCTTCGGCATTCAGGTGCAGGCCATCTATCGTAAGTTCCTTATTCAGTTTGCCCTCCGCATCCTGAAAAGGCTTGTTCAGCTCGATGCAGGTAGCCTTCTCTTCGGCGGCTATCTTCCTGATACCTTCGTTCACGGCAGCAATATGCTCATCCTTATTATAGTGGTTCTTGAACTGGGTAAACGTGTTATTGGTCGGCAGCAGGGTTTGCACATAGACCTTTGTTTTGGGAGAGGCCGACCTGATCGTTTGCACGATCTTCCGATAATTGGAGATGATGATACTATCGGGCGTATTGTGCTGGATATCGTTGATGCCTATCAACAGGAAAACTTTGGCAGGCTTGCCTTCTGTCACTTCATCCAGCCGGGCCAGGATACCATAAGTAATATCACCGGAGATACCACGGTTGCGGCAGTTGGGATTGCCCAGCAGCTCGGCCCAATCGGTACCGGCAGTAATACTGTTGCCAAGGAAAATAATGTCTTTTGTAGAATTGGGATAACTCCTGAACTGTGCGGTCTTTACGGCATAAGCGCCGGGACGATAATCGGGATTAGCAGTAGCAGCAGATTGTTGTGCCTGGGCAAACTGAAATGCAAAGCCCCCCAGCAGGGCAGCCATAACCATGTTTTTCATATAACGTGCCTATTTTTAAGACCAGCAAGGTAATAAAAATAGGCACATTATGTAGGACATATTAAGTCTTATTACTTCTTAGCCACCTTGTACAGCTTTCCGCCATCGGTTACCGCATACAGGGCGCCGTCTTTTCCAACAGTCACATCGCGGAAGCGCTCACGCTCCTTCACCAGCAATCTTTCTTCGCCAACTACTTTGTTGTTCTCGATCACGAGCCTTAAAAGATGCGGTGTATTCAAAGCAGCAATGAATAAGTTATTCTTCCATTCTGGGATCGCATCGCCATCATAGAAAACCATACCACTGGGTGATACTACAGGGTCCCAATAGTAAACAGGTTGCTCCATGCCTTCCTTCTGCGTAGTACCGCCAGGCACTTGCTCACCGCTGTATTCAATACCATAAGTAATAATAGGCCAGCCATAGTTTTTGCCGGGTTGAATACGGTTCAACTCATCACCACCGCGTGGGCCAAACTCGCACTCCCACAGATCGCCGGTTTGCGGATGCCAGGCCAAACCCTGTACGTTACGATGGCCATAAGAATAAAGCTCGGGCCTTGCGTCGCCCTTGCCAACGAAAGGATTGCCACTCGCAGGCTTTCCATCCGTGGTGATGCGAATCACTTTGCCAAGCCCTGAATTCAGCCACTGGGCCTGTGGCCTTGTGGCGAGGTCAGAACGTTCGCCAGTGCTTATAACGAGGTTACCTTGCTTATCGATCAATATCCTGCCACCATAGTGCAGCGTGCCGTCATAGGCAGGCGTAGCACGATAAATAACTTTAGCGTTTTCGATCTTCTTTTCGTCGGCTGATAATTTTCCTTTGGCCACACTGGTATGCGTTCCACCCTGTACGCTCTCGGAAAATACCCAGTAAATCATTCTGTTCTTGTCGAATGCAGGGTCGATCCGCAAGCCCAACAAACCACCCTGACCGCGCGGGTTCACTTCCGGTAAACCAGTGATCGGCTCACTCAGCTTTCCATAACCGCTGGCGATCCGGAACTTGCCGCTTTTTTGTGTGATTAGGAACCGGCCATCAGGCAATTGTACAATGCCCCAGGGCTTGTCGAGCTCTGTAGAAAGCACAGTAGCTTCATATGGAGTCTTGGTAGCTACACCAGCTATGCGGGTTTGCCCGGCAAAAGCAGGTTTATAACTTGAGTTGGGCGACTTTGTTTCAACAGGCTGGCCGGTAGTATCTGCAGCAGCAGCTCCATCGCTGGGTGCTGCTTCTTTGGACACAGTAGCATTCTTGTTGGTGTCACTATTATTACAGGCAATAGCAAGGAGAGAAACATAGAGAAACCTAGACGCGATCTTGTACATATTCAACCAGTTTTTTTATGAAAGTACTTATTTAAACTGGTTTACAGCAAATGTTGCGCCCGGAAGGTAAAATGTTCATTTTAGCGCGATTGCCGCAGCTCTTCTTTGGCTTTGGCAAACCACTCACGGTTGTGGCTGCGCTCACGCGCACTGAGGTGAGAAGACTCATCGACTATTCCGGCAAAAACATCCCTTGCCTCCTGATGCCGACCGGCTCTTTGCAGGAACAGGCCATATTGGTAACGCGGTTCAAAATATGAATACCGCACATTCATGATCTTAAATTCCTTTTCCGCTTGTGCAGGATTGCCCGTATGTTCCAGCGCTATAGCGTACAGCAGATGGGCCTGAGAACGTGCAAACTGGGGTGTCTTGTACAACTTTTGCGCCATAGGCAACACATCCTTATATCGCTGTTGCATAGAGTAAGCAACAATGAGCTGCTTCAGCAGATCTTCATTCTCCATGAAAGCACCGGTATAACAACTTTCATACAACTCTACCGCTCTATCCGTTTGTCCTGTACCAAGATAAGCATTCGCCAACGCCATCCGGTTGTTGAACGTATCGGAAAAACGCAGATTTTCTTCCAGTTTACGGATGCTCCCTGCCGGGTTGATCAAAGAACCGATGCCCGATTGCACCTGCCTTATTTCACGACCGGAAAACATTTCGATAAAAATATAGGCAAGACTTCCCACCACCGGAACAAATACGATCAGCCATATCCATTGCATTTTAGTGCCCCTGCGAATGCAATGGATAACGCAAATGACCTGCAGGGCAACAGTGATGTAATAAAAATTGTTACTAAAAAAAGGGAGCATAGACGAATTACGGTTAGAGTTGCGGCCTCAAAAATATAAACCCTGCCCAGTTAATGAAAATTACTTTTTCACTATCGACCCTCCGGTCAGGAAATCCATCTTAAATAATTATAATCAACGAAATACAAATAACTGCAGTATCCATATATTGTTCATTAGCGAGCTTTCTTCCTACAGATCAATAGCTGCGTGGCATCCTCAACGTGGGTAATCTGGTGGGAAATAACAGTAAAGAACCCTTCCACATACTGTTTAAATTCTTTTGCACTCCATTCCCGGATATGACAAACATTTTGCGGCGGTCCAAAATCATACCATCCCCTCGCCATAATTCTTTCGGGCGTACTCAGGAAAAGGTATTCGAAATCAATCTTATCAATCATTTTCAGCAAGCCATCGGGATTGGTAACGTGTTCAATGACGTCAGCACAAATAATAATATCGGTGCGGGAAGGCAATTGCTCGGGATGAGTAACATTGATCCAGTTACGGTTGGGATATTGTTGCCGGAGAAAATCGTACGTAGTACTCACCTCCATTCCGATAGTATTGCAGTCAGAAAAATACTGTAGCAGTTTAAAGCCCGAACCGCAACCTACATCCAATACTTCTTTGTAACCATATCTATCCAGATAGATGCGGGCCAATTCATATACTTCTTTCTGGTATTCGTCTTTATAGGGTGTGTCATCCCAATGGATCTCTTTTTTCCGGTAACGGTAGCCTTTTCTGATACCAAACTTACCCGGCACAAAAAGACCTCTGCACTTCCCGATAAAAAATAGCGAGAGCACGCCTATCCATTTAAACGTTTTAAGAAGTATTGACATCAGAAATGGAATTAAGGGTCAAATATAATATGTTTAAACATTCATAACCCATACCCAACTCCCGGTATTGGGTATCCTGGCCAATACCCTTGCAAGTATGAAGACACTATATTACTTTAGCGCTGCAACAAACCAATACCCTTTGAGAACAACCTGTTCTTACACCTGTTTATTTTCTCTGCCCACCCGGGCAACATCACCTGGTCTTATCAATTTCACCACTGTTCACCCAATATTCATAATAAACTAAACCATGAAAAAGATCCCACTTTTCCTGCTGGCAGGAATGACTTTGCTATTCTCTTGCTCGAAGAATGATGATGATCCTGTGACGCCACCCGACACGACTAAAGAAGAAGCACAAAAACTGCAAAAAGACGTGCAGGGCAAATGGCTGTTTAATACCGACATTGAATTAGGCAGAAAGGCCATCAGCAGCGAGGGCAGGAAATCCCAAAGATCATTGATGGGGCGTGCATTACCCCAACAGGTAGAAACCAATGGCACTGCAGGCACCACAGGAGTTACCGGAGATGTGCCCGGCTTTATTGAATTTACCAGCGATAGCTCGTATATCATTTACGACGAAAATCAACAAGTATATACAGGTAAGTTTGAAGCCAAATCAGGAGATTCCATCGTCCTTAGCGGCATTGGTTACCTCACGGGCATTACCATCAACAATGGTAAAATGGATTTCAAATTATTCTATTCTGCTACCAGCAAAACGATCACTATCGCAACTAACAAAGCGGCTGCCATCCCGGTAGATGACCGTACCACACTACTCACCAAAGGCCCCTGGTATATTACTAAGGAAGAAAGTGGCGCTGACATGATCGGCTCTGAAGAATGGGAGATCGACGGGAACGGTCAGGAAGTTTCCTACATCATTGATAGCGTTTCCTTCCTTATCAGTAACAATGGAACTTACCTCGTACAAATATTCTCCGGCAAGAAATTGAAAAATGCCAGCATGGCCAACTGGAAGTGGCATTCTAAACAGGCAGACAAGTTTGTATACGCATGGGACAACGAACCTTTTGACGAAGAAAACAACGATATACAGATCACCGAACTGACGGCCACCAGCCTGAAGGTTACCGAAGCCTGGGACAGCAACGGAGATGGTATCGATGACACAACCGACAAGTGGGTATTGAAACCTGCCCGTTAAAGCAAGCCATATTGGTCTTATACAACTAAGTAAAAAAAGAATGGCCGCCCGGATTTCGGGCGGCCATTCTTTTTTTTACCTAAACTTCTTTATGCTTAAAATCTGAAAGTAATATTAGCGACAACCCGCGTAGGCATTTGTGGCGCCAGGCGGAATGACCAGTACTTTTCGTTGGTAAGGTTATCCACCTTTACACCGATTCGGTATGATTTACGGTCATAGTACAAGGTAGCATCCAGCACAGTATAAGAAGGAATGGTAAATTTAAAAGCAGTATCGTTTGTCTGGAAAGCAGAACTGCCGTAATTACCCCCTACACCAAATCCCAATCCGCGGATAGCCCCCTGGGTAAAACGATAGCTCAACCACAAGTTGGCCATGTGCTCAGGACCTGCAGTAGCCGGCCGCAATCCTTCTACGTTTTTATTGGAACGCGCCATCTTACTGTCATTATAAGTGTAGCCAGCTACAATGTTCAATCCACCAAAAGGATTGGCAATTACTTCAGCCTCGATACCCTTGCTCACCTGCGTGCCATCCTGAATACTGAAACCGGGATGGGCCAGATCATCCCGCTTCATATTCGTCACTTCGATATTGTAATAGCTGATCGTACTGGTCAACCGGTGACCAAACAGGTCTACTTTCAACCCTGCTTCCCACTGATTGGCATTTTGTGGCTCGAAAGCAGTACCCTCGAAGTTTTGTCCTCCTTCATTACTAAAGCCGTTCATATAATTACCAAAAAGAGACAGTTGCTTTGGCAACACTTCGTATACGATACCAAACTTAGGTGAAAGCGCTGTTTGAGCATAAGCACCGCCAACAGAATCCACAACAGGGTAATAAGTGCCCCTGTCTTCATAACGATCAATGCGCAAGCTCATCATCACATTCAATTGAGGCGTGATGTTAAGCACATCGGAAGCATAAGCACTATAAGTAAACTGGTTCGTTCTGTAAATAGCCCAGCTGGAGTAAGGAGCACGTGCAGCAGCAGAATCCACTTTATCTGCATTGAAATTGGAATAAGCAAAACCAGGCTTTTTGAAATTGATAGCCGGGAAAGCAACAGTTGGCGTATTCCTATCGCTACGTTGATTATAAAAATCCAACCCTGCTACGAGGCGATTCCGCAAACCGGCAATGGTGAAATCACCAATGATGTTCTGTTGTATTTCTGTACCATTATAAGGGAAGTCCTCCTTTTGCACACTCTGTTGCAGCGTACTGTCACTACGACCGATCAACTGCGTCACATAACCTTTGGTGGCCGAATAAGTGCGGGTAAAATTCGTTTGCAGCTTCCAGCCCGGTGAAAGCTCATAATTGACCTGGCCAAAAAAGTTCACCTGGTTGGTCGCATAATCCAGTGAATTATTGGTGAATGACTTTTTATAATTCATGCCCAGCGCTTCAATATCCCTCACTTTACCCGTTCTTGCAGGCGCAAAGCGGATAGGCGAAGTAGCATTGAAAGCCGACGCTTCGATATCCAATAGGAATGTCAGCTTCTCAGTGGCCTTGTACATAAAGCTGGGAGCTATCATCACACTGCGGGTGAAACCGGCATCCTGAAAACTTTGCTCTGTATGCAAAGCGCCATTGATACGCATCAGCATGGTCTTCTCCTTGTTCAATGGGCTATTCACATCAAACGTCAGGCGATTAAGACTGTAGCTGCCACCGGAATAACTCAACTCCACTTTCTTTACCTCATGTGGTTTCTTGGTAACACGGTTAAACAATCCACCAAAAGATATCTGGCTGCTGTTGAACAGAGTACCCGAAGGTCCCTTGATCGCTTGCAGCACTTCAAGATTGGCAGGATCGATATTCGTATACACAAATCCGGAAATACTATTACGGATAAGATTGGCAGTAGTGAAACCGCGGGAAAGCATAGCACTTCTTCCCTGGTTATACACCACAGGAACACCGGCACCGGGAACATTTTTGAAAACACTGTTATAATCAGTCACCACCTGCTCGGCCATGATCTCTTTGGTCACGATGCTATATACCTGTGGATTCTCGATATTCTTCAGCGGCAGGCGTGCCACATCGTCCGTTTCCTTTTTATTGAACCTGTTGTAACCAGCCGTGATGGTGATCTCACGAAGCTCATTGTCTGAGCTGGTCAATTGAATAATAACCTCCGTAACAGCATCTGGCTTGATAGTAACCTGTTGCTTGTAAGGAGCAGCCCCGATAAACGTAACACTCAGTTCATAATCCCCGGGTTTGATATTGGAGAGCAGGAAAGTGCCATCTTCCTCGGAAACAGCTTCCCGGCCAATACCCTTCAGGCGGATGGTGGCGCCATCGGCGGGTGTATTGTCAGACGCAGTGATCTTTCCTTTAATACCACCATTACCCTCGGGGCCATTATTTGCCCAAATAGTCCCTATTCCAGCCAGCAATACCAGCAACAATGCATACAACTTTTTCATAATCAATACAATTGAGCCTTTAACCTTGTTTTAATCAAAGCGCGCAAGTTGCAGCCGAAAAGAGGAATAACAATTTGCAAGACGGAAATTAACATTACGCAAAGCGGAAAAAGTGGATCATTTTTGCCGGCTCTTCATGATCTTACGCCGGTGTTCCTTGCCCCAGCGTATCATTTCCAGGATAATGTCGCCGAATGATTTACAATATTCAGTAGACATATATTCTACCTTCATGGGTGAGTTAGGATCTTCTACCCGCTTTACCAAACCATTCAATTCCATCTCCTTCAACTCCCGTGACAACATGCGGGTAGTAATGCCCGGAATGCTGCGTTCTATATCACGAAAACGCCTGTTGCCATTACAGATGGAATTGATAATGGGCAATCGCCATTTACCACCGATCACATAGATGGTATCCTGAAGGGCCTTCACTTCGTCGGCCTGACTCCTTGGGTTGGATAAAACCGCTTGTACTTCTTTCATTTTGGTATCACGCGTTATACTGGTTACAAAGTTATACCAATCGGCCGGTAATTTTGTTGTCACAAATAAATCAAAGAATATGAAGACGATCTTTATTACCGGAACCAGTTCCGGATTAGGAAAGGCCAGCGCCAGATACTTTGCAGAACAAGGATGGAATGTAGCAGCAACCATGCGCACACCGGAAAAGGAAACAGAACTAACCCAATACAAAAACATACAGCTGTTTAAACTGGACGTTACCAACCTGGAGCAGGTAAAAGAAGCAACAGCTGGCGCCATAGCCGCATTCGGAAAGATAGATGTAGTACTAAACAATGCCGGCATGGGCGCCTACGGCCCGCTCGAACTGGCCAAAGAAGCCGACATCGATTGGCAGTTTGCCGTCAACGCAAGAGGTCCCATCAATATCATCCGTGCCTTCCTCCCCCACTTCCGGGAAATGGGCGGCGGCATGTTCATCAATGTAAGCTCATTTATGGGCATTACTACAGCAGTACCGCTGGGCTCCCTGTACAACATGTCGAAGTTTGCCCTGGAAGGACTTACCGAAGGACTATATTATGAACTGAAGCCACTGAACATCGACCTGCGATTGATAGAACAGGGAGGCTACACCGGTAATAATTTCCGGGAGAACATACGGTGGAATCAACAAGAGGAGATCACGGTTTATAACGAGCAATTGGATAAGCTGAAAAACCTCATGAATAACGCCGAAGCCCACATTACCGAAACCATCGACGATGTAGTAGAGGTAATAGCAGACCTCGCCACACGAAAAAGCAACAAATTCAGGACGGTCGTTGGCCAGGCAGGCAACAGCCTGATGAACATGCGTAGCTCCATGCCCATTGAGGAATACCTGGAAAAAATGACAACGGTATTCGGTTAAGCAACGTGCACATAGACGGCGCTACCTATATTAGTCAACATCTGCACATGGCCGGCCAATATTCAATAAACATATTGGCCGGTTCTCCTCCATATTTGTTCTCTTAAAAAGAGACTGCTATGGGCACCTTCCGCACACTCCTCCTTGTATTGACTGCATTCGTTTTATGGCTCCCTGACACACAGGCACAGCAACAACAATGGGATTCAGAAGACTCCTACCTCACCCGGGAACAGGGAGATATCGTAAGAGTGACCCTGCCTGCCATGACCAAACAAACCCTGGTGAGCATCGCACAACTCAACCCCGGCAGCGGCCAGCCAGCCCTCCAGTTCGGCAACTTCACCCTTTCACCCGATGGAAAGAAACTGCTCCTCTTTACCGACAGCCGGCGTGAATACCACAACAGCTTTTACTCCTGCTGGGTCTATGACCTCGCCACCAAAAAACTGGCCCGCGCAGGCGCCCAGCTGCCCAAAGGACAACTGCTCAATGCGCAGTTTTCACCCGATAGCCGCTACCTCGCCTTCGTGTACAACAATAATATATATGTAGAAGACCTGACCGCTTTCACAACAAAACAACTTACTACTGACGGTAGCGAAACGAAGCTGAATGGATGGTTTGACTATGTGTACAGCGAAGAACTTTTCCTCACCAACGGATTGCGCTGGAGCCCCGATAGCAAGCGCATCGCCTTCTGGCAGATGGACGCTTCTAAACTCGGCACCTTCTACATGATCAACAATACGGATAGCATATATCCCCGCCCTGTACCCATTGCTTTTACAAAGCCCGGTCAACCCATTGCCGAAGCAAAGATTGGCGTGGTCACCATCGCCGATGCAAAGAAAACATGGGTTACCCTCGAAGGTCAACCACAACAATACTACATAACACAGATGGATTGGAACCCCGACAATCGCAACCTGGTGATCCAGCAACTCAACAGGCGGCAGAGCGAAAGCAAGCTGATCCTGTGCAATCCTGCCACCAATACTAAAAACACCCTCTTTACAGATACAGACGAAGCCTGGGTAGACGTGAAATCATTCTGGAACCGTGGCGGCAGTCCCTTCGATTGGATAGCCAACGGTGCGGCCTTCATATGGTTCAGTGAAAAAAGCGGCTGGCGCAAACTCTATCGTATTGGCATCGATGGCAAGCAAACAGAGATCACGAAAGGCGATCATGACGTAATGGCCATCAGCGGCATCGACGAAAAAAATGGCTATGTCTATTACAGCGCATCACCCACCAGCGCCGTACAACGTTATCTTTATCGCGCTAAACTCGATGGCTCAGGCACACCAGAAAAAGTATCACCCGCCAGTCAGGAAGGCACCCATCGCTACACTTTCTCCCCTTCCGGCAAATGGGCCCAGCATTCATTTTCCAGCTACAAAATATTACCAGCCTCTGAATGGTTGCAGATGCCGGCCAATACGCCACTCGATCCGGCAACAGCTATAGAAAAGAACATGAAGCCCAATCCACAGGCGTCACGGGTAACCTTCTTTACCATCAAAACCGATGAAGGCGTTGAAATGGATGGCTACATGGTAAAGCCGCTTGACTTTGACGAGAAGAAGAAATTCCCCGTAGTGTTCACCACTTATTCCGAACCTGCAGGCGCTACCGTAAATGATGCAGCCGGCGTAGGAGGCCGCGGTGCTTTCTATAATGCAGACAGCGGTTACATCACCATGGCAGTAGAAGGACGCGGTACACCGATACCCAAAGGAAGAGCCTGGCGCAAAGCCATCTATGGCAAACTGGGTTGGATTAATCCCAATGATCAGGCAGCTGCTGCTAAAAAAATACTCGAATGGCCCTTTATAGACCGTGAGCGTATTGCAGTCTACGGCTCCAGCGGTGGCGGCTCCACCACCCTGCACCTGCTTTTCCGTTACCCGGAGATTTACAAAGTAGGGTTGGCTTCAGCAGGTGTACCATCGCATTTGCTATACAACAGCACTTACCAGGAACGTTACCTCGGCCTACTTCCTGAGAGTCGTGAAAATTACATCAAAGGATCAGCGATCACCTATGCTAAAAACCTGCAGGGCAACCTGCTCATCATGCACGGTACCGGCGATCACAACGTACATTATCAAGGTGAAGAGTTACTGTTGAATGAGTTGATCAAATACAACCGTCAGTTTCAATTCATGCCCTACCCCAACCGTCAACATGGCATCTCCGAAGGCGAAGGCACCCAACAACACCGCAGAACGATGATGGCCAACTTCCTGAAGACATATTGCCCGCCCGGTGGCAGGTAAACAACAATCAAGGCTGTTTTGCGATCACCTTGTCATAAAGACAATTGACGATTGGCTTTAACCCTCCGGGAATGCTGGAGTGGTAGCCATTCGTGATGACCACGATGCCAAACTTTTCTTTGGGATGAAAAAACATAGTACTGAATAATCCATACGCAGAACCGGTATGCCCTTTCATTACTTTGCCGGCAATGAGCGTGGAGGTAGTTACGATAGCCAGACCATAACCGTCTTCTTTAGCGATTATAGACTGCATCGTGCGGGCACTCTTTTTAGAGATGATCTTTTTGCCTTCATATTTACCCATGTTCATGTGCATGGTCATATACCGCGCAAGATCGGCAGCAGTGATCTTCATACCGCCTGTGGGAGAGAAAATGGGCGTACTATATCCCATCGTGTAGTTCGAAATCTCCTCACTGCGGGCAGCATAAGCAGCGGGAGCTGCAACAAACTTTTCCTGGCTGGTATTGTATTCATAAAGCGTGGCAAACCGGGACTGGTCCAGCGAGTCCACACAATAACCTCCATACAACCCCAGCGGGTCGAGAATATGGTGCTTCACATACTGGTCAAACCGCTCACCCGACACCCGCTCCAGGATAGTACCAGCCATATTGAAATTCAGGTTGCAATACTTATAGCCAGCTCCGGGAGCATAATCACTGTAACACTTTTCCCAGTTAGGATTCTTGTCAGGATTGATGGCATCTAAACTAAAATAGCCCTGACTATCATTGAGGCTGGACGTATGCGATAAGATCATCCGGAGTGTGATCACCTGATCAGGAAACCGCGGATTCCTCACCTTGAAACCAACCAGTTTACTCACATCATCCTTTAGAGACAATTTCTTAGCCTCTATCAACTGCATAATAGAGGTAGCTGTAAACGATTTGGAAATAGAGGCGATCCGGAAGATGCAGTCATCCGTAAGCGGCGTCTGCGATTCAAGGTTCTTGTAGCCAAGATTAAGGGTATATACAATCTTATTGTCCTTGACCACAGCTGCTGTAAGCCCCACCATCTTCGACTGCTGCATCAGATCTTTGATACAGGCTTCCGCTTTGTCTTGCTGGCCAAAGCAGGAAAAAACAGTAATAAAAAGTGCAACAAACAAAGAGGAGAAAGCAGTTCTTATCATTGTAAAAGATTGATGCAATTAGTTGGAAGCAGTTAACCTTTCATTCACCCCATCCCAGGCATAGACAGCACTTTTCTTGTCGGTAACCTTCATGATACTGAAACCATCCTTATCCACCTTGTCGGTCGCCTCTTCTACCTCCATTTTCCAGAAGATCATATCTGGCTTACCATTCTTTTCATTGGGAAAGATAAAAGTTTCACTATGAGAGAATACATCCGCATCACCAATGTTGACTTTATCGGGAAAGCGGACCAGTTGACCGCTCTTCGTCCAGGCCAGGTAATAATCATAAGTAGGAATACCACAGGCTTCACCACTGAAAGTAAGTACGATGATGTTCTGAACATTGGTAAGCCCCATGCCACTCATGAGTTTTCCGCCACTATAACCGGCACTTTCATCATCAGGAGTCAACACCGCTGCTTTTGCCAGCACATTACCATTTTGTACGATTTTCAGTCTTACAAGATATCGACGTATAGTATCCCTTCTACCGCTGGATACAGCAATACTATCAGCACGACGCTCGATACCATACACAAACTTGACATCTCCCCGGCGTAGTGGCATACAGCTTACCAGCCCCAGCCAGACATAACCTTCCTGCTGTTCACCATTCTTGAGATAGATAATTTTCAACCAGGGAGCTTTGATGCCACGTATCGTAAGACTATTAGAGGTAACACCAACAACAGTGATGTTGTCACCCACCACCAAGGTATCTGTGGGAGCCAGCTTCGTATCAGGCGTACTGCGAATAAATGCCGTATCGGCAAAAATATAGCGATCAGTAGTATCGCCATTGTTGATGGCCCAGCTACGCATATCAGGGAAATTAGGCCCTTCCTGCGCATGCAAAAAATTACTAATAACTATCAACAAAAACAGTACACGTATTTTCATAAGTGCACAAAATAATACAATTACAACAACAATAAAAGGTAGCGCATCCACTCACACTTTTCTTCTAAAAATCAGCTCTATACGGGAACCACCTTCAACCGGCACCAGTACTACTGAACAATCGATCGCCCTGGCAAGGTCTTTCACGATCAGCAATCCCAGGCCCGACCGCACATCACCAGCCGCTGCAACGCGGTATTGATCATCCAGCAACAGGTTCGGGTCCAGCCCTCCCCCGTTATCGGTAACAGACAAGAACGATTGACCATCCCGTTCGCCAGCCTCCCAGTAAACGCGGGCATCAGGCTTGTTCCCCACCGCTTTCAAACTATTACTGGTTAAATTGTATACAATAGTGCGGACACAATTTTCATCTGTATATAATGTAAGGTCCTTAGTCATATCCAATCCCAACACGCCATCCTGCACATACAGGAACTGCGCCTGCAAATACTTGAATAACTCCGCTGTTGATACATCAGCAAACTGAGGTTGCAATTGTTCCAGCTGGCTTTTGCTCCACAACAACACCGTTTCCATATTCTCCAATAAGCCCTCTGCAGCTGTCGTTATTTGTTTTTCATGTGCAGCGGCTTGCTCCGCAGTCATCAGGGCTGGCTCATTCCTGCGTAGGTGTAAAAAACTGATGAGTCGCGCTATCGGTGCGCGCAGGTCGTGACTAAGAATCGCAAAAAAGCGGGACTTCACCCGGTTGGCACTATCCAGTTGCTGATTCAAACCTACTAATAACTCATTATTCCTTTTCCGCTCCTTGCTTTGCCGGTACAACAGCACCCCGATAACGCCCATCAACAATACACCGGCAGCCAACCCCCACATGGTTTTACGCTGATTACTCAGCGCCAGTTGATTGATCTTCAGCTCAGCATTCTTTTGATCGAGCACCCGCTGGCTTTCTGCTTCAGCAATCTTGTTCTTGGTTTCCTGCGAGTAAACAGAATCCTGCATATCCTTGAACAACCGGTAATTATAAAACGCCTGCTTATAGTCACCTGTATACTCTTGCACTTCGGCCAGGGCGCCGGTGAAGAAAGACTTACTGTCCATATCGCCCGTTTGTCCGGCCAGTTGGATGGCAGTCTGTAAATGCTCAGCAGCCTTCTGTAGCAATAGCGCCTTATTATCCGGAATCACATCACCATACTTCACCCGATGCAACGTATCATACCGTACAATATCGAGGTAAGCAAGTCCAAGATTTCCGGTGTTTGTAATGGCTTCTGTGTGCAACGGGTTCACAACATCCCACAAAGACTTCGACTTGATGCGCGCTTCTAAAACTCGTCGAAGATCAGGTCCATATACCAATGAAAGGCCCGACCACGTAGAAGCAAGCCCCATCATATTGCCCGAACCCTCATAAATCACCAATGCCTTTTGAAAACAATCCCTGGCAGCAGTCGTATCACCCGAAGCATAATACGTTTTACCCAAACTCTCCAGTGAAGTGGCTACCTCATCTGGCGTACCAGCGCGCTCCCGGATCTTCAGCGCCTTTCGGCCAAACTCCAGCGCTTTAGGATAATTCTTCTGCAAACTATAGATTTTCGACACATTGCCCAGTGTAAGCGACAACAACGTGCTATCCTGTAAGGCTTCCGCCTCCTGCAAACCCTTAAAATAAAATTGAGCAGCAGTCACATAATCCCCCCGTATATTCTGAGCAGCCGCCCCCATATTGTTAAAAGTAGCCGCTCTGTTGTAGCGGTCACCTATCTGAACATAAGTAGCTTGCGCCAGCTCATAATAATACATGGCCGAATCATACTGACCGGCATGACTAAATGACTGACCTAAATTATTTTGAAAAACAGCAATCCCCTTTGGCCATTTCATTTGCCGCGCATGCACCAACCCAAGGCGCGCATATTTTTGCGCCTCTACTACATCGAGCACCGTCAGCTCATTAAATATTCTGTTGTACAACCTGGCCTTCAACGTATCGTTAGACACAGCAGGCAACGAAAGCACCAGCGAATCCACCAATGCCCTCCCCTCCTTCTGCGCTTCCACAGAAGGATTAAAACAAGAAAGCAGTAAGAAAAGAGAAATGACTTTCCGCATACTATTTTAATTGGGCCAGATTATCCTTATACCCCCTGCCAACCGGCAGTTCTATACCCTTTATCGTAACAGCCTGTCCTTTCATCCGCTCCACAAAATGCTTCTGCACCGCATAACTCTTATGGATACGCACAAAACTGGCAAACTCCGGCGCTTTCAACAAATTGCCCAACGAAGAAAGTACCGTGTGTTTCCCGCTCGCAGTAACAATACGCGTATAATCCTTCAACGCTTCGAGATAATAGATTTCATGTAAAGCCAGCTTCACCTGTTCATGACCATCTTTGATAACAATGGTATCACCACCAAGAGAATGATCCAGCAAACGCGCCTTTTGTCGCGTGGCAAAGAAATCCTGCAACCGCTCTATCATGAGCGCAAAACGATCAGCCCGTAGCGGCTTCACCATAAAGTCCAACGCTGCCACGTCAAAACTTTCCACGGCATATTCAGGATAAGAGGTAATAATAATACAAGCAGGAATATCAGTGAGCTGCCTGCGCAACTCAAGCCCCGACATACCAGGCATATCCACATCGAGGAAAGCGATATCAGGCAACGTCCCCGCTATACTACTCAGCGCAGCTTCAGCACTATCAAAAACACCTGCTACCGACAACCATTCATACCGCTTTACCATCGATAGCGTAGTCAGCCTGTCGATCTCGTCGTCGTCCACAACAATGCAGCGTAATGAGTTGGTCACCAAAGCGTATAATTATAAATGATGGTTGTCAAATATAACAAAACCGTCGTTCATCTATTACAAATGTTGTTCAGCGATTGGCCCATAAACCGGGCAACCACGGCGAGTAGCTTTACACCACAAACAAACCATACACATGAAATCAATACTCGTTTGCTTCATAGCTATCCTGTCCATCCAATATAGCCAGGCACAAAGCCCCATTGGCAACTGGAAAAAGGTATCCCACACCTTCGTCTACGAAGGACAACAAATGGATAGCCATGCCGCGTTGTTAAAAACACGACCCTGCGCAGCCAAAATAGTATGGGAGATCAAGGCAGACGGCATATTCCGGCTCAATGCTGCCGCCAGCGGTTGCGATGAGAACTATAAAAAGATACAGGAGAAACTATGGTCCAAAACCAAATGGAAACTGGAAGGCAATAAATTCACCACCTCTGCCACCAACTTTGCAGTAGGACAATCCTACACAGTAACATTCAAAGGCAATAAGATGATCATGACCGGTACGGAAGGGCAAGGCGTCATTACCTATGAGCGGCTATAGTGAATAAATCACTCTTTTCCTTCCACCAGGAACTGACTAAAAACATGCAATAAAGGATCAGACGTATTTGAATTGGTAAAAATAACGTATCCCATTTTCAGGTCCTTATACACTTCAAACCTGCATTTGAAGTCCCCGTTATTGCCACCATGCCCGAATGATTTGCCCAAAGGTGTTTCCCTGATCTCCAGACTCATGCTCATATAGGTAGGCACCTTTGGCTTTTCATCCCCGGGATCATAATTATAATCACTGTGCTTTTGCAACATCGTATTATAAGACTGCGCATTCAACCCTTGCTGTTCCAGCAGGTACAACATGAAACGGGTAAAAACAAGCGCTTCCGTATGCATGGAATAAGCCATTCCGGGATAAGCGGGAGGCGGGTCTGAAGAAGGCATCATATCATAATGCCCATTAGCCACCATGCGCATCAATGAATCATTTTTGGAGAAGAAAGTATGATACAACCCAATAGGAGCTATTACCTCTTCCTGCAACACCTGCTCCACATTCTTACCGGTAATTTTCTCTACTACCATTTTCAGGTATTCGAAACCTTCACCGGAATAGTTGTACGCAGTACCGGGCGTGAAGCGCAGATTAAGCTTTCCATCCGGATTATTAGACCGCCAGTTCGGGAAACCGGTACGATGTGTTAGCACATGCCTTGCAGTCATCAGTTTATACCGTTCATCGTATTCAATATCTTTATAAGGAAGATATAAATAGAGCGGCTTATCAAGATCGATCACACCACGCTCGGCCAATCGCTGAACAGCAAATGCAAACACAGGCTTGGTAACCGAAGCAGCTTCAAAAAGCGTCAGGCTATCCACCTTACCCCCGGTAAACGTATTCTTTACACCATACGTCTTGTGATACACTACCTGTCCATCTTTTATCAATGCCAGCGATACACCGGGTATCCGCAGATACCGCTGATAAGATTCAATAAATTGATCCACCTGCGCAGCACGCTCAGCAGTAAAAGGTTGATGCAGGATGCCCTTTTCAGGAAGCAGGTCAGGAGCAGCAGCACCCGCAACACGAAGTGCAGGCGCTTTGATGGGCAGCCCTGCTTTTACCGTTACAATAACAGGCGTTTTTGCAGCAGTAGCATAAATATTATTTTGCCCTACAATAAACGCATCCGGCACCAGCACTTCATAAGAACCGGCAGGAACCGCAACAGCATACCTTCCCAAACTATCCACTTCAGCACTCAACCACCCTGCCTGATTTCCGGATGGTTGCAGGCGAACCTGGCCGGGCAATTGTTCCTTCATGGGCCTGTCCCACGCCACCGTTCCCGAAACAGTAGCCAGTTTTTCATTGGCTGGCAACAAAATGATATCACCCAAACTACCAGGGCTCCTGTACTTTGATTCACCCTTGCCCCAGCCGGTGAAAGTAAAACTACCATCCTTGTCCTTGTCAAAAAGCATCACATCAAAACCAATGGATTTACCCACCACCAGCTCATCACCCAGTTGGATACGCCATTCGTAATACCTGGTATTACCCTTTCTCACAAAACCAACTTCTGCAATATCCCACGACGCCTTTTGAGAAAAAGGATCATAAAAGGCAGTATTGATATTCCGCAGCTTCTTACTATACATAAAAGAACAAACACCCGAACCAAAAGGCAGGTGCCGTGCATCGAGATTCAGTTCAAGACCATCCTGCGTATTCCACGCCACATTATTGGAAGTATCCTCTATAAAATCATTATCAGTGATAGTAAAAGCAACATACAACGAATGATTGTCGGGCCGGTAACCCACCTGAAAGAAACCACTGAAATCAGCACTGTTCACAGGCTTGCTCTCGGAGATAGCAGTAGCGATCCTATAGGGCAAGGCAGTCTTTGGCCAGTCGGAAAGATTTCCGTCGACTTTGATAACCCCGACAGGATAAGCATGAGCCACTTTACCATTGTGCGCAGAAAGTTGCTGACAAAACAAAAAGCAGAACAGGAACAGGCAAGCTGCCGGAAAGGATAGTTTAGGCATATTCATGAGTTTATTCTGATCAGAAGTCTTTAACAGAGTAACATTATAGCTAAATACAATACAAAAAAAGAAATGTTGCAGCGCGGCCCGCCAGCCAACACACCTCCTTCCCTGTCCGGAACACCCCACCACAAAGTCTATTTACCCCCTCGCCTAAACGATGAGCAGACAGTACGTTTGCTACATAAAACCTGCACATGAAAGCTATACAGCTGGAACAATTCGGGATAGAACATTTACAACTTAAGGAAATACTCCAACCGGCCATAGGAGAACACGACGTACTGGTAAAAACGACAGCCATAGCACTGGAATTTCACGACCTGATCGTAATAGAAAACAGGATACCATTCGGTATCCCATTACCACTCGTTCCGGGTACCGCTGGCGTAGGCATAGTAGAAAATACAGGAAGCAAAGTAACCCGCTGGAAAAAAGGCGACCGTGTCATCATCCCATTTATCAGCCGCTGGGAAGCAGGAAACAATACACTCTGGAACGACCAATGGCGAACCGGCTTTTCCCGCCCCGGCCTGTTGGCCGAATACACGGTGCAGCCGGAGAATACCCTGGTGAGAACACCCAACAACCTCACCGATGCAGAAGCAGCCCCGTTATCGATCACCGGGCTCACAGTTTGGGCAATCCTTGTTGAGCAAGCCAATATCCGCGCAGGACAAACAATACTTATACAAGGCAGCGGGGGCGTTTCCCTGTTTGCCCTGCAGATAGCCAAAATGTTTGGACTAAAAGTAATTGCCACCACCGGTAGTAAAGAAAAAGAACAAAAGCTGAAAGACCTCGGAGCCGATGAAGTGATCAACTATAAAGAAACACCCGAATGGAGCAAGGAAGCAAAGCGCCTCAACGGAGGCATCGGCGTGGATGTAACCCTGGATGTGGCTGGAACAGACACCATTGAACAAAGCATCCTCTCCGTAAAACAACATGGATTCGTTGGCCTGATCGGTCTGATGACAGGCACCAAACTCTCGGTCGATCTGATCCCCATGATCACGAACTATATCCGGCTGCAGGCCTGGTCAGTAGGCAATGCACAACAATTGGCAGACCTCGTCAACGCCATCGAAAAGAATAACCTGAAACCGGTGTTGGACAATGTCTTCCCGGTCGAAAAAGTACAGGAAGCCTTCCACAGGTTCAGGTCGGGCAAAGCATTCGGCAAAGTAATAGTTACTTGCTGAGAATCAAATGAAAAGACAATCATAGAAAAAGGGGATTTTCAACGATAAATCCTCCAAAAAGAGGAGGCAGTGCTGACGATTTACATATTAATTTGCATTAATCTGTACGTATCTATTTACAATCAATCGGTCAGGCTGCATGAAACCCCTGCTATCCATCACGTTATCACTTATGATATGCTGCTTTAACATAGCAGTTGCTCAACAAGCCAATCTGGATAGCATACGCCATATAGCCGATCAGATCCGCAACAAACCACTTGACACTGCCCAGGTTCGCCAACTGCGCGAGCTTGGACATGACCTCATAGAAACCGATAGCATCCTGTCAAAACAATTACTTGAAGAAGCCCTGAGTAAAAGCCTTACCCTCAAAGAGCAAAACACCATCACCAACAGCTACAGGATATTAGGCATTTGGTACAGCTACTTCAATGACAAAGACAATGCATTGAAACTTTATCGACAGTCATTACATTCAGCCAATCGAAATAAAAACTTATACCTCGCAGCAGGAGCCAACTTCAACATCGGCAACGTTAAATACTGGAATGGCGAATACGATAGCTGCATCTACTACTACATAAAAGCAGGCGAAATATTTGAAGACCCCAAACTACTGGAAGACAAAACCCTTACCGAAAAACTGATCGACAAAAGAAAGTCAGACCTCTATGCCAATATAAGCTCCGTATTCAACTCTTTAAAAAACCTGGATAAAGCCGACGAATACATTGACAAAGCCATCGCCATTGCCCGGAAATACACCTCCTCCGCCGCCCTTGATGCAATGGCCTATTACATGCAGCAGAAAGCAGACAACTATTCTGAAAACGGAAAGATCGAAGAAGCACTCCGTATCCGCCTGACATATTTACCACAATTAGAAACCGGGAAGGCAGCAAGAATATATGTTCAGGCAGCCTATGGAGCAATCGCAACCGAGTTTTTTGATTTAGATAGCATGGATTCGGCTATGCTGTTTGCACAAAAACGACTGCAACTGGCCAATAGCCTGAATGCCAAAGACGCGATCGCCAATGCCAACTTACTGTTAGCCAGGATCGAACTGGAAAATAAAAACTACCAGACAGCAGAGAAGTATGCAAAAGAAGCCAACAATTACTTTTCCAATAGCAACGACCCAATAGAGCTACGGACTTACTATGGATTCATGCGACAACTGGAGAACAGCCTTGGGCATTATAAAGAAGCATATACCTACACCGATAAATACATTACACTCAATGACACGATCCTTAAAGGAGAAAGGACCAAACAATATTCAGAACTGGAAGCACGGTACCAATCAGAAAAGAAAGGAACACAAATAAAGCTACAGGAAGCACAACTGAAACAAAAGACCACCCTCAACTACCTCCTCATTGGCGGCTCCATAGCCTTGCTACTGATATTATTATTGGCCTACCTGAGCTATAAACACCGCCAAAAACTCCAGCAAATAAGAATAGAAGAACTGGAAACCGAAAAACAATTGACGGCCACCGAAGCAGTACTCAAAGGCGAAGAACAGGAACGGACACGATTGGCTAAAGACCTGCATGACGGATTGGGAGGCATGCTATCAGGCATCAAATATTCATTCCAGAATATGAAAGAAAACCTCATCCTCACACCGGAAAATGCCCAATCATTCGAGCGAAGCATCGACATGCTCGACAGCTCGATCAAAGAAATGCGCCGTGTAGCCCACAATATGATGCCGGAGATACTGGTAAAGTTTGGGTTGAATACAGCATTGAAAGACTTTTGTGGAGAGATTGACCGCAGCGGCGTGATACAGGTAAAGTATCAACCTATCGGCATGGAAGGCGTTACTTTCACGCAAACCACTGCCGTAACCATCTATCGCATCGTACAGGAATTAGTCAGCAATGCAATCAAACATGCTGCTGCAACAACTATAATAGTACAGGCCCATGCTTCCGGACACGATAAGCCATTCTTCATCACAGTAGAAGATGACGGAAAAGGATTTGACACAGCAGCCCTCAAACTATCCCGCGGCATCGGGTGGAGCAATATTCAAAACAGGGTCGACTTCTTAAAAGGTAAGATAGATGTCAGGTCCTCACCGGAGAATGGAACATCTGTACTGATAGAGATCACTTCCCTATAATTTCCAGTACAACTTCGTTAGATACGGAGTGATCAGTAAGAAGATTGCCGGCAGTATAATAAGGTGCCTGGAAACCACTGGCACGTAAAGCGCCAAGCCTTTCCATATTCAACACCGGACGGGTAAACCTGATATAATCCGCCTCCACTACAATATCGGCAGCTACATCATTCACAAGCGTTTTATTAAAAATAGCCGGATCACCCTTCACCTGTTCCGGAATGCCATTCCATCCACTGTAAGCATTGATACCAACCTGCAACTCCGCAGGAAGCAGCGGCCGGTAAAACCGTTCAATGATGGTCCACAGTTCCTCCTCACTGTACCGGTACAATAAAATAAAAGAAGCCTGCACACGAACGATACGCAACTCTACCCAACCAGCCTTTGCAGGTCGTAGTTTTAAATTGCTTAATGAATTATTGGTAGACTTTACTTCAAACATGGCCACACCGATTGGCTCCGCTATACCAGTGGTGAAAAACAACCAGTTCTCTTGCCGCGGTTGCCACGTCTCGCTGGTAGTCTCCTTAGGCTGCCGCACCATAATGCCAGCCAGCGACCAGTCACTTTGAGGTAAAAAATCATTGGCCCCACTGACCTTTATCCTGGTCCGTACATCAAAGTTGCCATTGATATTTTTAAAAAGAAAAGGCGCCTGGTAATCACCATACCAACCCGAAGCATATGGTACGAGCTTCATATGTCCATTGCTGATGGAAAACACCTTGATCTTATCCGGGAATCGTTCAACCACATGTAGGCGTTGCCAGGCCCCCTTCGAATTACCATCGGAGAATTCATCACTAAACCCGTCCAGTGGCGTTTCCGGAGCGCTCCCCTTCCTCACCTGTTGAGCATACATCAATCCCGGTATCGCGATAATGGCAAATAGAATAATAGTCCGTTTCATATAGCAGAACATTTTACCTGCAAACCTATTCCAGTACAATTATTCTATTCAATCATTCGTCGGATTATAACGCCTTTGGTCGATCAGACTGAAACACCCCATGGCTAATCAGGCAGCACCACTCAACCTCGCCCGTTTATAAGCAGAAAAACTAACCCCACACATACTCTTGAAGAATTTACTGAAATGCGACATATCATTAAAATTGAGGTCATAAGCAATTTCCTTCATGCTGTAACTGGAGTAATTCGCCTTCTTCATAGCCTCCTGAAACAAACGCTGGCGGATGTGATAACTGGCCGGATAACCGGAAGCACGCTTCACGACATTATTGAGATAATTGGCAGTAACCTTCAGCTCCCTGGCATAATCCTCTACATTCTTCCGCGTCTTGAAATCCTTGTCCAGCAACCAGAAGTAGCGCATCAACAAAGTATTGCCCGTCTTATAACAATTCGCCAGCGACTCGATATGACGCCTTAAATACAATTGAAAAAGCTGAAGACACTTACCCACGATCTCGCTATGCAAAGCACAATAATCACTCGATTCATTCTCCAGCAGCATGATCAGGTATTTCATCTTTTGGATTTGGCTATCCTTTAAGACCAATACGGGATATCTCGAAAAATAATGATACAAATAAGACTCATGCGTAATATTGAAATCGCCATCAGTGCCATGGGAAGAAGAAGCGCTAAAGTGAACGATATAACCACGCGTCCCCGGTAGAAAATGAAGCTCATGACAATCACCCGGAAGAGCAGCATACACCACATTTTCAGACAATTGATAACGCTCCCCATTGATAATATGCACACCCCCTCCCTCCAGGATCCAGATAAACTCGAAATCATGTTGGCGATGACTCGCCGAAACGAGCATAGACGAAGCAGGTAGTCCAGGCCCAATACTGCAAACCTTAACAGGTGCAATTGACGGCACATCAGGGGAAATAACTTCCATTGTCGTAAAATTGTATAATTAAGAAGAAACAGAGCCAGGCTGTTCACGCCATGACCTGATATAATTCAGTAACATCTCCCGGTTAGGATACATATTCTTTTCACCTTTGACAGCATAGAAAACAACTCCCAAAGCAATGCAAAGCGCAATATCGAGCCCCAACGAGAGTCCCATACAGTAACCATTGATAAAATCATTCCGGGCATGAGCACCGTTTTCAATATGAGAAGCAAGCACCTGGCGTGATAAATTAAAGCGCTGCTCCTTCATAAACAGCGATACACCATTAGAAGCATACACCAGCATTCTGTGCACATTCATCGTATTGAATAAAGACATACACCGCGCTTCATAATCGAAAGGCCAGGAATCATCAGCAGCACTTTTAACGCCATTAAGACTTTCCCACAGCTTCACCATCTCCTGTTGGTCCAGCGAGAAAGTCACCCGGCCATAACGGGAGAAATCTCCCATAATGTCAAGCATCTCATCAACCAGGAACACGGGAATAGAAGAAACATTACCGAGATAAAAGATAAACTCCATATCCCTGGTATGAAGCGGCTTGATCACCTCGGTAAGCAAGGCGTCCCAGGAATCGGAAGCGTTCGCAAAAAGTGCCCAATCGGTAAAAGCGATTGTTCGGCAATGTTTAAAGATCGAACGGAGATGACTGGCCAGAGAAGCATTCCGGAAAAAACTGCCGGCAGAACCCTGGATATCCTGCGCCATGATCGACACCGTGGCCAGCGACTTATCAATATTATCGATATCGTTAAGCGTCATACTACGAATACCCGCTTGTTGAAGAAACCGGGGCAACCTGCCTTCGGAGATACGTAACTGACTGACAGAGACATCCGGGCCAATAGTATCGGAATGATCCATTTCCTGCAGGCTGTCAAGATAAACCTGTTGCAGGCTGCCGGAGTGATGCAGACTATTAGCCAAACTATCGAGAACAGACACCAGATCCTTGTTTTCCATACATAGCAGGCTCCAATCAATGTGCCAGTGTACTACCGTTCTGATAGAGAAAGAGTTATCTCCAAACGAAAAAAGGCAAGTCACGATATTTCGTGATTGCCCTTAAAGTTTAACGATATAAAGTAGGCGTAGACTACAACGGAGAACTTTGCACGCCCCAGTTCACTTTGATATTATTGTTGGCTGCATACACTTTTCCGGCACTGATAAGCTTAACCAAAAGTATTTCGTAAGTAGCGCTGTATTTATCGTCGATAGACTGTTCCATTGCCTTTATTTGCGCAGCGGGCGCCCCATCATCATAAAGCTTCGCCAGTTGCTGATACTCATTCTTGTAAATCGCGATAACATATTTATTCAGCGATATAGAAGCCTGTAACATCTCTTTTGTTTCCGGCGTTTCCTTAAGGTCTGTTAGCTTTTCAAAGTTATCTTCCAGGTACTGGATTTTCTGGTCCATCACCTCCTTACGCTTCATGACTACAGTTTTATTCACGTCACCATCAACCATTTTCACAGAAGGAGACGTCAGCTCATATATTTGACCATGACCAGATATACCATTGATCATGTTGGTGCTCAAAACAGCGATACCAAAATACTTGTCAGGAGAAGCGGTATTACAACCAATTACCAGCAGGCAAAAAGACAGGCAGACACAATGCCACAAAGAACGATTGTTGAAAGGATAAGATGACATACTTTATTATTTCGGCGAAGGTACCGCCCACAAGAAGCCTTGCCTATTTGTTATTCGTGACTGGGGCAGTTTATTGAATAAAACGTACCAAATAGGCCGTAAATGGTAGAAATAACTAATGAGATGTTAATGGCCGCCTGGCGGCGGCAGAAGTTCGGCCAGGCAATCGGAATAATTCAAAAAGAAGCGTATCTTCATACCAATGATCCGGACAATCCTTTTTGCCATAATTCTGCTGACAACAGCATCCGTAAAGGCCCAAACACCTTTATCATTTGGTAATATGAATACCGGACTGCCGGCTTTCAGGAACTTTAACCAGTCTGCCGACACCACTCATCTCCAAAAGAAATGGTTCTTAACAAAACAAATAGGACTCTCATCCGGCTTCTTTGGCTTTAATGGAGGCAGCGGCACCTTCCTGGCAGCCCCTATAGGGTTACAATTGAACAGACAGTTGACCAACAACCTATATGCCTTTGCAGGCGTCGCGGCAGTACCTGCCTATGTTCATTTCAACAGCCCCTTCTTTCAGCCAGGCGTAAATAAGAACATGGGCTTCATAAACGCCAACAGCTTCAACACCTATACAACAGCGCAAATGGGCTTGATGTATATCAACAGTGAAAGAACATTCTCGATCTCCGGCAGCTTTGGCGTAAGCAGACGCAATGGCTATTCTCCATTTTATGCCCCGATTAATTCACCCGCGCTTAAGAACAATAGGCAATAATTTATTTAAATGCACTTTTCGGGGTCAGCTTATCCATAAACAGTATCTTCAAACAAAGTTTGAGGTAGTATTGAATACGGCATCCACATCCCATCCTTACTCTTGACATATTGTTCACATAATGAAATAATCTTCGTTCGATCACCCAAATATATTCTTTCTGTTGTTAATCTTCCAACCATACTGTACACCTCTTTCGTAAAACCAGAAGATGACAAGAATAAACCGCCAGCAGTAAAAGAACGTGCATTTACCTCTACAAACTTCGATACAGCTTTCACGCCAGGCTTGCCTCCGCCTCTCCAATGTTTAACTTCTATATAGTATTTTTGTATACTATCTTCAACAATACAAGAAACAACTATATCTTTTCCTCCATCTTTAGCTAATGAGGTCAGGGTAACTGAAAAACCCATTGATTCAAGAGTGGTAGCTACAACCCTCTCCATATCTGGCCATTCAATATCAAGGATCGCTCTTGAATCTTCAGGGATACGACGGCAAATTTTATCTATATATTCACGAATGAATATATAGATACTTTCGGAATCCTCCATTACTACAATAAGATCGCCCACCAACTGATTAATATGCTCTCTGAGCTCGGCAATTCCCTCATGCCTAAGAGCGCTTGTATAAAACGGCTTACCTAAATCAATACCATAATCAAGAAAATCAAACTCACGCGTTCTACCCCAGTCTGTCTTTGTAATAACAAGAATATGCCTCTGAACCTCATAATATTTTTCATACCTTTTAAGGGCCTGGAACCATTTATGCAGTACACCTCGGGCATTACCGTCTTCTGCATTAATAGCAAATAGTACTACCACCCTTTTATTATCAGCAACCTCCTCCATAATTTCATTTCTCGAATAAATCTCTTCGGCATTATCAATGATTTTAGTAGTTACTCCCTTTATCACAACACTTCTAATCCTGGATACATGCGTATCCATTAAGTTATTGTAATTGGGTGATAGCGCATGCATCAAGGAAGTTTTTCCAACCCCATTCTCGCCAAGTATAATAATATCAGGTGAAATGTATCGGGGCATAAGTAATATTTATTAACATCCAAATTACCGTTGAAAAACCAATTAGCAATAGATAATTAAAACTGCATTGAGAATTATCAAGACCTCTCCTTATCATCAATTTCAGGTGTTTTAACGGTTTATAACAATCGACATTTACGATAATTTCAATCAATAACAATAATTAATGGAAGCCCCCCAAACAAATAAACCAACATCCGAAAATGAAAAAATTAATTTATGGGATGCATTGAAAGGCATAACCTTATACCTGGGCGTACTGCTATTCTTTATTGGATGGGTATACCTTTCAACTTACTTTAGACAATTTGGCTTCTCCACCTCAACGATAAATGTAGAAGTACATGATTATTATATTTATGGATTTTATGCAATACGCAGCTCCACAGGCAATATTATAATATTGAGTATAGCTGCACTTTTTTGCCTACTCTTAATTGATACTAAAATCTGGTCAAAATCCAGATATACGATGCTACCTATACTATGTGTGGTCATCTTTCCAGTCTCCTATTATTTCACAAGCGAGACAGCCATTGATAAAGCAAATGAACTGGCACATTTCGAAGGAACAGATCAAACACCGTCCATCTACATTAGCCTTAAAGAATCATTCTACCAAGACATGTTAAAAGACTCGTCATTTATAAAAACAGACTCTCCGATGAATCAGAAATTAACTTGGGCCAAGAAAAAGGCTTTCGATAATTTAAAAATTTTATATAGCACGATGAGGGAAAATCACTTGGTCGAGATATATCAGAATAAAGACGAAATCTACGTTTTTGCCAACACCGATACAGCAAATACTAAAGATGATTATCCTATTAATACTTACATGTTTAACAAGAAGGACGTTAGCTATTATACATTTCAAACATTTCAAACCAGGAAAAAATGAAACAAATACTATTGACAGTCCTAATCTTCACAATTTGCGCGCACTCGTTCTGTCAATCATCCCCCAACAACACAGCCATTATATCTATTTCTGATGTAGCTCAAGGCGACCCCAATGATGGCAGACATAAAGAAACTAATCGGGCTGGTAAATTTATTCCGACCAAAAATAAATTTACTAACTGTGATGGCTCTAACCCGATTGATGCTAAAAAGGAAGATATTGATTTTGGCAGCTATTGTAAACCAGTACGGGTGACAATTGATAGCCTGTGGGATAAAACCCTTACTGGAGAACTATTAGTGATTCCTGATAGATCTGAGCTATACTTAAGAACCATTAACAAAAGTTATCTTTTAAAGACTAAGCAACCCGTAATCCAATACTTAAGCTTTAATAAAGAATGTGTCACTATTGTTATAAAAAAAGACTCCAGCAAGATTATAAAAGAACCAAACTGCATTAGTTTTTAAGTAACTGAAATCAAAATTCAATCTCTATATAGTTTATTTAAATAAAAAAAGATAAAGCAAACTCTGCTACGACTCATCTCGCAGGCCAGCTTATCGTTTTTACAATTTGATGGAGACCTCTTTCCCTTTGTATTCTACATTCCTGAATAGGCCCTCAGGCAGCAACTCGATGGTAAACTTCCTGGAAGTAGCCTTCTTGCTATTCGCATGAACAGGCTTTAAGGTCAACGTCCGTTTACTTTCATCCCAGGTGATCAGCGTTTGCGTATACGCCCCCTTGAGATAATCCTGCGAGCTGCCATCATCTTCATACAAAGTGTAAGAGCCATTGCTGCCACTGTATATTTTCAACGTGGTGTTGCCAGCTACTTTTTCAGTAGTATACTGCCGCACAGGATCAAAAGGAATGATGGCGCCTTCACGAACATACAGCGGCAACGTACCCAGATCAACTTGTCGGGAAACAGAACGGCCACCATCGAACTTTTCATTCGTCCAGAAGTCATACCAGTTGCCCTTCGGTAAATACAGCTTCCTGGCAGTCTGGCCTTTCTCATACACAGGTGCCACAAGCATGTCGGCGCCCCAAAGAAACTGATCACCAAGATTAGTTACCGCAGGATCATCCGGATACTGGATCCACATGGCACGCATGGGAGGCAGACCAGTATCATGCGTCTCGCGGGTTAGCCCATAATTATACGGCAGCAATTGATACCGCAAATTGAGGTACTGACGAGCAATAGGTTCGATCAACGCATTCCTCAACTCCTCAGGATAAGGATATCCCTTCTTAAAGGTAGCGTCGCGGTTTTCGCTATCAAAGATAGAAGACTCAGGAGGACCAACAGTACCCTGGTTCCATCCCCAGGGCAACCGGAGATGCCAGGTGCGGCCATGGCCACGGAACGATGAAGTGAAAGCAGCAAACTGCAACCACCGGATATACAACTCACCGGTAAGCTCATTCGTTGGAACAAAACCGGCAATGTCCGTACCCCAGAACGGAGACAAACTGGCCGAATGATTGAGTCCTACACCAATATGCGTTTCCAGCGTTTTCCAGGTACAGCTGGGATCTCCCGACCAGATCCATCCACCATAGCGGTGCACACCATTATAGCCTGTCCTGTGAAGACTCCATGGACGAACATTCGGTTTATCAAACAAAGGACCTTGAAAGTACATTTTATGACGGGCGATGCGCGATTCAGCCGAGAGGTTTTCCCCGCCGTCGGGCCACCAGCCATCGATCATACTATTCACCTTGCGGTGCCGTCCCCAGAAATGATTGATATCGCTGGAGTCTGTAGGTTTACTGCCATTTATCGAAGCACCATTGAGATTTCTGGGTGGCGAATAATTATGAAGAATCACTTTAAAATCCAGGTCCTTCAAACCATTGATGATAGCGGCAGAGTCGGGAAATATCCTGGGATTAAAATCAAAAGAATTATGCCCACCATTCCAGCCGGTAGGCGTAAAACCAGTACCTAAATAGATCAGCGCATCAGAAGGCAGGTTACGCTCCCGTAAATTGTTAGCTACCCAAAACATTTCGTCAGGGCCTTTCAGCGTACGGTGCGATTGCATATAACCCAGCGACCATAAAGGAGGCATGGGCGTCACACCAGCAATTCTCCGGTACTCCGTAAAAATATCGGCAGGTTTATTCCAACAGGTGATCAGCAGCTTTAAAGGCTGTTCCGCAGCCTCGGCTACAGGGCGGAACTTACCTTCACCATTACGAAGATCTATAGCATTGCCCCTGTTGATGGGCTGATGAAAAAACACGGACCAGCCATCGATACCGATCAACATCGGCGCAGCAATATAAGCACCATGCGTGGCCAGCTCATACGACGCATTGCCATCCCGCATAGGATGAAGAAACCCTCTTCTGTCGAGGTGATCAAATCGCCCACCTTCACCGAGTCCATACACAGGAGCAGGTATCTTGAATGAAGTGGCTGCAGTATCATTATCCTGCCAGGTAAATTCCTGAACAACTTTTCCTTTCGGATCTGCAATACTTACCGAAAGTGGTGAAGCGCGTATCTTGACCGTTAGTCCTCCTGCCTTTTGAGTAACTTCTCCACCGTTGATGGTACGTCCCTGCCACAACACCTTGCGGGGATAATCAACGAGTACATCGGAAGCCGGAGCAGCAACAGGATTACCATTGTCGCCAATGGGAGACAACTTAATCTCCAGCGTCAGATCGGAAACCTGACTGATTACCAGTTCAGCTTTTCTTTTTCCGTACCGGATCTCAGCACTCCCTTGTCCGAAAGTTGTTATACTAATTAATAAGATAGCGGAAATTGTCAAGAGCATTTTCATGATTCGTAAGTTTAAAGTGTAGCACCACAGCCCTGACAGTAGCCGATGACTAACATTACGAATGTAGTTGATCCATTGGTGTTCTTTACTCCTGCAAAAGAACATGGTCAATATGTAAGTAAAAGAGGTTAAAAGAAGTCTCTGTAACCAAAGATGTCTATACCTCAATTGACTTCAACCTCGAACCTGTCTGTAAGGACAGCTGTCATTTTTTCTTCCGATGTAGTTTCATGGGGCATTGAAAAGTATTCACCGGTTATGGTCACACCGCTAGCCTTTTTTTCAATCGCTATCCTCAAAAAACCATGCCTGTCGTCACAATACTGTTCAAGACGAACCTGTTCCATCAAAGTATCATCCGCAGCAAATCTTTTGTCGTCCTGCATGGCCAGCGGGTGTAATTCATCGTAACCACCGGCGCCCGCAACAATGAACGGAACAACAGTGCCATTGGCATAATGCCGGTTAAATCGCTGGTAATTGTGTACATGCCCGCTAAAAACGATATCTGGGAATACACCTGTTTCTGTAAACGCTTTCTCCAAAAACTCAATCATGAAAGCACTCGAGCCATGGTTGATGTCGGCCGAATAAGGAGCATGATGTACACAAACAATCAAAGCCTTTCCTTGTCCCTGCACCCGGGCCTTTTTAAGTTCGCTGATAAACCAATCCCGTTGCTCTTGCATAATCATTCCGAATTTGGGCACATTCCCATATAAGCCGATAATATTGGCAAGCGGTGTTTCCAGCACCCAATAAACATTCGGTTGAGTTATACTTTTCCTGCTTACGTCACCGCTGAGAAGAAGAGAACGCGATTCAACGTCGCAGAACACCGTCATGAAAGCATCGAGACTTTTATAAGGCGCTATCGTAGGATTGACATCACTATCGTGGTTGCCCGCAATGGCAAACACAGGCGCAGGATAGTCGCGGTAAGGGGCAAAAAACTGCGGATAATAATGATCAGCTTCTCCATAAGAATATACTACATCACCTAAATGGAATAAGAACTGAGGTTTGTCTTCGGCCGCATGCATTTCCTGGAACTGCCTTATCATTTGGCCGACAACGATTTCTAGAAAATGAGCACCACGTACCCCACCGGTGTCACCCACCATATGAAATACCATTTTGGAGGAGCTTATTGCGGGGATAACACTATGTAAATCAAAGTGGAATGGATACTTACCTGAAGGTTCGGGCAGGGACTGAAATTTGAAAGAGTCGTCGGGCTGATCTAATTTAAAAACCGGATAGGTAACTTTTCTTACTACTGAAGCCATCTGCGAAATTACCCAATAACTATTAAGGACGGATTAACTCACCTTAACCTTTTGATCCATAATCAATCCCGTTTAGTTGACCACTAAAAACAAAAAAGCCTCACATTGCTGTGAAGCTTCTTTTGTGACCCTGTCAGGATTCAAACCTGAAACCTTTTGATCCGTAGTCAAATGCTCTATTCAATTGAGCTACAGGGCCTAACCTGATCGATTCGGTAAAACCGTTTCTCTCAAATGGGTTGCAAAAATAAAGAGATTATCCATTCCAGCCAAACAGAAATTCCTATAAATCTGATCTTTATCAGAAAAGAATACCACAGTTCCCATCCCACCTGCATTTCAGCCCACCACAAAATTATCCCCTTCCAAAAAAAATTCAGGCCCGTTTTGGCAGGAAGTCAATGTCGCCACTTTCGACCGGCCCGGCAGTCAGGCTTACCCCCTTCTCCAGGACAAACGGCCGCTCCAGGCGCCCCCTTTCCTAATAAACTCCCCCGGAGATAAAGATGAGATGCCCCCCAGATCAAGGCAGGATCAAGTTATCTGAAGGCAAGACGAAAGCAAGGCAATAGCAAGATAATAGCAAGACAGAGGCAAGAGAACATCACTCAAATGCAGACTAGTAGCGGTTATAATATTTGCAGATGTTATGTATAGATATGATAAACAGCATAATAGACCCTTAAAAACTTATACTAACTCCTTCAGAAGGAGGTCCTTTGACTCAATACTCGACCCCAAATTCGGCCTCAGCAACTGACTATCAGCAATTTACACTATTTTCCGAAGATTTCCAACTAAAAACTACCCACAGAATCCATTTTTAATACTTCTCCATTGCCGCCCTCTCCTCACTCCAATCCCAGCTTTCGGATACGCATTTGAACAGCCCCTTTTGTACGCCCGAAATGCTCGGCCAGTTCCCCCAGGTCCACCCCATCCCCATACATAATCGTCAGCTCATCATCCAGGTCATTCGACCATGCCCGGTAAGTACCCCGCGCGTCATCCTGCGCCCTGTCATGCTGGAAAGAACGCTTGACCCCTGCAGTAGCAGTTCCTTTGCCTGCATGCAGTTTGCCCTTTGGTATAGCTGACCCACCAGCAGACTTAGGCATTTTATTAAGCGGCAGCGGCTTAACAGAGCTTGTAAACTTCACACCTTCAGGCATCAGGTTACCCGGCATGTACAACACCTTCTTTGCCCGCGTCACCGCCACATACAGCAAGTTGATCTCCTCATTCAGCCTTGCCTGGTTCACTTCCTTTTTATCCTTCTCTTCCTTCAGCTTTTTCAATCGCAGCTCCGTAATAAAATCATCAGCCAGTTGCACCTCATCATACTCGATCCCCTTGCAACGATGCACGGTCGAAAACACCATGTCGGCTTTACCTTTATCTCCATCCCCCACATGCTTATCACGCAGCTGCTTCAACATAGCTGGTATTTCATCACCATACTCCTTCACCACGTCCACCATCATCGACAATTGCATATCCTCCGTCTTACCGATATAATCCTCCAGGTCCTTCATATCCTTCATGCCCGAGATCAGGTTATCCCGTATCAGCGAACGGTTATCGTTATACAGATTGAGCACATCATACAAAGAAGTACCCTCATCAGCATACATGTAAGAATTGATATTCCCCTCAAAATAGATACGCTTCAACTTCCCCTCACGTACCAGCCCGATCGCCATCAACAACAACCCCAGGTTGCTCCTCGCCACCACAGCCTTCGACTTCACCGCTTTTGTATCTCCCTTTCCTTTTATACTTACATCAACATCCAGATCGATCAGCTCTTTATACGCAAGCACCCGCATGGCCAGATCGGCAATATCCTGACCAAACCGGAAACTGGTAGACAATTGATAAGTCTTGAACGACGCTTTCTCCAATGAGTTCACCGCAAACCGCCAGCCATAGATCTGCTGATGCGTATCACCCACGATCACCTTGGTGGCCGGCTGCTTGAAAAATACGTCCAGCATCGCAGCCGAAGCATCCTGCCCCTCATCAAACAAGATCACATCATACGATAACCGCGGCGCCATCAGCTGAAACTTCTTCAGGTAAAAATCATGGATCACCTCGATCTCCCCTTTATCCATCTTCGCCAGCAAACGTCGCGTATGAAGCTCTATCTGTTCATAATAAGATTTCACAAACTTCGCCGCTTGCTTGTCCGTTACAATATCGAGGTAGTTCAAGTCCTGCACACGCAGCTTATCACTATTGCAGAAATAAGCCACGAACCGGTTGATATGATTAGCCAGAATATATTCCGCATGACGCTCACCACTTCCCTTCAGTCCCAGGAAGGAAACGATCTCCGGCGTCTTGAACCCCTGCGCCCGCACCTTATACTGATGCCGGAACACCACATGCTTATAAGCCAGCGAATGCGCCGTCTCCACGGTCACATGACTCAGCTTCAATGCCTCGAACTTCCTTGCAGCTTCCAGCTTCACAGCCTTATTAAAAGCAAGGTACAGTATACGGCTTCCCGGACGGGCACGCGCATACTCGATGATCGTCGTCGTTTTTCCCGACCCCGCCACCGCATTGATCCTGATATCACCCGTCGATTCAACAATAGCCTTCTGTTCCGCAGTCAATTGCATACTACACATTAAATAATCCCGCAAAAGTACCTCATCCATCAAATTTCGCAACAGGTTGTTGCGAAATTGTCCTTAACACCATACATCCACCCGCAAAAAAACGCAACAATAAAAACAGGAAGGTTCATATTTAATTAATACACCTTTTTTATAAATTACAATAACCTTTGACCCCAAAATCAACCAGGCATGCATAAGCTCACCACACTTATTCTTTGCATCATAAGTACTGCAACATTTGCACAAACAGAAGAGGACCACAGCCACAAGCTGTCACGTAGCCTCAAATTCCCCAACGTGCCAGGATACAAAGTCATGAAGTGCGACCTCCACATGCACACCGTTTTTTCCGATGGCGCCGTTTGGCCCGACATACGCGTGGCAGAAGCGCTCATGGATGGACTCGATGCCATCTCCCTCACCGAACACCTCGAATACCAGCCCCACAAAGCCGATATCCCCCACCCCGACCGCAACCGCTCTTACGAGTTGGCGATCAAAGAAGCAAAAAACCACAACCTCCTTATCATACGCGGCTCAGAGATCACCCGCAAAATGCCGCCCGGCCACAACAACGCCATCTTCATAGAAGATGCCAACAAAATGCTCGTCGATGATTCAGTAGCAGTATTTCGCGAAGCAAAAAGACAAAAAGCCTTCACCTTCTGGAACCATCCGATGTGGGTGGCTCAGCGCCCCGACGGTATATCCACCCTCACCCCCATGCACAAATTGCTGATCAAAGAAAAGCTCCTCGACGGAATAGAAGTCGTGAACGATGGCAGCTATTCAGATGAAGCACTCCAAATAGCATTAGACAATAACCTCACCATCATGGGCACCAGCGATGTACACAAACTCATCGACTGGACCTTCGGCGTACCACAGGGAGGCCACCGCCCCATCACACTGGTATTTGCAAAAGAGCCAACGATCGAAGGCATCAAAGAAGGATTGGAGAACAGAAGAACAGTGGCATTCTTTAAAGACCTCCTCATCGGACGCGATGAATACCTCATCCCGTTGATAAAAGAGTCTTTGAAAATTACGAGCGCCAAATACCTGCCCAAAACAAGCGTATTAGAGCTCGAAATAGAAAACCTCACCAGCGCTACATTCACCTTGCAGAACAGGTCGAAATACACCTTCGCAGAAAACTCGGATATCATTACATTGAAAGCAGGAGAAAAAACAAAACTACAGGTAAAAACAAAAGACAAGCTCAGCAGCATTGACCTCAACTTCGAAGTACTCAATGCCATCCACTCCCCCAACAGCCACCCCGCTGTTACCCTGCAGGCAACATCGATCACACAATAACAATAAAAGAACAGAGCTGACACGCTGCAACCAGCGAGTCAGCTCTTCTTACCTCTTACTTCTTACTTTCTACTTCCACCCTCCTCCCAACGACCGGTACAACAACACCTGCGCCACAAAAATATCACGCTGCTGACGCGTCAGTTGCAATTCAGCCTCCAGCACATTCTTCTGCGCTGTGATCACTTCAAGATAAGACGCATAGCCTGAAAGATATAGGTCACGCGCTGTTACCACCGCCTCCTGCAATTGCTTTACCTCCTGATCCTTCAACACCGAAGATTGCTTAAAATTCTGTACAGCATGCATATTCGTAAGCACTTCGCTATACGCATCCAGCAATGACTGCTGATACAAATAAACCGCTTCACAATTGGCAGCATTGGCCACGGCATAACTCGCCTTCAACTCACCCTGCCGGAAAACAGGGGCCGTAATGCCCCCGAGCAATCCATAAGCAGCCGAACCACCATTAAAAAGCAACCCGGGCGTGAAAGCATTCAACCCTATATATGGACTGATCACCAGCGAAGGCAGGAAAGCCTTCCGCGCAGCACGCACATTCTCCTGCGCAGCCTGTAGCTGCCATTCATATTGCCGTATATCAGGCCTGTTCGACAATAGCGAAGCAGGCACACCCACTTGAATAGATACAGAAGACAACGCGCCCGACAAGCTGGTATCACGCACAATAGATTCCGGATAATTACCAGCCAGTGCATTCAAAGCATTCTCAACACCAATGCGCTCCTGCGATAACGTATACTCGATTGCCTGCGTATTGAGCAATTGAGCAGCAAACTGCTGCACGGCTAGCTCAGTAGCCCTTCCCCCTTCCTTCTGCGCCTTCACGATCTCCAGCGCTTCCCCTTGCAGGTGCACATTCTTGCGCACGATAGCCAGCTCATTATCCAGCGCCACCAGTTCATAGTAGCCCTGGGCAAGCCTGCCAACAAGATTGGTAATTACAAACTGCCTTGCCTCACGCGTAGCCAGCACTTCAGCCAGCGCCGCTTTCTTCAAACTCTTCAACTTGCCCCATACATCGATCTCCCAATTACTCCGCAAGCCCACAAACACATCGGTAGTTGGGCTCACCGGAATATGCTGGTCCTTATCGATATTGGGCGAAAGGTTCGTATCGAAATTACCCACCCCATTCAATGTATAATCACCATAGCGGTCGGCACTGCCACTCACCACGCCATCCAGCGATGGAAACAAAGCTCCTCGTCGCGCAACCAGCCGCGCCTCAGCCATCATCACCCGTTGCAGCGCAATCTGCAGGTCATTATTATGCAACATGGCAGAATCGATAAAAGCAATAAGATGCTGATCCGGAAACAAATGCCGGAACGATAGAGGTGCTGCCGCCTGCAGCGAATCCGCAACCCGTACGGAATCCTGCCGGCTGTACCCTTCAGGCATTGCTTTAACCACAGGCATCGGCGCAGGCGCCATCACCTTACAACCGGCAGTCAGTACACACACGACTATCGCAAAGAGATATATAAAATTAAATCGTCTTAGTTTTTGTTTCATGTCATTCTACAGTTTAATAAGAGTACTCGTTTTCACCTCTCTCTCAGTCGCCAGCCTCTGGCTGGTGACGCCTATTTCAAAGCCTCTGGCTTTGTCATAGATTGAGTTACCCCACCACCTGGTCAGGCTCAAGGTCTTGCTCAGGCCTTGCCTCCACAGAAACCACCTTGATTTTCTTTTTCCTCTTCGAAGCAAACAACACATACAAGCCAGGAATAAGAAAAATACCCAGCAGCGTACCCGTGAGCATGCCACCAGCCGCTGCATTACCAATCGAACGGTTGCCCATAGCACCCGCACCATCAGCAATACACAGCGGTATCAGACCAGCAATAAAAGCAAAGGAAGTCATGAGAATAGGACGCAGCCGCGACACAGCCCCTTCCCGCGCAGCAGCCAGTGGCGACAAGCCCTCCTTCTGTCGTTGCAGCGCAAACTCAACCACAAGAATGGCATTCTTACCAAGCAGGCCGATGAGCATGACCAGCGCCACCTGTGCATAAATATTATTCTCTAATCCTGCAGCAAGCAGCAAGCCAAAAGCCCCGGCAATACCGGCAGGCAACGACAACAGCACTACCAGCGGCAACAGGAAACTTTCATACTGCGCGGCCAGCAACAGATAAACAAACAATAAACAAATGATGAAAATATAGACCGCCTGGTTACCCGAAAGAATTTGCTCCCGCGTCATGCCACTCCACTCGAAACTATATCCCCGCGGCAACACACTGTCGGCAGCTTGCTCGATGGCGGCAATAGCTTGCCCACTGGTATACCCCGGAGCAGCATCACCATTGATCATGGCAGCCGTATACATATTATACCGGGTGATCTGCTCAGGACCAAACACCTTTTCCATCCGGATGAAATTGGAATAAGGCACCATCTCCCCCTTATTATTCTTCACAAACAACTTCAATACATCTTCAGGATTGGCGCGGTACTCCGGCAACGCCTGCAACATCACCTTATACATTTGGCCAAACCGGATGAAGTTGGTAGCATAGTAACTCCCCAGCAAAGTTTGCAGCGTACCCATGGCATTATCGATGGTTACGCCCTGCTTGGCAGCCATCTCCTGATCCACATGAATCACATACTGAGGAAAGTTGGGATCAAAACTGGTGAACGCACCAGCAATAGCAGGATTGTTCTTCAAAGCAGTAAGAAAGTTATCAGACACCTTCGCCGTTTCACTCAGATCGGTATTACGGTTCTTATTCAGCAACCGAAGCTCAAAACCACCGGCATTACCAAAGCCCGGCACAGTAGGCGGTGCAAAGAAATCAATAGACGCATCGGCAATATGACTGGTTTTGCTTTCCAGCATAGCGATCAGTTCTGGAACAGTCTCCCCCCGTTCCTCCCAACCCTTCAGGTTGATCATGGCCATGCCATAAGAAGCACCGGTAATATCACTCATCAGGCTATAACCAGCCAGCGTGCTGATGTTTTCAATACTTTTTATACTACCAATCACTTGCTGCACATCATCCAGTACAGCTTCCGTACGCTCAACCGTGGAGCCCGGCGGAGTGGTCACATTCACATAGATCATACCCTGGTCCTCTGCAGGAATAAAACCGGTAGGCAGCAACTTGCCACTCACCCAGATGGCCACACAGAAAAAAGCGAGCATCAATACCGTCACCAGTTTGCGGCCTGCCATCCATTGTACCATCCTTCCGTATCCTCTTTCAGTACGGTCATACCCCTTGTTGAAAGAACCATAAAACCGTTGCAGCCACCCCTTCTTCCGGCTACCTTCAGGCGCATGCTTCAGCAACAACGCACATAATGCCGGCGTAAGCGTCAGCGCATTGATGCCGGAGATCACAATAGCCATGGCCAACGTCAGCGAAAACTGCCGGTAAAACACACCCACCGGTCCCGATAAAAAAGCTACGGGCACAAATACCGCCGACATCACGAGCGTGATCGCAACAATAGCACTACCGATCTCCTTCATCGCAGCAACAGTGGCTTCAGTAGCAGACATATGGAACTGATTCATCTTCACATGCACCGCTTCCACCACTACGATCGCATTGTCCACCACAATACCAATGGCCAGCACCAGCGCAAACAACGTAAGCATATTGATCGAAAAACCCAGCACCTGCATAAAAGCCAGCGTACCGATCAATGCCACTGGCACAGCCAGCGCGGGGATCAACGTAGAACGGAAATCCTGCAAAAAGATAAACACCACAATAAACACGAGAATAAACGCCTCCACCAGCGTACGCATCACCTCATGAATACTGGCATCGAGAAAGCGCGACACATCATACGCATAATTATACACCATGCCCGGCGGAAAAGTAGTAGCCTCCAGCTCCTCCATCTTTTCCTTAATGGTACTGATCACCTCCTGTGCATTGGAACCCGGCCGCTGCTTGATCATGATAGAAGCAGAAGGCCGCCCATCTGTTTTAGACACCATATCATAACTCACAGTACCAAACTCTACGTCAGCCAGGTCCTTCAAACGAAGAATAGAACCGTCAGGATCGGCGCGCAACACCACATTCTTATACTCTTCCGGCGTGTTGAACTTACCGGTATACTTCAATACATATTGCTTCGCCTGCTTATCCTTGCCGGAGTTTTCACCAGTCACACCCGGCGCCGCTTCTATATTCTGCGCACGCAAAGCAGCAATGATCTCCTCCGTAGAAATATTATACGAAAGCAACCTGTCCGGCTTCAGCCACACCCGCATGGAATAATCACGCGCACCCATAATATCCACAAACCCCACCCCATCGATACGCTTCAGCTCCTGTAGAATATTGATGTCAGTAAAATTGTAAATAAACTCTTCATCGGCAGTACTGTCTTTACTCATCACGTTCAGGTAAAGCAGCATACTGTTTACCTCCTTCTCGGTCGTAACACCAGCCTTGATCACCTCCTCCGGCAACTCATCCAGCACAGTAGTCACCCGGTTCTGCACATTCACCGCAGCCTGATCGGGATCAGTACCCACTTCAAAAAACACCTGAATCAACGTAACACCGTTGTTGCTGCTCACCGAGTTCATATACGTCATACCCGGCACACCATTGATGGCGCGCTCCAGCGGCGTAGACACCGCCTTTGCACACACATCGGCATTCGCTCCATTATAACTCGCCGTCACAACAACAGAAGGAGGAACAATATCCGGAAACTGGGTCACCGGCAACCTGAACAAAGCCAGCACACCCAGCAGAACTATAACCAAAGAGATCACCAGCGACAATACCGGTCGCCTGATAAACATTTCAAGCATGCTTCAATAAATTTTAGTGTAACACTGTCGTTTGTCTCTACTCAGTAGCCATCAACAAACTATCCATCGATATATACCTCGGCACTACCTTATTCCCCTCCCTGATATTCTGCACACCCTCATACACGATCCTGTCCTCATCACTAAGCCCTTCCTTCACCAGGATAAAATCCTCAACCCGTGTATCAGGCACAAAGCTCTTCATACGTACAGTATTGTCGTCATTCACTACAAACACATAGTTTTTATCCTGTATCTCGAATACAGAACGTTGAGGGATCATCAGCGCTTTGGGAACAGCAGCAGTAAGCATCACCTTACCACTTGCGCCATGCTTCAATAACTTGGAAGGATTGGGAAAACTGGCCCGGAAAGCGATAGAACCGGTGGAGCGCTCAAACTCACCCTCCATGGTCTCGATCTTACCGGCGTGACTATAATCCGAACCATCAGCCAGCACGAGATGCACAGTCTGCCCCAGCCGGCTATTCGATTGGCCACTCTTTACATAATTGAGATATTCATGCTCCGATACATTGAAATAAGCATGCATCGCATGAATATCGGAGACGGTCGTCAACAAAGTACCTTCAGCAATAAGACTACCCATCCTATGCGGAATACGGTCGATAATACCATTGAAAGGCGCCCTGATCAGGGTATAAGAAAGCTTGATATGCGCCTTCTCCAGTTGCGCCAGCGCCTCCTGCTCTTTGGCACTCGCTGCTGCCAGCCTTGCCTTGGCAAGCTCCTGCTCGGAAGCAGACAATACATGCTTTGTCACCAACGTTTTTACCCGGTTCATCTCTACCTCCGCAGCCTTTACTTCAGCCCGGGCACTCGCCACAGCTGCCGTAGCTTCAGACAGCTGCACCTTGAATTCAGCATCATTCAATTGGAACAAAGCCTGTCCTTTCTTTACAAACTGGCCCTCATCCACCAGGATCTTCTCTAAAAAGCCAGCCGCTTTAGCACGCAACTCCACATTCTGAAAAGCATTGATGGTAGCTACATACGACCGGTGCAACAACGTATCCCGGTATCCCAGTTGCAATACCGGCAGTTCCACGTCCTTTTGTTTAGCGTTCGTGTTTCCCTTTACTGTGCAGCCCGTAACATACAAGGCGCCCAGTAAACAGGCTAATTGTACAATCTTCATAAACTATAAATTGGTTTTAGCTTGATGCCATAGAGAAAGCGTCAAATGCTTTCATCGTTCGATGAAAGCCATCAGATCATCGTGTCGCCACGATCCATAAAGAATCACCGATCAAAAAGGAGTAAACCGAAAGAGAAAAATGTAATAAAAAGGAAGAATACGATGCTTATTGCTGCCCTGAAGCGGTTCAGCAAGCGTAGCATGATCAAAAGAACGTCCGCTATCAGTAGCAGGAGTAGAAGAAACAGTGTAAGAAGCAGCAGCCCTGAACCGGGTACGCACCTTCAGTTGCTTATGCTTCGGAGGCTGGGTTGCAAAACTAACAGGCTCATCCTGTCCCGGAGCCACCTGTAAGTGAACCCGCGTATAATCCGCCGGATGATCAGAAGCCATACGCACCTTGTCCCACCGCGGCCCTTCAGCCTTGGCCATGTATCCCAGCAGGACACATATAACTAATTGTATGATAATTCTGATATTCACAACGAGCGTCGCGCGCAAAAATAAGGTTAACAGCTGATAAAGACTGCCTTATCAAATATTCAATCCAGTTTTAACACTTGGTTAGATGCATAAATAAGAACATAGGTTGGCAGGCTTGACTTATGACAAATAAGGCTCATTTTAATAATAATTTTCCCACCGTGGGAATAAAACATTTCAGAGCACATCCATAAGTAACTGATTTATATCAATCTGCATTTTGGCACACAGATGGAAATCATTCGGTCGAACTCAAAACGAAAGTCATGTACCCTTTTTACAATTCGACCAAACGTATTCTCTTCATCGCAGCCCTGGTGCTCGCAGCAACAACTGGTTTTGGCCAGTCCTGCACTCCTCAGGGAGATGAAACCGCTTATGGCACCAACAACGTGTGGAATGCATACATATACCAGGGCGTTAACTTCAACACCTATAAAGGATATGTAACCAAAGGCATCGCTACCAACCCTGCCTTTGATGAAAGCTTCGGCGGTGACCAAACCAACTTTGCAACCAACGGTTGTTCTATTTTGACAGATACTTTTAGCGTTCGTTTTAAACTCACCAAAACATTTGCCGACTCTAACTACCGGTTCACAATCGGAGGTGATGATGGATACCGCCTTAGCATAGATGGAGGTAACACCTGGGTAATCAGCAACTGGGGCGATCATGGATATGCCACTACAGACTACTCAGCACACCTGAATGGAACTTACAACATCGTAATAGAATACTATGAACGCTTTGGTGGCAACCGCGTATCCTTTAGCGTAATACCTATTTGTACAGGCGATGGTAACCCTACAACCTACGGAGGCAACAATACCTGGAACGGATATTTATACCAGGGCGTATTTTTCGATCAATACAGAGGTTTTATTACCAGAGGCAATGGCACAAGCCTGAACTTTGACGAAAACTGGGGCTCTTCCAACGGTACCTTTGTGACCAGCAATTGCAGCATCACAACAGAAAACTTCAGTGCACGTTTCCGTACACGTACAACACTGACAGGTAGCTATAGCTTTACAGTAGGAGCTGACGACGGATACCGCCTCAGTCTCAATGGAGGTGCAAGCTGGATCATCACCAGGTGGACAGGACAATCCTACAACTCTACTTCACAAACAGTCAACAACCTTAATGGTACGTATGACATTGTGCTGGAGTATTTCGAAAACGGAGGTGATAACCGCCTGACATTTAGTATGACCCAATTGGCAATACTGCCTGTTACTATTCTCGACTGGAACGCAAAAGTGATCAACAACAATGATGTGGCATTGAACTGGAAAACAGCAGACGCCGTAAACTTCGATCACTTCATCGTACAGAAAAGCAACGACGCACAAAACTTCCGCAACATCGCGAAAGTAGCAGCCCAAACAGGCAGCCAGGTACAAACCTACACCTACACAGACCAGAACGTGAACAGCAGCAAGGCATGGTACAGGTTGGCAATGGTAGATAAAGATGGTTCAATAAGATATTCATCGATTGTAGCCGTATCCCTGCAACAAACCGATGCAGTACGTGTCTACCCAACAATTGTAGAGAACAAACAAGTATACATCGAAAGCAGCAAAAAGATCAACCGCGCAGTAGTAGAACTGGTGGACATGAACGGACGCGTGTTGAAATCAGAACAACGCACATTGACAGCCGGCCGTCAACTCCTGAACCTGTCAGGAATACCCGGAAGTGCAACAGGATCATACATCATCCGCATCATTGGCGAAGAAAATGTATTGGTCAAACAACCTGTCATTATAAGATAAAGAATAAGGTGCAATCATAACTTAGCCGCCGGTAGTCTTACCGGTGGCTTTATTTTTTCCCGCCCATGCGGGCAATGATCCAGATCAGTAGCCCCACCACGGCAGCCACAATCAGGATACCCGTCCACACACCGGCTTTAAAAATACCGCCAATCACTTCACAGGAAGACAGACTAACCATACACCATAATAACAAGCAAAGGGAAATAATACGGTTCATAGATCGAAGTTTAGCAATGCCCATGCAAAACCATTGCCACGGGCATAAGAATTGATGGCATACACCCCATAGGTCCAAACCAACTGATGCCTAAACAATTACACATGACCACACAACAACCCTTTTACTTCAGATTTACCATGGTCTTGCTCATGGTAGCGCTCATTGCGCTCTTTATTTATTTCGGCAGCGACCTGGTAGTGCCCTTCGCCCTGTCCATGCTCATTGCCATCCTGCTGATGCCCGTGTGCAACTTTCTCCAGCGAAAAGGAATGCCACGTGTGCCAGCTATCTTGTTAGCCTTGCTGGCAGCGGCGCTCTTTGCAGGAGGAGTACTCTACTTTCTATCCTCCCAGATAGCCTCTTTTCTAAACGACTTCGATCAAATAAAGAAAGGAATCAACGTACACCTGAATACCCTGCAAGGCTGGATCAAACAACGATTTGGTTTCTCCTTCCGCGAGCAGCAGGATATGGTCAATAACCTCGTAGCCTCCATGAAAGATTCCGGGCAGGGCGCTATTGGCAATACCTTTTCCTCACTCAGCAACGTTGTTGTCATCATTACCTTGCTACCCATCTACACATTCCTTTTACTATACTACAGACAACTCATCAAACAATTTTTCATCGATGTATTCAGCAAAACACCAAAAAATGAAGTAGCCACCATCCTGAACGAATCGAGAGTGGTAGTACAAAGCTATATGGTCGGACTTCTCATCGAGTTTATCATCGTAGCAGTCATCAACTCGATAGGATTTCTTATACTGGGCATCAAGTACGCCATCTTCCTCGCAGTATTCGCCGCCGTATTGAATATCCTTCCCTACATCGGCATGCTCATAGCCTCCATCTTCTGCATGCTCATTACCCTCACCACTTCCACCAATATCTCCGAACCCATCTGGGTATTGGTAGTGCTGTTGGTAGTGCAGTTCATCGACAACAACATCATCATGCCAAACATAGTCGGCTCGAAAGTGAAGCTCAATGCACTCATGACCATTGTAGGCGTGGTCGTCGGCGGGCTGTTATGTGGCATCTCAGGCATGTTCCTGTCCATTCCCGCCATTGCCATATTGAAGATCATTTTCGATCGCATCGAAGACCTCAAACCCTGGGGCCGCCTGCTCGGAGACGAAGGCAGCAAAGACAAAACCAAAGTCCGCGGAGGAAAAGGCGCCAAAGCGTAAAAGCAATCCATTGCCGACTGCCCAATGCCGAATTAATAATTACTTTTACCCCCATGAAAATCCATTTCTGGTCAATAGGCAAAAAAAATGAGCCGTATGTAAATGCAGGTATAGAAGAGTTCACCAGTCGTATTGCAAAATACTACCCGGTACAATGGACCATCATACCCGTACCCAAAAACGCGGGCATGCTCAGCGAAATGGACCTCAAGAAAAAAGAAGGAGAAATAATACTCGAATGGCTCGACCCCAGCGATTACCTGGTAGCGTTGGACGAGCGGGGAAAAGCCCTCACCTCGGAAGGATTAGCCAAATTCATTCAAACCAGGGCCAACGAAAGCGCAAAAAAACTGGTATTCCTTATCGGAGGCGCCTATGGCATCGACAAACCCGTATTACAGAGAGCCAACTATACATGGTCCCTCTCCGACCTCGTCTTCCCCCACCAACTGGTGCGCCTCATACTGGCCGAACAGGTTTACCGGGCCTGCACCATCATCCGCAACGAAAAATATCATCACAGCTAAAAGCATCCCTTCGATGCCTCAATGCCTCAATGCCTCGTTGCCTTGATGCCTCTATACCTTGTTGCCTTTTAATTATTTTAATTAGATTTGAGTCCAATAGAAGAAACAAATGAGCATTACTTTAATAATTATCATTATAACGTCCCTCATATCCATCTCGGCATTTTCCAGCGAAAAAATATACAACGACCTGATCTTTTACCCACCTGCAGTGACCTACCAGCGGCAATGGTACCGTTTCTTTAGTTGCGGACTGATACATGCAGATTGGTTCCACCTGATCTTTAATATGTATGCCCTATATATCTTTGGAGAAGGAGTAGAACATGACTTTTCCTACAAGCTGTTTCAGGAAAAGGGCAAACTATTCTATATGCTGCTGTATGTATCGGCGCTGGGCGTATGTCTGCTGCCTACTTATGCAAAACACAAAGATGATTCTTATTATCGCAGCCTGGGGGCCTCCGGCGCTGTATCGGCAGTGATCTTCGCTTCATTCATGTTAGACCCATTAGCAAAAACAGGCTTTCTTTTCCTCCCCCAAAGCTTAGGCATTCCGGCCTTTATTTTCGGCTTCCTGTACCTCGGTATCACCTCTTACCTGGATAAACGCGGAGGCGGCAACATCAATCACTCCGCACACTTATGGGGCGCCCTCTATGGAATAGGATTTCTCATTGTGATGGCCGCCATCTTTTCCGGCTATCCGGTACTGCAAATATTCATCGAAAAAGTTACATCCTGGACACAGGAGAAGTTGCACCTGGGGTAAATACAATCTTTAAAACATCCTTGCTGGCATCAGTGATCTTGAAACGGTCATCGATACGCATGCCCACTATCCAAACGATCCGCTTATTACATTCCAATACCCACACATTTTCTTTATCCGTTTTCGACACCTTCTGATCGATCAGGAAGCGCGCCACCTTTTTCTTTTTTTGCATCCCCAGCGGGTAAAAATAATCCCCTGCCTTCCACGGACGCAGCAGTAGCGGATAATGAAGCGCCTTCATATCAATAAAAGCAACATCATTTCCGGCTGCTCCTACCTCGTACTTCTTGCCTCCTACCTCCAACTTTAAACTACCTGCAGCAAACTGCGCTACCTCATCCCCTTCTTCAACAATAACATGCTTCGCAGCTTCCGCAACCACAGGAGCTATGATCAGCCAGTTACGGTTCCTGATAACACGATGAGAAGCAGAAGCCACATACCTGCCCGACTCACTATCCAGCAAATGAACGATCTCCTGTGTTTGAGCAGCAGAAAAACCATAAGGCTTTGCCAGTTCATACACCAGCGTCGGCAAAGGCACAGCCTTCTTCAGCTTTAACACCGGAATATGCACCTCATTACCCTTAAACTCCAATAGCTTTTTCTTATGCAACTCGATGGCCTGCTGATACAACACTTCCACATCACGAAAGCGGGTAATATTGTCTGACAGATTACTAATCACCTCAGGATATAACCCTTGCAACAATGGCACTACCTGGTGACGTAAATAATTGCGGGCATACTTATCCTGCGCATTCGAACTATCCTCAACCCACGACAATTGATGAGCCTTTGCAAACTCCATCAGCTCCTCTTTCCGGGCAAACAACAAGGGCCTCACGATCTTACCCTGCTTCGGCAAGATCCCCCTCAACCCGGCCACACCAGTCCCCTTGAAAAACTTCATCATCACCGTCTCCACATTATCATCCAAATGATGTGCAGTAACGATGTACGTAACAAAGGGCAGGTTTAAAGTAGTTGCGCCGATACTACCAGTCAGAGGTTCCAGCTGCCGACTGCCGACTGCCGATTGCCGATTCAAGATTTCCCCAAACCACGCATACCGCAGCTCACGCGCTGCCACCTGTATCGACACCTTCTGTTCCGCAGCATAAGCAGCCGTATCGAAGTGCTTTACCAGCACCTCTTTTCCATATTGCACACCCAACGCTCTCACAAAAGCCTCATCCCGCTCACTCTCCTCACCCCGCAGCCGGAAATTGCAATGCGCTATCACAAAATCATATCCGGCCTCACTACAAAGCGCGCACAATACCGCAGAGTCCACACCACCACTCACCGCCAGCAACAATTTACCATTAGCAGCAAAAAGCTGCTCCCGCCTAATAAACTCCTTAAACCCCTGTAATAAACTCATGCTTTATATAATAATCGTAGCCTAAAATATCAACCCCTATACCTTATCAACTAATCAACCAGCAAACCTCCCCTATCAACTTTTCAACCTATCAACTTGTCAACCACCTATCAACTTATCAACTCATCCAACGCCCCTCGCAGCTCCCCATAAGCGTGCCTGTCGCCGGCAGTTTTGGCCGCAGCCAGGCCTTTTTCATACCAGGAAATAGCCAGCGCTTGCTCCCCGGTCCGCTCCAGCAATTTCCCCAGATGATAATAAGAACCAACATAACCAGGGTCTGCCGTCAGTATCTCCTCAAATAATTTCCGGGCGCCCGCCTCATCACCCAGCTTCACGTACTCCAATGCCAGCGCATGCTTCAGAAAGCTATCCTTCGGATTGGCGGCCAGAAATGTTTTAAGTTTGTCAATTCGTTCCATCTTTTTCCCCCATTAAATATTTCAAAACTATCTTTGCGGCACTTATATTTGTATACAGATTGGTTGCATAAACAACCATGTCAGACCCGCCCTGGTAACTAAAACGGGACAGGGCTACAAAAAATAATCGTTATGAAGATTTTAGTTTGTATCAGCAAAACGCCGGACACAACGGCAAAAATAGCCTTCACAGATAACAATACGAAATTCGCACAAGATGGTGTACAATGGATTATCAACCCCTACGACGAGTGGTATGCCCTTGTACGCGCCATCGAGCTCAAAGAAAAAGATCCCTCCATTGTATTACACCTCGTTACCGTAGCCGGCGCCGATACCGACCCCGTTATCCGCAAAGCACTGGCCCTCGGTGGAGACGAAGCCATCCGCATCAATGCCGATAGCCAGGACAGTTTCTATATAGCATCCCAGATCGCCGAAGTAGCCAAACAAGGCAGCTACGACCTGATCTTTACCGGTAAAGAAACCATCGACTACAATGGATCATCCATCGGAGGCATGGTAGCCGAACTGCTCAACCTGCCCTACGTATCACTGGCCACTAAATTCGACCTCAATGGTACTACCGCTACCATCACACGCGAGATCGAAGGCGGAGAAGAAATTTGCGAAGTGCAACTGCCCGTAGTAGTAAGTTGCCAGAAAGGAATGGCCGAACAACGAATTCCCAACATGAAAGGCATCATGGGCGCCCGCACCAAGCCATTGAAAGTGGTAGAGCCTGCAGCCGTAGAAGCCCTCACGTCTGTAGTAAGCTTCGAACTGCCACCAGCCAAAGCAGGCGTGAAACTGATACCAGCCGACAACCCTGCAGAACTGGTAAGATTACTGCACGAAGAAGCGAAGCTCATCTAATCAAACTTTCAATTAACTCATTCTCAAATTAACTATATGTCTGTTCTTATATTCATCGACCAGGCCGACGGCCATGTAAAAAAAGCATCCCTGGAAGCTCTGAGCTATGGCGCCAAAGTAGCAGAACAACTGGGCACCACTGCAGAAGGCGTTGTACTCGGCAGTGTAAAGGAAGACCTGGCCGCACTGGGTAAATATGGAATTAAAAAAGTACACCACGTAGCCAACGATACCCTCAACCATTTCGATGCACAGGTATTCACAGGCGTAATAGCACAAGCCGTTACAGCAGCCAATGCCAACGTGGTGATCTTCTCCAATAACGTAGATGGAAAAGCCATTGCACCCCGCCTGGCCGCCCGCCTCAAGGCAGGATTGGTTTCCGGAGCCGTGGCCCTGCCCAATACCAGCAACGGATTCGCAGTAAAAAAGAGCGTATTCTCAGGCAAAGCATTTGCCAACATAGCCCTCAATTCAGCGATCAAGATCATATCCCTCAACCCGAACTCCTATGCGATTGCAGCCGGAGAAGGAACAGCAGAAGTAACATCGTTGAACGCTACGGTAGAAGCCTCCAAAGTAAAAGTAACCACTGTCAATAAAGTAACCGGCGAAGTACCCCTCAGCGAAGCAGAGATCGTTGTGAGCGGTGGCCGCGGACTGAAAGGCCCCGAAAACTGGGGACTGGTAGAAGACCTGGCAAAACTGCTGGGAGCAGCTACAGCCTGTAGCCGCCCGGTGGCTGACGTACACTGGCGCCCACACCATGAGCACGTAGGACAAACAGGCCTCGCCATTGCCCCCAATCTTTACATCGCAATAGGTATATCTGGTGCCATCCAGCACCTGGCTGGCGTAAACCGCAGCAAGACCATCGTGGTGATCAATAAAGACCCGGAAGCCCCCTTCTTCAAGGCAGCAGACTATGGTATTGTAGGCGACGCCTTCGAGGTGGTGCCCAAAATCATAGAAGCAGTGAAGAAAGTAAAAGGAATGGCATAAATTTAGTAGACATCTACAATAAAGGCTTTAAATGCGGTTGATAACCAACCGCATTTTTTTTAGGCAAAAAACCCTTAGTTTCGTGCTTTCGTATGAAAAAAATTGAGCTTGAAATAGTTGCGCTGTCACACAGTATCACCCAGACACATTCATACGCCGTCGTATTGGGGGAAGTCAACGGGCTGCGGCGTTTGCCCATCGTGATCGGCGGTTTTGAAGCACAGGCCATTGCAGTGGCACTGGAAAAAATGCATCCCAGCAGGCCATTGACACATGACCTGATGAAGAATTTCATGAATGCCTTCAACATCGACCTCCAGGAGATCATCATCTGCGATCTCCAGGAAGGCATCTTCTATTCCAAACTGGTTTGCGTAAGTGAGCACGACACTGTGGAAATTGATTCCCGTACATCAGATGCACTCGCACTGGCCGTACGTTTCGGTTGTCCCATCTACACATACGATAACATCCTCGAAAGCGCCGGCATCCTCATGGAAGATCCCTCCGGCAAGAAAAAACAACCCAAAGAAGCAGTAGCCGCCGAAACAGGAGGCGCCCACGACGACCTGCGGTCTATGACCCTGGACGAGCTGAATACACTGCTCAATGAGGTATTGGATCAGGAAGACTACATCCGCGCCATTGCTATCCGTGATGAGATCAACAGCCGAAAAAGAGGCCGGTAATGATTGTCTTTCCCAATTGCAAGATCAACCTTGGTCTGCACATCACCCGCAAAAGACCAGATGGCTACCACGACCTGGAAACAGTATTCTATCCCCTGCCCCTGCGGGACGCCATAGAAGTTATTACCAGTCCGGTTTCAGCACAGGGTTTTCCCTTACATCAGGGTGCAGAAGACGTTGAACTTTTCCTGAGCGGCCTTCCCGTGCAGGGCAACACCGCCGACAACCTCTGCGTAAAAGCCTGGCACCTGCTGAAGAAAGACTTCCCACAATTACCGCCCATACAGCTACACCTGCACAAAGCCATCCCCATGGGCGCAGGTTTGGGAGGAGGTTCTGCCGATGGCGCATTTACACTCCAGCTACTCAACAACAAATTCCGGTTGGGCCTCACCACCGAACAATTGCTCGACTACTCCCTCCAGCTGGGCAGCGATTGTCCCTTCTTCATCATCAATAAACCCTGCATAGCTACGGGCCGCGGCGAGTTGATGCAAGCCACTCCACTCGACCTCTCCGCCTGGTCGTTCATGCTGGTATACCCAGCCGTTCACATCAATACAGGATGGGCCTTCTCACAGATCACCCCCGCCCCGCCCCGGCAACCACTAAGCGAGATCATCCAACAACCGGTAGAAACCTGGAAGCATACCCTCATCAACGATTTCGAAGCCCCCGTATGCCAGCACCATCCGGCCCTCCAAAACATTAAAGAAACCCTTTATACAGCAGGCGCTGTATATGCCTCCATGACAGGTAGCGGCTCCAGCTTCTATGGCATCTTCCCCAAAGGAAAAACACCACAGGATTTATTCCCTTCCTATAAATTTTATATCTTAAACGCATAATGCGTAAAAAGAAGTTCCCCCTTACAGCCCTGGCAATCATTTGCGGGACTATCATTGGCCTTCTCATAGTAGCAAGATTAACTGGCGCAATCGCTTTATTTAAACAACCTACAGGCGCCAACGACCCTGCTATAAAAGTGGGAGATCAATTCCTTTCAACAAACCTCAAGACACCTAAGCTATTTGATTTTATAACATTTCATCATACAAACGAAAGAGAAGGCAAACACATGCGCGTGTATCGCGTTTGCGGAATGCCGGGAGATAAACTGCAGATAAAAGACGGAGACCTCTATATAAATGGGCAATTTGCTGATGGCCCCTTAAATCTCAAACAACTGTACCGTATCGCAGATACAAGCATGATCACCGTGGCTGAACGTTTTCAATTAGAGGATTCAGATAATGCGCCTATTCAGACAGATAGCGGAAAAGCAATCGTTTTTTTAAGTAAAGAACAGGCGAAAGAACTACAAACACTGAAAATACCTTGCAAAAGGTATCCCAACTTTGACAATGAGGTCTATGAGCAAATAGAAGAACAATTTCATCAGCGCTGGACCACCGACAACTTTGGTCCGGTACAGGTTCCGGCCGGCCATTACTTTGTTTTGGGCGATAACCGTAACATGGCAGAAGATTCCCGCTTTACAGGATTTATCAAAAAAGAAGATGTTTACGGCGTAGTCCTCGGAGTTAAGTAGCAGTAGGATACCCCACAAAAATTGCGTACCTTCGTCCACAAATAGTACGCAATCAAAGCTAACGCACACATAGTACATTTTCTCCGGCAGAACCTCGATCTGCTCAACCACTAAGGACCATGCTCCTGTTGCCGGCATTTACACATGCCGGCCCATCCTGATATTATACACTACATTCCCTCATGGCTAATCATCGTTATTATGCAACCTACTATTATGCACTCCGACAACACCCAATATTACCTTGACCTCGAAGAAAAATACGGTGCCCACAACTACCATCCTCTGCCGGTAGTATTACAGAAAGGACAAGGCGTATTCCTGTGGGATGTAGACAACAAACGCTACTATGATTACCTGAGCGGATACAGCGCCGTGAACCAGGGCCACTGCCACCCGGCCATCATTGCCGCACTGGTAGAACAGGCACAACAGCTGACACTCACCTCGCGCGCATTTCACAGCGCCTTGCTCAGCGAGTTCACACAGTTCATCACCAACTACTTTGGCTACGATAAAGTACTGCCCATGAATACAGGTGTGGAAGCAGTGGAAACAGCCATCAAACTCTGCCGCCGCTGGGGATACGACGTAAAAGGCATACCGGCCAACAAAGCCAAAATACTGGTATGCAGCCACAACTTCCATGGAAGAACAAGCACCGTCATATCATTCAGCACCGATCCATCTTCTTATGATCGCTTTGGTCCCTACATGCCAGGCTTTGAGGTAATACCCTACAACGACCTGCCAGCGTTGGCCACTGCATTACAGGATAAAAACGTGGCAGGCCTGCTGATAGAACCCATACAAGGCGAAGCAGGTGTGGTAATACCCGATGAAGGATTCCTCACTGCCGCAAAACAATATTGCGAAGATGCTCACGTGCTATTCATGGCCGATGAAATACAAACAGGCCTTTGCCGTACAGGCAAAATGCTGGCCTGCGATCATGAGAACGTACACCCCGATATACTCATTATAGGTAAGGCCCTCAGCGGAGGTACCCTGCCCGCATCAGCCGTGCTGGCCGATGATGAGATCATGCTCAACATCAAGCCCGGCGAACATGGTTCAACCTATGGTGGCAATCCCCTCGCCTGTAAGGTATCGATGGTAGCACTCACCGTATTAAAAGAAGAGAAGATGGCAGAAAATGCCAGTGAAATGGGTGAGCTTTTCCGGCAGCAGCTGCAAGCCCTGCAATCGCCCCACATCAAAACCATCCGGGGCAAAGGCTTGTTAAATGCCATCGTCATCGACCATCCCAATCCTCAGGCTGCCTGGGATCTTTGCCTCACCATGAAAGACAATGGTTTGCTGGCCAAGCCCACACACGGAGATAAGATCAGGTTATCACCACCGCTTACCATTAACCGCGAACAGATACTGGAATCTGTTAATATCATAGGAAAAAGCCTGGAAACACTATAGAAATTTAATGCGGGAAAACCCTCTCCCGCATACCTTTTTAAGTTGGCCGGCGTTTATTATCTTTAGGAGCCGTTAAACCCCGGCCCGCGTCCCCCACCCGTATGTACCGTCAGTACCTGATCACCCTTTTTTATCTGGCCATCGTATGCCTTTCACAGGCCCAGGAAGCCCCACCCGTACAATGCGGACAACAGGAAATCACCAATAAACTGCTCCGCGATCAGCCTGAATTAAAACGCTACCAGGAAAACGCCGAACAACAACTCCGCCAGTATCAGTTGGCGCGTAAGACAAACCCCTTAAATACACAGCGCACGACAGCCATCGTCACTTTGCCTGTCGTCGTACACATTATTCACAACAACGGAACGGAAAATATCAGCAATGCACAAGTGCTGGCTGGCATCCAACACCTCAATGAAGCCTTCGCCAACACCGGCTTCTATGATCCGGCCGATGGCGTCAATACACAAATCCAGTTCTGTCTCGCACAACGGGATCCAAACAACAATCCCACCAACGGCATTACCCGCGATGTGTCCCCACTCACGGTAATGGGTGGACCCAATTACTATTCCGACGACCTGGCCGTCAAGAACCTTAATCGTTGGAACCCCAATTGCTACATCAATATCTGGCTCGTGCGATCCATACCCGGCAACGTAGCAGGCTACGCTTACCTGCCTTCAGCACATGGCTCTGCCGTAGATGGCATCCTGATGGAGTCAACATATTTAGGCAGTTCACCAGCCAACAGCGTGGTCACCATCCATGAAATGGGCCACTACCTGGGCCTCTACCACACTTTCGAAGGCGCTTGTAAGAATGATGACTGCTCTATCGATGGCGATAAAGTCTGTGACACCCCACCCGATCAATCTACCGCCTCAACCAGTTGCAGTACACCGATGAACAGTTGTTCCACTGACATCCTTTCCGGCTTCAGCAACGATCAGAACGACCTGAAAGAAGATTACATGGATTATGGCAACCTTAACTGTATGAAGGTGTTTACACAAGGCCAGGCCGACCGCATGAACTGGTTCATCCAAAACACGCGCAAGAGCCTGCTATCATGCCTGTCCTGCTTATCACCCTGCCCGGCTCCGGTATCCGCCAGCTTTACTTCTTCGGCCACCAATGTAACAACCGGCACCACGGTTACCTTTACCAATAGTTCAATCAACGGCAATACCTACAAATGGTACCTCAACAATGTACAACAAGCCGGTACCCAACATTATTCCTATACATTTAATACACCCGGCACCTATACGATCAAGATGTCGGCACATAGTGGCAATCCTTTATGCGATAGTGCTGCCGCCACTGCCACCATTATCGTTACCTGCCCGCTTACCGTTGGCTTCACCCCACCCGATACCACAGTAGCCATCAATAGCACCGTCAATTTTACCAACACCTCAACAGGCGCTACCAGCTACCAATGGCTACTCGATGGTGTTAACCAGGGCACTACCCTCAATTACGCACACACCTTTCCTGTCGCGGGGTATTACCGGGTAAAGCTGAAAGCCTCCAACGGATTTTGTACAGACTCTGTAACGCGCCTCGTGATCGTTACCAATGCCTGTATCAGCGAAACTTTCCAGCGTACTTATGGCGGACAAAGAAGCGATATCATCAGCGACATCAGGTCTACACCCGATGGCGGTTACATAATTGCCGGTCGGACAGGCAGTTTTGGCGCCGGCGATGAAGATGGCTTCCTCCTTAAAACAGATCAACTCGGCGCGGTACAATGGAGTAAGACCTTCGGTGCTGCTCGTACGGATGGCTTTTATCGCGTGATCCTCACCAGTGATGGAGGCTTCATGGCGGTAGGACAAACCAAGTCATACGGCTACCTCACTGGCGCAGCCTGGGCAGTTAAAACAGATGCTGCAGGCAACCTGCTATGGAACCGCCAGTTTGGAGAGAACACCACCTTCGGAGAAATAGCCTCAAATGTGATACAGGCCAGTGACGGCAGCTACTACATAACAGGCCGGCAAAATAATAATCCAGGCACCGGTAATGTGTTGGTTATAAAACTGGATGCTACAGGCTCCATAGTCTGGAGTAAAATATTTGACGACAGTGACAGCGACAACGGCAGCAACATCATGGAAGACAATGGAGGCATACTGGTATCGGGCACCTCACGTTCCTCCACCTGGCACGATGGCTTCCTCATGAAGCTAAACCCTGCCAATGGAGATACCCTCTGGTCAAAAAAATACGATGTGGGTGGACGCAATAATGCCGCAGGCGCAGCCTTCACCAGGCAGGGTAACTTTTACCTGATGCCCCTCGTTACCATCAACGACTTCACCAACACCAACACAGGCCGCGCCATGATGCTGCGCATCGACCTGAACGGAGATGCCGTAGACGTGAAAGAAATAATCGCGCCGGATTATATATATGGCAGTACCGGCACCTTTATGCCAACACCCGATGGAGGATACCTTTTCCAGCAAAGCGAAGACAATGGCAATGCAGACCTCAACCTGATAAAGCTCAGCCCGGCCGGAGCCGTGGAGTGGACAAGAAAATTTGTACAACCCGGCAATCAATACACCTATACCTTACGAATGACCCCTGATGGCGGCTATATCAGTGCCGGCTATACCACTACAGGCGGTAATGATATGTACATCGCAAGGACCGATGCAATGGGTAATATCCCTGCCTGTAACAATACAACCATTCAGGTGCAGGTTGCTGCGCCAACATTTACAACCATTCCATTCAGCTGGTACGACATTCGCAACAGCAGCTTTACAGCAGTACCCCACCCGGCTTTACAGGCAAGCCCTGCAACAATACCATCCACCTTGTTCTGTTCAGGCGGCCCCTGCACACCTCCGCCCGATCCCTGTGTAACAAAGGCCTTTCAAAAAACATATACCGGCGTCGGCAACTACCACGTTTTTTATATCAACACCACACCCGATGGCGGCTCCATCATTGGCGGTACAGCCAATCCCATAGCAGGCGATGCTAACCAGGCCAGTGCAGCTATCGATGCCCTGGCCATGAAACTTAAGCCAGATGGGGAGATCGAATGGGCACGCCGCGTTGGAGGCAGCCAGTACGATGAGTTCAGAAAGATCAGGCCCGTAAGCGATGGAGGATACATAGCTATCGGCAGCAGCAGGTCGTTCAACAACCGGCAGAATGTATACCTTGTAAAACTGACTGCTACAGGCACGGTAAGCTGGTCAAAGAACTTCAATACCAACTCCCCCACTAACGATTATGGACTCGATGTGATTGAAACGTCTGACGGAGGCTTTGTATTGACAGGTACGATCAATTACTCACCACCTTTTGCTCATGGCCTCCTTGCCAAAACCGACGCCAGTGGCAACATCATATGGGCCAATGAGTTTCACACAGCTGATGGAGTAGATATATCCAGCGTGCTCGAGAATGTCGACACGCTGGTAGTGGCAGCTGATTACTGGGTAGCTGCGGAAAATCGTTACTATGGTACCGTTACGAAAATCAATAAGAATACAGGAGCTGTCAATGCGGCCATGCGTTTCCTCTCAGACGGACGTGGCAACTTTGCCAACCGCATCTACAAAACACCCGAAGGATTCTTAATTTCCGCTCATATCATCGATGGCAACAGCTATCTCAATAAACAAGTAGGCGTCCTGCGCCTTGATCAGAATTTACAAGTAATCAGCAATAAAAAAGTATCTGCACTGGAACCCAGCTTCTGGAGTTATGCTACTCCCGCGCAGAATGGTGAAGTCATCATTACAACCGGCAATCAGGGAATTGCCAACTTCTTTCAATTAATGCAGGCAGATGCAGCAGGCAACATTGGCTGGCAAAAATATTACGGCAGCGGGCAAGGATTCTCCTCACAAATACCTGCCAATGTACAGCAGTATACAGATGGGACTTTTATAACAGCAGCTTCCTTTACCACCATACAGTCCAGTGGCTCCGACTTCAAAATTCATGTGGTGAGAACAGCCTCCAATGGTACTACACCCGGTTGTACTACCGTAGACATGAACAATCAGTTTAACAATACTACAATCAATACGCAGACACATACCTGGACTACCATCACGCCATTCGTTTATCAACAACCTATAGCAGTAACCTCCAGCGAAGCCGATGTACCACTGCAGGCTACTGTACTATGCGTTTCCGGCAACTGCCAGTTCAATGGCATTGTTGGAGAAGACAGCATTTGCAACCGTACCGACACTTTCACCTATGAAGTACAACGCAATGCCGACTGCGTCCTGCCAACCACCTGGACCATCGATCCGGCCTATGCACAGATCGTATCCACTACAGACTCTACTATCCGCATTTTCTTTAAACAATCAGGCATCGTTAAACTATACGCCAGTCTCACAACGGCTTGTACTTCTACTTCCGACAGCATCGAGATATCCATCTTCGATCCTTATAAACCAGTAAACCTTGGCCCCGACATACAACTGTGTAATGTGAGTACCTGGCCGCTGAATGCAGGCGCCGGTTACAAAACCTATCTGTGGCAGGACAACTCTGCCGACTCAGTGTTGACCGCTTATAGCACGGGAACCTACTTTGTGGAGGCCACCGATCATTGTAACAATGTTTTCCGCGACACGGTGATCATTAGCCAGGCACCCACCCCTTCATTCGACCTTGGCCCCGATCTGGAACGATGCAGCAATGATACATTACAACTCTCCGCACCTGCCGGATTTACCAACTATCGCTGGAGCGGTAATTACATGATCAGCTCCACATATGGACAGACAGTAAGAATATTTACAGACCAAGACACTCTATACAGTGTAACCGCAGAAAAAGGTCCAGGCTGTATTGTCATAGATACCGTCCGGGTAAGAATAAAACCAACAGCGCCACTCAACCTGGGCAACGATACCAGCTTTTGCCAGGACAAAAGCATAACACTGGATGCAGGTCCCGGCTTTAGTAACTATACCTGGAACACAGGCGCCAATACACAGCAGATCACTGTTGGTACGACGGGCAATTTCATTGTCAACGCTACCAATACAAATGGCTGCATATCTAAAGACACCCTAAGGGTTACCAATGTATTTGCACTGCCGGTTGTCAAACTTGGTAATGATACGATACTCTGTGTAAACTCCTCCGTCACCTTCCGGGCCGGCGCAGGCTTCACAGCTTATGAATGGCAGGATGGCTCTACCGGTGCAGCGCTTATCGCTACACAACCAGGCGTGTATTGGGTGAAAGTAACAGACCAGCATACCTGCGTTAACGTCGACACTGTTGCGATTACAGACATCAAGGCACTCCCAGCCGGTTTCTTACCGGATACAGCCCAGCTTTGCGACTGGCAGCGACTTGAACTGAAGCCATTCAACACCTTCAAACAATACCAGTGGTACAACAATGCCACAGCGCCTTCGATTACCGTTACCGGACCTGGCATCTATTGGTTAAAAGTAACCGACAACTTCGGCTGTGTGGGAGCCGATAGTATTAAAGTGGTGCCCAAAGACTGCCTGAAAGGATTATACCTGCCCAATGCATTTTCACCCAACAACGACCGAAACAATGACGTGTTCCGGCCAACGGTTTATGGGTATCCTGAAAAATACCGGCTTACCATCTATAACCGCTGGGGACAGCGCATATTTGAAACCACAGATATTTACAGAGGTTGGGATGGCACCATCAACGGAAAGCCACAAGACACAGGCATGTTTGTCTGGACCTGCCAATACAAGCTGGTAGGCATGGATGAGAAAAGCGAAAAAGGTGTGCTGACGCTGGTTAGATAAACCGCTATTAACAAGTAATTATTGCTTTTTATCAATAACCTTCATGTCTGGTAATAACGTCATTACCAATAAAGCTACAGAAGACAGGAGCATAACCCACAGGCCCGCCAGCTTTGTAGGACAGATACCGCGGTAGCAACCGGAAAAAACAATAAAACTCTTGATAGCGAAGGCCACCGTCAACGCGCCGATGAGGAGATTCCAGCGCTTGGCCCATACACGTGGTATCAGGAAAAGTATAGAAGCGATGATTGCAAACACGGTAAATACCTTCCCCGGTTTACCATAGTCATTATCCTCCGAAAAGAACCCTGTAAAGTTCTTATTGAGGTCGGGATGAAAAGTCCAGGGCAAAAAACAAGCGATTACCAGTACTATTGCGGCAGCTATGCCGATCCATTGAGAATACTTCATAATTAAAAAAGAGCGGCAAAGATAGGAAAAATGAAGCCTGGGTAGAGACCCAGGCCGACCAAAACTAACTGCTAATATGAGAAAATGCACTTGTTAGACTCCATTGGAAGGCAACAAATTGCGCAGTCCTCACATTAAAAAACAGGGTGTTTTATTTAATATTATTGTTAACCAATCTGGTCAGCCTGTTAACAAAAATGCCCGAATACGGGCACAAGCAGAGCACTATAGCAGCCTTCCGGCAGGTCATCAGGGATGAGCAGCCGATAGAAAGGCTTCAACAACCGGCAAGGCAGGAAACACTTTTTGCCCGGGCTTAGCTGTAAAGATCTCCCCGATATAATCACCATGACCACCTGGAAAAATGGCCAGGCTGGCATGTTCGATCTGCCGCGACATTTCTACCGCATGCTCAGGAGTATTGACATCCTTATCACCAGATATAATGAGTGTAGGTATTTTGATACTCCTGATAGCATCCTCTTTGATCTCCGTGAAATTTTGCATCCGTGTCGCATCTCGTTTAAACATGGTATACAATGCATCCTTATCCGGGTTAATGGCCAGAAAAGCATCCTTGTATACCTGGGGCATACTTTCAAAAGTAGCGTTGGCCATCATGTCAAAGAACCAGGGTTGTGCACCCGATCTTTTATAAAAAGTGGATGCCACAATGATCTTGTTCACCAGTTGCGGGTGACGGATAGCTATTTCCAGTGTAGTGCTGGCGCCATTACTGAAACCGAAAATATCAGCCTTGTCAATGTTAAGCTGTTTTAACAACGCAGCGATGTCATCAGCATCCTGTGCAAAACTGAGTGGCCGGTCAATATCAGCAGTATGCCCATGCGCCTGCATCTCTACAGCAATCACCTTATGAGATTTGGCAAGCTCAGGCAATATCCGACCCCAGGTGGTGCCAATGGTAGAACCGCCCCCGTGAATAAGCACCAGGGGAAAGCCTTTGCCGTGAACTTCATAATACATCTTTAATCCATTAACAGTAGCATAATTGCCTACAGATTGAGCGTCGAGTGTTTGAGCAAGACTGGTCATAAATAATAAAGTAAAGAGAGATTTCATAAATGGCTCTTTTGCAGGGTAAAGGTAACAACAGCAATCAGCATCAAAGAGGTATCATTACGACAAAATGGAGGGCTAATGCGAAATATAAAAACCCTGTACAACAAATGTACAGGGTTCTTCTTGTGCCCAAAAGCAGGATCACTTTTCAATACTATTATTGGGTGGATTGCTATTATCCTTTCGCTGGCTGCCCCGGGCGTCGCGCGTGTTCTTTTGTACGGCAATGGCGGCAAATAGGCTAAGTGTAAACGACATAGCATAGAAACCCTTCTCACTCTTGGTGAGGTCTGCATTCCAAAGGCCGATCGTTAACAATAAGATGGCTAAGATCGTGGTGAACCAGGCGAGACCATAATAAATGTTGGTTACCGGGATACCTTCCAATTGGTCGCGCACTGCCTTCTGAACAGAAATACCCGAAAACAGTCCGAACATCAAAACGGTGAAATAATACCCTTTTTCATTCAGCTCCATTTGGGCATTCCATAAGCCTACATTGAAAGCTATAATACCGGCTAAAAGAGCGATCCAGGAAGCGGCTACAAACGCAGCTGAAGGTTGTTGTGGGTTGGGAGTCTCCATAAATGAATTTTTATGGCAACAAAACTATCAGCCTGGCGCCGCACATTTTTTGACAACAGTCAAAAACCCGCGTCCTAAATGTTAAAGCCTGCTGCGGATGCGGCTCAGCGTCTCCTGCGAAATACCCAGGTAAGAGGCAATATAACCCAATGATACCCTGTCAATTATATGCGGCGCCTGCTCCAGCAGGCTCTGATAACGTTCAGTGGCTGTTCTGAACTGCGCATTCACAAAACGTTCTTCCAGTCGTATATAATACTTTTCATACGCAATACGCATCACCCTTTCGATCTCATGATGCTGGTTGAACAACTGCCATAAGGACTCTTTGGAGATGGCCCATAACACACAGCCCTCGATCAGCTGAATATTCTCCACCGCAGGCTCCTGTGTAATGAAGCTATGAAAGGAAGTGACGAAATCGTTTTCAAAACCAAACCAGTGCGTAATCTCTTTGTCGTCCAGATTATAAAAGCCACGCAGGCAGCCCTGCTCAAGAAAGTACAAATGCCGGCACACCTTGCCTTGTGTGATCAACAGTTCATTACGAGGCAGAATCAACTTGGTGAAATAATCCGGGAGCACCTGTTGTGCTTCCTCACTCAACTGGTAATACTGTTTCAGGTGTGCTAAAAGTTGTTCCATACCAAAGCCGGGATTGGTTTAATTGCAGAGTGGCAATATAACACGGTATTGTGATTAAATAAAAAAGGCATGTTCCGAAGAACATGCCTTATAGCTCATATGAATACGAATCCGTCTTAACTTATTTTGGGCGAATCGAAACGAGGTCTGCCTTTTTTACCGTAGCCATCGTGAAAGGAGATAGCACTAAAGGAGACGTGGATTGCGATTCCTCATTCATCACTTGTCTTGCCACAGCGGGTGTTTGGTGCTCAGTTGCAGCACTTCTGCCACCTTTAAAGAATGACAAGGCAAGGTGTTTGAAAAAGTAACGCAGTTGAGGAATAGCCCGTTTGAAAGGATTCAGCGCATCACTAAACCGGAAGCGGGGTTTTACCATCGGCACCTCAACAGGTAGTTCCGCAGTAAAACTTTTTGTTTCCATGAAGATGTGGGCATTCAGCTTAAAGGCTATATGCCTCACTTTATCGATCGTTTTTTTATCAGCATTATTGATCACGATATTACCATCGCGGTAATCGAATACCACTTCCTGAACGGCAGATTGTCCCGGCTCTCTATTAAGCCACACCGCAGTTCCTGGACTTGCATATTTATATACCTCACCATTAGGAAGTAGAACAGACGTATGATTATCCAACCGCATCTCCGGGTCGTTTGCGACGAAAGCAGACCATTTGGTCAGGGAGATTTCACGGGTAGAATTATGGTCGAACAGATTCTTTTTTCTCGTAATGTAGATGATATCCATAAATCGGTGCATTTGCTCACCCCAATAAGTGCAAAGGAATTGCCAAAATAAACGTGTTGGAAATCAATGTCCCGTTAAGGGAACAACGAAAAACTGTGTAGAACGCACCCCGTTTTAGGTTTGGGGTGGGTTACTTTCAGCAACTTTCAGTATAAACAGAAGCACCATTTAAACCGCTCTTCCCTAATGAAGAAATTCCTGAAATACACAAGTTATTCACTTTTGACGCTTGTGACCCTCGTCATCTTATACCTGTGTTCTGCATGGACTTTATCCCGGCTTACCGTAAAAGCAGAACCGAATACTACACCAGATATAAGTATTTATCTTAAAACCAACGGCGTACATGCCGATCTGATATTACCCGTAAAAACATCTTTAAAGAATTGGAGTGAAGACATACCTTATACCAATACACGTAGCGGAGATACAACTATGGAATATGTCGCTTTCGGTTGGGGCGATAAAGGCTTCTACCTTGAAACGCCTACCTGGAATGACCTGAAAGCAAGTACAGCCTTCAATGCAGCGTTCGGCCTCAGTACATCAGCCATGCATGCGACTTTTTATCATCAACTAAAAGAAGGAGAACATTGTATTAAACTTGACATTAGCAATGATCAATATCAGCGATTGGTAACGTATATCGAAAATAGCTTTCAAACGGATGCTACCGGCAAACCTATTGTTATACCTACTGAAGCACGTTATGGGAGACACGATGCTTTCTACGAAGCAAAAGGCACGTATAGTCTCTTTCACACTTGTAATACGTGGGCTAATAATGCACTGAAAGTCTCCGGTCAAAAAGCTTGTGTATGGACGCCGTTCGATACGGGCATATTCTATCAGCATCGGAAATAATTATTCAGCAGGTTTCCACTCACCCGTTTTGATATTGATGCTCCAGGGCTTTGGCTCGGGCAGCCATAGTTTGCCATCCCCAATCTCTACCGGCATCCAGAGATAACGGGAATCCCATTGTGTGCCTGGCTTCCATTGATCGCCCATGTAAATAACAGTGGAACCTTTGGTACCTTCTACTTTGATTAGCATGGTAGATTGTGAGCTATAGGTATTTGTTTCCTGCGGAGCGATATCTTTAAACTCTGTCCAGGGGCCGGATAAAGAAGGTGCAGTCGCATATTTATTGGGATTAGGTTTCCAGCCTGTCAATGCAGAACCGATGGAATAGTACAGGCCCTTGTAATGAACAATAGCACCTCCTTCCAAGGGTGAATGAATAAAGCTCACCTCTTTTACTACATCCATATAATCGGGTGAAAGGCCGGCAATATAAAATCCTTTGGAGGGGCGGCTTTCAAATACCAGGTAAGGTGTTCCATCATCATCGATGAACTGGCCAATATCCCTGCTTTCATATCCTAACGGACGGAAACTCTTTACATAGGTAAAAGGTCCTTCCGGCTTCTTGCTGGTGGCCACTCCTACCCTTGCCAACTTATATGACCTGTCGTCAAGATGAAAATACATGACGTAGGTCTTCGACTGTTTATTGTAAAACACTTTGGGACGTTCCAGCACCCAACGCCTGCCCAGATTCTCGGGATCAGACAGCTTCAATACATCACCCAGGAACTTCCAATTCGTCAGGTCTTTCGATTCGTAACAGCTTACATAACGAAAATTGGTATCAAGTCCTTTCGCACGTTCCTCACCATACCAATAATAGGTCTTGCCTATTTTGATAATGCCACCGCCATGCGCCTGGATATGATTGCCTTTATCATCGGGCCATACCTCGCCGGGCTTAATCACCGTATTCTTTTGCGCATACGTGGATGCAGTCAATAAAAGACTACAAGCTATCAGCAAAGGCTGTTTGGCCAGCCGCGATATGATCATGCCCAGGTTCATGGTTGTTATTTTGTTTTTATACGAATAACGGTAAACGAATAAGACGGCAATTCCAGGCCCGAGATTGCGGAGGCTGGAATGGTTGATGTTACCGGCAACACCTTCTTATCTGCAGGCTGCCCCTGCAACACTGTTTTCGTTGCTTCCTGTCCCGCTAAAGATAATCCACCCAGGTCAACATTTGTTTTAACCGTTACCGGCAACAGGTTCACTAATTTAATAATGAGGTCGCCTGACTTTGTATCACGCACCACAGAATACGCTACCCGTTTCCTGACCGCATCCTGGTTGTTGGACAAAGTGATGGCTGCCGGCAGGTATTGATCTCCCGCATGAACGCCATACAACTTTTGCACTTCGTAACCCACCGTAGGTTTTACTTCTGTATTATTGAAATAAATAAGATCGGGATTCCACTGGGTGCGTCCTTCCTTTGCCAATAAAGGGGCATAGGAAGTCATGGTGACTACATCGCCGTTACGTTCTATCGATGTCAGGTACAATGCTTCCGCCAACGCCGTTTCAAGGTTATTGGGGCGACCTGGCAAGTGTGCAGCATATTCACCGAGGTATATTTTGGATCTGTTACGATCATAACGATCATAAAAATCCTGGTTGTGGATGAACCAGCCTGGTGACAGGTAGTAGTGTTCATCTACGATGGGTACTTTTTCTTTATTGGCCAGCTCCCACCCTTCGGTATAATCTGTTCCTTCAAAGAATGGCCCTACCGTACCGATCACGGTGATCTCCGGGTGTTTTTCTTTCATTGCTTTGTAGATCATCCGGAACCTTTCTTCAAACACATCGCTGATTAGGTCTTCGTTGCCGATACCGATGTATTTAAGGTTAAAAGGTTTGGGATGTCCTGCCTCCGCCCGTTTCTTACCCCAGGTGGAAGTAACAGGGCCATTGGCGTATTCAACCAGATCGAGCACATCCTGCACATATTCATCCATCTGATCCATGGGAATGCCGCCCTGCTGACCGCCACCGGTGGCACTGGTGCCGGAGTTTTGGCAAGGCACACCAGCTGCCAGAACGGGTAAAGGTTCAGCGCCTATGTCTTCACAATAAGCGAAATATTCAAAGTAACCAAGACCTGCAGTTTGGTGATAGCCCCAAAGGTTACGTTGTGGTTTGCGAGCTTCCAGTGGCCCAATGGTATTCTTCCAGCGATAAATATTATCAAGCCCATCTCCATGTGCCACACAGCCACCGGGGAAACGAATGAAGCGTGGTCGAATATCTGCAATGGTTTGTGCAAGATCAGCACGTAGGCCGTTCGCTCTGCCTTTGAATGTCTTTTGCGGGAATAGTGACACCATGTCCAGTAGCAAGCGCCCTTTCGCAAGGGGTTGCAATTCGAGGTGGGCGTCTGTAGCATCAGCCGATGCTGTAAGCACCGCTTTGGTGTTCTTCCAACCACTTGAAGTGGCAATAGTGGCCTGTGCCAATACATTACCATCCTTGCTCACCAATTTCACCAATAGCTTTCCCTTGCCGGCAGTCTGCTTAGTAAACACGGAAAAGTTATATAGCTCCCCTTTCTTTACCGGTATGCCATCAAAACCTGTATTCACCAAAGCAGCACCGGGTGCTTCGGTATTCAACACAGCGTAGTGTGCATTGTTAGGATGAATAGGCGATGCGCTATCGATAGCAAAAGAGGTGTTATCTCCTTTCAGTGTCCAGGAATGTGAATGCTTCCAGCTGCTGTCGCGCCCTTCTTTATCGCTTAACGCGTATTCAAAGTCGCGGTTCTGTACCAGCTCGGCATACAAACCACCATCTGCAGCATAATTGATGTCCTCGAAGAAAATGCCTAATAATAAATCACTAATCGGTCTGGCGCTCGCTGCCTGCAGGGTGATCTTCGCTTCTACCGGTTTAAGCCCGGCAAAGCGTTGTGCATCCTGTCCTGTATTTTCTCCGTAGAGTATATTCTTATATTGGCGCTGCTCAAATGTCTTGATCAGTTTATCTACCGTTGCCCAGGACACACGGTGTACTTGTCCTTGCGCTTTACCTTCGGGGAGTGTAACGGTAGTGCTTACATCTATATATTGTGCAGCAGGAACCACCACAGCTGGCGTAAATGTTTTGAAGTCTTTCGTGGTCACCCGATAATATTTGCCGCCAGCTTCTGTGTAGGTAATTACATAGATGCCCTGCCGGGTGTCGTAGGCAATGATTGGCTTCAATACATTGGCGCCTTCTTTCACCAGTGGATAATGTTGACGCCCCCAGTATACCAGATCGGGAGAGGATACATGTGCAAACAATGGCTCACGATCGTTGAGGCTCCACACACATTGCCACACGCCATCAGGTCCCTGGATGAGATAAGGGTTGATCATGCGCTTTTCCGCACCCCAGCGACCGTAGTCGCTTTTAACATAGGCGTACTCATTACCGATCGGATGCCAGTTTTGTTGATCGCGGCTCCAGGCAAAGTGGAGACCGTTGTGGTTGTTATTCTTTGTAGTGGCGTAGGAAAAAAGAAAGACAGAATCTGGTTCATTGACGGGAATACCTTTACCGGCAAAACCGGCGTGTATCATTCCGGCCATCATACAGCATAGCAGCAGGATCTTTTTCATCTGGTAATAATTGTAGTCGTGTCAATATTACAATTATTATCCTGACTTATCAATTAGTTGATATGTTAACAAGTTGAAGGGCTGAAAAGGAGACGAGAGAGCTATTTACTTAATAATATTCGTCTTTTTAATGTAGTCGAGCAAGGGGAAGTTTTGTTTCCAATAAGGGTTGCCGCCCGCAAAAACAGAATCCTGTTTACCCGCGCGGATACCACCTCCGGCTTTTTCTCCATAACCGGAATACAGGGCATCGGCTACATCCATGCCTTTGATTACGCGGGCAATGGGCACGAAGGGTTCATTGTCGTGGGTGGAGCTGTTATCGCGCAGGTTGATGAATATCTGGGTAGTGCGTGCATTGGGATCTTTGAAAGCATAGGCTACCGTGCCGCGGGTATTGGAGAGCACTCTGGGATCGTCGGGAATATTTTTATTGCGCCAGGCCTGCGCTACTTTAGGCTCGCCGGCAATGCCGAACTGGGCCCAATAGCCCGCCCTGATGCGGAATATGGGTAAATTATCATAATAGCCATTGATTATAAGGTTATAGAACCGGTCTACGCCACGTGGAGACCAGGCGCGCTTTACTTCCATCAATATCTCTCCTTTCGTGGTTTGTAGTTGTATTTTGAAAGAATCCGGTGCCGGTTTGCTGAATGCCGGATCATCTGGGTTCAATAAAGAAACCTGCGAATGGGAGCACAGGAATGATAACACTGTGACGATTGAGAGAAAGCCTCTGGTTAGAATGGTACGCATATGCTAAAATTAACACTATCTGCCAGTACGTGTTGCGCACTTTTTAATAAAATATATACAGATATGAACTTTGCTCTTTATGTTGTCATTTCGAACGGAGCGATAGCGGAGTGAGAAATCCCGCAGAGCGGGACAAGTTCTGCCTGCGACAAACCGGCCATTAGCTTCGATAGCAGATTTCTCACCCTGTGTATTTCTTGTGGATGCAAGTACGTGTGCAGGGTTCGAAATGACAAAGAAAGGTGAGTTAGCATCCGAAAATTGTGAGTCCCGTTCGACAAAAAGAATAATTACCTCTCTTGAATGATTATAGCCTGTCCGCCTTTGGCTTTGATGGTGATGGGAAATTCATCGTTTTGCTTTACAGGGATCGTTCGCTTGCGGATGCCGCCCTGCTCGTCATCTTCATAGATCGTGGCTGTATAGGTCTTTCCTGGCTTCAGGAAGTCCAGCACCAGTGTGTCCTGCCAATCTTTCGGGCCTGCGGCATTACCTATAAACCACGTACTGCCTTTTCTGCGCCCGACTGAAATGTATTTACCAATCTCTCCTTTAAAATAATGTGACTTATCCCAGACTGTGGGTACATATTTGAAAAACTCGATCTCGTCTTCATTGGTGTAGTCGGTTGGCTTGCCATACCAGAAGATGGCCTGTAAGGGACTAAAGTAAACCACCGTAAGTGCCAGCTGTTGGGCCTTGCTCACTTTGATGTTCTTACTGAAGCTGTTGGTGGGGTTGGGAAAGCAGAAGGTGAAATCTGCCGGTCCTGCCAGGAAGCGGGTAAATGGCAATGTAGTATTGTGAAAGGCGTCCGGGCTGTTCTCATCGCCCCTGATACCCTCCTGCGTCAGTAGCGCAGGGAATGTACGGCTCAGGCCGGTGGGTTTGTAGTTGTCGTGGATGTTGAGGATAAAACCATACTCCTGTACTTTCTTCATAGCCGCTGCCAGCCAGCTGATTCCTTGCTGGGTGAGGCCATCTACAAAACCAAACTTCAAGCCTGCTACGCCCCACTTTTTATACAGGGGCAGGATCGTATCGAGTTTGGCGCGCAGGCCCACATAGTTTACGTACAGGATCACACCAATGCCTTTCTGTTTTCCGTAGGCAATGACCTTCGGCATATCGATCGCTTCGATGTATTGGGTGGGATCGGAAGTGGAACGAAACTCAGCACCGTACCAACCTGCATCGAACATGATGTACTGGAACTGGTGGGCTGCTGCAAAGTCAATGCAATCGATGCCGCTTTGCGTGGTCAACTGTGCGCGGATCAGCTTGCCGGGCTTTATCCAGGCAGGCACTTCTTTGGCAGCAGGTGGAGTGGCCAGCTTCAGGTAAAGATTGTTGTGCGCATATAATGCAATGGCTGTTTTAGACAGGCTGATCGTACGCCAGGGTGTTTGATAATTCCCCTGAAAAGTAACCACCGAATCGCGTTTGAAATCGATAGCAAGACTATTGGGTGCAGCACCTTTCTTAAGCTCCGCCTTGGTATAGCTCGTATTATCAGCTTCGCCAATACTGACATAAACATCTTCACCTTTTAATGTAGTGGGCAGATCGCTCGTGCGGGAGAAGGTATCAATTGCTGTAGGGGCAAATACCGATTCATGGTTGTATTGATACAACGTGAAAGGTGTTGTGAAATTAAAAGCAGTATGCTCTTGACGGATAACTCCTTTGGGGATGCCTGCCTGTGCCGGTAATACATAGCGGAAAGCCACGCTCCCATCATACACCCGCACTATAATGTTGTATTGAATGTTTCCGGAATGGCAGGCTACAAGCATTTCATTATAAGAATTGGAAACAACTGCCTGTTCACCAAGTGGCCAGTTGAACTGTCCCAATACCTTCTTTTTGGTCATCTTGTCTATTACTGCTTGTTCGCCCAATGGCGCTTTATCAATCATCAGCCCCAATGGCGACCAGTCGACCACTGGCTTCAGCCGGTAAAATACCCGGTATACCAGTTTGCCTTCTTTGTTGCTCATCAATTCCATCGAGGTCAACTTGTCCAATGAAGTGACCATATAGGATTTAACGGGCTGGGCGCTACCAGCTTTAGGCAGTAAGCCGATGAGGCTGCATAACAATATGAGTAAATACCTTATCATAGGCTCATAAAGATAATGATCAGCCGGTCTAAAAATACAGGAGGCTGTCGCAAAAGCAAGAGACAGCCTTCTTTTGTTACAACAGGGCGTAAATCCCCCCTTAAAATGACGTTTATACCACCCCTGTAATCTGTTTTTCTATTGCATCTTTGTGTTGTAATAAATCAACAATAAAAATCAGCAATAATGGCAACGCAAATTTTCATCAACCTTCCTATTAAGGATCTAAAGAAATCAATGGCATTTTACGAAGCAATCGGCTTTACGAACAACCCGCAGTTTACCGATGATACAGCGGCCTGCATGGTATTCAATGAAAACATTTTCGTGATGCTGCTTACTTACGATAAGTTCAAAACTTTTACTTCCAAGAGTATTATCGATGCTAAACAAGCTATAGGAGTCATCAACTCCATGTCTCTTTCAAGCAATGATGAAGTAAATGCTTTTCTGGACCGTGCATTGAAGGCGGGCGGCAACGAGTACCGCGATCCGCAGGATTTTGGATTTATGCAGCTACGCTGTTTTGAAGACCTGGATGGGCACAACTGGGAGGTATTTTATATGGACGTAAGCAAGTTCCCTAATCAGTAATTATCAACCCGATCTACTAAAAGCAAAGAGGCTGTCTCAGTGTAATTTTGAGACAGCCTCTTGTATTTATGTAATGACTCTTAGTTACCGGAGTTGATCCGCTTTGCCACACGCAGGAAGTACTGGGCGCTTTCCTGTACCAGGGGCAGGTTATTGTCCCACTGGTATTCATACTCAGCAGAGAAATAGCCTTTGAAGCCTTGTTGTTTCAGCTCGTTCAGCACGCCAGAGATATTGCTTACACCAGTGCCCCAGGGCACATCGTGGGCGCTCTTTACGCCAAAGGTGTGGAGGTCTTTTACGTGGAATGCAAGGATGCGGCCTTTCAGTTCCTTGATGCAGGTGATGGGATCAAGACCTGAACGTACCCAGTGGCCAATATCACCACAAACGCCGATCATATTACTGCGACCTTTCAACTGGTCGAGGATGATGGCGGGGTGCCAATAGGTAGTAGGCACCGGGTGGTTGTGGAGGGCTGCTTTGATGTTGTATTCCTTGCAGAACTTATCAACGGTTTCCAGCTGGTTCATTGGTGGCTCGGTGGTAATGTGCTCGATACCGATGTCTTTGGCAAACTCGAAGATGGCGCGCCATTCTTCTTCGTTCTTACCATTTACTACACCGTAGCAAACAGGCTTGATGTCGTTGTCTTTTAATAATTTTTTAATGAGCGCGCGGTCTTCTGCGGTGGCCGTGAAAGCTGTAGTGGCAGTACCGGCTTTGGTGATCTTTTGTCCGGGGAAGAGCTCTACATACTTGAGGCCAATGCTTTTCATCTTGGCAAGGGCTTCTTCGAGGCTAAACACCCGGAAGGTATAAGCCTGGCTACCTAAGCGCCAGCCCAGTGAATCGGGCATTACTACGGCTGTTTGCGCCAATGCAATGCTGCAAACAAAAAGGAACGGAATAATGAGTAATCGTTTCATGCTGTTAGTGTTAATATTCAAATCCATGTATTGGAGGTCGAATATACATCACAGGCCTCAAAAAACGTATCGCCCGCTATGCGGGCGATACGGGTAGGGTTCTATCTTAACTGGTAGTTACTGTTTCACCACTTTCATATTTTTATCTCCATACCGCACAATGTACATCCCTGGAGCCAGGGTATTGATATCCACATCCAGCTGCATGGTTCCCGCCGGCACTAACTGTACCAACACCTTTCGTCCGGCAAGATTGTACAGCTCAATGGTATGCTGTCCGGAGGCCGCTTGAGGCAACAGGATGTGCAGTGTGGACTTTGCAGGATTGGGAGATAGCTGCATCGCACGAGCCTGCGCATTAAATGACAGTAATCGTATTGGTGAATAATTTATGTTGCCATCAAGGTCCACCTGTGCCAGGCGATAGTAGTTATTGCCTGTAAGCGGCGCGGCATCCGTAAACCGGTAATCCTGGGAAATGCTTGTCGTCCCATTACCTTGTAAGCGACCGATCTTTGTAAATGCTCTCCCGTCAGCCGACCGCTCTATGTCAAAGTGATCGTTATTGAATTCAGATGCGGTTACCCATTGCAACAGGGCATTATTGCCGACGGCTTTCACCGTAAATGATTGTAGTGTAACAGGCAGTGTCGATTCTGATTTCATGATAAAGAAATTACTGAAATCATCAATGACTACTTCTATGTAGTAACCTTCAATCACGGTCTGATTGTCAACCGTGTTTTCAATAGTTCCCCAGCCCACGGGTTGTACGTTCTGATCGTTGGCAGAAATCGTATAGGTTGCGGGCGCGGTGCCAGCCGAAGGTTGCTTGACCACCATCAGATTGCCCGGATCCTGAATAGAAGGTTCCTTCGCTTTCAGGGCATCGAACTGGGCCTTGGTGAAGATCAGCCGCACACTGATAGCTGCATTAGCCGGGTGGTTGGTTACGCTAATGGTATAATTGCGATCCAGATAAGGCTTGCCAGCCGTGGTGGTTCGTATCGGGCCAACATAATCAAACGCACTGGCTGTAACCGTTCCTAAAGGGTAATCATCTTTAATGGAAACGAGGGGCGTGTAGTAATATGCGTCATAGGAGAGTCCCCGGAAACCAGTCCATGCCTTGCTGGAACCTGCCATGAGCTGCGGGTCGGCAATGGTACTGGCTGATACGCCCTGTCTGATGGAACGCAAAGAATGCGCCGGAGGCTGGTAAGCCGGATTCAGCAGGCTGTCTAAATGCCGCATGTAGATATTGTAGCCCGTGTAGCCATCAGGGGTTTTCCTGCCGTCGAACCAAACTGCCACGCCTGAACCGTCTTTGTCCATATGTATAACAGGTGCCGATGGGTCGGTCCAATTGCGGTCCCACCTTCCCGTGTTCAGCGGAGTACCTAAAGCACCCCACCAGAACTTTCCGCCATCGCCTATAGGGCTTGCCTGTATAGCACGTTGAGACCTGCCGTAGTAAAAAACGGCATTGCCTGCGCCATCACCGGCAATACCAGGGGTAGGTATATAAACGCTATTGCTGGTAGATTGACCGGTACCGATCAGTACCCCCTTGGGTTGATCGGTATTGGGCTTTACCGAAAAGGATTTAGCCCCCGTCCGGGTCACCTTTATTTCCTGGTAAAACATAGAATCATTACTCTGCGTGCTATGTCCCAAAACAGGCAATGGTGCGGTAGCCAGGAAAGCCCTGTTACCTGAACCCGTAAAAGCAAAATCATAAAAATAGTTAACACGGGGAGAGGCTATGAGGGTATCTATTTCTCCAGATCCCGCCTGGTCGATCTTATCTAAATCTTCAGGAGGAATGGGGTTATAGACGAAATTAGGATAAAGCGTATCTGTTGCCAATTGATAGGGTAAACTGTCGTATTTCTCTAATGCTAACGAATAGCCTCTTGTAACAAAATCAGTGACCTTATTATTGATATAATTGCGTTCATTCCAGGTCACCAGCATGGCATCGATATTTCCGTCAGTAGGCAGCATGGTGGCAAGTACTCTGTCAACATCATAAACAGGCCCTTTCAGCGCAGCAAAGCCATTACTGGTTACGTAATAATTAACATATTCTACCAGGCGTATGTCAGGCTGCTGTCCGGGAGGGACCGGGTAATTGACGATGATATTACAACTCACATTCTCGAATCTCGTACTGAAAGAATACGTTCTTATAACTGAATCTTCTTTATAAAAGTATTCATGTCTTTCCGGCGATACATCACCTGTGGTACCGTCAGGATAAATGATGGCACTGGGTAATTGCCCCCATATATCCTTTATTACACGGGAATCTTTTTTCACCCGGGCCAGCCTGTTAAAAGCAGGAAAGACTTTTTCTCCAGTGATCGCTTCGGCCATGATGACGCCACAGCCGTCTTGCAGGTCGGGGAAAATAACAAAGGATTTTACGGTGCCGGAATTATTATAATTAATGGTATAACGCTTTCCGCATTGAGCATCGCTGATCTCCTGGGTGGCATATTGATTCATAATGCCGCCGCCATAGCGTTTCAGGCTGCCCCCTTCGTCCTTGTAGCAATACACATACACATCATTGTATGGGTTCTTTACATAATACCCGATAAAAAAACCGCCCCTGCCGTCGGCAATGAGCTGCGGATGCGAATAGTAAGGTTGGCTGGCTGCTGTATGAACGGCAATGGGGTACCCTTCGTTGGCAAACGCCCGGCTGCCGTCGTTTTTGATGTGCTGCACATATACATCATTATGATTGGAGGTGGTAAAGGCGATGTAAAAACCACCGGCTGCATCGGTGGCGGCATGACCTACATTGCGGTAATTGTAGGTGCTGGACTGGGTATTCGCAATGGTGGAATACAGTTGACCATCAGTTCCGGTGGCGACGGGGATGCCATTTTCCGCCCAGATACGATGGCCGTTCTTATCGTATTTTTGGGCATAGATGTCGATATTGCCGGTACGGTTATCTTCCCATATCACCACATAACCGCCATCCGGTTCGCTTTTGACTACCAACGGATTTTTTTGATCGTTCGCCATTTGTACCACGGGCATATCCAGTGAATCATAAAACTGGTTGGTGGTATTGCTCCACTGGGCATGGGTAGTGGCAAACCCGGTAATCAGTAAGCAGAGAAGTAGAACTCTTTTCATGACAAAAGATTGTAATAATTTAGATATGCTGACCAAGTTAGCCGAGGGGAAAATGAATCTTTCCAGTGACTGAGTGAGCGACATGGTAGCGGGGTTGAGTGAAGGTTTTGTTGTGTAAAGGAAAAAGGGAGATTTTGGGGTAAAAAGTCCCTTTCACACAAAATCAACACCTGTTCACCCTTCAAAATGCACATCCCGCAAAGTCAGACCGGAACGGCGGGTATTTTGAAATAGATTTGTATTGATAATAATGAGCTTATGACCCTACGGTATACTGTACCCTTATTACTTTTTTGTTTATGCTTCAAAGTCACCCAGGCACAGGGACCTGAACTGGATTCCCTGGTAAAGGCGGAAGAAGCCTATGTAAAAGAAGACACCATCAAGTTGAAATTGCTGAATGATATCGCTTTTTTTCAGCAGTACGTGGACCCGGCTAAAGGATTACTGTACGCCGAAAAGGCCATCGCGCTGGCCACAAAAATCAAAGACGACCCGGGATTGGCGAGGGCTCATTATGTGATGGGGGTGGATTACCTGCGAATGGACCAGGTGTCCAAGACCCTCGAGTACCTGCAGAAAGCAGCCAAAATGTACGAATCCCAAAACAGGCAGGTAGACCTGGCGCGGGTTTACAATACGATTGGCGCGGCCTACCTACCCCACAGTGAACATTATAAAGACGCCCTGGTTTATCTGGACAAGGCCATCGACCTTTACAAAACCCTGAGTGACAAACAATACCTTCCCCATTCTATACTTAATAAAGCGCTGCTGTACAAACGCATGGACAGTGTCGGTCCTGCCATCCAACATTTCAATGAAGCCCTCGGGTTATTCCGGCAGTATATGCCAACCAACAAACAACTGGAAGCACGTATCTATAGCGGGCTGGGAGATGCGTATATCGAGTTTTCTGAAGCGAAACTCAAGGCAATCGGATTTACCGGAAATAAGAACGATTCGGCTGTTTATTATGTGCAGAAGGCACTCGACGTGTTCAACGAAATCGGCAGTGAAGATGGAAAGGCGGGCAATCACCGGAGACTTGGAACGATATATCTCGCAGCAAAAAAGTATCCCCTTGCCCTGCAGCATGCAATAAAGGCAAATGAAATCGCCCGGCAGGGAGGTTTCCTGTCCATGGAAGCCGACGCCATCACCGTCATGTCGGAAGTATATGCAGCTACAGGACAGTATGACAGTGCTTTCGCCTATCTGAAAAAGTATGTGGTATTGAACGATAGCCTGCTCAACGATGAAAAGGAACGGGAGCTTATCCAGAACGAGATGCAGTATAATTTCTCCAAGAAAGAAGACTCCCTCCATTTCCAGAACGCACTGTTAAGTCAGAATAATGCGTTGAACAAACTCCAGTTGCGCCAGCAATGGTTATACAGTGGCGTCGCATTGGTGTTTTTACTGGGTTTGGGTGGATTTCTATATTACCGCAACCGGAATAAACAGGTGAAGCTGGTGTTGCAATTGGAGAAGGAACGGGCCGAACAAAAGCAGCGGGAGTCGGAATTTGAACGGAAAGTGAGCGATGCTGCGCTGCACTCGCTGCGATCGCAAATGAATCCGCATTTTATTTTCAACTGTCTTAATTCGATTAAGCTTTATGCTGTAGAAAACAACCAGGATGCGGCAACGGGCTACCTGGGTAAGTTTTCCAGGCTAATGCGGCTGGTGCTCGAGAATTCCAAAAGCGATCGCATCACGCTGCAGCAGGAAGTGGAGACCTTACAATTGTACATGGAAATGGAGGCGATGCGTTTTAAGGAAAAACTGCATTACAAAATTGACATAGCAGATAACGTGGATATGGATTATATTGAAATCGCACCCATGCTCATCCAACCGTATGTGGAAAATGCTATATGGCATGGACTGATGCCGAAAGAGAATGGCGGAACGCTCGTTGTGGCTTTCCGGTGCGATGATAATAATCTGAAGATAGTGGTAACGGATAACGGCGTGGGCAGGGCCAGGGCCGCTGAGCTAAAAAGCAAATCGGCCACAGCGCATAGATCTTTCGGCATGAGTATTACGCACCAACGAATTGAACTGATCAACCAGATGTATAATACCAATATGTCGGTCACAGTAAATGATTTGCAGGATGGACAGGGGAATGCGACAGGCACTGAAGTAATCATCGATATTCCCATTGACTAAGGTATGAACAACACTATCAGAACAATTATTCTCGACGATGAACCGGACAGTGTGCAACTGATGCGGTTGAATATCGAGCGGCATTTTCCTCAACTGGAGATCGTGGGCGCCTTCACCAGCAGCCAGAAAGCATTGCAGGAAATAGCATCGCTTCAACCTGACCTGCTTTTTCTGGATATTGAGATGCCGGTAATAAACGGTTTCGACCTGCTGGAGCAATTAATTCCTGTGGAGTTTTCGGTAGTATTTGTAACTGCTTATAATGATTTCGCCATAAAGGCTTTCCGGTTCAATGCGCTTGACTATTTAGTAAAACCTGCTACTATCGAGGATCTAAGAGAAGTAGTGGCAAAGGTTGAAAAGCGCCAGCATATCCAGTCAGACCAGCTACAGGTACTGCAGCAACAGTTCCGGAAAGGCGCTATTACCAAGATTGCCATACCCAGTCAGACCGGTGTGACTTTTATCGACCTGAAGGACATTGTGTTCGTAGAAGCCAAGAGTAATTATTCTGATCTTGTGCTGGTTGATAAAAGAAAGATCCTGATCTCAAAAACCCTGAAGGATATCCAGTTTGTGCTGGAACAGCAGCAGTTCCTTCGTATCCACCGCCAGTATATTATCAACCTCAATGAAGTAAAACATTTTAACCGGAACGAAAGTCTGCTCACCATGACTACAAATGATGTGTTGCCCGTTTCGCGCCTGCAAAAAGATAAGCTGATAGAACAATATGGGTGGCTGTGATTTTTTCCTTATTTTGGGAGCTTGCAATCCCCCATTAACATGAGAAAATCAATACTGACTGGCTTATTGGCCATGGGTGCTTTTTCCCTGGCAGCGCAACAAACACCTGACTGGGAACCTACTTTCCGCAAGATCAATGATGAGGTTCAGCAAAACTCAAAGGCTTACAGTACGCTTAAAGATGCAACGGAAACCATCGGCCACCGGCTGACTGGCTCCGAGAATGGTAAGAAGGCGGAGACCTACGCTTATAACCTGCTTAAATCATATGGCTTTACTGATATTCGCTACCAGCCTTTCGAAGTGGAGAGCTGGAGCCGCGGCACGCTTGCCACCAGTGTGGGCAACAGCACCACCAGTTTGCAACCTGTAAAATCAGTATCGTTGGCGCACTCACCCGTAAAAGTAGACCTCACCGCCGAAGTGGTAGACATGGGTAATGGCCTCGACAGTGATTATGTTGCCCGTCCCGGTGTGGCGAAAGACAAGATCGCGCTCGTGTATCTTGGCATATTGCCCGGCACCACAGGCCGTTCATTGCACCGTTCTGAGAAAACAGCTATTGCTATTAAATATGGAGCAAAGGGTATCATCGTGATCAATACGGTTGATGGCGGTACGCTGCTCACCGGCACTGCTTCTGTAACCGGCAAACTCATTCCCATCCCCGCTGTGTGTATCGGCAAGGAAGATGGCATGAAGTGGAAGGAGTTGTTGAAAGCCGGACCGCTATACAGCCGCATCAATATGACCAACTTCTCCGGGCTCATCAAGGCACGGAATGTGGTGGCTACCATCAAGGGCAGCAGCCTGCCACAGGAAAAGATCGTGGTGGGTGGCCACCTCGATAGCTGGGACCTCGCTACCGGCGCTATCGACAATGGTATCGGTTCTTTTTCTGTATTGGATATGGCGCGTACCTTTAAAAAGCTCAACTTAAAACCCAAGCGTACCATCGAGTTTGTGATGTTCATGGGCGAAGAGCAGGGCCTGCTCGGCTCTAAAGCTTATGTGGCGGAGGCCATCAAAAACAAACAAATCGACAACCTGCGGTACATGCTCAACTTTGATATGACGGGCGACGTGCGCAGCTTCTCTTCCAGCGCTCCGGAGGCTAAAGAATTGTTCCAGGCCATCGGGGGTATTGCCCAGAAGATCGACACCGCTTTCAACAATGGCTTCTCCAGCAGGGCCGGTCTTCATAGTGACCATCAACCTTTTATGCTGCAGGGCGTGCCCACCGGAGGTGGTGGCGGTGGCCGTGGTGTGAACGGGCCTGCCGGTTGCTACCATGCTGATTGCGACGTGTTTAGCCTCGTGAATAGCGAGCAGGGCATGAAAAACACCGTTCGCTTTGTGACCATGTTGCTGTATGGCCTGGGTGATGCGGCTACTATCCCCGTAAAAAAGCTGAACGACGAAGAGACTAAACAGTTCCTGTTGCAGCACAACCTTAAGGAGCCGCTGGAGCTGGAAGGTGAATGGAGGTGGAAGTAAATCCGGGGGTTACGTATAAAAATATTTCCTTCTTCAGAATTCCTTTAGAAACCATTCTTTGTTTTGCCCGTATATATTGGGCATGAAGATCCTGGTTATTGATAATGATGAGGTTTTAACGAGAAAGGTTGACATTTTCCTGAAAGCGGAGGGCCACTGGTGTGAACTGCACAAGACGCCTGCCAGCGGGCAGGAGGCTTTGTCGGCTCATTATTATGATGCTGTTGTGTGTAATATCGCCACGCTTGAAGACCAGGAGTTTGAGTTATTGAAGTTCCTTCGCCAATCGAAGCTGGACAAGAAAACGGTCCTGACTTTTACCGCCAACACCGTTGTCACTATGCCTAAGATGGAAGGGCTTGGTATGGCTACGCTCCCGAAGCCGTATACTTTGCCCGCGCTGCATGAGCAACTGCAAGGTATTCTACAACAGGAAAGTCTCGAAGGAAGTGAACAAATCAACTTCAATAAGCTAGTGATCCATGTTCCCGGACGCATGGTAACCATGCAAGGCTCACCAATTGCGCTTACCCGCCGCGAATATGACCTGCTGCTGCACCTCGCCCTGAATAAAAACAAAGTAATCTCCCGGAATACATTATCCCGCTATCTCTCCACCAGCAGCACCGAAACGCCCGACGATTTCAGCGCGCTGTATGTACATGTAAAGAACCTGAAGAAAAAATTAAAGGCCGCCGGATGCGACGACCTTATTGAAACGGTGTATGGTATCGGCTATCGCCTTACTTATAATTTGAACTGAAGCGTGGCATAGAAGTTCCGCTTATCGGCCGGAAGAATGCCAGGTCCCGGATAACCATCTGCACGACGTGTGAAATACTTTTCATTGGTAATGTTATTGACGCCTGTATACAGGGTGAACATCCGCCAGTTGTAACTGAGACTTAGGTCCATTACACTGAAGGCAGGAATTGCGCCATCTACCGCTGTAGGAGTTTCTTCTGTATTTGTTGCGTCAGAGTATTGCTTTGCCTGATAAGCATATTGGGCCGTAATGTTGAAACGGGGATTGCCGAATGATACGCCTGTACGCACCAGCACTGGTGGTACATTTTCTACCAACTTATCGGCAATGGCTGTATTCTTCGTATTGATGTATTTGGCATCGATCAGGGAAAGGCTTGTGTATAGGTTCAGTTTGAATTTTGCACGCTCCTGATAAATGGCTTTGAGGATATCGCCTTCCACCAGCGCTTCAATGCCCATGTTGCGGCTGTCGGATACATTGGTCCGCAGGCGATAGGTCATGAAGCTCGTATCGGTTGTAAAGATGGAACCGATGCGGTCATTGTACTTCAGGTAAAAGACGCTCAGGTCTGCATAGAGCCAGTTTTTGTAATTGCCACGCACGCCGAGGTCAATGTTGAAGCCTGTTTCATCTTTCAGGTTCGGGTCTACTCTTGCATTGGCATTGAGGACGCGAATGTCGTTGAAGTTGATGGAACGGTAGTTCTGTGAGATGTTGGCATATATCTCTGCTCCGTTTTTCATCTTATAGGATGTACCAATGCCCAGCAACACGAATGATCGCGGGTTGGATTTGGTTTCCATGATCTTCTCATCGTCTATAAAGATGTTCTGCTTGTAGTAATAGCCATCGGCCTTGGTGTTGATGTGCTCAAAACGAATGCCAGGTGTGATGCTCCAGTTTTTGTTGATGCGGAAGATGTTCTCGGCAAAGGCTGCCAGGTTGGTGCCCGGGAAGCGGTATTGTGATTTGTTGGGCTCAGGGCCGAGGAAATAGAAATCGGCTTCTGCGCCATCGTTGGCATCACCTTGTTTACGATTGGTCAATCCTTTATAATAACGTGTTCCTACCAGGAAAGTGCTTGGCTGCTGATTGAAGAGGTTGTACTGGTGAATGAAGCGCAGCTCCGATCCCCAGTTGTTGTATTTGTCGGACATCAGGTCGCGGTTGCCGCCATAGTCGGGACGGTTGATGTAAGAAAGAATACCGAGGGCTTCTCTCCCACCCTGTAAGGTGTAGTTGCGCCAGTTGAGCCTCGTGTTGTCATTGAATACATAATCTGCCGAGAGGCTGATCAGGTTCCAGTTGACGCGGAACCAGTTGCGTGAACGAACTGAAACAGCGGCATCTTCTTTATACTGTGCATCGGTAAGTCCGCCGGGCTGTTGTGCCAGGTATTTCATGAAAGTATACTCTGCAGTGACTTTAAGACGGGGCGTAAAATCATAAGCGAGGTGCAGGTAGGCATTGTGCTGATCGTAGTGGCTGTTGGGTCGCCAGTCATCGCCCTGCTTGTATTGATAGAAGGTGTAGTAGTTGAGTTTCTTATTGGCAATAGTGCCTCCAATGCTGTTGAAGGAGTTGAAGAAACCAAAGGAGCCTACTGATTGACGGGAAGTAACTTCTATGGGCTTTTCGCGCGGGCCTTCTTTCATGATGAAGTTGACAAGACCACCAAACTGGGGACCATATTGCAGACTGGCTGCACCACGGATGATCTCGATCCTGTCAAGGGCTTCGGCAGACGGCGTGTAATAGCTTTCCGGATATCCCAACGCATCAGCACTGATATCGTATCCATTTTGCCTTATGTTGAAGTTGGAAGAACGGTTGGGGCTCAAGCCTCTGCCCCCAATGCCCAGTTGCAAACCTCCCCGGTCGTATTCCCAGATATTGAGGCCGGGGATGCGGGCATAGATCTGGCGGGTGTTGTTGGTGGCGAGGTTACCATTGATGTAGCGCAGGTTGATCAACTCTGTCTTTTTCCCCGCATAAATGGCTGTGCCAGCCACATCGCGCAGTTTGCCGGAAACCGCTTCCTGTTTTTTGGATACCACCAACACGCCTTCGAGGTCTTGTGCTTCTGCTGCAAGAAGACGGATGTTGAGTGTAATGTTTTTATTCGTGAGTGTAATGGTATCGCTGTATTCTTTATATCCCAACGCCGTGACTTTAATAGCGTAAGTGCCTGGGTTGAGCTGTGCAAAACGAAAGTAACCATGATCATTGGTAAGCCTGCCTGACGTGATTGGCAATAGCTGTACAGTGGCGTTGGGCACCGTTTCGTCGCCCGATTGTATGGTGCCACTGATAGAAAAGGGTGCCCCCTGCTGCGTCCATGCTGTTACAGATAGCAAAATACCAATGATGATCAAAAGCGGCTGTTTCATTTCTGTTCTGTTACGGGTAGTTTATAGGGTAATATCCAATTGTAATGTTGCCAACCTTGTTGCTGTTGAGCCAGGTTGACCGATGAATCTATAAATAAGCGGGAGCGTTCTCCGTTGAGTGAGACATATATTTCTCCATATACTTCCGGATGCTGTACGCCTCTTTTCTTGTATTCACGGGCCAGGTGGTGTGCGTATTTAAGGATCATGTCGGGCTGTGTGCTCATCATCTTTTCCTGCAAGGGAGTAAGGAACTCGCTGTTGTTGACAGCATAGCCATATCGGGCAGTGCTGTCTTTTACCGTGAAGTAAGCTGCTCCTGATTTTTCCATCAGCATTACGCGCCATGAGAAGCGATAGCCTTCTTCGGTCCAGAAGAGCCGATCGGGATATGCGAGGAAACGCATAGGTATCAGCAACTGCAATAAGACGTACAAGGCAACGGCCAACATCATGGGCCTGCCCCACCGAAATTGGTAAGCAGGTTGTTGCACCGGCGCCTGGGCCATGCTTTTATAGAATGGTAAGCGCGATAACAATTTTTTATGAAACTGACCGCTGAAGAAAATAAGGCTTGCAGCGATCATAACATAGGGGAACATGCCAATGCCCGGGAAGAAAATAGCGGTAGCAATGTGAAAGATCAGCACAAATCCATAGGCCACCGGCCTTGTTCTTCTATTCAGCAGGAAGAATACAATGAACAGATCATATACAGCGCCAAACCAGGAGAACAGGTACGCTACCCAGGTTGCATACATGTATTTACCAATGATGGGCAGGTGGCTTTTGGAAGGCAGCCAGGTGCGCATAGGCTCTGCGTGCAGCAGCCAGTCAGCATCGAGCTTTGCAATACCGGCAAAGATGTACACGATTGCCATTTGAAAACGCAATATCCCAATGGTCCAGGCAGGCACTTCCGTTTTGTGCAATTGTGGACGGCGCCATACATCTACCGAGTAGTGGCGATTGGCCGGCAACCAGATCAGCAGGAAGGCTACCAGACTGATGAAGTAGTAGTGGTTGAGGTATGTAGTCAGGTCTATCAACTCTACATAGGTAAAGCTGAGAAAGAAAACTACTGCCGCGACACGATACCACAACCCGATGGCGATGCATAAAGCCGACAGGGCTATGCAGGCAAAAAGGACGTGCATGCCCATGCTGCCTAATGGCTGCACCCATTCGAACCCCCAATAGGTAAAATGGAATTCCGGCTTGATGTACACAGTCGTAACCCAGCCTCTCCACCAAAAGCGCCCGATGCTGAAGAACATCAGCAATCCAAACACGATGCGGAAGGTAACGAGCGGGGTAATGGACACCGGTCTGCCGGCTGCATGCAACTTAGTCACCGTCATTATCCATGTAGGTTATCTGTACTGCCGTAGCTGAAGCCACATCTGTTTTGATCAACGTTAATAGTTTCTGCACTTCTTTGTAGGCTGCTTCTACGAGGTTGGCGTTGTTGGTAAAAGAGGCTGACAAGGGCGCTGGTATTGCTTTGAGGGTATTGAGTGCCACATCAAACTGGGCCAGTACATCGCTGTTGAGTTTATCTTTTTTCAGCAGGATGAGGTAATCATCAATGCCTTTGCCTGTACCACCGGTGAAATAGTTTTTGAGGCTCGTGAGATTGGCAATGGCCAGGTCGGCGGAAAATCCTGCATAGTATCCTTCGCATTTATCGGCAAATACAATTCCATTGGACTGTTTGCCGAAGGGCCAGCCAATGCGGGGGCCTTTCATAGCATCCATTTCAAAGGCAAACTGGTTGATCAGCGCACCAATGGAACTGCCCACATCGGTCTTAAGCGAGCTAACGAAAGTTGTGCGGTAAGCCCCTTTCCATTGGTTAAGGGTGTTATCGACCAATGACTTCATGCGTGTGATCACATCCTGTACATATTTCTTACGGTTGGCAGCGCCAGCATCGGCAAACTTTTGTACTGCGTCTGTAGAGAACAGCAGGTAATCGAGTGCCGGGAATCCCTGTATGCTATCGGAAGCTACCGGTATAGTAAAGTTGTAAGTGCCAGACTGAATGCCTGCTTCTATTTTGGCTGGCACGGCGGGCCAGGTATTGATGGAACTGTTGAGCAGCAGTGCCGCGCCAGGCCCAAAGTAAGCTGCTGATACATTTTCAAAGCCCAGCCAGGCATCTTTGAAGGCGGTCTTCAATGTGGCTTGCGTGCCCACTGAAGGCGTGGCTATAAAGGCGTTCACACTCGTTTCCAGCAAACCAAGTTTCGCTTGCAGATTCGTATAAGCCGGCGTGATGATATTGTCGGCATAGTTGGTGAGCATTTCGGTTTTGAAGGCGTCGTTGTTGGCTGTGCCGCCACCATCACCGTCTCCGCCTTTGCTGCAAGCGTATAACACAACAGCCGCCAACGCTGCTCCTACGATCCCGGTCCTGAAAAGCTTTCTGTTCATGATATTTTTAGTTGTTTTGATACGTTTGTTTTAAAGCCAAAGGCAGGCCCTGTTCAAAACAGTGGGCCTGCCGGCAATATGGTTGTTATATGTTGTCTTAGGGTTGCAACTGACCATAGGCTGTCGTGAAAATGGCTTGCGCCTGTTTAAGCTTGGTGTTGCTGGCATCCTCGGCCAACGTATAGAAATTGGTGTTCATGATGTCGAGCAAAGCCTGGTAGTTGGCAGCGGTGAGTTTGCTGTTGGCAGCGCGGTATTTCAGTGCCAGTGCAAATCCATATCCTTCTGACAGTCCGTGGAACTTAGCAGACAGTTCGGCTTGTGTTTGAGCTGCGGTGATATAGTAATATGCGGCAGCTGCAATTGTTTTTTCAATATACTCCCTGATGGTAGCGATGGCCTGATCGCGGCCTGCATAGTCTTTTGCTACGATGGCAGCGCGGCCTTTGCGGAATGCTTCGAACACTTTTCCACCAGCCTGAATGTATTTACCTCTTTCAGCAAAATATCCACCTACAGCAAATGGCCTGTCGGGCATTGCATTGGTGTATGCTTTACCAGAATCGTAATCTTTAGGTATACCAACGTAACCAAAAGCAAGGTCCCAGTTGTGCTGCATAGCAGTACCAGATCCGGGTACTACTGTATTGTTGTCGTCGGTAGCTATTTTATCGAAGATGCTGTTTATATTGCTCAGTTGCAGTGCACCCATCAAACCTTTGGCAACTGCCTGGTTGAATTCGAGGCCTGAGTAGTTGAAGATACGGGTACCGATCTTGCCGGCTACGCCTTTAGAAGCTGGCGTATTGTAGTACTGGCTGATCTTCACCATAGAGTCGGCCAATGTTTTGAAGGTAGCAGCATCCGTAGTTTTGGTTGCCAGGCTAAATGCAAGCGTATTCAGTACATCGTGTGTATAAGGAATACCAGCAGCGGTTTCAGCAGTAAAAGAAGTTTTGGTATTGGTCCACAGGTTGTTGATGGTATCCTGGCTCAACTGGCGCACGTTGGACCTACCCAATATACCGGTATAGCCAACCCACATGCTCACGCGGGCACCTGATTCTTTGTATTCCACGTTATCGAAAGTGTAGGTTGTTGGAACTGTATATTGAGGAGCATCATCGTCTTTATTGCAAGAGGATACTGAAGCGATCAACACAGAAGCGGATAAGAGGGATAGTAATCCTTTAGTCATTGTCAGTTATATTTTTCACAAAATTATTTTCCATATTGCGTGTGCTTTTACGAGATGAGTAAAAAGGAACTGGCCGCGCCTTTACTGACAATGGAGTGACGTTAAATTCAGAATCAGTTTAGAATGATTACAGGATTGAATTGGTTAGTGTGGTATGCACACAGTTAAATATCGACAAACCGTGACCTTAAACGGGCATTTACAGGCTCGAATGAATTGTTCATACAAATTATTTGATGATTAACCTGAACGAAGCCGCAATATTTTGCGTTAAGAAATGATTATGACAATGTCGTGTTCGGAAATTCAGAATTATAGTTGTTTATATTGCCTTTTTGTTTCTCCCCTACTTGTTGCTTCGCAACAACTTAAACAGCGTTTTCCGCATCCAGTCTGCATTTGAGGATTGTCGTCTTGCTATTGTCTTGCAATTACCTTGCTTTCATCTTGCCTTCAGCTTGCTTTTAGATAACTCCTGATATACTTCAAATATGAAGCAAACTCTCTCGAGCGTAGTAGCAGAGCAAGCCAATCTCAGCCATACCAAGCCAAGACACGCCACTTCGGATAATCTGGCCTCACATAGATCGTTTGGGATCATGGAGATTTGGAATTGGGTGAAGAAGCTTCGAGCTTTGGGTTACGAGCTGAAGCCGCATTCTTCGATGGCAGATTTCTCACCCTGTTTATTTCGTAGAGATGCAAGTACGTATGGCAGGGTTCGAAATGACAACGTAGTGGGTAATAACTAAGTGAAACCTGTATTCTATTGATAACTTTTAAAACCAACATTTATGGCAAAGGTCATAAGTCCTATTCAACTTCGCGGATTGCTCGCAGAAACAACTTACCGTTTGACTGAAAATGGTAATATAGCAGGCAGAAAAACCGGACCAACACGTGAAAAAGTGCTGACGCATGAGAACTTTGGCCTAACGCGTCGCAATGCCAGTGAATTCAAGATGGCCGTTCAGGATAGTGCAGCATTAAGGTATGCGCTGGGGCCAGCATTAAATGGTATGATTGGCTCTTCGCTTAATGGGCGCATGAATGGTCTGCTGCATCTGATCGCTCAACACGATCCAGCGAATGACCTGGGAAGCCGGCGTGCCTGTAATGGTGATTTCAGTTTGTTGAATGGCTTTGATTTCAATAAGCAGTTGCCGATGAAAGAGGCCTGGCATTTAAAGTTCACGAATTCCATGGATGTTGCTTCTGGTGTATTCAGTGTATCCATCCCTTCTTTTATTGCCCGGAAACGAAATGTATTTCCAGACGATGCTACGCATTTCCGGATCGTGTCTGGCGGAGCATCGATCGATCTTGTTCGTCAGCATTATATACGGGATTTTAAGTTTAGTGAACTGTTGCCATTGCGGAAGAAAACGCGGGATGTGATTTGTTTTGAACACCAGGTGAAGGTAAAACCAGGCGAAGTGTTGATACAGGTGCTGGGTGTCGAGTTTTATAAGTTGGTAGATGGACGTGAAGTGTTGGTGAAAGGAAGTGCGTTGCAGGTGGTAGAAGCAGTTCAGCGTTGTGAGTCGAGCGTTCAGAGTCAAGGCGATGCCCTGGTTCGTGAGGACACGAACCAGGGCGACAACGTTCAGCCTGTTAAGATTAACCAAGGCGTGGAAAGGCGGAAAGCCAGCGAGGTTATAAAGAAGGGTTTAGTTGTGCGTAGGCTGAAGCACCGGCGAGGGAGGGTGTGGGAGCTGACGGAGCCAGCAGCTGTCAGTGGCTGATCGATTGCGACCAATTACTAAGTAGTCGTTGCCAGTTGTGCGTGAGGGCGGCAACTTTGTGGCATGAAAAAAACCTTACTATTTACTATTCCCATAATCTTGATAATGTGGCTGTTTTGTAGCTGTGCCACTACTCAACGGACCGACCTGTATTTTGGCCTGAGTATTCCGGGTGGCGGACAGGTAACGACTGGTGAATGGCAATGGTTCAGCGACAGCGTGGTGGCGCTACAATTCCCGGAAGGGTATACGGAAAGGGATGCCACCGGCAAATGGCGTGATACCCAATTACATACAACTATCACAGAGCCTACCAAAGTGCTCACCTTTATTGGTCCCAGGAGCAAAGTCCGTCAGGCCCGACTGGATACACTGGTACAGGTATACATGCAGCGCTACCGGCAGCAGGCCGTGTTGCGTGTGGATATGAAGGGACACGATAAATTGTACAATTGACACGCTGATTAATACAAGGGAATAAGTAATCACCCAAGCGCATAAATTGGTTAAATTGTGGTTTATTACTACCTGCCTTGAATGAACCGCCCGTACCGGCATGGCAGTAATTGAGTGACGTATCCTATCCGGGTTCTACCCGTTTTCAAACTACCAGGAAAATGCGTCGTATACCGCTCACCATACTGCTGCTTATAACCGGTTTTCTGTCTACAACTATTGCGCAGGAGGCCCGACAAAAATTGAATGAGCTGTTCCACCAACTCAGGCAAACATCCTCTCCTACTGCCCGCGTCGACCTGTTGTGCGATATCGCGTCTGTCTATATGCATGGTTTTGTGTTGCCCACCCGAAAGCCTGACAGCGCTTTGTATTATAGTAAACAAGCGCTGGCGCTGAGTAAAAAGATCCATTATATAAAGGGTTACTGGGAGGCGCTTGATCGTACTTACGACTCATATGCCATCGCAGATAATATTCCCAAAGCGTTTGAGGTTATTGAGAATATTTATGATACGCATGTAGTAAGGATATTGTATAGCTCGGGGGTCGTGTATCAGGGCAGCATCTGGCGAAAGCCTAACAGGGATTCGGCGCTTATTATTTATCGCAAGGCGTTAATGATCAGCGAAAAGATAGGCAATGAGTTTTTCATCTGTGACAGTAAGACACGTATTATCAGTTGCTATGCCATGATGGGCGACACGGCAAGGGTGCTGCGCGAGATGAATGTATTCGAACGGGAAAACAAACCGAAGTATGTAGCTAACGCCTGGTATGCCATTAGTACCTACGGACCTGAGATGACCGGCTATCCTCCATTCAGGCTTTTTTGTTATCAACGTGCGCTCGACATTTACAGATCGCTTGGCGACAAGACTCACACGGGTGAAGTGCTATTGAGGATGGGCGATATATACGACGACGAGGGTAATGCTGTAGCGGCCGAAAGGTATTATCTTGAAGCAACTGCTTTATTGAAACAAACGGGTTATCCAAGTCTTTATAAAGCTCTCCTTCGCCTGCACGATCTATATTATTACCGTGGCGATCTCGATAAGGCTGTTCATTATTCGCTTGAAGCTGAAAGAAGTGCGCAGAAGAACGGCATTAAAGATTTCCCGCATTTTTTCCGGTATGATGATACGGGCAACAGACCGGGGCAGGTTGAAAAAAACGATCACACGCATGCCACTATCCTCAAAGGGACTGTAAAAGCAATGGTGAAGGAAGGGAAAGCCCGGGAGGCGCTTGAATATGCACTGGCCGACACCCGGAAAGCATCCAATTACTCTTTTCTTACCAGGATGATCCATGCAGAGGTATTGGGTATTTGCTATGCAGCATTGGGCCGGTATCAGGAAGCCGAGCAATATTATTTGCAAATGGAGCAATATGCCTCTTCTGTGAAGGAACAGTTTGCCGTTCTTGCGCCTTATACCATCGGAAAGTTTTATTATGAGAACAGGGAATACGCCAAGGCGGAACCTTACCTGCTGCAGTATCTCCGGTCTCCCCGACAATTCACAGCCCTCACAGGTGTCAGTGAAGTGCATTTGTTACTGTACAGGATCGACTCAGCCCGACAGGATCATACGGCTGCTCTGCAGCATTTCCGTACTTATAAAGAGATTGCCGATTCCGTCTTCAACACTACTAAAAGTCAGCAGATCGCCGAATTGAAGGTACAGTACGACATTGAAAAGAAAGACCAGACCTTGCTGTTGCAGCAAAAGGATATAGAATTGCTTACCAAGCAAAAGCTGCTGCAACAATCGCTTGCAGAGCAACAGAGCAAAGATGTATTGTTGAAACAACAAAACATCGACATGCTAAAGCAACAGCAATCCATGCAGGAGATGATCACCAACCGGCAACAGCGGGAACTGGAACGAAAGGAGAAGGAACTGGGATTACAGGTTGAAAACATCGGTTTATTGCATAACAAGGAGCTGTTGCAGGAATCACAGCTACGGCAAGCCAATTTCATCAAAAAAATGACAGTAGCTGGCATTGTGCTACTGCTGATCATTGTTGGGCTGCTATACAATCAATACCGCATCAAATACCGCAACAACCAGGCTATTAGTAAACAAAATGGCCAGTTGCACAACCTGCTGGAAGAGAAAGAGTGGCTACTCAAAGAGGTGCATCACCGGGTAAAGAATAACTTACAGGTGGTAGTAAGTTTGCTGCAGTCGCAGTCAATCTATCTAAAGGATGAAGCGCTGGCAGCCGTCAATGACAGTCAGCACCGTGTGCAAGCCATGTCGCTTATTCACCAGAAGCTGTATCAGTCCGATAATATCTCGGCTATCAATATGGAAATGTATATCCCCGAGCTGATGGCCTACCTGAAGGAAAGCTTTGTTACGCCCACACGTATCACGTTTATCACAGACATAGATCCTATAGGATTGGAAGTGACACAGGCTGTGCCGCTCGGTTTGATCCTCAATGAAGCTGTTACCAATATTTTCAAACATGCTTTTACCGGCAGGGAACGTGGACAAGTCAATATCTCGTTGAAGCAACTGAATTCAGCCGAGCTGGTGCTGAACATTGCCGATAATGGCATAGGACTGCCAGCCGACGCTACCAGTTACTCTAAAAACTCCCTGGGCCTGAACCTGATGAAGGGCCTGTGTAACGACTTCAGCGGCCGGTATACCATAGCAAGCAAGGATGGTACTCATATTCAGGTTATCTTCAACAGGCATATTTACGAGCCGTCAGCATCTTCTCACCTTCAACCAACCAGTCATGATGCGTAAACCTTATTTTCTGTTGTTCTTATTGGCATACTCGTCAGCAGCCCTGGCCCAGAAACAGCCTGATCAATCAGGAGACAGCAACACTGTCGAGACGCTGTGGCGAAGGGGCAGCCAGTATGCTGAGCCGGATCATGGCCGCCGGATCAATTTTGATTCTGCCTTGTATTTTTTCAATCAGGCCTTACTGCTGAGTGAAAAGCTACATACAACGTATTTTCTCCATAACAGTCATAAAAAACTGGCCTATGTATTCAGTCAAAAGAATGATACAGCTGCTGCACTCTCGCATGCCCTTAAAGCCAGCTCGTATTATAAAGAACCAGGTGATATCGCTCACATGTGGCTTGATATAGGTTTAAAACTACCACTTAGAGAAGCCAACTTGTCTTTCAAAATGGCTTGCTATGAACGCAGCCTTGCCATTCATCGCCAAAACGGCAAGAAAGACAAGTCAGAACTGGGGGAATTATACATGTCGATGGGAGATATTTACGACTACCGCGATCAAATTGATCTTGCAGAACGTACCTACCTCGAAGCTGAACGACTGATGCTGGAAGGGAAGAACAATGCCATGTTCAATGTGCACTCCAGACTCTATAATCTCTATATTTATAATGGTAATCTGGATAAGGCCATACATTACGCGCTGGCAGGATTAAAAGCTGCAGAAGCAAGTGATCTCAAAAATATAAGTCAGTACTATCAAAATGTAGGGAATGTCTATTACGATGTAGTTCATCCAGAGCGATCTCTTGAATATTACAACAAGGCCTTAGAAAGCGCACGGACTACCAACAAGCAGATGAATGGTTCGCTGATCAAGCGTGTGGCAGAGATCATGGTCACCATCGGAAAAGAAAAGGAAGCGCTTGCATTCGTACAACAGGCCAGCAAGGAATTTAACGTTCCCCTGGCTGAGGACACGATAATGATCTATGACGCTATGGCTTCCTGTCACATGGCGCTGAAGCAATATGGCGAAGCAGAAAAATACTATCTGCGCATGGAAGCTTTGTCGCCCAGGGTCAATAAATATTTTGAGGCTAATTGCCCGTATATGATCGGCAAATTTTACTACAAGACCAAACAATACGACAAAGCTGTTCCCTATCTGAATTCCTGTCTTACTATTCACAAAAGTGGTCTGCCCATACACGCCATCAGGGAAGTAACGTATTTATTGTACCGGATCGATTCGACACAGGGTCAATATCTATCGGCAATAAACCATTATCGTTCTTATAAGTTCATCTCCGACTCCATTTACAATGTAAACAGGAACCGCCAGGTTGAAGAGTTACGGATCCAATATGATACCGAAAAAAAGGACAAAGACATAGAACTGCTTACCCGGCAAAAGTTATTGCAGCAAGCCCTGGCTGAGCAAAAGGGTAAAGATGTTTTGCTGAAGCAAAAAGACATCGACCTGCTCAAGCAGGAGCAATCGTTGCAGGCAGTGTTATCAGATAAGCAGCAGCAGGAGCTGACTCAAAAAGGAAAAGAGTTGGTGTTAAAGCAGGAAAACATCAACTTATTGAACAGTCAGCAGCTATTGCAGGGTGAGCAATTGAAGCAAGCTAACTTCATCAAAAAGATGACGATTGGAGGTATTGTACTGTTGTTGGTTATCCTATCGCTGTTATTCAACTTATATCGTATCAAGCAGCGCAATAACCGGACGGTCAGTGAAAAGAACCAGCGGCTCAATCTTCTGTTGGATGAAAAAGAAGGGCTGCTGGAAGAAAAGCAATTGTTGCTCAAAGAAATACATCACCGCGTAAAGAACAACCTGCAGGTAATATTGAGTTTGTTGAAATTGCAGTCGGCCAACCTGAAAGACGAGGCATTGGCTGCACTGCACGATAGCCAGCACCGGGTGCAGGCCATGTCGCTTATTCATCAGCGGCTTTACCACGATGACAATATTTCTACCATCAACATGCATGAATATATTCATGAGTTGGTAGACTATCTGAAGGATAGTTTTGTTTCCCGGACGCGCATTGTATTTATTCTGAATATTGAACCGGTAGTGCTGGACGTATCGCAGGCAGTGCCGCTGGGGCTGATCATCAATGAAGCGGTTACCAATATCTTCAAGCATGCTTTCCCGGACAGGGAGCGCGGCCAGGTGCATATATCGCTGGAATCGATCAATGCGGATGAACTGGTGCTGAATATTTCTGATAATGGTATTGGCTTGCCAGCCTCTCCTACCCGCTCTTCCAAAGACTCGTTGGGTCTCAAATTGATGAAGGGTCTGAGCAGGGATTTCAATGGCCGGTATAGTATCGAAAGTGGAGACGGCACCCATATCAAGGTTGTTTTCAGCAGGCATATCTATGAGGCCGAAACGCCAGTCGATACCAACCAATCAATCAGCGATCGTTTGTAGCACAGGAATTGTACAACCGGTACCATGATCAGTACAACAGAAAAAAGCCTTTAACCCGGTATAAATTGGTAAAATTGACCATGCGTTGTGCCTTATTCATATTGATACTGCTTATACACTTTTTTCCATCATCTGCTGTTGCGCAGCGTTACCGGGAACAGGTGGACAGTTTACGCCGTTTACTTTCCTATACCTCTTCTTCTAAAGCAAAAGTGGATATATTGAATGCTATCGCCCTCAACTATCAACGTGGTGATGGAATTAGCGAGGAAAACCTGGACAGTTGTATTTATTATGGGAAGCACGCACTGGCACTCAGTAAAAAGATCAATTATACTGCAGGTTATTGGGTTGCCCTTGACCGTGTTTATGACGGATATGACATTGGCAACCGGGTGGACAAGGCTTTTGAAGTGATTGAAAACATATACGACACTCATGTGGTAAAAATGCTGTACAGTTCTGCAGCCGTATACAAGAATAGTATCTGGCGGGCTGCTAATTATGATTCTGCACTCGTTTATTATAGGAAGGCATTGAAGATCAGCCGGGAGGTTGGCGACGCATGGTTCATCCGGCAAACCCGGCAGCGGATGTTAAATACTTATATCAATATCGGTGACACGGTGACCGCGTTGCAAGAAATGAAGGAGTACGAGCGTGACTATACTCCTCACCAGATTGCTGCTACATGGCTGAAAATAGGTGGCGCTCGAGGGAATCCGGATCACTTCCCCTTCAAACTTTCCTGCTATCAGCATGCCCTGGATATATACAGGAAGCTGGATGACAAAATGAATACCGGAATAGCTTTATTGAAAACGGGTGCAATATATGATGAGCTGGGTGATATAACGACCTCCGAACAACTCTACCTTGAAGCTATCAGGTTGCTTAAGCAAACGGAATATCCTGAAATATATGAAGCCTACCTGTGCCTGCATGATCTTTATTATTATAAGGGTGACCTTGACAAAGCGGTCTATTACTCGCTTGAAGCAATCAAAAGCGCAGAGCGATATAAAGTCAAAGATATCAGGCATTTTTTCCTGTATGACGGAAACAGCAGCAGCCTGTCTTTAAAGGCAGCCAGAAATGTAGCGGATTCTTATATGGACTGTATCATTATAAAGAACACCGCGCAAGAAATGATAAAGGCAGGAAAGTCAAAAGAAGCGCTGGATCTTTTATTAACCACTATCAACAGGGCCCCCAATTACCCTCCGCTCGAGAATCTTTTTTACACAGAGGCGCTGGATATTTGTTATGCAAGTATGGGACGATATGTGGAAGCGGAGCAGCAATACCTACAAATGATGACTTATGTACCTGCACTCAAAAAGCAATTTGCAGCTATTGCTCCTTATACGGTAGGGAAGTTTTATTATGAAACCGGGCAATATGCAAAGGCAGTCCCTTACCTCTATGAATATCTTCGATATCCGCGTGAATTCACGGCTCTGACAGGGGTAAGTGAAGCTCACCTGTTGTTGTACCGGATCGACTCGACCCGGCAGGATCATAGCTCAGCACTACAGCATTTCCGCCAATACAAAGGGCTCACCGACTCTCTCTTCAGTGCTACTAAAAGCAGGCAGATAGCAGAGTTGAAAGTGCAATATGATATTGAAAAGAAAGACCAGACGCTCCTGCTGCAACAAAAGGATATTGAATTGCTCACAAAGCAAAAGTTGTTGCAGCAATCACTGGCGGAGCAAAAGGGGAAAGATGTGTTATTAAAGCAACAAAGCATCGATCTGCTCAAGCAACAGCAATCATTGCAGGAAATGGTTTCCAATAAACAACAGCGGGAGCTGGAACGAAAAGAAAAGGAATTAGGACTGCAGGAAGAGAATATAGGTTTACTGCACAACAAGGAACAACTACAGGAATCACAACTGAGGCAGGCCAACTTTATCAAAAAGATGACGATCGCGGGCATCCTCCTGCTGCTGGTGATCGTTGGGTTATTGTATAACCAATACCGCATCAAGCACCGGAACAACCGCCGGATCAGTGAACAGAATGACGAACTGCACAAGCTGCTGGAGGAAAAGGAATGGCTGCTGAAAGAAGTACATCACCGGGTTAAGAACAATCTACAGGTGGTATTGAGTCTGCTGCAATCGCAATCAGTTTATCTTAAGGACGAAGCACTGGCAGCCGTGCATGTCAGCCAACACAGGGTGCAGGCCATGTCGCTCATCCACCAGAAGCTCTATCAGACCGATAATGTGTCTACTATCAACATGGATACTTATATTCCTGAGTTGGTAGATTATCTAAAGGACAGTTTTTTAACCCGCACACGCATCGTATTCGTCATGGACATAGCTCCGGTAGCGCTCGACGTGACGCAGGCTGTTCCCCTCGGCCTGATCATCAATGAAGCTGTGACGAATATCTTCAAGCATGCTTTTCCAGACAGAGAGCGGGGTCAGGTTCGTATTTCGTTGCAGTCATTGAACGAAGAGGATCTAATGCTGGAGATTTCCGATAATGGAACCGGACTACCTGCCAACGCTTCGGATATGCCCAGGAACTCACTGGGCCTAAACCTGATGAAAGGCTTGTGCAGGGACTTCAATGGGCGATATACGATCGAAAGCTATAATGGCACACATATTCAGGTTGTTTTCAACAGGCATAGTTATCAGCCGGCAGCAACTACGCATAGTTAACAGCACCGTACATCATACAACCGGTACCATGATCGGTACAACAGAAAAGCAAGTGCCAATCGGGGATAAATTGGTAAAATTGGTCATGCGTTTTGTATTGCTCCTCCTGCTCCTGATTGCTCAAAGTTTCCTGGTTACTGTTGTTGCTCAACAGGAAGCTGAAAGAAGACTGAACCGGACATTGGATAAATTATCGAATGCCCCAACTGACTCTGTAAAAGTGATGGCGCTGTGTGAAATGACAGGGTATTTTTATGCCAACCGGCAAGCGGTTTCTCACTGGATAGATAGTGTGATGAAGTATTCTTCGCAAGCACTGGACCTAAGCAGGAAAACAGGTTTCAGCTATGGCGCCTGGTATGCGCTATGGCAGCAAATGACCTCGCACCTCGTGTATGGCAATCATAAAAAAACCATGTCGCTTCTTACACAGGTGGCGGATAGCCAGGCAATCAATGCGCTGTGGGAATGGGCGAAGTATTACAGCGATCCTATCTATAGCTTCCGGATCAATTATGATTCTGCTTTTTATTTCAATGATCAGGCAAGGATATTGAGTGAAAAAACACAGAAACCAGCACTGATCAGCCTGAGTTATAACAGGCTGGCTATACTACATTGCGTGACCGGAGATACCTCCACCGGTCTTAAACAGGCAGCTATTGCAGCGTCTTATTATAAAAAGCCTGAGGGAGTGATCGCTGTTATGTGGTATAATATGGGCATAGCAGTACCGTTTGAAGAAAAGTATTATCCTTTTAAACTTGCCTGCTACGAACGCAGTATGGACATGCACCGGCAATTGAACTTCAGCAACAAACTGAATCTTGGGAGGTTGTATATGTCGATGGGCGATATCGATGATTATTCCGGCAGGACCGATGAGGCTGAACGTAAGTTTCTTGAAGCAGAGCGACTATTGAAGGAGGCTAAGGATAAACAAATGTACCTGATCCATCTCCGGTTATATGATTTTTACTTTTATAAGGGGAATTATAATAAAGCGGTATACAGCGCTTTTGAGGGCCTGAAAAGCGCAGAGGCTTCCGGGCTCAATAACCGGCATCAGTTTTATCTGTATATCGGCAACTCGTATCTTGATATGGGGCAGGTGAAAAAAAGTATCGAATATTATGAGAAGGCATTTACCAGCGCCCGTAATAGTGATAGAAAGATCAATGGGGTGCTGATCAAGCGAATGGCAAGGGCCATGATAGCTAATGGCCAGGCAGCTGAAGCGCTTGATTTTGTACGAAAAGCCAATAACGAATTTATCACTCCCTACTTACGCGATTCGCTGATGAAGTGGGAAGCGCTGGGCCTTTGTCATGTGGCACTGAAGCAATATGATGAGGCAGAAAAATATTTTCTACGGATGGAAAGGTTAGCGCCTTCCGTAGATAAAATGTTTGCTGCTATTGTTCCTTATGTACTCGGCAAGTTCTATTATGAAACACAGCGCTATGATAAAGCTTCTCCTTACTTACTTAGAAGCCTGCAAACGCCCAAAGGCTTTTTGCCTCAGATCGGCTTTAGCGAAATTTCGCTGATGTTATACCGGATCGATTCTTCACGACACCAATATGAATCAGCACTCGCACATTTCCGACGACATAAGACTATCGAGGATTCGGTGTTCAACAATACTAAAAGCCGCCAGATAGAAGAGCTAAGAATCCAGTACGATATAGGCAAGAAGGACCAGGAGCTCAAGTTGCAGGAAAAAGACATCGAATTGCTGACCCGGCAAAAATTACTGCAGCAGGCGCTGGCTGAACAAAAGAGCAAGGATGTGCTGCTACAGCAGCAAAGTATCGACTTGCTCAAACAAGAACAATCGTTGCAGGAAGTGATCACGGAAAAGCAACAACAGGAACTGGCTCAAAAAGAAAAGGAGCTGGGATTGCAACAGGAGAATATCGATCTATTGCACAACAAGGAGCAATTGCAGGAGTCGCAACTCAAGCAGGCTAATTTCATCAAGAAGATGACATTTGCCGGCATCGTGCTGCTGCTCGTGATCATGGGGTTGTTGTATAATCAATACCGCATCAAAAACCGCAATAACCGGGCGATCAGTGAAAAGAACGAGCGGCTGAACGGCCTGCTTGAAGAAAAGGAGTGGTTATTGAAAGAGGTACACCACCGGGTAAAGAACAATCTGCAGGTTGTATCGAGCCTGCTGCAATCGCAATCGGCCTACCTGAAGGACGAAGCGCTGGCTGCAGTGCATGACAGCCAGCACCGCGTGCAGGCCATGTCGCTTATCCACCAGAAGCTCTACCAGACAGACAATATTTCCACGATCAACATGGACATCTATATTCCCGAGCTGGTGGATTACCTGCGGGATAGTTTCGTAACCCGTACCCGTATTGTGTTTGTAATGGATATTGAACCGGTAGCGCTGGACGTAACGCAGGCTATTCCGCTCGGATTGATCATCAACGAGGCTGTAACCAATGTATTCAAGCATGCTTTTACCGGCCGGGAACGTGGACAGGTACATGTATCGCTCAAGCAACTGAACGAAGAAGAACTCATCCTGAATATTTCAGATAATGGTATTGGTCTGCAGATCGACCCTGATCTTTTTCCCAAAAGCTCCCTCGGCCTCAACCTGATGAAGGGTTTGTGCCGGGATTTCAATGGCCGGTATAATATCGAAAGCAAAGAGGGCACGCATATAGAGATCATTTTTATGAAGGTGCTGCCGCCTTACCGGGGAACCAGTTACCCAAGTTGAGATCACTCAAAAAGAGGATAACGGATGATACCAGGGCAATTCTGACGTATTAAACCGGCCATGGATAAATTTAACCGCACAAATGAGGGAATTGACTATTTTTGTACTGCTCTATTGTACCCCAACCACGCTGCCATTTGATCTCCTGCCCTTTAAATAAATAGTATCCAACCCTTTTGAATGCAATAAGTCCGTTGTTTGGTTTCGCCTGTATCGAGTTGTGTACCCTTCATTAACTAATTCGTACAGCTTATGCTTAAAAGCTTTACCTGTTTATTTTTACTGGTATTCTTTCTCCCGTACCTGCATGCGCAGGACATGATCAAGGCTGTGAACCTGGGCCAGCACCCCGACTCTATCTTACTTGCCGACAGCTCCGTAAAATCTTACTCCAATGCTTCGATCGTAACGCTCATCAACAGTATATCTCAAAAGGCCAATGAACAGGCGCTCACCGGCAAAACGCATTCTCCTGCTCAATATGACCAATATTTTACTGACTTTGCCAATGCCTATGGCATTACGTGCACACAAGCGCGTCAACAGGTAAATATGTGGGCACACACCGACTCTATAAAAGCGCTCGATGACGACTTGCTGCAGGGCGCGCGTCATTACATCCTGCAACAATTCCAATCCTCTTCTCTCTTTTATGAAAAGGCCGCTGAATATCAGGCTGGCAACCTGCCCGCCAGGATCACCAGCGCGGACTGGAAGGACTCCACCATCATTCAGGCCCTGGAAGAAACCTGCACCACATACCTGCTGGCAGGCAATAGCTCTACTGAAGGTGGCGATCATAAGAGGGCGATCCTCCTGTATCGCAAAGCGGACAGTTTGTTCACGTTGTGTGGTCACCCCGCCGGCAGACCCGACCCGCTGGCCAGCCGGAAAAACTACCTCGCTGAGCTGCTTTCTTCGGCATTGTATGCAGAGGGTTGCCTGCTTGGTGGAGAAGCAGGCCTGAAGTTATTGGCGCAGGCTATATCGCTTGAACAAACAGCGCTCACCCGGTGCAGCCAGACTGCTGCTCCACAGGAATGGGCGCGGGCACACTGTAATCTCGGCACCTTATTGCAGGCACAGGCCGAATTGGTGGAAGAAGATGCTACTGCAGACAGCTTATATCTACAGGCTATATCTGACTACAATGCAGCGCTGGCCGTTTATACACGCAAAGACCTGCCACTGGAATGGGCACGCATTCAAAATAACATGGGTGTAGTGCTGAGTAAACTGGGCGCCATAGAGGAGGCTATAGTCAACTTCAAAACAGCATTGGAAATATTTACTCAAAAGGACCATCCCGAGGATTGGGCGCTGACGCAATATAACCTGGGCAATATGCTGCAATCGCAGGCCAGCGAAAGGAAGGAAGCTGAGGCTGCGCCTTTGTTTCAACAATCGGCTGTTGCTTACAAGCTGGCATTGGAAGTATATACACAAAAACAGCATCCGGAAGAATGGGGCTGGGCACAGCATAAGCTCGGTGTATCGTTGTATCAACAAGGACGAGTGTCTGCAGGCAGGGACCTGCTTTCGCAATCTGTAACGGCATTTCGTGCCGCGCTCACCGTGCGTACGCAGGATTGCCACCCCGAGGAATGGGCCAGCACACAATATAACCTTGGTACCGCGCTTTGGGAAGAAAGCAGCCGCGCAGCTGGTGACAACGTTTCACTGCTGGAAGAAGCTATCAAGGCTTATGATGCTGCATTGACCGTTTATTCTAAAACAGCCTACCCCAATCAGTGGTTCAATACACAAAATGGCCTGGGGCTGCTGTATGAACAAAAGCAACAGTGGGAAAAAGCTATCGCTCACTTCGAAAAGATCCGCGACATGGAACCTATGTATGCTGCGCAGAAGGTAAATGAACTGCGTAAGAAAGCGGGAAAGTAAGCAACCCTTCGACAAGCTCAGGGTGACATTCTTTATTCTCCGTTCGCGTTTGTCGTCAGCACTTCGCTCATGTAATCAAAGAAGGGCCGCATGTTCTTGAAGGTTTGATTGGCCAGTTTCAGGAAGTCTTCACTCAGCACTTCTTTATCGGTAAATCTTTTGATCAGCAGGAATTGTTTGTAGCGCAGCAGGTCGATGGCCTCATGATCGGCCGGGAAACCTTTGGGCGCTGTCTTTACCTGCTCGCCTTGCAAAGTGCCGAAGGTGTTTATGAATGTTTTGCTGTTGAGTATTTTCCTGAGCGGGGTATCATCAAAAGAGATGTCCTCCCGGATAAGTTTCAGGTCGGCGGGATTGGGCGCCCAGAAGCCGCCGGCGAAATAGCTTTTGCCACCCGGCTCCAGGTGGAAATAATAGCCGCCCCGGCGGTATTTGGTGGCGCGCCTGTAGTGGCCGCTCCAATTGGTTTTGTAAGGTGTTTTATCCTGCGAAAAGCGGGTGTCACGGTAAATGCGGTGCAAGCTTTTCTTGCCCGATGGTGTTTCTATTTCATCGTGGCTGTTCATCTCCTGCAACAATGCTTCAGCAAAATCCGCTATGCGGTCCTGCTCCGTTTCGAAGGCTGCCTTATGGGCATTGAACCACTCGCGGTGGTTGTTTTTCTTTAGTGTATTAAGAAAATCAAATCCCGACTTGTGCACCTGCGGCGCCTGTTTCACTTGTTTTGCCATCTGTATACAATTAACCCGTTTGCGGCGGCAAACATACGACGAAACGGGTTTCCTTGTTACGAGCCTGGCTGGGTGGGTGTAACGTTGATATAATACATATCCTCGATCGCCGTCTTGTCGAACAGGGCAGTCTGACCATCTTTCAGGGTCACGTTCTGCCACTGATCGGTGGGTTTTATTTTGATGCTGGCTGTCTTGCCGATCAATGACAGCGGCAGGTTGAACCCGGCTATGCAATTGGAATAGCGATAGAATACTTTTTTCTTGTCATCGCTGAAGTAGTATTCAAACTTGGGTATCTGTGTGTTGCGGAGGTATTGATCGAATACCTTACCGTAATCAAATTTGGCTTTCGTGGAAATGTATTTTTCTACCTGAGCGGAGGTCACCGTTTGGTGGTAGAAATCTTTGTTGAGGCCACGGAGTATGCCGCGCCACAGCTCATCATTGTCGAGGCTGTGACGGATGGCTTGCAGCAGGTTGCCGCCTTTGGGATACATATCACCACTACCCTGCGCGTTTATATTATAAGCCGGAATGATCGTACGGTCGTTGCGGATGCCACGGCGAATGCCTTTGTTGTATTGGTTGGCAGCATCAACGCCAAAGATGTAATCGGTATACAGTGTTTCGCTGTAGTTGGTGAATCCTTCATGCACCCACATATCGGCGAGGTCGACTGTTGTTAGGTTGTTGCCAAACCACTCATGGCCACTTTCATGCACCACGATGAAATCCCACTTCATGCCATAACCAGTGCCAGATCCATCACGGCCGCGGTAGCCGGGCTTGAACCAGTTGCCATAGGATACAGCGCTCTGGTGCTCCATGCCGGTGTTGGAAGTTTCAACGAGTTTGTAACCGTCTTCATAAAAAGGGTACGGACCAAACCAATGTTCGAACGCTTTGAGCATATTGTTTACTTCCAGGGGCCAGTAGCCTTTTGCTTTGTCAAGGTTGTAATCGAGCACCCAGTAGTTGATATCGAGGTTGCCTTTTTCGCCTTTGTAGGTTTCTCCCCAGTTCACGTATTTACCAATGTAGGGAATGATGCAATAGTTGCTGATGGGGTTCACCACTGCCCATTTGTAAGTGGCTGTGCCATCGCCATTGGCTTTTTTAGATTGAAGGCGACCCATTGCCACCGCTACCAGCGTGTCGGGCACCGTCATGGTGATGCTGGCGCCCTGATCGGGCTCATCCATCTGGTGATCTTTACAGGGGTACCAAATGGAAGCGCCGAGGCCCTGACAGGTTACCGTCATCCAGGGACGACCGAGTGAATCCTTGGTCCAGGTCCAGCCACCATCCCATGGGGGACGAACGGCTTCGTGGGCTTTACCAGAGAAGTAGATGGCCACTGTGTTAACAGAATTAGCCGCCTGTTTTGGCGTTTTTATATACCACACTGTTCCTTCCTTGGCGAAGGTGAGGGATGTTTTTTTATTGAATACTACACTATCGATCACCAGGGGATCGCGCATATCGATCTGCATGCGGGTGCCAGTGCCTTTTACTTTGTAGGTGATCTCGTTGGAACCGCTGATCGTCTTCGCCAGGTAGTCGGGCTTCACGGAAAGATCATACCGCTGGATATCCCACCAGGTCCTGTCGGCATTGAGGCTGCCTCGCAGGGTATCGGCCTTTGTGGGCTCTTTTCCTGCAACGCCCTGCCGGGCAAAACTCTTGACGCTTGCTAATGAGAACAGGCCACAGGCCGCGATGGTGAGGATATTTCTGGTCATCCCCAAATTTAGCGGGAGGCGGCTACAATGAGCGGAAGGAATTTAGCCGGTTTGATACAGAAATTAACTTATTGATGAGAGGTAATAAGGCAACGAGTCTCAAAATCCGTATGCTATGTAGCGGTCTTTATACACGCCTTTTTCGATACGCCACACCACACCATAGGCGCCAGCGCCATCACTGTTCATAGATTGGATGTAAAGTATATCGTTTTGCTGATCATAGTTGACAGTGGTACTGTACAGACTTGGTTCAAAGAGGTTGCTGAGGGCAGCAGCAGGGAGGCGCATTGTCTTTGTACCTATTTGTATAACTACCGATTGATAAGCAGTGGTGGGCAGCCCACCATCTGTGCCCCAGTACTGTTTGCCATCGATCAGCTCTATTTGTGTGGGTGCATCCTTGTAGTAGGAGAATTGGTGTTGCTGTTTGTTGAATTGCTGTTGGGTGAGCGTAATCTTCACTGCATCTTTCTGAAAGCTGATGCTGTTCTCTGCTTTCGATGACACCGGTATAGTGGTATAACCGGAAACCTGTGTGAGCCGGTCGGTATACACATATCCATTATGTTCCTTTCCTTTTTGTGCATAGTTGATGTATGTCCAATTGCCCTTACTTTCGAAACAATATACCAAATGACCATTCTGCAGTTTACCGGCAATGTTGTTGCCGGTAGCTGCTTCGCTCCGCACGTTACAATATCCATCTTTATCGCTTACAATGGCAAACTGTGCTGCTGCCAGCTTTACGAGGATCGTTAGAAAGAGCGTAAATAACAGTTTCATACCCACAAAATAGCGCAATGACTGCAATATTGCAATGGACGTAACAAATACATAAAGTTGCTTTGAATTTTACAACTTTCGGATTGATTGGCGCAATATCATAACTATTATACATACCTAACTTTGTATTAAATATTCATCTTATGAGCTCATCAAAAGTGTGGTATATAACAGGGGCGTCCAAAGGCATTGGCCTTTCGCTGGTTCAACAATTGCTGGCCATGGGGCACCGGGTGGCTGCAACTTCACGCCATGAGTCGGCCCTCCAGCAGGCTGTGACGCATAACAACTTCCTTGCGCTGCAAGCCGACCTTACTAATGAGGAATCGATCGGTAATTCCATCGAGGCCACCATCGAACGTTTTGGCAGGATAGATGTAATCGTAAACAATGCCGGCTATGGTACCGGCGGTGCTTTGGAAGAGTTAACGTCTACAGCTATCCAGGAGAATTTCGACATCAACTTGTTTGCGGTGATCAAAGTGATCAGGCAGGCGATGCCTCACCTGCGGCAGCAACGGTCGGGTCATATCATCAATATATCCTCTATCGCAGGTTTTGCGCCCGGCATCGGCTGGAGCATTTACGCTGCCGCCAAGTTTGCCGTTAGTGGTTTATCGGAAGCGCTGGCGCATGAGTTGACACCACTCGGCATTCACATCACTACCGTGTCGCCCGGTGCTTTCCGTACCAACTTCTTACAGCCGGATTCGATCGTATTTACCAATCGTGAGATAGCCGACTATCAACATGTGCGGGCAGCGCATCAAAAGATGCATGCGTTGAATGGCAACCAGGCGGGTGATCCGGAAAAGGTGGCCGAAGCATTGCTGCAACTGGTTGGGCATCCCCACCCTCCCGTGAACCTGTTTTTGGGTACTGATGCTTTCAACCGGGCCGCTACGAAGATCAATCAACTGACGCAACAGATGGAGGAATGGAAAGATGTCACCCTATCTACTGACTTCACAACAACAACCGCTTAATGACGCAGTCTTGGGGCTTTTGGTAATTTAGTATCACATATCTGTAATTCTTACATTATCATGGCGGTGATGGCTTTCTATTTTTGAATGTGTATTCAAAATTATAAAACCATCATTCCATGGCAACATTGCTCAAACAAGGCAAAAGTGAAACTGATATACAGCAGGCTGATAGTAAGGTAAAAGAAACCGTCTCCAACATTATCGCCACCATCGAACAGGAAGGCGATGCTGCTGTGCGCAGACTTTCTGAACAGTTCGACAAGTGGTCTCCTGCCTCCTTCCGTTTATCTGCCAAAGAGATACAGGACATCATCGCCACCGTACCAGCCAGCGTGGTAGAAGACATCCGCTTTGCGCAACAGCAGATCCGTTTTTTTGCTGAACAACAAAGGGCTTCCATACAGGACATAGAAGTAGAAACAAGGCCCGGCGTATTCCTGGGCCATAAGAATATTCCCGTTAATAGTGTAGGCTGTTATGTGCCCGGTGGCCGCTATCCGATGGTGGCTTCTGCCCACATGACCATCCTCACTGCCAAGGTAGCCGGTGTGCCACGCGTCATTGCCTGCACGCCTCCTTCGCAAGGCAAGATACCTGCCGCTACCGTGTGTGCTATGCACCTGGCCGGCGCTGACGAAATCTATGTACTGGGTGGTGTACAGGCTGTGGTGGCTATGGCTGTAGGCACTGAAACTATTCAACCGGTGGATATGCTGGCTGGTCCCGGCAATGCGTATGTAGCGGAGGCCAAGCAACAGTTGTATGGCCGCGTAGGCATCGATCTGTTTGCCGGCCCCACTGAGGTGCTGGTGATCGCTGATGAAACCGCCGATGCAGAAATGGTGGCCTGTGATATTCTCGGACAGGCCGAGCATGGCACCAACTCTCCCGGCGCCCTGATCACTACTTCTAAAAAGCTGGCTGAGGAAACGCTCGTAGAAATAGAGCGGCAATTGCAAACCTTGCCTACTGCTGCGGTGGCCCGCGTGGCCTGGGAGGAGAACGGCTCCATCATCCTGGTGAAAGATGATGCTGAGGCGGTGATAGAAGCCGACAAGCTGGCTTATGAGCACGTGGAGGTTTTGACCAAGGACCCTAATTATTACCTGCAACATATGCGCAACTATGGCGCTCTGTTCCTCGGCCCGGAAACCAATGTAGCTTATGGCGATAAAGTGATCGGCACTAACCATACGCTGCCTACCAAAAAAGCAGCGCGCTTTACCGGCGGCCTGTGGGTGGGCAAGTTCCTGAAGAATTGCACGTACCAACGCTGTACGCCCAAGGCCAGCGCAGAGATCGGCGAATATGCCATGCGCCTGTGCGAGATCGAAGGTTTTATGGCGCATCGCGAGCAGGCTGCCCTGCGTGTGAAACGGTACGGGAAGAAGTAGACAGGTATTAGCTTTTAGGCTTTAGCTGTTAGCCCTTTGGCGGTCAGGCTTTAGCTTCAATAGTCAGGGCTCTCAAAACCAGCAAAATAATACCAGTATTCGGTAGAACTTGCGTCATAAAAGCTGGTACTTTTTTTCAAATTTGAACCCTGACCCATCGACCGGTTGGGGTTTATTATTTCATACATTCATTATATCATGACTTCTGTTGTTACAAGTACAAAAAAAGATTGGTGGAAAGAAAGTGCTAAAGGTGTACCTCATTTGATAACGGATACGCCCGGGCCCAGATCGAAGGCCATGCATAGTAATGCTGCAAAGTATATGAAAGGGCTCAGCAGCCAGGTGAAGCTCTTCCCTGTTTGCTTTGAAGAGGGCTATGGCGTGACGCTGACAGATGTGGACGGCAACAAGTACCTCGACTTCAGCTCGGGCATTTATGTAACTTCCCTGGGTCATTGTCACCCCAAGATATCGGAAGCCGTGGCCTACTGGGCTAAGAAGCTCATGAACGCACACGATTTCACTACGCCGGTAAAAGAGAAATTGCTGGAAAAGATGGCTGATGTGTTGCCCGGCAACCTGAATGCCATTCAGCTGTACAGTGATGGTTCATCAGCTGTGGAGGCAGCTATCCGTGCTGCCCGCGCCATCACCGGCAAACATGAGTTCATCAGCGGGTACCGCGATTTCCATGGCAAGTCGATGGCGGCTGTAAGCTGCGCACAGATGATCCGTGGTGATGTATTCAGCTACGGCCCTACCCGCGCTCCGGGTTTTTACATGGTTCCCCGTCCTGATCCTTATCGTCCGTTGTGGACCAAGGCTGATGGCAAGATCGATACCGATAAGTACATCGAGTTCTATGAACAGTTCATCACAGAAAGCACTGTGGGTAACCTTGCCGCTTTTGTGCTGGAGCCTGCGCAAGGCTGGGCCGGTTCTATCTTCCCGCCCGATGATTTCTTCCCCAAGCTGCGTAAGTTGTGTGACAAACACAAGGTGCTGCTGTTTGACGATGAAGTGCTGGCCGGCATGGGACGCACCGGTGAATGGCTATGTATGAATCACTGGGATGTGGTGCCTGATATCGTTACGCTCGGCAAATCATTCGGCAACGGTTTCCCCGTAACCGCGATGGTGCTGAAAGAAGAATATGGCGAAGCACTGGAAAGTATTTCTGCTTCCAGCAGCTATGGCGGTAACCCCATGGCTTGTGCTGCTGCACTCGCCTCTATCGAGGTGATCGAAGAAGAGGACCTGCTGGACAATGTGCGCACTGTAAGTGCTGCTATCATGAAACGCCTGGAGCGCATGAAGGAGCAACACCCCATCATCGGTGATGTAAAAGGCAAAGGTTTCCTGCTCGGCATCGAGCTGGTGAAGGATAAGCAAACAAAGGAACCGTTCCCCAAAGCTGGGACGCTCGTCTATCAAAAGGCTTTCCAACGAGGACTGGCCTGGATACCGGCGGGTCATATCCTGCGCATGTCGCCCCCATTGATCATGGATGAAAAACATGCGATGCTGGGGATCGACATGATCGAGGATGCGATCACGGAGGTGGAGAAGGAATTTGGATATTAGGTGTTAGCTTTTAGGCGTTAGCTTTTAGCAATTGATATCAATGATTAAATTATAGTGGTGTTGCGTAATAGCGTAATCTATATTCTACTTATGGGCATTGTTGGTCATACTGCGTGTAATGATGCTGATACTACTACAACAAATGTTGTTGAGGAGCAGGCTTGTGTGGATACTTTGCGCAATGCTATATCTACAGCTAAGAGCTTTTTCATTAAAGTGCATGCAGGCGAAGCGCTGGTATCGAATAACCATACGGAAGGGATTGAAAACGCTTTTATACAGTTGCGGGCAGAGAACCCGGCCAATGCCATCGGCGCCACACGCGTACTGGCAAGGTTGTATAAGCATATAGGCGATATCACTAACTACGACGCCTGCATAAAGCTGGTGACCAATCAATACCTTCATGGAGACTCGGCACATCCAAGATTGGTGGCGCTGGAAAGTCTGGGCAAGCTGGGTTATACCACTGAGTTGCCGGAAGTGAAACAGGATGCCGCTACCGGCTCCGGCGGCTTCAGGGCCATGGCTCGCTGGGTACAGTGCAACGGAGGAACGCAGGCCGGAGAAGACAGTCTGGCAGCTTTACTGGCTTACCCCGATGCCGCCGACTACCGCGGAGCAGCGTATGCACTGCGCTTCAAAGGATCGGTGAGTGATAGTACGCGTCAGTTGCTGGAACAATGCGTGAACAGGTTACCTGTTACTGAGCCTGCAAGGGTATATGTGGTAAGTGCGCTGTTTGTTCATTCATCAGGGGCGCAAAAGGATACCGTTAAAAAACAATTGCTGGAATATTTACAAGGACCTGTAGCTGCGCGTTATGAGCTGGCGGAAGCGTTATCCCGCAACGGCGAGGAGGAAGATGTGCCTGTGCTGGAAAGGTTGTTGAAGGATGCAGACCAGGATGTGCGCGTGGCAGCAGCGAATGCGTTGCTGAAGATCAGTATAATAATTTCACTTAAGAAGTTCAAACTTTAGCGCAGAACGATAAAGCTACCTGGTCTGGCCGCTTTGAGCGGCCTGACTAATACGGAATCGCGAAACAGAAGGAAACTAATTATATAAGCGTATGACGAAAATGAGAGACAGCCGCGTATTGAGAAAACTGCGTGCCGGGAAAACGGCCAGTTGCCTGAAGCTGAACATTGGCGATGGACAGGCAGCGGAGATTGCTTCGATGGCAGGCTTCGATTGCCTGTGGATAGACCGTGAGCACCTGGCGCAGGACTGGTCGGTGTTGAATTCCCAGATATGGGCCACCAAATGTCATGATACCGACGTGATGGTACGCGTATCACGCGGCAGCTACAGTGATTATATCAAGCCGCTGGAAATGGATGCTACCGGCATCATGGTGCCACACGTGATGAGCGCCGACGATGCAAAGCAGGTAGTGAAGTGGACGCGCTTCCATCCGCAAGGTTTGCGCCCCATCGATGGCGGCAGCGCCGACGGTGGTTATACCCGGCACGACTTTGCCGCTTACCTGCAACATGCCAACGAACAACGTTTTATCGTATTACAGATAGAAGATGTGGAAGCGCTGAATGATATCAATGCTATCGCCGCTGTGCCCGGTTATGACATGTTGTTCTTCGGTCCCGGCGATTTCAGTCAATCCATTGGCGCGCCTGGTGATTGGAACAATCCGAAATTATTGGAAGCGCGTAAGCTCGTAGCCAAAGCAGCGAGGGATCACGGAAAATTCGCCGCCACTTCCGGCGGCATCGGCATGCTGGAAGAATTCCTGGAGATGGGTTACCAGTTTGTGAATGTTGGCGCCGACGTGGTGGGCCTTGGCCAGTATTGCGATGGCATCCTGCAAAAGTTTCATGCTGCTTCACCTGCCTCCAACAGCAGTAAGCAGCCGGGCAAACCCTATTAAGCAATTTATCATCAACAGGCCGATGGAGCAGACTACCAAAACTATCCCGCCCAACTCCCGTAACGCTTTTACCCTGAAAGGCAGGCTGATGCTGCCCGATGGTATACGCCCCGGCGCAGTGACTGTAGTGAATGGCGTTATTACACAAATATATGGTGAAGATTACCGCGATGAGCACACGACAGATCTGGGCGATGCTTATATCGTTCCGGGATTTGTAGACCTGCACATGCATGGTATTCACCAATACCTGATCGATAACGGGCTGCATGACCTGGAGATGATCTGCCGCATACTGCCGCAGTATGGCATCACCAGTTTTTTGCCTACCGTAGCGCCCCGCAAAGAAGGGGAAGATGCAGCTTTTCTGAAAACCATTTCAGTGGTTAAAAGTGAAGGCGCCAATATATTGGGTTTTCATCTTGAAGGTCCTTTCCTTAAACTGACCGGCTCGCTTTCGGCAGAGGCTGTAGCCAAAGCCGATCCCAAGCGGGTGAAAGCATTGATCAACGCTACGCTGCCTTATACAGCTGTGTTCAGCGTATCACCCGACATCGACAATATCACGGACATCATTCCTTTGATGACGGCCAACAATACGCCTGCCTTCATGACGCATACTGCGGCCAATGTAGAACAAACACAGGCAGCTATTGCGCTCGGTGCGCGGCATGCCACACACTTCTATGATGTGTTTCCCTGTCCGGAGGTAAGAGAGCCCGGCGTTCGCCCCAGCGGTATTGTAGAAGCCATACTGGCTGATGAGCAGGTAAGCGTCGACTTCATACTGGATGGCGTACACGTAGAGCCCATTGCTGTGAAGATGGCAATGGTGAGCAAGAAGAACGGTCCCGGCAAAGTGTGTCTCATTACAGACAGTAATATAGGCGCCGGACTGGAGCCAGGCCGGTTTACGTTTGGCGACAGCGGTGAGATCGAATTTGCCTACAAAGGTAGTCCGGCCCGCAAAACGACAGACAACACGCTTGCCGGCAGCGGCCTCACCATGGACCAGGCTGTGCGCAACGCCATCAGCATGTTGGATGTAGACCTGCACGAGGCAGTCACCATGGCCAGCCTCAACCCTGCCCGCGTAATCAACGCCGATGACCGCAAGGGGAAATTGCAAACGGGCTATGATGCAGACTTCGTGGTCATGGACGAATCATTGCAGGTGATGCAAACATGGATTGGTGGCGCACTGCGGTATCAACGATAAATTTCAAACAACAATTATGAGCCAATTTACTTATAAACCTTCTCACCACGTACCCTTCCGCGATGAAGCGGCCATTGCCAAAGTATTGAATATAAAACGTGGCGATATTGAAAAGCATGCCAACCCTGATTTTAAGATACGGGTAGTGCCCGATGCCGATGTTGAGTTCCTGTGGGTGACCGATATGTTCCAACGCATCAAACGTTCTGCCGACACCGGTGAAAAGCTCGTTATGATCCTGCCCAACCCCTGTCCTACTTACCGGCATGTGGCACGGCTGATCAATGCATGCAAGATCGACTGCCGCAATGTGTATGCTTTCGCGATGGATGAATATGCCGATGAGAACGGCAATATTGCCCCGGAGAATTGGGAGTTTGGTTTCTCTCATGCCATGTACAAATATTTTTATTACAACATCGATGAAGCATTGCGCCCTGCCAAAAAGCAGATCGTGGGCTTCACCAATAAGAACCTCAAAGACTATGGCAAGATGCTGACCGATATGGGTGGCGCCGATGTTTGCTACAGCGGTCCGGGCTGGACAGGCCACCTCGCTTTCATAGAACCGGATGCACCGGAGTTTAGCGGCACGCTGGAAGAATGGAAGCAGATGGGACCACGCATTTGCACGTTAAGCCCTTATACACTCGCACAGAATTCGCTGCATGGCAGTTTTGGTAAAAGTGGCAATTTGGCGGCGGTGCCGCCAAAGGCTGCCACTATCGGTCCGGCACAGGTGATCGAAGCCAAACACCGATACGATACGCATTCTATCAGCGTACATGGCACTACTACTTCCTGGCAGCGTTTCATTACACGCCTTGTATTGCACGGGCCAGTGACGCCGCTGGTGCCGGAGTCGATCCTGCAAACGCTTCGCACGGATGTATATGTGTCTGAAACCGCCGCACAGAATATTGAACCCGACTGGGATAAAGGTTATTAATAAAGAGAAAGTACACCTATGTATGACAAAGTCCATACCCTGGTAGCCGGTGCAGCGGAAGTAAATATTACGCCTTCAATATCATTACACCTGGCCGGCTACCCTTTTACAGCCCGCAACAGTACAGGCGTACATGATCCTTTACTGAGCACTGCACTCTATATATCCGATGGCGCTACGCCTGTTTTGTTCATCGGCAACGATGTGATCTTTACCGGCAAAGCTTCTGTAGCACGTGTGCGTGAACAGATAAGCCAGCAAACAGGTATACCCACTGCTCATATACTCATCAGCGCTACGCATACGCATTCAGGGCCTGTCATCGTTCCCTTCGTGGCAGGCAGTCACGATGCGACTGTTCCCGACCCTGATGAAGCGTGGCTACGCCTGATGGAAGCAGGCATGGTGGAAGCCGGCATTATGGCTTATGAAAGGGCTACGCCTGCACGCATTGGACTTGCCATGGCCAATGCCACCGGCATCGGCACCAACCGGCAGGATCCTGATGGCCCTTCCGACCTCGATGTGCCCGTGATGATCGTTCGCTCGGTGAATACCAGCAAGCCCATTGCCGTGATGCTGATTTGCAATATGCATCCCACCGTGCTGCATGAAGATTCAACCCTGTACAGTGGTGATTTTCCCGGAGTGGCCAGACAATTGTTGCAACAAAAGCTGCTGACCGTTCCCTGCCCTGTACTATACCATACCGGCGCTGCGGGCAATCAAAGCCCCCGCTATGTAACGAAAAGCAATACGCTGGCAGAAGCGCAACGTATCGGCTCAATACTGGCCAATGCAGTGGCCAGTGTTTTTGATCGTATTCAATATACCAGCGACATCACCACCAGCGTGCGTCAGCTTTTTACCGACCTGCCAAAGAAAAAGTTTCCGGACAAAACTGTTGCAGCAACACACTTAGCACAAAAGCAACAACAACTCGAACGCCTGCAACAGGAAGGCAACAATCCCAAAGCAATCCGCACGGCAGAAGTGAACTGGTTTGGCGCCGTGGAGCTTGCCTACTTGTGTGAGTTGGCAGAACAGGGCACACTGGAAGCTGTGTATGCAAGCTGTCTGCCTGCTGAAGTGCAGGTGATCCAGGTGGGTCCCTGGACTTTCGTGGCTTGGCCCGGCGAAGTATTTATCGAGTATGCCCTGCAACTGAAAGCACAACACCGCAATGTATTTGTGATCACGCTGGCCAATGGTGAGCTGCAGGGATACATTGTGACGCAGGAAGCAGCGGCACAGGGAGGCTATGAAGCATCGAATGCTATTTTTGATCACACCAGCGGCGGGGTATTGGTGGCCACTACCCTGCAGGCGCTGACAAACTGATGTATGATGGACCTGTATCTCGGCATAGACCTTGGCACTTCTTATTTCAAAGCTGGACTGTTTGACGCAGCTGGCCGCCTGCGCGGTCTCGGTCGCAAGCCCGTGCCCAAGGAAATGCCTGCACATAATATTTGTGAACTGCCCGTTGCTGCCTTCTGGACCACATTACAGGAAACCATTGCCGAGGCACTGCAGGAAGCCAATGCACAACCGAAACAGGTGAAGGCCATGTCGTATGCTTCACAGGCCAACAGCTTTGTGCTGCTGGATAAAGACAACCAGACCTTAACGCCCATCATCCTGTGGCCCGATGAAAGAGCAGGCGATGTGCATCCCGACCTCGATGCTTTTTGCAAGCTGCAGGCATGGCGGGTGAAGACAGGCATGGGCATTCCGCTTTCCAAACATTCGGCCGTCAATAAACTATTATGGTACCAGTCGCAACCAGCGCTGTTGAAGCGTGCTACTTCCATGCTCACCATCTCCGACTATCTTACGTTGGTAGTGACCGGTCAGCGCTTTAGTGATTTAAGTACTGCTTCCTTGCTGGGATTACTCGACGTGCAAGGAGGTAGCTGGTGGCCCGCGGCATTGGCTTGTGTGTTGCCAGATACCTCTTATGTGGCAACGCCGCATCGCACCGGTACCAGCGCCGGCACTTTAACGCGTGAAGGCGCCAGCTTGCTGGGACTTACACGTAGTACGGCTTTCTTCCTTGGTGGCCTCGATCACCATATTGCATCCATCGGCGCAGGCGTGCATACCGGCGACCGCCTCAGCGAATCTACCGGCACTGTGTTGGCAGCTGTTCGTTACAGCCATCGCTACGATACACAGGAGACCGTGTGCATAGCGCCGGGCCTGGATGCGCAGCATTATTTCAACATGACATTCGACAACAACGGCGCCGGTTTCCTGGAATGGTACCAGCGAACCAAAGCGCCGGAACAAAATATACAGCAACTGCTGCAAGCGGCAGCTACTATAGCACCTGGCAGCGAAGGCTTACAAGCTATCATGCACAAGCAGGCCAATGACACGCAATACCTGTTTGAAGGCGCCACCCGTCATCATCAGCATGGGCATTATGTTCGTGCTATTCTTGAGTCGACTGCCTGGCGACTGGCTGACCTGTTGCATAAACTCGATGGCAATGCTCCTACCGGCGTGGTAAGTACCGGGGGCGGCGCGCGCAGTACTTTGTGGACAGCCATCAAGGCATCTGTTACCGGACGGCCTTTTATGATACCGGCTTGCAGTGAAGCAGCTTGCCTGGGAGCAGCGTTGCTGGCAGCTACTGGCAGCAGTCTTTTTAACAGTGCTACAGAGGCAGCCGATCAGTGGGTGCAATACCAGGCGGAAGTGGAGCCTGATGTAAAAGAGCAGGCATTGTATGGGGAATTAGCTGTTAGCCTTTAGGTATTAGCTTTTAGGAATACATTTATAGTAAACTCAAAAATGAACAAGCGCTTATTAGGTAATACAGGCATCGAAGTATCGGAACTGGCTTTTGGCGGTGTGGAGATCGGCATGCCGTATGGCATTGGCGTGCACAGTCAGGCTGATATGCTTACCGAAGCAGGCGCCGTTCACCTGCTGCATACAGCATTGGAAGAAGGCATTAATTTCATAGATACCGCGCGACAATACGGCAACAGTGAAGCCATTATCGGCAAAGCATTTGCCGGCAACCGGTCAGCAGTAGTGATCGCCACGAAATGCAAGCACCTGCGCCGGGCTGATAAATCAATACCCGATGACCTGCCTGCCCTGATCAATGAATCTTTGCAGGAAAGTTTGTCAGCGCTGCAAACAGATTACGCAGATGTATTCATGCTGCATGATAGTGATCCGGAAATTGTGGCTCATCCTGATGTATTGGAAACATTTGCTTCCTTAAAGCAACGCGGTATTATTCGAAGCAGTGGTGTATCTACGTACACGCCTGCTGAAACCAAAGCCGCTATTGAAAGTGGCATATGGGATGTGATACAGGTGCCCTTCAATTTGCTGGACCAGCGACAGGAAGCATTGTTTAGTCTTGCCAAAGAAAAAGGTGTGGGTATCGTGATACGCTCCGTATTACTGAAAGGATTGCTGAGCACGCGGGGACGTGGACTGCATACTGCACTGCAACCGGTGGAAGAACGCATTCAGCGTTTTGGTGAACTGGCACAGGAACTTGAGATGGAGCTGCCTCAACTGGCCACCCGCTTTGCCTTGTCATTTAAAGAGGTATCTTCTATCCTGGTAGGGCTGGACAAGATGGAGTATTTAGAGCAAAGTCTGCAGGCAGTGGAAGGAGAATTACTATCCCCCTCCGCTATGCAGCAGGCAAAAGCACTGGCTTATCCTGAACCTGATTTTTTAAACCTGCACCAGTGGCATGTAAACGGCTGGCTGAAATAAAATAATAGTACAACGATGATACGATTAGGTGTTATAGGCATGAGTCCGGGCAATGCGCACCCTTATAGCTGGTCGTGTATTGTGAACGGCACGTTCGATGGTGATGAGATCACCGCAGTGGGTTATCCCGCTGTGGCGGCTTACTTAACTGCCAACCGTGATACGCTGGGCATTCCCGGCGCACAGGTGACGCATGTGTGGACGCAGGATGCTGCTATCTCTGCCAGCATTGCCAAGGCTGCACAGATACAACATGTAGTGGCGAATCTTGAAGATATGATCGGTCAGGTGGATGCCGTATTGCTTACACGTGATGATCCCGAACACCATGTGGCCATGGCAAAACCATTTATTGAAGCAGGCATTCCTTTGTTCATCGATAAACCACTGGCTGGCACACAAGCCGACCTCGACTACTTTGCCGCGCAAGCGGCGGCTGGCAAGTTCATCATGTCGTGCTCGTCGCAGCGCTATGCCAACGAGATCAGGATCGTGAAGCAGGATATTGCTTCGCTGGGTCAGCTGGAACTGATCACTGCCGTGGGTAAAAAGGATTGGATTAAATATGGCGTGCACCTGATGGAAGGCATCTTCTCACTGGTGGATGATGTGGCGGCAAAGTCGGTACAACACATCGGCAAGGAAGGACAGGATATTGTACATATCGAGTTGAGCAACGGCTTACAGATCACTATGCATTTGTTTATGGAGATCACCGGCACTTTCCAAATCTCTGTATTCGGACAAAAGGGCTGGCGACTGATCGATATCAAAAACTCTTACTCCATGTTCCGTGATAACATCATCGAGTTCATCCGCTCGGTGCAGGAAGGGAAGCCGCGCCTTGCCTTTTCCAAGACAGCTAATATTATCCGTACGCTGGTAGCGGCCGAAGAGAGCCGGCTCCAGGGTGGTAAAAAAATAATGCTATAGTATGCACATCAACGAACTGTTCAGCTTAAAAAATAAAGTAGCACTGGTAACCGGCGGTGCCGGCAAGTATGGCAAGTGTATGGTAGAGGGCCTCGCCGAAGCAGGTGCTACCGTGATCACCGCCTCACGCGGTTTGGAAGCAGGCCAGCAGGTGACGCAGGCATTCAAAGCGCAAGGATTAGACGTACACGCCCTCCCACTCGACCAAGGTGATCATGCTTCTATTCTACAATTGAAGGAACAGATCAGCAAGCAGTTTGGCAAGCTGCATGTGTTTGTAAACAATGCGGTATCGCGGCCCATGAAGAACTACGACTCCCCCATCGAGGAGTTTGAAGAGTCGATGCACGTAAACGCTACAGGTATGACTGACCTCATGCGTGAGATGACGGAGCTGATCGTGGCAAGCGGTGGTGGTAGCATTATCAATATTGCGTCGATGATGGGTATGTTTGGCCCTGATCTTTCCAATTACGAGAACACCGATATGAGCACCAATCCCCCACCCGATTACTTCTTTCACAATGGTGGCCTCATCAACCTCACCCGTTATTGGGCCAGAATGATGGCGGGTAAGAATGTGCGGGTGAATTGTATCAGTCCCGGTGGTTTGTTCAACAACCAGCATCCACAGTTCCTTGCCAACTATACGAAGAAGGTACCCCTTCGCCGCATGGCCAACCAGGATGATATTAAAGGTGTGGTAGTGTTGCTGGCATCGGCAGCGGGTGGATATATCAATGGGGAGAATATTTTGATGGATGGGGGGATGCATGCTTAGGAGACGGCAATCGGCAGTGTCGGCAATCGGCAATTGTAACTTGATTCATTAATCATATAAACATTAAGAAATTGGCGACTGCGCTCTCTACAATATCTCCTGCATCAGTATCAAAACCGGGTGCACGTGCCTGGCTGGTGGTGGGTCTGCTGTTCGTCGTGGGGTTACTCAACTACCTCGACCGCATCATGATCACCACTATGCGCTCATCCATCGTGGAAGCCATCCCGATGACCGATGCCCAGTTTGGTCTGCTTACTTCGGTATTTCTGTGGATATATGGATTATTGAGTCCCTTCGCTGGTTTTCTTGCTGATCGTTATAGTCGCAGCCGTGTTATTATTATCAGTTTATTTGTTTGGTCGCTGGTGACCTGGCTCACCGTACATGCGCAAACCTTCAACCAATTGCTGTTTACCCGTGCGCTCATGGGTGTCAGCGAAGCCTGTTATATTCCTGCTGCGCTGGCACTGATCGCTGATTATCACCGTGGTTCCACCCGCTCACTTGCTACGGGCATTCACATGACTGGCATTATGCTGGGGCAAAGCCTCGGATTTTTAGGTGGCTGGATCGCGGAAGATTATACCTGGACGAAAGCGTTTTCCCTGATCGGTATGATCGGTGTGGTGTATGCAGTGGGGTTGCTATTTGTATTAAGAGATGCACCGAAGGCTGCTATACCTGCAACAGATAATGCACCCAAAGCACCAGCTGTGAAGCTGGGTGAGGCTGTGAAAGACCTGTTCAGTCGCAAGGGCTTTATCATGGTGCTGGTCTTTTGGGGACTATTGGGTGTTATCGGTTGGCTCGTGTTGGGTTGGCTTCCTACTTACTATAAAGAAACGTTTTCGCTTTCTCAGTCTATGGCAGGCGTCTATGCTACCGGCTATTTATATCCTGCTTCTCTTGCCGGGGTATTGTTGGGCGGCTTCCTCGCCGACCGCTGGAGCAAGACCAATCCGCGTGCACGGATACTGGTACCGGCTATTGGCCTGTGTATTGCGGCACCGTTTGTCTTCGTTGGCAGCATGACTAATATTCTCTTCCTCGCGGTAGCATGCTTCATGATCTATGGTCTCACCCGCGCTTTCAGTGACACGAATATGATGCCTATTCTTTGTATGGTGTCTGATGAGCGCTACCGAGCTACGGGGTACGGCATCCTCAACTTGTTTTCCTGTATTGTAGGGGGAATTGGGTTGTATGCAGGTGGAGCTTTGCGCGATGCGCATGTGGATATTAGCTTACTCTTTCACTTTGCAGCGGTGATGATGTTGGTGTGTGCGGGGATATTGTGGAGGTTGAGGGAGTGAGATACAGTTTGTAGGTTTTTTTTCAATGACTTTAAGGGTTAGAATTTCCAATCGACTATAGACGTCCTCCAGATGTTCTTCTTCAGAAATATTAATACCATGCAATAAACGAACTGCGTTAACCAATTTTCATCAACTTCCCTTTTTGGCAATTTACCGATAATGATTTGATTCATAAACATTTATATATTGGAAGTAGTCCCTCCATCTTGATCGGGATCTAGTTGGTCTTTTAACTGAATTTTCTTTCGTTTAAAAGTATCTATTACACGTTTTTGAATACTATCCTTTGAATCTTTGATCTTGTGATCAAGGTGCGAACTAATACGGGTAATGTAAAATATAAGCATTCCTAAGAGTACCAGCCCAAGAATAATGATCGTGTAATAGTGATCGGGGTCTTTGCTTTGTATCATACGATACAAAAATTCTATTAAAATTACTAGTAAAGTGGATATAATGGTAGAAGTAAAAAGGTATTTGGTAATGGTAAGATCTACCATGATTTGATCTCTTTCAAAATCTACGTTCGATTCTATACCAATTACTGTGCGTTTAATTGTTTTAGTATACATTTTGTAAAACGCGCTTCCGATTAACAAAGGTAATGGAGCAATAAATATGAATTCAATACCTTTCAATAGTTTATTCACATCGAGGTCATTAAAAACTGCATAAACACAGCAGTACAGCCCTGCACCCATTAATAAGAGCAGTGCGATAACACTTAATATCATAAGTAGCATAAAAATCTGATCGATCATTTTATCGATGGTATGTCGGCTATCTTTTTGCATAAAATGGTTTTACCAATGAGTGAATGATTCAAAAATTCCGGATAAATGTCTAATGATGGCCGGATTTGGGTAGGCTCCTTTGAACTCATATTTATATACATGAACATCTCTAACTTGCATAAACTGGTTTACTTCATGATCAAGATACTGGGTAAGTATTACCGCTGGCGTACGTGGAAAATGTTTGGCCAGGAATTCCTGTCTGAGTATTCCTCCCGAAAAATCAAGCCTGTTACCAACTCCTTCCTCAAATAACGCTATATCCACAATGAAGATATCGGGGTTGATTCCAATAATATAGTTTACAAGCTTGGTCTCTATCGCGTTTGTTGGAGTGTCAAGGTAATCGCTGAACAATTCCAAGAACTTTTCAAACTCGTCGGATGTACCATTAATATGCGGATAGCATGCGTACCTTTGGGATAGCCCCTCATGAAGAAGCTCATAATCACAATATTTATCTTCAATAAACAGTATTTTCTTTTGCATTAATCCTCGATATTTAAGGGTAACCTTACTAAAAACGTATTGTCCTTTTCATTTGGGCCGATTTCAACTTCCTGTAAGTCAAAAACCCGCCTGTATATTTCAAGGATCATTTTTATGCCTCTCCCTTCACTAAAACGGTTTTCATATTGTGAGTGGCTTTTCTCATGAAATGGGTTGAGAACTTCGAGATAAGAATAGCCATCAGTTTCAGTAAGCGTAAATTTTATATATTGATCTTTTGATTCATTTCGCGCATATTTGATAATGTTGGTAATAATTTCATGAATGATGATAGAAAATATTTCTCTGTAGATGATGAACTCTTTATCAGGTTGATCAAAATGATTAAATTCCACCGTTGGTATGCAGTAAGGCTTTGAATTATCGTGAGAATAAGCCAGTTTTAGTTTTTCCTCCAGTATTGTCTTTAAGGATGAACTGGATATTCTTTCCCGGGTATATTTTGATAATTCAAGCCTCTTTAGCCTTTCCATCTTGTCAGGAATGAACTGAATGACCAAAAGGTCACGCGCCAGTCGTGTCTGGTCAAGAAGTAGATCGATCCAGGGAATCAATAATGCCTTCTTGTCTTCATTTCCTTCAATTTTTTCTACTTTTTTTAGAATCTGGTTGATATAGGTATTCCAACCATGCCGGTAGGTCGTAAGCGAATGAAGCTTTTGAGTTTCTTCTAAAAATGCCCTGAATCCGTCATTTAATATATGATGGCGAATAAAAGCAATGAGTTTTCCTTGCAACAATAAAAGATAGCGAAGTCGCTCACAGTTAAAATACCAGCTATCAAGTGTTTTAGGATTTTGAACGGCAATAAATAAAACACCAACTGGGATATCAGAAATATTTTCGTCAGTCTGGCCAGTCACATCTGATATTCGATAGAATAGCAAATGATTATATTTATTGCGTTTGGTTTCTTCAAATTCTTTGAAAGTTTGCTTATCAAGTTTGTTGCCTTCTACGTCATACAGTGGGTCTACCAAAGTAGTATAATCGCCTTGTTGGCAAACTAATTCGGTGAAGGTTTGCCGTGGGCCGTTAATATCTGCTGTAATACCGCCATACATGGTTGGTATAAAACTATTTTTCGAAATATCTGCTATAAAATGTGATTTATTGGTAAATGTAGTAAGTGCTTCTGCTTTATATTTTCCGGCAAGTGCGGGTGTAGCCTGTACACTTAGCGATATATAAGCTATGGAAGGATCCAGACCCATTAAAGACAGGACTCCATTTAGTATGGACGTGACTTTGGTATTAAGTTTGGAATTGTCTGCTATCGAACCAGTCAGCTCTCTATATACATGCATAAATTGATCAAACACATACGGCGTCCGCTTGGTATCATCATGTAAGAATTCATTTTCTAATTGTAACAGGTCGAATACAGGTCTTAGAAAATAATTACTAGGTTTATTTTGGGCTTCAATAAATTTAAAATCAATGTGCTGTAGAAGCAGCTTTTCAGGTTTATTTTTGGAAGTATCCTGTATGCGTTCAAGGAATTGTTTAAAGATTCCTACGTTCTCCAGCTTCATTATGCGTAAAAGATGGTAAAAGTCAGTAATTCTGTCTATTTGCGACTTATTGCTTTTGTACAGCGTATTGATATTAGTCTCTAATTTAATAGCTTTGGCTTCGTTATTATGGATAATTTCTTTAACGCAGGCTACAATAAAATACTGGTACCCATTCAAAGTAGCATTGAGCGTATCGATATTCTGAATGCCTTGCAGGCAGTATTTAATGTGAGCTTCTAGGTCGTGCACATAATTAAGAGAGGGAGGGGCTGAGGAGGGAGACTTAAGTACTTTTTCCATGAAATGGATATCCTCTGAAGAAAATGTTTTAGTGGTTATTGCCGCGAGTGTTCCTTCCAGCGATTTTTTTCCAGGATTATTTAGTAAATGTTGGTAGGCATGCAGGTACGTGGCAAGCTGTTTAAGATAATGTTTCCTGCCTTCAGCCCTTGCTTCTTTTTTCTGCAAAAATTCTTCTACGCCGGAAGCATACATTTTCAAAATGTTTTCTAACGTACGCTTGCGCAATAAGTAGTTAGATTTCAACAAAGACAGGCGCTTTAGCAATAATTTCAGGTAAAAATAGTCGGTGATCTTATTGCTCACCAATAGGCCATTGCGACGTAAAATGGTATTTTTCATGAAGTGGTCTGTCTCTTCAATGATCCACCTGAAGACTGTTTCTTTTACGCCTTTGTGATATGTAAAAGGTGGCAAAGTAATACATTTTATCAAGATCTCTTTGCATATTGGTTTTACTACAACAATGTTCTTATACTGGCGCATTTTTTCGTGTATGTGGCCCACTAGGTCATTGAAAGTATTATTGCCGCGAAAATATTCATTCGCCTCCGGGCGAAGTAACAGGTCCGTTATTACCAGTTTAAGTAAGTGCTGGTTTTTATAAAGACCCTCAATTATTTCTACATTATCAATAACTTGTTTTTTATCCAGTTGCTCTCCTTTATAGTCATAAGAAACATCTAAATAGTATTTAAGTGGCGTAAAAAGAGGTGTTTTAGTAGGGAAGCTTCTGACTTTTAATTCATAACTTTTATAAAAGAATAAGTACCGGAGGGTAGTAAGTCCACACCGCTCGGCAATTTCATTATATAGATTGGATTGCTTGCAAACCGGGCATTCTAAGTGACTGTAAATAAGTGGAGGGATTCGCAAATGCTTAAAGGCGTAAATATTTTTATCGCTTGGACCTCCGCTTTGGTTTAGCTCTCTGGCCATATGGCGAATCGTAAAATCGTCAGCTCGTGTGATTAGCGCTATTACTGCATCAAAACCTTTGGATATTTTGTTTTCGCCTTCCAGGCATTGTCTGATAAAATTATTCGACGCATGGAAAGTAGAACCAGTAAGTACAAGATCATCAACATAAAATATGTATTCTGACTGCTTAATAATGTCTTGATATAGCTGAATAAAGTTCTGAACGAAGTCGTTTTTAGTATTGTATTGAATGATGTTGGCAGTGTTACTGAAAATACATTCGTTGATGAGTGAAGTAAAATTCGAGTTCAGATTCCCTTCGGGCGCAATAAGCGTTACTTTACATCCGTGCGCTTTATGTAGTATGCTTACTTTAGTATTAATACCGTTTAACCAATCTTCCACTTGTGCATAATGCTTTTCAAGAAACTCGCTAGGTTTGATAAAATGAAAATGCTCATTCCCTCCGTAAAATTGATGGCCATAGTAATGATAAGCAGGGTCCAATATAATTTTATTCTCATCTTTATTGAGATTCAGTTCTTTTCCGGAGAAATTAAAGTGGTCGTTTAGGATTAGCTGAGGAGTGACTGAAGCACGGTCGGTTTCTATAAGCGGATGTTCTTTGGCATATTCAGCTTCAGTTGTATCAGGGTTATGTGGAAAGCAAAGCTCGCAATTATGTATATTATGCCACTTACTTTCTAGGGCAATAAAGTATTTTTGATTAACGGATGTTTTAATGATACTATTGTTGTTCTTATGGAGAGAGTTGTTGCCTATAATAATAGGGCCTTCGTTGTCCAGGGTATTTACATTTATTATTTTTTGCTCCAGATCTATATTGTTCCAGCCATACTGGGATAGGATATCTGACTCATTATTTCGGAATAGATCGAGCCTTGCTTCATTTAGTTCGCCATCAGTTGCCAACAAAATATTGATAAATGGCTCGATGATATTGCTGGCCACTACTTGCGGGTTTTGTAATAAGAAATTACGCATTTTGATGCCTGTGGATAGGGTAGAACCCACCGGTATTAGGAAGATGATACGGTCCTGATTGCTAAATTTGTGCTGTCGCAAAAGCGAAGGTATTTCTGTATCGCCAATGATCTCGTAATTGACAGATTCCAGTTCTGTCACTTTGTTGCGTAATTCCAGAATCTTCATGACTCTTACTACCAGTAGCTCCGAATACTTGCCATACCCTACAATAACCAACTTTTTCCCCTTCAGCCCTTGCTGATGTATCAGATTGATGATATGCCGGGTTATTAGAATGGCAAAGCGATTGGCAAAATAACTGTGCTGAAACATCCTGCTGGCGTAGTAAAAATCCTGGATATGTATCTTGGAGCCAAGCCGGACATGACTATTGCTTATTTTATATCCCTGGAAATTAAAATCTTTAGTCATGCTAATCGTTTAATTCTTTTAATAAACAAGCCTTTGCATAGTGTTCAAATAAAGTAAGGCCTTCTACCTCTATAACAGTATCGATCTCTACCATCCTTGCTTGTTTTTCGTCTGCATGATCAAATAACCTGGAGCCTGATACATTTGGGAAATCAACTTCCGGTATTTCATTTCCGATAAGGATATCATTCGAAAGATGGTTCAAACGAATGCATTCTTCATAGCTATTGCAAAACAAAGTGATGGGTAGATAATGATTATCGGATGAGACATAAAATACTACGCAATAACTATCGCTCCAAAACCGCTTCTCATTCGTACGTAGCAATTCAAAAACTTCCATGACGGATTCTATTGGGCAACCCATAACAACTATATCTTTGAACGTGGTTTTATATTTAATGCCAGCCAATATGCGTATCAGGTGGCCTGGACCGGCATGTTGTAAGCCCGAATTGCCGAGATGGATCACAGGGATTACAGAAGAAGCCTCATAACGCTTGGTTTTATTGACCACCTCCTGGACTATTTCAATCTCCTGACTGTACTTGTCATGTATGTCAATCGGCTTGTGTTCTATAACTACTTCCAGCAAAGCCATAGGGGTTATTGGCGTATTACCTGGTCTGATATAACTGTAATCTAGTATGCTATTGTTTTCGGAATAATTGTTCCATGTGCTGTGAGACAGTACATGGATGAGTTCGGTAGCTGCTGCAGCCTTGCGAAATAATGGAAAAACGATATTGTAATGAGTACCTGCTGAATAGAACCCCTTATTGAGCGAAATACCTGCTAGTTGCTGGTTGTTGAATACATCAATGGGCAAGACATCTTTGCTTGGCGATGAAACAAAAAAGAATCCTTGCATCTGTTCAACATTCTTATTAAATACAATAAGGCCGGCATTGGCGATAACCTGAAATATTTCATGTCCTAAACCGGCATTAGGATAGGAAAAAAAATCGTCTAATATTTTCCTATCTGCAATCCAGACTGACGGCTGTTCTGGCACTATAGAAGCCAGAGCCTTTTTTTGCTGCTGTTTAGTACGGCAGCTGAATGACTCAACAATCCCGATAGTGCTTGAGTCAAGTACCGTAATATCCAATAAGTATTGCTGATCGGAAGATTGCGCTTCCAACCTTTTTCCATAGCTTTCGAAGCCCGGGAAGCTGAGTTTTTTGAATGCTATAAGTTCATCTAGTTTGAAAATCCTTGCCAGCAACAATCCACTCCTTTCAGAAGAATGCTCGATGATATTGCCTGCAATTTCACGTAAACCGCCAAAAATGGTATAGCTAATGTTATAGATCTCCTCAATTTTGAGCGCGAGTGAATTAAATGTCACTCCACGGTCAGTTGGGCGGTTGGTATATTCAGGTATAATATTAGCAACCAAGCGCGAAAATATAAGGATTAAAAGACCTGGCTGATGAAGGACTTTATACAAAATATTGCTTACAGGTTTGTAATAATCCTTATAAGGATCACCTGCTATCTTGATCCATAACTTGGACGAAATGTTCTTACTGATTTTTCTATCGGCGTAGTCCTGTATAAAATAATGGGATATACGTAGATATTCCAATGCGTCTATTAAGCACAATAAGTAATACTGGGTAAAAGAAACAGACAATCCGAGATGTAATAAAAGCTTATTGGCAACCTTGTCTGTATTAATGGTTTTGGCGGCACCAAAAATAGCAGAGATAGCATCTTCAGATGGTGGTTCAAGAAATCCTGTCTTATTAAAAGCATCATCGATTTTGAATACCGGAATAAACTTGCTTGAAATGAGAAGCCAGTATTCCTTGGAGCTTACATTTTCTATATTGAATAACCCTGATTTGTATTGGATTTCAAGAATGATTTTATCAAAAAATAGGTAAGAAGCCGTACAGTATTGCCTAATCTTAAACGACAATCCGTGTTGAGTATCGTCTTCCAATTTCCTCAGATCGAATACTATTCCGACGGCAGGGCACTTACTCTTGATAAGACAGAGAAGTCCGAATATAGATAGGTCAATTTGTTGATTACTAGGGTAAATCACTAATTTAATAGTACCCTGATTGCTTACTTTGGTCTTCGAGAGTTGTTCTAGTGTATTGTTCAACAGGCAGCAAACTTCTCCCCCAATATAGACATCAGCGGCAAAGTCAAAAACAATCGTAAAATGGTTTTCAGTAATTTGAATAGCACTGTTCATCAGTACACCGTTAATAGATGCCTTCATGCTGTAAGGGGTTGACTAAAATTGGCTTAACAAAGGACTGAACATATTAACTATGCCAGTTAGTATTTTTACTATAGTATAAAAACGTATCACCCCCATAGAGTAACCATCCTGATGTGAATTATTTTATGCAATCTTTTTGTCTAAAAGGTAAGCCAAGGAGATCTTACCCTTACACCGTTTCAGGCTAACCTCTGCTCCAAATACGCTTTAACCTGCAAGGATGACGCATTCCTGAAGCCCGTATCGAACCACCAAGAAAGAGCCAAACGGGGCCTAGAAAGAATGCCTGGCTATTCCGTAAAACTGATGCTTCCACCCCGCCATCTCTGGCACCCACCCCAACCTCCTATGGAGTCCGCGACATAATTTCGCAAGGGCCTGACTGACCTTCTAACTTTGTAGAAAACAATCGAATGGCATGGTTTGAAGGTATACCGCTTGTCACAGGCACTATTGGCCCTATATGCATCTATAAGATGCATGAGCGTTATTTTATGCGCAGCCGCAGTTCATTGACGGGTGAGCGGGTGAAGAAGGACCCTGCTTTTCGTAAGACGATGGAGTATGCTACCCTGCTGGCAAAAGCTTCCCGGATTGACTCGAAAGTATATGCCGGTGTACCAGCCCACCAAAAGCAGCATGCGTTATACCGCAAGCTCACCGGCAAAGCCATGACCTGGTTGAAATATGAGTGGAAGGAAAAAGATGTGCTGGAATGGCTACAGCAACGATATACACCGCAGGAGGTCAAGCTCTTTTGCCTACATCAGGAAGAACAACGAGTGGCAGCGGAAGTACCAAAAACCGAAGAAGAAGCCATCGCCCGTTTTACAATACACATGAACCGCCGCTTGCTGCGCGCACTTCGCCAGGGAGACTATTCTGGATCGCCCGCCTGATAGAAGGAGATAGCCGCCTGACTCGCAAGCATAACTTGTCCCGCTCTGCGGGATTTCTCACTACGCCGCTACTCCTGTATAATTAAAGCCCCGAATGGCTCCATTCGAAATGACAGAACAAGTTTGTTCTCAACAAGCTCAGGGTGACAGTTATTCGGGGTGGCAACCGGTTGTTTTTTATCAACCCGCTATTAGCAGCTTCTTAAATTTAACATGCCCGTTCGGTAGCACTTGAAAATAATAAATATAATTCGACTCGCTTGTTTCATACTCGGTAGCTGAAATCTTGTAAGACGTTTTGGTCGCAAGATTCAATTCGATCGTACTATCAGCCTTAGTGTATGTGACATACAGCTTATAGGTTGTAGAACCACTTTTCAATTCAGGGCTTTCACTTTCGCCCTTTTTATACAACTCATCCGTCTTAATGGGCAACAGGCATTTAATCAATTCGGGTGAAAAGATCTTACTGAAGTATTTGTCGAAGTCTTTCTCTGTAAGTGGTTTTACGGTTGCACTCAGCTTATCAATGGCTTCATCATTACCGGCATAAGCTAAATACCATATCTCGTTTGTCTCATTGTTAAACGGGAAATCGAAAAACACCTTTGCCTTTGGTTTATCCGCTTGATACAAAGCGTCTCTGAATTGCCGAAAGTTATCAACCCAATACGATGTGTCCTTTTGCTTAAATTGCTTATTTACCGCAGCAGTGTTACCAGCATTAGGCTTCGGTTTAGTTTGTGCAATAGCTGTCAGGGAAAATACGCCCAATAATAAGGTTGAAAATAATTTAATTACAGTCATAGTAAAGGATGAAATATTCTTGTGCAAGCTTCAAAAGGGATTAAGTCACATACAACTAATCATTTTCCATTTCGAGTCTATACATAATATCAGTACGCAAAACGTACTTTATACCTTGCTTTACGGGGCTACCTTCATGCTCCAAGTCGTGGAGGAAAAGGAGCGCCATTCCCTGTTTAGGCACGACTGCCAGTCCGTTAAAGGTTGTTTCACCACCTTCATAATTACCATTCAGGTAGATCATAAAGGTGAAGTAGCTTGCTTCTATATCGTTACGAATATAGCTTTGGTCCCTGTGCTTTTTAAACTCCTGCCCGGGTTGGTATTTGTAAACCCTGAAAAGTTCATTCAACCCAACTGCCTTGCTATTACCTATTGCTGCCGGTGCATAGGGTTTCAATCTTTGCCAAACAGTATCAGCCAGGTGAACATCCTTGTACAGCACCCGGTTATTATTTCTTACAGTCTCCACAACCTTTTGCCCTTTTTCTGTATCGATGGTAGCAGGCTCGTATCCTATATTTTCACTTTTGGCAATAAAGTCTTCACACTCTTGCGTTGTCCAAAAGTTGTCAATGGTAAAAATGTTATTGGCTAACTGGTCTACTTGCATAAGTCTGTTGTAAGTTCAATGGCATCACCAATATTGAATTTAGCACAAAAGTTTCAAATGAACCTTTAGCGCTTCTTATCCAGCGCATACAGTCCCTTGATCTGCCATCCACACCAGGCGGCATAGCCGAGCAGAATGACTACTTGTGCAATAAGCAAAGGCAAAGAAGGTTTGGAAACCTCGGCAAAGCTATCGATCAGGCCAAGGATACCATTCTGTTTCGTATGCGGGGTGGCCATCTGCTTGTTATATAAATCCATCATGTATTGGTAGCCGGTGAATAAGCCGGGAATAGCCAGCACGATAGATAAGATCAGGAAGAAGTAGCACAGTTTCAGGGGTAAGGTTTTGCCGTTCTTCTTCAACTGCACAGCTGCCACCACCAGCATTGCAGCCAACAGCAGGGTAAAAAGTGGGAGATCGCGGAGGAAAGACCTGGTACCGCTAAACAACAGTATTCTTATGTTCTCAAAAACATCATGCGGGAAGATCATGTATATGGCCGTTCTGGCTTTAGCAGGGAGTTGAAATAAAAGCAGGTAATTCAATAAACGAACAACACCAACAATACAGGCCAAGATGATCGCATTGCGGCTAAGCGCTTTCAGGGAAAGGTTCTTCATGCAGGAAATTTCCGGAAAGTACAATCTTTCGATAACCAAAACAAGCATGTTCGGGAAAGGTGTCACCGCCCCGGTTTAATACCGCTCCTATAGCTGTCTCATATCAATCTTATGTATGCCTTATAGCAAACTAAGGTATCGAGCGTACCACAAGCGCATCATGAGCGCACCACAAGCGTACCTGGAGCGTAGGAAGAAAAGACGTTTAAGTCCGGCCGGGCTACCGTGAATACCCGAAAAGAGTCATATTTTTTAAGACTGTACATAACCAAAGAGGAAGAGAGTTGGATATCTAAGATAAGTCATATCGTACTTATTGACAACAGTTTATGGCTATTTATTTCGTATATAGACCTATACAATATTTGTTACCGCAAGTCCCCCTACCAACTACCGAGAATTTCCCGGTAGTTCGCCGAACCGTTCGGGTTTTCCGAACAATTCAGTGAGTTCCATTTTGGAACATACTTCTACCAGCTCGTCCACCCTCCATCTACCGCAATATTCTGTCCGGTCACGAAGGAGGCGGCATCGGAGAGCAGGAACGCCACGGCGCCGGCTATTTCAGCGGGCTGGCCAAAGCGGCCCATGGGCACTTTCTTTGCCAGGCGGGCTACAAACTCAGGGTTGTTGGTTTGTACCGTGGGGTTGGGAAAAGGTCCGGGAGAAATGCAGTTGAAGCGTACGTTCTGTTTGCCATAATGTACGGCCATGTATTTCGTCATTTGTATCACGCCAGCCTTCCCTACTCCATATTCAATAGGGTTCTTGTTCATCTGCGTGCCTTCATACGGCGCAGGATCGGGCGATACCATGCCATACATGCTGCTGAACAAAACGATGCTGCCTTTACCGGCCGCAACCATCTGCGTGGCCACTTCACGCGCCAGCAGAAAAGTAGCAGTGAGGTTGTGGTGATTGGCCTTATCGAAGTCCTCTTCGGTAAGCTCTTCCAGCTTTTTGGCGGTAGAACCGAAGGTGAGGTTCACGAGTCCATGTGGCACACCGCGTGCAGCTACCTGTTGCTGCACAAATGATTTGATGGACGCCTCTTCATCGATCTTCACAGTGGCGGGCGTTACAGCGCCCGACAGCCCCGCGCCTTCAACAAAGGCGGCGGCCTTGTTGTCAAGGTCGCCGCAGAGTACGGTTGCACCGGCAGCCGCCAGCAGTTTCACTACCGGCTGGCCGAGGTAGCCCGCCCCGCCTATTACCCACACGTCTTTACCGGCGAGGCTCAATATGTTCGTATCCATTGATGGTATCTATTTTGTTTTCTTCAGTTCCGACAAAGGTATGGATGCCCAGTATACATGCGTGGGCCCATGATGAGAAGTGTAATAAGAAAAATACAGGGTATCGCCTTCAATGACCATACCGGCATAGCTGGAATCGCCGGCGCTGGGCACGCGCAGTTTGCGCTTGATATTACCTGCCATATCAGTCACCCACAACACCGTGCCGCTGCCTTCACCATTAGGCGCATACCAGCGTGAGCTGATACAGATGGTCTGGTCGTCGAGAAACACGAAGTTGGGGCCGCCCACGCGGAAAGGCAACTTAACTTGCGTGAAGCTGGTATAGGGTGCTGTTGCAGTGGCCAATACTCCTTCAGCACCTTCTGTTTCGCGGCGGATGAGCACTACCATCCGGTCCTGCGCATCGAAGCGGATGGTAGCTTCGTTGGGCTGACCGTCTACTGCTATGGTTGCCACCTTCTCGAAGTTCTTGCCATCGGTTGTTTTCACCACATTAAAGCCCTTGCCGAGATAATCGACAGCATACCCTACTCCTTTGTGCCAGGTCACGCGCCATAGCCAGTTGTGGGTATTCAAAATGTCTGCAGACAACACGCACAATTCAGGTGCAGAGAAGGTATTGCCGGCCGCATCAGCAAAAGATACATAAGGCTTACGGTTGATGACCGCAGTGCCAGCAGCGTTGAACTCTTCTACATCCATGAACAGCATCAGCTTGCCATCGGGCGTGATGGAGAGCTTCGGATCGCGGAGGTCTTTGCGGGTGATCGTAAGGTTTACCACGCTGGTCCATGCTTTCAGGTCGGTAGACTTCAGCACGCGCACCTTACCCACCGTAGTGGCCGTAGACGTATGGCTGGCTGCTTCGCGGAAGGAAACATACCAGGCATTGTTGTAGCGGATCAGGTCGGTGAAGGCATTGTGGGTGGAGCCGTCGTATATCTTTTGTGGAGCAAAGGCAAAAGTGTCTGCTGCGGTATCGTCGTCTTTACCACAAGCCGAGAGCACAACAGCTGCCATCAATATCAATCCATAAAAGTGCATGTCCAATAGTTTTATGAGGGGTTAAGGTTACAGTATGTTTATTGCCAGCCTGGCGTTTCTTCTACCAGGGTTTCGCGGGTGCGGGTAGCTACCGTGATGGGGAAATACAGCAAATGTGTTTGCGCCTGCTTCCCATTCAGGCTGGGCACCAGGTCGAATGCTTTACCAAAGCGCACGAGGTCCCACCATCTTTTACCTTCAAGCGTAAACTCCAACAGGCGTTCTTTAAGAATAGCATCATCATTCTGTGCTTTATTGCCATTCACGAATTCCTTTCCGGGGTAGTTGGTACCAAAGGCACGCTTACGGATATTGTTGATTTCCGTAGTAGGGTCCTGGTCGAGCGCATTTTTAGCTTCCGCTTTCATGAGCACCACATCGGCATAGCGATACAGCAGGTAGTCGCTGGCCAGGTAGCGTGTGCCGTTCTCTACCGTGCCATTGTATTTCAATCCATAGTTGGTATAGTACTGGTTGGCAGCGGTGCCCTGAATGTCGATGTAAGTAGCCGCCTTACGCGTATCGCCGGTCACAAATTGTGCCCTCACTGCAGGTGTTATGCGCCACACGTTGCCATTGCCGACAATCGTTACGCCCACACTGTCGCGCTGCGACTGTGGCACATAGGCCGGGTAGCTGGTGTTGGGCGCATACATGTTGTGGGCAAAGGTCATGTTGTTGCTTTCTCCTACCTGGAAGCGAATAGCCATGATGACTTCACTGTTACCTTTGTTCTCATATTTAAAGATGTCTGCAAAGTTGGTCAGCAAGGTGAGGTTGGATGCTTTTTCCACTTCGGTGATGGCAGCCAGCGCCGTCGTAAAATCAGCTGCACCGCCATTCAGCCGCTTGCCTGTCCACAGGTACACATCTGCTTTCAGGGCATTGGCGCCTGCCTTGCTCCACTTGTTGCGGCCAGCGGGCCACGCAAAATCAGGGAAGCCGGTAGTTGCTTTCTCCAGATCAGCCTTGATCAATGTAAACACTTCTGCTTCGGTAGAGCGTGGCAACTGAATGGTGAGCGGATCATAGCTTTCAGTAGGTTCTACACGAATAGGCACTCCGCCAAAGATCTTTCCCAGCAGGAAGTAGCAATAGGCGCGCATGGTGTAAGCCTGGGCCAATGCATTGTTCTTGTCGTTGGCAGAAGCAAAAGAAATATCAGGTGTATACTTGATGATAAGATTGGCTGCATTGATGGTGGAATAAACACCACCCCATTCGGGTCCGCCATTACTAACCGTCATGCTGTTGTTGTAATATCGTTCATACCCAAGGCTACCGGCAATAGAACCGGTCATGATCTCACTGCGGGCTTCTCCCCAGATGAAGAGGTTGATATCAGCTTGTATCCTGAAGTTGGCATACATGCCATTGAGGGCGCCCTGTACATCTCCTTCTGTTTTGAAGAAGGATGATTTGGTAATGGAACTGACGGGCGATATCTCCAGGTTTTTATTACAACCCACCAGGGCAATCGCCGCCAGGAATATGATGCTGTATACTGTTTTCATATACTTAAATATTCTGTGTTAATGATCTTTCGCTTTGAACAACCCTTCGACAAGCTCAGGGTGACAATTCGCAGGTGACACTGAATTAAAAAGTCAGGTTGGCGCCAATGGTCAAATTGCGTGCATTGGGATAACGTCCGTTATCAGCACCACCATCTTCCGGATTGGGACCTCTGTACTTCGTGATGTAATACAGGTTGTTGCCGGTAACATGCACGCGCAGGTTGCTAACATTGATCTTGCGCAGTAATGTTGAAGGGAACGTATATCCAATGCTCACTTCACGGATGCAGAGGAAGTCACCTTTCTCGTAGTACGTGCTGTTACGGCTGATATTGCCCTGTGAGTTTTGCCAGAGGTAGCGGGGCACATCGGTAATATCGCCCTGCTTTTTCCATGACTTTTCGATGTAGTCCTTCGTTGGCATCAGGTCGCCCTGCAGCTGGCCATCAGCTACCACCTTCGCATAGTTGTAGATAGTGTGTCCCAGGGTGAAGTCGGTACGTATGTTAAGGTTGAAACCTTTATAAGTGAAGTAGTTGCTGAAACCGCCTGTCCAGGTAGGGAACATATTACCTACGTATACCAGGTCACGGCTGTCGATGATACCATTTTCATCGAGGTCGGCCCAGTTCACATCACCACCATATTTCTTGCGACCATTGGCAGGGTTCACCTGGTCTACGGCTGCACTCATATCCAGTGGAGCGTTGGCCGCTGCTTCATCTGTAGCATACACACCAATCTGTTTGAAGGCAAACATGTCACCGATGCGATATCCTTCCATATAGGAGTTCGGATCGCCGAATACGGAACCAGCGCCAAAGCCTGGCCGCCATACATAAGCTTTGGAAACGGGATCCCAGATGTTGACACCACCGATGCGGTTGCCTTCCACACCGTTATTGGGGAGCTTCAACACAACTGTTTTTACTTTGGAAGCGTTGAAGTTGACAGACCATTGCAGTTTGGAGGTAGGCGCCAGCACATTAAGGTTGAGGTCCAGCTCAACGCCTTTGTTGCCCAGGCTACCATTGTTGGTTTGTACGCTGCCGTAACCCGAAGAGGTAGGCAGTGATACGTTGGTGATGAGGTTATCGGTAACGCGGTCGTAGTAAGCAAAGGTTACGTTGATGCGATTCTTGAATAATCCCAATTCGAAGCCACCGTCAAACACGCGGGTCTGTTCCCATTGAATATCGGGGTTGGGAATAGCACCTGGTGTAATAGCGCCACCACCACCGTAGCGGGCGCCTACATTGAACAGGCCTTGCCAGCCAAATTCCGACAGGTTCTGCACGTTCCCATTCTCGCCATAAGATGCTCTTATTTTAAAGTTGGAAATAACCTGCGGCATGAACTCCCAGAACTTTTCGCGGTGCAGGTTCCAGCCGGCGCTCACGCCCGGGAAGAAACCAGTACGGTTGGCAGCACCAAGGCTCGAAGCGCCGTCGAGGCGGGCTGTGAGCGACAAGAGGTAACGGGCTTCATAGTCATAGTTGATGCGCGCAAATACACCTTCTGTCACAAACTGTCCTTCGGAACCAGTAGTGGTACGTGGTGTGGAAGCCGCATTCACGGTAGGAATAAGATCGGTAGTTGCACCATCGCCGGCAGCCGTTACGCCCCATGTTTTCCTGTTGAAATAAGAGTAGCCAACTTTGGCCTCTACGTTGTGGCCGTCGAATACTTTACCATACGTAAGCGTTGCATCTGCCTGCCAGGTACGTGTGTTGCTGTATGACTGAGAGGCTGCACGGGTAGAGTTGAGCGTGGTTACGTTCGACAGGAATGCAGGCTGGAAGGAGCGGCCAAAATTCTGATCCTGGTGAGAAGATACCTGTGGTTCAAAATATAAGCCGGGCATGATATCCCACCTGCCGCCTACGGCAATCGTCAGTTTCTGACGGGTATTTTTAGCCTGCAGTGCATAAGGACCAGTCTGGTAATAATGTGGGTTACCGGCGCTGTTGCTTTGACCAGGTGCGATGGTACCATCTTCAAACTGGTACTTTGCAGTAGAAGGTAATGACGGGCTTCTATAGAAAGTATTGGTCAGCGTACTGAACTGCGCCTGCGGATCGCCGTTGATAAAGCGATAATCCGTATTGGCATACAATACACGGCCATCCACCCGGATGTTCTTCCTTACCTGTAAAGAGCTGTTGAAAGAAGCGGTCAGGCGTTTGTAATCCGAATTAAGGCCAATGCCTTCTGCATCCAGGTAGCCTACGCTTCCATTGTACTTAACTTTCTCATTGCCACCGGAAGCGGAGATGTAATGATTGTGCGTGATGGCTGTTTGGTAGGTGAGCGACTGGAAGTCGGTTTCTTTAAAAATGATGGTTTTGGTTGGGTCAGCAGGATCGGGCATACTGCTCCACCCTTCCTGCAACTTGTATTCGTTCTGCGGAGTAAGATACTGAGGCGTAAAGGCGGTACCCTTGGTGAGGTCATTGCCTGTGCCATAGCCGGTAGCCGACTGAAGGCGCGATGTGGTGGTAGCTGACGGCAGTTTCACACCTGTCCATAATATGCTCTGCCGTGCATACCTGATGTACTCTTCCGCATTGGTGTATTCTCTCAGCTGTGTACCTGCATCGGCGAAGTTGATATCGTATGAATAATTGATGCGTGCAATGCCATCTTTTCCTGAGCGGGTGGTCACGAGCACTACGCCATTGCTGGCGCGTGCGCCATAGATAGCGGTAGCGGCTGCATCTTTCAATATCTGTAAAGATTCTATATCATCGGCAGCGATATCATCGATGTTGGAACGGATCACTCCATCTACAATATATAAAGGGGCTGCGCCGTTGGGGTTGTTGATAGTAGTACCGCCTCTTAAAATGATACGTGGCGCCACGCCCGGCTGGCCGCTCCAGCTTTGTACACGCACACCCGATACAGATCCCTGCACCGCAGAAAGCGGGTTGGGATAAGGTACGTTTTCCAGCGTACGCTGATCAAGCTTGGAGACGTTGGTGGTTATCTTTTCACGCGACTGCTTACCATAGCCGATCACGACTACTTCATCGAGCTTGGAATCTGTTTTCTCCAGTGCTATGTTGATGGTCGTTCTGCCATTGATAGCTATTTCCTGCGTTTGATGACCCGTGTAGCTAAATACCAGGGTACCAGTGAGGGAGGACACGCTAAGATTGTATTTACCGGCCTCATCGGTGGAGGCTGCCGTGGTGCGGCCTTTTTCGATAACCGTTACGCCGGACATAGGATTGCCCTGTACGTCTTTAACGATACCGCTGACCGTTGTTTGTGCGCCTGCGCGCCATGAAGAGAGCAGAATGAGCAATAGCAAGGGAAGGCATAATAGCTTATACCCTGCAGCAGTTCTTTTCATACTGTTAATTTTGATTCCTGAACAAAATAGTTATAGCAGCCTGTGTGTTTTCCACAGGACAAGGAGTGTTCCGGGCGATCAAATAATTGCCCCAGTTATGTTGCCGATTATAGTTTCAAATTACTGCTTAATTGTACCCGGCTATGATACGATCCTGCCTCTTTGCTGTACAATCTTTCGAATGATCGGCCGGGCTTATCAGGTTGGTTATTTACGCACGATTGCCAGCGCTTCTTCTACTGTTATTCCTTTATGAACAATGGCCATCAATGCAGCGGTAATGGCTGCAGGCTTAGGATGCTGAATGATATTACGGCCATATACAATGCCCGCCACACCCTGACTCATCAGCTTACTGGTGCGGGTGATGATCTCTTCATCGGAAGCACGTCCACCGCCACGTACCAGTACAGGCGTTTCGCCGGCAATTTGTACAACACGGTGGTATTCGTCAATATTATCGCAGGGATCAGCTTTGATGAGGTCGGCGCCCAGTTCTACTGCCTGGCGCACGAGTGGTAATATTTTTTGCAGGTCGCCATCTACCATATAGCCGCCTGCTTTTTCATTGGGCTGAAATACCAGTGGCTCGATCATCAACGGCATGGCATAATGATCTGCTTCTGTTTTTATTTTGATGATGTTATCGATACACTGTGCCGTTACTTCCGGTGCACCGGGAATACTGAACAGGTTAATGCATAAGCAGGTGGCATCTGCACGCACCGCCTGCAACACCGGCTGATCGATCATTTTACTGAAGGCTGTTGCGGGTAATGACTTGCCATATACATTGGCCACATCGGTGCGCAACACCAGTGCCGGCTTTTGTTTGCCGGGCGTTCTTTGCAGATAATGCAGTTGGCCGGGCGTTAGCTGTATGGCATCGGGGGCGGCATCGATCACCGCCTGCACCGCATCGGGCATATATTCAATACCCTGCAGGAAACTATATTCATTGAAGAAACCATGATCGATGGCTACGTCAAAACACTTGTTCGATAACGGATTAAAAAGGCGGTTTAACCGATACGCTTTCATGAATGGGTGATTATGGTTTCAATTGTTTGAACGGAATGGCGGTGAAATAGATAGCAGACTTTTCTCCGTGTGAAGAATAGTAGGTTACGTAGCAGGTATCCTTGTACAATACCAGTCCGGGATAGCTGCAATCACCACCGCTCGGCAGCTTGATCGTCTTCAATATTTTTCCATCCAGGTCGGTAACGAGTATGCCCGTGATGGGACCACCTGGTTCATCCCACAGGCGGGTGCCCACGACCAGTTGCTTCTCTTTGTTGTAGAATAAAAAGTTGGGACCACCGAGCCGGAGGCTCATGGTATCATAGGTCCAGTTGTTGTAAGGCGGTTTTCCTTTAGCCAGTATACCCATCTTATCATCCTTCTCCCGTCGCACCATCACGTACATCTGATCGTTCTTATCGAAACGAACGGTGCTTTCATTGGGGTATCCGGTAATATCCAGTTTCGTAACGCTTTCAAATACTTTACCATCGGTTGTTTTCATGAGGTAGAGACCACCTTCGCGGTAGCTCATGCCATAGCCTGTGCCCTTGTGCCAGGTAACGCGCCAGATCCAGTTCCTGTCGCCGGGCGCCTTGACAGTTACCTTTTCTGCTTCGGAAAAGTTGGCGCCATTCTTATCGGAATAAGATACCATCGGGCTCATGCCGAGCAGCTTTGAACGTTCTTCGGGGTGATACACAGAGCCACCAATGGATACCATCAGGCGGTTATCTGGTGTGATGGACAACATCGGGTCACGAAGATCGATGGTAGCTTTCTCCAGCAGGGCAACACTCTCCCACTGCTTGCCATCGGTAGACTTGATGATGCGTATTTTGCCATCCGTGCCGCCTACATGCTTGGTTGCTTCGCGGAAACAGCAATAGAAAGCATTGTTGAACCGTACGAGCGAAGTGAAGGCGCTATGCGGTGCACTGTCCCAGATCTTTGTTACAACGGGTGTATCATCTTTGGCTGCTGTTTGTGCGGTAGCAGATGAGGTAGTATTATCTGTCACCTGTTGCAGGTTGCTGCATCCGGATAAGAGGCTTGTTGTGACAATTAGTACGCACCATGTTTTCATATAAACTGTTTTCATTACCATTTAATAGTTTGATCAATAAAGTTGATAAGGCTTTGGGCCATCACCGCATGGTCTTTCACCAGTGGGTGTTTGGGCGTGCCTTTATAGGGAAAGAAGTGGGTGTATACTTTCTTATCGTTCAGGTTCTGCACTGCCTGCCGCACATAGCCAGGCCATTCATGCCCCTCACGCGTTATGTCCATGCTGCCCAGTGCGCAGATGATATGCGACTGCGGATATTGCTGGCGCAGCTGCTGAATAAAACGCTGGTACGCCGCTGTAACCTGTGCTGCGTTGGGCGGCTGTGTACCAAAACGTTTTTTAAAATGTTCGTATTCCGGACGGTGCACAATAGCCTGGTCATTCTGCAGCAGGTTCACCACCACAATGTCCGGAGTATAGTTCTTAAAATCCCATACCGAAAGAGAATCGAAAGGATTCAACCGGTTGAACATTTCAGGCATGATGAGTGCGCCAAAGCTCACCATGAGGCCAATGCCGCTTTTGCTGATACAGCGATAGCGGGCATTGAAATGACGCGCCGTCAACGCACCATAAGCCAGGTAATTGTTCTCAAACAGGCTGGCGCCGCTGTCATTGCCCGTCGTGTCTTCAATGGCATGACCGCAGGTAACGGAGTTGCCATAAAACTCTATAGCGCGCTTTGGCCTTGCAGGCGGTTTCATGGCAACAGCACCAGTGGCCAGTTGAAAGCCATACAGCTTTGTGTAGCCACGTTTGTATTCTTTGTGTATCTGCGTTCGCTTGAACAACGTGAGCGTATGTGTACCGGAGGGCAGATTCTCCGCAAGCAAGTATGTTTTCTTTGCAGAATCGATCTTTATCTTTTTCACCACCTGGCTGTCGATGATCACGTTGAACCAGTTTTGCCCGTTGAAGTCCTGCAATACCGCACTGATGCCCGTACCTGTAAAACGCAGCGTCACCATTGTGCCCGACCAATACAATTCCGCCGTACTATCTGTCATCCCTACCCTTCCTTCGTATTGAATATACTGATCACTGAATAGAATGAACCCTTCCTCCTTTCCTGCAGACAGCCGCTTGCCTGCACTACAGGCAGCCAATGCCAGGGCACTACAAAAAAGGATCATATGCAGCAGGCGTACGGTGATCATGTTTATTCAGGTGTTACAATAACTTCTCTTACTTTGATGGCTTTTCTTACCTGCCCTGTTTCATTCAGGTACCTGAAATCGGAATACACCAGCAGGAAGCGATCGGGTCCGGTAGCCAGCAGGCCAGTGTAGCCACAGGATACCTGGTCTTTGTAATCGATCCAGGGCAGCATTTCAAAGGCATTGCTCCACGCCTGCCCTTTCCCATCTTTGCTGAAGCGCAGTTGTACACCCGGACGGCCGGAGGACATCACCAGCACACCGTTTTCCAGCTGCAGCAGGCGTGGCAACACACCAGAGGGCGTCATCACTTCTGCCTGCGACCAGGTAGCGCCTTTGTCCGTGCTGCGGCTTACGTACATCGGTCCATTACCAATGCCATCCGTCGTACGCACCACACAGATCATCGAGCCATCGGGCAACACTTCATAGCCGGGCTCTGTGAAGCCCATCCGTTTTTCACCTTTGGTATCTATTTTTAAGTTGGGCTTATAAAAAATGCGTCCCTGTATATTCCAGTTATTACCGTTGTCAGCAGAGCGATAAAAGAAGATATGATGGAAAGGATCAGCTTTGCCATTCGTTCCTACGTAGAAGCCGGGGTACACGCCTGCTACAATAGATTTATCGGCAGCGAGGTGCATGTCTCCCCACCAGATGATGGGCAGGTTGCCACGTAATGTATAACGCGCAGCCTGCGGATCGGTGAGCGTGGCAGGTACTGTTTTCCAATTCGTTTCACCAGCAGCCAAACGATCAAAGTATATGCCTTGTGCTTTTGCAGGCAGGTCCTGCATGCGGTAATAATTAGTAGTAGACTTGGTATACGTATCCATCGAACCGCCAATGGCTTCGGGCAGTTGCAGCTCTGCAGCGGGAATGGGCTTGGGTGTGTGAATGGTAAGGCGTTCACCATTGGGCAGTACCAATCCTGTCAGGGGCGTGTGTTGCGGGGCTAACTGAAAGGAAGCGCCTTTATTGGTAGAAACAGCTTCTCCGAATTTATGGTTGCCGTAAGCTTCCATCGCATCATCATTGAGGTTCCAGCGAACACGGATGGCATCGTTGGGCAGCCTGTCGATCGTAGGAAACTGGAAGTAGCCCCACTTCTCGGGTTTGGTGGCCACATCCACCACTACGGGTGTTTTGAATTGAATAGTGTAGGTCTGCTTACCTGCACGACCATAATGAACCGTAGCAGCATTGTATACCGCGAAGCCGGGCGTGAGGGAGTCGATGTTGATGGCAACAGCTGGCGTTTCATCTACCTGCAGTGCACGGTTGCTGCCGCCTGCTTTTTGCGGGCTGCGGCAGGCAGTAAACATAGCGCCGGTAGCGATCATCAACAAAGCCGGTATGGCAACAAGTCTTCGCATGGTATGTAGCAGTTGAATAGAAGATGGTTCCCCTCAAAAGTAATTTTAGCAGGGAGAGAAACGTGCTACATTATTCTCTAATTATGATACGATCTTACAACTGGTACACAGCCGCCTTCTCCGGTTCCAGGGCAGCCTGCTCGGTGTTGATCGTTTTACGGTATTCACTGGGTGTGAGGTTTTTGATCTTTTTGAACTGGCGGTTGAAGTTCGCGAGGTTGTTGAACCCGCATTCATACGCCACGCCCACGATGGTCTTGTTCATATCACCCAGGAGTTTGCAGGCATGGCCAATGCGCACCATGTTCAGGTACTCTACAAACGTTACGCGGTAATGTGTTTTGAAGAAGTTGCAGAAGGTAGTTACAGCCATATTCGCTGCAGCAGCTGCTTCAGGCAGGGTGATCTCCCGGTCGAAGTTGAGCATGATGTATTCCGTGATCTTGCTGAAGCGGTCGGTACTCTTGGTGTGGATGGTTTGTATATAGCCGGGGCTGGCCAGTAGTTCGTAATCGGAAGTGGCAGAGAGTATTTCGAAAATGGAGAACAGTGTTACCAGCCGCTGCATTCCGTTCATATCGAGTAATTGCTTCATGAGCGCACCGATCTTTTCACTCGCGGCGCCTGTAATGTGCATGCCGCGGGTGCTCAGCTGGAGAAATTGGTTCAGCTTCTCCATCTCCGGCACCTGCAGGAATTTTTCGCCCAGGAAATCGCCCACAAAGTGGATCACGATGGCATCAGCTTCCAGCGGCGTGCCTTCTTCGAGGTACTCGGGATCATTCACCCACACGTGGGGCAGCATAGGACCCATAAATACGAGGTCGCCTTCTTTAAAATACCCGATATGATCGCCCACCATACGACGGCCTGTGCTTTTGGTCACCAGAACCAGTTCGTATTCAGGGTGATAGTGCCAGGGGCAGGGAAACAGCTTGCCTTGTTCGCGGAAAACGATGAAAGACTTGTCAATGTCTTTACGCAGCCGCATTTCGATAGCTTTCATACACAGTACTTTTGGTAATTGATCGGGATACAGGAAGATGCGGGGATAAGGTTTGACTGGTTACCAGAAACTGTAAAATAGTATTATAAATTTACAAAAAGCATAGGAATTATTTAAGATGTGGTTAAAATGTGGATGAAGATTAATACTTTCTTACAGACCGAAAGCAAGCAGCGAAATACCCTGGCAGAATTGTCTCAATCCTGCAAATTGAATTAATTTGCAAGCACACTGATAACACGCTGAATAAGTTAGATGGTAAACAGCATTCCCGGACACCTATTGCTGGCAGGCGCCGCCCAAATTGATATTACCCCGCCCCTGGGTACGCTTATCAATGGCGACTTCTTTCCGCATACCGCTACTTATATTCATGATGCCTTGTTTGCCAAAGCCATCTACCTGCGCCGGGACGATGTTGAGGTGGTATTCATTGTAGTCGATACCTGCGTGATGTCCATCGACTATGCCCGGCAAGTACGCACCCTGGTAGCCCAAAGCACCGGCATTCCCTTCAACCATATTTCACTTAGCACCACGCATACGCATGCTGCCGGCTCTGTGTCGGAAGTGCATCTCTGCGGTCCCGATCCAGCCTACAGTCAATGGCTGCCGCAGCAGATCGTAACGGTAGTACAGGAAGCCATGCGCAAGGCCGTTCCGGCCCGCATTGGTTTTGGCGCTGTACAGGTGCACGAGCATGTATTGTGCAGACGCTATATCATGAAGGAAGGTTATCAGGCGCTCAATCCTGTTACGGGAGAAGTAGAGCAAGTGGTGACCAATCCTTTTGGTGCAGAAGCCTATATTGAACGCAGCGCCGCTGCTGTAGATCCTGAAGTTGGTTACCTCGCTTTACAGGATGAGCAAGGTCGATGGCTGGCCCTGCTGGCCAACTATTCCCTGCACTATGTAGGCGATTGGGAGCCCGGCACTATCTCGGCCGATTACTTTGGCGCATTTGCGCAGGCGTTGAAAGCGAGGTTGCAAGCAGGTGATGCATTCGTAGGCATCATGAGCAATGGCACCAGCGGAGATGTGAACTGCTGGGACTTCCTGCATCCGCAGCGCTACCCCGCAGAGCCTTTTCAGAAAAGCAAACTGATTGCCGGAGATATTGTCGATAGGTTGATCGATTCATTACCTGGTATTATCTGGGAAGCACACCCGCAGCTATCTGTGCTGTATGATGAACCTACCATTGGCATTCGTAAGCCTGCTGCAGAAGAATATACCGCCGCCAAAACAATAGCTGACCAAACAGATTATCACCACCTCACTTTGAATGAAGATGGCCTGCGCCGCATCTATGCACGCGAGCAGGTGTTGATGCAGTCAGAACCCGACAGCATGCAATATCCCTTACAGGCTTTTCGTATCGGCAATAGTATTGTGGGCAGTATATCAGGAGAAGTCTTTGCAGAGACCGGCTTGTGGTTGAAGGCCAATAGCCCGGTGAAACAATACTTCACCATTGGGTTGGCCAATGGCAATGCGGGCTATGTGCCACCCGCCCATGAGATCGCCCGCGGCGGTTATGAGACCTGGCGCTGCCGGTATAGCCATCTTGCGTTGAATGCGGAAAGTATTATACGGGAACGTTTTCTTGAAATGCTGAAAATACTGAGTACGTAGGTCTGGCCGCTTTGAGCGGCCTGACTGGAACTATTGCAGATATCCTCCATCCTTCAGGACTTTCACCCAAATATCATATCCAGCTTTTTGTAAGTGTACGCCATCGAATGTAAGGTGGGTAGGCAGTTGACCATCGGGACCGGCGAAGTGCGGATAGAGATCGATGAGGGTGATGTGTTCACGGGTGGCCAGCAGCCTGATCTGTTCATTGATAGCGCGGATGCGGGCATGTTGGTAATGAGCCATCAGCTTCTTAAAAGAATCATTTACTGGCAATAGTGTCTGGAAGTATATTTTGGTACGTGGTGTGCCAGCCTTCAACCGGCTGATGATGCGTTCATAGTTGCGTACGATCACAGAATCAGGGATATTCTTTGCAATGTCATTGATACCAATAAGAATAAATACCTTGGCAGGCTGTCCATCGATCACTTCATCCAATCGCTCCAGCACACCGAAGGTGTTATCACCGGGAATGCCGCGGTTCCTGATATGTTTTGAATGCAAGAGTTCATTCCATCCGCCCCAGAAAGTAATACTATTGCCCAGGAAAACAATGTCTTTATGGGAATGCTCAAAAGAACGGAACAAGGCTACTTGCGAAGGATAAATCTCCGGGCGGGCAGTACTGTCCCATGACAGTGTTTGTGCCACACTCGCCGTGGTACATACCAATAATCCTATCAGCAACCAATACTTCATCATATCAAAAGATTCCAAACGAATACACATCCGCATCACGCAACACAAACCTGATACGAACCACTTTACCATCCAGATCGGCAATCGTTTTACCACTTTTCCATTTCACTTCTGCATCTATAATATCACCACAGATCTTTGGCGCATCGGCTATGCCGAAGCCCGGCAATTCTTTGCCCGCTTCATCAAGCAAAATCACCTGCACATAGCCGATGGAAGAAGTGGAATAATTTAACTGAAATGTGTTGCCTTTCAATATCACCGGTTTGGTGGCCATGGAACCTTCTGTGTATCCGGCATGCAGGGAAGCAAAGCCATCAGTTCTCAACACCATGCGTTCGAGGTGAATATTGGGTGTGCTATAGGCACGGGTCACGAAGAATGACATTTCATTTTTGCCGGTAGGTATAACGCCTTTGCAGGGAATAGTGCTGCGGGCAGCCCAGTTCTGTTGATTGGTGCCGGGACGCACAAATGATTCCATAAACTTACGCTCATATACATTCCCTCCCCTGCTCGTAAGCAATACAGCATCTGACACACCTTTCCACATAGACACATCTATATCATTGGCTTTCATTTCAGCATCGGTTAGTACCCTGCTCTCTGGTGAAAAACGGAAAGGCATCGCAATCAATAGTTGCGGCGCCCGGAAGTAAGGATGTGTAGCATTTGTATACAGGTCTTCCAGTGGCGTGTTGCCAAAGTTCATAACCTGTGGTTCAGACCAGTGGATGAAATCTTTGGATACCGATCGTGCAATGGTGCGCACACCTTTCAGCAGTTTGGTATCACCGGGTTTATCGCCTGTCCAGGTGCGGAGGTAGATGGCATACTGCTGCTCGGCAGGCAGCCACTCCAATACGTTTTGCGAATCCATGCCATAGCCATCACGAAACAGTGCTGTTGTATCCTCTTTGAAACGGCTCCAGTGAATGCCATCTGCAGAAACATAACGGTATAAGCCACGGGCAGCTCTGTTGGGAGATGAAGCAACACCACCTACTGCTTTGTAGCGGTATGCTGCCGGCACACCTGGACGGTTATCGATCATCACGGAAAAGTTGTGGCTGCTTTGCTGCAGGTTGCCTTTCACCACTACGTTATTGTTTGTCGTTCCTTTTACTTCATGCAGGTTGAGTATAGGTTTTATCCAGTTGATGCCGTCTTTGCTTTCGGCATAGCAGGTCACTTCGCCGGGCGCACCATTGCCACTGCCCATGCCGCGGTAATACATGCGGTAGCGATCACCATCCTGTATGATGGAAACATAAGCGCCTGCAAAATTCCCTTCCCAGGGTTGATCGAATTTGACGGCCACGCCGGCAGAGACAGGCGTAGCCAGTTTTATACTGGCATTGGTAAACTGATCAGTGAGGTAGCTATCCACAAACAGTTCACGCTGGCGCTGCAGCACAACGGGTTGTTGTGCTACAGAAACCAGGGAGATATTGCCAGACGTAATGCAAAGGAGTACGGCATATAAACAGTTCTTCATGCTGCTATTAGCTTTTGGGCATTTGTAGAGAGCCTTAACCGCCTAAAATTATTACCCCCGCCAGTAGCAGTATCATACTTTCTTTTACAATGCAGGTATTATTTTACTTTTATAATTACCCAGCAGCTTACTCTCCCTGCTTCACTTTCAGTACCGAGGCAGGTAACAGGCCGTGCGCTTCTTTGTGCGTATGTACTACATCATTGGAGTGCTTCGCTTCGGAGAGACACATGACCACTCCATCTTTTTCGTTGACCCAATAGTTGATAAAATTCACACCATATTTCTTTTGCACGGCCAGGTCTTTCTGGTGGGCTGCTTCCACATCCTTTGCAGTCACCTTCCCGGCTCCGAGGTAATGGATATCCAGGAACAGGTCCTTTTGTCCTGTCAGTGCAGCTGCCTGCCCATCGGTAACCGGATGGATATGCTCGGGCAACAGGCCATGCGCCTGGGCATGCGTATTCCTTACAGCACCAGAGTCCGGGGCAGCGGATAAACAATACACCTGGCCCTCTTTTTCATCTACCCAATATTTCAGGAACTGTACCCTGTATTTGCTTTGAACAGCGAGGTCTTTGGCATGTGCTTCTGCCACGGCTTCAAATTTTACTTTGCCTGGCTGCAAACGGTGCACATCGATAAACAGTTTGGATGTTTTCCCGGTATCGGCCTGCTGGGCCCAAAGCCGACAGGTAACTAACTGACAAACAGCAAGTATCACAATAATCATAAAGCGTTTCATACATGTAGTTTTAGGAAGTGAATCAATAAGCACAAAGCAACATACAATTGAATAGGGGCATATAGGGTGTTTTCCCTATTTTAGAGTAGCAGGCTCCCATTTTACCCACTATGGAAAGCGAACTTATCGAACGAAGTGAAGCGTTGGCTTCGCTACAGGACGCCTTTCAACAGGCGTCATCCGGCGAAGGGCGCTGTGTGTTCGTGAGCGGCGAGGCAGGGATTGGGAAAACTACCCTCCTCAAAGCATTCATTCGAGCCGTCAAAAACACCTGCACCTATTACGAGGGCACCTGCGATGCCTTATTCACACCCCGGCCACTGGCGCCCCTGTATGATATCCTGCTGCAAATGAAAGAGGCACTGCCTGAGATCAGGGAAGATAATACCGGTCGCATCGATTTATTCATGCATGTATTCCAGCGAATCACACAACATCATAAAACGGTCCTTATTGTATTTGAAGATATTCACTGGGCCGATGAAGCGACACTGGACTTCATCAAATTCCTCTCCCGGCGTATTACCCGGCTACGGTGCCTGTTCATGCTCACCTACCGTGACAATGAGATCCATAACAGCCATCCGCTAAGACAGCTATTGGGCCAATTGCCGGCAGGCTCTTTTACCCGCCTGCAATTACGGCCTTTATCAAGAACAGCAGTAGAACAACTGGCTACGATAAAAGGATATAACGGCAATGAGGTGTACAGCATATCAGGCGGCAATCCGTTTTATGTACAGGAGATCCTGGCCAACTATAGTCCGGGGATACCCGATAATATCCGGGACTCCATTCTATCGGTATATAACCGCCAAAACGCCACCACAAAACAAGTGTGGGAATTACTGTCCGCATTGCCTGCGGGCATCAGCCTCACCGCGCTCTCCAATCTGGAGAAAGGCTTTACTGCCGCCATCGGGCAATGCCTCGAATCGGGGATATTATTGTTACGGGAAGGGCAACTTACCTTTAAACACGAACTTTATCGCATCACTATCGAAGGAGCTCTTTCACCGCTCGAAAAAATAGGGCTCAACAAGAAAATACTTACGCTATTCCGCGAAATCTTTGAAAGGGAGCAAGCCATTGAAAAGATCATTCACCATGCCAAACATGCGCATGAAACAGCGCTGGTAGCTTTTTATGCACCTATAGCTGCACAACAGGCTACACAAGTGGGAGCACATATAGAAGCGGCTAAACTATACATTACAGCCATCGAATACTATCAGGGGGAGGAAAACGATACACTTTACCGGTTATACGAATCATATGCATATCAATGTTACCTGATCAATCATATCCGCGAGGCTATTTCTTATACCGAAAAAGCATTGGCAGGATGGCGAGCCACGAAAAACCAGGAACTCATTGGCAATAGTTTGCGGTTCCTGTCGCGCCTTTCGTGGTTTGTATGCCAACGAACACAGGCAGAAAGCTACGGGTTGCAGGCTGTGGAAGTATTAGCGCAACAACCACCCTCACGCGCCAAAGCAATGGCCTATAGCAATATGGCACAGTTGACGATGTTGTCTGACCATCATGATGAATGCCTCGCGTGGGGCGAAAAAGCAATAGCTATAGCAGAGGAACTGGGTGATCAGGAAATTTTATCTCACGCACTCAACAATGTTGGCAGCGTACAAATGCGCATCAATGCTGACATTACCAGGGGCAAAACACTACTGGAGCAAAGCCTCGACATTGCGCTCAAAAATGACTTCCAGGAACATGTAGCACGCGCCTATACCAACCTCGGCAGTAAAACAGTTTCACTGAAAGCCTATGACCTGGCCAGGAACTATCTCAATGAGGGTATTCATTATTGCGAAGAAAGAGACCTCGACTCCTGGACATCCTATATGCTTTCACAAAAAGCAAGGTTATTACTGGAAACCGGTGAATGGACCGCCGCCAGCGAAGCCGCGGAACGCTTGTTGAATAATAATCAGACGCCCGTCAACAGGATTGGTGCTTTGGTAGTAGCAGGCAGTCTGCAGTTGAGGTGCAGCACACCGGCTATTGCATTGCAGTTGTTGACGGAAGCAAAAGACCTGGCCTTCGAAGCGCTGGAACTGCAGCGGGTATTGCCCGTTCTTACGGCGCTTCTCGAATATGAATGGCTTACCCGTGAACCCTGCATAGAAATGGCAGCACTGCAACAGACTATCGACATGATGCAGGCATCTGCTAACATTTCCGGGTATAATGAATTCGCTTTCTGGTTGCAGAAAGCAGGAAGACCCGCACTGCCATCATCAGACATCGCGCCCATGCGCGCTGTATCATTGTGGGAAAAAGCTAATTGCCCCTATGAACAGGCATTGGTGTTGTTCGAGGGTACAGAAGCCGACAAAAAACTGGCACTGGTCAAAATACAGGAATTGGGTGCACATACTGTGGCGGAGAAACTAAAAAACGAAATGAGGTTACAGGGTATCAAAAGCATCCCACGGGGCACACGGAAAAGTACGTTATCCAATCCGTCGCAACTTACCCTGCGCGAGTTGGATGTATTACAATTACTACAGGAAGGCATGCCCAATAAAGCCATTGCGGCACGCCTTTATATATCTGCCAAAACTGTAGACCATCATATATCTTCTATTCTCTTCAAACTCGATGCGCCATCACGCATGAAGGCGGTACAAGCGGCCATCAGGCAAGGTATCATCAAAGCATAAAACCCTGCCTTTTGCAAAGCAGGGTTGTAATAAACCTAATAATGATATCAGCGGTATTAGTTCGCCGCAGGTGGCGGAGGGGGATTCAGTTGGGCTGGTGGCACCAGGTTCTTCACGGGTTTAATCGTTTTGAGGTAGCTATAAATAGCTTTTACATCTTCGTCGGTAAGGTTCTTCAGTGCCGGTATGGGCATCGGCGGCATCAGCGGACGTGAATTGTCTACACCACGATATTTGCCTTCTTTGATGGCTTTGCGAAAATTCTCATACGTCCAGCCACCCAGTCCTGTATCATCGGGGGTAAGGTTGGCCGCATAGGTAATGCCCCAGGGACCAACAGCAGCTGTGAGGTCGCCTTTCAACAAAGCCCACCTGCCATCACGCACGATGGAGGTATCGAATTTTCCAAGTCCGCCTTGTGATGCATCATAGCCGGAAAGGAATTTCTCCATATCGGGCACCGGGCCTTGCGGCGTCATCGTCTTGGGTGTATGGCAGTCGCCACAACCTACTGCATCTACCAGGTATTTGCCTCTTGCCACTTCCTCCACAGAATCTGTTTTCTTTTCGCCGCCGGCAGTATTACCGGTCGTTTCGTTACAGGCAACAATGATCACCCCAATGGCTATTACAGCCAGGTACATGAATTTCTTCATTTTGTTCTTCTTTACTTTTATTTGATGAATGACTGATTGGTAATATCCAAACAGATACTGGAGGGTGTATATATAATCAGGCAAATATAGATGTACTAAGCTGGTAGAAGGGTCCGTTGTGATCTACCATCAGTGATGGACTGACACCGGAGAACTCTTTGAAGTCCCGGATGAAATGGGCCTGATCAGCGTATCCGCAATCGAATGAAAGGGAAGCCCAGGCAATCTTTTTCTCTTCCGCCTGCCGCAGGTGTTGGTAAGCATTCCGGAAGCGGATGATACGGGTATAGGTCTTGGGACTGGTGCCCAGCGAATCCCTGAAGCTGCGCTGCAACTGCCTTTCGCTCACATATAAATTTCTGCACAGGGACTCGATCGATATGTTTCCTTTTTCACGACGGATGATCTCTGCCGCATGCTGCAGATAATGCTTTGTATTCTGCATATCCTTCACCCTTTTCAGCAGGCAGGTCTCGGCAATGCTGATCAGCGTTGCCGGGTCTTCCTGGCCATACATGCGGTCGGCCATCTCATCGATACCGGGATTCCTGAAATTGTTTACATCGGTATAATCATTGAAGATCGCGGCTGCAGGTACATTGAACAGCTCTGCCAGGTTTTCGGGCTTCAGGTTGATGCCAAAGCACACGGAGTAGCCTTTGGTCTTCCAGGTAACGGCGTCTTTGTAGATGCCCACAAAAAAAGCATGTGGAAGCGCCTGCCAGTCTGCATTGAAAAACGCATGCGATTCCTGCTGGCGAACATGAACAATGATCTGGCTCATACCCAGGGGCAGGCACACTTGTTCCGGCGATTCCTCACGGGAGTCGCCGTCGAACACCTGGTACCAGTAGTTTTCTACGTATGGCTGCAGGGGCTCGGATGGCCTGAATTCCTTATATGAAATGATCATGATTCAACGGATGATTATCACCACGGTCGCAAAGATAATAGCCCCATCTGGCATGCCATTGAATAAAAGCGACATGTTTGGGTGATTTTGATAAAATGAGTAATAATACGGGGCAGCACGAACTGTCGTAATTACACCCTCTTTTTGTCAGAACAGCACAGCATCCAGTATATTTTTTCTTAATAGTTTTGACTTTATCAACGGAGGCTTGCCAGCCTTCCATCACAAGTAATGCTATTAAAAACATCAAAAGCACTTTTATGGTATTCAATCCTTATTTGAACTTCGACGGTAATGCAGAGGAAGCATTCCGTTTTTACCACTCTGTATTTGGTGGTGATCTTTCTGTTATGAAAATGAGCGATGCACCGGGCACAGAGAACATGTCGGCTGAAGAAAAGAACAGGGCCATGCACGTATCGCTGCCGGTAGGCAATGGCCAGTTTCTGATGGCTTCCGATTGTGTGCCTTCTGCCGGCCATGTGCTGCAGGTGGGTAATAACAATTACATTTCTATTGCTACCGACAGCCGCGAAGAAACAGAACGCCTGTTCAAAGGTCTCTCTGCTGGCGGCAAAGTAGAAATGCCGCTGGAAGATATGTTCTGGGGCGATTACTTCGCTTCTTTCGAAGATAAGTTCGGCGTACGCTGGATGCTTAATCATTCCAGCAAGAAGCCTTCCTGATATATTAACTAAGTAATAGCCATAAAGCAAGAGCCCTTTGATGAATATCAAAGGGCTCTTGCTTTATTATTTACTGATGGTAAGTTACCATTCTTCTTCTATTTCGGGGCCTCTCCTGCCGCCACCTCCGCTGCTTCCACCCTGCTGCAATTCGCGGTTGATCTGCTCAATATCTACCGGTCTTTCAGACGTATCGCCCATCAGGTGCAAGGTGAAATAATCGGCCATGCGCCAGAAGAACCACTCTGTCATATCTGCATAGCCATGGCGCTGACCAGGCAATATTACCAGGTCGAAACGCTTGTTGGCACGGATGAGGGCATTGGCCACGCGGATGGTGCCTGCAGGATGTACGTTGTTGTCGATATCACCTGTAGTGAGCATCAGGTGTCCTTTCAGGTTCTTCGCCAGGTCCTGGTTCTTTTCGATGTTGTATATGAATGTAGTATCCTTTTTATCGCCAATCGTTTCTTTCACACCGTGGTGCTGTTCACTCCACCAACGGTTGTATACCGCATTGTCGTGGTTGCCGGAAGAAGATACCGCCGCCTTGAAGAAGTCAGGGTATACCAGCATCGCAGCGGTGCTCATAAAGCCACCACCTGAGTGTCCGTGAATACCTACGCGATCCACATCGAACCAGGGATAGCGGTCAGCCAGTTGTTCAGCAGCTGCTTTCTTATCAGCCAATCCATAATCGCGCAGGTTGCCATAACCAAAGTTGTGGTACCATTTGCTGCGTGATGGGTGACCACCGCGGTTGCCCATTGTGATCACGATGAAACCAAGGTTCGCCAGCCTGTCGGTACGGTCCATAGAGCGGCCAAATGCTTTGTTCACCGCTTCTGTTTGTGGGCCGGGATATACATACTCGATCACCGGATACTTTTTAGTAGAGTCGAAATCCATTGGCTTGTAGAGTACACCATAAATATCCGTGATGCCGTCATCAGCTTTTACCTTGAAAGGTGTTGGGAATTTATATCCCGTTGACATCAGCGAAGAGAGATCAGCCGTTTCAAGGTCCATCACTTTACGTCCATCAGCAGCATACAATACTGACTTAGGTACAGTATTAACGCGGGAGAAATTATCTACAAAGAAGGTCTCATTGTCGTTGATGTTCATGCCGTGTTCAAACTCGCCGGGGTTCAGCAGTTTCAACCCCGTGCCATCGAAGTTCACGCGGTAAGCGTGCAGATAGTAAGGGTCTTCGTTGGCTTCGCGGCCATTGGCTGCAAAGAACACTACGCGTTTGGCTTCGTCGATACCCAGGATATTGTCTACGTGCCATGCACCGGACGTAATCTGGTTCTTCAGCTTACCGTTCTCATCATACAGATACAGATGGGCCCATCCATCGCGCTCGCTCCAGTGGATCATCTCTTTGCCTTCGCTCACCAAGCCTACCCGGCGTATTTCAATGTAGGTATTGAATCTTTCTTCGATGAGTGGCTTCACCGTGCCGGTATTGATATCTACCATACATACGTCGATCTTCTTCAGGTCGCGGCCCGTACGGGTGAAATAGAACTTATTGTTGTTGCCCAGCCATTTGGAGGGGCGCCAGTCATCGTCTCGTTCTTTGGCTATGGCAGGCTCTGTCCAGATGTTGAGATCCTGGTCTTTGAACTGGGACACCTGCATTTCCTTACCGGTTTTGGCAGTAGCATCAAACAGGTAGAGATGATCTACCGGTGACTCTTTTTCACCGGGCATCATGTACTTGTAGGTTTCCAGCGTAGGCCGCGGATCAGATAGTGTATTGATCACCCACAGCTCTTTCACTCTCCTGCTGTCGGTGCGCGTCATGGCAAAATGTTTGGAGTCGGCAGACCAATATGCCTGTACTGACTTGCGCTTGTCTTTATTCTTTTCTTTGTCTACGTTGTTCTCGTTCATACCACCACCACCATAGCTGTAGTATTCTACGCCATCGGTAGTAATGGCATGGTCAACGATAGTGCTGTCATCTTCTTTCACCAGGGCCTTTTCATAATTGGCCTTGTCCATCCAGTAGAGGTTGAAATTGCGGCTAAAGAGGATGGTGTTGCCATCGGGTGAGATATTGGCCCAGCCGGGTTTGCGTTTGGGCTTTTTGAAGTCGGGCAGTTCGGTCAGCTCACCTGTAGTGAGATTGTATTCAAAATAAAATACTTTCCTTTCGCGTGCTGGAGCTGCCGTAGCAGGCCCGCCTCTTCTGCCGCTGACAGTAGTAGAAGAATCTTTCTTCTCTACATCGAGCGTGCTTCTTACTTCAAACTGAATCCAGTTTTCATCTTTGATGAAGCGGAGACTGTCGAGGCCGAGGTGCTGGGCGTCGAATGGATCTTTGACGATGCGGGTGATCTTGGCTGCCAGGTCGGCATTGTCGAACATCACTTTCTTCTCTCCTTTCACGGGGTCTACGATGTACCATTTACGGCCATCGGTAGTCTCATACGTGTACCAGAAGCGATCGCTTTTCTTGAGCCAGTGTGGATCGACGCTGGTGCTGAAAATAAGTTTGTCGAGCTTGCGGGGTGCAAACCTTGCGGCTTGCTGGTAATTGGCTTTTGTAACCGGGGTTTGTTGGGCAGATGCAGTAGCTGTTGCAGCGGCCAACAACAGCAATAAGAAGCAGTTCTTCCTCATGTGCGATGGTTGGTTTGTCGCGAAGATCGGTATAGAAGGGTTTGCACCAAAAACCGGTTGTCAGAAAATACCGCCGCATACATAATGCGAAGGCTTGCATATGTCGGATATTAACCGCAGAAGCACTGTTTTTAACCCTACTTTCTCCCCGGCTTGGGAAATACGTTGTGGGTATTGGCCCATTGGCGCCAAAGGGTTTCGAGCTGTTGTACTTTATCGGGATGTTGGGTGGCAAGATCAGTGGTTTCGGTTCTGTCGGCAGCCAAGTTGAAGAGTTTCCATGTGCTGTCTTTGCCACTGCCTGACACGATCTTCCAGTCGCCCTGGCGGGCATAGCGGGCGCCGAAATGTTCATTGAATAAAGTGGTATGACCGGCAGAAGGTTTTCCGCTAAAAGAAGGCACGAGGCTAAGGCCGGTCGTAGCCGGAATAGCATGTCCTTTGTAAGTTGCGGGATACGTGGCGCCGGACAGCTCCATAAATGTGGCCATGAAGTCCATCACATGCCCCACATGATTGGAGTAGCTGCCTTTCTTTGCTCTGATACCTTTCGGCCAATAGGCGATCATAGGTGTGTGCAAGCCGCCTTCATATGAATCAGCTTTCCATAATACATACGGCGTATTGGATACGTTGGCCCAGCGTGGACCAATGGAAGAATAGGTTGTTTGCGGACCGGGTGCTGCTTCCTTTTTGGTAGCGTAGATGATCTTGCGGCCATCACGTGTGGCGCTGGGACGGTCGAAGCCGGGACCATAATTGGCAGCGTTTTCTCCGCTGGCGCCATTATCAGACAGGAAGAGAATAAGTGTATTATCCAGTTGACCGGTTTCCTTCAATGCCTGTATGATGCGACCAATACCCTGGTCCATGCGATCGATCATCGCAGCATGTACCGCCATCGCCATAGCATCCCAGGCTGTATCGGGATTGTTCTCCCAGCTCAGGTTGTCATTCCATCTTTTGGAGAGGGGTGTTTGTTTCGGATCGATGAGGCCCAGCTTGATCATCTTCTCGTAACGCGCTTTGCGGATAGCATCCCATCCTCCTTTGTAGGTGTCTTTGTATTTAGCTATATCCTGCGGCTCTGCCTGCAATGGCCAGTGCGGCGCATTCTCTGCTACATACAGGAAGAATGGGTCTTTTGACTTTGAATATTCTTTGATGTAAGCAACAGCTGTATCATTGATGGCATCGGTATGATAATAATTGGCGGGTACATTTTTGATCGGCGTAGTACCGCTTACCAGACTAAATGGATCATAAAAATCTACTACACCCCAGATCGTTCCGAAGAACTTGTCGAAGCCACGATTGGTGGGATATTGCGATAAGGGAGAGAATGAATCGTATTGCTTATGGTGATTCAGCCAATTGAGTTGTTCCTGTGGTGTTGACTGTACGGTGGTATTGGACACATGCCATTTGCCCGACATGGCCGTGTTGTAACCGGCAGCTTTCAGCACTTCCGCAATGGTAACGGTATTCTCCGTGATACGTCCGTAATAACCAGCCTCGCGCTCATCTTCCGTCATCTTGCCAATGCCTGCCTGGTGATTGTACAGACCGGTCAATAATGAAGCTCTTGTAGGACAACAGCGCGAAGTATTGTAAAACTGGCGATAGCGAATGCCTTGCTGTGCCAGGAAATCAATATTGGGTGTCTTCACTTCGCCACCATAGCAACCGAGGTCAGAGAAACCCAGGTCGTCGGCCATGATGACAATGATGTTGGGCCGTTCGGGTTTGGGCGCTGCCGCTTTCACCTCCGCTTGCTGTTGTGGTTGCTGTTTCCATGCTGCCAATGCAGCGATGCCAACAGCCGCCAGCAGTATACCTGAGTAGAGTTTGTATTGCTTCATATAAAACAATCGTCCGTTAAAGCCGGTAAATTAAAGTTACCACATAGCTTCCTTTCTCCAACCCGTCTCCTTTTTTCTCCGGAATGTCTCAATTTAAGGCGCTGTAGCAATATTAACCTGTCCGCCGTTCTTAAACAAGTCATGGGGCACGAAGTAGCCTTTGTTCTCACGACCGTTCACTTTGATAGAGCGCAACTTGCGGCCTTTGCCGGTCTTGGTAATGGTGAGCCATTTACCTGTGCTGGTCTTCCATTTCACTTCGTCGAACAAAGGTACGGTTACCAGGTATTCAGGATCAGTAGCAGAAAAAGTGTACAGTCCCAGTGCACAGAACACGTACCAGGCCGACATCTCACCTGCATCATCCATACCACTCAGCGCCAGGCCATCATCACCAATACCATATAATGTATTCAGGATGGTATCGATGATCTTCTGCGACTTCTCAGGTTTATTGATGAAGTAATACGCAAAGGGCGCTTCATGATCGGGCTGGTTACCATGGCAGTATTGACCGATCATCGTTTCCACGTTGCGGGCAATATGTTTGGGGTTCCAGGGCAATGTGAATAAAGAGTCGAGCTTGGATTCAAAACCTTTATTGCCGCCATAGAGGGCCACGAGGCCCGGCATATCATGGGGTGCAAAGAAGGATACCTGCCAGGCATTGGCTTCGCGGTACATGTATTCGTAATAAGGGTATTGCGGATCGAAAGGTGTGACCCAATCACCATTGGCCAGGCGGCCACGCATAAAGCGGGTGGAGGGATCGAACATGTTCTTGTAGTTCTTCGAACGCTCCATCAGGATGCGGTAATTGGCCGTGTCACCCAATTTCTTTGCGATCTGTGCCACGGAATAATCATCATAGGCATACTCCACGGTTTTGGATACACCGGCAGCGGCTTTGGTTTCCACGTGTGGGTTAGCGATCTCCGGCTCGGCGATATAGCCTTTTTCGATGTACTCTTTCAGGCGCGGACGTGAAGGGCCTTCTACATTGGCATTACGCAGCAACAACTGGTACGTTCCATTGATATCGAATTGATCGATGCCGCGCAGGTAAGCGCCGGCAATGGAAGAAGCGCCATGATCACCATGGAAGAAAGTAGGGATAAAGCCACGCTTGTCGCCCACGTCTTTCATCGACTTCACTACATCAAGTGTTATCTGTGGAGAGATCAGTCCCAACAACACATCTTTGTTGCGGTAGGTATCCCACAGGGAGGGTTCTGTGTAATAAGCGAAATCTCCTTTTACCACATTTCTCTTCGCATCTGTGTATTCACCATTAACATCACTGCGCAGGGCAGGCCACAGGAAAGAGCGGTAGAGGCAACTGTAGAACATTTGCTTTTGCTTAGGCGTGCCTCCTTTAACCTGTATGGACGACAGTAAGGTTTCCCAGGTAGTATTGGCTGCTTTGCGGATATCTTCGAACGATTTATTGCCAATCTCCTGCTCCAGGTTTTTACGTGCATTGTCCATGCTCACGAATGACAAGCCTATTTTCACCTCCACCGGTGCTGCACTACCATTAGCCAAACTGATCAATGCATAGCCTGAGCGCTGTCCTTCTTCGATCTTGTCCAGCTTTTCGATGGGCGCGCTGATGACCGCATAGAAGTAAACATTCTCACCGCTTTGAAAACCCTGCACCACGTTGGTACCGGCCTGCTCGATGCGCCAGGTGTTTACCCGGCTGTTGGCCTTGCCAAGATCGAACAACAGCCTGCGGCTGGAATTGTCTTTAAATGCATATTTATGATAACCGCAACGCAGGGTGGAAGTCAACTCCACGTTCACGTTGTAATCATCCAGGTATACCTGGTAGTAGCCAGGAGCTGCACTTTCTTTCTTGTGCGAGAAACGGGAACTGAAGGGATAGGTGGCCGTATGAGACAGGGGCAGGATCGGAATATTACACAGGTTCCAGTGTCCTTTGTTAGTATGGGTGAATCCCAGGATGGTAGAATCTTCATACTGGTACCCTGCGCCGGAGCCATACGCCGTCATGGGGCTTAATTGTACCATGGCGTTGGGCAGAGAGCTGCCTGGAAATGTGAGCCCGGCCCAGGAGCGCCAGCCCTGGGGTAATTCATAACCCAGGATCTTGGGATCGGTCATGGGCGTGGTGCCTATAAAAGTGTTGACTTGTTTGGTATGTGTAGTAGTCTGGCTGAAGGCAGCAGCCGTCGTGGCAAGGCAAAACAATAACGTTCCTGTTAATCTCATTTTAATATGGTTATATTCTTTTCCAAAATGCGATAAGGCTTATGCTAACACGATTTTGCTACGAATCTACAGAAAAAGCTGAAAAATAGTAGCTGCTTGTTTCCAACCTTTTACCAGGTTCCTCCTCTCCTTGTTGGGGCACGCATGCGGCCCCATCTGAGATACTTTATATTGTACACATGAGAACCCACATCCTGGCTGCGCTGATGGCGCTTTTATTGATAGTTGATCTGCCGGCCCTTGGCCAGCAGGCCACCCATAGCACCTTTAGCAAATTTCCCGTAGAACGGCAACTGACCGGCAAAGGCTGGTGGAAAAGCAAAGATCCTACCATAGAAGGGCTGGACCTGTATGCCGATTCGCTACTGCTGATGCGCCACAAGAGCGGACACCCAACTCACTTTTCCCTGATGGATGTAAAGAAGATCAACATTGTCTCGGCTGCGGCTCCGGTGGGCAACCAATATGGTCAATCAATGGGTTTTATTTCTTATGGACTGCAGCGCAACAATCTCTGGGTTTACGACCTCACGCAAGACAAAGTGATTGTGTACAGCTTATCTAACACGACGGCTGAACCTGCCCGTGCCGTTAGAGAAAGGCACATCCCTGTTTTTTATTATTCCGTACAAATGATAAACGACAGCACGCTGCTGGCCAGCGGCGACTATGATTCTCCTGCTAAACTATCATTGATCAATCTTACTACCGGCCAGCCCCCTAATCCACTGACATCTTATGATCCTGCCTGGTCACGGGCTAAGAAAAGTGCTTATGAAGGTTTTTTGTTCCTGAAGCCTACTGCCGACAAATGTGTACTTGCCAGTCGCTACGCTGACCAGATAGAAGTGACCGACCTTACCACCCGTCAATCGATCATTGTGAATGGTCCAGAAAACTACAAGCCTGCTGTAACTGAAATGACCGGTAATGATGGCAAGGAACTCAGCGCCCGCAACGGAAGCACGCGCTATGCTTTTGTGAGGGGAAAAGTAACTAATAAGTATATCTATCTGCTGTATTCAGGCAACAACAGTGAATCGAGTCACCTGTATTATGGCAAATACCTGTTTGTATACGACTGGAAAGGTAACCCGGTACAAAAGATCACGTTGAGTAGTTATATCGTAGACTTTGCGGTAACATCTGATGACGCTACCCTCTTTACTTTTCACCCATCTACCCAATCCATAGAAATCGCCTCACTTCAACCATAACAATATGAAACAGCTTTTATCATCAACAATCTGTACCCTGTTTTTGCTATCTGCATTTATCGCGACAGGCCAATCAAGCGCTACGATGCAGGTGGTATACGAGTTCAAATATGTGCGGGACCTTGCACAACCGGATAATCCGTATACAGCTAACATGATGCTGTTTGTAAGCCCGCAGGGCAGCCGCTATTGCACGCAAAAGCTGTACGAAGAACAGGAGCAACAGCGGCTCAGGCAGGCCCAGGTTCAGGCGGAACAGAAAGCGCTGTCCACACAACCGGCCGTGGTAGTGTCAGGAGGCCCCTTGTTGCGGGTCAATAAATATGGCGCCATCATCAATGAGGAGCTTATGAAAGATATGGGCGGTCAGCGACTAACGATCCGCGCCCACATGGGATTCAAGTATTACCGCATCGATACAGCCCTGCCGCGTATCGACTGGAAGATATTAGCTGATAAAAAAACGATCGGTCAATATACCTGTCAAAAAGCAACCGGGGACTATGGTGGCCGCAAATGGGAAGTGTGGTTTGCGCCCGATCTCGCTTACCAGGATGGTCCCTGGAAACTGACGGGGTTGCCCGGCCTGATACTCGAAGCACAGGACAGCAAGCGGGAGGTGAGCTTTGTTTTCGTGTCTGCGAAAACAGCAGATAACACAGAAGGCGCTCTGAAATCTTTTCTGGACCGTGATCGCAGTATTTTAACCGACTGGAAGGATTATAGCCGCGCCAAAACAGCCTTTGAGAAAGATCCTGAAGCAGTGATGGCTGCCTGGGCACCCAATGCCAGACTGTCGGTAAAGAATGTAGATGATCCACAGGCTACTCAGGTCACCCGCATCAAACAATACAATCCGCTGGAACATGTGGAGTAAAGGCCTGCGGATACTGTGTGGGCTCCTACTGTATTCTTTATCATTCTCCGGTGTGTTTGCCCAGCAGCGAACAATTACCGGCCAGGTAAAAAATGCGGCACAGGAATCTTTGTATCCGGCCAGCGTAAAGCTGGTCAATGATTCTGCTACTATTCTCCGGTTTGCGCTTACCAATCAACGGGGCGGATATACGCTGACTATTCCGGAGGCTACTTCCTCACTTTGGCTGGAAGTAAGTTATGTAGGTTATAAAAAAGCAAGGCTGGCAATAACAACTGCGCGTAGTGAATACGACTTTATCCTTCAGCCCGATGGCACGCAACTCGACACCGTGACTGTACGGCTACAGCCTACCATCCGGTTATCCGGCGACACGCTTAAGTATTATGTAGCTGGCTTTGCCGATAAGGAAGACCGCAGCATTGGTGATGTATTGCGCCGCATGCCCGGCATTGAAATAATGGCTGACGGCACCATTTACTTCAACGGTCAAAAGGTGGAGAACCTATACATACACGGTGATGACCTGATGGACGGCCGCTATAGTCTCGCCACCAAAGTGATCCGGAAAGAAATGATCGAGCGGGTGGATGTGATCAGTCATCACCAACCCATCCGGGTGTTGCAGGATAAAGTGTTCACGGATAAAACTGCCATCAACCTCGTTCTGAAAGATGAGAACAGCCTGAAGCTAACAGCCCGCGTGCAGGGTGGCGCCGGGTTGCCGGGATTGTACGAAGCAGGCATATCACCGGTGTTGCTGAACAAGCGCATCAAAATGCTGCAAACACTGGCTATCAACAACAGTGGTGTCGATTACCGCAATGAGCTGGCATCGCAAGGTGCTGCCCCCTTCTCTACCCCGCTGGCCAGCTCTCCCGCTGACGTTTCCTTATCCATGGCTACTATCGGTCCGCCCGACCTGCCACTGGCCAATTACTATTTCAACCGCTCGGGTATCATCCACCTGAATAACCTGTACAATACATCAAAGGGCTTACAGCTTAAAGCCAATATTCAGGGATATATCGACCGGAACAGCCTGGGTTATTTTCACCGGCTGGACAATTACACACAAAACGATACGATCACTTACCTGGAACAACAATCATATATCAATAAGCCAACAGTATTAAATGCAGCTTTTACCGTGATGGCCAACCGCACCCGGGGGTTCTTCAACAATGTGACCCGCCTGCAATGGAGCAAGGAAACAGGATCAAGCGCTATGGACTTCAACGAGCAATCTTTCACCCAGCAGCTGCGCAAAAACGTACGACAGTTTTCCAACGACCTGCGCTGGATGCCCGCGCTGCGTGGCAAAGGTATTGGCGAATTCGGCTGGCAAACCAGCTATCGCCGCGACCGGCAGTTATTGTCTATCGGTAAAGATTATTATGCTACGCTGCCGGGACAGGAAGGTTATTACGATGTAGTTCAACAGCAACTCACCACGCCTACGTTTGCCTCGCATGCTTATGCCGGCTACAAGCTTACCGGCACCCGGCTCAACCAGGAATTCAAAGCTGGCTTTGTGTTATCACAACAGCCGCTAACTACTTCACTGCGCATGGAGAAAGACGGGCAATTCATTCCGTATGCGGGCGATGACGGTAATGATCTGCATTGGAACAAACAGGATGTGTATATTTCAGGTAACTGGCAATACAATCACAATGCCTGGCGGCTTACGCTGCAGTTGCCACTCACCTGGCAACATATCAAGTACAACGACCCTGCCTACAACCTGCATGAACGAACTACCAGGTTGTTATTTACACCCTCGTTTCAGGCACGGTATACCATCAGTACGGAACAGTTCTTCTCTGCAGGTTATGAGCGCAGGAATAATTTTGGCGACCTGAGCCATGTGTACCGCGGAGCGTTGTTATCCAATTACCGTACGCTACAGGTCAATGCAGCCGGGCTACCTCAAAGAAGTACGGATGCCTTCAACCTCGACTACAGCTATCAGCAATCCATCAAAATGTTCTTTGCCAATGTGGGGCTCACGTATGACCAAACGCTTTCTCAAACCGTGTTATCCACGCGTATTACCGATAATATTCAACAGATCGTGTACCTGCCTTATGAAAACAGGCTTACCCGTTTTGGCGTACAGGGTGGCCTGAGCCAATACCTGTTTGCGTTAAAAACCACTGCTTCACTCAAAGTACGCTTCATCCGGATGCAATATGTTCAATTCATCAACGATGCGTTGCAACCGTTTTACAGCAATACTGTTTTGATCACCGGCAACCTGCTCAAAAAGCCATTGAACAAGATCCATCTCTCCTATCAGCCCAACTTACAATGGAGTTATACCAAGATGAAAACATTGAAAGAAGGTCAGTCTTCTTTTACACAACGTACTTTTCGGTTTGATCAATATGGTACCATTGGCTTAACGGTATTGAAAAAATGTGTGGTGGAAGCGACAGCACGGCATAGCTACAGCCGGGCTTCGCAAGGCGATCCAGTACAGTACTTCTTTCTCGACAGCGAATTGCGTTACCGGCTTTCTCCCAAGGGCATCGACTGCAAGCTGCAACTCACCAACTTGTTTAATGTAGCTACTTATACACGGTATTCCCTCTCGGCCAACCAGGCCGTGCTCGATCAGTATTATATCCGTGGACGGATGGCGATGTTGAGGATTGATTATTACCTGTAATTATTTGCTCCTACGTTTATCAAATATGTATGAATACTACTTCCTCCAGGTCGTCACCCGCCTGCCGCCAAACCTGGCTGTCCGGAACATCGGTTGTATTGTTTTTTCGGAACTTCAGCTCAAGGCGATAAGTATTTGTTTTCAGCTCTTCAGCAACCGACGGGAATAGGAAAAATCCTGTGCCATCTCTTTTCCGGATGATCCTGGCGGCAAAAGCAGCATATTGATCCTGTTGTAAGAATTGCTGATCATGAATACTGTTTCCATTCCTGTCAATGATACGCAGCTGCTGACGGGTGTTCCGGAAATGTATATCGCCTGTTTCACCAAAACGGGCCATGTACCGGCGCCTGATCGTTGGCTCTTCCTGTGCCATATCAGCTGCATTGCCTGCGTGTATCCTGAAATGCGTACCATCAGCTACCCTTTCTTCTTTATCGAACCGGTACAACGTGTGCCATGCAGCTGCCTGTACCGTTACTTCATGGAAATAAGTATTCCTGTTGCCCCAACAATACAGACCAATCTTACCTCCACGCTGTACGCCACCATCTGCATAGGTGAATAGCCTGATGCCATTCAGGTAACCGACGATCATTCCTGCAGCATGATCGATCGTGATCGTATTGGTAAAGCTTTCATCATAACCGACTGCCAGATCTTCCCAAAGTACCAGGTATTCCATACCCTTTCGCTGCACCAGCCTCCTGTATTTACGCTGGCGATCCATGGAAAAACGATAGTAGTGGGTTGCATCAATATAACCGAATATGACTCCTGCGGCATCGTCATCATCAGCATCGAATACTACATTGATCCTGATATCCTGTATAAATATCTTATCGTGCAGCGCGTAGGTTCCTGCCTTGGAGGGAATCAGCCGGTCTGAATCTTCACTTCTTATATCGGATTGCTGAACCAGTTTATTTAATTCGAAACTCCAGGCAGAAGGGGCACCGACCTTTCCTTCGTCGATGATACTCCAGTCGACCTTCGACTCGATAGCAAACTGCTCATGCAATAAATAATTATCCTGAATAAGCTCCGCGCTATATACCCGCACGTTTGAATACAAAGAACCGGCGTTTGCCCAGCAAAACAATCCTGCTTTACCGGAAACTATTGTATTGTCTTTGACGGCCAGTGTCAACATATCGTTTGTATGCACATAAATCCTATCCTGCATCGCTGCTATTGCAATATGGTAGAATTCGTTTTGTGTGTATACAAAGGTATCCTGCCAAAGAATGGCCGAAACGGCTCCATGCACAAGGGTCAGCCGCCTGTATTTCGCCTGCCTGTTCATGGTGAACCGGTAATAGTTGTTATTGTCCTGGTACCGGAACACAAGTCCAATCTCGTCGTTGTCTGAAGAGCTGATGCTGGCACGCAGTATGATGTTATCCCATGAAGCCTTCCCCGTAATCAGCATAGTACCTTTTTTATCGATGCTGCCGATAGCTTCGCCATTATTGATATTGGACGTCTGCCTGACCATTCCATTCTCCGTTTGCCAGTGAGAAGGTGATGATGTCCCCACATCTTTTACCTGCCATGCACTTATATCATCATCCGGGAAACTATCCCTGAAAAGCGTATAGGCTTCCATGGCTGGCATCTTTACCTGCAACCGGCTGTATACGGCGCCATTACTCCATGAATTGTAAAGCGCGATCCCACCGGTTGAGAAATCATTATCTGTTGCTTCCAGTATCAATTCATCGTCCATTACAACGCTTAACTGATCCCGGATAGCTTCTATTTTAATGTCTGTGAAATGGCCCGCTTCGAAAGGGCTGGCATTCGTATCAAGGGCTACGGCCACACCATTCTTCACCTTGGTAATTCTACGGTAGCTTCTTTGGCTATCCATTGAAAAGCGATAATAGTTATGCTCATCCTGGTACCTGAACATGATACCGATGGCCCCTTCTCTCTCCACCTTCAGGCGTGCTGTAACAGCATAGCTTTGCCAGTTTTGAGGAGGGAGGGTCAGATAAGTTCCCAGTGCAGCAGGAAATGCAGTACTATGTATCGGTGCATCCTGTCGCAACTCACCATTCATGGCGCTCCAGGCAGAAGGTCCGCCCACAGTTCCTTCATCCTTAATTTTCCATTGACCAACCGAATAGCTATTGCCGGTCACGACCACTCTTTCAAAAACGGCGTTCACATTAGAATATGCATACAATGCAAAGCCCCCTTTTTTAATATCACTATCTGTTATATCCAGCAATAGCTGCTCTTCGAAATAGATGGTGATCCGCTCTCCTATTGTTTTAATGGCAATATTGTAAGATTGGCCGATGGCATAACTGAAACTATCCTGCCACAACAAGGTGTAGTCATCCTCCTTCTTTTTGATCAGCCTTCTTTTGCCTGTTGCCCTGTTCATCGAGAACCTGTAGTAGTTATGATCCGGATCCACGGAAGCCGGATCGCCGGCATCGACCTTAAACATGATACCAACCTCATCATCATCCTGCGAATGCATACGCACATATATAGCAGCGTCTTCCCATGTGTCGGATGTGAGCATGGCAAAAGTGCCCAATGCCTGCAAAGTATTTCCTGTGCGCCGGATATTAGAGCGCTGGATAATGGCGCCATTTTCAATGACCCATTCAGAAGGTCCTTCAATGGCTCCTTCAGCATCTGCAATGGAAACAAAGTCTACTGCAGTGGCCGAGTCGTACAACACAGGGGAAACAGCCAGGGAATCGACTCGTATCTTTTCAAAAACAGCGCCGGTATTGCGCCAGGAATACAGGCCTGTTTTACCGCGGCTGAATTGTGTATCGCTAATCATGAACAGGAGCTGTTCGTTCAAATAACCAGTCAGCTGTCCATTGAATTGCTGAATAACCAACTTATACGCTGTGTTCACAGTATAAATCTGCTGATCTTCCCATAATATAGTAGCAACGTTGCCGACCATCTTTATCAGCCTGCGGAATTGTCTTTCATTATCCATCGAGAAACGGTAGTAGTTATTTTCGTCCCGGAAGCAAAATACCACACCGATCGCGTCATTGTCGGTCGATCTGAGCTGTACCGTCAACTGTATATTTTCCCAATCAGCATCTCCTGTAATGGCCATGGTGCCCGGGGCTTCCAATGGAGTGACCACTGTGCCGCCGTAGATATTGCGTTTTTGCACAATGGTGTTTCCCGTTACTTCCCATAACGACGGCCTACTGTTATTGCCCTGATCAATGATGGTGTATTTATCCAGCGCGTTGGGACCGAATTGCTCATAGAATAATACGCCGGCTTTGTAATTAAAATCATCTTCAAAGAGTACGATATCTGGCAATACCCCCAGTGCTCCATCAAAAGCCGGAGTTTGCAATGCACAATAACTGATATCCTGCTTCTCTCTTAATAATACGTCTATGTATTCATCATTGGGTTGCGTTGTTGAAAATTGAACACCAGTCAGCTTCAACCATCCCGGTATACCTGTATTATCTATTTTGGAAGTGGCTTTCTGCAGACTGATCTCCATTCGCTCCCACAACAGTGGCTCAGGATTTCGAATGAGCCATCCTTTTGCTTCATCTCCCTGCAAAAGATGAGACACCTGCCATTCAGCTGGGTTTTGACCGGCAGCAGGGCCCAGTATTTCATTGGATAAAGTATCATACAACCGGTACTCATCTTCTGTTGGATCGTTCAATAAGTCGCTTGCCGATGTGCTGTAGCCAGCCAGGTCGACGGCAGCCTCCACCGGCTGCCCCCATAGCTCATTGTTATAGCTATGCACCTGGTGATAGAAATTGGCAAACAGACCGGATACAAAATCGAATTTATATACCACGGGCGCCACCTGCCTGTAATCATCGATCCTTACTTCCTTGAACTGTGCATTCGTATTTGCCCAACAGTACAAGCCAACAGACCCTTTTTCGATCGCGTCGTCTGTTAGGCCGATTATCCTGGTTCCATCCTGGTAGATCTTTATGCTTGCTCCGATCGCTTCTATCGTGATCAGGTAATCTATATCTTTTTCGTACACGAATTTGTCTTCATAAAGAATGGTATGTACACCACCCACTATTCTTACCAGGCGACGATACCCCCGTTCCTGACCCATTGAAAAACGGTAACAGGCTTTGACCGGAGTTATCGTGTACCGGAACACGATACCAATAGCATCATTATCGGAAGAACGAAGGACAACGGATAGCCGGTAATCAGTCCAGTTGGACGGCTGATCCGGAGCAGCTAATTCCGACCTGTTCTTTATAAAATAAACGGTACCCGGTTTTACAGGATCATTGCCGTTATCCGATCCGCCATGTACATTGGAACGCTGTACCAGGACGCCCACTTCCTGTGCCCCGACATCTTCATAAGTCTCCCACGACCAGTTAGCGGGACCGCTGATCGTTCCTTCCGTATCGACCTGCCAGTAATTCCTGTTTTTTAAAAAGCTCTCCTGGAACAATAACGGTAACAACCTTGCCTGGTATACAGTATCGGGGTTCAGCACTTGCCCTTTTGATGCAGTGGTAAGCGTGTTGTCCTTAGGAATAATACTTTCATCCAATGCTGCGCAACTTCCTTCGTTCAATTGGTTGATGTATCGAATTTCGCCTTCCTGTAATGTCAATTCTTCTGTTCTTCCCCACTCATTATTAAGCACGATCAGTTTTCCGGACTCATCTCTTACCGGCTGGTTGTTGTTATCAAATAGATAAAGACCCAGGTCTCTCCCTGCTATTTTGTACATCAGGTCCACATAATCTTCATTGAACTCAACACCGATGTCATAAGCACGGTAAACAGGTTTGGTAAGAACCGGCTTTTCTCCCTGCGCCGCCACCGTGGCCGGAATGGTTTGCCGCACATACAGCTCTAATGTTTGCAATGCTGCTGCCTGGTTGTTGCCCGAATTGCCGGACGAGGTATCGGCCGGGGGCGATAATTGCACAAGGCCCGGAGGCCCTTCAGTCCTGAAATAAATGAAGTGCTCGAAATCTTTGGTCTTTTCAAAATCGGAATCGCCTTCGTATTCTGTATCCACTGCCACACTTTCATAGCTGCTCTTTACTTTCATGCGATAAATGCTGTAAGGCTCCAGTACTTTTCCCTCCTGGCTCCAGCGTGCCATTTCCACCTGCAAGTGCTCAAGTATTTCTTCGTACCGCTGTGTATCTTCAACAGAGGGCGCTTCCCATACACAGATCTGCGCGAGACAGAACCGGCTCTTCGGCTTTATCAAAACGATCTTTATGGCATTGCCGTCATTTTCTATGGTAATACGGGGATTGGCCACCCCACCATCGCCTACAACGGTGGCGCCGGGAAGTACAAATGAAGAACCGCCCTCATTGACGCCATAGGCCACTACTTCCACGCCATGTTCTGAACGAAGGGCTAATTGCACTGTTGCTACTGCCACAGGCAAGGTGATCCAAACATAGTTGCTGTCTGTCTTGACAGTCTCTGAATTATTCTTAACGGGAAAACAAAGTGCCCTGTGCAGGTTTGCAATCGGCTCCTCCAGCTCTGTGACCGCCTGAAATGTAGGTGAGTACCAATGTATTTTCAGCCCTTCATTATCCGGATGGGTGAAATTCATGGGCATGATCTCATCCAATGCCACTTTTTCAAAGTTATAGCAGGTTTTCACCGGCTGAGGGCGTGGCGGACAGGGATAATTCTCATAGATATCTTCAAACCATTCATCCCATGACCTGTCGATCTGGCGGCTATAATCATAAGGTGTTTTCGACCACAACCAGAGTTTGGTATTGTTCAATGACCCAGCATCGGGGTCAGGATTGGCGCCGGGCATCGGCGCCCATGAGCCGAATATATCATCCACACCAGCAATCCCTTTAGCGGCTACATCAACGAATGCAGATCCTGTAAGTTTCTGTAAAATGGTATTGTCTATTTTATACTTCACTTTTACAGGTCCTTCATTTTTGTCGGGGTCACCTATCATTTCAAACGCAGGAATAGGATCGTTCACATTAACGCCGATCAGATTGCTGTCGTGCACCGATCTGCTGAATGTAATATGGGGCCTTGCATCGAGCGGCACCACCGGTACGCTGGCCAAAGAAGGCACCCAGTTGACCAGATGTCCATCCGGTGCTCCATTGGGTATACTTCTACCTGGATACAACTGTGGCACCCAGCTTGAGCTTACTTTAAAATGCTCAAGGGCGATCTCTTTAAGCGGTTCGGGTATAGCAGGCGGTTCTTTTTCGGGTCCCCATTCCAAGGTAATGTCAACATCGAAGTCGGGTAAAGGCCATGGCAAACCGATGCCTACTGAAAATTCTCCTTTGATCCAGAAGGGATCGAACACCTGTGCAGCAAGGCGTGCATCTATGTTCAAGCCGAGACCAAATCCATAAACGGCCAGCTCTGCCTTGCCATGCGCCCACACATCGCCATAGAAGAATGCGGGTTGAAAGCTGAGTTTTGCATTCCCTTCCAGCCATGATTCGAAAATTACTTTCAATGGACCAAACTTCCAGTTCTTATTGTAGCCTACCCACGCGCCCATCGCCAGTTCATGTGCGTTCAGCATCACATAGGCATTGGCTTCAAACAGCTTAAAGATATTGGCCCTGATGCGGCTTTCGCGTGGTTCATTTTTACCAATGTACAAGTGCCAGGCCATGGGGTCGGCGAAGCTAAAGAAAGCTTCGGTGCCGCCATGTATATCTATCAGTTCTCCTCCTTCGGCAAACTTGTATTGAGCATCCAACCCAAACAGGAAGTTACCTTCTCTTGCATCCAGCACAGCCAATGCCCGGAAGACCGGCTCTTCATCCAGCTTTGATCGTTCTTTCAAAATATTGGCTTTCCCTTCCAGCATCAGTATGGGCCCGGGCAGTATCAACACCAGTAAGAACTTACCGGAGAAATTAAATCCGTTATCGGGCAATGTACCGATCGTTACGCCTGCGCCAAGGGCAAGGCTATCCTGTACATTCACCCATTTGTTTTTGAGATCGGTAACGCCGATCTCCGGCCGCTTGTACCACCCTTCACCATCTCCTACACCGTACCAGGGTTCATCGGGTAGTTTGTTCGGCTCCATTTGTATGGCGAAAAGTCCGGCCATACCGTATATACCAAGTCCGGTATTGAATATCGGAATACCAGCGGGCAGCTCCACGCCGAGATAGATAGCAAAGAAGTTGTACGATTCACCATCTTTGATGGCTGTACCGATAACAAGTACTGCATCTACCTGGAAGTTCAATGCCGTGAGCTCAAGTTGTATGGCGCCATCGAAGCGGCGAACGGTTTCTGTTTCCGATGTTACCGGATTTTCCTGTTTAAATTCTTTGTATGATACTTCTCCTTTAAAGCGTACAGCACCTTCTACTTCCAACTCCACTCCTACACCATTGAATGAGATAGCAGGATCACCATTTCCCCAGGTAATTTTAAGGCCTTCGACAGAAGCACCGGCCGGCAAGCCATCGACGAGCTTGAGCCCACCGGAGAAGCCAACCCACTTGCTGCCATCTTCGTTTTGGCCAAAGCCGATCTGCGTGATCTCAAACTGGAAGCCATAGAAATCGAGTGCATATTGATCGGGCAGGTCGAGCCATCCACCTTCGAGCTTCACATGGCCTTCTGAATCGATTGAAAGTTCTTTTATATCGAATGTAGGCCAGTCGAGCCCGGCAATCAATGGTGTCAGCTTTCCGGCTATCATGGTGGTGAACACGCCGTCTTCTACTTCGAAGCGAATAGTGGAGATTTCGAGTTTAAGTACGTCGGAGATTTCGAGATCAACGAGGCCAGTTTCGGAGGAGAGGCCAACGATGAAGCCGCCACCAGCGTCTATGCCAATTGTTACATCAAGTGGCTTATCGAAGAAAGGCAACAGCATTTGCCCCTTAATTGCCGCTGCTGTTGGGATATTCTGAACAAGGCTAAGCGAGATACTTTCTATACCACCTTCCATGCCAAAGAGCGATCCGGAAAGTGGACCAGAAAATGGCGGCGTAACGCCTTCCGCATAGCTCAACGGAAAGTTTGCAGCGATTGAACCATAGCATCCACCTGCGCCGATCCCAAAATCAGTTATATCGATATATCCCTGGAACAACATCGGCAAATAAAGTTTTCCTTCACCGATATACAACCCCTTCCATCCAACATCAGTGCCTGCAGGCCGGGCAGCATTTCCAGAAAAGTTGAATATGAGATTAGTAACTTCGATAAGTATTCCTGTATCACCAATCATGCATAAAGGAAGGTTCACTCCCGTACTTTCGCCAGCAGGCACATCTAAATCGAAGGACCATGCGTCATTTATATAGGATAGTCGTAGATCGAACAGCAATGGTACAGCTATAACACCCTCCTGTTTTTCTACTTTTATCGCTCCATTCTCTTCAACAACAGTTACAGGAGAAAGAATACTATTACTGAAGCTCAAACTCAAAACAGAAGTCCTGATCCAAACTTCAATATCAGGCGGTGCGTCGTCGTGAAATGCACCTCCAATGGAAATATCAACGATTCCGGTATCATCTCCATCTCCTACCCCTAATACCAATGAAATTCCATCCAAAAAAGGTAGACCAATGCGTGTCTCAGCCAACACTTTTGCCCTAAAAAAAACACTAAAGCCGTTTTCTGAGCCCCTGTCTTCATATGCAATACAGGCAATGTTATCGAGAAAATTTCCATCTTCTGACTGAAAGAGATCGCTTGGCCAAACTCCCTCTGGTAAAGCAAGAGATAAAGGGGTATATATTTCCATTATTTGTTTGTTTTAAAAGTGCCAGAGTCTCACCGTTGGCATATCTACGATTTGATATGATAAATTGAAAAGGCTGACAGCAGCATTGTAGTATTTGGGAAATTCGCTTGGATATCCAGGCCCATAAAATTGTAATGCAAAAAGTTTATTCCATTTTGTATCTGTATTATTACCAGCAGTAGCAGCAGTAACAGAGTTAGCTCCGTCATTATAGCCACTTGCGAGCGTAGGCACATCGAAATCCGTAATGAGATTATTGTTGCCCTCAACAGTATTATATCTTCTTTTGATATGGGCTGCACCGGCAATAATACTATGAAAAGCTCTTTTTATTTTTGTAAGATCCTGGTTGACATTTGCCGCAACAGAAGTATTAGCTCCTGCACTATCGACAGACACACCAAACCAGTCTTTAAATAAATGTAACCCATTAGCAGGGGGAACATCAGCACCTATCGTAACTCCTCCAACGGTAATTAAGAAGGTAGAGATAAAGTTTGCCCCATACATTTCAGAAACCCATCTCAAATCGCCCAAGGCAGTACCAATCGTTGTTTGCATCATACCAGGCGAAACAACCACATCAGCAGTAAAAGTATTACATAAGGTAGCGAGCTGTAGCCATGTAAGGGTAGACCAGGCAGAACCGATTTGCGCTGAATCATTCCATGGTATTGGTATATTAGCATTGCGCTTATTAGTAGCAACTGTGGCACTACCCGCCAACTCTTCATATTGTGTTACCAATGCCACATTGGCGGAATTGGTTCCACCAATTTGCGCAGGTGTTTTCCTTAGTTTTTCCATTGCAATAACATCCATTTCATCAGAACTACCTAATGTGGTATCAAACCAAGGTCCAGTTTCTTTACAGGCAATACTTACAAGAAATTCACAGGGAATTTCAAAAGAAAGAGCCACTGCATTAAAAGCACTCGAATAACGGTTCCAATAATTGTCTACCCTTGTTTGATCAGCCGGAGCCTGTGTATGATCATGATCGAATGAAGCACCATTTGGAAGAAGATTATTTTTTCCAGTCTTAACCTTTGTTATAAATTTTCCGAAATTGTCTACTACAATATCTGACGAAAGAGGCCCCACGTTTCGCCATTGAATGGGAGCAACACCATTTATAGGATCAGATCCATTTCTCGATTCATGCCACTCGCCGAGCGACCCCAATTCGATTCCCTTAAAAGCCATCACGTTACCCGCGCTATCCAATACTGCAGCAGTTTGCAAAAGCGGAGGCGATGGAACTACGGAGTTAAGATCAACTGCAAGATGGGCCATAGCTGGAGGCAACGATGCCGCACTTAACAGAGTCATTAACGGATGAGTACGCGTCGGCGTTACAGGCGCAGGAAGGAAAAGGGTTTTTACTGTTACATTCGCCGAATTCCTATTATGTAATACTAAGTATAAATAATAAGAAGGATTAATAGGCCTTCCGTTTAATAAAACCGGTGTTATATTGGCTGGTGGTGGATTTTGAGCGCCACTCGAATCCCTGAATTTTATAATAACTTGTTCATCAGCGCTACAATTACCTATCAGATCACCTGCCTTTACGAATAACTCCTGCGTCCCTGCCATAAAATTTGCAAGTACAGCAGTCACATTGGTTGCGACAGATAAATAATTACTCAAACTTTTAATAGTAGTTCCATCTTTTACCTTTGAAATCGAACGCATGGGGTGAGAGGAGTCGTTAAGTAAAAGCTCTATTTTATCTTGCACATTAGCTCCCGGAGGTGCATTGAATTGGTAAACAACACTCCTTAATTGTGGGCCAAAAGGTTTTAAGCTTTGAAATAATTTTTTCGAATTGTATTGATTTACTGCTGCAGCTGAAAGGTCTCTGGGTAATCGTAAAAAAAGAGAGTTGTTTTGAAAAGAAAGATACCCATCTGTAAAAGCGAAAAGATTAAACAAATCAGGCGTTGCCGTAAATGAAGGATTACGCGTTATAAATAACCCATCCATTCCATTCTCATTGAACTTATCCAGCAACTGTAAAATACATGATCCGGAGGAATAAAAATTAGAGTAATCTCCGGCAGTTATATGCGCTATAGGCATTGCAACATTTAGACGAGGCATAAAAATGTATATTTATGGGATATTTAAATTTCTCTCTTCACTATAACTGCTCTTTCCATTTTTCTTCTTTGCCATTATTCTATATCTATAATTCAACAATGGATCCAATTGCTTGTCAATATAAACCGATGACGATCCATCTTTTTCAGAAACATTGAGCCATATAATATCATTAGTAGACTTTCTCTGGACTAAGTACTTAAACTCAGGCTGCAGGTCGTTCAATAAGAGTTCGATTGCTGTTGAAGCAGGGCTCACACCTGAATCTAAATCATAAACATCACCACTATCACTTACCAATACCCATCTAAGGGAATCGATCACTGGTTGCAGTGGCGCACTCGTATCGAAAGCGCAAGAAGTATATACCGGGGATAACAAAGATTCTATCAGTATCTCGCGGCTATTTAACTCAATCGATTTGACAGCTATTAGTATATAGAAGTAAACAACCCCAACAACAACCTGTTCGTCATCCCAACTGCTTCCATCATCTGCAACTAACACCTCAGCTATAGGATCGCCCATTAATCTTATATCACGAGTATTCTTTTTATCGTCTGTCCGGTAAACTAAAACATGACTTATCCCCGGATCAGTTTTCCAACTTAAGCTGATCCTTCTTTCACCAGCTATTATGCCTGTAACCCGAGGAACTGCCGGCGACTGTACATCCGGCAGATACACCGGCAAGGAAGGAAAACCCATATCGCTTATGTTCTGTGCACCATCCACATAGGCTGCCCGATAGAAATAGCGGTTCTTCGCTTTGCCCGGTAGCTTGTCGATGAACTTTCTCAGCGAAGGGTCGATCACAAATCCATCCGGGTTATCAGGACCTAACCCATTTGCATTCACCGCGTCGATAGGGTCCAGTGGCCGGATCGTCAGTTGCTGAAATGCCTTTTTATTATGTGTCAATCCTGCCAGTATGCGCAAGGCATCATTGGATAATCGCCGGTAGGCATCGAGTGCTGCATTCCTGTTTGAATTTCGGCATATAGCATTTAGCTCATTCAATTCTTCAGCGACTGCCTGCCGCTTCACAGGTATCCAGGCAGGCTCATCGGCCACAGCAGGGAACAATGCGTTGTTGGCCGGGTCGACAATAAGATCAGGAGCCGCTGCATTTTTAGGCCTTTTGGCATAGTCGGTTGTAAACAATGATTCATCCAATGCCCGGTAGATATGAGTGAATAAAAAGTTCTGCGGGGTCCACCGGTAGGTGTAATAAGAATTACCGTAATAATCGGCCGGTGAAGCGTATATTTTGTCTGAATCAGGCGGTACAGGCGGTGGAGGCGCAGGCTTTTGGCGCAGCACCCGGAATATTTTTGCAGGCGCTCCCACCGTTCCCTCAATAACTTTTGTGCCTTTATCCTCTACCGTACTGATACTTACATTGGCATATACCTTCGGATACTTCCGGGTGGGTACAAAATTTTCAGGAGGAGCAGACATAGGGTTAATGCCAGCAACTCCACCTTTTAAAACCGTATTATTGAGCGATGGAAGGAATATTTCATATTGACGCACATACAACCCAATGCTCCAGGTAGCTGCACTACCCAAAGAAGGGTTACCATTCAACGTCAGCTCCCTCGTTGATGTATTGATCTTATCGATGCGGAAGATCTGTTTGACTCCAGCCCTCTCCAACATAATATGCTCAAATCCTTTCCTGATATTATCGAGGTTGAATCCTGCGGGCAGCTTTATGATGTTCAGGTTCACCAGGGCACCGTTACTGCTCAAAAGATTCCCATTCGCATCATTCATCGGCATCACCAGTTCGGTAAAGTTTTCATTATACAGGTTGCTTACAAGATGATCATCACTCCAGGTATCAGGGTCGGTATACCCGGAAGGCAGTTTATATGCTTTGTGATAATGAATATTGAAGCTGGTTGTGCCCGGCGCCTGACGGATATGATACATTGTCCATTGCCAGCGGATGCGCAACCCGATCAGCGACTCTTTTTGTTCATCGCTCAATGCCTGGTACCAGGGCATAGCCTGCATGGCCGTGAACCAGCCTGTATAAGCTGCATCACGCACCAGGAAATTATCGAGGGGATCGAGGGCATATGCTTCGATAGCCGTTGGTGGCGGCGGCAAAGCTGTATCGATCAGCTCGACGGCTATAGGGTAAATTTCCCTGTCGGCCGGGGGATCCACATAATAATAAGGTTTGGGAGAAGGACGCGGCGCCCATTGATGCCAGGCAGCCACTTTGCTCAGTTTGCTGTACCTGCCAAACAGATCGCGCCCACATACTTTATAGCTATACCATCCATCGGGCACCCGGTTATCGAAAGCGATCATGCGGAAAGGCGGGTACTGCGAAGAGGTCTCGCTGTTTTGTACTACTTCTTCGGTTGGCTTGACAATGATGAATGGATTGGGAGTAATACGCTTGTATTTATCTTCGGGAGGCTCGGCCACCGGTTTCTCTTTTCCATGATCCGATCTCCACATATCATATACGATTGCTTTATCGGGCGCCAGCATTCCGTCTTCATTCTCTTCCGTTTTCCAGGTAAATCCTGCACTGTTCCGGGCCTTGGCATTATCGATGAGGCCAGTTTCTTCATCGCGGGCAACCATGCCGGGTAAGGCATAGGCTTTCACGCCAACAGGTTCATCCAGCGCTTCCACCTGTTTTAATTTTCGATTAAAGCAGATCCACCCGTCCACATCGCCGTTGATGATTTCTTCCAACAACAATTTGAAGAAATCATCCTGATTACTGATCTTTTCATCTTTCACAAACTTGCCCACCTTGCCTGTGTTGTCTGCCACTATTAAATAATCATACGCCGTGTCTTTTTCTGCCGAAGTATCTACATAGTAAAGCCCAGCCATTTGCGCCACTGCGGGATCCAATGTGCCCAGCAATACCATATCCAACAATCTTTGCTGTGGCATGCGGAGCGAGCTATCGTCGGCTTCAACAGGGGCAGAGAATTTCTGATACATTGGTAACCCTGCCGGGCCTCCTTCCACTAATTTGTTCAGCAGTTCATAAAATTGCCTGAAGTAAGAGGATGTTTCACCGGGCGCCACCGTCAACCATTTTGCGGGATCACCGTAAGTGATCCTGCTCAATGCAAGGGTTTGCGCATTGCTGAAATTAGATGGTTTGGACGGACAGGGATAGTCGTCATCAGCTACAGGCAAGCAGCATGCATAGCGAAACCCGTCTATTATATGCCAGCCTTTGGTGGCATTTTCCGAGAGATCATGGTAACAAATGTCAATGATTGAAGCGCGTGAACCGGGAAATTCGAGGGCAGTTATACAATCCTCGGCAAAATGATAGGTTTTGATATCGCCTTTATTACCACTTACTGGTATACTATGGATGGTATTGTTCCATAGCTTTACTTTTACGTCGAAGGATGTTCCATCCTTTTTGAACCCAATGATGAAGCTTATATCATTGGCTTTGTTCACCAGAAAATAATGCAGGAACCTGCGATTGTCCAAATCAACTTCCGGCATTATAATGCCTGCCGCTCCGGCAGGATAAGTAAACTGCTTGCTTAGTTGCAGGTTTTCATTGCTTACAAAAAAACCGTATTGGCATGTGAGGTATTCACGTGTAAGTGCGCCAGCTGCATGGGTGGCAAAAGGTTGGTTGACGCCATTTACTTTTATCCATCCCCTACTGAGGCAAGAAGTGTTTTGATGGCCGATGTGTTTGCGCCTGAACAAATAATAACCATACCAGGGAAAGGAAAGCGCCTGAGCTGAGTTCCAACGCAGGTGAATACCATCTTTTAAGACGGGATATTCGGGCCGTAGCGGTTGATGGTTCAGTACCTCAAGCGTTATCATGCTTAGGTTAGAAGTCTGAATTGGCATTAGCTCTATTTTGTCAATTTCGTAAATAGATAGATTGAACAGGCACAAGGCGTACCTATACACGATTGTTCATGGCAGCAAGCCCAACCAGGAAAGATGGGTCAACAAAAGAGTGCGGAATAGCAGGTTTTTACTATTGGATCAGGTAAAGAGCGGAAAAAATGAGGTGATACTTTTATTGATTGGTAAATTAATCAGTCTTATTCAAAAAAAGAATACCACAAAAGTTGTATTTGCAGTTTGACAACATTTACCTATGCGACACTCCTATAACAAAAAAGGGGAGGGATGAATACTCATCCCTCCGTTTACGATTAGAATACTATTGCTATATGAATAGCTCGTTTATAATGTTTTCTTTATTTTATTTGCATTATATCAATAACGGCTTCCGACATTGTTAGTCCGGCCGCTATAGCAGTGACTTTTATTTGACCAGCTGCACCTGCTTTGGCACGAATAATGACCAGGGCCATTCCATTAAATGCTTTTCTTTCTTTGGATGGAAAAGCTTCCAGATCAGCCGGATCGCCATTGTCGGTAGCAACAATTTCTCCGGGACCTGCTATTTCAAAGCGTATCCGGTTGTCAGCCTCCGGAGCTAATAAACCTTCTTTATCCAATACACGCACCGTAACAAATGAAAGATCTTCCCCATCCGCATACACCCAATTACGCTCAGCAGTAAGCTCAAGCTTGGCTACGCTTCCCGTTGTTTTGACACTATCGGCAGCCCATAGGGCTCCTTTTTTATAGGTTATCACTTTCAGTGCACCCGGCTGATAGACGACGCTATCCCAGCGAAGACGATACTCATAGGCTCCTTTTTTCTTTCTTCCCAAAGAGACGCCGTTCAAGAATAGCTCTGCTTCATCGCCTGAGGTAAAAACATGTACCGGCGTAATTTGTCCCAGTCGTTCGGGCCATGTCCAATGAGGAAGAATATGCGCCATTTTGAGTTCAGGGCGCCATCGTGCCTGGTATAAATAAAAGCGGTCCTTTTTAAAGCCGGCTAAATCTATAATGCCCGAATAAGAACTGCGTGCTGAATAGTAGGGTGTAGGCTCTCCGAGATAATCAAAGCCTGACCAAACGAATTCTCCGGCTACAAAAGGATGTTTGTCCTGAGAGGCGAACACCTTATCGGGAGAAGCGCCAAACTGAGCGGTGTAAAGCTCATAAGCACTTACTTCCTGGGTCTTTCCATTGCCTCCATTACCTTCATTTACCGGTGCGCTGATACCATCGGTTACAGGAAACAGGTAGCTGCCACGGGTACTTAAGGTGGAAGCTGTTTCACTACTTACGATCAGTTTTCCCGGAAACTTTTTCTGAAAGGCCGGATACAAAGGCGAAGTCCTGATACCCTGCAAGTGCAGATAAGCAGGTGCGTCGCGTATCCCCTCACCCTGGTAGTTCAGGCTCAGGATATCCATCGTTGCCGGAAAAGGCATGTCTGGCTTGGCGTAGTTCATGGAAGCGGTAGCCGGACGCGTACTATCCTCCTCCCGCACGATATCGTATAGCTTTTTAGATACGGCAGCTCCTTGCTCAGCAGTATACTGCTCTCCTACCTCGTTGCCAAAGCTCCAGGCTATAACGGATGGATGATTTCTATCTCTTTTCACAAATGACCTTGTATCGGCTTCATACCAATCGGAGAAGATCAAATGAAAGTCCAATGGGGTCTTCCCTCTTTCCCAGCAGTCGAATATTTCATCGATGACCAGTAAGCCCATCCGGTCTGTCAAATCCAATAATTCCGCAGCTGGCGGATTATGCGCCATCCGGATGGCGTTGCATCCCATTTCACGCAATAGGTGTAATTGCCGCTCTGCAGCTGCCACGTTAAAAGCAGCTCCCAGGGCGCCCAGATCATGGTGCTGGTTGACTCCCTGCATACGAATGGGTTCGCCATTTACCACAAATCCTTTAAGAGGATCAACCTGCAGGGAACGTATGCCAAAACGCGTTTCATATTCATCGATGACTTTACCATCAACTATGATCTTTGTAACGGCTACATGCAAATTGGGCTTCTGTGTTGGTGGTGGCCCCCAAAGCAACGGATCTTTGATCGTTGCTGCACCCTGGATGGTAAGTTTTTTACCTGCTTCAATGATCACTTCTGAATGAGGAATTGCTGCCAGTCTGGAACCTGTCTTTTCAAGCTTATCATTCAACGCATATATCTCTGTTATAGCGCTGATACGTTGAGCGCTATTCAATTTGTTTTCAATATCCACCTTCAAATCGACGGTTGCACTTGCAGCGGAAACATCTTTTGTGGTAATGAACGTACCATGCTGCGCCACGTGAATGCGGTTTACCTTCGTGAGCCAGACGTTGCGATAGATGCCAGCGCCGGGATACCAGCGTGATGAATTGAGCGGATTATCCAGTCTTATTGCCAGCTGGTTATCGCCACCGGGTTTTATATATGGCGTAAGATCGAGCCGGAATGAATTATAACCGTATGGCCAACCTCCCACCAATGTACCATTCAGCCAAACCATCGCATAGGACATAGCTCCATCGATATCGAGGTAAATCGATTTACCGGAGTCAGCCTTCGATATGGCTAATTTCCTGCGATACCAGGCTACACCTTGTATAGGCAATCGTCCCATACCACCTCCTACGATGGCATTGCCTTCTTTATAAAAAGGGCCTCCGATTGCCCAGTCATGGGGCAAACGAATATCTTTCCATCCTTTGTCATTAAAATCGTTCTGTACAAAAGGGAAGTTGCTACCGGGATTTCCATCCGGACGCTGGTGGTGTTTCGCTGCGTCCTTAATGAATTCATTAGCCACGGGCAAGATCCACTTTTTCAATCCCTTCTCTCCAGCGAATGCTTTTGAAGTATCGACAGCCCGCGTATCTGCTACTATGTTATCATTACGGTTCATCACCACCGGGCGTTCATCATAGATCAATTGATCGGGCAGGGAATCATACCTGAAAAACTTCCAGCCTTCATTGATGCTGATGCGTTCCCGCACCGATGAATGGCTATCTTTTCCGTTACCGGAATTATTCTTGCGTGGTCCGGCACAGTTCACCAGCATTAATGGCCCAATAATGACCAGACAGGTAGCAATGTAGCGAATGAAGTTAGGAGTACACATGGCAACAGTAGCATTTAGTTCTGAACAAGTGTAATTTATACAATTATTTCATGCCATGCTCTTTCGCAAGGAAATATCAGGCATCGCCGAAAAGGATCGCCAGCAGAAAAAAATGTTTTTTAATTCACTAATCAGACGCACTCTCGCGCCATACCAGCCTATATTGAATATGAGCCGGATTAATAAAGAAATAATCCTTAAGGGTGAAACGCCTTTATACTTGTCTTTGCTGCTCCAGCCACACTTCAATGAATAGGATTTTGTTTGCTTTTTTGTATCTTGTATTTATTATGATCTCCTACAAATCATACCTGATCTTATCACCTACCTGTACAACAGACTTCCTGCTGTCTGCAATCGGATTTCCGCGTGCCTGCTGCATTTGAGCTTTCTCGCCTTACTATTCTCTTACTATTGCCTTACTATTGGCTTACTATCGTCTTACTATTATCATGCTTTTGCTATAGAGCAGCTATGGGGTATGCAGGGAGTAGCTATTAGTCTGGCCGCTTTGAGCGGCCTGACCACAGATCTGATGGCTATTTATTGCGAGTCAATGGCATCAGAGCAGGCCAATCCCGGCCATACAGAGCCATATAAGCCTTTTCCCGCCATAGCGATTTGGAAATGGGGAGACAAGTAATGAGCTTTATATCGAATAAGACACACCACTTCGGATAATCTGTCCTCACATGGATCGTTTAGGATCATGGTTATTTGAAATTGGTTATACATGATTGTAAGTTTGAGTAAAATCCAATTTTATGGGAAAACAAATTCGAAATAAACCCGGTCCTACTTCAGAACAGGTGCTTAAGCATCAAAATTTCGATCTCACGCGGCGTAACGCCAGTGAGTTTGGCAGGGCCATCAGGGATGCTATGTTGCTGCGGCGTGCATTGGGCAGTATGGTGCGTGCCGTGAAGGATCCCAAACTGAACAGCCACATGAACAAGTGGCTTCATAAAGTAGCTAAGTCGGATGCAGTGAGTGAATATGGGTCACGACACGCAGATACAGGTAACCTTCAACTGATGGAAGGGTTCGACTATAATCATTTGCTAAGCCTGCATACAGCACTGCCGGTACAACTGGAGCATACAATGGATGTAACAACAAGTGCTGTGCAGTTAACCGCACCAAGCTGCATCGTACGACGCAAGAAGAACTCATTTCCGGAGGAGGCTACACATTTCAGGATCGTTTCCTGTGCTGGTGCTGTTGATTTTGACAAGCAGCGTTATGCTTCCAACATTGCTCAAAGCGGGCTACTGCCATTGAGTAAGAAAATGCCTCCGCTGCAACTGGAACATAGTCTTCAGGTGCAACCCGGGCAGGTGATGCTTCATTCGATCGGTATTGTGTTTTATAAAGTAGAAGATGGTGAGGCTACTTTACTTCGTGGCGGAGCGTTGAAGATTGTGCAGGTGGCGAGGAAGGAGAAAGTTGTAGTGCCCCCAGGCACAGGTACGCCCCCACACATAGCTATGCGGCATACCTGCGCCAGTGACACGAATAAGGAGATTGGAGTGGCGGTATTGATCCCAAGGTCGCACAAGCAAACGAGGTTGCGGGACTATGTTGGAAGACGGAAGAGGTTATGCACCTAATGGGCGGGGCTATAATTGTTTTGTTGTAAGCGTACATGGCTTGTATCAAAACCGCACATTCTCGTCCGGCTACGCATTCATAATTAGTTGATTTTCATAGCGGCCAGAAAATGGTATCGTTTATGCACTTTTGAAAAGGCAACCATTCATTCATCTATCAACCGATATAGCTATGCTGCGCAACTACCTGAAAACCGCCTGGCGGAACCTTCGCAAGAATAAAGTATACAGCTCCATCAATATCCTGGGCCTGGCAGCCGGCATGGCCGTTGCCCTGCTTATTGGCTTGTGGGTATACAATGAATATTCTTACGACCGGTTCTTACCTGGCTATCAGCAACTGTATCGCGTTCAACGCAATTTCAACAGCAATGGGGACACGCTTACTTTCCGCACTGTTTCGCCCCGGCTGGCCATTGCGCTGAAACAGGATATTCCCGAAGTAGAAAATGTAGCGATCAGCGATTGGTTCAGTCCACGCGGCCTGATGGTGGGTGAAAAAAAGCTATTCCTGCGTGGCGGCCAGGTCGGTGGCGACTTTCTCAAGATGTTTCAATACCCGCTGGTGAAAGGCAATGCGCAAACAGCTATGAGCGACCCCTACTCTATTGTGCTGACGGAAAACACTGCCAAAGCTTTGTTTGGCAATGAAGATCCGATGAACAAAATGGTGCGTTTCAATAATAAGCATGATCTGAAAGTGACCGGTCTGCTGAAGGATGTGCCTGCCAACTCTTCGTTGCAATTCAATTTCCTGGTGCCATTCAGCTATATCGAGGCAAACGACCCCGACCTTAAGGAAAATCAAAGCAGTTTTGACAATAACGGTTATCAAATATTTGTACAACTGAAGCCTGGCGTTGCGCTTTCCCAGATAGCCGGCAAGGTCAGGGTCATCGAGCACAGTGAAAAAGAGAGCAACAATGCCATGAACTCATATGTCACGTTGCAACCACTGGCGCGCTGGCACCTCTATTCCAATTATGTAAATGGAAAGGATACAGCAGGCTTCCTTGAATATGTAAAGACTTTTACCTTGATCGGCATACTCGTATTGCTGATCGCCTGTATCAACTTCATCAACCTTACGACAGCCCGTTCAGAAAAGAGGGCACGTGAAGTGGGTGTAAGGAAAGCAATCGGCTCACGCCGTAAACACCTGATCATTCAATTCCTGGCCGAATCGTTCCTGTTAACGTTGATCGCCTCTTTATTCTCTTTACTCTTTGTGCAGATAGCGCTGCCAGCGTTCAACACGCTTACCGGTGGTCATCTTTCATTGCCCATTGGCAGTGCAGGCTTCTGGGGCATATTGCTGGCAGGTATTGCCATTACCGCACTCATTGCCGGCAGCAGGCCCGCTTTTTATCTGTCGTCTTTCCAACCGGTGAAAGTGCTCAAGAGCAGCCTGGGTGTTGGCAAAAGCAACTCTCCTTTCCGGAAGGTGCTGGTAGTAGCGCAGTTCAGTTGTTCCATCGCGTTGATCGTAAGTACCGTCATTGTATACCAGCAGGTGCAGCATGCGAAGAGCCGTCCAAATGGTTTTGAGCTCGACCGCCTGGTGATGACCAACTCCAGCAGTGACCTGAACCGTAACTACGAAGCATTGAAAGTGGAACTTACCTCCAAAGGTCTTATTACCGGCATGACGAGCTCCAGCAGTCCTGCCACTGATGTATACTGGCATTCCAACCTGGGTCAATGGCCCGGCAAGCGAGCTGATGAAACGGTAGAGATGGGCATCGTGATGGTATCGGAAGACTATTTCAAAACGATGGGCATGCAAATAAAGGAAGGCCGCGACTTCATTGGTCTTGCCGACAGCAACCGTGTCATCTTCAATGAAGCGGCTGTTGACCGCCTGCGGCTGAAAGACCCGGTGAATCAAACTATCCGCTGGGGAGGCCGCGCACGGCAGGTGGCAGGTGTGGTAAAGGATGCGTTGATGATTTCTCCTTTTGGCGCTGCCGACCCTACCATGTTCGTGATCGATCCTGGTGTACAGGACCATCTCCTGTACCGGCTGGCTCCGAATGTAAACACAGCTGATGCTGTATCTCAGTTGACTGCCATCTTCAACAAATACAATCCTGCTTACCCCTACAAGTATGAGTTTACGGATGAGTCTTATGCTTTTAAATTCAAACTGGAAGTATTGATCGGTCAGCTTTCTGCGCTGTTTGCCGGACTGGCCATTTTGATCAGCTGTCTTGGATTATTTGGGCTAGCGGCTTACATGGCCGAGCAGCGGACGAAAGAGATCGGCATCCGTAAAGTATTGGGGGCTTCGATACCGCAACTGTGGTTGTTGTTATCCAAAGATTTTATCGTGCTGGTATTGTTGAGCTGTCTGATTGCCGCGCCTGTAACTTACTATTACCTGCACGATTGGCTACAGCAATATCAATACAGAATATCTATTCATCCGCTGGTGTTTGTTGCAGCAGGTATGGCGGCTATTGTGATCGCTATTCTCACCATCAGTTTCCAGGCCATTCGCGTGGCCAGAAACAACCCGGTGAAGAGCTTGCGGACGGAGTAAACTTTTCGCTATCTTGGCGCTCCTTAATCGCCTTGCATGCAAATTTTTACCCTATACTTTCATACACCCGATTATGATGGCATTATGGCCGGGGTGAAACAGGCTTTTCCCAAAGCTACTTTGCACCCATTTCAGGAAAACGGCTCGCGGGGCATGCTCGTAGAGCTTAAAGGCGGTTTTCTTACACGAAAAGAGAGCCTGAAAGTGAGCTACCGGGAAAGAGAGCAGCCCTCTTATCATTTGCGTGATGCGAATTGTCCGGTGGGGCAGCAACTGCAGGGCATGTTCAATTATGTGGCTTCCCTGCCAGCCCAGGATGCACAGCTTCAATCCATGTTGCTGAATAAAATTGAAACGATCAATGCTGAACTGTCATTGATGGCCACGCCCAAATTGACAGAAGACTTCAGGATATTATTATTTGAGCTCGCTCAGACTTACGACGCTTTTATTTTTGCACAAGCTGCTGCCTCCATTAGTAAGTCGCCGGTACAGCATTTCCTCGACAAGGAAGGCAATCTGATACTAGATATTCATGGCCATACTGGCAATGGAAAGGTGAACGTGACCATCAACGCCCAGTATTTTGATGATCAGCAGCCTGCTTCTCCTGAGCAACAGGAAAGGAAAAAACGTTCAGAAGATTTCCTTACTGAACATGCTATTTTAATCAACGCTCATTTGCCTTTTGTAGACGCTCAGGATACAGCAAGGGTCAGGAGCAAACAGGATATTATCGAACGGGCATATGCGCTTACGCTGTTGGCGGCCAAAGGCGAAGGAGTTCCCACTGAACATTTGGAGAAAGTGAAAACCGACCTGTCCATCAACGGACTATCGCCGGAAGAGGCGCGCATTTATGCTGCTCCTGAACTTACCGACCAGGAAAAAGCCAATGCTACCTGGCGATATGAAAGTCTGCAAGTACTCTTATGGGCGTTGGGGCTTGTTGAAACACTTCCCTACCCCTCAAATATCTGCGATGTGTCGACGCTCGTGGGATTGGTCATCCGTCAGACCAGAGAAGCGTTTGCAAGCAAGGCTGTTGTGCGCAGCACACCTGAAATACTGGATGAGTTGGACAAAACTTACCGTATGCACTGGGCTTGTGTGCAGGCAAGACTTACCCGGCAACAACCGGGCGGCAACATCAACAGCAGTATTGTTTACGAACGGCATTATGCCCTGAACTGGCTAACCAACTATATGGGTCAGGAATGGGATGATGTAAGTACCGATACATAGCTTTATGCATTGACTATCACCGCACACTACCTGTACCGAAACCGCACAGTAACCGGTTAGGAAGCATTTGCATATCTACTGATTTACAAGGGGATAGAAAAATGGCCTTTAGTTGGATGGTTTATCTGCACATCCTATAAGCCATGTTTAAAAACTACCTGAAGATCGCTTTACGGAACATTGTCCGTCATAAGGTTTATTCCTCGCTGAACATTGCCGGTCTGGCCATCGGTATGGCCTGCTGTATTCTTATCCTGTTGTGGGTACAGCATGAAACGGGTTATGATCAGTTCCACACCAATGCCGGAAAAATGTACCGCCTCACCGCTGCTGCGGGTGATTTTAAAGCGGCAGTTAGTCCTGCTGGCATGGGCGAAGGATTGCAATCGCAAATACGGGAGATCCAATCGGTGGTCCGCCTCAGTAAGCCATTCACCTGCCTGCTGGAAACCGGGGCCGACCGCAAGTTTGAAGAGAAGAACTGCTTTTATGCCGATTCCAACTTTCTACAGGAGTTTTCTTTCCCGCTGGTTCGTGGCAATGCTGCTACTGCCTTGCAACAACCCGATGGCATCCTGCTCACGGAGGCCACGGCACAAAAATATTTCGGCAAGGAAAATCCCATGGGCAAGATGATCCGCATGAACAACCAGGATCAATTTGTGGTACGAGGCGTTTTCGCCAAGCTGCCTTCTCAATCGCATCTGCAGTTCGATGTGCTATTGCCCATGTCGTACCTGGCCAGAACTGATGGCGACCTGAAAAGAAAGAGATGGGGCTCTTTTAATTTCTATACTTATCTCAAGCTCGATCCAAACGTAACTGCTGCTGCGGTGCCCGGCATTACCAAACGTGTTCAGGAAATATGGCACAAAAGCCAGGGTAAAGAAGCAAAGATCGCTTTCACGTTGCAACCGCTGACTGATATTCACCTGCACTCTGACCTGCAGATCGATCTGCCGGGTCATGGTAACAGCCAGTATGTACGTATCTTTTTCCTGGCGGCTATTTTCATCATTGCAGTGGCCTGTATCAACTTTATGAACCTTGCCACTGCCCGCTCAGCCAACCGGGCGAAGGAGGTAGGCTTGCGCAAGGTAGTGGGCGCTTCCCGCTATCAGCTAATCTTTCAGTTCCTGGGTGAAGCTATGATCATGGCTGTGTTGTCATTATTGCTCGCCCTGCTAATCGTATACGTTACGCTACCTGCCTTCAATGCACTGGCCGAAAAAGAACTGAGTCTGCACCTGCTGGATGGTAAACCGCTTGCCGTATTGCTGGGTATCGCATTGGCAACCGGATTGGTGGCCGGCAGCTACCCAGCCCTGTTATTATCCGGCTTTGCACCGGTGAAAGTGTTGAAAGGAAAACTGCGCCTCGGCAGTGGCAACCGCTACTTCCGCAATGGTCTGGTGGTTACACAATTTGCAGTAGCCATCGTACTGTTGGTGGGTACGGCCTTCGTATACCAGCAATTGCAGTTCATCAAAAAGAAAAATCTTGGTTTTGATAAATCGAACCTGTTGTATGTGGCCATGACCGGCGAAGTGTGGGGCAAACAGCAGGCATTGAAAAGTGCGTTGCAGCAATCGCCGCTCACCAGTGATTACAGTGTCATCTCCGACCTGCCTACCGCGCTCATCAGCGGAACGGTCGATGTAACATGGGAAGGGAAAGATCCAAACGCGCAAGTGGTAATCCCCTCCCTGGATGTGGACGAGCACTTTACTGATATCTTCAAAGTACAGCTGCTTACCGGCCGTCATTTTGCAACCGACTTTACGGGCGACTCTTCCAATTTTGTGATCAATGAAAAGATGATGCAGGTAATGGGATTCAATACCGGCAATGTGGTGGGCAAGGCGCTTGACTTTGGAGACCAGAAGGGAACGATCATCGGCGTGGTGAAGAACTTTAATTTCAAACCGCTTCAATACGCTATGGAGCCGCTGGTATTGAAAACAAACAGGTATGGCGGCATCGTGGTGGTGCGCACTGCTCCCGGCAAAACGGAAGCAACCATCCAACAGCTGTCGAAGATCTATACTAACCTCAACCCGGCGTATCCTTTTTCGTATAATTTTTTGGATAAAGACCTGGATAATTTATACAAGGGAGAGCAAAAGATGGGCAACATCTTCAACCTGTTTGCCATCCTGGCTATTTTCATTTCCTGTCTTGGCTTGTATGGCCTTTCTGCTTTCATGGCCGAGCAGCGCACTAAAGAGATCGGTATCCGCAAAGTGCTGGGCGCTTCTGTGCCGGGCATTGTGTATATGTTGTCTACTGGTTTTACCCGCCTCATCCTGGTAGCTATTGTCATTGCCATTCCGTTATCGTGGTATGGCATCCATCAATGGCTGCAGGGGTTTGCGTATCATATCAATATTCACTGGGCCGTATTTGCCGGGGCCTCAATGGCAGTATTGGTGATCGCCTGGATCACGGTGAGTTATGAATCGGTGAAAGCGGCCATTACGAAGCCGGCAGTGAGTTTGAAAGTGGAATAGCTTTCGTGCATGTATTGCTCTTTATAATCAAAGGGCAGGCTTTGTGGAAAAGCCTGCCCTTTGCATCTATATGGTATGAAGCATTTTCTGGCTGTTGTTGTTCTTATCCTGCTCAGTATTTTTTGCAGTTATGGTCAATTGATGCAGACTGCTTATGACGCACAAAAGCTGAAAGACAACGATTCCTTGTTTATCGGTAAGCCGCTACGTGTTTTACTAAAAGAAATTGGCGCGCCCATTAAAGTAGTGTTTACTGAATCGCATGGTCCTCATAAGGCGTTAAGCCTGCTCCTCTTCAAGTTTGTCGATTCTGCCGGTATGCGCCGGTACGAACGGGCCGGCATAAGATCATTAAGTGTGCTGGTGTATGTATTCGAAAACTTCGACTGGAACAAATCCGCTTCCACAAAGAAGCAATGGACGCCGGAAGATGCAGCGAAACTGGGCCATTTGACCGTGGCCCGGATCGGGATTGTGGGCAAATACCTGGGCGATGATCCCACTGCGCTATGATATGTTTATGATTTGTGAATGGTGTTGCTAAATGAACCTGCGGCACAACTGTTGCAGCGGATATTAAAACAGTATTATGTCCAGGCAACACTCCATACCCTTTTTGTTATCGAAAGCACGACGTTCTGAAGAGATCGGTGGTCTGAGCGAAGCAGCAGAGATCTATGAACGCATCATTAAGCAGTCGCCTATGGAGGCTGTTGCGCATAACCGGTTGATGGTATTGACCCGGCGCGATAAGGATTACCGGAAAGAGTTGCGGATCATTCAACAAGCTATCGCTGCTCATACCCGTCATGCACAGGAAAGCCAACAAGCATGGCTCCGTAGCCATAAAAAGACGGCCCGCCTGGCGAAAGCATTGGTAAAAAGTCTGGGGCTTACTGACCGGAAAGGCATGCCAGTTGTGGAGAATCGTCAACTGGCCAGTTGGCGTAAACGACTGCAGGTTGTGAAGAAAAGACTGGCAGTCTGAAGCATTCATTTATTTTCCGCCAGGTTTTATGAAGCCTCCCTGTGAATCGATCGACATCCCCAAACGGTCATCGGGTTTGATATACTCAGACAACTTCGTCATCGGCACGAGGGTTTGCTGAATATCCGGGGCTACTTCTGCCAGGTGGTTGACGGCCACTTTACGAACGTACAGCCCGCCTATTTTTTCGCCCAACAGGTTAAACATCATTTGGGTAGCCGCTCCTTTCATTTCCCAGGAGACAGGAACGTTTTCGTGGACGTACAATTCAAGATTATATCTTCCGCTATCGGGTATCAACTCTACCGGAGAAAACCAGATCTCGTCGGGCATGGTAGTTATTGATGGATAGTTATGCCGGTAACCGGCTTCTGCCGGCATAGGTGGATAAAAGGCCTGAAACTCCCACCCTTCAATTTGTGGCGCAGCTTCCATACACAATTCCAGCTTCTCAAATTTTTTAGGATTACCATGTGCTGAAATGATCATGCGTGCCTGACCGGCCGGTTCATCACAGATGACCTCGGCAAATAAATGCTCAAAACAAAGTGTGTATACCTCCCTCTGTAATAATTGATCCCAATGGAGGCGCTCTTTACCGGTAAGCCGCGAAGGGTATTTGTATTTTTCGTGGTGTTTGTTAAACCAGGTCCAAAAAAGCCATGGATTGCAGATCATCATACGCATAAGCAAGCGGTTTATTACAGTTCCATAGTCATTTCCTGCAGATTACCTTCCAGATTGAAGTTCAGGACAATCATGTATTCTGTAGCATTGATATCGAGGCAATAATCAAATGTGGCAAACACATCTTCATTTAGCGGATAGAATCCTACGCGTACGAGGTGCAGGCACTTGAAGAGTTGATCAATAGGACTGATCTCTTTGTTGCTGAAGTCTATCAGTTGTTCGAGTGCTTTTCTCCAGATCTTTTCAAGATGGTATTGCAGGTAGTAACGAACCATAGTGCCATTGGGGTCGATATACTCTTCGTACAGACGCTGCCTGTTGCCGGCATCTATTGAAACAAGGCGGCCCATCATCTTTTTGACTGCTTCCAGTCTGTAGGGCTCTATCCAATGGGCTTCAATATTGATGTCGAGCATTACCTCTTTTCCTCTCAGAATAAGTTCGCCAATATGCTCATCATCCTCTTCAAGGTTAAAGGGGTCAATAGGGGTAAAATAAGGGATGTTTATCTTAGGCACCGCTATCAGATTATAAAGTATTACAATGTAACACCTTTTTTGATACCAATTTCAAGTGGTTTTACGGTAATCGGGGTAAGTGGCTATGCTTTGATAAGAGAATTGTCTTACCCGGGCTGCACAGCTTCGTTGAAATAACGGGTTTGGACAACGCGGGTAATGCCTTTGTCCGGATAAAGTGCCCGGAAACGCTCAGTTAGGTCTTGCCGCAGGCCTATCTTTCGCAGGTTGAGTGGAAGCACCTGGAATACTTCGGTAGTATTGTTTTCGGTTAATGTTAGCGTGAAATTGCTGTAGGAAAAAGTTCCTTCTTTGGTCTTTTTATCGATCTGCCTTGTTTGATATATAAGGTTGGCCTCACGCCAAAAAACATATTCTACAATCGTTTCGGATTGTATTGTTTTTTCCAGCAATTGTTCGCGCAGCATGGTGGCGGTAGCCGGGTCGCTGCACTGTATGTCTACATCGTTTGCCATTACTATACCCTCCGTAGGGGTGATAACTCTTCGCCAAATTCCTATTACCGACCGGGCATTTACACTAATGGTGCGGCTCTTCTTGTCAGGCCCTTTTACTTCTATGGTGGTGAACCCGGGCTGACTGGTATGTATGAGCAGGTTATTGCCTTGTACTACCACACTGGCCACCTGCTCATTGGCAGATACTGCCGTATAAGCAGGACTCAGGTTAGTTGTTGAGGATGGGGTGTTGATGACAAGGACAGTGTCCAACCCTGCCCAGAGCTCCACTTTACCGGTACTGAGATGGAATGTTTCTTCTTCTTTGTTTTTTGAACAGGATAGTAAAAAGAGGGTGCAGATGCCGAAAACGAGCAAGGAATGTGTCAGTCGCATGTAGTGATCAATTCAGGGTGTTGATTATTTGTGTTTGACAATCAAGCAGTAACTAACGTTGCATTGTTTATTTTTATCCTTCCTGTAAGTTTTTACCGATCGGGGCAACTAACACCCACATCATGGCAATAAAGGAAAATATGGATGAAGCGCAGTTTGTGCAGTTGATCGAGCAGCATCAGGCCATCATACATAAAATATGCAGGCTTTACCGGGATACGCGGGAGGACCGGGAAGACCTTTTCCAGGAGATCGTGTGCCAGCTCTGGAAATCCCTATCCGGCTTCAGGGGTGAAGCACAATTCAGCACCTGGATGTACCGGGTGGCGCTGACGACGGCCATTACTATCTATCGGAAGAAAAAGCCGGCCATTACTTACACTGCCGACGTACCCGACCAACAGGAAACAGCACAGGAGCAGGAAGAACAACGGGAAGAATTATTCAGGGCGCTTAAACAACTGGATGATGCGGACAAGGCATTGATCACGTTGTACCTGGAGGGTTTAAGCTACCAGGAGATATCTACCATCACCGGGCTTACTGAAACCAATATAGGAACAAAGCTGAACCGTATAAAAAAGAGAATTCAACAACTTGTAAAATTATAATCATGGCAAAAGACGCATTACAATCGGCCTGGCAGCAAATGCCCGCTGAACGGGAAAGCAGCAGGGCTATCAAGTCAATGATACAGACGGGCAATCATCCTGTACTAAAGCGCATCAGGCGGCAACTGATCATTGAATCTGCTGCATTTGCAGCACTGCTGGTGGTATATTATGACATCTTCGATGGCGACAAAAAGCCATTTATCGCCAATGTGTTGTTGGTGGCAGGTCTGGTACTAAGCATCGTACATAACTTCATTGGCTACCACCTTGCGAATGGCCGTTTACAGGGCGATACATTGATCGCTTCCGTACAACAACAACTTACTAAACTGAAGCAATACGCCGTATTCTCTGTACTGAGCCGGGGATTGGCGGGAGGATGTTTACTGTTTTTCTTTAGTATGGCGATCACCTATACAAGTACCAAATACTGGATACTGGCGGGCATTGTGCTGTTCTTTGCTGTGCAGCTGTTTGTTTTATACAAGGTATGGGCCAGGCGCATTGGGGAGTTGCAACAAGTGGCAAAGGACCTGTCATAGCAGGATTTGTACTACCAATCTCTGCAATTGGGGCCTAATTCATCTTATCGACAGTTTGACTTAAAGCAAGATTTAAGGCACTTAGCTTACACGGGACAATGTATACGGGGTTGTTAGAGTTATAAGCAAAAGCCCCCCAACCATGAAGGCATTGCTTATTCTTATCATTGCCGGGTACAGTATAGTTCCCCAAAGCAAAGTATACGTTTGCCGTTCCGGCACCAGTTATGTTTATCATAACAAGTTATGTCGTGGACTGCAACAGTGTACCCATAAGATCGATACCATTACAATCAGGCAGGCAATCGATAGAGGGCATGGAAAGGCATGTGGGCACTGTTATAAGTAAACAACCCATATTTACAGATGATCACCTGTAATATGGGTTGAGCAACGTCTTACTTATTTTCTTTGCTCTTCTCTCTCCCACTTCTCTCTACGTTCGAGTTCTGCTTCGCTGGGATTCTCTGGTACAAAGGAACCTGTCTGTACTTTGCCATTGGGTACATAACTGGCAACAATGACGCCGGTAGTAGAGATCGTGGAGCCGGTCAGTTTCCATTGCTGCGCTTGTGTACCTTCCTGAAACAGTTTCTTGCCTTTGCCAAGCGTAATCGGGTATATCCAGGTGTGTAATTCATCAACGAGCTGATTGGCTAATAAGGTCTGTACTAACCGGCTACTGCCATGCACCAACAGGTTCGGCCCATCCTGTGCTTTTAGTTTTTTCAATTGTTCAACGACATCACCAGTAATAAGTGTCGAATTTATCCAGGAGGTATCGACTTGCTTCGTGGACACTACAAACTTCTCTATCTTATTGAATTTTTCACCAATCGCGTCATGCTGGTAGGGCCAATGTGCCGCAAATATCTCATAGGTACGCCTGCCCAGCAAGAGATCGAAAGGAGTGGACATAATCTTACCCAGGGCTTCGTTCGTCAGATCGTCGCCAAACGGGACTATCCAGCCACCGTATTTAAATCCACTCGTTGTATCTTCCTGTGGTCCACCCGGCGCCTGCAATATGCCGTCCATACTTAAAAACGTGGTTACAATTATTTGTCTCATGGCTTTATTTGTTTTTGTTGATACAACAAAGCTATCTACGATCATTGTTGAGGAAGCGGTGTAATGGCGACATTGTAAGGGCAATTTTGCGGCCAGCCCCATAGTTGTATTACTGGCCCATTATTTGTTGCGTGTTTTCGACTTTACCTTTTTATCCCAATGAAAGTTTTTGCTATTACTTTGCTATCGTTGGCAATTATCGCTATTGTCATTTTCTTTTTTACCAGGCACAAGGAGAAAGACACCACTATTGAAAGTCACCAACAGGTTGATTCAAACGTTGTAACAGGACAAATAGTGGTGGACACACTGGAAGCTCTCGGATATTTCAGATTTACCGACCAACCTAATCTTGCCCCACTTAAGAAAGACATAAGAGAAGCGTACGATCAATATAAAATACTTTCTACCATCAATGCGGAAAAGGCGCCGCATGCTCCCTATTGCCTCCGCTATTATTATTGTGATGGAGAAACACTGTTTGAGGCCGGCGGTGTTGTTGAGTATTTAAAGGAAGTAAAACCCACTTTCGATAAATTGGGTATTCCGCTAAAATGGTCCAATGACTATTTTAGCGATGATGCCACCGAGCATACTATTGTGGTAAATGGTAAAAAATACATTGCTTTCAAAGGAGATCCTAATGACATGCGGATATGGGGTTGGGCTACCAAAAACTTTGTGGAAATGCTGAACGATCAACTGGCTTTGCATCATTCCGACGAACGGGTTTACCCGATCATGGGGGGCAATGATGGCCGGATCGTATTCTTAACGCAGGCGCAATATGATTTTATTAGCCGTCATTTTGACAAGAAAGAAGCGCCAAGGGAGGTTAGCTTGTGGTGGAAAGAAAACATATGAGTTTTATATTTATCTGCCCCGGCATGTAAATTGCTTACTTATAATGGACCACCAGCATTACCTTTACAACCAATTATATGCCTTCATCCTTACAAATCCTTATCGCCGAAGACGACCCGGATGACCTCCGCCTGATCAAGGCTGCTATCATGGAATTAAACCCATCCGTCAGTCCTGTTACTTTTAAAAATGCAGTATTGGCCATTAATTATTTATCGGCCTGCCCGGATACTGATCTGCCCCATCTTATTGTACTGGATTATAATATGCCCGCCTTAAACGGCGCTGAAGCCATTATCAGGATGAATGAAAGCGAGCGTCTCGTAAACATCCCCAAGGTAATTGTCAGCACTTCCAACACGCCTACCTATATCGAGGAAAGCCTGAAAGCAGGCGCCACCGACTACCTGATCAAGCCTATGCACTTATCCGGCTTGCGGCAAATGGCTCAAAAGCTATTGGGTTATTGCAACACCGGGGAGTAATAAGGTAGTCTACTTACCAGCCTCCAGCGCATATACAGCAAACGAAGCCAGCCAATGTTCTCCCGCATAGCTGCCGGAAGCTACATGTGGCAGGGCTGACGACAGGAAGCGGGTAGCTTCGCTGCGCAAGGCTTTGGCAGCCTGTTCGGGTATATGGGAAGCGATCTCGAGGAGTGCAGCGCTGCGGCTGAGGTTCAGGCCATCGAGGTGGGCCAGTTTGCCATCGTTACGATCTTTTACTACAGCAATGCTGAATACTTCTTTGGGTTTACTGATCAGTTCGGGGAGGAACCCTTGCAACCACTTCCAGTAAGCTGCTTTATCCAGCAAGCGGCCCATCAGCCGTGCTTCTTCCAGGCAGGGACTCAGAAAATCACTACCACCCGGCTCCCAGGCCACAGGACAGCTTTTATCACGATAATAGAAGCGCATCGCCGTTTCTTTCATGGCGCGCTGCAAGGCAGTATCTTTAGACGCCATGGCATAATCATATCCCAATGCCAGTCCGAAGGCAAGGTTGGTATGCTCCCCCACTCTGATGGGATAAGCGATCTTGCCGAGGTATTTCACCCATTCTTTCGACAGCAGTTCGGCCAATGGCTGCATGTTGCTGCTCAGGGACCGTCCCAGCGGATCGTTCCAGGTGTGCAACTCTTTTTGGAGGTACAGTAACCAGGCCCAGCCATAGGTACGCTCAAAGCCGAGGTTATCGCCTTTGAAGATGACCATTTCCTGTTGTATGTTCTCTGCCGTGAGGTGAGCCGCCAGTCTGCCGCGGATCATAGCTGCTTCGGGCATATTGGGAAACTGTTTCAGCATCTTCACCAGCAACCAGTGGCCATGCACGCTGGAGTGCCAGTCGAAACAACCAAAGAAGGCAGGGTGTATTTGACGGGGTTTGGTTATCAGTGATGAATCGACCAATGTGATGCCGGGCTTGTAAGGGAATTCCTTGTCCATGCATTTCAGCGGCAGGGCTGCAAAGAAGGAAGCGCCTTTTTCCGTGAGCCGGAAGGCTTGCCCGCTGTGTACATAGAAGCTGTCCTGCGCCACGGCTTGGTGCAGGTTCAGGAGCAACACGGCAAATGTCAACAGCATGAAGTTCTCAAACTGGTTCGTGCGGACACGAACCAGGGTAACAGAAATCTTTACAGGCAATACGGCACAACGAGCTTGCATGGGCATAGTCATTTTTAGATTGGCGACAAGTTAGCGGTTTTATTCAAAACGCATCAACCAGCCATCGCCATCACCATGATGACCTATCACATCTTTATCATTGCTGAAGGCAACCCCTCCTATCACAAATTTACCAGGTTTATACTCGAAGAGAAATTCATGATAATCTTCATCAGAGCCGCCCATAGCCCGATGCCATACCTTATTGCCATTATTGTCGAACCTGACTACCCATGTATCCGCGAAACCGCCTTGGGTTTCCGTTATGTCTCCATCTTTGCTGCGTGTAGCGAATGCTATCATAAATCCTCCACCGGAAGGAGCAATAATCAAGGGGTCCCTATCTTCATTAGAGCCGCCGAACTTTTTTTGCCAGGTAAAGCTACCGGCAGCATTTATTTTCACTATCCATACATCTGCCTTATTATTGCCATACCCGCCGGTTGCATCGCCATCGTTACTATAAGACATGCCTGTCAATACATATCCTCCATCAGCCGCAGGGGCAATAGAAGTAAAATCATCGCCATCTGTACCACCGTAGGTTTTTTGCCACAGCTTATTACCATCGTTATCTATTTTCAGGACCCAGCCATCACCCATCCCACGATGACCAGTGACATCCATATCATTGCTGGCTGAAAAACCAACAACGATATACCCATTATCGGATGCCTTCATGATATCTGAACCTGCATCAGCGCTACTGCCTCCATACACTTTATCCCAAAGCATATCTCCGGTTTCATTAATTTTTCCCACCCAAACATCACCGTCGCCACCAGGTTTTCGCCTCATCCCAACCATCATATATCCGCCTCCATCGGCGGGTATTATCTTACTGGGGTAGTCAATGGCATAGCCATTCTTACTCAAGAGTAGTTTTTTCCAGAGAATGGCGCCGTTGCCATCGATCTTAATTATAAATTGTCCGCCACCAGGCGCAAAATCACCATCAGTACTTGGACCACCAGCCCACACTAAGAAATTGCCATCGGCAGCCTTGATAATCCTATAGGCGCCGTCGCGATCGGATCCTCCCAATACTTTTTGCCATACCTTACTGCCATCGGCCGCTATGCGTATGATCCAGGCATCTTCCCACTGGCCATGTAGTCCGCTTACATCTCCATCGTTGCTGACGGTTCTGCCCACGGCAATAAATCCGCCATCATCCATGGCTACTGCCCCGAAGAAATCATCGGATCTGGTTCCGCCGTAGGCATTCCGTATCCGGACAGCCGGCTTCTGCTGGTTCACGGTGATCATTACCGGCAGCACTGTGGTATCGCTTACAGGAGAGATAAGGATAGTAGCTTTCTGTATTGTATCGCTGGTATTGCTCTTTGTAACGGATATGATCACTTTTGCATTGCCATCGCCCGTAGTCACGCTGGCGCTCAACCAATCGGCCGTAGCAGGCAGGATCGTAACGACCCACTTAACGTTGGCAGAGATCCGGAACGAATCTTTTGTTCCTGCAGTTTCCTTCAAGGTAAGACTGGTACTGTCTGTTTTAAGGTATGCGCCGGGTAATACATCTTCCAATTCTTTTTGACAGGAGGCGAACAATACCAACAGAATGATGGCAGGCAGTAAAACTTTAGTCATGGTGTTCTTTTCAATTAGGGGTGCATTAAATCAGGGAAAAACGGGTCACGGGATATGTGGAGGGAATCGCTCTCGGCGATGCGCAAAGGTAAGCATTTGGCCAATCCGGGTGACGACGGATATCAATATCTTATATTTGTCTAAGATCAAGTATTTGGGAAGTACTGCCAATTGTATAACGTCATGAGAACCATGAGTCCACAGCCGGCCGACAGGGTGGCGCAATATGTACAACGGATACTGGTCATCGAAGATTTCAAGGTGACCGATCCTTTCGTGCTGCCGCTGTATGCCAACGGTACCCCCACCCTGCTGTTCCAAACCTGCGTGGGCAAAGTGCAGGGGAATGCCAATCATCTTACCTTGTTTGGCCAGACCGTATTACCCGATACGTTGACGCTTACGGATGACTTTACCCTGATCGCTTATTTTTTTCAGCCTTATGCGCTGCATACACTTTTTGGTATTTCACCTGCCGACCTGACCGACAGCCCCGTCAACCTCAACCTGCTGTCATCGAAAAAAGCCAATGAGCTGCAGGAGCAGTTACTGAACACGGGCACCGTAGCTGCCATGATGGATCTGATCGACGATTATATCTACAGCCTGGCTGTGCGGATCAAAACGGATGTGGAGCTGATCAGCTTTGCCACCCGCGCTATTGCCGGCAATCCCAACCTGAAGGTGGAGGAAATGGCTGTCAGCGAGCTGCACCTTACCAAGCGTACTTTCATGCGGTTGTTCGAAAGGCAGATAGGCATCCTGCCCAATCAATACCGGCGTATTGCCCAGTTCAATGCCGCTTTTCAGCAGTTGCAAAGCAGGCGATTCAGCAAGTTGTCGGATATCGCTTTCCAGCAAGGCTATGCTGACCAAAGCCACTTTATCCGGGCTTTTAAGGAGTTTACCGGCATTACGCCTAAGGATTACGAAAAGCTGATCACAGGTTCAGAGATCTGATGCTTCGACAAGCTCAGGGTGACAGCGATTCAGGGTGACAGTGTTCTTCTTTTTGTCACTTTCGTTCTATTTTCCCCTTTCCTGCCGGAGTAGTTTTACATCATAATCATAAAAACAAAAAATGATGAAAAAGACAATTTATCCCTGCCTGTGGTTTGATGGGAAAGCTCAGGAAGCAGCTAAATTCTATTGCGGTATTTTTAAAGATGCAAAGATCACTGCCGACAATAATATGGTGGTCACGTTTGAGTTGAACGGTACGAAGTTCATGGGCCTGAATGGCGGCCCGCAGTTCAAGTTCAATGAAGCGGTGTCTTTCGTGATCGATTGTGATACGCAGCAGGAGATCGATCATTATTGGAACAAGCTTACTGCCGATGGCGGCCAGGAAAGCCAGTGTGGTTGGCTGAAGGATAAGTATGGCGTGTCCTGGCAGGTAGTGCCATCAATATTGCCTGAACTGCTGAGTAACCCCGCCAAAGCGCAGAACGTGATGAAGGCGTATATGCAAATGAAGAAGTTTGACATTGCCGCGCTGGAGAATGCGTAAACAATTCTTAGCAATATTGTTAAACGGTCACCCTCAGCGTGACCGTTTTCATTGGGCTGCAGCGCCGGGCAATATTTCAAAGGCGCCGATACTCCGTCGTTTCCGGAAAGTATATCTATAGCGATCCTTCTCCGGCAATGCAGTTTCGACACCCGAACCGGCGGCCGGGCTTTGCGGACGAAGGGTAAAAAGTTCTGCGGCTGCGTCTTTGAAGAGGGGATCTTTGTTCAACACGGTGCCTGTTTCGGCAACAGGTAATTGTGGCCCGGCCCAGGTATTGTTGCCCACCTGAAACCACAGGTTGTTGGAAAAGGTGAAAGTTTGCGGCATCGTACCTCCACCTATATTACAAACGGTGCGGACCTGGTCATTGATGTATACAACATTATTACGGAAGCTGTTATTGCGGCACTTTGCAAAGCGAATGGTGTCTTTATTCTCCTGCAGGATGCGCAGCACCCAGCGGCCCGGCATATAGATGGTATTGTTGATAACTTCCGAATCAGTGCAGCCCACGAATGCCACCGGTACATCGGAACCGATGAATAGATTGCTGTACACTTTTAGCCGGGTTGCTTCTTCAGTAGCATTAGCAGGCCGGAAGAATGGAAGTCCTGTGCCACCTCCCAGGTTGATGGACCTACTACCGGCATTCTTAAATGTATTGGCTTCGATGCGGATATTGCTGCTGCCTCCTTTTGCCTGCACGGCATTGCTGCCCATGTTCTCAAAGCGGCATTGTGTAATAAGGCCATCATGGCAACCGACCATGTCGATACCACTGCCTCCCGGGGAGCCGTTCAAAAAGGTACATTGCTGTAGTGTGAAATTATCTACTCCGGAAAGTTTAAGCAGGTCGTTATTGCCTTTAGCAGTCATATCACGAAAGCCACAATTTCTGAATACGATGTGATGTGCCGGCGAATCATAGGTTCCTCCATCATCTATATTGAGTCCATTGTCTGTTTGTTGGCTAAATACAATTCCTTCTATGTGCAGATAAGCAATATCACTTGCCTTCCAGGCAACTGCACCGCCTCTGAACAGTACTGCGTCATCTTTTTCGGCCAGTATATATATCCAGCGGTCTTTCGTTCCCTGTAGTCCTTGCAATACCTGATCACCACGATATGTGCCTGTATGGACCAGAATGGTATCTCCCGGCCTGGCTTTCTTTGCTGCGGCTGTAATATCCGGGTATAGTTGTCCATGACCGGTATGCAATACATGGGCATAGGCCGGAGCTACTACCCAACATAGCAACAACAGGAACAGGGAGCGCATAAGAAAAGAATTTGTTTAAAAATAGCAAGAATTTATGCTCCCTCTCATATAGATGTAAAGGTTATGCGTGGCTACCTGCACCTGTCAATCTGTACAGGTCATGATCCGTATGTTCAAATAAGGAGAGTATGGCGCCGCCGGCCGTGCGTATGTAAGCGATGCTAAAGCCGTCTTTATGTCGCCTGAAGAAGCGTAGCAGTTTTTCTACAGTTTCTTTGGTAGAGCTTGCTATAATGGTGATCAACGATTCGGAGGTATGTTGATTGGTGTATTGTACTTTTTCGTTGTCAAATTCCATCCTGATCAATTCATCCAGTTCCTGGTCTGCGGTCCGGAATCCAATGGTTATATCATCCTTCATAATGGCTTGTTAAAATAGTTACGTGATTTAAATGTGCAGTTGGTTCTGGCGGGATGCGATATAAAATTTTATACCAGCCTATGTGTGGATCAATCATTCAGAAAGCGCAAAGCTACAATGAATTATCTGCTGCCGGGATTAACTTATTGTAATCGTTACACCTTCCCTATTACACCCGGATGGTTATCTTTGTTTGTATGAAAACGCAATCTTTATCTATAGAAGTATCGCCTGAAGCCGGCAAGGTAACTGCCGAATACATGATGCCTGCCAAGGCAACCGCTATCCTGACATTAGCGCATGGTGCAGGCGCCGGCATGGATCATTCGTTCATGGTAACTTTGTCTACTCAACTGGCGGCAGCGGGTATTGGTACGCTGCGTTTCAACTTCCCGTTTACAGAAAATAAAAAGGGAAGGGTTGATTCGCCTGCCGTGGCGCATCAAACGATCGAGGCAGCCATCAATAAGGCGCATGAATTATTTCCCACACTGCCTTTGTTCGTTGCCGGTAAATCTTTCGGAGGACGCATGTCTTCGCAATACCTGTCGGAACATCCTCGCCAGGAAGTGAAAGGACTTATCTTTTATGGATTTCCTTTACATCCTGCCAAGAAACCTGCTACAGAACGGGCAGAGCACCTGAAAGGGGTAAAAGTTCCTATGTTGTTTCTGCAAGGAACCAAAGATGCGCTGGCGGAATGGGACCTGATAGAAAGCGTATGTGCTTCGCTGAAGAAAGCTACGCTGGTGAAGATCGAAGGAGCGGATCATATGTTCAAAGCGGGGAAAAAGGATATTATGTCTGTGCTGGTAGAAAAGACTCAACAGTGGACAAACCAAATATGAGATACTTCTAAATAAAAAGAGGATTCCTTTTTAGTATCAAAGCGTGATTTAGCTGTTATATAATTGGATATACCTGATTGTTATAACAACATCATAATCCTATATAAAGCTAATGTGCTATAATAATGGGAATAAAAAAACCCGGATGCATGCAGAGCAGCGGCAAACCGGGAATAACAAAACAAATATACATATAATATTTGAGAAAAGGGACTTTATTAGCAACTCCACATTATTGGTCTACCAATGAAATACGCGGAGTTCGAGCAATTAATATCGCCACAAAGGCTGTCAAAATACAGAGCAGCTTGCAGCAGCAATTCCAGAAAAACGGTCAGCCTCTATCGGGCCAATATACGCATATCGCAGGCGTTTCTTGCCGTCTTAGGCATTTTTGAAGTGGTGTTAAGGAATAAAATCGATTATCATTATAAAAAGCATTTACCCACAAATCCAGATTGGCTGTTAGCTGCTACTCAACCTGGAGGATTTTTAACGCAACAAGGATGTCAGAATTCTCTGAATAAAATCACCAAAGCACATGCTAACTTAGGAGATAATTATACGCATGACAAATTATTGGCTGAATTAAGTTTTGGATTTTGGAAATTCATGTTTGCCGGTCAACAATTCAGAGCAGGAGGCAGTTCATTATTGGCAATCTTCCCTGAACTACCTCCACATCACAACCAAAGCTTCATCTATCATAAATTGGACAGAATTAATTCGATCAGGAATAGAGTAGCACATCATGAGCCAATTTGCTTCGGGCCTGCTGATACCATAGGAACAATTTACGCCCGATCGCATTTTAACGAAATCACAGACTTATTGAAATATATGAATATTAATAGTCAGCAACTTTTCTATGGCATTGACGGCGTATTAAAAGAGGCAGATTATATTGACCGGATATAAAATAACAAGTGGTATTGAAATTGTACAGGATGTTAATAGCGAATGTCTTATCTGTATATTGTGACGATGCTGAAGGGTCTCAGCAACGTGTAACAGGAACTATATGATCAAAACAGGCTATTTTCTTTTACTGGCTATTAATAGTTTTTTGCCCGGCAAGTGTCCTACTGTGCCTGAAGCAAGGCAATTGTACAAGCAGGCGGCTGATAATAAAACGGCCTGCAATGACCTTATTTCCGGTGCACAAAGCTGTGGCTCTTCAAGTGATCCGGTGTTGACCGGTTACCAGGCAGCGGCCACCATGATGATGGCTAAGTATGTGATCAATCCTTTCTCCAAACTCTCCTGGTTCCGCAAAGGCAGAAAACTGCTGGACAATACACTGGCGCAACACCCTAAAAATGTGGAGTTACGCTTTTTACGGTTTACGATTCAAACGAATGCGCCGGGCATGCTTGGTTATAATGGTGAAATCAATACTGATAAATCCTTCCTGCTGAATGCTGTAGGCGGGCTCACTGATGCCACACTACAGCATTCGATCTGTGATTACCTGCAACAGTCTAAACTTTTAAGTGAAGAGGAGAAAAAGAAACTACAGTCAACTTGTAACAGCAGATAGCAGGGCAGTTACCGCTCTCATAGTAAATTAACAATAGGATAATCCCTGATTGGAGCGGGTGGTATGGCCGGTTCATGATATTTGTGGCCGGTTATGGAGATTAGTGTACAGCAAATACAAAGCGGAAGTATCAAATGCTTTGAAGAGGTATATCATCTATACCATACCCGCTTATATTATTACGTCCTCAAACACACCCGCTCCACGTATCTCTCTGAAGAGGCTGTACAGCTCACTTTCATCAAAATGTGGGAAAACAGGCGCCAGCTCTCTCCTCACTTCGATCTCTCTGTTCAGCTTTTCCGGATAGCCCGCAGCATTACGATAGACCTGCTTAGAAAGGAACGCAACACCGGCCATTTTGTGGAAGTGAACGCTGATGAAACAATGGCATTGAGTGTGGAAACTGATATCGTTCATAAAGATGAACTGAGCCATGTGGAAGCGCTGATCGAAGAGTTGTCGCCCGTACGTAAAAAGGTCTTTAAGCTCAGCCGTTTTGAGGAGCTTTCCCACAAAGAGATCGCCGAACAGCTTTCCATTTCTCCCAAAACTGTTGAAAACCACATCGGGCGTGCACTGTTACAGCTAAAGGAGAAAATGGTTGTATTGTTGTTAATCTTTACAAAACTGTTCTAAGTAGCGTCACCTACGGCGCCGCATTATACTACGTAATATGTTGCTACAAAGCTGTAACCCCTAAAGGGGCACAAAACACTTCGTAGAAGCAATACCTACATTTCCAGACCAAGCTTAGGGTGAGCCGCCCTTTGAGGGCGACCCACCCTAAGTTGACGCCCCCACCCTACGTTGTATTAACTAATTGTTACCGGTGAGGGATACGCCTTTTTGCTGCGAATTATAGGTGTATGAATATTACGGAGGCGCTTATAGAACGTTTTTTCAATAATGCATGTGATGAGGCTGAACAGCAAGCGGTGAAAGCTTATTTCATTCAGCATCCGGAAGTACTGAGGAAGTACATGACGGAATCATCCTGGCGCGCTTTCGAAGCCGACAAGCCTGTTCCCGGACCTGTATCGGAGAAGATGTTGTCGGTGATCAGGCAGCAAACGTATCGTAATCGCAAAGTTACGCTTGTGCGCCTATGGTGGGCTGCCGCAGCAGCCGTACTGGTGTTTGCATCCGGTTCTTACTGGCTTATGCAAAGTAACACAGCTGTTCCGGCCAAAACTGTAGCAAAAAAAGAGGCTGTTTCGCCCGCGCCCTTACCTTCTATTCACCTTACCTCCAATACCACTACAAAACCACTGGCGCTTACACTGGAAGACGGTACGCAGGTGAACCTGGCACCGAAGAGTGAGTTGAGTTATCCTATTCCATTCCAGCACGACCGACGTGATCTCACGTTGAAGGGTCAGGCTATATTTTATGTAGCCAAAGATGCTTCCAGGCCTTTTACTGTACATGCGGGCAACCTCGCCACCACGGCTATCGGAACTGTTTTCAGGATCACTGCTTTTGAAGGTAAAACAACCAGCGTACATCTGCTGAGTGGAAAGGTACGTGTGGCCCCCGATCACAAAGCAAACATCGAAGGGGCTGATGTGACTTACCTGTTGCCCGGACAAGAAATTCAATTAGATGTGCAACAGCACCTTGTTGTATTGAACAGAAAAGATAAAGGCCATAAACCAGTACTGGCCACTGCTGTAAAACCAGCAACAGCGCCGGACAGTTCCATCATGAAGTTTCATAATGAACCGCTTGAGAATATATTCAACACCTTATCTGAAAAGTACCATACAAAAATTGTATTCAAGGCCGAACTGCTAGCCGGCATGACGTTTACCGGCAAATACGATGATCAAAAGGAATCGCCAGGCGGGTTTATTCAAACGATCTGCTTGCTTAATAATCTGGTGATGCGGGAGGAGAACGGGGAGATCATAATCGAGGGTCAGTAATCTTATCTACAATCATATTTAATCATTTGCATGCTGCAAAAAACAATCAGCAGGATGCACAGGGAATCTTTTTGTCAAAACGCAACTGTATGAATGTATTTATCTATCCACCAAAAAAATTGATCAGGACAGCCTGCCTGCTCCTGTTGACCGCCTGCGGCTTCGGCGCGCATGCCCAGGTGAGCGGTCCTGTGGCCACCGGTATTGTTAAGAACAGCAAGGGTGAAACGCTCAGTAATGTAGCTGTATCGATGCAAAATCAAGGTAACGAGTCTGTGGCCAGCGGCATGACGAATGAGAAGGGCGTCTTCACTTTCTCCGACCTGCCTTTAGGCGGCCCTTATCGTTTTATCTTCAGCCATGTGGGTTTTGTTTCCGATACGCTGACCGGCTACAGAGTACAGGAGAAAACAAGGATATCGCTGGCTGTGACGCTTCGCCTGCATACTGAAGAACTCAACACGGTGGTGGTAACCGCGCTGGGTATCCGCCGGGAAGAGAAATCGCTGGGTTACTCTGCCCAAACTGTGAAGGAAAATGCAGTGCAGGATGCCCGGACCAACAACTGGGTGAATGCGCTTTCCGGCAAAGTGGCTGGTCTGAACATACAAGGCGCCGGTGCCGGGCCTATGGGTTCTTCGCGGATCACGCTGCGCGGTGAATCTTCACTGAACCTCGACAATAACCAGGCGCTCATCATTGTAGATGGTGTGCCTGTGAGCAAAAGGATAACCGGTACCGGTTACTCATCTCACCTTTCGGCTGATAACCCGGTTGACTTTGGTTCTGACCTTTCCGATATCAATCCTGATGATATCGAGAAGGTGACCATATTGAAGGGAGCAGGTGCTACTGCATTGTATGGCAGCCGTGCTGCCGGTGGCGCCATCCTGATCACTACCAAGTCGGGCTCGAAGAAAGAGAAAGGTCTTGGCATTACGTACAATACCAATATCAGCATCGACCAGGTGAACCGCTGGCCCGATTATCAATATGAATATGGCGAGGGAAGAACTGACAAGTATTATTCTTATGGCAACAGTGCGGATGGCACTAATACCAGCACTACTGTTGCTGCAGGCCGGGCTTTCGGCCCAAAGTTCGACGGGCAGATGTATTTTCAATACAACCCCAATACGCCCGACAATAAACCTACTGAACGTACGCCCTGGGTAGCTGACCCCAACTATATCAAGGGCTTCTTCAGAACCGGTCTTACCATTACCAACAGTGTCGCTATCGAGGGGGGTAATGATAAAGGGACTGCACGTCTTTCGCTCACGCATATGAAAAACCAGTGGATATTGCCCAACACAGGTTATGAGCGTATCAATGCTTCTTTATCTGTGAACCAGAAGGTCTCCAACCGACTTAAGATCAATGGTAAAGTAAACTACACCAATAAGAAAAGTGATAACCTGCCGGGCGCTGGTTACAATAACCAATCGATCATGTACTTTCTGATCATTGGTACGGCGCCCAACATCAGGCCCGAATGGTTCAAGCCTTACTGGCAGCCCGGCCTTGAAGGTGTAAGGCAAAGAAACCCTTTCAATACCGGTCCCGACAATCCTTATCTCGACCTGTATGAGATGTTGAATAAAATGAATAAGCATGGTGTGATCGGTACGCTGTCGGCCAATTATGAGATCAGTCCCAAGCTGGAACTGATGGTTCGTACCGGTACTGATCTTTCTTTCGAGTTCCGCTCTCAACAAAGGCCTTTCAGTATGACCAAGTTTCCGAATGGCTCTTACCGGGAACAGAACATCTTCAACTACGAGATCAACACGGATGCCTTGCTGACGTATAACGACCGCATCAGCAAAGACCTTCGTTTCACCATATCTGCCGGAGGTAATGCCATGCGTTCTACTTATGACTTTGCAGGTATGTATGCCGACCAGTTGGCTCAGCCTGGCGTGTACATGATCTCCAACAGTCTTGACCCTGCCGTTGCCGACGCTCAAAAGTCGAAGAAAGCCATCAACAGTTTGTATGCTTCTGCGCAGTTCAACTTCCAGGAAAAGATATTCTTTGATGTTACGAGCCGCAATGACTGGTCGAGTGCTTTGCCTTCCGGTAACAATTCTTACTTCTACCCTTCTTTCAGCACCAGTTTGCTGCTGAGTGAGATGCTGCGTCTGCCCGCGCAAATATCTTTTGCCAAACTCAGGCTGAGCTGGGCACAGGTAGGTAATGATACCGATCCTTACAGGACGGCTAAGTACTATGATAAGATCTATAGTAATAACCTTACCAACCCCGGTACGATGTTCAATCCCAACCTGAAACCGGAGATCACTACCAGTTATGAAGCTGGTCTGGACCTGCGCCTGCTCAATGGCCGTATTGGTATCGACGCGACTGTTTATAATAACAATAGCCGTAACCAGATCATTGCCATTCCTGTTGATCCTGTTTCAGGTTATTCCAATAAAGTGGTGAATGCAGGATTGATCAACAGTAAGGGTGTTGAACTCGTGCTGACCGGTAAGCCTGTTGTGCAGCCGTATTTTAGCTGGACTACTACTTTGAACTGGAGCACGAACCGAAGTTATGTAAAGGAGTTGGCTGAAGGTATTACCAGCCAGGTGATGTATGCGCACAGTGATAACGTAACGATCGAGGCAAGGGTTGGTGGCCGTATGGGTGATATGTATGGCAGAGGTTTTCAACGTAGTCCGGAAGGAAAGATCATCTACTCTTCTAATGGCCTGCCTGCTCCGCTGGACCCCACAGTAAAGAAATGGGGTAACGCCTTCGCCGATTGGAAAGCTGGTCTTATGAACGAGTTCACGATCCGTAATTTCCGGTTTAGCTTTTTGTTCGATGGCCAAAAAGGTGGCAGCATGTATTCGCAAACGAATCACAAGAACAATACGCTGGGCAAAACAAAGGTTACTCTGCCCGGCCGCGATGGCGGTGTTGTAGGTGATGGTGTTGTTTGGGATGCAGCGGGCAACAAGTATGTGCCTAACACTGTGAAAGTGCCAGCGGCTAATTATTATGACAACTACTACGCTATCAGCAATACCGAGGTGAACATTTTCGACGCTTCTTACCTGAAGCTGCGTGAAGTGCGTATCGAGTTCAGCCTGCCTAAGAAACTGATCGACAAGCTGCACCTGCAGCAAACAAGTATCGCGCTATATGGCAGAGACCTGTTCAATATTACCAGCTTTCCCGGCTTCGACCCCGAAGGCGGCAACCTGAACAGTGGTACGTTGACGCCTGGCGTGGAGCTTACGCAGTTCCCTTCGACCAGAACTATGGGTGTAAATCTTACTGTAAAATTTTAATCAGGAGTTATGAAGACTTATAAACTTATTGCGGGTGTGCTGTTGCCGGTTGTTTTACTGGCGACTGCCTGTACCAAGAATTTCGATGAACTGAATGATGATCCTAATCGCCCTAAAGCAAGCACGCCGGGTGTGATGCTGGGCCAGTTGCAATACCGGATCGTAAATACGACCATCAATGAGGGCCGTTTCTTTACGCATGAGCTGATGCAGGTGGATGCTCCCCGCGCCAGCAGCAGTGGTGGTGGCCTGCACCGTTATGTCATCAATCCGGGCGCTGCAGTATGGAGCAACTTTTACCGGTATTTGACCGATATTGAAGACATCTACAGGAGTGCTGATAGCCTGAATGAGCCCAACTATAAGGCTATTGCGCTGATCTATAAGAGCTGGGCTTATTCTATCCTTACCGACCTGTATGGCGATGTTCCTTATTCTGAAGCTACCAAGGGTGCTGATGGAAACTTCCTGCCTAAATTCGATAAGCAATCAACCATCTACCCCAAACTGCTGGCAGACCTCGACAAGGCTAATGGCCTGCTCGTGAAAAAGGCGCTTACTTATGGCGGCGATATGGTGTATAATGCAAATGCCTCTGGTAAAGATCCTGCCGGCGCCATTGGGAAGTGGCAGAAGTTTGCCAACAGCCTGAAGCTGCGCCTCCTGCTGCGCATTCTCAAACGTGATGGCGAGGTGAATGTGACGCAACAGATCAATGAGATACTTGGCAATGCTGCTGCCCGTCCTGTATTTACCAGCAATGATGATGAAGCTATTTTCAAGTATCCCGGCACCTTCCCTTATTACAATCCTTTTTACAATACGCGTCAGCTGGAATGGCGTGATGGTGCTTACTTCAGCAAGTTCTTCATGGACAAGCTTAATACTGATCGTGACCCACGCCGTAATATATGGGCTATCAAGGTGCCTAAGAATGGCGTTGATACGTTCAGTGGTATCGAGAGTGGCTATCCTACTTCTATGGAGTATGCCGTGGGTGCCAACTCCAGCTATCCCGATGCTTTGAAAACTTACCAGGGGCTGGGTGTGATGATGACGTATGCTGAAGTGGAGTTCATCAAGGCTGAACTGGCGTTGCGAGGATTCACTACCGGCTCTACTGCCAAGGCACATTATGAGAAAGGTATTGCGGCTTCCATGGCGCAATGGGGCGCTACGATGCCTGCTGACTTTACCACGCGTCCCGGTGTTGCGTATAATGCAGGGGCTTCTACTGAAGGCCAGCTGGAGCAGATCATGTTGCAGAAATACATTGCTTATTTCTTCGTAGATTATCAGTCCTGGTTTGAAAAGAACAGGACGGGTTATCCTGTATTGCCGAGAGGCACAGGTATCCCTGCCGAGAATAAATTCCCCGTACGTGTGCCTTATCCTACTTACCTGCAATCGCTCAATGCGCAAAGCCTGAAAGATGCGGTGGCGGGCATGGGTGGTGATAATACGAATATCAAGGTGTGGTGGAATAAGTAAGTCGTGAGTTCAGAGTTGAGAGTTCGGAGTAATAAATACAACTATTTTATAAATGCTTTATAACATGAAAAAGTTTTTAGTGACGATGGTGGCGGGGTGCGTGATGTTGCACTCATCAGCACAGTCTTCTGCTGGCAAACCAGAGGTCAGGACACTGATCGTATTTTTTGATGGGTTGCGTCCCGATTATATTACGCAGGAGGCCATGCCTAACCTGTATGCTTTCAAGAAGCGCAGTGCTTATGGCAAATCGCACCATAGCGTGTTCCCTACAGTAACGCGGGTAAACTCTGCCTCCTACTCTACCGGCAGCTATCCCGTGACGCATGGTTTGATGGGCAACAGTGTTTTCTTCCCGGAAGTGGTTAATAACAAAAGTCTCAACACCGGTGAGGCTGAAGACCTTTTCAAGATCGCCGAGGCTACGCATGGCAAGCTCCTTACAACTATCTCTCTTGGTGAGATCCTGCAAAAGCAGGGCAAGAAGATGATGGTGTTCAGCTCCGGTTCTACCGGTCAGGCTTTATTGCAAAACCATACTATCAGTGGTGGCGCCGTCATCAACCCTGCCATGATATTGCCTGCATCTATCAAGGACAGTATTTTTAAAGACCTCGGGCCTGTGGGTCCCGGTGGCGGCAAGCATAAGTGGGTGACAGATGCGCTGATCCGTTATGGACTGAGTGATAATGGTCCGCTGGTGAGCGCTATCTGGTATTCTGATCCGGATGGTACCGCGCATGCCAAGGGAATCGGTTCTGCTGACGCCATGGCTTCTATCAAAGTAGTCGACGCAGAGTTTGGACGCATCGTATCGACGCTGGAAAGCAAAGGCCTTACGCAATACACTAATATCCTGATCTCGACGGATCATGGTTTCATGACGCATGTGGGTGAAGGTGGAAAGGGTTTGAATCAACTACTGATCGACAACGGCTTGAAGCAAAGTGCCACTTCCGATGATATCGTAACTGCCGGTGGCGCTATTTACATCAAGGACCATAACCCCGAGACGATCAAGAAGATCGTAGCGCTACTGCGCCCACAGGAGTTTGTTGGCGCTATTTTTACCAAAGGCGCCAAGCCGGGTGATATGAAAGGGTTTGTAGAAGGGACGCTGAGCTTTGAGACGATCCACTGGAACCACTCACGCGCTGCTGATATTCTCGTGGATGCCAACTGGGATGACCGGGTGAACAGTGCCGGTTATGCAGGCGCCAGCTTTCTGCCGGGTGTTGCTGGTCATGGCACTATCAGTCACTGGGATGTTCATATTCCGCTGATCGTTTCCGGTCCTGCTTTTAAAAATGCTTTTGAAAGTGAGCTGCCTACTTCCAACGTAGACCTCGCTCCTACTGTGCTGCATATCCTCAACATCACTATCCCTGCTACCATGGATGGACGGGTGATGAGTGAAATGCTGCGCAAGCCAGTGGCCGGTGCAGCCACCAAAGCGAAAAAAGAAACTATTGAAACGCAGGCCAGCTATCCTGGTGGAACGTACAAGGTGACAATGGAGAGAACTATCCTCGGCAAGTATCAGTATGTGGATGGGGCCAAGACGGAACGTAAGTAACTACGTATCCTTATCAATAAAACGAGGGCGTCTCTTTACAGGGACGCCCTATTTGTTTAATTGGGCTAAAGCCCAAAGAAAGAGATTTCTTAATCCCGGCCCTGAAGGGCCGGGCAATTCCCTTTGCTACGATTGGTATTCTTTTCAATTCCTCTCTCCACTTTTATATTCACGCTTAGCTCCAATCAACATTATCAATCATTAATAAGTGTATACAGCGGTTTGTGTTTGATCCAATTCCGGGTGTCCGGGATATGATAGTGTTGTGACGGTTTTATCAAGTCGTTGGTTGGTAATCGTGTAGACGTTCTCAGTGATCCTGTCTACTTTGTCGGGCATGCCGGGTTCTTTTACTGTTTTAGTGAGTTTGGCCGGCAGCTTTTTCAGTTTGCTCAATACCGGGTAATTGTAGAGCTGGAAGTATTCACTGAGAGAAGCAGAAATAAAGATCCAGGGATTGAACTCGCATTCCTGTGACCATGAGTCTATGGTGTATATTATTTTGATGTTGTTGAGCTGGGTAGTGGTGATGGTTTGCGGGTTGCCGCTGGCATCGTAAATATAGGTAGTAGTGGTGATCAGTTTAGCACCGGCTTCGTTGATCGTATAGTATTTAAGTTCCTTTAAGGTACCGTTGGCATTGTAGGCGTACTCAAATTTATAGCCATTGGGCAGGCGCAGGTCTTTGTAGGCATTCACAACGCTGACCAGTTTATCGTTGTTGTAGTTGAGTGTATTGGTGTATAAAGAGGAGCCGTAAGACATGTTGATCAGGCGTTTTGCCGACCAGGCATAATCGACCACATCGCCGAGGTTCTGGTGGGTATAGCCAATCGTCTTAATGGTATTGTCGGTGTTGTAATAGAGTGTGGCTTTTGTGCCATTGTCCCATTCGATGGTTTTGAGGAGGTATTTGTAATCGGGAGGATTGTTGCCCGGCGGGTTCTTGTCCTTGTCTTTTTTACAACTCGTGAGGATAAGGGCGACAATCACCACTATACTGGATAATTTAATGTAACGCATAGCGATCAGCTTATTTGGGGCAAGTTTAGGCCATGAACGGGAAAGCCGCCTGTTAAACCGGATGGACCGTCGTTTTTAGGTCATGAACAGCATGTTTTTTGAGTCGGGGTTCGGAGCGGTTGCATAATTTTGCTCCATGCGAAGTATTACTATTCTGAAGGAGGAAGTCCTTTCCAACAACTGGTATACGCTCAAGAAGTTCACTTATGAAGTGACGAAGGGCGATGGCAGCCGGCAGGTACAGACGCGTGAAGCTTATGACCGGGGTAATGGCGCCACTATTTTACTGTATAACAAAGCCAGTAAATCTGTTATCCTCACACGGCAGTTCAGGCTGCCTACTTTTATCAATGGTAATGAAAGTGGCATGTTGATAGAAGCTTGTGCAGGGTTATTGGACAAAGACAATCCGGAGGATTGCATTCTGCGCGAAGCTGAAGAAGAGACCGGTTATAAAGTGTCTCATGTGGAGAAGGTGTTCGAGGCGTATATGTCACCAGGCTCAGTAACGGAAATCCTCTATTTCTTCGTGGCTGAATATTCAAAGGATATGAAGGTAAGTGATGGTGGCGGTATCGAGGCTGAACAGGAAAACATCGAGGTGCTGGAGCTTCCGTTCGAATCGGCCTGGCAGTTGATGCAGCAGGGTGAGATCAAAGATGCGAAGACCATTATGTTGTTGCAATATGCGCGGCTGCATAACCTGGTATGATGTATTAGGAAAACCTTAACGGTATACTGCAGGAAACCGCTACCCTTGGGTATAGTGTATAGTTTTTGCCATTAATGCAGGGTAATTTTGTGGTACGTAAATCATGCATTATGGCTATTGAAAGAACACTTCTAAAGATAGAAAGGCCGGTGGCTGAGCCCGGTTTCCTGGGCGCCGGTCACCTTGCCCGGCCAGTGGTGGGTAGTAATTATAAGCAGTCTGACCCATTCATCCTATTGATGGATGATATGATTGATAAGAAGGACCATAATCCCGTAGGTGGTCCTCACCCGCACGCCGGTTTTGAAACGGTGACTTTGTTACTGGAAGGTGAGTTGGGTGATGACAAGCATAAGATGCAAAGCGGCGATCTTCAACTGATGACTGCCGGCAGTGGTGTTGTGCATGCCGAGATCATCGACAAGCCCGGCAAGATGCGCATCCTCCAATTGTGGCTCAATCTTCCCCAAAAAGACAGGCAGGCACCACCCCGTGTACAAGACCTGCCGCTGGCGCACGTTCCATCCAAACATGAAAATGGCGTGCATATCAGGTTGTACAGCGGCTCACTGGCTGGCTTGTCTTCTCCTGTTCAAAATTATGTACCGCTGACGATCGCTGATATCAGTCTGGATGCAGGTGCTTCTACTGTTCTTTCGCTTCCCGCCAATCACAATGCTTTTCTGTATGTGCTGGATGGCACTGTGCAAGTGGGAGCTGATCGGGCACTACTGCAGCAGGATCAGACCGGCTGGCTTAGTAAGTCTGATGAGGATGCGCCCAGTGAGTTGGCTTTGACTGCTGATGAAGGCGCCCGCTTTGTACTGTATGCCGCGAAGCCGCTGGGTGAAAGGATCGTATCGCATGGGCCTTTTATTGCGGACAGTAATGATGATATTCCCCGTTTGTACCGGGATTACCGGCAGGGGAAGATGCAACATATCACGACCGTGCCGGAGGAGCAACAGCTAAAGTGGTAACTACATTTGGGCTAAAGCCCAAATAGGAAATTTTTGCTTAGTGCCCCGGCCCTAAAGGACCGGGCAATTCCTTTTGCTTCGCAAGCAGATTTCTCACTTCGCCACAATAACCTACGCTTTATAGTCCCGAATGGCTCCGTTCGAAATGACAAAAGAGAGGGAACGTTCGAAAGCAGGTGTAGGTCAATGACAAAAGGGAGGGAATGTTCGAAAGAAAGCGTAGGCCCCGGCAGATTTTATTGAAAATTAATTCCCCGCAAACGTTTTTGGCAAGGATTTTTAGCTTTTCCCCTTTATGAGGAAAAGCTATTTTTTATTTATCGCCTTATTCTTTTTGGCCGCATTGACCGGCAGGGCGCAGGCGCAGAAACTGAATGGCGTGTATGTAGGCGCCGAACTATATTCGACTCCTTTCAATGGCATGCAGATCAACCATATTGTCATTTATTTCAGGAACGACGGCACGCTCAATAATGACCTGAGCACTGCAGACTGGAAAAGTAAAGTGAATGGCTCGTATGCCATCAAGGGCAATGTGGTACAGCTCTCTTTCAAGGATGCGCGGGATAATACCCGGTATACGCTTGCCTCCAATGGCAACCTGGAAAGCACAGCTGGCATCAAGCACACGCTACACAAAGTAAAGCCCGCATCCTCGCTATCGGCGGCTACCTATGAAAAGAAATCCGCTTCCTCCAGTGGTGGTATGGGTACAGGCATGCCCCATGTAGCTGCGTTTTCCTCCAACTACCTGTCTTTTGACGGCAAGGGGAATTTTTCTTTCAACCACTCCGGGGTTGTGGGTATTGGAGGGGATGTAGCAGGTGGCACCATTGGTGGTAAGCAGGAGAATAATAGCCAGACCAGTGGCACGTATAAACTAAGTGATGGGGAAATAACCCTGACCTTCAAGGATGGTACAGTATCCAGGCAAAGCTTTTTTTATAGTCCACCCAATGAAGAAGACCTGATCGTATTGGGTGGAGCGTTTTATTTCCGGGAGGATGATAAAGAAAAAAAGACAGCAACTACAGAGAAAGCCAATAATACGCAAGGGCAACGCACTACAACGAACACCGGCACACTTCCTACGGCAGCGATTCTTTTGCAGCAATTACGCCAGCAATATGGCGGAGAGAACCTTGATAAGATAAACACCGTGCGGGAAACTGCTACATTAACCGGCAACCTGCAGGCGGTTATGCTGACCGATATTAAGCAGAACAAGCTACGTGCAGAACTCAGGCAAAATGGTAAGCTGCTGCTGGTAAAGCAGCTGGACGGCAACGTTGGCTGGCAGTGGATGAATGGTGTTAAGAAAGCGCTATCTGCAGATGAAAAGGCTGATCTGCAACTGGGTTTATACCAGGGCATCCTTGGACTTCACAAGGGACTGAACAGCTACTTCCTGAAGGGATCGGTGTCGCGGTCGGACAATGATTATCTGCTTACTTTCTTTGTGGATAATCATAGGCTGGTATACCTGATCGGTCCTGATTATTCGCTGAAAGCGAATGGCTATTCCATTAACGAATCGCGCAACTTCTCTGTTTATAAGAACTTCATTACATCGAATGGTATCTCCTACCCTGCTGTTACGGAGTCGTCGGATGGTCAACACACGATTGTTATGAATACGACTAAAACGGAGTTCAATCCAGTTTTGACGGAGGAGGATTGGAAGACGCCTTGATTTTTGGTTCTGGTTCGTGGGGACACGAACCAGGGCGTTTGCTTCGATGGGGCCAGAGGCCCCTCAATAGCCTCACTCGCCAGAGGCGAGCGAGTGAGGCTACAAGCCTCGCAGAGCGTCAAGAACGTTATCTTTGCTTATATGAGTGAGCCTATTTTCATTTCGGTGCCGTATAAGAATGCGGAGAAGCAAGTGGAGATCCAATTGGAGGTGACGGGTTATACGCACCGCATCCGCGTGCTGGTGGATGAGGTGCCGGTACTTTTTGAGCCGGATGAGGAACGACAGTACCGGGCCATTGTGCCTCCTGAACATGCGCAGGCTGGAGAATCGCTGGACCCAGTTCTGCTACAAGCAATTGCTGCCACGCTTGAAAAGGAGCTTTCATAAGCGTGCTAATGAGGATACCCATATTGCCTGCCGGCGCCAGGCAATGCTGAAAAATGCTGTACCTTGTAACTCCTTAACAAGGTATTCAATGGACGCCAAGGCTATTCTCCGTGAACATATCTCTAAGACTATCGCCATTCCCGATGATCAATTCGATCATGTCTTCTCTCATTTCAAACTGCAATCGTATAAAAAGGGGCAAACGGTCATTACGGAAGGCACCTCTGTCCATGCCGAGTATTTCGTTTTAGAAGGCTGCCTTAAGTCTTTCTTCATTAATGACAACCTGAAGATGTTCATTCTTCAATTTGCCATGCCTACCTGGTGGGTCTCCGACTACAGCGCACTTTATAGTGGCAACAAAGCTACTATCAGTGTTGATTGTATTACCGACGCCACGGTTCTTGCTCTCTCTAATGAAGATCGTGAAAAGCTGTGCAAGGAGTTTCATGCTATCGAGCACTTCTTCCGCTGGCGTACCAACAAAGGTTACGTAGCCTCGCAAAAGCGCCTGCTTTCGCTGATGAATAATGATGCGCGCCACCGCTATGAGGAGTTGCTCAATTTGTATCCTCAACTTTATAACCTTGTCCCCAAACACTTAATTGCCGCCTACCTGGGTATTTCCCGCGAGACGCTTAGCCGTCTTTACAACAATTCCTGAACTTTGTGACATAGGTCACATTGCCTCTCCTCTTTTTGGAATGTGATGTAGGTCACGTAGCTATCCTGTTGCTTCGTTGGAAATTTGTGTCATCAAATTAAAACTTCAAAAGATGAACACACAAATTTTTTCCATCGCTGCTCCTCAGAGCAATATTGATTGGGTAGGCCGTAAAGTAACCGGCGCCCACAATGGTACTATTGGCATTAAAGAGGGCAACCTGTCATTCAACAATGACCTGCTTTCGGGTGGCCGGTTCGTAATCGACGTTGCCTCCATCAAAATACTGGATGTAACTGACCCAGCTACCAATGCTCAATTTGCCGGTCACCTGGCTTCCGATGACTTCTTCGGTACAGAGCAGTACCCTGAAGCTGTCTTCGAGATCACCGGTGCAGAGCCTGTTGACGGTATCGATTACCGCATCGATGGCAACCTGACCATCAAGGGTATTACTCACCCTGTGAGCTTCGATGCTGAAGTGAACCGTGATGGCAGTACGGTAACCGCCTCCGGCAAGATCACAGTGGACCGTACGAAGTATAATATCCGGTTTCGCTCCGGTAATTTCTTCAAGGACCTGGGCGATACGCTGATCTATAACAACTTCGATCTGCATGTGTCGCTGACCGGCCAATCTGCCAACTAATTTCTTAATCTTTAAAATCTTATTGTATGCCTTACGTAAAAATTGAAGTAACCCGTGAAGGTGTTACCAGAGAACAAAAGCAACAGTTGATCAAAGGTGTAACTGATCTGATCACTGAAGTATTGAATAAGGACCCGCATCTTACGCATGTCGTTATTAAGGAGATCGATACTGACAACTGGGGTTATGCCGGTGTGCAAACTTCTGTGCTGCGGGAACAGGGTATTACTGCTGATAAAAAATAAATTATGTCGACAATGAAAAAGCAAACTGTGATTGTGACTGGCGCCTCCTCGGGCATCGGTAAAGAAGTGGCGCGTTATTTTCTGGCACAAGGTGATAATGTGGTGATCAATTCTGCCACTGCCAATAAGCTGGAGGCTGTGTACCAGGAGTTGGGCGCCGGTGAGCAGCTCGCCATGGTGACGGGTGATGTACATGACAAGAGGACCGGTGAACGTTTATTGCAAACCGCTCTTGAAAAGTTTGGCTCGGCTGATGTGTTGGTAAACAATGCCGGTATCTATGACCTCAAGCCTTTCCTGGAAGTGGACGAAGCCTATCTTGACCGTTTTCTGAATACCAACCTGAAGGGTACTTATTTTACCACGCAGGCTATTCTGCCGCAGATGTTGAAGCAGCATGATGGTGTGGTGATCAATATTGGTACGCCGCTCGTGTATCATGCTATAGGTGGAGCGCCAGCCTCCGCTCCTATTGCCAGCAAGGGGGCCATTCATGCGCTTACGCTGCAACTGGCTGCCGAGTTTGGCAAGGATAATGTGCGGGTGAATACGCTTGCCGTGGGCGTGATCCGTACACCTATGCATGGTGCAGGTGTTGATCAGCTTGCGGGCCTGCACCTGCTCAACCGTGTTGGTGAATCGGAGGAGATAGCGCAAATGGTATACTCCATAGCGAAGAATAAATATATTTCCGGTGCGATCATCCATGCGGATGGTGGTATGGGCGCAGGCCATTACATTTGATCATTCTTTAAATGTTTTACCTATGTGGTACAATACTAAAGCAACCGGGCTACTGGGCATTCAATATCCCATTTTGCAGGGGCCATTTGGCGGTGGCCTGTCTTCTGTTGAATTGGTGAGTACGGTTTCCAATATGGGCGGCCTGGGTGGCTATGGCGCCTACACCATGAGTGCTTCCGAAATCTATGATATCAACAAGCAGATCAAAGCTGCTACGGATAAGCCTTACAACCTGAATTTATGGGTTTCCGATACTGATGCCGTTAATGGCACCGTGAGTGATGAACATTATGAACGGGTGAAGGTTCAGTTCAAACCTTATTTCGATGCCGCGGGTATTGAACTACCTGCCAAACCTGCTCCTTTTCAATCAAGGTTCGAGAATCAATTGCAGGTGATCTATGATATCAAACCGAAAGTGTTCAGCTTTATGTTTGGCCTGCTTCCGTCTACGGTTATTGAAGACCTGCATAAACGTGGGGTTGTGCTTGTGGGTGCAGCTACTACACTTGACGAAGCGATAGCGCTGGAGAACTCGGGCGTGGATATGATCATTGCTTCGGGTTTTGAAGCGGGCGGTCACCGGCCATCGTTCCTGGCACCGGCTGAACAATCGATTACCGGCTCCTTTGTGTTGCTGCAGCTAATCAGGGAAAAGGTGAAGGTGCCCGTTATTGCTGCCGGTGGCATTGCCAACGGCCGTGGTATTGCTGCTGCTTTTGCTTTGGGCGCTGATGCTGCACAGGTTGGGACGGCTTTTCTTGCTACTGATGAATCAGGCGCTTTGCCTGCGCATAAAGCTGCGCTGTTCTCAGCCGCTGCAAAGTATACCATGCTGACGCGTGCTTTCACTGGCCGGCTGGGCAGGGGGTTGCGCACACCGGTTGGTGTTGACGTAATTGGCAAAGAACAAAACATTCTCCCCTTTCCTTTACAAACCACCTTTATGTCATCGTTGCGGAAAGCTGCCATCGAGCAGCAAAAGCATGATATGATCCTGTTCTGGGGTGGACAGATTGCTCCTATATTGAAGCATAAAAAGGCTGCTGTGTTGATGGAGTCGCTGATCGAAGAAGCGGGCGCTCTAATTCAAAGTAAATAAACTGGTTTGTGGACGTCGGGCAGGTTCACGATATTGTCCTAATTACCCCTCTTTATTGTCTGTCTCACACCCTGTTTATTATTGGTATAGTCGATAGTTTTGTTGTCTATGAAAATGAAACCAGGTGAATTTATTGCTTTGTCGGCCTGTACCATGATGTTGACGGCTTTGGGTATCGATATTATGTTGCCTGCCTTTGGCGAACTGCGTGCTCACTTTGGCTTGCCGGCTGAATCTACGGCTACCGCCCAGGTGATCGGGTTCTTTTTCATGGGCCAGGTGGCTCAACTTATTTTTGGTCTTTTATCGGACCGCTATGGAAGACTGCCCATTCTACGAGTGGGCTTTCCCTTATATATAGCTGGTGGACTGGCAGCAGCTTTTGCTCCGAGTCTGCCGTTGTTGTTTGCCGCCCGCTTTGTAGCCGGCATGGGCGCGTCGGCAGTTTTTATGTCGACCATTGCCGGGGTGCGGGACCGCTTTGTGGGTGATGAGATGGCAAGGATCATGTCGTTGATACTTACCATCTTTTTGTTTACGCCTGTGCTGGCTCCCTTCCTGGGCATGGCTATTCTCTCAGCTTCTTCCTGGCAAGGGGTATTTCTCACTCCTCCCCTGTTCGCAGTGATCGTTTTTGTGTGGTCGTTGCGGCTGGAAGAGTCACTTCCGCGTGATCAACGGACGCCGCTCAACTGGGCCAGTGTAAGTCAATCGATCAGGAAGGTGATCGGCAACCGGGTGTTCATGCGGTATACCTGTATCACTACTGTTCTTTTTACGGCACTCAGCTCATACGTAGCCAGTTCTGAACATATTGTGGGTGAGATCTATGGCCGGCCGGAATTGTTTGCCTGGATCTTTGCCGGTATCGGGCTGCTTATGTCGATTGCTTCTTTTACCAATTCGCGTCTTTCCTCGCGATATGGTGCACGTGTTACCCTTAAATGGCTGCTCATCATTTACACCGTGATCAGCAGTGTTTTGCTGGTCTATACTTTCTCTTTCGGCGATCCACCCAATATGTTGTTCTTTTTTGTAGCGGTGGCTTTTTTGATGGCTATCAATCTGGCGATAGAACCCAACAGCAGTGCGCTTGCATTGGAACCGATGGGACAGATGGCAGGCGTAGCTGCTTCTGTATATGGTACTGCGTTCTTTTTCATTGGGGCTTCTCTTGGCTCGCTGATCAGTCACTTCCTGGTGCATAGTGTCTTCCCACTTGTGGTGAGCTTTTTTGTGATCGGTATCATCACTGTTGTGCTTGTGCTGGGTGATCTGCGGCCCCGGCAGGCATAAGGTTTTAAAGGGACTGCCCGCTTAATCAGCCTTTTTGCCCGTTTCGCCTTCCGTTGCTGTTTGGGGTGGGAGAATTCGATAATTTAAGGGCGTGAAAAAGAACAACCGGGTCCTTGGTCTTTTCCTGTGTGCCGGCATCTCGGTGATGGCCTCCTTTCCGCGCCTGCTCAGGTCGGAAAGTGTCAGCTGGTCAACCTCTTTAGCCAGCATTGCCTATTTTTTTGTGTTTGCTTACTGCTGCTGGCTTATTCATTCATCGGTAATCGTTCGAACTGCCCGGCTACAGCCTGCTGCGAGACGCATCTGGCTACGCGCCGGTATTATCATTGGGATGGGCTTATGTGCTTATTTGTATGATCAGCTTTTTGCCCGTGCCATGGTTTATCCTTTTGCAGTAGCTCCTATGAGAAGGTTGGTAGTGGTGCTGGTACGTGGCTGTCTGATCAGTGGTTTTATTTATTTCATCCAGTACTATCTCTATGTGTTGGGTGAAAAGCAACGGGCCGGCCTGGAACTCGAACAGCTGAAACAGGCTCAACTACGGGCTAATCTTTCTTCACTGAAGGAACAGATCAGTCCGCACTTCCTGTTCAACACGCTCAATACGTTAAGCACACTGACCCAGGAGCAGGTGGTTAAGGATTTCGTAAACGAGCTTTCGAATGTATATCGCTATTTATTGCAGTATAAGGAAAGTAATACTGCCCGACTGGAAGAAGAACTGGCTTTCAGTCACTCTTATCTATATATTATCAAAACAAGGATGGAAAACGCCATCGTGATCAGGGTCGATGTGCCGGATGCTATCTTATCGTCAAAGATCCCGCCGCTTACTTTGCAATTGCTGATCGAGAATGCCATCAAGCATAATGTTGCCGCGAGCTATAAACCGTTGACCATTTCGATCTATGGCGATAAGGACTTGCTGGTGGTAGAAAATAATTATCAACCGAAGTCGTCCGCAACAACAGGTACGGGAACCGGTCTGGGCAATATTGCGCAACGTTACCGATTGTTGTTTGACAAGGACATCCTGATCGAACAAAGTGCCACTTCTTTCACTGTAAAACTTCCGGTTGTATCATGAAGGTCTTAATTATCGAAGATGAGATCAGGGCTGCCCGGGAGCTGCAACATATCCTGCAGTTGATCGATACAGACATTGAAGTAGTAGCCACTATCGAATCGGTGGAACAGGCGCTGCAATGGGTTGCCACGCATCCGCTACCCGATCTTATCTTTTCGGACATTCAACTGGCGGATGGCCTTTGTTTCGACCTGTTCAGGCAAAAGCGTATTTCAACGCCTGTGATCTTTTGTACAGCGTTCGATGATTTTTTACTGCACGCATTTGACACCAATGCGGTGAGCTACCTACTAAAGCCTATCACACGGGAAAAAGTGGCGAAGGCGCTCGACAAGTTCAGTTTGTTGAAGGCTGCTTTTGATAAGGGGTCTGCGCAACAAGGGCTGCACAACCTGCTGCAACAGTTACCTCCTTCGTATAAGACTGCTTTGCTGGTTCATCAGCAGGAAAAGATCATTCCATTGCCTGTAAAGGAGATCGCCTTTTTTTATCTTGACAATAACCTGATAGCTGTATCTACGCTCAACAATCAAAAGTACTTCCTGACTTCTACGCTCGATGAATTGGAGCAACTCGTTGATCCCTTTCTTTTTTATCGGGCCAACCGGCAATTCCTGATCAGCCGGCACGCAATTGTGAATGCTGAACGTTTTTTCGCCCGCAAGCTCGTTGTGAAGCTGCAGGCTCCTACGCCGGAAACAGTTATCGTGAGCAAGGCCAAAGCCTCTGATTTTCTTCATTGGCTGGAAGGCAGCAATCAGTAGGCAACCCCTGCCTGCTTTAGCTGCCGATTTGCCTGCTTTACCCCAATATCCAGTGTATTGCTCTTCCAGCTTTTACATTTTTGCGCATGTACTAAATTCCTTATAGCCATGCGTTCATTATTTCTTTTTTTCATTGTCGTTCTGTTTGTATGTAATCATTCTTATGCTCAATATCCTCCACAGGACAAGTGGTATACCAATCCTTTAGGTTTTAAGCCGGTGCAATTGCATACGGCGATGGGATTTCTTCTTCCAGCTGTGGCTGTTGGTGCCGGCTTGTTGCTCACCAAAAGTGATCCTCATTTGCAACAGCGTGTTTCTGTGTTCAGCGAGAGCGGTGTTTCGTGGGGTTATAAATATCCTTATACTTTCCTGGCACAAGGCAGTAGTGGTATCAATTTTCAACTGCGTAGGTGGATGTCGGTCGGCATAGAGGCCGGTATTTATTTTCCACGTGATAGTGTAAATAGTCCCGTAGGTATTGCCATCCGGCCTTTTGCCCGCTTCTATCCTATTAATCGGACTAACTGGAACCTGTATTTCGAATCGGGCGGAGGGTTTATTTATTTCTCGAATCGATTCCCCCAGCCTACGCACCAGGATGCACGGATGGGCACCTACTTCAATGGGATCACTAAATATGGTATTGGCTCCGAGGTACGCTTAAATTCTTTTACTGCTCTTACGATGGGCATACGCCATGTGCATGTATCAAACGGGGATAGCAAAGGAGTGGAACGTAATCCCTCTCATGATAGTAATGGATTCTTTGTAGGTGTTTCGTTCAGACCTTGAGTAGCGTTCACTATTAATATAACTGCTATGAATATAAAAACGATGCGTATTATACTTTGGGCGATTGTGGTGGTATTGTTGTTTGTCAGCCTGTACCACACTTATATAAACTGGCTGTTATATGGGGTGGTTTATTACCGGGAAGAGGTTTCGTTTATCCCGTACGAATAGTGGTTGCAGGAAAGTTAAATTTTTACGGGGCGGATAAGTGGCCCGTTTAAACAAGTATTTTTAGTATCTAAACTCTTCTCCAGCTATGACCACCTCCCGCAACCGATACTTACTGCTTAACTATGTTACGCTTGCCTGTCTGGCTTTATTGTTGTTGAACGATCACCTATTCAAATGGGAATTTTCCAATTGGCTGACAGGTAAACTATCTGATGCAGCAGGTATCATTTTATTACCACTATTGCTGGCTTACCTGTTCCCTGTTATTCGTTATCATTCTATATGGATCAGTGCTGTATTTTTCATCTTCTGGAAGTCGCCTTATTCATCCGGACTGATCGATATTTATAACCGGGTGGCTCCTATTGGAATTACACGGGTGGTCGATTATTCTGACCTATTCGTATTGTTGTTGCTACCCATACCATTTTACATCATGCAGCATATCGACCGGCTGAAGGCTATCAAGATCAGCCGGGTTCATCCGGCGTTTGTATTGATCCCGTTGATGGTTGGCTTTATGGCAACCCAGCCTCCCCGATATTATCGTTATGTAAGGACCGACGGCAATCTGAAGTGTTATAACTGTTATATCACTTTACGTTATAGCCAGGATGAGATCGTTCAAAAGCTGCAGGATGACCAGCTGGCTTTTGATAGTATCAAGCCTTTTATAATTAATCCAAATTACCGTGAGGAGATCATTGATCCTGATCTAAAGTTATACAAGATCAATCAACTCATTCTCGATGGGGACACTTTGCGTAACCTCGATTTTACCATGCGCACTATGAAGGCGGGTAAAACGCGGCTTTATTTTACTGGCATGGATGTTAATGCAGATTTGAGTGATTTCAAACTGGAAAGGAAGCTTCTGAAACTATATCGTAAAAAGGTTTTTCAAGAGTTCAGAAAGGCAACGGAAGAGTAATGTTTTATTGGCCTTAGTTTCGCGAAATTGTTCTACTTTGAGCCTTCTTCAAATCTTTCTTTATGCTCAAGTTTGGCTATACTATTCTCTACGTGCAAGATGTTGTTAAGACGATTGAATTCTACGAAAACGCTTTTGGATTTAAGCGTTCTTTTATTGCAGACACTGCAGAGTTTGGCCAACTGGATACGGGTGGCACCTCGCTTGCTTTTGCCACGATCGAGTTGATATCGCATGAGATCCCCGGCGGATTCATTGCCGGTGACAGCAAGCAGCAACCTTTGGGTATGGAAGTAGCTTTTACGACTACTGATGTCGATGCTGCTTTTCAAGCTGCGTTGAAGGCAGGCGCTACTGAGGTTAGCCGTCCTGCGTTGAAACCCTGGGGCCAGACAGTGGCTTACGTGCGCGACCTCAATGGCTTTCTCGTTGAACTATGTACACCGATAGGGTAACTAGTTGATAGGTTGACAGGTTGAAAAGGAGAAGACACCTGTACTCAATTTTTCGAATTGTCAATGAACTAGAGAGTGGTTAACCTTTCCAACAAGGGATGGGCGCCAGCAGCCCTGCTGTTTTTGGTGAAAACTGCACTTTTTGGTCAACTCCACTATTTGAATACACTATCTATACTTCTGACATACCGTTGACATACTTCTGCTATACTCCAGCCCTACAGCAGATTTTTTGCATTCCCGTGTAAAAATTTCCTTTCTGTCATTTCTACTGTCCAATTGTCATCAATAGTGTCGTTAATCAAATGTAGTGCTAACAAGTAATGGACACAACTGCGGGTGAAGGCGAAACCCTCCCAAGTAGGAGGAATTGGACCAAACAAGGACAAGCTGGTATTTTATGAACAGCGCCAGCCATGGCATAATATTTAAGTCCGTAAGGATGTAATTCTAATGTTATGTACATCATTTTAGGCGCAACGGGTCATGTAGGATCAGAAGTGGCCAACTCTTTATTGCAGGCAGGCAAGGAAGTTGTCGTGGTGACGCGCAGCACAGAGAAAGCTGCGGAATGGGAAAAGCGCGGCGCTAAAGCAGCCATCGTTGATATTCATCAACCTGAAGATCTCAGGAAGGTATTGCAACAAGGCAGCCGGCTATTTTTGCTGAATCCTCCTGCTCCACCTGATTCCGATACGGTTCAGGAAGAACTGGCCAGCGTTGCCGCCATCTTGCAGGCGCTTGAAGGTTCCAGTATTGAAAAGGTAGTGGCCGAATCAACTTATGGCGCACAGCCGGGTATCGGCATTGGCGATCTGGGTGTGCTGTATGATATGGAGCAAGGTTTGCACAAACTGGATATTCCTGTCAGTATTATCCGTGCAGGGTACTATATGAGCAACTGGGACAATGCTTATGATAGTGTTGCGAAAGAAGGAAAATTGTATAGCTTTTTTCCTCCTGATCACCAGCTTGGGATGGTAGCTCCCCAGGACATTGGCAAAGTAGCTGCCCGATTGCTGATGGCTCCCACTTCTGATATTGGTTTACATTATGTGGAAGGTCCACAGTTATATTCTCCCAAAGATGTGGCTGCTGCGTTTGGCAAGGCGCTGGAAAAACCTGTTGAAGTAGTACCGATACCTCCTGATCAATGGGAACCGGCCATGCAACAAGCCGGATTCTCTCCGAAAGCCGCGGCTTCTATGGCCGCCATGACAAGGATTGTATTAAAACCAGATTTTGAGGTGGCGAAGAATCCGATACGAGGGGCGACGACGATAGAAGAATATGTGCGGAAGATGATTGATCAACAGCAGCGGCAACCCGCTTAAATTCTTTTATCCCAGAACCGGTTATATTTGGGTATGAATATTTTGTATCTATCATTGCTGGCTTTGTTTGCCTTATTGCAAATGAATGTCAATCCAAAAGCGACTTCTACTCTTGCTAACCAATATTGCAATGGGCGGTTTGGTTATTGTATCGATTATCCTGCCAACGTGCTAACGCCACAGGAAGAAGCTCAGAATGGAGATGGGCGGAGGTTTACCAATAAAAAGGGCGAGGTAATCCTGACCGTTTTTGGAAGACTGAACCAGGATGCGAATGGTGATCCATTGACATTGCAGCAACAGTTTGCACTGGACGTAGGCAGCCTTGAGAAAGCGGGCGCTTCAACTGTTATTACCTATAAGAAAAAAGGAGCCAACTTCTATGTCCTCTCCGGTACTAAAGAGAACAAGGTATTTTATCATAAGATGATCATCAAGGAAGATGCGTTTTGTTTTGCCTTGCTGGAATATCCGAAAGCAGAGAAGCAAACTTATGATGCTTATTCTAAAGTTGTTTTTGATACGTTTAAATAGTTGCTTTATTCTCCAGGGCACAAGTACCCATCCGCACAAAGCCAAACTGCATACTTGCGCCAGTTAGCGGTTTGCTTCGAGATTCCTTTGCTTCGATAGCAGATTTCTCACTTCGCTATCGCTCCGTTCGAAATGACAAAGAAGTGGGAACCGTCCGAAATTACAAAGAAGGGAGAACCGCTTGAAATGACAAAGTGAAAGAGTTTCGGTAATTTTAACCTCTTATTCGAAGCCTATTAAAATTGTCTTTTATATGACCCGTTTGTTGTTATCCTTTCTATTGTTACATGCTGCATCATCTCTGCCTGCTCAGGATAGCTTTACCATTAACGGCAAAGTAGATGCCTTGAAAAATGGGGACAAGGTCTTTCTTGTGTACCAGGTGGAAGATCAGCAGATCACTGATTCGGCGTTGGTGCAGACCGGCGGACGTTTTGTTTTTAAAGGCAAGCTGCATTATCCTGTATACTCCGGCCTGTTCCTTCACAAGAATCCTTATGTAGATAAACTTGCCCGGGGAGAGAACATGGATTATTTCCGCTGGTACCTGGAGCCTACTGCTGTTCAGCTTGCCGCGAAAGACTCTTTAAAAAACGTTCAGGTAAAAGGCTCTCCAATACACGTGCAACACCAGGAACTCAGGGAGATGTTAAAAACCAACGATGACCAACTCGCTGCACTGAATAAAGAATTCACGGCTTTACCTGAAGCCCAACAAAAGGACCAGACTGTCAGGGACGGTTTTTTAGCCCGGGAGCAAGCGTTGTTCAATGAATCTTTCAAAGTACACCTTGCTTTTGCTCAAAAGCATCCCGACTCATATCTCAGCCTCATCAGCCTGTCGCACACCGCCTCTCAGCCAGCAGTGAATGCAGAATCGAAAAGGGTGTATGAACTATTATCTCCTGCCTTGAAGCAAACGGCTCTTGGCAAAGGCATCTTAACGCAACTGGCTGCGCCTGAGCTTACACAGATCGGTAAGCCTGCCCCCGATTTTGAGCAAGCTGCGCCTGATGGCAAGATGATCAAGCTGTCCGACTTCCGGTCGAAGTATGTGCTCATAGATTTTTGGGCCAGCTGGTGCGGTCCCTGTCGGGAAGAGAATCCTAACCTCGTGGCTGCCTATCAGCAATTCAAGGATAAGGGTTTTAATGTGCTGGGTGTGTCGCTGGACGCAGGCGGTCAACGGACTGCCTGGCTGCAAGCCATCGAGAAGGATCAACTGCACTGGGCTCAAGTAAGTGATTTGAAGGGTTGGGATAATGGAGTGGCAAAAATTTATGGTGTGCGGAGTATTCCTACCAACTTCCTTGTTGATCCTTCCGGAAAGATCATTGCCCGTGACTTGCGGGGAAAGGCTTTGCGGGAGAAGCTGGCGGAAATTTTTGAATGAAAATACAAAAGACAATTTTGGTCATCATCGGTAGCGCCAGTGAGCGTTCAGCCAACCTGCAACTGGTACACTGGCTCTCTGCTCATGCTCCTGACGACTTGCATTTCAATGTTTATAATAGTCTTAAACATTTGCCTCATTTCGATCCGGAATCGTCAGCTAATAATCCTCCTCCGGAAGTAGTTGCCCTGCGAACAGCGGTTGAAGCGGCTGCAGGTGTCATTATCTGCACGCCTGAATATGTATTCAGCATTCCCAGTGGTTTGAAGAATGCTATCGAATGGTGTGTTGCGACTACTATTTTCACAGATAAGCCTTTGGGCATTATCACTGCCTCTGCTCATGGTGAAACCGGCCACCAGGAACTGCAACGCATCATGCGTACACTGATGGCAGCCTTCTCTTCCGATACTACGCTGCTGATCCAGGGTGTGAAAGGTAAGATCAATGATCTGGGAGAGATCACTGACACTAAAACGCAGGAAGCGCTGCTATCTTTCATCGAAGCTTTCAGGATGCTGGTTGCGAATCGCATTGGGGATGATGCTTAATCAGCTGTTTGGACCAACACCAGGTATGATGCCGCTCAAATCAAGTACCTTCATCTTTAAATCAGCCGAGGTACTGTATGTCAGATGTGTCGCTTCAACGTTTTCTAGCCAATATCAATCGTCATACTCAATTATCGCCAACTGAGGAGCTTGCGCTCTGTTCCATCACCACACATAAGCTGCTCAAAAAAAGAGAGCTACTGTTGCGCAATGGCGAGGTTTGTTCGCATGAATATTATGTAGTGAAGGGATGTCTCCGCTCCTATTATACAGATGACAAAGGATTGGAGCATAATATTTACTTCGCTGTTGAAGACTGGTGGATATCAGACTTGTACAGCCGGACACTGTCTACCCCGGCGTTTTGCAATATTATTGCGGTGGAAGATTGTGAACTGATCCAGCTAACACATGCCGGGCTTGAATCTTTTTTATCGGAGCATCCATCATTGGAACGTTTCTTCCGGCTTTCATATCAACATTCGCTGGCACAGCAACACCTGAAGACTATGCAATTACTTACCATGACCGGCGAAGAACGTTATAATTATTTCCGGGAAAAATATCCGGAGTTCGACAAGCGCATTCCTCAAAAGCATATTGCTACCTACCTTGGCTTTACGCCTGAATTTTTCAATACCATACGCTCCAAAGCGCTGAGGCAGAAATAACTTGTTTATAGTCCAAAGTCAGGCACAAGCACCCCTCCTCACTTATCTACGCTGCATGCTTGCGCCATTACAGAGACACGTCGGGCTTTGTTCTGAAAAATTAAGATATCTTAATTTTTCAGGAGGTTGTAACATGCAATTTTGCTGTGGTAAATGTTTATTTATGACGGATGTAGTTCAACAAAGAAAGGGTTTCGAATCGCTCGGCTTACTATATCCAGCTGCGCAAGATATTGTCCAGGAATATGTATCTATTGCCGGTGTGGACTGTTACTGGTTTTATGAGGCCGGCAAGCAGCAACCTGCAGACTTCCTGGTGTATGTGCACGGTGGCGCTTTTATGTTTGGTTCTGTCCGCTCTCATGGCCCCCTGGTGAGTTATCTTGCTCAAAGGACCGGACGCCGTATCTTATTTATAGAATACAGGCTTGCGCCTGAGCATCCTTTTCCTGCCGGCATCGATGACGTCGTTCGTGTGATCCAATCGCTGGAGGCTGACCAAACGGGTTTCCGCTACGGTATTATTGGCGATAGTGCGGGCGGCAACCTCACCATGGCTGTTCAGTTACAGCTTCGCCAGCTACAATTACCATTACCAGCTTTCAGCGTCGTTATTTCGCCGTGGGCTGACCTGGAATGCAAGCATGAGAGTTTCCGGCTGAAGAAAGACCTCGACCCAATTTTATCCAAGCCCTATCTGCTGGAATGTGCTCAATTGTATGCCGGCGAAAGGCCACTTACCGATCCATTGGTATCGCCAGTGAATGCTTCGTTTGAAGGGTTGGGACCGGTGTTGATCTTATGTGGCACTTATGAAATATTGGAGGGAGATTCGCTTGTGTTGTACGAACGCCTTTTCTCCTCCGGTGTCGCTGCACGCCTTGAACTTTTTAAAGGCGCTGTGCACGTGTGGCCGCAACAGGATATCTATTCTGATCATGCGCAGACAGCGCTGGACATGATCGCGGAGTTTATTGCAGCTTCAGGTGCGTAGCTTTTACTTCGCAAGCAGATTTCTCACTGCGCCGCTACAGGCTTACACTTCATAGTCGCGAATGGCTTCGTTCGAAATGACAAAACGATGTGAAGTCATTTCTTTTGGTAGACTCTCACATAATCTACTTCAAATAGTTGGGGGAAAGTTGTTTTAGTAGGATCTCCTCCATTCAGTCCGCCGATGGCCATGTTCAGCAGCATGTAATGTGGCTGGCGGAAGGGATTGTATTTGCTATCGTCTTTGTTGTATAGCTTTTCTAATGATACTTTATTGAGTTCGATATCATCAACGTACAGGGCGATGTATTCTTCTGTCCAATCCATACGCCAGGTGTGGTACTGGCTGGCCCATTTTTCGCCACCGATGGAGTCGATGGAAAATGTGTTGCTGAACCATTCTGTTTTGCGGTTGGGGGCAAGGCAGGCAATGTTAGCCAGCAGTTTACCACTATAGTATTCCATGATATCGATCTCACCGTTGGCGGGCCAGGGTTTGCTGACGCCCAGCGTCCACCAGGCAGGCCAGATGCCATCTTTGATGCTGATGCGGCCACGCATTTCAAAGCGACCGTATTGCCAGTCGTGTTTGCCACGGGTAAGCAGACAGGATGAAGAATATTCAATATTGGGTCTGCTGCGTCGCCAATCCTTGCTTCCTTCCGTGTAGCGCGGGTTGGACTTTTGTTCGCGCTTTGCTTCGATGACCAATTGCCCGTCTTTGCACACCGCGTTTTCCGGCTGGTACCACTGGTGTTCTTCGTTGCGCACAAAGCCTCTTTCGTATCCCCAGTTGGTGGTGTCGGGTGTGCCTTTCTTGTTGAACTCATCTGCCCAGACTAACTTATAGCCTTCACTGGCATATTTGCCATCAACTTTTTTGGAGGTGCTGCAACCTGCCACGATGGCGACAGCTGCTATGTATAATAGTTTTTTCAAGATCGAGTGTTTTTATATCGTTGAATCAACTAACCCTTTTACCACGATCAAAGCCAGAGGCTTTGAAATACTCGTCACCAGCCAGAGCTGGCGACTGAAAACCGTCATCCCGACCTTTGGTCGGGACGACTGAAAACTAATTAATCAGCCTGACTACATAGCTGTAGGAATACTTTTTATCGAGCAGGCGGTATTGCTGGTGTGGCAAGGCGCCCCAGCTATCGTCTCCTCCTACCCCGCGCTGGTTGAGATCGATGTTGAGGTACACCGAACGCGAAGGCGGCAGGTTGGTCGGATGCTGTTGCTTTTTGGTGAGTCCCGGATCGAGGTCTTCGGCGCTGTACTGTATAGCACTGAAGCAAATCGGCTGCAGGCCGTCGATGTACAAGCCTTTTCCCTGTGCGTTGGTAAGCGCCAGCCAGCGAACATCCGTTTTGTAACCGCTTTCCTGCGGACGAATATAGCCTTTATAATACTGGTTGCGCACGTTATCGGTGTACACGCCCATAAAGGCCGATTCTTTCCTGTCGCTGTAGTTTTCCCAGGGGCCACGGCCATAGTATTGCAGGCTATCGAGACGGCCATCGAGGCGAACGCGCATGCCGAATCTTGGTAACTCGGGCAGTTCACGTCCCGTCATGTCCATAGCGGCCGTAATACGAATGCTGCCATCGTTCTGTATGAAGTATTCAATGGTGTATGGTACTGCAATGGACGTAAGGTCATACGTTACTTTTACCGCGATGCCTTCGCTCGTTTGCTCGCCTGCCGTGACGCTTTTCACCGTTCTGGCCTGATGTGCTGCACGCCAGATACCCAGCCGGGCAGGCATGCTGTTGCCAAAGTCGTTATCGGTAGGCGCCCGCCAGAAGTAGGGTTCAGGGAAACGGTCTAATTGCGCACCTGTCTTTGACCGGTAGTTCCTGATAGTTCCCTGCTTCAGATCTATTTCCCCGGTAATATCCCCGGATTCGAATTCAAGTTTAGCGTCCGACTTCTTAACCTGGAGATTGCCACCCACTCTTGCGCGGTTGGCAAAGTAGTCGCCCGCAATCAGGAATTGCTCTGTTGCGAACGTATGTCCTGCTGGCAATATGCCTTCTGCCTTTTTGGTAAGTGCTGTTACCACGAGATGTAATTCTCCTTCGCCTTTCCATTCACGCGCCGGCAGGGTAATGTCGGTTTGCTGACCGGGCGCCAGCGTCATCGTCCATGCAGACTCTTTTATCTTTCTGCCATTGGAGTATAGCTCCCACTTGAAATCATATTGATCGAGGTTGGTGAAGGAAAAGAGATTCTTCACATTGATCTTTCCTGCAGCGAGGTCTTTGCCAGTGAAGGCGATAGGCTGGTATACCTTTCTTACTTCATATGCGCCGGGATCGGGTGTACGGTCGGAACTGAGGATACCATCGGCTACACCATTTTCATCGTGCTGCCAATAGAAGCCACCGAGGTCACCACCGTAGGCCCAATATGTTTTTCCATTGTCGTCTTTTGTTTTGAGTCCCTGGTCTACCCAATCCCAGATGAATCCTCCCTGCATATGTGGTGACGTAGCCATGATGTCCCAGTACTCGCGGAAGTTACCATTGCTGTTGCCCATGGCATGAGCATATTCGCACATGATGTAGGGACGTTTCTTAGAGGTATCGGCTGCGTACCGCTTCATGTTGTTGATGGAGGGATACATGGGGCAAACGATATCAGTATTCCAGTCTTCTCCTGCCTGTTCAAACTGCACGGGGCGTGATGGGTCGCGTTGCTTCATCCATTTGTACGCGTCGTGGAAAACAGGTCCATTGCCGCATTCGTTGCCCAGCGACCAGATGATGATGGAGGGATGGTTCTTATCGCGCTCTACCATGCGCACTTCGCGGTCCATATGTGCCGGCGCCCATTGGGGCAGGTAAGCCGGGTGTTTGCTCTTGTCGAACCAGGCCTGGAATTCAGCGCCCATGCCGTGGGTTTCGATGTTGGCTTCGTCTACCACATAGATACCGTACTGGTCGCAGAGTTTGTACCACAGCGGATCGTTGGGATAGTGAGAGCACCTGACGGCATTGATGTTCAGTTCTTTCATCAGGCGGATATCTGTGAGCATAATTTCTTTCAAGGGTACGTGGCCGTTCACGTCGTCATGCTCGTGACGGTTTACGCCTCTCACGACCAGGGGCGCGCCATTCACCATCAGTTGTGCGTTCTTTATCTCCACTTTGCGGAATCCCACTTTTGCACCGGTGAACAGGTTTGTACCAGCCTCATTCTTCATGCTGATCACACATTGATACAAATTAGGATTCTCCCCACTCCACTTCAGTACGTTGGCAATCTTTCCCTGAAATTGTATGGTTTGAAAACTGTCGGCAGTAGTGGTATATTTCTGCTCCTGTTTCCAAATTTGCTTGCCCGCTGCATCGAGCAAGCTAACAACAAGGGTTCCTTTGCCGGAAGCGGCAGGTTGAAAGTTCCTGAGCGTTACGGCTGCTTTGAACTGTCCATTCTTGTATTGCGCATCGAGATCGGGCTGCAGGAAAAAGTCCCACACAGATTGTTTAGGCAGTGCGTACAGGTATACGTCACGCTCGATGCCGCTGAGACGCCAGAAATCCTGGTCTTCCAGGTAGCTGCCATCATGCCAGCGGAAGACCTGTACTGCCAGTAGGTTCTTTCCTTTACGTAATTGTTTGGTGATATTGAATTCAGCGGGGGTTTTGGCGGCTTTGGTCATCCCTACTTTCTGACCATTAACGTATATGAATGCACAACCGGTAATGGAACCAAAATGCAACAGCACCTCCTGTCCGTCCCAGTTTGCAGGCACATCAAATTCTTTACGGTAAGTGCCCACGGGGTTATCCGGTCCGATAGCTGGTGGATTTTTGGGGTGGGGATAAGCAATATTGGTATAGATGGGTATGCCAAATCCTTTCAACTCCCAGTTGGAAGGCACGGTGATATCTGCCCACTGACGGGTGTCGAGGTTTTCACGATAGAAGTCCTGTATGCGATCTGCGTAGCGGTCTACGTAGGCAAACTTCCAGCTGCCATTGAGTGACTGGTATGAGCGGGAACGTGCATAGTCATCTGTTGTTACATCGTTCGCATTATCAAATAGCATGAAGGTGACGTGGGGCGCTTCTTTGTTTGCATCCAGCAAGGCAGGGTTCTCCCAGTCATTGCTGGCCTGTTGGGCAAATGCAGGGGCGGCTGCCAACGTCATTCCTGCCAGGATAAGGGCGCTCACTATTTTCATTTTCATACTGGTCTGTTATTGTATTGCCTGTTATTTTTTAGTTGTCACCGGTTTGATGCCTTTATGTGTAGGCGTTACAAGCCGGATGCTGCCATCGCTGTTGAACTCCAGTTTATCGATGCACACCTCGCGGTTGTAGCCGGCCGCTTTGCCCATTTCAATACCATGGGGATAATTGAAGCGGTGGTACACGATGTACCATTCATCTTTGCCCGGTATCTGTATGGTGGAATTGTGACCTGTAGCATAAATGCCCTGTGTGGTATCTTTTGCTATTACCAGGTTATTAGCAGGTATAGTGATCTTGCCGAGCGGACTATCGGATGTTCCGTAGCGCACACGGTAATCTGCATCACGGGTATCGTTTTCGGACCAGAGGAAATAATACACGCCTTTGCGATAGAGTACATGGGTGCCTTCGCGGAATGTTCTATCGGGTGTCAATATTTTAGTGGTCCCGGGCTTGATGGTTACCATGTCTTCATTCAGTTCTGCGCCTGCCATGTATCCGTTGCCCCAGTATAAATAGGATTTGCCTGTTTGCGGATCGGTGAATACATCGGGGTCTATCTGTTGTCCGCCTCTTACACTATCGGGTCGTTGATCGATAAGGGGCTTGCCCATGTCTACGAAAGGCCCCGTCGGATTATCGCTTACGGCTACGCCAATCTTTTGTGCAGCGGTGAAGTAATAGAAGTATTTGTATTGGCCGTTGATCTTTTTCTCGGTGATGGTGGGCGCCCAGGCGTTCCTGTTGGCCCATTTCACGTCTTTGGGCAGATCGAGTATTACACCCTCGTCTTTCCAATGTACCAGATCGGGCGATGAAAATGTTTTGAAGTAAGTGCCCGACCAGCCGGTGAACCCATCGCTGGTGGGATAGATATAGTATTTACCAGTCTTCTCTGCATAGATGATGTCGGGATCGGCATAGAGGCCGGCAAGGACGGGATTATTAGCGTTTTTATTCTTTGTTGTATTCGCACCCCATTTTGCTTCAAGGCGCTTTGCCTCAGCAGCTGTAATGGGCATTACCGTACCATGACGGGGATGGAAGTTCATCGAAATATCCTGATCGATAACGGTAAAGTGCTGCAGGTCGGTGGTCTTTGTGAACTGGTATTTTCCTTTGGTATATACATCGTACATCAGGATGTACTCATTGCTGTTGTTGAGCTTGAATACGCCCCCACCTTCTACCGGATCGGTGGTTTGTTGTATGTATTCATCGCGCAATTCATATCCTTCTGTGAGCTTATCGGAGACTGCTACTTTCAGACCGGCTGTTTTTGCGCCTTCTGTTTTAAAGATCAGGTAATATTTTCCGTCTTTGCTTACAATATCGCCATCGATACAGGCGCCGTTGTTGGGCGAATAAAATAGTTGTTTGGGCCCGGCTTCGAGGTCGGTAAATTCTTTGTTGGCGTAGGCATAATAGATCTTATCCGGATCTTTTCCGTGTTTCATGGAAAAGTAGATCATGTATTTGCCGGTGGCCTTGTCGTAAATAGCTTGTGGCGCCCATACGCGCAGGAGGCTATCGTTGCCGGGAAATCGCTTTTGTAGGTTGACTACTGATGAAGTCCAATTGATGAGGTCTGTCGACTTCAATAATACCATGGCCCTGTTGGAATTCCAGCCGTTGGCGGAGACCATGTCGGTAACGACCATGTAAAATGTTTTGCCGTCTGCACCACGCAGGATGTGGGGATCGCGGACGCCGCCGGTGGAGCTAATGTTTTTGGAGGGAATAACTGGCAGGTTGTTGTTCAGTGCCTGGTAGTGGTAGCCGTCGTTGCTGAGTGCGAAACGGATCTGTTCTTCGTATTTGTCGTTGCCGGTAAAATAGGCAAACAGATAGGCTTTGTAAGGTGATTGTGCCTGCAGGAGGGTACTTATCAACAACACGGCGCTCAGGCCAATAAATCTTTGCATGTGAATCTTCAGTAAAACCAGCCTGCCGGGTGGCAGGCTGGTGATTATTGTTCTTGCACTTTTGTGCTTTGTTACTTGCTCTCGTCTGCTACTGCATCTTCCCATTTTTCCCACATTACAATGGCTGCATCGTAGCCACTGTAGCCCTGGTTCTGGCGAAGCTTAGCGCCGCCCGTAGCATTGATCGCACCTTGGGGGATGGGCCAGTTGATATTGTGTGCACCGATCGTATAGGAACGGCCTCTTACAACTGCTTTTCCTTTGTTATAATAGTTATTATAACGTGATACCCGGTTGAACCAATAGCTTTTTGTAGCGAGGTCCTGCACGGTATAGGTATTACCCCACTCGTCGGCTTTGCCGCTCAATGCAAGGCAATAGGATACGCGGCTCAGCTCGGCATAGCGCCATTCTTCCATATTGAGCTCACGGGCGCGTTCGTCCATGATATCGCCAATCGACACCGTAGTGAACAATTGTGTACATCCTGCACGCTGTCTTACTTTGTTTACATCGTCTGCAGCGCCGGAAGCATTACCAAGGTAGAACTTAGCTTCTGCACGGAGCAGGTAAGTTTCTGCCAGGCGGTAGCAATACAGGTCTCCTGCCCCACCGCGGTGGTTCGCTTCGTTGACGTTGCCTGTTTCAAGGGGATCTTCAATGTAGTATTTGTAATGCGGCCAATCGAACCATTGACGGATGGTGTCGTTGCAAAGGAGGGTTGCACCATTATACAAGCGCAGGTTCTTGCCAAACCAGGTAGCGTTTGCAGGGTCATTGTATTTCAATGAATCTACGCGTGCCCAGTTGCCCACGGTACTGTTGTGGCGAAGGTCACCGGCATCACTGATGTTTGTCCACAGCTCGTTGGTGGCCATCCATGTTGGGCGGATGTGTGCGATACCACGGCCCAGGGCATGTGTATAATCGTATTGTGCACGGAAGATGCTATTAGAAGTAGCAACATACCTTAAAGCCTGGTTTCTTCCATCGGGTGTTGTAGTACCGGCGGCATCGAACCAGGGCAGGAAGTTACGCATGAAGTTCATCTTCGTACCGGCATCGGTACCGTTGCGGTTCACCATCATCAGGATGGATTCCTTATTGGCGGCGATGCCTTTGTTCTCAGGACGGTGCAGGTCCCAGATCACGTTGCGCGTGATGGGCCATGTTTGCGGATAGGGGTTGATGAAGTTGCCGAAGTTGGCTGTCATCAAAGAATATCCGGAGCTATTGATCAGTATGTCGGCCTGATCGACGGCTTTCTGCCATTGACCGGTAGCCATGTAACATTTGATCAGCAACTGGCGGCAGGCGCCTTTGTTGACCAACCCTACGAGGCTCATGTTCTTTTGTTCGGGCACCCACTCTACCGCCTTCTCCATCTCAGCGGTGATCATCTTCAATATCTCTTCACGTTTGGTGCTTTTGTAATCCACTTTAGGTCCTTTCAGCAACTTGGTTACCAGGGGTACATCCTTGAACCTGAAACACAGATCAAGATAGCGCAGTGACCGGTGGAAAATAGCGCGGCCACGGTATATATTCTTGGTTTCATCACTCATACCGGTCGCATTGTCTACGTAACCGATCACTGTGTTGGCATATTTGATACCGTTGTACGTCTCATCCCAGAAATACATCATTCTCTCGGGCATATCGGTGGGCGTTACACGGGTAGCAAGATCGATGAGGATATTTCCATCATCGGTCTTACTGGCAACGGCCATGTCGGAGAACATGTAATCAGTGGCGATCGGGAGACTCAAATCCTGGTAGTTGAAATAGCTCCAGTAGGTACGCAGGTGACGGTCTACGGTAGCCAAGGCTGCATCGAGACCAGCCTGGTTAACGAGGGTACCATCCGGTGCGTAAAAGGAGGTGGGGTCCGGCGACAGGAATTGTTTTGTACAACCGGGTTGTGTAACGAGCATACCGCCCAATACGATGGCGCATGCTGTTTTCTTATTGAATATCGTTTTCAGCATCTTTTTCATTGTCAATCGTTTTTAGAGAGATACGTTTAATCCAAAATTGAATGCCCTTGGCGCCATACCCGAGCGGAACATCTGCGGGGCATCGCCACTGGTATTGAATGTTTCGATGTCGCCGTATTCCCAGTTCTTTTGTTTGGTCCATACCGCTACGTTGCGCACGCTGGCAAATACTTTCACTCTTTCGATACCTGTTTTGCCGAGGAGGTTGCGGGGCAGGGTATAACCTACCGTAATGTTCTCCAAACGGATGAAGGAGCGATCGTAGAGTTTTCCTGGTGAGCCTACGCCGGCAGGGCCTTTGGCATCCAAACGAGCTACGTCGTTGGTTGGATTATCGAGGGTCCAGTAGCTCTTCTTCCAGGTATTGGCCAGGTTGGTCACCAGCGAGGTACCGTTATCCTGATTGAGGTAGATGCCTGCAGTGAACTTATGTCCCCAATATGAATACATGTTGAAAGCGAAATTGAAGTCCTTCCAGGTGAAATCGTTTCTCAGCGACCACATGATGGGCGGTGAAGATTGTCCGAGGAACGCTCTGTCATTATCATTATATACCGGAGTAGTAGTACCGTTGGCATTTTTGATATCGTCGGCAGTGTAGTTGTTGGCTACTTTAGGATCACCGGGGCGTTGTCCATACCTGGCGGCTTCTGTCGCTTCATCTTTCTGCCAGATGCCGATTACCTGGTAATCCCAGATAACGCCGATCGGTTGTCCGATAAACCACCTGTTGCCAATATCATCACGCTCTCTGTAGGTGGTGATATTACCAGAAGGATCTGTAACTGGTGTAGTGTACTCATAGTACAAGTGCTGGATCTCGCTCTTGTATTTAGAGAACCCGAAAGTAGTATTCCAGCTGAAATTCTTGTTCTTGATATTGGTGGTATTGATCGTAAGCTCGAAGCCTTTGTTCAACACTTTACCGAGGTTGGAAGCAATCCTGGAAGCGCCGGAATAACCAGGCAAGCTACGCTGCATGATCATATCGACAGTCGGCGTGTAGAAGTAATCGAACGAACCGGTAATGCGATCATTCAGGAATCCGAAGTCGAGGCCCAGGTTGGCAGACTCTGTTTTTTCCCAGGAAAGCTGGGTATTGGCCAGGCGATCCATGAACAGGTACCTGTATTGTACGAGGTTGCCGTTGGGGTCGAGGTAACCTGCTGTTGCACCAGTACCTGCTGTCAGGTTGGCCAGGGCCATGTATACGTCGGCCAGTGAGCGGTTACCGTTCTGTCCGTAAGAGAAACGGAGTTTACCCGTGCTCATGTGTTCCCAGTGGAAGAACTTTTCGTTGGTGAAGGTCCAGGCCACAGCAGCAGAGAAGAAGTTGGCGCGTTTTTTATCTGCACCAAAAGCTGAGTAACCATCACGACGGAATGATCCGGTGATCATGTAACGATCGTCGAAGGAGTAGAACAGGCGGGCCAGCATACCATCGGCAGCTTCTGAAATGTCTTCAGAATCGAAGTTACTTTTTGCTTTATCGGCGTTCTGCACTTCGTGGTATCCGAGGATATCACTGGGCCTGATGTCGCGGGCTTCTATCCTATCTTTCCATTGTGCGCGTTGCTCTGCTTCCTGCACGAGGGTAACGGCAAAGCGATGTTTGGTAGCAAAGGTCTTTTCCCAGTTGATGGTATTGTTAAGTGACCAGTCAAAGCGTTGGGTCTGCTCACGGTTGATAAGACCGTTGTTTGTTTTCCAGTCGGGGTGTTGGCTCGACTCGTGGTAACGATCACGGAACTGCTGGTAGCGGGGTGAAGCGTTGAACGAGTAGGTGATACCGAAAGGTAGTTTCACCCGGGCATTCACAATCGCATTGAGGACAGTGTATCCTTTCTGGAGGGAGAGGTACTGTTTGTCAAAATCGTAATTGTAGCCATAGTTGTTCAACATAGCGTCGCCCTGGGGATGCACAGCCAGTTTGCCCGTAGCATCATAATACTGAGCGTAGGGTGAGTTGCGGATCACTTGTCTTTGCCAGTCGGTAGCAATGCTGCCATCGGTCCGGTTCTGGAAGTTGATGTTAGCGCCGATCTCGAACCATTTGGTCACTTTGAGTTCGGTTTTTATGTTGGAGCGGATGGCTCTGTAATTGTCGCCTACAATGATACCCTTGTTATCGAGGTATCCGGCAGAGAGGTAATAGTTGGCCTGTTCGTTGGCGCCGGAAACGCTTATATTATAATCCTGGTTAAGGCCGGTCCCGAAGGAATGGTCGTACCAGTCGAATGTTTTATTGGCGAGGAAGTTTTCGAGTATGGTGCTCGACAGCAGCAAACGCTTAGCCCAAATCTCATTATCGCTGGCTGTTCCGTTGGAAGCTGCGGTATAAGCTTTCCACTGGTCGAGGGTGACACCGTATTTTGCCAGGTTGGCTTCGGTAGGCTGGTGGTAGAACCCAGGCCTTTTTGCAGTGCCCCAACCAGATTGTGGTACCTGGTAGGCTTCGTATGCATTGTTGTTGGCAGCATTTACGCCGTAGGTGGCGGATGAGTACCAGTCTTCACGGTATCTCATATAACCATTCGCATCAAATACTTCACGGTTGGCGCCCATGGTAGTGATGCCGAGGTTGCTGGTGAAGTTGATCTTGGGTTTACCTTTTTGTCCTCTTTTGGTGGTAACGATCAACACACCATTGGCAGACCTGGCTCCGTATACAGCAGCGGCGGAGGCGTCTTTCAGTACATCGATCTGGGCAATGTCGTCGGGGTTGATCTCAGATAATTCACCATAAAAGATCATTCCGTCCAACACGATCAGGGGGTCGTTGTGACCTCCATCGGTGTATACGGAACGCTGACCGCGGATCTGGATAGAACCGCCGCCTTTGGCGTTGGGGTCGAGACCTACGCTGATACCAGGTGTACCGCGAAGAACATCCTGCACCGTGTTGGGGTTTTGATCAGCCAGTTTATCGGGCTTGATCTGTGTGATAGCACCGGTCAGGTCTTTTTTCCGGGCTTGTCCATAACCGATCACCACTACTTCGTTCATCTCCTTGCTGCTTACCTGCAGCCTGATGGCGATGTCGCCGGAGGCGGGTACCTTAATGGTTTGTTCGGCGTACCCTAATGATGAAATGGTGAGGGAGGTTCCAACAGACGCCTCGAGAGAGAATTTTCCGTTCCCGTCGGTAGTCGTTCCTCCGGAGGTTTTACCGGCAATGGTAATGGAAACGCCTACTACAGGCTGATTGGTGGTAGCGTCTATGACGGTACCCGAGACCTGGCGGTTTTGAGCCAGCATCGTTAGCGGCAGCATAAACAGGGAGGCAAGCAGCAGCATGATCGCCCCTTGTTTGTTGGGTAAAAATCTTTGCATAAAGCTGTTGATTTTCAGTGTTAATTTCAGTTTGTAAATAAACCGGGCAGTTTGCTATCATTGGCAAGTCCGGCAGTTAGTTAGTCGCCTGTATTTTATCGTTTTAAAAAGCTTGTGTGATCTGTCGATCAGGGAGGAAGGAACGATGAGTAATGTGTGGATGGCTGGCTAATAAGCCAGGGGCAGCACGTCAATCGGTTTACTTTTTTCATATACGCAAGCAGTTTGTGAAACCTTGCTTAGGGGTTTTAGCAATCTTTACTAAATGTATCACAATTTATGCGTTCCTTAACTTTGGGACAGGGGGGCTATTTTGCTAAAAAGGGGGCATTTTAACATGGAGTGATACTTCAAATCTACGTCATTCTGAAATCAAGCTATTGATAGTCAGGCAAGTCGATCAATTCGGTGCCGTTTCGTCGCGCTTCACTACTTTTTCATTGAGTTTGTACTGCTTTCCGAGGTGCCGGCGATACTTTTCAATGTATGCGGAGGGCTTCATACCGAAGAGACTGGTGAAGTGTTTGCGGAAATGTTTGATGTCGCTGATACCGACCTGGAAGGCCGTTTCGGAGATATTATAATTGGTATTGATGAACAGCTCGGCGGCTTTGCGCAGGCGTATGAACCTCACAAAGGCATTGGCCGGCTGACCGGACACAGCCTTGATCTTCTTGTTCATTTTGGAATAGCTCATGCCCAGTTCCCGTGCAAGGGTGGCAATGGAAAACTGGTCATCATCGAGGTGGGCTTCCACGATGGTGATGCAACTATCCAGAAACTCCTTGTAGTTGGAGGAGATCTTCAGGGGGTTGTCCTGGAGGGTGATCTCATTATAAAAGTACTTCTGCAGGTTGCTCCGGCTCTTCAGCAGGGCAGCCACACGGGCTACCAGCAGGTCCCTGTCGAATGGCTTTGAAATGTAATCGTCTGCCCCACCTTCTACCCCACTCAATCGCGCTTCCGTGGAGGCGTTGCCCGTAACGAGGATCACCGGGATATGCCCCAATGCAGGATCGCTTTTGATCTTTTGGCAAAGTTCGATGCCCGACATGGGCTGCATCACCACATCGCTGATGATCACATCGGGCAGGTATTGACCGGCCAGGGTAAGGGCTTCTTCCCCACTCCGCGCCTCGTAAACCAGGAACTGCCCTCTGAACAGCTGGCGTATGTACTGGCGTATCTCGGCATTGTCGTCCACGACCAATATACTCCGGCTTTCCGTGGTGAGGGGCGTGTTGGCATCCTGCAAGGCCGGGTCGTCTGCCTCCGTAAGCATCGTTGTTTCCGGCAACTCTTCGATGATCGTCGTCTCTGCATCTTCTCCAATCTCCTGCCCTGAAGCAAGATATTCCGTGCCTATCGGCACCTGCACGGTAAACACCGTACCTTTTCCTGCTTCGCTGGTATAGTCGATGGTCCCCTTGTGGGCATTGACGAAGTGTTTTACTAAAAACAGGCCTATCCCAAATCCCGCCTTTGCCGTGTTGGCCTGATAGAATTTCTCAAACAGCTTCTCGCGTGCATCGGCAGGTATGCCCGGACCACTGTCTCCTATCTGAATAGCAACCTGTTCTTCTTCGTATTGCGCCTGAATGTATACCCGTCCATTGCTGGGGGTATATTTAAAGGCATTCGACAACAGGTTATATAATATGATCTCCAGTTTTTCGCGGTCGGCGTAGATGAATTGTTCCTCTTCATCGTCTTCTATGTGCAACAGGTATTCGATCTTACGGGTTTTGGCTACCTGTGTGAAGGAAGCATATACTTCTCGTACTAATGTAGTAAGGTTGACTTTCGTTATTTTAAGCTGATCGAGCTCTTTATCGGCTTTTTGAAAGAGCAGGAGCTGATCTACCAGCCGTAACATGCGACCTGCGTTGTGGTATATTATCCGGAGATCGCCTGCTTCCACCTGTTGTTCTTTGTTCTTCAGCAGGTCTTTGATGGGATTCAACACCAGGGTAAGCGGCGTTCTGAACTCATGTGAGATATTGGTAAAGAAGGCCAGCTTTTTCTCGTTAAGCTCACGTTCTTTTTCATTGATCACGCGTTGTGCTTCCAGCGCCGCTTCTCCTTTTGCCTTTTCGGCTTTTGCCAGCTCCAGCTCAGTTTCGCTGCGCTGGCGCTCTGCTTTCTCCAATCCCAGGAGGGCCTGACTTTTTTCTCTTTCTGTCCGTTCATTGGTTTCGTTGAGCCGGGCGATCTGTACCTGGTACTCGAGGCGTGTTTGCCGGGCTTTGTATCGCAGATAGAGGTAGAGCAGCCCACCGGCCACGCAGGCATACAACGCATACGCCCACCAGGTGCGGTACCAGGGCGGCAGTACACGAATGGCCAATATGGTTTCTTTCGTATTCCACTCTCCTGCCGCATTCGTGGATTTAATATGCAGGGTATAATCGCCTTCGCGCAGGTTGGTGTAGTTGGCGGTGCGGATGTTATTGGTATAGCTCCAGCCTTTGTCCCATCCTTCGAGGTAGTAGCCATACCATATTTTGCCGGGTGATGAATATTCGAGTGCCGCAAAGTCAACCGACAACACAGCATCATTATAAGGCATACGCAGACTGGCAATGTGATTGCCGCTCGTATCTTTTATATATTCTCTTTTCTCGGTAACGCGGTTGTTGTTGACGCGCATGCCCGTGATGAGCACCGGCGGCAGGTACCTGCGTGGCCTGATCTTTCCGGGATCGAACAGTACAAAGCCATTGATACTGCCAAAGATCAGTTCTCCCGACCGCAGGCGTAAGGCTGCGCTGTAGATGAACTGGTTACTGGGCAATCCATCACCCTGGTAATAGTTGTTGAAGCTCTTTTGTGTGGGTACAAAAGTAGAAAGGCCATTGAATGTGCTTAACCAAAGGTTGCCCAGCCTGTCTTCCGAAATATTGAGTACTGAATTGTTGCTGAGTCCATCCGCATCGGCATACTGGGCCATTATTTTGCCCGCCACACGATCGAACAACAGGATACCTGCGCCTTCCGTCCCTACCCAAAAGTTTCCTTTATGGTCTTCATAGATGGACCTCACCGGTTTCTTCATTTCGAAGAAGCGATGTTTTTTATTGTGCTTATCGATGTTGACCAGTTGATGGGAATTGCCAGCCCAAAGGGCTCCCCGTGTATCTTCAAAAATGGAAACAAGGTCATACAATTCCTGGTCGAATACTTCGAACCGGTCTGTCTGTTCATTGTAGCGGTATAATTTTCCACTGCCAAAGGTGGTGGCCCACAGCGTATTTTCTCTATCGAGGAGTAATTTCCAAACGTTGATGTTCTCTATACCTGTAACATCATTGATGCACTTGTATTGTTGGAAGGTACCCGTTGCTTTGTTGAATTTATTGATGCCGCCGCCAAAGGTAGAGACCCAGGTACGGTTGCGGTGATCGATAAGGATACCAGTGACCATGTTACTGGTGAGTGAGCGGGGATTGGCCGCATCGTGCCGGTAGTTATGGAAAGTATTGGTCTTACGGTTCCAGATACTCATGCCGCCACCATCCGTACCGATGTACAGGTTGTCATTGGCATCTTCAAAGAAGCAAGCCGCAAAATTATTGACGAGGCTATTGGGATTGAGCGGATCGTGGGCAATGGTTTGGAACTGGCTGATCTGCGGATCGATGATATTGACGCCTCCTTTGAGGGTGCCCAGCCAATGGCGCGATTCGTTGTCGTGGTAAATAACAGTCACCGATTCACTGGATAATGAACGGCTGTTCTCGCCCGGCAATATATGGGAAACTGTCTCTGTAACCGGATTGAGAATGTTGGCTCCTCCACCTTCTGTTCCGATCCAGAGTTGTTTGTTCTTATCGAATGAAAGAGAGGAAATGTTATTGGACGTGAGCTTACCTGTTTCGGCTGTATAGGTCTTTACATAGCTTCTTGCGGTGAGTGAGTATTTGTGCAAGCCATTGGCAGTGCCTATCCAGATATTGTCTTCACTATCGGCTTCCAGGGTATGCGCAAATTTGATGGCATTGCTCACAGGTTCTATTTGCTGGGTGCCCCGGTGATACCTGAACAAACCACTGCCTGAGACAAACAACCACACACGCTGCTTGTCGTCGATCTCTACATCCACGCCATAATCCAGTCGTTCACGCCCCGCCTCTTTTAAAGGTATTTGTATGGCCGTCGTTGTTCCCGCCAGTTGCACCATCAGTCCACGGCCATTGGTACCGATAAAGACATTGCCTTTATCGTCGGACACTATATGATCGACCATCGCCGTGATCTTTTCGCGGGTGCTGGTACCATATGGAGTGAACCAGGCTGGTAAGAATTTTGACGTAAGGCTGTTGTAAATGCTCAACCCTTGTCCGGTGCCCACCCATAACTTCTTTTGCTGGTCCTGGTGGATGGAATATATATAATTGTGTGGCAGGGAAAGGGAGTCGTTCTGTTTGTTGCGGAAGACCTTAAACTCATAGCCATCGTAGCGGTTGAGGCCATCGAAGGTGCCAAACCAGATAAAGCCATCCCTATCCTGGTAAATGCAGCGTATGGAGTTGTTGGACAAGCCTTTCTCCACGCCGAGGCGCGTAATCCTGGGATCATCAGCCGCCACGAGTACCTGCAAACAAAGTAGCCCCAGTAAACAAGCAATGAGTTTCTGCATTTTTCTGATACGCTATCTCACACGATAACGATCAAATTTAGGGTTTTTACGCGGCGTCCATGATCTTTTTCGCGCGCTGGTAAGTAGCAGGGGTTACCTTGAATTGCCTGAGAAAGGATTTGCCAAAGCTGCTTTGGGAGGTATACCCCACCATCTTCGCTACCTCAAATACACGGTGGTCTCCGGCAGCCAACAGCTCTGCTGCTTTTTTCAGGCGTATTTCATTGATCAGCTCATTGGGTGTGCGATCGGAAATGATCTTCATTTTCCGGTAAAGCGTAGGACGGCTCATGTGCATGAGCCTGGCCAGACTTTCTACATTCAGGTCTTTAGTGGCTGACTGTTCAAACAGGCATTCCTGCAGTTTCTTCAACAGCTCTTCTTTTTCCCGGGGATTTATTTTACTGCTCATGGCACATCGTTTTTTAGAACGGCTATTTTTGAGACGGAAAAGCGAAAAATAAACGTCAATTTCACAGAGTCATAAAGGTAGCTGGACGGGAGACCGTTGGATGCTTCATTTGTTGAAATTTGTCGCACAAATGTTCTCCCCTGCATTCTGTTTCAGCGTTTTAACGATTGTCTTACGCTATGTTCAATTTTAAACATACCGCCCTTTCCGTACTGCTGTTGCTGCTTGTATATGCAGGATGGGCGCAACCGGCCCATATTAACTTCACAGCACTTTCTTCCAAAGACGGCCTTTTATCGAATTCGGTCAATGCTATCACCAAAGACCATTATGGGATGATGTGGTTTGCCACGGATGACGGGCTGAATAAATTCGACGGCACCAATTTTACCGTTTACCGGCACGTTCCCGGCGACTCCACCAGCCTGCGGGCCAACGAAATACTGACGCTTCATGAAGACCCGGCAGGCAACCTGTGGATCGGCACCAGCGGCGGCGGCCTGAGCCGGTACGACCGCCAAAAGGATATTTTCATTCACTATCCCACCAAAGGCCAAACCGGCGAACTGCCCGCTAATGGGGTGGTCAGGGGCATTTGCAGTGACCAGTCGGGCAAAGTGTGGGTGGCACAATACGAAAACCTGTTCCAGCTGGACCCCACTTCTAATACTTTATCACGAATCGACCTGTCGTCAGCCGATAATGGCCGCCCAACGCCCAAAGTGCTGACCGCTGTTTTTGCAGATAACCAGCAACGTATCTGGGTAGGCACTATGCAAGGGATCTATTTGTACGAATGGGCATCTAAACGGGTTAGGCATTATCAATACATTCCCAATCAACCAGGCAGTCTCATCAGCAATGAGATCAGGGCTATCACGCAAGACAAGGATGGAGCAATCTGGATAGGTACACCTGCCGGGCTATGCACTTTCCGTCCCAATGGGGCCGGCTTCGATTCTTATAGCTACCTGAGCGGCCCTGCGAGTGCTTTGAGCAGCCGTGAGATCAACTGCATAGCGCCTGATGAAGCTGGCAACCTGTGGATAGGAACTTCCGAAGGCCTGAACATAGCAGACACACGTTCACAGCGGGTGATCACGCATCTCCCACGGCCTGGTTATATGCATAGCCTCACCAGTAAATGGATCAAATGTGCCTACATCGATCAACAGGGCATTTACTGGCTGGGCACTTTCCGTGGCGGCATCAACAAATACGACAAGAACCTGAATCTTTTCGATATCAAGCTGAGTAGATCTTTCTTTCCGCAAACGCGTCCTACGGCTATCGTCAGTTCTTTTGCAGAAGGCAGGAATGGAGAAGTATTCATCGGCACCGACGGTGGCGGTCTGTTCCGGTATAACCGGAAAACCGACCAGGTAAGTGCAGTTGACCTTGGCCTGCCTGTTCATGGCCAGCATCCGCTTTCTGTACTGGCCATGCAAATGTCGCGCGACAACAAACTGTATATCGGCACGTACGCGTGGGGGCTTATCATCCTTGATCCTGTTACCGGTAAACGTCAGTACATGAGGCAAGGTCCCGGCGCCGGCGATCTCAACTCCAACAACGTCTTTTGTATCAAGGAAGACAGCAAGGGACAGGTATGGATCGGCATGAATGGTGAAGGGGTGAATGTATTGAAAGATGGTAAAGTAGTAATGAAGTTGACTCCCCGCCCCCGGCCTGATGCCGGCAATGAAGTAATGCTGCCCATGAACGGATACGTGCGGGCCATCGAAGAAGATACAGCCGGCAATATGTGGATTGGTACGCATGGTGGTGGCGTCAATGTATTTGATCCGCAGCGCAGACAATGGACCACTTACACCCAAGGCAATAACCGGCTGCCCAGTGATAAGGTGCAGACGATCCTGCGCGATAGTCACGGACGCATGTGGCTGGGTACTTTTGGTGAAGGTCTTAGCCTCTATGATCCTGTTCAAAAAACATTTACCACCTTCTCTGAAAAAGATGGTTTACAGAATACAACGATGTACCAGATCATCGAAGACTTCAACGGCCTTCTGTGGCTCAGTACCAACACCGGCATCAGCAGTTTCGATGTAGCAAAAAAAACGTTTCGTAATTACACGCATCATAACGGTGTGCAGAATAACAATTTTGTCCGCTCTTCGGGCATCCGTTTATCGGAAGGCGATCTTATGTTTGGCGGCCTTGAAGGGTTCAACTACTTCGACCCTGCCAAGCTGACCGTCAACCGCAATGTGCCACAGGTAATGCTGACTGATCTGAAGATATCCAACAAGTCGGTTATACCTGGAGAAGATGCGCCGATCCAATCGCATATTTCCGTGGCTGACCAGGTGAACCTTGCCTACAAACAAAACTTTGTCCTGAATTTCGTAGCGCTCAACTATACGCTTCCGAAAGAAAATAATTACGCTTACAAGCTCGAAGGCTTCGATAAGGACTGGAACTATACCGGCACTATCAACACGGCTTCCTATACCAACCTCGATCCGGGCGAATACACTTTTCGCGTGAAGGCCAGCAACAATGACGGCGTATGGAGCAGTAACGATACCATCCTCCGTATTTACGTACACCCGCCTTTCTGGCGTACTACCTGGGCATATATCTTTTATGCGGCAGTCATTTGTGGCCTGTTGCTGTATAGCCGTCACCTGGGTATTAAACGCCTCCGGAAAAAATTCCTGCTGGAACAGGAACGGCAGGAAGCCAAACGCATACAGGAACTCGACCGATTGAAGATCAAATTCCTCACCAACCTGAGCCATGATTTCAGAACACCGATCTCACTGATCATGGGGCCAGTGGATCAACTGATCACCAGTGAAAAGACCGATAACCGACTCGACAAACTGGGCATGATCAAACGCAATGCACGGCGGTTGCTGAACCTCGTGAACCAGTTGCTCGACTTCCGCAAAATGGAAGAACATGAGCTGAGCCTGCAGCTGGCGCCCGGCGAGCTGGTAACGTTCCTTAAAGAGGTAACGGATGCTTTCATGGATTTTGCAGAAAGGAAACATATTCATTTCCTGTTCAGGAGTGATATTCCTATGCTGCACGCTTTCTTCGACCACGACAAACTGGAGCGCATTCTCTTCAATCTTCTTTCCAATGCTTTCAAGTTCACGCTCGAAGGTGGCAATGTACGTGTTGAGTTGTCAACGCTGGACAAGCCGGCCGATCCGCAGCATCTGTGGGTGGCAATAAAAGTGAAGGACTCCGGTATTGGTATTGCAAAAGACAAACAGGACCAGATATTCGAACGTTTTTTCCAAACCAATTCCAGCTCAGCTATTTTGAACCAGGGCACAGGTATTGGCCTGTCCATTACCAAAGAGTTCATCAAAATGCATGGCGGCTCAATTGAAGTAGACAGTGAACCCGGACAAGGTTCTACGTTTACTATCGAAATGCCTTTACAGATCGTGCTCATGGATCCTGCCGAAAAGCAAGCGGCACTCCCTGCTGCAGCCTCCTCTTTACCCGAAGACAACGTTGTAACCGCTGAAGGATTGACATTAGCGCCAATAACAACTCCACCAGTTAGCGCAACCGATCTGCCATTGGTGCTGTTGGTAGAAGATAACGAAGACTTCCGGTTTTACCTTAAAGACAATCTCCGGAATCATTACAAGGTGCTGGAAGCAGCGAATGGCAAAGAAGGGTGGCAAAAAGCACTGGCGCATCATCCACAATTGATCGTCAGCGATATTACCATGCCCGAGATGGATGGCATCACGCTGGTACAAAAGCTGAAGACCGACAAGCGCACCAATCATATCCCCGTGATACTGCTTACGGCGCTTACAGCAGAAGAGCAACAGATCGCCGGACTGGAAACGGGCGCCAACGATTACATCACTAAGCCTTTCAACTTCGACGTACTGCACGTAAAGATCAAAAACCTGCTGCACCTGAACAATACACTTAAATCTACCTACACCCGGCAGCTCAAAGTGCTTACGCCAGAAGTAACAGTAGAATCGGCCGACGAACAACTGTTGCATAAGGTAGTGCGCTACCTCGAAGACAACCTCACCAACTCGCAACTGTCGGTGGAGAGCCTGAGCAAGGAAGTAGGTATGAGCCGCAGCTCACTGTACAATAAACTGCTGGAACTAACCGGACAAACCCCGGTTGAATATATACGCTCTTACAGGCTGGACAAAGCTGCTGCCTTGATGGAAAAAAGCGATATGACCATTGCAGAGATCGCCTACCTGGTCGGCTTCACCACTCCCAACTATTTTGCCAAATCTTTCAAAAGCAAATTCAACCTGCTACCCTCCGAATACATTGCCAAAGTGAAAAAAGGTACAAGCAATTCTTAGCGTATAACAGACAAGAAACACGTTGAGTCAGTAGTCTGGCCGCTGGAGCGGCCTGACCACTGACTCAACCGTTTTAGCTTTATCGTCTCAATTATTGAAGGAAGATGGCTGTCGGCTATTCTTATTGCTATTTTTTTTCGTCTTTTGTATTCTGCAATAGCAAACTCCAATTAAACATTCATCTACTCATCATACCCATGAACAGATCATTACCATTAGCACCTGCCTGCTTGTTTGCAGCACTGCTGTTATCCGGCTGTGCTGCCCGGCAAACAGCCAGCTCTGCAGCAACACCGGCAGCCGCTTCTATAGTAACTACCGGCACACCTTCTTTGAAAACAACTTTCAAGGATGACTTCCTAATTGGTACTGCGCTCAACCTGGACCAGGTGTCGGGCAAGGAACCGATAACAGCCAAACTGATCCCTGAGCAATTCAATGCCATCACGCCGGAGAACCAGATGAAGTCGATGCACCTACATCCCGAATGGAACCGGTACAACTTTGAACCCGCCGACAGGATCGTAGCTTACGCACAGCAACACCAGATGCCTGTAAATGGTCATACACTTATTTGGCATAGCCAGTTGCCAGGCTACATGCGTCGCGTAAAAAACGCAGACTCTGTGCAACAGTTCTTTACCAGTCACATCACAACAGTTGCCGGTCATTTCAAAGGGAAAGTAGCCTCCTGGGATGTAGTGAACGAGGCACTGAATGAAGATGGCTCGCTGCGTAAATCTGTGTTCCTGCAATATCTTGGAGAAGAATATATCACGGAGGCTTTCCGGCTGGCTCAGCAAGCAGCACCCGACGCAGAGCTTTATTACAACGATTACAATATCGAACAGCCGAAGAAAAGAGCAGGTACGATTGCCCTGATCAAGAAACTAAAAGCAGCTGGCGTACGTGTTGACGGTGTGGGCATTCAGGGGCATTGGCATATCAACAACCTGCCGCTGGCAGCTATCGAGGAAAGCATCCTCACCTACTCCGCACTCGGCGTGAAAGTGATGTTCACGGAACTGGACCTCACCGTGCTGCCCAATCCCTGGCAGAACAACACAGCCGACGTTGGCCGCACGGCCGAAGCCAAAGAAGGAATGAATCCTTATACCAGTGGCCTGCCCGATTCAGTGCAGGTTAAGCTGGGCAAGGCATACGAAGACTTATTCAGGCTGTTCCTTAAGCACAAGGACAAAATAAGCCGTGTTACTTTCTGGGGCGTGAACGATGGCCAGTCGTGGTTAAATAACTTCCCTATCCGCGGCAGAACGAATTACCCTTTGCTATTCGACCGGGAGAGCAAACCGAAACCAGCCTTCTACGCAGTGATCGGCATCCGAAACAACAGCACTACTACCGAAAAATTGAATGATTGATCGATACGGGACCTCAACAGTTCAAACAAAAAGCCGGCGATTGTGAAGTGACCCCAAAAAGTTGGACTTTTTTTTAAGATTTTAAGCGGCCTGATTTC
>NZ_JCACET010000012.1:0-12041 GCF_059502485.1 Paraflavitalea sp.
AGGCGGCTGGTATATTGTAAGCTACGGAAGCTTCTTCAAACTGACTTAACACCCACAGGCGGCGCTGGGAATGAGATAGCACATAACTGTCACTTGAGGAGGCTAAGGGAATAGCGTGAAAGCCAATGGGATTGCAGGTGTTTAAATATCGTGCAAATTCCCGGATGGTAGGTGCATTGAAAAATACAAGTATGTCTGGTTTAATGCCGAGATCTTTGTATATGCTTGTTAATAATTGAATAACCATCAGGGAATGACCGCCAAGCGCGAAGAAGTTATCCAGTATGCTGATCTGTTCAAGGTGCAATAGTTTCTTCCATGCAGTTAGCAGGAACACCTCTATATAATCCGATGGAGGGATTATTGTAACAGATTCGTTATGCTTGCCAGATGTTGGCTTAAGTAATGCCTTTTTATCAATTTTCCCATTTAAGGTCAATGGGAAGCTTGTAAGTGGTAACACATGTTCAGGAATCATATAATCCGGCAATGATTCACCAAGAAAAGACCTGATAGAAGCACTTGAAAGGGTTTTATCTTTTTCGAAAACAATATAAGCTGAAAGACTGTCATGGTTGCTGACCACAAGAGCTTGCCTGATCTCAGGTATTTGGGTGAGAGCATATTCAATTTCCTGAAGTTCTATTCTATGGCCTCGTATTTTGACTTGGTCATCCTTTCTGCCCCTGAATTCAAGTTTTCCACTACTTAGCCAGCGCCCGATATCTCCTGTTCTATACATTCTCAGTGTAGCATCGGTCCGGAAAGGGTCTTGCCCAAAAAACGTGTTGGTAAGTGATTCTCTGTTCAGATAACCTCGTCCTACTCCAATGCCTGATACACAAATTTCACCCAACACTCCGACCGGGCATAATTCATTAAACTTATTGACTACATAAATATTTAGGTTGCGGACAGGTATTCCTACAGGAATGATGGTGTCAGAAACGGTACCTTCAATAATATGATGTGTAATGTCGTCGGATGCCTCCGTTGGGCCGTATGCATTTATAACTTTTATATTTTTAAAGAAAGAAAACCAGTCGTTTACCAGATATGGTTTGAGTGTTTCGCCGGTCACAACCAGGTATTGAAGATGAGGCAGCCTGATATTGCTATGCTTGATAAAATTAAGTAAGACCTCCATGTAAGAAGGAACGATTTCAAGTATGCTGACCCTGTTATTATTGAGTGTGTTCAATAACAATTCAGGACTCATGATCTCCTTATTAGGTATAATAACCGTAGTTCCTCCTTGCGATAGTGCTGCAAAGAACTGCCAAACAGAAATGTCAAAGGACTGGGTGGCTGTTTGTGCAATTACTGAATTTTCGTCGATCCTGAGGTCATCTTTTTTGGCAAGAATATGGTTGTACATGCCTGCGTGTTCGATCATTACTCCTTTAGAAGTCCCGGTTGAGCCGGAAGTATAGATGACATATGCCAGACTCTCGAAAGGGATTTCGATTGGTATGTTCTCTTCATTGAGGGCGGTGATTTCTTTTTCGAACAAGCCTATATCTAATACTACCCCTTCTGTAATGTCCCCTTTCAATGCGCTGACGTATAGTGTCTGGGTCAGCAACATTTTCATCTTCGAGTCTGAAACCAGTTGCTCAATGCGCTTCATTGGATAATCGGGGTCAATAGGTATATAAGCTGCCCCAGCCTTCCAGACGGCTAATATTGATTCAACCAACGAAAAAGAACGGTCAAACAGTAGCCCCACAAGGTCACCTGCCACCAGCCCTCTTGAGATCAGGAATTTTGCAAGTTGGTTCGATCTTTTATTTAATGCCTCGTAAGAAAGTTGTTGTTTATTATGGATCAAGGCTATCTTATCCGGCGTTTCCCTGGAAATTGATTCAAGTAGTGTGCAAATATTTACCGGAGCATTTTTGTGTTTTGTATTGTTAAACTTATATATTAATTCATGTCGTTCGTAATCTGATAATAACTGAAAACTATTAGCCTTTTTGTCAGGATTTTGAATTCCTTGCTTTAGGATCGACAGGTAGTGGCCAACCATTCTTTCAATGAATTGTTCGTCATAAAGCTTGGCTGTATAATGTATAGTTCCGGTTAGCGTATTATTTTTTCTTTCAAAACAGAAAATAAGATTGCTTCTGTGTAGTATGGGATCTTGTATGTTCAATAGCAGACACTGTATGTCAGACTGGTCAAGGTATGATGACCCATTTTCAAAAAGATCAAGCTTTTCCAACGGATAATCACGAAATTCAAAAGCCTCTTCTATGGCATTGCTGACTTTTTGTAAAGTCTTCTTATATGAATCATCTTCCATTAACACGCGAACGGGAAGCATTTCATTGTATATGCCTCTAAGCGCTGATTCTTTACCTTGGGGTATAAAGATCTTTATATCTTCATTGTGGTTATATTTTCTTATTAAAATGTATACACATGAGAGCAGTATGCTGAACATAGACCATTCTTCTTCCATAGAAATGCCGCATACCTTTCTGTAAATATCTGATGGGATTTCAAAATCTGTTGATAATTTATGAGACGATTCAGTCGATAGATTATTGTCTGTTGACAGTGTAGTAAAGGTTTTATCCCCTGTTAACTGCTTAATCCAATACTTCTTTCTTTCCAGGTATGGACCACTTGAAAGTAGTATTTCTTCATCTAATGTCATTGTATATCAATTGTTGCGTCATTAAAATCAAATCGCATTCTATTCCTAAGGCTATTGCTTTCTCCCTTTTCTCGCTGCATTTTTCTTTCTGGGTCATTGTTTTTAGCAATTATATAATCTTCTATTTTGGAATACGGTGATATGGATATCGTATTTAAGAATGTTTTAAAGTACGTAGCGAGTTGGAGTATTGTCTCTTGTTTGAAGCGTTCTGAATCATAGAGCCAAAAGAAAGTTAGCTGTCTGTTTTTTCTAAAAAGTGTTAGGTTTAGGTCGAACTTAGCCTGTACAGGCCTATTGTGGTTGGTATATAATTTAAAAACAAGTTCCTCTTCTTTTGAATCATCCTGGTTAAACTCGAACATTGCATTAAATAAGTTTCTGTCATTTTTATCGGATGTGGAAAATTTAGAAACAAGTTTATTGTATGGGTATTGTTGATAGCTTAAGGCATCGAGAATAATTACTTTATTTCGTTCCAATAATTGTGCGAAAGTCATTCCTTCATCAATAGGACACCTTATAGCCAGCGTGTTGGCAAAAAGACCAACTATTTGATCCAGGTCAGGATGCTGACGGCCTGCTGCAGTTGTACCTATTACAATATCTCGTTGGTTAGAGATTCGATACAGGAACGCAAAAAAGGCTGTATACAACAGCACATATAAGGATACGCCGGTTTCTTCTGAAAGCAGCAATAGCTGCTCTGTTAGTATCGAATCATTCACGATTTCAAGCGAATGTTCGTTTCCTCGCTGCTTATTATTTATGAAGTCGTAGGGAAGTCTGAGGACAGGTACGTCATTTTCGAACATGCGAAACCAGAATTTTTCCTGTAATTCTATATCTCCTCCTGAAAAAGTCTGTTGTTGCCATACTGCATAGTCTTTATATTGTACGGTTTCAGTGGACATGTTGTGAGGAGCTCCGGTGGTGTGGTATTGATATAGCCTGGAAAAATGATTCAATAATATTTTGTTAGAAATGCCATCCGATATGAGGTGGTGAAGATTGAATAGCAGAATGAATCTATCAGGTGATAGTTGGAATATTTTTGCTCTTATTAATGGCTCATGCTCAAGATTAAATGAATATCGTTCTTCCTTATTCACCAATTGTTCTACCAATAATTGCTGCTCACCAGACTGTTGCACGTCTATAAATTCAATTGACATTTCCTGTTCATCAGGTAACTGTACTTTTTGTACATAAACCCCGTCTTGTAAGACGAAATTAGTGCGAAGGATTTCGTGTAGTTTAACTATATCCTGAAAGGCAGATTTATAGCCGGTGATATTTAAATTGCCGGAATATTCATAAACAAGCGTTGTGTTATATCGCGCCTTGTCTGTAGAAAGCAGGTTTGCCAGCAAAATATTATTTTGCATGGCACTAAGCGGATAAAAATCATTTTTAGTAGCATGGGGTATTCGCTCGAACTGTTCTTCTAGGGTGGATTCAAATACAAGGTTGCAAATTTGGCTAATGATTGGATGTAAGAATATGTCTCTCAGAGCGACCTTTCTGTTGAAATATTTGTAAATACGTGCAACTAATTGAATAGCTTTTAAAGAACCGCCGCCAATGCTAAAGAAGTTGTCTTCCGGACTAATTGTTGGCACATTCAATAATTCTTTGCATAGTTCGATAATCCCGATTTCCTGATCGGTTGGTTGCGTGTCGGGTACATTGTTGTTAAAGGATAGTTCAAAGGGATTTGGTAATGCTTGTTTATTGGCTTTCCCGCTTGGCAGGCAGGGAATTGCGTCTAATGGTATCAAATATGCCGGCACCATATAGGCAGGTAATTTCTCACTCAAATGAAGCCGTAGCGCATGCGTCTCTAATGGTTTTGATGCAACGTAATAACCTATTATGACTTCACCTGTAATTGGACGGCTTTTTACTATTACTGCGCATGCAGTCACTTTGTCGTGAGACAGTATAGCTTCTTCAATTTCAGCTATCTCAACCCTATATCCCTGTATCTTAAATTGATCATCTTTTCTTCCTGATAATTCGATGGTGCCATCCGGAAGCCATCTGCCCATATCTCCTGTCTTGTATATAATATTTTTTGGGGAACCGGAAAATGGCTGTGTTATAAAGCGCTCTGCAGTAAGGCTGGGATTGTTTAAATAGCCACGGGCAATACCAGCCCCACCAACATAAATCTCTCCTGTAATACCGATAGGACAAATATTCATGGCAGGATCCAGAATATAGATATCCGTATTTTGGAACGGTTTTCCAATTATCGATCCTTTTCCTTTGTTGCTATATTGATTTAGTTTAATGTAATGAGCAGTACAGCCAATAGTGACCTCTGTAGGACCGTAGTGATTACAGATCGACACGGCGGGGTATATATCCTGGAATGTTTTTACGTCTGTCATGTTTATTCTTTCTCCTCCAAGCATCAACATCCTTAGGCTGGAAAGAATTCCCCGACGTTCAAAGCTTTTTGAAGTAAGCATGGCATTAAACAAGCTGGGCGTACATTTTATGTAGGTGATCCTATGCGCCGCCATATACCTTACCACATTGTCCGCTTCCATGTCGTTCTGCTGTAAAACATGGATGGTGCCTCCGGTAGTAAGACTACTCCACAGGTATGCCTGAGCAGCATCAAAGCTGAATGTGGTTAATAAAACAGTGTGGTCTGATTGAGTGATCGAAAATTGATTGCTGAACCATAAAATATGATTGAGTAATCCTATGTGTTTTATCATTACTCCTTTCGGCTTGCCTGTTGAGCCAGATGTAAACAATACATAGCACAGTTGCTCGCCTTCTGTCGCTTTAGGGAAATACGTAGTTGTTCGATTCTCCTCAAAAAAAGCTTTATTGGTAATGTCAATTAATCTCAGTTTCTCCTTGTAGTCTTCTATAATTCTATCACAGATAACCAATGAGGCATCGATCGATTCAAGTATGAAATGTATTCGTTCTTTAGGATAGTTAATATCAATAGGAACATATGCGCCTCCGGCTTTCATGACTGCCAGCATAGCAATTATAGACTCTGCAGAGCGTTCCATAAATAGGGGAACAAGGCTGTCTTTAGTGATGCCATGCTGGGTGAGAAGAGCCGCAAGCTGATTGCTTTTGTTATCAAGTTCTCTATAAGAGACATGCTTGTCGTGATAGGTGATCGCGATTGCTTCAGGACTCTTTTTTGCCTGTATAGTGAATAAGTCGGGGATTAAATATTGCGGCTCTATTGCTACTTTATTATCGTTGAATGAATAAAGTATCCTTGACCGTTCCTTTTTCCCTATGATACTTAATGAATTAATGCTATCTGATGGATTCTCTGTTATGCTTGTTAATAATAGCCCAAAATGCCCTGTCATCTGCTCGATCGTTTCTCGTTCAAAGAGATCGCTACGATAGTTGAAGATGACTTGAAGCCCTTCAGATGTTTCATTGAAAATTGCACTTAGATCAAACTTGGCGGTGTTGTGTTCCAACTTGTGAAGAGATATATCCGTTGTTCCGAATTTCAATTTCGGAATGTCTGGTATGTTTTGCAGCATGATCATTACTTGGAATAGCGGTGATCTGCTCATATTTCTTTCTACCTCTGTAGCTTCGACTACTTTTTCAAAGGGGGTGTCTTGATATTCATAGGCTTCCAGTAAAGTGTTTTTCACCTGTTGCAGCACTTCTCTGAAAGAACATTCACCCTCCACTTCATTTCGGATAACCAGCGTGTTTACAAAGAATCCTACAAGAGATTCTATTTCCTGTGATCTCCGGTTGGCAATCGGGGTACCTACTGAAATATCCTTTTCGCCTGTATAGCGATAAAGTAATGCTTTGAAGGCGGCCAACAATACCATGAAAAGAGTCACATTCTCTTGGCGGCTGAGGGCTTGTAATCTATCCAGTAACTCCTTATGCAAAAAGACTTCAACATTCGCACCTTTCCCGCTTTGAATGACAGGCCGGCTATAATCTGTCGGCAGATCCAGTGGTTTGATGTCCCAAAGCTTATTTTTCCAGTATTCTAATTGTTCCTCTAATATTTCGCCGGTGAGATGCGTGTGTTGCCAGATGGCATAGTCCGCATACTGTACTTCAGGTTGAGGTAGATCAATCCCTTTGCTGGTAGCTTTGGAGGCGTATTGTTCTGTCAGTTCCTTCACCAATATGGATAAACTCCACCCGTCGAATGCAATGTGATGTACGACTACCGTGAGGATGAAGTCATGTGTGCCTTGTTGCAATAATATGGCTCTCAACATAATATCTGTTGAGAGGTTAAATGGTTGAATGATATATTGATTTATATAATCATTGACTTGCTCTTCCTTCCATCCTGCGACAGGCATGACAGGTAAATGCCAGCCGGAAGCATCATTCACCTGTTGATAGCAAGTCCCTTCGTGTTCCACGAGTACAGTTCTGAGTATTTCATTCCGCTCGATAACACTGCGGAAGCTATCTTCTAAAGCAGCTATCTGTAACTCCCCTTTCAATTTTAAAGCAATGGGAATGTGATATGGCTTACTACCTTGTAGCCGGTCTATGAACCAAAGCCGTTCCTGTGCGTAGCTTACAGGTAGTAATGGTCCTTTCCTAAGGTAGGGTGTCACAGGTGGTAGCAGCTTGCGTGATGTTCTTTTAGTAATATGTTTTTCCAGTTCTGCTATCGTCGGATACAAAAACAATTCTTTCATTCCTACTTCCACTTTAAGCCTGCGTCGAATTAGTGACAATACCCTTGTTGCAAGTAGCGAATGACCGCCTAACTCGAAGAAGTTGTCTGTGACGCCTACCCTTTCTACCTTTAATAGATTTTGCCAGATAGCGACCATCTCTTTTCCAAACCAGGTAGTAGGATCAGTATAATTATTTTCCTGCAGTGTCAGTTCTGGTTTGGGTAGTGCTCTTTTATCGACTTTCCCATTGGAGGTTAATGGGATTTTATCCAGTTCTATCAGTATAGCGGGCACCATGTAGTCTGGTAATTGACGCCGCAGTTCTTGGTATACTGCTTTTTTTTGATAGGTTGCTGTTCCTGCAATGTAGCCGATCAGCCTCTTGCTTCCAAAGGAGTCTGATTCAGCTAAAACAACACATTGAGCAACGCCTTCACAAGTTTGTAACACACTTTCAACTTCGCCCAACTCAACGCGATGCCCACGTATCTTAACCTGGTCATCTTTCCTGCCAAGGAATTCAATGTTGCCGTCCGGCAACCAATAGGCAATATCTCCGGTTCTGTATAACTTGTCTGCTGTCTTAGCGGTAAATGGATTATTGATAAACCTTTCCGCCGTCAACGATGGCCGATTCAGGTAACCAAGTGCAACTGCTTCACCTCCTATATATAGTTCGCCATGCACGCCTATAGGACATGGTTGTTGTTGTTCGTTCAAGATGTAGATAGCTGTATTGCTGATTGGGCGACCTATTGGGGGCAGTGGATGATTTTTATAGTCTTCTGGTACTACTTTATAAGAAGTTACTACGTGTGTTTCCGATGGGCCATAATAATTATGTAGCTCGAGTCCCGTTATACGACACAACTCTTCAATATTACCGGAAAGCCTTAGTTGTTCGCCGGCAGTAAAAATATGAGTTAAGCTCAGTGGGAAATGCCCTTCCAGAACAGCCTGTTCACTTAGCGCCTGCAGTACTACAAAGGGGATAAATAGCTGATTAACCTGATGTCGGTCAATCACTTTCAGCATTTGGCCCATATCCTTCCTTTCCAGTTCTTCGATTAATACAAGGCTGCCGCCGAAACAAAAGACCGAGAATATTTCCTGGAATGAAGCATCGAAGTTGATGCTTGCAAATTGAAGTACTCTTTTTGTAGCTGTATGTGCAAGTTGATCATCGTGCCATATAAGCAGGTTTATCATTGCTTTGTGATGCATCCTGACCCCTTTGGGGCGTCCGGTAGTGCCCGACGTATAAATTACATAACAAGGGTCGTATGGTGCATTGAAACGCACTGCTTTTTCTTTCGATTGTCTCTCAAGTATCCCTGCATCCCTTAGCAAGTTCAATTCTTCAATAGACGATGGAATATTTTTCAAACTACCATCACTTAGCAGCAATTTTGCATCTATATCACTTAATATGAAGTGAATCCGTTCTTCCGGATAGTTGATGTCAATTGGAACATAAGCCCCTCCTGCTTTTAATATGGCAACAATCCCTATGATCAGCTCAATGGAACGGTCCATGCATATTGGAATAAGAGCTCCGGCCTGCATGCCTCTCGCCTGTAACCAATGCGCCAGCTGATTGCTGCGCTCATCCAACTGCCGATAGCTCAATTGCTGGGTCTTGAAGAAGATTGCTGTTTCATCTGGGATCAGCTGAAACTGTACATCGAATAGGTCTGCAACAGTTTGGTTAAGCGGGTAGTTGCAAGTAGTATTGTTGAATTCGGATAATAGGTGCAGCCTTTCTTCATGGTCGGTTATAGGAATAGTTGTATTCTGGGCGTGAGGATTATTGATGATAAAGTTAAGTACATTGATGAAATGTCTTTTTATGTTGTCGATATAGATGTCTTCGATAAGGTCGCTGTTATAGCTGAAATGGATTGTAATACATTTTCCGATACCGATAAGAACCGTTAAAGGGTAATTTGTACGGTCATACATATCGATGTCGGAAGCATTCAATGCCCATTGTCTATTGAATATGTCTCCGATCGGATAATTCTGAAATACGAGCAGGGAGTCAAAAAAATCACCCTTTATGTTTTGCGCGTGTTGGATTTCTCTTATCGGACAATACTGATATTCTCTTGCCTGAGCTTGTGATTCCTGGATATTCAGAAGCCAGGAAGCGATTTCCTGCTCTTTGATGTTGCACCTGAAAGGAATGACATTAATAAAAAGACCTGCTCTGTCGGCATACGATGCAAGCTCTGGTGGTCTGCCGGCAACGATAACTCCAAAAACAATATCCTTACTCCCTGTATAATAAGAAAGTAAACGTGACCAGCAGCCCTGTATCACGGAGTTGACTGTAAGTCGGTTTTCTTGAGCAAATTGCTGAATTTGGGAACTAATATCCTCTCCCAGCTCCAGTATATTGATTTTATATGTGCCAACTCCTTTATTCCGGTCTTTATGATTGTTAACAAAAGGAAGCAAGGTAGGACTATCAAAACCAGCTAGATATTCTTTCCAGAAAAGTTGTTCCCTGATTATATCCCTGCTGCTCAATAATCTTATGAAATCTTCATAATGATCAATTGTAGGAGTAGGTACAGGTGATCCCTGTATTATTTGTTCATACAACGAGGCTACTTCTCTTATTAGGTTAAAGACGGACCAGCCGTCCAGTATAATATGGTGCTGTGTCCATACGAATTTGTGAGAATTGGCCGTTAGCTTGAATAAGGCTATACGCATCAAAGGCGATTGCTCGAAATCGAACCCCTTTAACTTGTCGTTATAAATATAATCGTTGATCCTTTGTTGCTGTTCCTGTATATTTAAATGGCAGAGATCCGTTACCTCGAACGGTAAATCAACGTTTTCAAATACGCACTGAACCGGGATCGATAGCTTGTCAAAATAAAACGCTGTACGTAATATAGTATGATTGAGAACGACGTATTCCCAGCATTTTTTAAAGACATCTACATCCAGGCCCTTAAAATTACAAGTCATTTGTTCGAGATATACATCCTCATTCCTGTCGTATAAACCATGAAACAACATGCCCTCCTGCATTGGACTCAACGGATAGATCCGTTGGATATTTCCTGTTGCATGTTTGCTAGTAACTGTAGCCAGAAAAGAGTCAAGCTCAGTAACACTGACAGTGCCAGGTAGATTGAAGTCAGAAGGCGTTAATGCAGTAGTAGTCTGTTTACTGGCGTATTCAATCAATAATTTCAGATTATTTATATATACCTCAGTCAGCGATTTTAAGGTAGATTCTTCATAGTCGTCGCTGAAACTACTCCAGTCAATTACCAACTCATCTTTATATAAATAACAGATGATTTCCATTTTATACGGTAACCTGTTATTCTCCCATCTTGCACTACCTGTATTCTCTTGTGCGAGAGAGAAAAACTTGTTTGCTGGTATTGTATTTTCAAGCTGTCCGTGGTAAGTAAAGAGGATGTCGAATGACGAGGCGGCAAAGAGTTGCCTGATCTGTTCTTCCTTGTGCAAATATTTAAGCAACCCGTAGCCGATTCCTTTACCAGGAATAATTCTCAACTGTTGCTTGATATTCCTGATCCACTCTCCTGCTGAGTTATAGTCTCCGGTGTTCAACAGGGCTGGATACAAATTGGTGAACCAGCCTGCTGTTCTCGATACGTTTAGGTCCTTAAATAGCGGTTCCCTGCCATGACCTTCCATGCCAATGGTAAGCTGCTTAAGGTTAAACCTGTCCAGAAATGTTTTCGAGAGCGCTGCTAAGAGGAAATCTGTGGTCTCCGTTTTATATATCTTATGAGCCTGCGTTAATAGTTTTACAAAGTAAGCAGGCAATATGGCTTTGGTCGGTTTAAGATGTTTGACAAGCTGTTGACCTCCTGCTTTGTCAACCGGTAGAGGAATGTAGTTGGCGACAACAGTCTGCCAAAATGGTATTTCCGACTCGGTCTGTCTGCTGTTTGCTAATTGCTGAAGCCCTTTTTGCCATTGTCTGTAAGAGCTTGTCTTGCTATCCAAATCAATTTTCCCGCCACTGGTTAATACCTCAATCATGGATCCCAGGTCCTCCAGAATAATTCCCCAGGAAACACCATCAATGATCAGGTGATTGGCAAGAATAAATAACCTGTTAGAGCCAAAAGCTGCCCCTGTTTTAATAAATAATGCTTTGAACAAAATACCTGCTTCCAATTTCAGCGACTGTTGGTAATCGCTGCATACTTGTGTGATCGCTGCCTGCAGGCTTTCTGCAGGGACATTTGAGAGGTCTGCAGTATCAACTCCGGGAATATCTTTTCCATACTGTTGAACATACTTGCTATCCATCTTTGTGTAAATGAATCTCAAGGCATCATGGTGGGCAACAATAGCTTTTATTACGGAATCTATGATAGCATCACTTATTTGTTTATCCAGTTCAAGTAAAACTGATTGATTGTAATACGCAGGTTGTGCATACTGGCTTTCAAAAAACCAATGTTGAATAGGATGTAGTTCGGCTTCTCCCTCAAGAAAGCCTTCTTCGACCTGCGTCATGTTTTCATCATGTATATTGTTCAGCAAGCTTTCGATGGTCTGATGCTGGAACATGTCCAGAGGTTGCAGGTGAATACCAACTTTCTTTGCTCGGCTGATTATCTGAATAATGGTGATCGAATTCCCCCCAAGTTCGAAGAAGTTGTCGTGAATGCCAATTCGTTCAATTTTCAATAATTCCGCCCATATTG